>NZ_UFTA01000002.1 GCF_900445265.1 Anaerococcus octavius
ATGGCAAAGTGGGAGATATTAAACATTGACCCTTGGATAAAAGACTATGAAGATGATATAAATCTAAGAATGAGCGAGTATGAAAAAGCGAAAAATAGACTCATAGGAGAGGGTCAAACTCTCTCTGACTTTGCCAATGCCCACCATTACTATGGCTTTCATAAAACTAAAACGGGCTGGATTTACAGAGAGTGGGCACCAACTGCAGATGGTCTTTACCTAATCGGTGACTTTAACGATTGGGATAGGCATGCCCACCCTATGAAAAAAATAAATGATGAAGACTGGGAAATATCTATAAAAGGTATTAAAACCATTCCGCACGGGTCTCGCTTAAAAGTTTTAGTAGATGCCAATGGCAAGATTTCTGATAGAATACCTCTTTTTGCTAAAAGGGTGGAAAGAGATGAAAATGGAGACTTTGCAGCTGTTATGTACAATCCTCGCTCTAAATTTAAATGGAGTGATGCTGACTTTAAAATTAAAAATGACGATTTATTAGTATATGAAGCTCACATAGGCATGGCAGGAGAAGAGGGCAAGGTTTCTACTTATAGAGAATTTGAAAAAAATATTTTGCCAAGGATAAAAAAAGCGGGATATAATACTGTTCAATTAATGGCCATAGCCGAGCACCCATACTATGGGTCTTTTGGCTACCAAGTAAGCAACTTTTATGCACCTAGTTCTTGGTATGGAGAAATCAACGATTTAAAATCATTGGTAAATACTGCTCACGAGATGGGGTTAAATGTAATTATGGACTTAGTTCATTCCCATGCTGTAAAAAATACTATTGAGGGCATCAATGAATTTGATGGCACGGATTACCAATTTTTCCATCAAGGAGAAAATGGCAATCATCCAGATTGGGATAGCAAGTTATTTGACTATGCAAAACCTGGAGTTGCTCACTTTTTACTTTCAAATGTAAAATATTGGCTAGAAGAATTTCACTTTGATGGCTTTAGATTTGATGGGGTTACATCAATGATTTACAAAAATCACGGTCGAGGAATAAGTTTTGATCATTACGATAAATATTTTTCTATGAATACTGATATAGAAGCTATAAATTATTTGCAAATGGCTAACGAGCTCGCTCGTGAGGTAAAAGAGGATGTAATTACCATTGCAGAAGATATGTCAGCAATGCCTGGTATGTGCCTTCCAATTTCCAAAGGTGGCATTGGTTTTGACTATCGTTTAGCTATGGGTATGCCAGATTTTTGGGAACGTACTTTAAAAAAACGTGACGAAGACTGGGATTTATCAAATATGTGGTATGAATTATCCACCCACCGCCCAGAAGAAAGACGTATTGCCTATGTAGAAAGCCACGATCAGGCTTTAGTAGGTTCAAAAACTATTATTTTCACCTTGGCTGACCAAGAAATGTACTGGCATATGAATAAAGATGATGACAATTATATTGTAGAAAGAGCAATTGCCCTTCATAAAATGATACGATGGATTACAATTACTATGGGTTCTGATGGATATTTGAACTTTATGGGCAATGAATTTGGTCATCCAGAATGGATAGATTTTCCTCGTGAAGGCAATGGATATTCATTTGATTATGCCAAACGTCAATGGTCACTTTTGGATAACAACAATCTTAAATATGAATATTTAGCAAATTTCGATAAGGAAATGCTTGGTTTTATAGAAAAATATAAGCAATTGGGCAATATGATTTTTAGACTTTGGATAGATAATGATAGGAAAGTAATTGCCTATAGAAACAAAGATATAGTTTATATTTACAATTTCCATCCTACAAATTCTTATGATTCATTTGCAGTACCTATCCATGACATGGGTAAATTTAAGGTGGTTATGGATACAGATGAAGTAAAATTTGGTGGCAAGGGACGTATTTCTCACGAATATATTTACAATACAGAAAGATTAGCTGGCACTGACTATGATGGTATAAAAATCTATATTCCAGCAAGAACTGCCCTAGCTTTAGAAAAGTGTGATAATTTATGAAAATAATTTGCTTGGGAGACTCCTTTACTGAAGGATACTTAGTAGATAAGGGGTATACAGAATATTTAAAAGATGCAGGTCATCAAGTAATAAATTTAGGTATAAATGGTGATAGAACTAGTGGTATGTTAGAAAGATTTGTCCCAGAAGTTTGTGATGTGCAAATAATATTTGGTGGAAGCAATGATACTTTTGATAATATAAGTCCAGAAAATATTTTTGCTAATATAAAAGAAATTTTAAGTAAGTCTTTAGGGGAAAAAAATATAGTTATAATTCCTCCGTTGATGGAATTGGAATCGGCTTACCCAAGGTATGAAATAAACAATAGAACAATTAATGAACTGGGATATTTAATAAAAAGCTTAGATGTGTCAATAGTGGATGCAAGAAAAATTGAACCGTCATATATAGACGGTCTTCACATGAGGCAGGATTTTCATAAAAAGTTAGCTGATGAAATATTACAAGCTATTTAAAACACAAGAACTATAATTCTTGTGTTTTTTGATGGAAAAAAATAAAATCCATTATAAAATATATGGTATAAACAAAAAAAGGAGGAATAATGCCGGATATTAATGTAAACCAGTTAACAAAGACCAATATATTGAAAGATATTATAATAATATTAATAATTTTGGTTCTTAGCAAAATATTACTAGAAGCTATGTCCCATTTTATAAGCAAAGCATTTTCTGATAAGATGGATGAAGACGGATATAGAAAAGTAAGAATAGAAACCTTAAGCAAAAATTTATATACAGTTATTCGCTTTATAGTAGGATTTATTATAGTAATGATTATCCTAGATATGATAGGAATAAATACAAGGTCAATCATAGCTACTGCAGGGATAGGTGGTGTTGCCATTGCCTTTGGTGCTCAAACTTTGGTAAAGGATATAGTTACTGGAATAATAATCATAGTAGATGATACCTTTAGAGTAGGGGATTGGATAATAGCAGGTGGTGTTGAGGGTACAGTAGAAACACTAGGTATGCGTCATACAAAAATCAGAGATTATGATGGATCCCTACATACCATTCCAAACTCTCAAATAAGCACAGTACAAAATTTAAATAGTGGTCCTATCAAATTTGATTGTGATATATATTTATCCTATGAAGTAAAATTTGAAGAAGTACTTGATATAGTAGACTCAGTATCAAAAAGACTAAAAGAAGAAAAAGACTTAAGCAAATATATTATAGAAGATGTAAGTTTGTTTGGAATAATGGAAATAAAAGAAACATCCTATCTAGCAAGAACTACAGCTGTTGCAGTACCAGGTCACCAATGGGCTCTAGCTAGAAGAGAAAGAAAACTGATAATAGATGAAATATACAAAAGAGGTCTAAGCCCAAGTATACAAGTGGTATCACTAAGCAATGGAAAGGAAGTAAATGAAGAAATATAAAAAATCAGACATAATAAGCCTTAAAAAGGGACATCCATGTGGAGAAAATAAATGGGAAATAGAACGTATGGGTGCAGATATGAAAATAAAGTGTTTAGGTTGTGGCAAGTCAATCTGGCTAAAACGCATAGACTTTGATAAAAAGATAAGAAAAATACAAAACAAAGATGGAAAAATGGTTTCAATAGTAAACTATGATCCAGAAGAAGAAAAAAATTAAAAAAAGTATTGACAATATTTTTATCTTATGTATAATAGAAAAAGTCAGCACCAAGAGTGGTCAAGAAAAATTAAAATAAAATAAAAAAACTCTTGACAAGCAATCAAAAAGGTGATAGACTATATAAAGTCGATACAGTTAATTTGTAAATGCCGAGTAAACTTTTTGTAAAAAACTTATAAAAAGATTTGACAAAGCGAAAATTAAGTGGTAGACTATAAAAGTCGTTACAAACAAACGACACAATGAACCAGATGTTTAAAGCAAACATCTAAAATGAAATTTAATATCAATGATTATGTAAACAAAAAACATAATCAACCTATCAATAAATAACTAATAAGTTATTGACAACTTTAACCAAGTTGATTTCTTTAAGGATGATTAATAGGCCAGTCCGGCCAGAAGAGGACCCTCCACGGAGTGGTCGCAGGACGGAACGGCCGAGAAATAAATCACGCATTGATTATTAAGATCAGTGTAAATGAAAAGAGCTTGAATCAAAAAGCTTTTATGAACAAAAGATAAACTACATTAGTAAAATGTAGAAAAATATTTTTCATGAGAGTTTGATCCTGGCTCAGGATTAACGCTGGCGGCGTGCATAACACATGCAAGTCGAACGATGAAACTTAAATGATTTCTTCGGAATGAACTTAAGTGGATTAGTGGCGGACGGGTGAGTAACGCGTGAGTAACCTGCCTTACACAAGGGGATAGCCGTTGGAAACGACGAATAATACCCTATGAAACTATCACTTCGCATGAAGCGATAGTCAAAGTGTTAGCGGTGTAAGATGGACTTGCGTCTGATTAGCTAGTTGGTGAGAAAAAAGCCCACCAAGGCAACGATCAGTAGCCGGCTTGAGAGAGTGTACGGCCACATTGGGACTGAGACACGGCCCAGACTCCTACGGGAGGCAGCAGTGGGGAATTTTGCACAATGGGGGAAACCCTGATGCAGCGACGCCGCGTGATTTAGAAGGCCTTCGGGTTGTAAAAATCTTTTGTATAGGAAGAAAATGACAGTACTATACGAATAAGGTCCGGCTAATTACGTGCCAGCAGCCGCGGTAATACGTAAGGACCGAGCGTTGTCCGGAATCATTGGGCGTAAAGGGTACGTAGGCGGGTCATTAAGTTAGAAGTCAAAGGCTATAGCTCAACTATAGTAAGCTTCTAAAACTGGAGACCTTGAGTAATGGAAGGGAAAGTGGAATTCCTAGTGTAGCGGTGGAATGCGCAGATATTAGGAGGAATACCGGTGGCGAAGGCGACTTTCTGGCCATTAACTGACGCTGAGGTACGAAAGCGTGGGTAGCAAACAGGATTAGATACCCTGGTAGTCCACGCCGTAAACGATGAGTGTTAGGTGTCTGGAGTAAATCTGGGTGCCGCAGCTAACGCATTAAACACTCCGCCTGGGGAGTACGCACGCAAGTGTGAAACTCAAAGGAATTGACGGGGACCCGCACAAGCAGCGGAGCATGTGGTTTAATTCGAAGCAACGCGAAGAACCTTACCAAGTCTTGACATATTTTGGAAACACTTAGAGATAAGTGCCTATATCTTCGGATAACTGAAATACAGGTGGTGCATGGTTGTCGTCAGCTCGTGTCGTGAGATGTTGGGTTAAGTCCCATAACGAGCGCAACCCCTATGGCTAGTTACCATCATTAAGTTGGGGACTCTAGCAATACTGCCGGTGACAAACCGGAGGAAGGTGGGGATGACGTCAAATCATCATGCCCTTTATGACTTGGGCTACACACGTGCTACAATGGCAGGTACAGAGGGCAGCAAGACAGCGATGTTAAGCAAAACTCAAAAAGCCTGTCCCAGTTCGGATTGCACTCTGCAACTCGAGTGCATGAAGTTGGAGTTGCTAGTAATCGTGGATCAGAATGCCACGGTGAATGCGTTCCCGGGTCTTGTACACACCGCCCGTCACACCATGGAAGTTGGCAATACCCGAAGCCTGTGAGCGAACCATTAAGGACGCAGCAGTCGAAGGTAGGGTCAGTAACTGGGGTGAAGTCGTAACAAGGTAGCCGTATCGGAAGGTGCGGCTGGATCACCTCCTTTCTAAGGATTGAGGAAACGACACGTCGTTTCCTCAACGAAGAACATTTAAAAGTTCTTGTTAGAAATACAGACATAATCATTGATATAAATTAAATTTCAATAATCCACTATATAATATAAAATAATATAAATAGTAAATATGGGGATATAGCTCAGTTGGGAGAGCACCTGCCTTGCACGCAGGGGGTCAAGAGTTCGAATCTCTTTATCTCCACCATAATGACCTATCACCATTTGCAAATCAAATGGAATGAAGGTCAGACGTCGCGGCGCTTTAAAGTTGTTTACAACTTTGTCAGCAAGCCGACGAGTTTGGCTGAAAGATATGGTCATTAATATAGTAGTTTCTAAGCTTTACAAATAAACTTACGAAATCTACGACGCTAATAGTATGGATGATTAATCCGTATATTAGAAAAAAAATGAACCACTTAAACTGAAGCAAAATAGTACAAACAAGTACTAGCGTTATTTTGTCTCTGCCATTAAAAATGACAGAATTCAAAATAATTCGAAATCAAAGATTTCGAACTCACTCAGTATAAGCTGAAAATTAAATAGCAAACAATATTTCCAGTCAAGAAGAAAAGGGCACAAGGTGGATGCCTTGGCACATGAAGACTAAGAAGGACGTAAGTGAACGAAAACTAGGGCAAGCTCACAAAAAGCAATGACCCCTAGGTCTCCGAATGGGGAAACCCGGCTGTGGAAGACACAGTCATCATAAAGTAAATACATAGCTTTATGAAGTAAGACCCTGCGAACTGAAACATCTAAGTAGCAGGAGGAAAAGAAAGAAAACTCGATTTTCCAAGTAGCGGCGAGCGAACAGAAAACAGCCCAACCCAGTAAGAAATATATTTTTTAGTTAAATCATTTGGGAAGATGAACCAAAGAAAGTGACAGTCTTGTAAACAAAAGAAAATATATTGTGGGGGCAAGTAGCAGTGAACACGAGAAATTTGCTGTGAAGATAGGGGGACCATCCCCTAAGGCTAAATACTAACATGTGACCGATAGCGAACAAGTACCGTGAGGGAAAGGTGAAAAGAACCCCGAAAGGGGAGTGAAAAAGAACCTGAAACCTTGAGCCTACAAGCAGACAGAGGGCAAGAGCCTGATGTCGTACCTTTTGTAGAATGGGCCAGCGAGTTATCATATATAGCAAGGTTAAATCTTTAAGAGATGAAGCCTTAGCGAAAGCGAGTCTTAATAGGGCGAAAGTTAGATATGATAGACCCGAAACCGGGTGATCTATCCATGGTCAGAGTGAAGGTGAAGTAAAATTCACTGGAGGCTCGAACCGGGTGCGGTTTAAAACGCATCGGATGAACTGTGGATAGGGGCGAAAAACCAAACGAACCCGGAGATAGCTGGTTCTCCTCGAAATAGCTTTAGGGCTAGCCTATGACCAAAGATTTAAGGAGGTAGAGCACTGACTGGCCTAGGGCGGCTAACCGTACCAAAGCCTATCAAACTCCGAATGCCAAAAAATCAAGTCATGGAGTCAGACTTAGAGGGATAAGCTCCTAAGTCGAAAGGGAAACAGCCCAGACCGACAGCTAAGGTCCCAAAATCTGAATTAAGTGGAAAAGGATGTGAACCTACTAAGACAACCAGGACGTTGGCTTAGAAGCAGCCATACATTTAAAGAATGCGTAATAGCTCACTGGTCAAGTGGGTTTGCGCCGAAAATAAACGGGGCTAAAATTCAGTACCGAAGCTTCGGATTGATAGAGAATTTAAAATTGCTCAATCAACTCTAGAACAAACATAAAGAGAAGAAAAGGTAAAACTTAGACGGAAATATTACAATACAATCAAGATAAAACGAGTTATTCAAAATTTACGCAAATATCAAACACTAAGATAAAGGTAAGTTGTAAATAACTACGATTATCACCGAAAACAATCGCATATATTAATATATGTAACTGGTTTAAAATATAGTCGGCACTTTGACAAATCTAAGATTTGAAACAGTGCGACATTTGACCTACTAACAAATCAAAGATTTGAGTTAGGTCAAGAAAACGTCAAAGTATTTACCAGCAATTTTAAATACTCTATCAGTGGTAGAGGAGCATTGTATTAGGGAAGAAGCCCAAGCGAAAGCAGGCGTGGACTTAATACAAGAGAGAATGCTGGCATGAGTAGCGAGAAGGAGTGTGAGAATCACTCCCGTCGAAACCCTAAGGACTCCTGAGCAAGGCTCGTCCCCTCAGGGAAAGTCGGGACCTAAGGCGAGGCCAAAAGACGTAGCCGATGGATAACAGGTCTATATTCCTGTACCGCTTAAAGTCGCTATAGAGAAGTGATGACGCAAGAGGATAAGCTAAGCTGCCCGATGGAAGGCAGTCTAAGCACAAAGGCCGATTAGTAGGCAAATCCGCTAATCATAAAGCTGATGTGTGATAGGTATCGAAAACATGAGTAGAGAAGTAGCCGATTTCAAATTGCCAAGAAAAGTCACTATCAATGACCAAAGCGCCCGTACCAAAACCGACACAGGTAGGGAGGTAGAGAATACCAAGACGCGCGGAAGAACCTTTGTTAAGGAACTCGGCAAAATGTCCCCGTAACTTCGGGAGAAGGGGAGCCAGAGCGATCTGGCCACAGAAACCAGGCCCAAGCGACTGTTTACCAAAAACACAAGTTTCTGCAAAATCGTAAGATGAAGTATAGGAGCTGACACCTGCCCGGTGCTGGAAGGTTAAGGGGAAGGCTTAGCAAACGCGAAGGCTAGAACTTAAGCCCCAGTAAACGGCGGCCGTAACTATAACGGTCCTAAGGTAGCGAAATTCCTTGTCGGGTAAGTTCCGACCCGCACGAAAGGTGTAACGATTTGGGCACTGTCTCAACAAAGGATCCGGTGAAATTGTAGTAGTCGTGAAGATGCGACTTACCCACGCTAGGACGGAAAGACCCCGTGGAGCTTTACTGTAGGCTGATATTGGATTTTGAGATTAGATGTACAGGATAGTTGGGAGGCATTGATCCGTGCACGCCAGTGTGCGAGGAGCCAAGCTTGGGATACCAACCCTCTAATATCAAAATTCTAACATTGACCCTTAATCAGGGCAAAGGACATTGTCAGTTGGGCAGTTTGACTGGGGCGGTCGCCTCCCAAAAAGTAACGGAGGCGTTCAAAGGTTCGCTCAGAATGGACGGAAACCATTCGCAGAGTACAAAGGCATAAGCGAGCTTAACTGCGAGAGAAACAGCTCAAGCAGAGTAGAAATACGGACTTAGTGATCCGGTGGCACCGCATGGAAGGGCCATCGCTCAACGGATAAAAGCTACCCCGGGGATAACAGGCTTATCTCCCCCAAGAGTCCACATCGACGGGGAGGTTTGGCACCTCGATGTCGGCTCGTCTCATCCTGGGGCTGAAGTAGGTCCCAAGGGTTGGGCTGTTCGCCCATTAAAGAGGCACGCGAGCTGGGTTCAGAACGTCGTGAGACAGTTCGGTCCCTATCCAGCGTGGGCGTAAGAAATTTGCGAGGACCTGTCCTTAGTACGAGAGGACCGGGATGGACATACCACTGGTGTACCAGTTGTTCCGCCAGGAGCATAGCTGGGTAGCTAAGTATGGAATTGATAAGTACTGAAAGCATCTAAGTACGAAACAACCCTCAAGATAAGATTTCTAAAAGTACGTAAAGAAAATACGTTAGATAGGTCCAAGGTGTAAGTGCAGTAATGCATTAAGCTAATGGATACTAAACTTTAAATCTTGACTGGAAATATTGTCTGCTATTTATAGGTTCAAAATAGAATATGGTGATAATGGCATGAGTGATACACCTGTTCCCATACCGAACACAGAAGTTAAGCCTCATTACGCTGATGGTACTCGGAGGGTGACCTCCCGGTAGAGTAAGAAATCGCCAAACATCTAATAACTGCTAGCCACATTGGCTAGCAAGCTATTAAATGTATTTTAAGTAAGTTAAGAAGTATTAATATGCTTAGGTAGCTCAATGGTGGAGCACCCGGCTGTTAACCGGTAGGTTGTGGGTTCGAGTCCCACCCTGAGCGCCAAATTAGAACTTAAATAGCTGGATATTTTACAATTAATGTAATTATTCTATAATAAAATTTAAGCACTAATATGCCAGGTAGATATATAATATTTATGCCGGGGTGGCGGAACTGGCAGACGCACAGGACTTAAAATCCTGCGATGGTCAAACATCGTACCGGTTCGATTCCGGTCCTCGGCACCAACTTATTCGGTTATAAACTGTATATCGCGGGATGGAGCAGTTTGGTAGCTCGTCGGGCTCATAACCCGAAGGTCGTAGGTTCAAATCCTGCTCCCGCAACCAATATTTTTTTAAAAAAGGCTTGCATTAAAGTTTGATTTATGATATACTTGTTAAGTCGTTTCAATAAGGCCCTATGGTCAAGCGGTTAAGACACCACCCTTTCACGGTGGTATCCCGGGTTCGAATCCCGGTAGGGTCACCACAAAGCAAGTCCCTCCGATTCATGGAGGAGTCGTGCAACAGCACGAAATACCGCAGGACGAAGTCCGAGGACTACAAAAAGTTCTGTGAGTATTGTCTATATGGAAGTATAGCTCAGTTGGGAGAGCATCTGCCTTACAAGCAGGGGGTCACAGGTTCGAGCCCTGTTACTTCCACCATTTAAAGCTTGCTATTATATAAATGAAATTATTTTTATGGCTTGGTAGTTCAGCTGGTTAGAATGCCGCCCTGTCACGGCGGAGGTCGTGGGTTCGAATCCCATCCAAGTCGCCATTTGGATTGCGATAGTGATCCAATATGCTGATGTAGCTCAATTGGCAGAGCAATTGATTTGTAATCAATAGGTTGTAGGTTCAAGTCCTATCATCAGCTCCAATTAAGCTTATTATATAAGTAATAATAGCTTTTAAATAAAAAAATATGGGGATGTTCCAGAGTTGGCCAAATGGGACGGACTGTAAATCCGTTAGCTTTGCTTTCAGTGGTTCGAATCCGCTCATCCCCACCATTTAAATTTTGGGATTACATACTAGATAAATTTTACCATTATGATCCGCATAATGCGGGTGTAGCTCAGTGGTAGAGCCCCAGCCTTCCAAGCTGGTTGCGAGGGTTCGATTCCCTTCACCCGCTCCATGCGCCCTTAGCTCAGCTGGATAGAGCAACGGACTTCTAATCCGTGTGCCCCAGGTTCGAATCCTGGAGGGCGCGCCACAAATGAATCTTATTAAAAGATTTATTAAAAAACCTTACAAAAAAATTTGGTTATTTTATAAAAGTGTGGTATAATATATCTTGTTACTGCACAAAACAATTACTATTGGGATATAGCCAAGTCGGTAAGGCACCAGACTTTGACTCTGGTATGCGTAGGTTCGAGTCCTGCTATCCCAGCCAATATGATCCATTAGCTCAGCCGGTAGAGCACCTGACTTTTAATCAGGGTGTCCGGAGTTCGAATCTCCGATGGGTCACCAAATTAGAAAAGCCTATTTCTTTTGAGATAGGCTAATCTAATACAAATTAATAGGCGAAAGTCAATTGAATTGGCTTTTAGATTCTTAGCCATTTGATTACTTACAATATAATATTTAAATCTTATACATATAAGTACATATGGAGAGGTACCGAAGCGGTCATAACGGGGCGGTCTTGAAAACCGTTAGAGTCTTTCGGCTCACAAGGGTTCGAATCCCTTCCTCTCCGCCAAATAGCAAAAGCGGCTATTAAAGAATAATCTATTCTTTAATTATGTGACCAATAATTGGTCGCTGAGCGAAAACTCAAAATGGAGAAGTACTCAAGTGGCTGAAGAGGCTCCCCTGCTAAGGGAGTAGATCCTTTCAAAAGGGATGCGAGGGTTCAAATCCCTCCTTCTCCGCCAAATTAATAGTTTGCCCAGATAGCTCAGTCGGTAGAGCAGAGGACTGAAAATCCTCGTGTCGGTGGTTCGATTCCGCCTCTGGGCACCAATAAAATCAGTGCGGTTCATGGAGTTCATTCCATTAAATAGTAACCGTAAGCGAAATTAGCCTGTCCGGCTTAAGGAGGACTCGTGTATCAGCACGAAATAACCGAAGGTCCTAATGGACTGAGGACCCTCTATGGGGTCTTATTTTTTTAAAAAATATAGGGGAGTAGTTCAGTTGGTAGAACGTCGGTCTCCAAAACCGGATGTCGCGGGTTCAAGTCCTGTCTCCCCTGCCAATATAAATTTTAGGATAGTAAAAAATAATTTGATATTATTATATGATGATTTTATGGACCTGTAGCTCAGGTGGTTAGAGCGCACGCCTGATAAGCGTGAGGTCGGTAGTTCGAGTCTACTCAGGTCCACCATAATGTTCTATCTATATTTTGTAAAAGAAATTTATAGGCGATAAAACGTCGTTTCGTTTGAAAGCTGCATTTTAATTATGCAAGCAAGCGATGAAATACTTATATTATAATTATATATTATATTGGGGGCCTCTAGCTCAGTCGGTTAGAGCGCCCGGCTCATAACCGGTAGGTCCAGGGTTCGAGTCCCTGGAGGCCCACCATACTAACATCCTTTTTAGGGTGTTTTTCTTTTGTCCATATTTATTTCTTTGTATCAGAATGACTTATGAATATTTTATATTACTTATTTGAATTCGATTTGATTATCTTAAAAGCTTAAAGTATTTGAAGTTACACTAAAAATTAATTTATAGGATTTAAAGTTATTTATAATCATCAAGTTTTTATTATATAAACTTGTTGTAATTCTAAGAAAACTTCAGTTGTTGACTAGATTTTTCATTTTAGTAGGCTGTGTATTTTCGGAGTAAATGGCTTATTGGTACTTTTATTATCTTATAGTATTTAAGTTTCAGAGCTGATTTTGTTTTTTATTCCTATTATCATATTTTTATTCTTAATAAATTAATATAAGATATCTAATGTAGATTTATGAAAAAGGCAGATAATATTTAATATAGTATTATAAAAATAAATTATTTAATAAATTTATAAGGAGTAATAGGAGATAAATGAAATATTTTGATGCGGTTAATTTTATAAATAATAGACCGGTCTCTAAGGGAGATCATACTCTTGAAAAGATTGAAAAATTATTGGATTTTTTTGATAATCCACAAGATAAGATAAGAATTATTCATATAGCTGGGACTAATGGCAAAGGATCAACAACTAGGTTTTTAGCTAGCGTATTTTCAAGAAATTATAAAACTGGAAGTTTTACTTCCCCATATATAGCAAGAATAAATGAAAATATTTCAATAGATGGAAAAGAGATAAGTGATGAGCAGTTATCAAATTTGGTTCAAAGGCTAGAGCAACCCATAAAAACATTAGATAAAGAAGGTTACTATTTAAGTTATTTTGAAATTATTACTGCAATTATGTATATATACTTTTATGAGCAAAGTGTAGATGTTGCTATTGTTGAAACTGGTTTGGGTGGACTATTAGATTGCACAAATATTATAAAGAAACCTATAGCTTCAGTTATCACAACTATTTCTATGGATCATACAAATATATTAGGAAATGATATAAGACAGATAGCTTATCAAAAAGCAGGCATTATAAAAGAAAATGTGCCAGTCTTCATATATCCGCAAAAAGATGAGGTAATGAATGTATTTTTAAAAAAGACTTTAGAAACTAATAGTAAGTTATATAGCTTTACTAAAAATGAAATCAATATAAAGAAAGCAGATGAAAACGCCAATGTATTTGATTTTAGAAATTATAAAGATGTGAATTTACAGTTACTAGGTATTCATCAAATATATAATGCTTGTCTAGCTTTGATGGTTATAGACTATTTTAAAGACGAATTGTGCTTAGATGAAAATGATATTAAGCAATCATTATCAAAAGCAGATAACCCTGGTAGGATTACTTATATATGTAAAAGTCCAAGGGTGCTAGTTGATGGTAGCCATAATGAAGAATCAATAGATGCACTTATAGAAACTCTCAAATATTTTTCTTACGATAGGTTGATTGTTGGATTTTCAGTTTTAAAAGATAAAGACTATAACTACATTATAAAACAGCTAAGCAAAATAGCTGATTACTTAATAGTTACAAATATTAATAATCCTAGAGCCTTTGATTTTGATAGTCTTAGTAAAATTGTAGAGGCTAAGAGAGAAGATGTTGTAGCTATAGAGGATAGTATAAAAGCTTATGAGTATTCTAAAGAAATGAGTAGGAAAGGTGATTTGATATTATGGTGTGGGTCACTTTATTTAATTTCTGAGCTTATAAACTATGAAAATAGCTTTAATAATTAGCATAAATATCTTTATTTGAAATTTCTTCGGGAAAGAAGACCGATTTTTTCTATATATAAGTGTAGGGCGCCACTACACAAAGAAAAAATATATGGAGGATATATGAAATTACAAATCAAATTTAAGGTAAGATCTGCTGATGGATCTAATAAAAATGTTACTAAAACTTTTTCAAATATCAATGCAGCAGCTGCAGAAGAACAATTAAAAGATTTTGCACTTGCTTATACTTCATTAATAGAAGCAAGCGATGTTGAAATCTATCTTGTTAAATTAGAACAGCTTTAAGGAGAATATAGATGGATAATAGAAAATTAAAATTATACTTTAAGGATGCATCTCAAAATCAAAAATCAATCTCAGTGGACTATCCAAAAACTGACTATACACCAGATGAGTTAAGATCAGCTATGGATAGGATGCTTGCTTCAAATGTACTTACTACAAAGTTCGGTACTGTTACATTAAAAGATAAGGCAGAGCTTGAGACTATAACAAAAAGAGTACTAGAAATAGTCTAGGATAAATGTAAACCCCAAAATCTATTTGTTGGATTTTGGGGTTATTTTTTTATAATTTAGATTCAAATTTCTAAAGTCTTTCTTAAAAGTTTAAGAGCTATACTAGACTTATTAGCAATAGTTTTATAAGTTAAATTCATTTTTTTAGCAAGATCATCATTTGTCATATCTAAAAAATATTTGCCTACAATTATTGACTTTAAATCAGCTGGTAGCGTATTTATAGCCTTGTATAAGTTTTTGTACTTTTGCTTATTTTCCAAATCTTTTTCCAAATCATAATCATCTCTTATTGAGTTTATGAGTGAAATCCCATCATTATCAAGTTCATCTAGTGATTTTATATTTCCTTTTTTGCATTCATCTAAAAAATAAAAGTATAGTTTTTGCTTTAAAAAATTGCCAAAACTTCCTTTTTCTTTTTCATATTCCAAAATTGCATCTAATAAAATCATTTTTGACTGATCAACTGCTTCTTCGTACTCAAAGGCAGAAAAATTTCTAGCATTGGCTATTATTAGTGGCATATAAGCATCCATTATTTGCTTTGAATTTTCTATATTTATCTTCACAATAAATCCTTTCAAAGCGCGCGCTTATTATTTTATTTTGTCGACATTGTTATGATAAAACATTCTTTAAAAAAAGTTTAATTGGCTAAAGGGATGAATAGGTAGGAAAAATATGTATAATTAGATTTTGAATAAGCTTGCAATAAGGGTAAAAAGTAAATGGCAAAAAGCTTTTAGTTGCAGGTGAAAAATAGTATAATTTTATTATTATTGTCTTTTTTAAGTAATGATTTCTATAAAAAACCAAGGAGGGTTTATGAAAAAATTTGGCAAATTTATACTTGCTCTTATTTTAGTAGCAGGTGTAGGATTTACTGGTTTTACTCTAGGACAAAATTCTAGCGTTTCTAAAAGTTCAAGTACTCGTGATGCTGAACATATTGCACAAATGGAGGGACTAAAAAGTCTTTTAGATCAGAATTTTCTTTTTGATTATGATGATGAGCAAATTTATGAGGGTTCACTAAAAGGAATGTTTGCAAATCTAGGTGACCCATATACTGCTTATTACACACCAGATGAATTTAAAAAACTTATGGAGTCTTTAAATGGACGCTATTCAGGTATTGGACTATCTGTTCAAGCCAGTAAAGAAGGATATATTAAAGCAGTATCAGTTTTTGACGATTCTCCTGCAAAAGAAGCTGGTATAGAATCTGGAGACTATATTACAAAAGTAAATGGCAAAGCCTTTGGACCTAATCAACTTGAAGAAGCAGTTGCAGAAATCAAAGGAGAGCCTGGTAGTGATGTAACTCTTACTATATTAAGAACAGAAGAAGGAACAACAAATAGCAAAGAATTTGATGTGAAAGTAACACGTGCTGATGTAAATGTAGATACAATAGATGATGATATCTTAGAAGTACGCGGCAAAAAAATAGGATATATCCACATTAAAGCCTTTGATGATATAACATGGAAAGACTTTTCAGATAGCTACAGTAAACTTATGGCTCAAGATATAGATGGTCTTATTTTAGATGTTAGAAATAATCCAGGTGGAGCCTTAGATGTAGTTATAAATATAGCTGATAACTTCTTAGATGAAGGTGTAATAGTAACTACAAAAGATAAAAAAGGCAATGTTGCAACAGAAAAATCTGATGCAAATGCTAGTGATATACCTATGGTTGTTTTACAAAACGAAAATTCAGCATCTGCTAGTGAAATTTTAGCTGGAGCTATGAAAGATCGTGGACGAGCAAAAGTTATTGGCACCCAATCTTTTGGTAAGGGCGTTGTTCAAAAAGTATTTAACTTAGAAGATGGAGCTGGTGCAAAAATTACTATTAGCGAATATTTCACACCAAATGGTACACAAATAAATAAGGTGGGCGTTACACCTGATATAAAAGTAGAAAGTGATGAAGACCTTGACCTAAGCAAGAAGGACTATAAAAATGATAAACAATTTGTAACCGGTCTAAATGAGCTATTAAAAGAAATAAAATAAGGAGGTGATTTATGGACCAAAATAAATCAAATGCAGATAGGGTGGATGAACTAAATTACCTATTAGAAAACAAGAAAATAAGCGAACTATCCGACCTGCTAAGCAGAACAAATCCCATAGATATTGTTGAATGCTTTGAGGATTTATCAGCAGAAGAAGCCCTTGTTTTATTTAGACTTTTAAAAAAAGAAGATGCAGCAGAAGTTTTTGCTCAGCTTAACCAAACTGATAAGGAAAAACTTCAAGAAGTCCTAAATGACGATGAATTTAGAGACCTATTAGAAGATCTAAACTTCGATGATATGATCGATACTTTAGAAGAGATGCCTGCAACAATGGTCCAACAAATCTTAAAATCTTCTGATAGTCAAACAAGAGATCTTGTAAATGAATATTTGCAATTTCCAGAAGACTCTGCTGGTTCTTTAATGACAACAGAGTTTGTAGAAGTTTCAGCAGATATGACAGTAGAAGAAACCTTAGCCTTGCTTGAAGATGTTGGTAAGGATAAGGTAACAGTCTATACTTGTTATGTAACAGACCCTACCCACAAGCTTTTGGGATATGTATCATTAAGGATGGTAGTAACACGAGAGCCAGATACAAAATTATCTGAGCTTTTATATGAAGATGTAATATATGTTTATACTACAGATGACCAAGAAGATGTAGCCCACACCTTTCAAAAATATGGTTTTACAGCCTTACCTGTTGTAGATAATACAAATCGATTGGTAGGAATAATTACTGTTGATGATATTATTTGGATTATTGAACAAGAGGCAACAGAAGACTTCCAACGTATGGCTGGTACTACTCCAGAAGAAGAAGATTATTCAAGAATGTCTGCTTGGTCGCTTGCAAAAAACAGGATACCATGGCTGATGTTTCTGATGATTTCAGGAGCTTTTACATCGACAATACTAAAAAGATATGAGGATGTTATACAAACAGTAATTGCCCTAAATATGTTTATACCAATGCTAACTGGTTCAGGTGGTAATGCTGGTAGCCAAGCATCTACCCTTGTTATTCGTGCTATGGCAACTCATGATATACAACCAAGTGATTGGGTAAAAGTTGTTTTAAAAGAAGTCACAGTAGGACTTATTTGTGGTGCTGCTTTAGCTATTGTGGCATTTTTAAAATGCTATTTCTTTGATAAGGTAGCCATAAATGTGGCGTTAGTTGTATCACTTACAATCCTAGCTATAGTAGTTATAGCCAAGGCTATAGGTTCTTTATTACCTATAGTTGCAGAAAAATTTGGGGCAGATCCAGCAATTATGGCAAGTCCACTTATTACAACTATTGTAGACTCACTTGGATTAATAGTTTACTTTAATATTGCCCAAGCTATTTTACCAGGGCTTGGTATATAAGAAGGGAGGCAAAAATATGTATACTTACAAATCTAGTGAAGATAGGCTAGTAGAGCTTAAATATCTTTTAGATAAAAAAAGACCAAATGAACTATCAGAACTTTTAAGACGTACTAACCCTGTTGATATAGTAGAATTTATAGAAGAATTATCAGCAGAAGAAGCTCTAGTTGTCTTTAGATTATTAAAAAAAGATGATGCAGTAGAAGTTTTTGCTGAACTTGAAAGCGAAGAAAAAGAAAAGCTCCAAGCAGGTTTACAAGAACGAGAATTTAAAGAACTTCTAAGAGACCTTAACTTTGATGATATGATAGATACTTTGGAAGAGATGCCAGCAGCTATGGTTCAAAGAATATTAAAGTCATCAGATAAACAAACAAGAGCTTTAGTAAACGAATATCTAAGCTTCCCTGAATATTCTGCCGGAAGGCTTATGACAACAGAATTTGTAGAGCTAAAGCCATACATGACAGTTAAAGAAGCTCTAGCTCACATAAAAAAAGTAGGTCACGATATGGTTACTCTTTATACTTGTTATGTTACAAGCCCTACCAAGGAGATCCTAGGTTATGTTTCTCTTAGGTCAATTGTAACTAATAAGCCAGATACATTAATAGATGATTTAATGTACCAAGATGTAATATATGTACACACAACAGATGACCAAGAAGATGTTGCCCTTACCTTCCAAAAATACGGTTTTACAGCCTTGCCAGTAGTAGATAAAACAGATCGACTAGTAGGACTAATTACAGTAGATGATATTATGTGGATTATCGAACAAGAGGCAACAGAAGACTTCCAACTTTTAGCAGGTACAACACCAGATGAGGAAGCCTATTCAAAAACAAGGCCTTGGGATCTTGCAAAAAATAGAATACCATGGTTAATGTTTTTGATGATTTCAGCTACATTTACATCAACCATTTTAAGAGGCTATGAATATGTAGTCCAAGCAGTCATTGCTCTAAATATGTTTATACCAATGTTAACGGACTCAGGTGGTAATGCTGGTAGCCAAGCTTCAACCCTTGTTATCCGTGCCATGGCAACACATGATATAGAAACAAGTGATTGGGCTAAGGTAGTATTAAAAGAGATTACAGTAGGATTAATATGTGGCTTAGCCTTAGGAATAGTTGCATTTTTAAAATGTTATTTCTTCGATAAAGTAGGCATGCAAGTTTCATTTATAGTGGGATTAACTATAGTTGGTATAGTAGTAATAGCTAAAACAGTAGGCTCGCTTTTACCAATAGTCGCAGAAAAATTTGGAGCGGATCCAGCCATAATGGCAAGTCCATTAATATCAACAATAGTAGACTCATTATCATTAATAGTTTACTTCAACGTAGCAAGACTAATGATACCAGGACTTTAAATAAGATAAAAAATAAACCACTTTTTAGTGGTTCTTTTTTTGTTCCTATAAGAATAATATAATAAGCATTAGTAAAATAAGTGTTATTTTTTTAATATTTTGCAAAAAAATAGCTTTAAAATATAATCATTATAGAAAGAAGGATTGTATGTCATATAGTAAAAAAATCAAAGTTCCATATATGCTATGTGATAGATATAAAAATTTATCTATTAGAAATTTGATTAGCATTATGGCAGATATATCACTCAACCATTCCTATATACTTGAAAAAGACATGGATATGGCAAAGTATAGATGGATAGTATATTCATGGGATGTGGAAATTATAAATGCTATAAGGGAAAATGATCGGATAGAAGTGAGCACCCATGTTGTTGGTATGAATAAATTTTATGCTCACAGAAATTTTAGTATAAAAAGAGATGGAGAAATAATTGTAAAAGCATATGGTGTATTTTTGCTAATAGATATAGATAGGATGCGCCCTGTAAAAATGATGCCAGAGCTTATAGAAACCTATAAAAGAGATGAAAAAATTTATGAAAAACCATCCATAACTTACATAAAAGATTTTGATGAATCTAAAGAAATCATTGTAAGGTATACAGATATTGATAGCAATTTTCATGTAAATAACGCTGTATATTTTGACTACATTAATGATTTATGTAAGTTCGATATAAAAGATATTAAATTTTTTAATATAGTCTATAAAAATGAAATTAGAAACAAGAAAGTTCTTATAGGTGAGTATAAAAAGCTTAATAGAGAAATAGACTATAGGCTAAGATCAACAGATGATAAAACAATTTATACCTATGGAAAGATTATAAAAAATGTATAAGGAAAATTTTGGAAACATACCAAATAAAGATAAAATAATTTCATATTTAGAAGAAGGATATAAAAACAATCCAGGAAAATGGGTTTTGCACTTGTGGACTATAGGAAAAACTGCTCAAAGAATGGCAAAAGATCTTGGACTGGATCCAGATATTGCCTTTGCTTGTGGAGCCTTGCATGATATTGGAAAATCAACTGGTGCAAAGAATGCTGAACATTTTTATGAGAGTTATAAAATATTAAGAGCTGATTCATATTTCTTTCCAGCACGTATTGCCCTAAGCCATAGTTTTCAAATAAAAAGTGTAGATGCCTATGTAGGAGCTTGGAATATATCTGATGATAGGAAAGCATTTGTGGCTGACTTTTTAAAATATAATGAATATAATGACTATGATTTATTGATCCAGTATTTGGATGGGATTATAAAAACGGAATACTTGGGCATAGAAAAACGTGCGGCAGGTGTCTTAAAAAATCATGGATATAATCCATATTTTGACGAAAGAAAAGAAAAGCTTTATGAATTGGAAGATTATTTTACAAGAAAATTAGAAAAACCAGTAAAAAAATATTTACCAAATTCAAGATGGTACAAATTTCCTTATAATCTTTTTAGGGAAAGTGGCAAGTAAACTTGCAATAAGATACTCAGAGTGTATATTATAAGTGAATTTATTTTACCACCCGTTGGAGGCAAGCTAGCCTCCAACTTTTTTTGTCTTTATATTGTATATAATTCATTTTTTTCTATAAATTTAAAAAAATATTTGACAAGCTTTAATGGACATGGTAATATTTACTTATCAAATAGTTTTACAAAACCATATGAAAAGAAGAGTAGTTTAGATGGACATTCTACAGAGAACCCAGTATTGGTGAGATGGGTGAGTAAAAATCTAAATGAAGATGGCCTTTTCTTGGGGTGAGTCGATAGTTAGATTCACACGGGTCTTCCCGTTATAGGAGTAGAGTATGATGGTACTTGATGAGAGTATGTATGCGTGAGCATACATAAATTAAGGTGGTAACGCGAATAATATCGTCCTTAGATTCTAGAAATAGAATTTAAGGGCGTTTTTTTATGACTAACTTTATGAAAGGACTGGCAATGACTAACAATGAAGTAATAAAAGCAAAAATCGATGAATATTTTGACAGGACGGTTGCTTGGAGAACTTATTTACACGAGAATCCAGAAGTAAGTGATAAAGAATATAAGACAGCAGAATATCTAAAAAAAGAATGTGAAAGGCTCGGTCTTTTAGTAGAAGATGCAAAAAATACTACTGGATTTACAGCCTTGCTTGATACAGGAAAAACTGGTAATACTTTAGGAATTAGAACTGATATAGATGCACTTCCTATACTAGAAAGTGAGAACAATTTAAAAAATAAAAAGACTGTAGTTTCAAAAAATAAGGGAGTAAGTCATGCTTGTGGACATGATTCACATATGGCTACACTTTTAACAACAGCAAAGATTCTAACTGATTTTAAAGATGAACTAAGTGGAAAAATTTACTTTATCTTTGAAGAAGGTGAAGAAACTGGCGGTGGGATCGATGCAATGGTTGAGCACTTAAAAGATAAAGATTTAGATGCTTGCTATGGTAACCATCAATCACCATTTTTAGAAGTAGGACAAATAAAAGTCTTAAAAGGCCCATCTCATGCAGGATGTGCTGGAGTAGAATTTGATGTTATTGGTAAAGGAGGTCACGGTTCAAGACCAGATAAGTGCATCAATCCTCTTACAGCTACTGCAAATATTGTTACTGCTCTTACAACAGCTTGGGTTAACCAACTTGATGTAAGTAAGACAGTAACTTTTGGACTTGGCTCTATAAATGGTGGATCTGCTTCAAATGTTATTCCTGATAGATGTAATGTAAAAGGGACATTGAGATTTTTTGATGATAAAGCTGGGGAAGATGCTCTCGAAGTTTTAAAAGAGGTAGTAAATACTACTGCTAGGGCTCATAAATGCTATGTGCAATTTTCTGATTATACAAGAATAGTTGCTTATCCAACTATCAATGATCCAGATCTTGCGGAAAAAGTTATAACATCTCTTAATGATATTTATCCAACATCCTTCTTAGATGGTAATCCCACTTATGGCTCAGAATCATTTTTTGGATATTCTAAACTTTGTCCATCAGTTTATACCAAGTTTGGAGTAAGAGATGAGAAAAATGGAATTTCAGCAGGATCTCATACATCGGAATTTGATATAAATCCAGAAGGGATCAAATACGCTGTAGGACTACAAGTAAAATTTGCACTAGACTTCCTAAAAGGAGCTTTTGATGATTGATTTAAAAAATATAATAGTAGACTTCGATGGCTTTAAGGCTGTAGATAATGTAAATCTAAAGGTAGAAAAAAATGATATATATGGAATAGTAGGATTTTCTGGAGCTGGGAAATCAACACTTGTCAGAACTATAAATCTTCTTCAAAGACCTACATCTGGTGAAGTCCTTATAAATGGAGAAAATATTTTAGATTTACCTAAGAAAGAACTTAGAGCAAGGAGAAAGAACATAGGAATGATCTTTCAACATTTTAATCTCTTAAATAATATTACAGTCCTAGATAATGTGATCTACCCTATAAGAAAATTAAAAATTCCTAAGGAAGAAAAGGTTAAAAAAGCTAAGGATCTTTTAAAAGTAGTTGGTATAGGAGATAAGGCTGATAATTACCCAAGAGAATTATCAGGAGGACAACAACAAAGATGTGCTATAGCAAGAGCTTTAGCATCTGATCCAGAAATCTTACTTTGTGATGAAGCAACAAGTGCCCTAGATCCCAAAACTACTAAGCAAATATTAAAACTTTTAAAAGATCTTAATGCGAAGCTTGGTCTTACAATAGTAATAATTACACATCAAATGGAAGTAGTAAAAGACCTATGTAATAAGTGTGCGGTAATGCAAGCAGGCAAGATCATAGAAGCAGGACCAACTATAGAAATTTTTGCAAAGCCTAAAGAGCCATTAACTAGAGAATTTGTAGAAACTTCTACAAATGTAGCTGAAACTATAGAAGAAGTTAAGCAAAATATTGGAATTCTTAAGGATAATGAGTTACTTGTAAAGCTAAATTACATAGGAGAATCTACTACAGAACCTCTTATAAATGACCTTTATGATAAGTTTGGAGTAAAGACCAATGTACTTGCAGGAAATATAGAGTTTATAACAGGAATTCCAGTAGGAAATCTTATAGTAAGTCTTTCAGGGGATAGAGAGAATTTAGGTAAGATAGGAGATTATTTAGAAGAAAGAAATGTTGATGTAGAAGTTTTAGGAGGTAAAGATGGGATTTTTTGATTATTCCTACTCCATAAGAGATAGGATAGCCCAGGACTTTAAGACAACCTTATATATGTTATTTTTCTCAGCAATATTTGCAGGAATATTTGGTTTAATCCTTGGGGTAATAATGGTTGTTACTGACAGGGATAGGATCTTGGAAAATAAAGTTGTGTATAGCATACTGGATAAGCTGACAAATATCTTTAGATCTATTCCTTTTGTAATCTTAGTGGCTCTTGTAGCTCCTATTACAAAAAATATTGTTAATACCAGAATTGGCCCAAAGGCTGCTATAGTACCCCTAGTATTTTCTTGTGTACCATTTTTTGCAAGACAAGTTGAGCAGGCTTTAGCAGATGTAGATCCAGGTAAGATTGAAGCTGCAGAATCTATGGGAGCTTCTCCATTTCAGATTATAACTAGTGTTTATTTAAGAGAAGGACTTCCAAGTATAATAAGAGCTTCATCCATTACTCTCATATCACTTTTAAGTTTAACTGCTATGGCGGGACTTATAGGTGGTGGAGGAATAGGTGATTTAGCCATAGCTGTAGGTTATCAACGCTACAAAGACGACGTTGTAGTAGTAAGTGTTATTTTGATATTAGTAGTCGTATTTATTATTCAGGCCGTTGCAAATTTACTAATTAGAAAAACAAGTCATTAAGGAGGAAAGTAATGAACAAATTAGGAAAATTAACTTTAGGATTAGCTCTAGCATTAGGATTAAGCGCATGTGGATCAAATGATGCAAATGAAAGTACAAACAAAGGTACAGAAGATAAAGCTCAAACAGAAGTAAGCGACACAATTAAAATTGGTGTTGTAGGTGAAAAAAATGAAGTTTGGGATGAAGTTATCAAAAGATATGAAGAAGGAACAGGCAAAAAAGCGGAACTAGTTAAATTCTCTGATTATGCTCAACCAAATGAAGCGCTTATAAGTGGAGACATAGATGTAAATAGCTATCAACATTATAAATTTCTAAATGAATTCAATGATGAACAAGGCGAGGAAAAAGTAGTTTCAATTGGTGATACAATGCTTGCTCCATTAGGATTTTATTCAAATCAAATAAAAAGCTTAGATGATTTAAAAGATGGAGATAGAATAGCTATTTCAAATGACCCATCCAATGGTCCAAGAGCCTTATTCCTCTTACAAAGTGCAGGAATTATAAAAGTAAAGGGCGAACCAGGAGAATCAATTACCCTAGATGATATAACAGAAAATCCAAAGAACTTAGAATTTATAGAAATGGATCCGGCTCAAACGGCAAGAAGCTTAGATGATGTGGTAGCAGCTGCCATAAATGATAACTTCGCCCTAGATTCTGGTTTAAGTCCAAAAGAAGATGCTATTTATCTAGAAGACCCAGAAGATCCAGATGCTAAGATTTATGTAAATGTTATTGCTGCAAGAGCTGAAGATAAAGACAATGAAGCATACAAAGAACTTGTAAAATATTATCAAACAGATGAGACAAAAAAAGATTATGATAAATACACAAATGGTGCTTGGATAGCATCTTGGTAAAAATAAAGGAGTAATAAGTTGAATAATTTAAAATCAATTAGCTTAGTCTTTGCTCTAATTTTGGGACTTAGCTCATGTGGAGCAAATAATGAGAAAAGTGCTAATGATAGTTCAGAAAATAAAAACCAAATAGAACATGCAAGTACAGATCCACTAGTAGATAAAGATGTTATAAAATTGGGTGTGGTCGGTGAAAACAACGAAGATTGGGATGATGTTGCAAAAAGATACAAGCAAGGAACAGGTAAAACTATAGAAATTGTAGCTTTTAGTGACTATAGAGAACCAAACGAAGCTCTACTTTCAGGTGACATAGATATTAATGCCTTCCAACACAAGAAATTCTTGAGTCAATTTAATGAAGAAAGTGGATCAGATATTGTAGATATAGCTGATACATCCATAGCACCACTTGGAATTTATTCTTCAAAAATAGATGATCTAGCAGATTTAGAAGATGGAGCAAGAATTGCCATTCCAGATGATCCAACAAATGGAGCGCGCTCATTATTTTTATTACAATCAGCAGAACTTATAGAAGTAGAAGGTAAGGATGGAGATCCAATAACAGTTGATGAAATAACTGCAAATCCTAGAAACTTCGAAATAGTAGAATTATCAGCGTCTCAAACTGCAAGAAGTCTTGATGATGTAGACATAGCTTGTGTAAACTCAGGCATGGCTGTAGATGCGGGATTTGTTCCGACAGAATATGCAATATATTTAGAAGATCACAATGACCCTAACAAACAAATATATGTAAACGTAATAGCAACAACAAAAGAAAATGAAAACAGCAAAGTATTAAAAGACCTTATAGATAATTATTACCACCAAGATGCCACCAAAAAAATTATAAATGAAGTATCCAAAGGATCATCAATTCCGGTTTGGTAAAGTTCTTTAAATGTTATAAAAATCTCGTATAGTAGTCATAGTGTAAATTATAAAAGTAGCTATGGCTACTTCTTATTTGGAAAATATTAAAAAAGAAGCAGGCGAATATAAATGAGTGATTTAGTAAAACTTGCCAAAGAGTCCATAAAATATTACTTGGAAACTGGCAAATACCTAACAGAATATGATGAAGAATTAAAAAATAATAACAACGGTGTTATAGTAATTGTAAATAAAGATGGTAAAACTGAAAAAAGTGGATCCATATATCCAACTAGGTCAGACATAGGACTAGATACTATCCATGAAGCAGTAAATGTAACTGTATTTAATAATGCAATTGACTTATCAGATATAGACATTGATGATTTATATTTATCTGTCTATGAGATTACAAAAATAAAACAAATCCAATATATGGAAGAATTTGGAATGTATCATGGTTTGCTTTTAAAATACAATAATAACAGTGCCATGGTATTTAGAAACGACTACGAATCAGACTATAATATGTTTGAAGATGCTATAAAAATAGCAAATGTAGATAGCCACGATGTTTTTACTATGGAGAAATTTAAGGTTAATAAACATCTATAGCTTGACTTAGAAGTTTTAATAAGTATTATAAAAATAGAAATATTATACAAATGTTATAAAGATCAGTAGCTTTTATGGAAGCTTTAGAGAGGCACGGTTGGTGAGATGTGCTAGTGAAAATAAAAGTGAATATCATCTTTTAGTTTAATAAGTGAAATCAAGTAGTTTATTACGAAAACCAATCGTTAAGAGTAATTTTGGAAATAAGTGGACCGTCTGTATGGACGGTTCTTTTTTAGTAAGGAGAAGAAAATGAGTAAGTTAAAATCTTTAAATATTAATGATACTCGTGCTCGTGAGGCAGAAGTAGAAAAATATTGGCAAGAGATTGACCTTTTAAATGAAACTTTTAAATCTCGTGAAAATGCCAAGGAATATATAATATATGATGGACCTCCAACAGCAAATGGAAAACCAGGTATCCACCATGTAATAGCCAGAACTTTAAAAGATATGACAAGCCGTTATAAAAATATGAAAGGCTATAAAGTTTTGAAAAAAGCTGGATGGGATACACACGGTCTTCCAGTAGAAATCGAAGTAGAAAAAAAATTAGACTTTCACGATAAAAATGATATCGAAGAATTTGGTATAGAAAAGTTTAATAAGCTTTGTAAAGAGTCGGTTTGGACATATTCTGATATGTGGCGAGATATGTCAGATCGTATGGGATACTTATATGATATGGATCACCCATATATCACTATGGATAATGATTATATTGAAACAGAATGGCACTTATTAGACAATGCCTTTAAAAATGGATACATTTACGAAGGTGCAAAAGTTATGCCATATTGCCCAAGATGTGGTACAGGACTTGCAAGCCACGAGGTAGCTCAAGGTTACCAAATGGATAAAACCATTACACTTACAGTTAAGTTTAAGAAAAAAGACACAGACAACGAATACTTCCTAGCATGGACAACAACACCATGGACACTTCCATCAAACGTTGCTTTATCTGTAAATCCAGACCTTGACTATGTAAAAGTTTTTGATAAAACTGATGATTGCTATTATTATATGGCAAAATCACTTTGCGAAAAACTTATGGAAAACCACGACTATGAAGTAGTAGAAACTCTAAAAGGTGCTGATATGGAATATATGAAATATGAGCAATTACTTCCATATGTAGATGTAGATTCTGACCATGCCTTTATAATCACCTTAGCAGATTATGTTTCAGCAGAAGATGGTACAGGTATAGTTCACTCAGCTCCAGCCTTTGGGGAGGACGACTATCAAATTGGACGTAAATATGATTTAGCGTTTATCCAACCAGTTGATTTAGATGGTAATTTTACAGAAACTCCTTGGAAAGGCCAATTTATTTTTGATTCTAATGAAGATATTTGGCATCATTTAGTAAATGAGGGCAAAGTTTTCAAGAAACAAACTATAGAACACAATTACCCACACTGTTGGAGATGTAAAACTCCATTAGTTTACTATGCAAAACCATCTTGGTATATTGAAATGAGCAAGTTTTCAGATGCCATGGTTAAAAATAATAATGAAGTAAATTGGTTTCCAGAAACAATAGGTGAGAAACGTTTTGGAAATTGGATTGAAAATGTAAAAGACTGGGCAATTTCAAGAAGCCGTTACTGGGGAACCCCTTTAAATATCTGGAAATGTGATGATTGTGATCACACTCGTACAGTTGGATCTCGCAAGGAATTAGCAGAATTAGCCATAGAAGATATTGATGAAAATATTGAGCTACACCGTCCATATGTAGATAATGTATCTATAAAATGTGAAAAATGCGGAGGCACTATGCACAGAGTTCCAGATGTAATAGACGTTTGGTTTGACTCAGGAGCTATGCCCTTTGCCCAACTTCATTATCCATTTGAAAATAAGGACTTATTTGAAAATTATTATCCAGCTGATTTTATCTGTGAAGGTATAGACCAAACTAGAGGTTGGTTTTACTCATTAATGGCTATTTCAACTATTACTTTAGGAAAAGCACCTTATAAAAATGTCCTTGTAAATGACCTAGTAGTAGATAAAAATGGTCAAAAAATGAGTAAATCTCGTGGCAATACCCTTGATCCATTTGAATTATTTGATAAATATGGGGCGGATGCAGTTAGATTTTATTCTCTATACGTATCACCAGCTTGGTTGCAAACAAAATTTGACGAACAAGGTCTTCTAGAGGTTAAAAATAATTTCTTTAGAACATATGAAAATGTATATAACTTCTTTACTCTTTATGCAAATACAGATGAGCTTTCAGTAGAAGAATTGCAAAATTTAGGCGATGTAAAACTTGAAAAAATAGATAAATGGTTATATTCAAGATTAAATAGCTTAATTAAAAACTACTACGAAGAAATGGAAATATTTGAATACAATAAGGTTGTTCATATGATTTCTGATTTTGTTGTAGAAGATTTATCAAATTGGTATATCCGTCGTAATAGAAAGAGATTTTGGAATACTGGACTTACAGAATCTAAAAAAGCAGTTTATAAAACAACTTATGATGCACTAACAACTCTTACAAAATTAATAGCACCAATTACACCATTTATTGCAGAAGAAGTTTATAGAAGCTTAACTGGTGCAAAAACTGTCCACACAGAATTACTTCCAGAAATAGACGAAGATATGATAGACGAAAATCTAGAAGCTGATATGGAACTTGTAAGAAAAATTGTAAACCTAGGTCGTGCATCTCGTGAAAAAGAATCTATAAAAGTACGTCAACCATTAGCTAAAATTATAGTTGATGGACAATATCAAGACAAAATTTCGGACCTAACAGGTCTTATAAAAGAAGAACTAAATGTAAAAGAAATCGAATTTGCAGCTGACCTTTCAGAATTTATGGACTACTTCCTAAAACCAGACTTCAGAGTTGTAGGACGTATTTTCCAATCAAAAGTAAATGATTTTGGCAAGTACTTGGCAAACGTGGATGCAAAAGATTTTATAAGCAAAGTTGAGAAGAATCCAATAGAAATAGATTTGGGCGGAGAAAAATACGAAGTTACAAAAGATTATCTAGATATTAGAATTTCTGCCAAAGAAGGATTTGATGTAGAAATAGATGGCAATGTATTTGTAGTCTTAGATACAGAAATTACAGAAGACTTACTAGATGAAGGATATGCAAGAGAGTTTATTTCAAAAATACAAAATCTAAGGAAAGATAGTGGATTTGAAGTTACAGATAGAATAAATATTTTTTATGATACTGATGATAAGCTAAATAATTCTCTAGAAAAATTCGTAGATGAAATTAAAAGTGAAACTCTGGCAGACAATCTAAAGAGATCTACACTTAAAGAAGAAAAAATAGAGTTAAATGATAAAACTATTGCTATGAAAATAGAAAGAATTTAATTGTTTAAGAAAAAAGACTAGATGAAAGTTAAAGAAACTTTTTCTCAGTCTTTTTTCTTTAATTAAATTTAATAAATTAAATTTTGCAATAATAAAAAAATATTTTAAAATTTCTTTAAAACTATTGACAAAACGTTTTCTTCGTTCTATACTATAGTAAAATAGTAGTGATGCATAAGGAGGTTTGAATGCTATTTAGAACAACTGACGAGCATGAAGCTTTACGTAAAAAAGTTAGAGCTTTTGCTGAAGAAAAGGTAAAACCAATTGCCTTTGATCTCGATCAAAAAAATGAATTTCCAGATGACATTGTAAAAGAAATGGGCGAACTAGGATTTATGGGCATCCCATATCCAAAAGAATACGGTGGTCAAGGCTTAGATGCAATTTCTTATGCTATAACAGTAGAAGAATTATCTAGAGTTGATGGTGGTGTTGGTGTAATTTGCTCAGCACACACATCATTAGGTAGCTGGCCAATATTTGCTTATGGTACAGAAGAACAAAAGAAAAAATATCTCACTCCTCTAGCTAGCGGTAAAAAACTAGGTGGATTTGGCCTTACAGAAGAAAACGCAGGTTCAGATGCAGGTGGAACAGAAACTACTGCAGAACTTGACGGAGATCATTACATATTAAATGGTAAAAAAATATTTATTACAAATGCTCCAAAAGCTGATACTTATGTTGTATTTGCAGTAACTACACCAGGTATAGGAACACATGGAATCTCAGCTTTTATAGTAGAAAAAGAATTTGAAGGATTTACCTTCTCTGATCATTATGACAAATTAGGTATAAGATCATCTTCTACAGCTGAGTTACATTTTGATAATGTAAAAGTTCCTAAAGAAAACTTATTAGGTAAAGAAGGTCAAGGCTTTAAGATTGCTATGGAAACACTTGACGGTGGTAGAATAGGTATAGCAAGTCAAGCTTTAGGTATAGGTCAAGGCGCTTATGAATCAGCTCTAGCTTATGCAAAAGAACGTGAACAATTTGGTATGCCAATAGCTCACTTACAAAGAAATACATTTAAACTTGCAGATATGGCAACATATTTACATGGTGCAAGACTTATGATTTATCATGCAGCAGATCTAAAAACTCATCATGAAAGATACTCTGCGGAAGCTGCTATGGCTAAACAAGTTGCATCAGACTTAGCTATGCAAATAACTACAGAAGCTATCCAACTTTATGGTGGTTCAGGATTTATTAAGGGTGTTGATGTAGAAAGATTCTTTAGAGATGCAAAAATCACTCAAATCTATGAAGGAACCAACGAAATTATGAGAGTTGTAGTTGGAGCTAACACAGTAGGTCGTCCTCCCAGAGTTAAAACAGTTGGAGGAAAATCTAAACAAGGCCCAATCGCAGGAGTTAGAAAAGGCGAAATCTTTGAGGGAGATCCTAAAGAAGCTGTTAAGAATTTAGTAGCCGCTCTTAAAAAAGACGGATACGACTTTACAGTAGGTATCGACCCATGGACACCAGTTACAGAAGCTGAAAGAATAGTAGTAGCAGGTCGTGGTATAGGCGATAAAGAAAATATGAAACTTATAGAAGAACTTGCTTACCAAGCAGGAGCTGCTATATCTTCATCTAGACCAGTAGCAGAAACACTTAAATACGTACCACTTGATAGATATGTAGGTATGAGTGGACAAAATTTCAAAAACAACTTATATATCGGTGTAGGAGTATCAGGAGCAGGTCAACACTTAAAAGGTATCCGTGATGCATCTACAATAGTTGCAATTAATAATAGCAAAAACGCTCCAATATTTGCAAATGCTGATTATGGTATAGTTGGAGACTTTAAAGAAGTATTACCATTATTAATAAAAGAATTAGACAATGGTGAGGAAAAGAAACCAGCTCCACCAATGAAAAAGGTAAAAAGAAGCAAACCACGTAAAATGGCACCAAAAGAAGATTTATATGTAGATTTAGGTTCAGGTTATGAATATGATCCAGAAGTTGGAGATCCAACTCAAGGTATAGAAGCAGGTACACCATTTGATAAATTACCAGATTCTTGGGTATCACCAGTATCAGGTGAAGCAAAAGAAGAATTCATTAAAGTTGAATTCCCAGAGGATAGAAAGTAGGCAAGTATGTATACAGTTAGAAAAGTAACAGATGACTTATATTATGTAGGTGGGGATGATAGAAGATTAGCTTTATTTGAAAATATATTCCCAATTCCTGAAGGTGTATCATATAACTCCTACCTACTAATGGATGAAAAAACAGTTTTAGTAGACGCAGTAGACTGGGCAATTACACGTGAATATATATTAAATGTTGACCGTGTATTAGATGGACGTGAATTAGATTATCTTATAGTAAATCACATGGAACCAGACCATTGTTCATCAATCGAGCTAATGCTACAAAGATATCCAAACCTAAAAATTATCTCAAGTGAAAAAGCTATACTTTTCATGAGACAATTTGGCTATCACGTAGATGATAGATATATAGAAGTAAAAGAAGGCGATACCATGAACTTTGGTAAACATACCTTAGCTTTTGTAGAAGCACCAATGGTTCACTGGCCAGAAGTACTAATGACTTATGATACAACTGATGGAGTATTATTCTCAGCAGATGCCTTTGGTTCATTTATAGCGAATAATGGTAGATTGTTTGCCGATGAAGTTGATTGGGATCGTGATTATCTAGATGAAGCACGTCGCTATTACACGAATATCGTAGGAAAATACGGTACATTTGTACAAAAAGCTTTGGAAAAAGCTGGTGGATTAGATATAAAATATATCTGCCCACTTCACGGACTTGTATGGAGAGATAATTTTGGATATATCTTAGATAAATATACACACTGGGCAACATATGAACCAGAAGAAGATGGTGTATTAATTGTCTATGCTTCTATGTATGGTAATACAGAATTTGCAGCTCAAGCTCTAGCAGCAAAACTATGTGAAGCAGGTATTACAAATATCAGCCTAAGAGATGTATCCAATACTCACGTTTCAGTTCTAATAGCAGAAGCTTTCAAGTATTCAAATATAGTACTGGCATCAGTGACATATAACTTAGGTGTTTATCCACCAATGCAAAATTTCATCGAAGATATGAAAGCTTTAAATGTTCAAAATAGAGCTGTATCTATTATAGATAATGGTTCATGGGCTCCACAAGCAGGAGAAAAAATGGAAAAATATCTAGATGAAGAAATGAAACTCATGGATGTTCTTCCAGAGCAATTAAACATGGTAAGCTCATTAAAAGCAATGAAAGAACCAGATATGGATGCTATAGTAGAAGGAATCCAAGATTCTATTAAAAAACGTAAAGAAGAAAAAGAAAAATCTGCATCACAAAATAAGAAAAAATAATATAAAAATAAAAAAGCTGGCAGCAGATAGCCAGCTTTTTCTTTTTTTAAAGTCGAATTTTTTTATTTTAAAGATAAAGTATTTATAGACCCAGAAAAATATAAATAGTAAAGGGAATATAATGAAAACTAGATTAATGAATATGATAAAAATAAAAAATCCATCTACAAATAAAGTTGTAATTTTGGATAAGGTAAAAAAAGAAGGATGGGAAGGATTAACTTTTCCAGGTGGCAAGGTAGAAATAAATGAGAGTTTAGAAGCTGCTGCTATTCGTGAAGCTAAAGAAGAAACAGGACTTGATATAAAAAATTTGAAATTTATAGGATTTATTACTTGGCTTGGTAAAGAATATAAAGACTTGGGATTGCTTTATGAAACAAGTGATTACACTGGAAAATTAATCCCGGAAAATCGTGAAGGACATCTAGCTTGGATAGACTATGAAGAATTTAAAAAAATGGATGGTATGAGCTTATCCATGGATAAAATTTTAAAAATATATGAAGGAGAATATCGAGAAATATTTTGGAATATAAATACTGAAGAAATATCATATATTAAATAAAGTGATTTTAAAGCAGATTTTTATCTGCTTTTTTATTTTATAAATTAATATATATAGAATATAAGCTAAATTGCAATAATATGCTTGAGATGATATAATCCTAAAAACAGTGTGTGGCGAATGCCATAACACTAGTTCATGTTTATTTTTCTATTTAACAATATACATAAAATTATGGAGATAAGATGGCACTTATAGAAGTACGTAATTTAAAAAAATATTATAAGGTGGGAGATAATATTATAAAGGCTCTGGATGGGATAAATCTTGACATAGAAAAAGGAGAATTTATAGCTTTACTTGGTACAAGTGGGTCTGGTAAATCTACTCTTTTAAATATGCTTGCAGGTTTAGAATATCCAACAAAAGGTAGTATAAAATATGGTAATATTATCTTAAATGAGCTAAAAGAAACTGATATTACAAAATTTCGTAATTTAAATATTGGTTTTGTTTTTCAATCATACAATCTCTTGCCATATCTTACAGCTTGGGAGAATGTATCCCTTCCTTTAACTTTTAAGGGAATTAGTGTAGAAGAAAGAAAAGCAGAGGCTTATAAGATCTTAAAACAAGTTGGTCTTGGAAATAGGATGAATAATAGGCCCAATGAATTATCTGGTGGCCAACAGCAAAGAGTATCTATAGCTCGTGCTTTTGTAGGTACACCAAAAATAATTTTTGCCGACGAACCAACAGGAAATCTCGACACTAAAACTAGTTTTGAGGTTATGCAATTAATAAAAGATATTACAAGAGAAAATATGCAAACTTTTATCATGGTAACTCACGATGATGAAATGACAGAATTTGCTGATAGAACGCTTTTTATGAGAGATGGAAAAATAGAGAATATACACAAAAATTTAACTATTGATGAGGTTTTAGAAGATGACATACTACCAACAAACAAATAATGGTGATCAAAACACAAGCTTAGATACTAGTAACGATGTAAATGATGCACCTGTTCAAATGAAAAATCAACCTAAGTTAATAATTTCAAATTATGATATTAATCCAAAAACCGTAGAGGCTGGTGAAGACTTTAGCCTAGCTTTTACTCTATATAATACTAATAACAAAAATACTATTTATAACTTAAAGGTAAGTATTGACCAACAACTGCAATCTCAACCACAAGCAAGTGGTGAAAATGAAGCACTTATAAGTGACGGTTCAGTTTTTTCTCCTGTAAATACATCAAATAGTTTTTATGTTTCTGCTCTTTATCCTTGGAATACAACAACTAAGTACTTAAATATGAAAGTAAATCCAAATGCAGTTGCAGGAAACTATGTAATTGGGCTTACTTTAGAATACGAGGATTATCTAGGCAACCAATATCAAACTAAAGAATCTATTGGTATACCAGTAGTCCAAAGAGCAAATGTAACAATTGGAGAAGTGAAGCACGAAGAACTAAGTGTAGGAAATCAGACCCAAGTAAGTGTAAATATTTATAATACTGGTAAAGATAATTTAAATACCTTTATGTGTGATGTAATAGGTAAGGGCTTTAGCATTGACAATGATAGAAAGTTCATAGGTAATTTTAATTCAGGAACTACAGAAACTTTTACCTTTAATATAACTCCAGAACGAGAGGGTGAAGTCGAAGGCAAGATCATGCTAAGCTATGAAGACTCAGCTGGAAATATTATGCACACAACAACAAAAGATTTTTCTGCAGATGCTAGCAATATGGGAGCAGAAGATGTTGATGGGCAAATGACGAAAGATCCAGAAACTGGAGAAATGATACCTGTTGATAATGGTATGGATCAAAATTCAGGATCTAGCCTTTTAAAATCGCCATTTTTATGGATGGGATTAATTATTATTCTAATTCTTATTGGACTTTTACTTAGAAAACGCAAAAAAAATAAGAAAAATGAGGAGCTAATAATCGACGATGAGGATATCTGATAGATTTATAATGGCATTAAGAAATCTATGGCGTAGAAAATCTAGAACAATCCTTACTATTTTATCAGTTATAATTGGGTCAACATCTATTATTTTAATGCTAGCCTTTGCCCAAGGCATTTCTAATTCTCAAAAAGAAATGATAGAGTCTTTTCAAGGACTTACTTCTATAAATATTATGGATGAAAATGGAGAGGGTATAGATGTAAATGATTCAGTTATAAATAAGCTAAAAAATATTGATAATGTAAGAGCAGTTGTTCCTAGTAAAAATATTTATGCAGATTTTAAAATAGTAGATAATGATGAATACGAAATAGATGGATCTATAAATGTCATTCCAGATAATATGTTTTCCTTACTTACAGATGATATGTTAGATATGGGAAGTATTCCCAATCCATCTGATACTGACAGCATACTTCTAGGTCCGAATACAGCAGCTAATAAAACTACTGATACAGGTGATGGTGGATATTACATGGAACCTGATGAAAACTTTGACTTTGCAAGCCATGAATATTTTATACGTCTAGGATATAAAGACGAAAGTGAAGATGATGGTGTAAATTTTGGCAAGGAAGAAAATCCTTTAGACAGTGAAGGCAAGGAAACAAATAAGCCTCAAACAGTTGACATACCTATAAAAGTAGCTGGAAAATTAAATAATACATCATTTTTAAACGGCTGGGGTTCTTATATATCTGAGTCTACTTATAAAAAATTAAAAGAAGAAGACGACAAATTAGCTTTCCCTACTTTAAACCAAGATTTTGATGAACAAGGCAATCCTATAAAGTCAAATGATAAAGAGATAAAATATGATAATCTCCAAGTAGTAGTAGATAAAGCAGAAAATGTAAAAGATGTTGAACAGGCAATTAGAAAACTTGGATATCAAACAAATTCTATGGCAGAAGCTAGCAAAGAAATAGAAAGCCAAACTAGAACCATTATGCTGATTTTAGGAGGAATAGGATCCATAGCTTTTATAGTATCTGCAATTGGAATTATAAATACAATGCTAATGAGTATTTATGAACGCCAAAAGGAAATCGGAGTTATGAAAGTAATAGGAGCATCTGTATCAGATATACAGACAATGTTTTTGATAGAATCTGGTTTTATAGGATTTTTTGGAGGAGTTCTTGGACTTTTAATATCACTATTGGCAGGAAAATTAATAAATAATGTATTTACAGGTTTAAATGAGGGTATGGTTGGGGTAGATAAGATAATAATTATACCAACTTGGCTAGCCCTAGTAGGAGTTGGATTTTCTGCTTTGGTTGGAGTTCTAGCAGGATATTTACCAGCTAGACGTGCTACAAAATTATCTGCAATTGATGCTCTTAGAGCAAACTAAGGAGGATATTATGAAAAAAATTATACCAGTAATGCTTATTTCATTTGCTTTAGTAGGGTGTACGAATCAAGGTACCCCAAAAAATGAAGCAAATAATAATCAAGCCCAAGAAAGTGAACAAACTGACGATAAACAAGTTATTGAAGTAAAAAAAGCAGAAGATAACCTAGAAAATAAAGAAGAAGCTAGCAAAGCTGAACAAAATAAAGAAAATGAAGAAGATTCATCATATAAAGAAGATAACAATGATGACGAACATCTAGAAAAAGACCAAGAAGATGATAATGAGGAAAATGAAGAATCTGATAATAAAGAAATTAGTAAGGATGATTTGTTTTTCACACCAAATGGACCATTTACAAGCGTAAATGAAAATGGCGAATTAGTCGATGAAAATGGAAATGTCTTAACAGGTACAGATTCAAATCATTATGATTATGTAAAATATACCAATAATGTTTTTGTAAAAATGAAAAATGATCTATATGATACAGTTTCAATTGTAAGAATGAATGATAAAAATATTGAAACTCTATTTGAATTTCCAGAAGCTGATGAGTTTAGACCCCTTGGTATGATTGGAGATAAGATTTATGGTTTCCACGAAGAAAAATCAAAAGCTGAAGTTAATGGCACACCATCTTTAAATACTGACAAATCAGCAATTGGATATGTTGATCTAGCTAGTGGAGAAATTCACGATTTTGATGCAACAGCTGAAGAATTAACTGGAGGAGCTGTGGTAATTGATGGTGAATTACAATTTACCAAACCAGGAGACAATAGCGAACAAAATGCCTATAACTTTGATTTATATAAATTGGATTTATCAAAAGGAACTGACCAACAAGCAGAATTACTAGAAAAAGACTTTGACCTACAATACTTATTTGGACAAAAAAGATTTGAAAATGGTAATCCAGTTTGGAAGGTATATAGGGCAGATAATGACCATATCTATGCCAATGACCAAGAATTCCCATTCCTATGGGCAGAGCAAGGCTTCCAAGAAATCATAGGAAACAATATATTCTACTTTGATAGTGAAGAAGTTAATGATAGATTGTCTAGACCAATAAAAATAATAAATATGTCTACGGGTGAGACAGTCTTAGATACTCAAATTAGGGGAATGAAAATTTCTGATGGTAAACTTTATTACCTAACTACAGATAATGAATTAGAGTCAATAGACGTAGAACTTTAATTATAATAAAAATTAGGACCACAATTGTGGTTCTTTTTTTATTTTTCATAGTATAATGAAATTATGAAAAAGTTTAAGATTTTATTGGGATTTTTATTTGTTTTCCTTGTAGCTTGTCAAAATCATACTCCAAGTGCAACCCTTACAGGAGATCCTATAGATACAAATAAGGAGCAAATATACTATGACCCAATCGATAAAAAATTAGTAAAATTTAATCCGAATGGCAACCAAAGTCAAGTAATTAATGCTAATGAAAGTGATTTTGCCTATGATATAAATAATGCCGATAATCTTTTTATTATAGGAGATAGTTTAAATCATAAGTACAAATTAGTAGAAATCAAGGGAGATCAAATAGAAACTCTCCACGAATTTAAGCAAGGAGAAGAAATTTTTCCTATAGGTTATAATGCAGGAAATATTTATTTTATCCATAGTTTTTATAATGAAAATGGAGAGGATAAAAATAAACGTACCATTAGTTTAATTGATCTAGAGGAATTTAACATTACAGATATTGAAAGCGTAAATGGACTTTTGACAGATGGCATTGTCAGTCCAAATAATATTTATTACACAGTTTTTAATAATGAAAATAATTATTATGAACTTCATAGAAAATCTATCGAAGAGGGCAAGAAAGGTGAAGCACCAGAATTAATTAGTGTAGGTTATGAAGCACCAGAGCTTTTTTTATCAAAAGACTTAGAAAATGAAAAAGAAATTATGAATCTGTATGCTTCTGATAATAACAAGATTTATTCAAAAGAAGACTCTTGGGATAAGCATCAGGCAAATTATTTTAAACCAACAACTGTAATTGGTATAGATAAAAATCCTGATGGGACTATGAAAATTACCTTTATAGAAAAAAGAAGCAGAGAAAAAGTAAATGAAGTTGATGATGTGGTGGGTATACACTTTGAAAATGACTCAATAGTAGTTGCCACAAAATCTGGAGCAAGTAAATATTAAAAAAATCCACAAATTAAATTTTGTGGCCTATAAGCATTACATAGGGTGGATTATTTATTTTATTTGTAAAAGCAAGTGATAAGACCGTATATTTTTTATAATTTAAATTCCTTAAAAATTCATTGATTTTTTCGGATTCGATTTGACCTGCAGGATGACCTGGATAGATTGTAATAATGATTTTGCCCCTAGGACTTAAAAGTTCTAGGGATTTTTTTATTGAAATAATACTAGATTGCCAATTAGTAGTAATATTTTTATCTCCCTTGGGCAAATATCCTAGATTAAATATAAATAAATCAACTTTTTCATTAATATACTTATCAATATTTGCATGACTGTCTAAGATAAAGTTAAACTTTGAATTATCTCCTATCAAATCTAGTGTATTTTTCCTAGCTAATTCTTGGATATCAAAAGCAAAAACCTTATTAGCTTTTGTATTTTCCAAAATAAATTTAGAATCATTGCCATTTCCTGCCGTCATATCAACTGCTATATTTATATTTTCGTCTCTTAAGATTAATTCTTTTACTATATGTGTTGCGTGATCTATCATTCTAAGTTCCCGTAAAATTCATCTCTACCATCAATTTTATTAAAAAATTTGGAATCTGCAATATTTTTATTTACTGGAAGTCCCATTCTGTGCATTTCATTTAGCTTAAAAATCATCAGATTTACATTTACATCATATAAGCTTGCTAATTGCTGGTAGGTGTAACCTTCTTTAATATCATCCATTAATTTATTTTCATCTAAAAGCAAATGGGCAGCAAAAATATTTGCCTCAATTTCCATTTCAGTATTTATATCAAAAAGTTCATATTCAGCAACACCATCTTTTGCTTCTTTTTTGTGGTAAATATCATGACCAAGCTCATGGGCTAGGACCATATTTATTATTCTTTCATCTACAAAAGGATTATAAAATACAAAGCGATTTCTCATAATTATCTTATACATACCTAATATAGTTGTAGGGGATGTGAAAGGAATTATAAAAACACCACGACCTTCTAATATTTCCTTAGGATCACGAGTTTTGTATTTTTCTATCAAATTTTGACTATCTGCATAGATTTTATCATAAGAAGATAACATTATTTTCTCTTACCTGCTCCATACTTTTTATTTTCATTTTTTGCTATATAGTAAGCTTCGCTAATAGCATCAAGGATTGCTTTTTTATCCTTTTCTGGTAAGTCTCCACCAGCCATAAGACCTATAACACCTTGGACTAACTCTTCAGCATCGCGACCAGCAGCATTTCCATATCTTTCCCTAGCTGATAAAACAAAGTCTTCTTCATCAGTTACTAAATAATCGTGGCTAGTATCGAGTGCTTCTGCTAGGGCATCGTAAGTTTTTCTATATCTAGGTTTAGATTGACCAGCTTCGTAGCGGGATATAGTTTTTAGTGAAACATCACACATGTTTGCAAGTTCTTCTTGGGTTAGATTTTTTGCCTCTCTTAGGTCTCTTAATTTGTTAGCAAATGCCATTATATCTCCTTGTAGTCACCAAGTGACTGTTAATTTTATAATTTTCTTGACATAAGACTATTAATGTCTTATAATATTACAAAAGTCATTTAATGTCTTAATTATACATTAATAGTCATCTAAAATCAATAGGAGTTTTTATGAAAAGAGTAATACTACATTCTGATATGAACGCCTGCTATGCGTCTATAGAAACAAAATTAAATCCACATCTTAAGGGAGTCCCTATTGCAGTTGTAGGCAATCCTCAAAACCGCCACGGAATTATCCTTGCCAAAAGTGAAGAGGCAAAAAGAATGGGAGTTAAAACGGGAGAAGCAATTTGGCAAGCTCAAGCAAAGTGTCCAGGTATAAGACTAGTACCGCCACATTATGAAGAGTATTAAAACATTCAAAAATGGCTCGTAATTTGTATTATGAATATACTAACCAAGTAGAACCTTTTGGTCTTGATGAATGCTACCTAGATGTCACAGGTTCTACCCATCTTTTTGGTGGTGGAGAAAATATTGCAAAAGAAATTAGAAAACGTATGAAAGAAGAAATTGGCATTTCTGTAAGCATTGGGGTTAGCTTTTGTAAAATTTTTGCAAAACTTGGCAGGAACATGAAAAAACCAGATGCGATTACGATTATAAACGAGGAAAATTTTAAGGATAAAGTTTGGCCACTAGAAGTTTGTGAAATGGTAGGCATAGGAAAAGCTACAAAAAGAAAATTAAATAAAATAGGCGTTTTTAGCCTAGGAGACTTAGCCTGTGCACCAGTAGGAACATTAAAAAATCTTTTAGGAGTAAATGGAGTTTATCTTTGGCAATATGCAAATGCTTTGGATATACGTCAAGTAGTAGATAGAGATCATAAACAGACAATTGAATCCATAGGAAATAGTTGTACTTGTAAACGTGATTTATATACAAATGAAGAAGTTTTTAATATTATGCAAGAACTTTCATTTTCTGTTTCAAAAAGACTAAGAGAAGCAAAATTAGAAGCAGGTGGAGTAGAAATTTTTGTTAGAAATAATGAATTGCAGAGCTTTAATTTTGCAAGTCACTTACAAATGCCAACACAAAGTTCAATTATTGTGGTAAAAAAAGCTATAGAAGTTTTTAAAGAAAAATATAATTGGTCATTCCCAGTTCGTGCAGTTGGTATTAGGGCAATAAATTTAAGAAATGAAGGACTAGGTAAGCAAATTGATGTATTTTTAAATCACGAAAAATTTCAAAAAAACGAAGATGTAGATACAGCTATTTATAATATTAGAAAAAAATATGGTGAAAAGTCTATAACATTTGCTGCCCTTAAGCAAGATATAGGATTACCAAGTGATATTACAGAAATAGTAACTCTACCAGCCAGGCAATATAATATGTAAAATGGGTAGAAATATAAAAATAAATAAAAAGAGGTGATAATATGCCCTTTGATAGAAGAAATTACCCAAACTCTATGAAAAATCTGGACAAAGAAGTCCGTGATAAGGCAATTGATATAATAAATGCCATGCTTAAAGAAGGATATGATGAGGATAATGCTATACCTATTGCTATTTCTCAAGCTAAAGATTGGGCAAATAATGCAAGTAAAGCAGAGCTTAAAGAAATTCGCAAAAAAGATTTAAAAGATCATGAAAAAAGTAAAAATAAACCAGGAGCAAGGCTTCAAGAGGCAAACGTAGGAGTTTCCTATAATTATGATAAGGAAAAATGGCAGGTAAAGTCCCAAAAAGCAACTCAGGCAGAAGGATACTATGATAGTAAAAAAGATGCCAAGAAAAGAGCTGAAGAAATTGCTGAAAACAGGGGAAGCAAAGTAATTACAAAAACCAAGGAGGAATCAAAATGAGTGAACTAAGTAGAGAAGTTTTAAAATACTTTGAAAGCCAAGGCTATGATATAAATGAAATAGCAGCAGAGATCGATAATCTAAAAGTAGAAGTAATAAGAGATTTTCTAAAAAAATCAGATGATGACAAAATTTATGTAATAAAAAGAAGCGGAAATCTAGAAGAATACATCCCGGAAAAAATAGCAAGGTCAATTAAAAATGCTGCAGATAGAAATGATAAGCAGCTTAACAGCTCTGATGTAAAAATTTTAATAAAAGATGTTGAAAAAAGTATGAAAGAGATGAACAGAAAAGTATTTAGAACAGACGAGATAAAAGAATACGTAAAAAATGCCCTAGTAAGTGAAGGATATAGTCAAATATACGATTCATACGTATCATATGTACAAGCACAAAACTAAACTCAATCTATGGATTGAGTTTTTTTAAGGAGAAAAAATGGATATAAAAATAATATCGGTAGGAAAGATCAAAGAAAAATTCTATAAAGCAGCTATAGATGAGTACTTAAAAAGGATGCAAGGGTATAATAAAATAGAAATAATAGAAGTAGCTGACGAACAAGCCCCTGAAAATCTATCGGAAAAAGAAATAGAACAAGTAAAAGCAAAAGAAGGAGAAAGGATACTAGGAAAAATAGAAGATAGCGACTATGTAGTAAGTCTAGAAATAGAAGGAAAGCAAATGGATAGCATAAAATTTGCAGACTTTATAGAAAATGAAATGCAAGAAGGGTTTGGCAGAAACTTAGTATTTGTAATAGGTGGGTCAAATGGACTTTCAAAAGAAGTAAGTCAAAGATCAAACTATAAATTATCATTTTCAAAAATGACCTTCCCCCACCAATTGATGAGGGTAGTACTAGTTGAGCAGATTTATAGAGGATTTAGGATAATAAATGGACATCCGTATCATAAGTAGTCCCACCATTATGGGTGGCCGATTTATAATCGGCCATCTGCGAGATGAACGCAGAAGCTTTGCTTCAAGTGAGTCCGCAGAACTAAGCGAGAAAACTCGAGAAGAGTTTTCGAGAGGAATTACCATCATGGGTGTAAAATCTGAAAGATTTTTCATCTCTGAGGCGAAGCGAAGCTGAGCCCAGAGAACTAAGCGAAGAAAGATTTTAATCTTTCTGAGAGGACAGAATCATGGGTGGCCGATTGAAGTTGTGTCCGAACTCCTGGACTCTGTCATCTGCGAAATGAACGCAGAAGCTTTGCTTCAAGTGAGTCCACAGAACTAAGCGAGGGCTAAAGCCGAGCGCACTACCTTTTCTGTGGGTGAAAAATGTGAAAGATATTTCATCTCTGAGAGGATATAAAAGAAGAGTAAATAAAAAGCTACACATTTATTTAGAAAATACATTTAAAATATTATAATGTCCTAATATATTAGAGAAAAAAATTATAAGTTAAGGAGGTGATTTTAATGAGTCCTTTGGTTGTATATTATTCATACTCAGGAACAACAAGAAGATTAGCAGAAGATATTGCGTTGATTACTGATGGAAATTTAAGAGAACTGAAACCACAAAAGCCTTATTCATTCTCATATAATACAGCTGTAAAAGAAGTGAGAGAAGAAATCGAAAGAGGATATTGCCCTCCTCTTATACGAGGGGCGGAGGCGATTGAAAATGAAGAGGTAGTTTTTGTTGGTTCTCCTAACTGGCTTAAGACTTTTGCCCCACCAGTGCTGTCTTTTTTAAGAACAGTTGACTTAAGCGGAAAGAAAATCATTCCCTTTTGCACACACGGCGGAGGAGGATTTGGAAGAATGATTGAAGATTACAAAAAGGAATGTACAAATTCAATTATTAAAGATGGAATAGCGTTAAAAGGAGATTACAGCTTCGATGAACTAAAAATATGGCTAGATAATAATTTATAAATACCAGTTTATCAAACTGAAACAAGCAAATAAATACTATTTTCGAGAAAAAATGAAAATCACCATATTAAAAAAACTAGGACTTGCTATTCCTAGTTTTTTTTGCCTTTTCTACTCAAAAATCCTTAAATACTCCCCATATCCTTCTTTTTCCAAATCTTCTTTAGGAATAAATCTTAAGGCAGCACCGTTTATGCAATATCTTAGCCCGCCTAATTCTTGTGGACCATCTGGGAAAACATGGCCTAAGTGGCTATCTGCGCACTTACTTCTTACTTCAGTTCTTACCATGCCATGGGACAAATCTTCTTTTTCTTTTATTTCTATTCCATCTACTGGTTTTGAAAAACTTGGCCAACCACATCCAGCATTAAATTTATCCTTGCTTGAAAAAAGTACTTCACCGGATACTTTGTCTACATATATTCCTTCTTCATAAAAATCATCATATTCTGAAGAAAATGGTCTTTCTGTAGCTGCATTTTGAGTTACTTGGTATTCTAAATCACTCAATGTTTCTCTTAATTGTTCATCGCTTGGTTTTTTATACATATTATTCTCCTTTATCATATTTTACCTCAATTTATAGATTTGATTTTTTAACTAAAGGTAGTACATTATAAATGTAATTAGCAATCAGCGCTATCGAGTGCTAAAAATATTAGACTAAGGAGTAAAAAATGCAATTAAAACCTATCGGAGATAGAGTAGTTATAAAAAAAGCTGAAGCAGAAAAAACAACACAATCAGGAATAGTTCTTCCAGAGTCTGCACAAGAAAAACCAGTATATGCAGAAGTTGTAGCTATCAGTGATGACATTTTAAATGATGAAAAGAAAAAAAGTTCTCTTTCTGTAGGAGATAAGGTGATTTATTCTCAATATGCAGGAACAGAAGTGAAATTAGAAGATACAGACTATATAGTTGTAAAATACGTTGATATTTTAGCAGTAGTTAAATAACTTAAGACATTTAAAGAAAGGATATAATTATGGCAAAAGAAATAAATTATGGAAAAGATGCTCGCGATGGATTAGAACGTGGTATTGATAAATTAGCAGATGCTGTAAAAGTTACTCTTGGACCAAAAGGACGCAATGTTGTTTTGGATAAATCTTATGGTGCACCAACAATTACAAATGATGGTGTAACAATTGCCCAAGAAATAGAACTTGAAGATAGATTTGAAAATATGGGAGCTCAACTTGTAAAAGAAGTCGCTACAAAGACAAATGATGTAGCAGGTGATGGTACAACAACAGCTACAGTGCTTGCTCAATCTATCATTAAAGAAGGGCTTAAAAACCTTGCAGCTGGTGCAAATCCAATTGTTTTAAATAAAGGATTAAAAAAGGCAACAGACGTTACAGTGGATTATATCAAAGAAAATAGCCGTGACATCGTAGATAAACAAGCTATCGAAAACGTAGGAACAATATCATCTGCTGATCCAGAAATTGGTAAATTTATTGCTGATGCTATGGAAAAAGTAGGCAATGATGGAGTAATTACAGTTGAAGAATCAAGAACAACCGATACTTATCTAGACGTAGTAGAAGGTATGCAATTTGATAAGGGATATCTATCACCATACATGGCAACAGATAATGAAAAAATGGTTGCAGAACTTGATGATCCATATATCCTATTAACAGATAAGAAAATCTCAAACATCCAAGACCTACTACCATTACTAGAACAAATAGTTCAAGAATCTCGTCCATTATTAATCATTGCAGATGATGTAGATGGAGAAGCACTTACAACACTTATTCTAAATAAATTAAGAGGAACATTTAATGTTGTAGCAGTAAAAGCTCCAGGATATGGAGATAGACGTAAAGCAATGCTAGAAGATATTGCAATCCTAACTGGTTCCACAGTGATCTCAGAAGATTTAAACATGGATCTAAAAGATACAGAAATTTCTATGCTAGGTTCTGCTAAAAAAGTAAAAGTTGATAAAGACAATACAACAATTGTAGAAGGAAAAGGTGACAAAAAAACCCTAGAAGAAAGAGTAAATCTAATCCGTCAACAAATCGAAGCAGAAGAAAGCTCATACGAAATAGAAAAGCTACAAGAAAGAGTGGCAAAACTTGCAGGTGGAGTTGCAGTAATTAACGTAGGTGCAGCAACAGAAACAGAAATGCAAGAGAAAAAATATCGTATAGAAGACGCCCTATCAGCTACAAGAGCAGCAGTAGAAGAAGGTATTGTAGCAGGTGGAGGAGTAGTTCTAATTGGGGCAATTGAAAAAGTTTCACAACTTAAAGAAAGCCTAGAAGGTGATGAAAAAACAGGTGCAGCAATTATAGAAAAAGCCCTAGAAGCACCACTAAGACAAATAGTAGAAAATGCTGGAATGGACGGATCAGTAATAGTTCAAAATGTAAAAGAATCCGGCAAAGATGAAGGTTATGATGCTTATAACGACGAATACGTAAATATGTTCGAAAAAGGCATAGTAGAACCAACAAAAGTAACAAGAAGTGCCTTACAAAACGCAGTAAGCGTATCAGGAATGATCCTTACAACAGAAGCAGCAGTAGCAGATATACCAAAAGAAGAACCAGAAATGCCAGCAGGCATGCCTGGAATGTATTAAAGCACTCCTGCTCGGTGATCTGAGAAGCTCTCCACGGAATGGTCTTGCGAAGCAATAGACAAGCCTGTCCGGCTAGCGGAGGACCCTCCACGGAGTGGTCTTGCGAAGCAAGAAACAATTCTGTCCTGCTAGAGAGTATTCGCTATGGAAAGTTTATAAGAAGTGAAAATACTTCCTAAAGCTTTAATAAGGTTTGTAACTTATCTTAATAAGCAAAGCTTATGTTAATTATGACAAACACTATTTATTTGTCATCAAAAATGTTGCACTAAGTTCGATGAACCATTAGATCCAGAAAAATTTAAATATATCAAAAAAACTTAATAATAAATCAAAAAAACGCTCTTTTTAAAAGAGTGTTTTTTTATTTGTCTAATAATATATAAGTTAATATTTCCTAAATTTAACTATTTTATAAAGCACTAATATTTTATATTTGTTTCGAATATGCTATAATGAAAATGGTATATAGAGTGGAAATTTTTATAAAAGTATCTTAAAATCATACTTTGCCGCTCTACCTTATTTACTTTTTTAAATAAACGTTTTACAGCTTTATTTATAGGTAAATAAATCTTTATAAGGAGGAGATTATGGAAAAAAATGTTTCTAATCAAAAACCCCGTGGGTTTTATGCAGCTTGTATTTCTTTTTCCTTTGAACGTTTTGCCTTTTATGCAGCAAAATGGTTAATGACCGTTTTTGTAGCTGCGTCTATTATGGATGGCGGTCTTGGATTAAGTACAGGAGAAGCTGCAAGAATGAGTGCGAACTTAGTAGCATTCACTTATTTGTTGCCGTTATTTGGAGCATACATATCAGATTATTTAGTGGGAGCTAGATATCTTATACCAATTGGATTGATTTTGATGGGTGCAGGATTTTTAGCAGCTTGGAAAGCAGAGAGTGCTTCTGGTATAAATGTTATGGTTATCTTGGTTTCACTTGGTACAGGTCTATTTAAATCTCAAAATAATGCTATTATTGGTAGACTTTTTACAGACAAGAGCAAACTAGATGAGGCCTATTCTACCCAATATTCTTTTGTAAATATTGGTTCGTTTATAGGTACAACAGTTATTGGTATTTTAGCTGCTAAGCATGGTTATAGATTCTGCTTTTTAATATGTGCCATCATAGTATTCATTGATGCTATATGGTATATAGCAAATTATAAAAACTTTGGTAATGTAGGTAAAAAACCATTTAAAATTAATGAAAATGCAGATCCAGATGAAGTTAAAAATAAGGAAAAAGTACCACTAACAAAACTTGAGAAAAATAGAATTTTTGCTATTATACTAGTTTCACTATTCTCAATTATATTCTGGATATTTTGGTATCTAGCATCTCTACCAGTATTATTCCACTGGGCAGGAGAAACTGCAGCAGCAAACTGGACTATAGGTTCATTTGAAGTGCCAACTTCATGGTTTGATTCATTAAATGCTATTTTATGTATCATTCTTGGACCAGTCTTAGGTTCATATTGGACTAAAAAAGCTAATTCTCCAAAAGGAGACTTTAATATGTTCCAAAAAACAGCTCTTGGTATATTCTTATTAGGATTATCATATATTGTTTTTGGTACTGCTGAAGTAGTTCGTGGTAATGGACAAGCTTCATTAATTTGGATAATAATATTTGGTATATTTTTAACACTTGGTGAGATGGTATTTTCACCACTTGGTAACTCATTTATAGCTAAATATGCACCTTCTCAACTTATTACAACAATGATGAGTGTTTGGGTTCTAGCAGTATTTTTCTCAGGAAAATCTTATGGTGCAATTTATGACTATACTCAACAATTCCCATTTGATAAGGTAATGTTTACCATTGCTGCTATTGCAATTATATCTGCAGCTGTTCTATGGATCTTTAGTGGTAAATTACAAAGACTTGTAGAACCAAATGCAGCTGATAAAAAAGAATATGAAAAACTTCACAAAACAGAAAAGACAGAAGATATAGAAAAAACAGAAAACACAGTAGATAAGGAAAATATTAAAACTGAAGAAACAATCACCTTTGAATCAGATGATGAAAATAACTAAGGAGTTATAAAATGACTGATAGATTTAAAAGAGTTTTAGACAAGATGCAAGAAGAAGACTTAAAGCAAATTATTGTTACAGATCCAATTGCGATTTATTATTTAATTGGTAAAAAAATTAACCCAGGCGAAAGAATGCTTGCTCTTTATCTAAATACAGATGGAGATAGGAAACTTGTTATAAATGAACTTTTCCCACAAGAAGGCGACCTTGGAGTAGATTTAATCTGGTATAACGATATTGAAGATCCTATCGAATATTTGGCAAAAGAAATCAAAGACTATGACAAAATAGGCATTGATAAAACTTGGCCATCAGGATTTTTACTAAGACTTCAAGAAAAATTCCCAGACAAAAAATATGTAAATTCATCCCTTTTAATCGATGAAGTTCGTATGATAAAAGATAATGAAGAAATTGATCTTATGAGAGAATCCTCTAGAATCAATGATGAAGTTATGGATGAAGTTATTCCTTGGGTAACAAAAGGACTTACAGAAAAACAACTATCAGATAAGGTAAAAGAAATATATGCCAAACATGGTATAGAAGATGTTTCATTTGAACCAATCACAGCTTATGGTAAAGGTGGAGCAGATCCTCACCATGAGACAGACGATTCAAAAGGAAAGTTAGGCGATAGCGTAGTTTTAGATATAGGTGGTTTTTACAAAGGCTATGCTTCTGATATGACAAGAACAGTATTTATTGGGGAAGTATCTGATAAGGCACGTGAAGTTTATGAAATAGTAAAAGAAGCTAATCTTCGCGGTATAGAAGCTGCAAAGCCAGGAAATAAGATGAGTGATGTGGATAAAGCATGCCGTGACTATATAGAAGAAAAAGGCTATGGAAAATATTTCACACACAGAACAGGTCACTCAATTGGTCTTGAAGATCATGAATATGGGGATGTTTCTAGTGTAAATGATGCCATTATCAAACCGGGACAAATTTTCTCAGTAGAACCAGGTATATATCTAATGGATGAAGGCATCGGTGTAAGAGTAGAAGACCTTGTAATCATTACAGAAGATGGAAACGAAGTAATAAATAACTACACCAAAGATTTAATCGTGGTAGATTTAGATGATTAATGAAGGATATATGCCTTTTAAGGATTACAAAACATATTATAGAATTGTAAATCCAGAAGGAAAAAAAACACCCTTAATTTTAATCCATGGTGGACCAGGATCAACCCATAATTATTTTGAAGTTTTTGATGAATTTGCCTATGAAAATGATAGACCAATAATTATGTATGACCAAATAGGCTGTGGAAATTCTTTTGTAGATGGTGATAAAGATTTGTTTAATGCTGATATTTGGATGGAAGAATTAATTTCGCTTAGAAAATATTTAGATCTAGATAAAGCTCATATCTTAGGTCAATCTTGGGGTGGTATGCTTGTAATACTTTATGCTTTAACAAAACCGGAAGGAGTAGAATCTATCATTTTATCTTCTACTCTATCATCTGCAAAATTATGGAGAAGTGAGCAAATTAGAAGAATAGCATACATGGATGATGAATACAAAAGTCCTTTGCTAGATGCAGAAAAAACAGGCAATTATTCTTCAAAAGAATACCAACAAGCCCTAGAAGTATTTATGCAAAGATATTGTGCTGGTCCCTATGATGAAAATGCTCCAGAATGTCTCACACGTGAGAAAAAATCTGGTTCAAAATCCTATGTAGTTGGCTGGGGAGAAAATGAATTTTCACCAACAGGTACCCTTGCAGGATACGAAGTCACAGATAAATTAAAGGAGATAGAAATACCAACTTTAATTACAAGTGGTGCTGAGGATTTATGTTCACCAGTTATTGCCAAAGCTATGCATGATAATATCAAAAACTCAAAATGGGAATTATTCCCAAATTCTCGTCATATGCCATTTGTAGACGAACATAATGATTATATTAAAGTTTTATGCAAATGGTTAGATGAAATAGACAATAAGTAAATAAAAAGCAGGTAAATAAATATTTTACCTGCTTTTTTGTGTTATAATCGTAAAAAAGGAAGCTTTAATATTTAAGGAGATAATTATGGACGTTTATGAAAAAGCTTTAGAAAAGCATAGAGATTGGCAAGGAAAAATTGGTACTGATGTAAAAGCAAAGGTAAATAATGCAGAGGATTTAACTTTTGCTTACACACCAGGAGTGGCTGAGCCATGCAGAGAAATTGCTAAAGACGAAACAAAAGCCTATGAGTATACATCAAAAGCAAATACAATTGCAGTAGTTTCTGATGGATCTGCTGTATTAGGACTTGGAAATATCGGTCCAAAAGCTGCTATGCCAGTTATGGAAGGTAAGGCTGTTTTATTTAAAGAATTTGGTGGAGTTAATGCTGTGCCGATAGTGCTTGATACTCAAGATCCAGATGAAATTATAGAAACTGTAAAAAATATCGCTCCAGGATTTGGAGGGATAAATTTAGAGGATATTTCTTCACCAAGATGTGTTTACATAGAAGATAAATTAAAAGAAATCCTAGATATACCAGTATTTCATGATGACCAACACGGGACAGCAATTGTAACGGTTGCAGCTTTAATAAATGCCCTAAAATTAGTGGATAAAAAGCCAGAAGACATTAAACTTGTAATGAGTGGAGCTGGAGCAGCTGGATTTTCTTGTGCAAAACTAATCAGTGATTTGGGTGTAAAAAACATTATAGTATGTGACTCTCACGGAGCAATTAATAAAATGATGTTAAATTCTGGAAACCCAGTAAAAGCTCAAATTGCAGAAATGTTTAATCCAGATGATTTCGAAGGCTCAATTTCTGAAGCAATAAAGGGGGCAGATGTATTTGTAGGAGTTTCTGCACCAGATGTATTAACTAGCGAAGATATTAAGAATATGAATGATAATGCCATTGTTTTTGCTATGGCAAATCCTGTGCCAGAAATTGACTACAATGTAGCTAAAGAAGCTGGAGCAAGAATTGTAGCAACCGGTCGTTCAGATTTTCCAAATCAAATCAATAATGTCCTAGCATTTCCAGGAATTTTTAAAGGAGCTTTAGAATCTCATGCTCCACAAATCACTGATCAAATGAAAATGACAGCAGCTAAGGCTCTAGCTTCATTTGTAAAAGAGGAACAATTAAACGAAGAATACATCATACCATCAGCCTTTGAAGAAGGAATTGCAAAAGCTGTAAGTGATGCGGTAAAGACTTTAAATTAATTGAAAAATACCTTTTTAAAAGTAAAATAAAAGAGAAAGTTAAGGGACTGATTATTACAATCAGTCTTTTTTGTATGTGAAATATAAGAGGAATTATGGATAAAGATATAAAGTTAGTTGCTATTGATCTTGACGGTACTCTTTTGGCAACTGATAAGAAAATAGTAGAAAAAAATATAGAAGCAATCAAAAAAATACATGAAAAAGGAATAGAAGTTGTTATCGCAACTGGTAGATGCTTTAATGGTTTTTGGTGGATACGCCAAAAGCTTGGTCTAGAAGGCTTTGATGATTATTCGATTTGTAATACAGGAGCTTTTGTAAGACGTAATGCAGATGGTAAAGCAATTATAGAAAATCCTTTGGAAAAATCAGACTATGAAAAAATCTCGTCATACCTTGGAGAATATGATTTACAAATTGGAATTTTTACAAAAGATGTCTTATACAATAATGCAGAAGTTGTAAATGATGGTTTCAGAAAAGATCAAGAAATAATGAAGCTTCCACGCCTAAAATTTAAGGACTATGATGATATAGAAGGAAAAGTAGCTAGAATTAATTTTATGGGTGATGAAGATAAGCTAGATAGATTTTATGAAGAAAATAAAGAAGCTTTAGAAAAAGACTATATGACTATGAGAAATGAGAGCTATGCCCTAGAGGTTTTAAAAAAATCTTCTGGCAAATCCAATGGACTTAAAAAACTTTGTGAGTATTTAGATATAGATTTAGAAAATGTAGCTTATTTTGGTGATGGATCAAATGATATAGAATCTATAAAAATTGCAGGTCTTGGTATAGCCATGGCAAATGCAAGTAAAGAAATCAAAGAAGCTGCAGATTATGTAACAAGTTCAAATGATGAGGGTGGAGTAGCTGAATTTTTAGAAAAATTATTTAATTAGAGGTTTTAATGGATAAATTTGCAATTCTTTCATCGGGATCGTCAGGAAACTGCTTATTTATCGAATATAAGGGCAGTAAAATCTTGGTGGATGCAGGATTTTCAGCACGAAAAATAGAAAATTTATTAAAAGAAATAGGCAAAGATGCCAACGAATTAGATGCCATTTTTTTAACCCACGAGCATGCCGACCACACAAAAGGGGCTGGAACTCTATCCCGCCGTTACAATATCCCTATATTTGCCAATGGCGGTACATGGAAGGGCATAGAAAAATATGTTGGCAAGGTGAAAGATGAAAATATAAGAGTTTTTGATAGTGACAAATTTTTGTCATTTGGATCTATGGATATTATGCCCATAAAAACTCACCACGATGCCAATGAACCCGTTGGATATATTCTGTATCTGGGCAATCAAAAAATTACTATTTTGACAGATACTGGCATAGTTGATGAAAATATGGCTTATGAAATAAAAGGATCTGATATTTATTATATGGAAGCCAACCACGACTTGGAAGCCTTAAAACGTGGTCCCTACCCATATCCTCTAAAATTAAGAGTGATGAGCAATATGGGTCATTTGTCAAACGATCAATCAGCAGAAGTTTTGGCAGATGCCCTAGAAGGCAAAGAAGAAAAAGTTTTTTTAGGTCACCTTTCAGAAACAAATAATACACCAGAATTATCAAGACTTACCGTAGATAATTATCTAACAAGTCTTGGACTAGATACAAAAAAAGATATACTTTTAGAAGTAGCAGATAGGTACGCACCATCTGGCATTGTAGAATTATAGAAAGTTAAATTATGGAATTAGTAGATATTGAAAGATCAATTATAAAAAAATATAGAAAACAAATTTGGTCTCCATTCATAAAAGCAATTAAAGAGTTTGAACTAATAAATGATGGGGACAAGGTTGCTGTTGCAATATCTGGGGGCAAGGATTCACTATTACTTGCAAAAGTAATAGAAGAGCTTCATAAGCATAGCAAAGTAAAATTTGATGTAGCTTACATTTCGATGGATCCAGGATACGATCCCCGAAATCGTCAACAACTAGAAAAAAACTTGGATTATCTTGGCATAGATGGTCAAATATTTGATACAGAGGTATTTAAAATAGCAGAGGAAGTTTCTGAAGGAAAATATCCTTGCTATATGTGTGCAAGAATGCGTAGGGGTAGCCTTTATTCCAAAGCTGAAGAATTAGGCTGCAATAAAATTGCCCTAGGTCACCATATGAATGATGTAATAGAAACAATCATGCTAAATGTCCTTTATGCAGGCAAATTTAATACAATGAAACCAAAATTAAAGGCACAAAATTTTGAAGGTATGGAACTAATTCGCCCATTTTACTATGTGAAAGAAGAAGATATTATAAAATGGCGTGACTATATAGAACTGTTTGCCCTAAATTGTGCATGCACAGTTACAAAATCACAAGAAGCCTATACAAGAAAAATGATAAAACAAATGATAGCACAAATGAAAGAATCTAATCCTGAAGTTGAAATGTCTATTTTAAGATCTGGAGAAAATGTAAATTGTGATATGCTTGTAGGCTATAAATTACATGGTGAAAAGCACTCTTTCTTGGAGGAATTTGATGATTAATTTTATAAAAGTTTTAATTCTCTCAATTGTAGAGGGTGTTACAGAATTTTTGCCTGTTTCATCCACTGGTCACCTTATATTAGTAAATGAATTTGTAAAGCTAGAGCCAGCTGAGTTTTCAAATGCCTTTAATGTCATCATCCAACTAGGTGCCATTATGGCAGTTGTAGTTTTATATTTTAAAAAACTAAATCCTTGGGATCATGAAAAAACTTATAGATACTATCCAAAAAATTATGACAAATTAAATAGCCAATCTAGATTTTATTATAGGTTAACCCATCCAGATCAAAGAACAATGGAACTTTGGAAAAGAGTAATAGTTGGTGTTATCCCAGCTGGTGTTTTGGGTTTGTTATTTGATGATTATATAGATGCACATTTCTTTAACCCAATGGTTGTTGCAACTATGCTGCTTGTTTGGGGTATTATAATTATTTTGGTTGAAAAAAGAAATAAAAATAGAAATGGATTTATAAATGATAATATTATAAATGTCTCCTATAAAACTGTACTAGCAATAGGATTTTTCCAAGCTTTGGCAATGATACCAGGCACATCAAGATCAGCTGCCACAATTATGGGAGCGATGATATTAGGTTTATCTAGGGAAGCTGCAGCAGAATTTTCATTCTTTTTAGCAATTCCTACTATGCTTGGAGCAACCTTACTAAAGGTGGTTAAAAATGTCCAAGGTTTTACAGGAAGCCAATGGCTACTAATTTTACTAGGTATGGTTTTAAGTTTTGTAGTAGCTTATGTAGTAATAAAGAAATTTATGGAGTATATCAGCAAAAACGACTTTATTCCTTTTGGAATATATAGAATAATACTTTCTATCATAGTATTTTTATACTTTGGGATTATAAAATAAAAAAAAGAAAGTATCATAACTTTCTAAAATAATAAGTACTTTTATATAAGTAATACTTGTAGATAAGCGATTAAAGGACCTATAAAAATATGAGTAGGTCCTTTAATTATGCTTAATTTAAGTATTTTTATATTGATTTTTTATTTTTTTAAGACTAATTTTATATTTTCCCAGGTTCTTTTAGAAACATTCTTTTTAACAAAATTAGCTATTTTATTTTTTCCTGTACTTGGATTTATTGGGTAGTTCATTAGTTTTGGATCTAGCTGATTTATTATATCTTTAAATATTTCGTTGTGGTCAATCTTATTTTCGTATTTCGCTTTCATAAGTAATAAGAATAATTCCCTATTATTAAAGGCAGCAAATTCATCTACTGCTATATCTTGGTTAGCTACGTATTTAACACCAAAATTTGCCAATCTATGTTCCCAATAAAAAAGATCCATCATATTAATATGGGATTTTTTTATAAGGTATTTGTTTTCTCGAATCCACTTATCAAAACTATTGTCAAAAATTGTATATTTTTTTGGAATGCCGCTAAGTTTGGATATTTCCTTACCACTTGAAGCTTCTCTTTTTCTGTAATAATCTTTGAATACTGCTGAATTATTACCAGTTATGTAGAGAGTATTATTAGGAATGTTTGGACTGAGTAATAGGTGCTGAGCTGTGAGACTTTTTGGTAAAATTTGAGTTTTTTCTATATTTTCTTTGTAATAGTATAAAAAATCATCAGTCAATTCTTCAAGATCATCTAAAATTATAAGCTCTTTGTTATCATCATTTAATATCTTTTCTGCTATTACCAGATCTGGGTTATCTGATTTTAGGATATTCATAGTTGATAAGAAATACTTGCAATCTATATTTGCGTAAGAACTAGCTGCATATATAACTCTAGAATCAAATCCAGAAGTTAAAGCTAATATTTTATAATAATCTCTTTTATCTACAGCTTTAAATGAATTTACTAGGATTTCTATAGATCTATCTATGGCTTGATTGTAGTTTATGTAATCAATATCTATCCAAAATTTTTGACTTTTTTTGTTTTCTAAATCATAGTAATGGTTTGGCAAAAGTTTATAGATATTTTCATATCCCGTCACATCTGAGTACCATTCTCCTTCATTTATATTATAAAATTTAGAAGAAATATATTCCTGGTATTCTGGATCTGAGTTTTTTGGATGATTTATATAATAATTGATTGTATTTGAGTTAGAAGCAAGCATCAACTCATCTCCAGTAGAATAGTAAATATGTCTAGATGTTGCCGGATCGTTGAAGATCTTTTTTTCATCATCTGTTAAGAAAATCAATATCCACCTACCTGATAAAGATAGAGAATTTTTTTGAAAATCTTCAAAACTATTGGATTTTTCTAGCATATCCTTTAAAATGTCATAGTCAGTATATGAAATATGATTAGGATCTATTAAAAAGCCAAGGAGTACAGCTCTTTTTTCGCCAGCATCTAAACTTATATCAACAATATTTAAGTCAGGATGAGTATACAGCTTGTAATCATCAAATAAATTAGTTTCTTTCCAAGATTTTAACTTATTATGTCTATTAGTCATTAAGAATTGTCTTCTAAATAATAGCTTTTCGCTCATAATTTCTCCTATGCAAAAGTCTTTCTTAATTTATATATTCTAAAACTATTTATTCAATTGTTTAATTTGCTAAATACTAATAATTTATTTTAAGAAATTTATAAAAAATGTAATAACAAGAGGGTTAAATAAATTAACTGCTATAGCCAAAACTATTGGTAATACAAACATTGCAACATCTGCAGGACCCTCTTTTTCTATAATTGCTTCCATATTAGCAATGGCATTTGGTGTTTGTCCAAGTCCCACTCCACAGTGGCCAGCAACCATTACTGCTGCATCGTAATCGCGACTGGTTAAATTAAATGTAACAAGACTTGTATATATGGCTATAAATATTGCTTGAGCAATCATTATTACAAACATTGGTAGGGCAAGACCTAGCATAGCACTTATATTTAGATTTATAAGAGCTAATGATAAAAATAAATTAAGGGAAATATTGCCTAAAACTTCTATATTATCTATATGAGAATCTTTTTTAAGTAGGTCATAAATATTTCTTGTAATAAGTCCCCCAAATTGGCAACCTACGTAGTAAGGGAAGTTTAGATTTGTAAAAGCTAGAAGCTTATTTATAAAAGTTCCCAAAAATGAAGCCAGGGCAATAACTACAATAGCATCCATCAAGTTTTTTTGATTAATTTGATTTATATTTTTCTCCTTGATATTTGCAATTTGAGCACCGGTTGATTTTAAGTTGTGAACTCTTATTAGTCTCTTTGCAACTGGACCTCCAACAAGAGATCCTATTAGCATACCAAAAGTTGCAGCGGCAACACCTATAGATGTGTTATTAGTCGCTCCATATCCTTCCATAATCTTTCCGAAACTTACCGCAGAACCTATTCCACCTGTCATTGATGTAGAGCCCATAGCAACTCCATGTAGAGGATTTATGCCCATAGCTTTTGCCAGACCAACTGCTAGTATATTTTGTAAGGGTAGTAGTAAAATAATAGCAATAGCAAGTTTTATACCAAGCCATCCACTTTTTTTAAGCACTTTAAAACTACAAGCTAGACCTATGCAGGTGAAAAATATGTTCATAAAAAAATCTTGGATTATATCATCAAATTTAAAGAATCCAAGTCCGTTTTGTTTTAAGATAAGATTTATTATGCTAATAATTAAGCCACCTATTACAGGTGAGGGTATAAAAAACTTTTGAAAAAACATTACCTTTTTTTTAATAAATACTCCAAGCATATAAGCGATAATTGCCACACCTAGAGATTGTAAAATATCTAATTGTATCTCCATATTTACCTCGTTTTAAATATATTGTTCTTATATTATATAAGAAATATTGCTATAATCCTAGTTTTTTTATATAATTGTCACAGAATAGAGGGAAAAATGAAAATAATATTTTTTATAGCAGCTTTTGCAATTTTTTATGCAATGATTGGTTATCCATTCACTCTTTTAATTTTAGAAAAAATTTTAAGAAGAAAAAATGACAAGGATTTATCTTATAAACCATTTGTATCAGTAATCATATCTGCATATAACGAAGAAAAGGTAATTGAAAAAAAGCTAGAAAACATAATAGAAACTAAATATCCAAACTATGAGGTCATAGTTGCTAATGATGCATCAAATGATATGACTGTGCCACTGGTAAATGAATTTATTAAAAATCATCCAGATAAAAATATTAGGCTAAATACAGTTAAAAATCATTTGGGAAAAACAAATGCCCAAGATGAGGCAGTAGATGTTGCAAATGGAGAAATAATTGTATTTTCAGATGCAAATTCTATGTTCAAAAATGATGCTATTGACGAGCTTGTTAGCTATTTTACAGATGAGAATATAGAATATGTATGTGGATCATTAATTTATAGCAAAGATGATGATATAGCATCAGTTGTAGCTGAAAATTCTTACTGGGATATAGAACTTTTGATGAGAAAAATCGAATCGGAAATATCGACCATAGCTGCTGGCAATGGAGCTATTTATGCAGTAAGAAAAAAAGATTATAGGCATTATGATTTGGTAAGCAGTCATGATTATGAGATGCCTCTTGCAGCTGGACTCAATCACAAAAGAGCCCTTTATAATCCCGATGCTATTGCAGTTGAAAAGGCAGGTGCAACTACAAAAGACGAATTTAAAAGAAAGGTTAGGATGCAAAGACGAATCCTTACTAATCTTTTTACAAATTTGCGTCGCTTAAATATATTTAATTACGGCTGGTTTAGTTTTTTTCACTTTAACCATAAAACATTGAGATTTTTACAAGCTTTTAACCATATAATGTTGTTTATTTCAAACTTAGCTTTAATAAATCATGGATTATTTTATAGGATTGTTTTCATAGGACAAGTAATATTTTTCACATTGGCCGCTATAGGTAAATTTAGCGAATCAAAAACAAAGATATTTTATTTCCCGAGATACTACACTATGATGATGCTAGCTCAAATAAAAGGAGCTATTAATGAAGCTACAGGAAAGAGCAAGCCAACTTGGGAAAAGGCAGAAACAACTAGGATATAAGATGAATATTGAAGTATTAATTTCAACTATGAATGAAAAATCCATAGACTGTTATAAGCGTTTTAATTTAAAAACAGATGCTCTTATCATAAACCAAACTGACCACAATGCTTATGAAGAAATATCAGTAGATGGCAATAAAATTAGAATGATTTCGACAGATACTAGGGGTTTAGGAGTAAGCAGAAATCTTGCCTTACTAAACTCAAATGCTGATATTGTAGTTTTTTGTGATGATGATGAAGTTTTTGAAGATGACTATGATAAGATAATCTTATCTGACTTTACAAAACATCCGGATGTGGATTTTTTCGTATTTAAAACTATAATATATCAAGATGGCAAAGAAATAATTAAGGTAAAAGAAGAAAAAAATCTTTCTATATATAATTCGCTAAGATATGGTTCGGTTCACTTTGCTTTTAAAAGAGAAAGTCAAAGAAGAAAAAATATTTGGATTTCTACATATTTTGGAGCAGGAACTAATAATGGATCTGGCGAGGATAGTATTTTTATTAGTGATTGTTTAAGAGATGGTATGAAAGTTAGAACTAGTGAAAATCTTATAGCAAGGATTTATAACGACGATTCAACATGGTTTAAGGGTTTTGATCGAAAGTTTTTCTATGATAAGGGAAAACTATCAAAAGCACTTTTTCCAAAAACCTACAAACTATATATAGAGCAATTTTTAAGACGCCACAAGGAAATGACAAAAGACATAAACATTAAAACTGCCCGCAAGCTTATGCTAGATGGGGCAAAAGACTTTGGAGGAGAAAATGGAAAATAAAAAATCATTATTTTCAGCGATACCTTCTGCAATTATTGCTGGAATAATTATTGGTATGATTACTTACTTTGGTCTAAATTTTGGAGGTTATAAAGAATACCAAGCTCAATCAAAAGTAGTAACAACAAATATAGAAAACTTAGATGAGGCGAGTGGCACAGCTGCAACATATGCTGCAACAATTAATAGTCCAAAAATCAAACAAAAAACTCTAGAAACTTTAGGTATTGATTGGAATGTTGGCAAACTAGACTCAAAACTTGAGATTAGACCAATTGAAAATACTTCTATAATTGATATTGTGGTTACAGATACAAATAAGCTTCGTGCAGAAGACATAGCTGACCAATACGCTGATTATACAGTAAGAGTTATAAATAATATATACAATTCTGGTGCCAAAGTTATGGAATATTCTTATGGTTCAGCTAGTGCAATTGACAATACTTTAAGATATGCTTTGATAACTGGTGGTATTGGATTTGTATTGTGGACCATTATTAAAATGATTAGTATAAACTCTTATAATAACAAACTTGCTAAAAATTATGCTAATAACAAAGAAGCTAAAGAAGTAAGAGAAGTTAGAGAAGTAAAAGAAAAACCAGCTAAAAAGAAAGAAAAGTCAGCTAGCAAATCAGCTACAAGAAAAACTAGCAAGGTAGATAGAGATAGCATGGCTTTTGAAAGTGGATCTACAAAAGTAGTTGATAGCAAAGAAGTAAATAGGCAAGTTGACTTACAAGAAACTTCTTCAAGTAAATACGAAGTTTTAGGAAGAATTCCTTCTTATGATAAAGGAGACTTAGATGTTTAGAAAGAAAACAAATGAAAAAAGGGAGATTGCCCTCCAATCTTTTTATAATTTAGAGGATAGACTTACAGAAAAACTTGGTACAAATTTAGTTACGGTTACTTTTACTGCTTCAAGTGATGATACAAATAAAACAATGCACATCTTAAACTTAGCTAAGCACTTAGCAGAAGATGGAGATAGGGTTTTAATAATTGATGCAGATCTTAGACAATCTCATTTACCAGGTATTACCGAAAAAAGTAAGGATCGTGGATTTATCGATATTATCTTAGGTGATTATTCTATAGATGATGTTATTATTGATGATGATAGCTATGATGACCTATCATATATATTTACAGGTGAAGTTGCCGATTATGCTGACAAATTTTTAGAACCAAATATCATTAAAGATTTTTATAATGATATTCGTGATAGATTTGACTATGTATTTATAGATATTTCACCAAATATAGATATTCCAGAAGCAAATATGTTTGCAGGAAATGCTGATGCAGCAGTTGTATTTTCAACATATGATCTAAGCAATAATCCTGTAACTCGTGATAGCTTAAAACAACTGGAAAAAGCAAATGCAAATATTCTAGGAATAATAATTACAGATTATTTGTATGCGGAAGATGAATTAGATGAGCTATTTGGAGGAGACGATGAATAATAAAATAAAAGTAGTAGCAGCCTTGGCATTAACTCTTGCCTTAACAGGATGTAGCGATGATAACTATGTATCAAAAAGACATCCAGAAGGAGAAGCTCAAGAGGTAACTGACCAAGATATGGAAGAGCCAGCAAATCAAGAAGATAATTCTGCTGATGGTCAAAACTCTCAAACACAAGATCAAAATCAAGACCAAGCACAAGAAGAAAGTGATACTGCAGCAGATGATGGAGTAAATTACACAGTAGAAAATACTGTAAATGTTAGGGTGGCACCAAGTGAAACTTCAAATGTGATGACTACTGTAGAAGCCGGTGATGATATTTTAAAATTAGGAGAATCTGACAATTGGACAAGAATAAGTATTGACGGTCAAACAGGATATATCAGAAGCGATTTATTAATCGCAAAATAAAAGCTCCGGGAAATTTTCCTGGAGTATTTTTTTTATGTTATAATAAATAAAAATAGGGGGAGAATATGGAAGCTTCATTAATATTTGGAAATATGCTATGGCCAGCACTTTTAACAATTGGGGTTATAAGCTTGCTTGATTATATCCTAGACCGAAAAAAAATTAGCAGAAATTGTGCTATTATTTTTAATATTTTAGGTTTAGCAACCTTAATTTATTTTATTATAAATAGTAAGGGATATATGTTTTTGCAAATATATTTATTTATGTTTTTACTCTCCATTTCTCTGGTAATATTGGCCCTTAAAAAAAGAATAGATGCCTTTACAATACTCGGTATTGTATTGATGGTAGTAATGCTTATCTTGCTTTTAAGATTTACTTTAATTGAATAGAAAAAATGCTAGGAAGATTCCTAGCATTTTTATTTTGTATTTTATTTATTTATTGCATTTTCAGCTGCATCTACTATTAATTGTAGGTAGCCAGCTGTATCTACAAGTGTTGCTCCGGAAACAGTTTCTATAGCTTCACCTTCTTTGGCATTTGAAATTGTTTTACCTGCTACAAAGTTTTCTATAGCTTCAAAGTTGTCTTTGATAGATGTTGTAGATTTTGCTTTTTCTTTCATTAGGTCAGAATATAGGTCGTTATTTTCTAGTTTACTTGCTAAAACTGTTTTGCTATCAGCATAGTCTTTTGCAAAGTCACTGTCTTCACCTTGTTTTGTTATTCCTTCTTCGATGTATTGATATTCATCAATGCTTGCAGCAATTATTTTATCGCCTTCAACAGCTATAACTGCATTGGCAAATGATTTGTCTCCGTGTGGAGCACCTAGTGCATATCTTAATTCTATATCTTCTGGATTATCTGCATTTCCTTCTATTACATAGCTATCATCTTTGGATGCATCTACAACATATCTTAATAGGCTAGGTGTTGATTTAAATGTAGCGCCACTTAGAGAGTCAATGATCTTTTCATCATCATTTTCGTCTAAGAATTCTTCTAATTCAGTGATTGTTTTGCCTTTTACAAAGTCAGTTACTGCATTGTAATTATCCATTAAAGAAGCTTTTCCGCCGGCTTGTTTCATGCTTTCGGAGTATGGTTGTTTATTTTCTATTTTTGATGCTAAAACTTTACCTTCTTTTGCTCCTTGACCAAATTCTTTATCTGAGTTTGGAACTCCTTGATAGTTTTCATCTTCGTCAAAATATTGGTACTCATCTATAAATGCATTTACAATTTTATCTCCGCTTGTAGCTACTACTACATTTGTAAATGATCTTGAAGCTTCATCTGGATAAGCTCTGTGTAATACTACATTGCCCTCCATAGAGCTTTCATCAGAATCGTCTATTTCTTCTTTATCTTTTTCTTCGGATTCTTCATCCATATTATTTTCTTCTAATTTATCTTTATCGTCATCAGTAGTTTCTTCAACTTCTGTTTTTTTATCTTCTTTAGACTTTTCAGCAGTATCTTTTGTTTCATCTGCTTTTTCTTCTACTGCTGTATTTTCCTTTGTATCAGTATCTTCTGAATTTTTATTTGAACAAGCTACAAATGCTAGAGATGTAGCAAGCATAAGGGTTGCAATATTAAATTTTTTGCTCATTATGTTTCCTCCATTATTTTTATAAAAGTCATTGTTATTTGAATAACTATGTAAATATAATTATAATATATATAATATATTAGCAAATCATGCTTATATAAGGTCAGCTTTTAAAGACTTGGGTATAATCATAAATATATAAGTATAAGTTACAAGGAGAGAGTATGCAAGTTAATGTTGATAAAAAATTAGCTTTTAAAATAGCAGGTCAAAGTTTTACTATAAAAAGTAGAGAAGATGCAGAAGATATTAAAAAAGAATTTTTAAAAGAATATGAAGAGCTTATAAAAAGCTTTGGATCTGCCTTTGGACTTATGGAATATAATGCTATAGATCAGAATTATAACTATTTTATTGGATTTGAAATATGTGATCCAGATTTGATTGAAAATAATAATTTCATAATTAATGAAATTCCAGAGTCAACTTATCTAGAAGTGCCAGTTGATACAGATGGTGGCATAAAGGAAGCCTACCGTTACACTTATGAAGATTATTTTCCAAATAAAAAATATTTTCACGGTTTAGGACCGGATATTGAATTTTACCAATATGATGAAGAAAATAATTCTATAGGGAATACAAAATTATTTATATGTCTAAGAGAGAACCCTCACGCATAAATATATGACAAATTAAGGGCAAGATAGGGTATCTACTTATTAAGTAGAATAATAATTATATTGAAAAAATCAGCTAATACATATTTTAAAATATGAACTGGGGATGATATGAAAAAATTTTTATTAATAGTTCTTATGTGTCTTAGTCTTAGCTCTTGTATGATGTTTCCTGATAAAAACTCAGACCAGGAAATATTTTATGGAGAGTCTTTGGCACAATCTCGTGAGATACCAAAAGCCAAAAGAATCAACTCATCATTTACTTATATACCAGAAGATGATGATGAGGATTGCGAAGAATGTCAAATTTATAGATAAAGTGGGTATATATGAAAAATAAAGGAGATTATTATGGGAAAATTTAAAACAATTACAAATTTAGCTAAACTTAATCACAAACTTGGTCTTTTAGATGCAGGAGATGTTGTAAGTCTTGCAAGTACAGCTTACAAAGTTAAAAATTTTAGCCCGACTGATCACTTACCAGACTTTGAGTTAGATTTTTGGGAAAGAGATGAAATAGAAAAAGAACAAAGAAGAAATGCTATCCTTGTAGCAGCTGTAATTGGTACAGGTGCTTATCTAATTTCTAAAAATCGTAGTAAATCATCTGAATTTGCTGATGATACTAAATATAATTCTAGAAAAATAGCTAGAGATGCAAGAAGAACAGGTGAAGATATACTAGAAGCTGGCAAAGATATCGCAGAAGATGCTAAAGAAAAGGGAGAAGATATGGCTGACGATATAAAAGATAAAAGCAAAGAAGCAAAGAAAAAAGGTGAGAGATTTGCTCACGATGCAAAGAAAAAAGGAGAAGATATAGCTGATGATGTAGCAGATAAAGGCAAAGATATCAAAGATGATGCTAAAGAAAAAGTACATGATGCAGCTGAAGATGTTGCTAAAAAAACAAAATAAATTAATAAATTAAAAAATTAACCCTAAAGGAAAATCCCTTAGGGTTTTTTATTATTATCTTATTTTTAAAATCCTTAAAAATAATTGCTACTAAGTTTTATAGATGGTTACAAACATATATTTTTATCAAATTCATTTCATTTTTACTATTTTTATCAAGTCCATGGACCTAGGTTTTTATTCTCCTTTTGCTTTTGTTAAAAGTGACTTATCAATTGATTCATCTAGTAATTTTAGATAAGCTTTATAGGCTTTTGTGTGACCATAAAAATGGACTCCATCTGTAGCTTTATAAAAATCAGGATGTTTTATTGCATAATCTTCCCAGTTCATAATAGTTATAAAATCATATTTTTTGCTGATTTTTTTCATTGCAGTACTTACTGGATGAGGTTGAGGGTATCTATTGTCATAGCAAGTTACAAGTATAAGTTTTTTACCATCTGGAAAGTCTTTTACAAGTTTGTTCAAGCTTTTCGTAGGATCTTTTTCTGCATTTGTACCCAGAGCTAGAATAACTATATCTCCAAGATTACCAGTGCTATTCATTTCACTAATAATATTTGCTCCATCATCAAGAGGCCTGTTGCCCTCAGCATTTATATATAAATTTGAAATATTATCTGCCAAGTATTGGCGAGGTCCTAGCATAACACTATCGCCTATTAAGGTAATTGATGTATCTTTTTTTGCATCTTTTATAAATTTATTATTTTTTTTGTCTACAAAATTATCTAGATTTTTTTTATCTAAATTAATTTTTTCTATATCTTGATTTACAGATTCTTTTAGTATTTGTTTTTCTAAGCTCATCATATCATCTGCATTATTTGATATGGCATAGCTTAATGAAAAGCTAGTTATAAGCATAAGTAGTATACCAACTTGGATAAGATAAGCATACCTTGGATAATTTATTTTTTGTGCTGTTCTTTTACTGCTAAGAGCTATTAGATCTTTTTCTTTAAATATAGGCTCGAATATATGGTGATTAAATAAAACTAAAAGGCAAGTTATGATTATTGCTATGATTAAACCCTTGCTAGTAGGATCAACATTTTTTGCTATAGTCCAAACTGGCCAATGGAAGATATAAAAACTATAAGAATAATCAGCAAGTCTACTGATGATTTTATCTTCATTTAAATTTGGATTAGCATATGCAACTAAGATTAAAAATCCGCTTATAAGGTCTGTTAGTAAAAATCCTATAAAATAAGTGATTTTGCTATCATAGGACATGGCTAAAGCCATAATAAATATAAGAATTATTCCTATAATAGTTGCCTTGTTATAGGGTATTTTTCTAAAAGAAAATCTTTTTACAAAGCTTGCTAAAAAACTACCGACCATAAATGATCCCATGCGAGTTAGGTCGAAGAAATAAACAAAACCTGTATCTACTTTTTTTATAATAGTTAAAATGACCATTAGAACAAAGCTAAATATAGCTAGGTAAAAAGTACTTTGTAAAAATAAATCGGAAAATCTACGCTTTATAGCTCTTTTTTTACTAGATTTTTTGTACATATACCCTATAATCCAAGGCCATATTATATAAAAATGGATTTCTATGGCAAGTGACCAGGTATGCATAAAAATCCCTCTTATAAATTGCCCTTCATAAGAACCACCACGTAGTATTTCAAAAATATTATAGTTAAAAGTAAAGGCTGCTAAAAATTGGTCAAAAAATCTTACACTGTAATCATTATCTATACTTGCAATAAATAACGTTGATAGAAATATCATTAACAGCAAAGCAGGAAAGATTCTTAAAAATCTTTTGCGATAAAACTTTTTGTAATCAATTTTGCCATTTTCAAATAATTCATTTATAAGATGATAGCTTATTAAAAAGCCTGAAATGACAAATAAAATATTTACACCTAAAAATCCACCAGACATAGAAGATGGGAAGTAATGGTAGCATATAACTAAAATAATTGCATAAACTCTTAAAAAATCCAAACCTTTAATTTTCATTTTCTTCTACCTCGACAAAACCATTACTAGTTTTTTTATAAATTTTTCCGTTTTTTAATTTTATTTTTATCTGACTATTACCAGACTCATTATTAAATTTTGCACTATAGGTAAAATCTTCGTTAGAAAAATTACCAGGTCCGTCAAAACGGGATTTTTTAAAATTTCCCTTATAAATTCCATATGGACTTTTTAAGATGCCTCGGCCTTCTAATTTATTTTTAGAAATAGTTCCTGTGTAATAGGTATTTTCATCTATTTTATAATCTACTACATCTTTACCTTTGCTATTTGAAATAAAATAAATTAAAGATATGACCATTAAAATAGCAAGACCTATGCCCATATAAGAAGTAAACTTTTTATTATCCATTTTAATCTCCTATATAACTATATATAATAATTATAACAAAATATTATTCAAAAATAGACAGATTTATCATTAATATTTACTTGAAAAATTTACTTCCATAATTAAATTTGATATAAAACATTGAAAAAATACTAATTACTATTAGTTGATTTATCTTAAAAGGTTGAAAATTAGACCTTTAAAGACGAAAAAAATTATAAAATTTGATATTGATTATCATTACTTAATATGTTATACTAATACTACAGTTATTAAACACTTGTTTTGTAGAAATATTAAAATAAACTATAAAAAAGAGTGTTTAATATTCATTAGAAAAGGAGTTTATATGCCAATTACTTTTTTTAATCAAGGAGATAAAGTCCGCGTTATAAGCTTAAAAGGGAATGATGAGGTAAGAAAACACTTATCTAACCTCGGTATTACTAAAGGTAGAGAAATGATTGTCCAAAGATTTGATGGAAATAATTATATATTTTTAGTAGATGGCAATAGGCTTGCATTATCAAAAGATATAGCAAAAAGAATAATGGTAGAGGAGATTGCATAGTGAAAACTTTAAGAGATGCAGAAGTTGGAGAAACTTTAAGGATTGCAAAAATATTAGGTGATGGTCCAACCAAGAGAAGAATTATGGATATGGGTATTACCAAAGGTACAGAAATTTTGGTTAGAAAAGTAGCTCCACTTGGTGATCCTATTCAAATAAATTTAAGGGGTTATGAACTTACAATTAGAAAACATGATGCTGAAAATATAATGGTGGAGGAAGTATGAGCTTAAAAGTAGCTTTAGCGGGCAACCCCAATAGTGGTAAAACAACACTTTTTAATGCTCTTACAGGATCAAATCAAAGAGTGGGAAACTGGCCTGGGGTAACGGTTGATAAAAAAGAAGGAAATTTAAAAGGACATAATGATATTATTCTTCAGGATTTGCCTGGAATATATTCACTTTCTCCTTATACTTTAGAGGAGAAAGTTGCTAGAACTTATCTAGTAGACGAGAGACCAGACTTACTTGTAAATTTAGTAGATGGATCAAATTTAATTAGAAATTTATATTTAACAAGTCAATTAATAGAACTAGGTATTCCGACAATTCTAGCTATAAATATGATGGATATTGTAAGAGATAGGGGAGATGAAATAGATAAAGATGCTCTATCTAAGTTATTAGGCTGTCCAGTAGTAGAAATTGTTGCCAGTAGAGAATCTGGAATTGATCTCTTGATTAGTGAAATAGTAGATTCTGAAAATAGGGAATATTTGCCACTTCCTTTAGAATTTTCATATGATTTAGAAAATAAATTAGCAGATATAAGAAACATAGTAGATCCATATGTTGAAGATGATTTAAGAAGATTTTATACTATCAAAGCCTTTGAAAATGATGAGGAAATGATAGAAAAAATTGAGCTAACAACTGAAGATAGTAGAAAAATTTCTGATATTCGTAAAAAGTGTGAAGAATTTTTTGATGATGATGCAGAATCAATTATCACTAGTGAAAGGTATGAAAGGCTTGAAACTTTAAGTGAAAGGGTGCTAAAAAAGGCTGAACCAAAACTTTCAACTACTGATAAGATTGATAATGTAGTAACATCTAGAGCTTGGGGAATTCCAATTTTTGCTCTTGTTATGTTTATAGTTTATTCATTATCTGTTTTTAAATACTCTCCAGGTACCTTACTAACAGATGCTGTAAATGGTTTTTTTGAGGATAATCTCATACCAGCAACTGCAGCGTTTTTTGAATCTATAGATATAAATGAAGTGTTGATAGGTCTTGTTTGCGATGGTATGCTAACGGGTTTTGGAGCTGTAATAGGTTTTTTACCACAAATGATGGTATTATTTGCACTATTATCAATCCTTGAAGATATAGGATATATGTCTAGAGTTGCTTTTATTATGGATAGACTATTTAGAAGATTTGGTTTATCTGGAAAATCTTTTATTCCTGCTATGATTTCAACTGGATGTGCAGTTCCAGGTATCCAAGCAAGTAGAACCATAGAAACTGATAGAGACCGTAGAATAACTATAATGACAACGTCATTTATGCCTTGTTCTGCAAAACTACCCGTAATAGCCTTAATTGCAGGTGCATTTTTTCCAAATCATAGGGCATTGATTACCGTAAGTTTTTACTTTATAGGTATAGCAGCAATAATAATCTCAGGTGTTATTTTAAAGAAATTTAAAAAATTTGCATCTGATCCAGCACCGTTTATTATGGAGCTGCCTCCATATCATGCACCTAGATTAAAATCTGTACTTCAAGATGTATGGAATAAGTCAAAATCATATGCAAGAAGAGCTGGAACAATCATTATACTTTCAGCTACTTTGATATGGGTATTGACAAACTTCGATTATAAATTTAATTTGGTAGAAGAGGATGCATCTAATTCTATACTTGGAGTTATAGGGTCATACTTAGCGGTTATATTTAAGCCACTTGGATTTGGAACATGGCAAGCTGTTGTTGCAACTGTTTCAGGCTTTATTGCAAAAGAAAATGTTGTTTCAACTATGGGAGTTGTTTTAGGAATTGGTAGTGATGTTACAGAAGAAAGTGCAGAACTTTTAAGAGCATTTGGTAGTGCAATAGGAACACCTGTTGGTGGATATTCATTTTTACTATTTAATATGCTTTGTATGCCTTGTTTTGCAGCTGTTGGAGCTATTAAAACCGAAATGGGAGATAGTAAATGGACTCTACTAACAGTAGCTTATCAAATGGGTTTTGCATGGATAATTAGTTTTATCTTCTATCAATTTGCTAATTTAATAGCTTATGGAAGAAGAGGTACAAGCACAGTAATAGCCGGTATTTGTCTAATTGGTTTATTATATCTAATATTTAGACCTTCTAGACAAATAAAAGAAACTAAACAGTATAATACAAATTTTGCAAAAAGTTAGGGGGTGATTATGAACACACAATCATGGATACTTTTAATAATAATATTAGCCATTTGTTCTTTTATAGTATATAAAAGATTTATTCAAAATGATGAACCTGGTGGCTGCAAAGATTGTCCAGGTCACAATCCTAAAAAAGGATTTAATAAAAATAAAATATAAGAGTTTCTAGAAAATATATGAAAGCTCGTATAAATTATTACGGGCTTTCAAAAAATTTTAATTAATTTATGATATTGATTATCACTATTGTATAGTTTGATAATAAAAAAAGAAAAGGAGAAATAATATGTCAAAAGTAGCAGTAATTTATTGGTCAGGAACAGGTAACACAGAAGAAATGGCAAATGCTATAGCAGATAGACTAAAAGAAAAAGAAATTGATATAGATATATATCAAGCAAGTGGATTTGATGCTTCAAAGCTAGCTGATTACGATGGATTTGCCTTTGGTTGCCCAGCTATGGGAGATGAATCATTAGAAGATGGTGAATTTGAACCTATGTTTGAATCGGTAGAAAGCAAATTAGATAGTAAGCCAGTAGTAATATTTGGTTCATATGAATGGAATGATGGACAATGGATGCTAAACTGGCAAGAAAGATGCAAAAATAGCAATATAAATTTAGCTAGTGATGGTCTTGCTGTTTATAGTTCTCCAGAAGATGACGATATAGAATCTTGCCAGGACTTGGCAGATGATTTAATAAAAAACTTATAAATATGGGGAATGAATTATTAGCCCAATATTGTAGTCCAGTTTTAGCAAACATAAAACCCTCAAATTTATTTAGTATATCAAATACCCTTTATAATGTAGATAACTTGATAGAAGCATGGAATAAAGATTTTAATAAATACGATATCTATTTTAAAGTACTAGTAAAAAGGAAAAATTCTTCTTCGGTTATTTGCTTTAAAAAAGATTTACTGACAGATTGCATTAGCACTAATAACAACAATTGTTTTTTAGAATCATGTGGATATAATACAGATAATGCAGATACTTGTATTAATTGCTTAATGAAAAGGATTTTAAAAAATGAGTTTCCTCATGAGATAGGCGTGATACTAGGTTATCCTTATGAAGATGTAATTGGCTTTATTGAAAATAAGGGTCAAAATTATCTTTATAAGGGTTATTGGAAAGTTTATGAAAATATAGAAGAGAGGTGCAAATTATTTAATTTATATAATGAAAATAGAAGAATATATGCTTTAGCTAAAGATAACGAAAGTGAGTTTATAAAATTAGTTGAGCATAGTCTTTCATAAAAAAGTTATAATTTTTACAATTATTAAAAAATCTACTGAGTTCATGCAAGATCTCCTAAACACTATAGGCTTGGTAGACTAATGCGTAAACATATCAATGTAATGTTATAATTACTCAAAAGCAACTTTAAGCTAGATAAACTAGCTAAGGTTGTTTTTTTATTTGGAAATAATATAAAAAACGTAAGAAAATTACTTGAATAATAAAAATGATTTTGTATAATACTATACAAAAGCGACACATAGAAAATTTATATATATTTTCGCGAAGTTTTTTTTATAAAAGGAGAAAATTATGGCAATTAAAAATAATGCAAAAGAATTAATAGGAAATACTCCTCTACTTAAGCTAAATTCTTTAAAAAAAGAAGGAAGAGCTGATATTTATGTAAAAGTAGAAAAAAATAATGTAGCTGGATCTATTAAAGATAGAATTGCCTTATATATGATAGAGGAAGCGGAAAAAGAAGGCAAAATCAAAGCAGGAGATACTATTGTAGAACCAACAAGTGGTAATACTGGTGTAGCTCTAGCAGCTCTATGTGCAGCCAAAGGATACAAACTAATCTTGACAATGCCTGCATCTATGAGTGAAGAAAGAGAAAAATTAGCCAAAGCTTATGGTGCAGAAGTTATAAGAACTACAGAAAATGCCCTACAAGGATCTGTTGATAAAGCAAAAGAACTTGCAGAAAGTAAAGGATATTTCTTCCCAGATCAATTTTCTAATCCTGCAAATATAAAGGCACACTACGAAACAACAGGACCAGAAATATTAGCAGAACTTACTCCAGATGCCTTTATAGCAGGAGTTGGCACTGGTGGAACAGTAACTGGCGTTGGTAAAAGATTAAAAGAAAAAGATAAAGGTATCAAAGTTTATGCCATCCAGCCAACAGAAAGTCCACTTTTATCTGGCGGAAAAGCTGCAGGTCACAAAATCCAAGGTATAGGTGGAAACTTTATTCCTAAAAACTTAGATTTTGATGTAGTAGATGATATAGTAAGTGTAGCAAGCGATGATGCTATAAAAATGAGTAGGCAGCTAGCAAAAGACGAGGCCCTAGCAGTAGGCATATCTTCAGGTGCCAATGTAGTTGGAGCAATTGAAATTGCAGATAAACTTGGAGAAGGAAAGTCAGTTGTAACGGTATTACCAGATACTGGTGAAAGGTACTTATCTACAGAGTTGTATCCAAATGATTAGTTATCAAGATTATAAAGAGGAACTTTTAGAAGCAGCCATGAAAAAAGATCCTTCTTTAAAAAGTAAAGAAGAAGCAGTACTTTATTCTCCAGGAATAAAGGCTCTGCTTAGCCACTACCGAGCTCATGAATTGTGGATTGAAGGAGATTACTACGAGGCTGATGAAATTGCATTTAAATCAAGGATGGAAACAGGAATAGAAATCCACCCTGGAGCAAAAATTGGTAGAAGAACTTTTATAGACCATGGCATGGGAATAGTAATAGGAGAAACTGCAGAAATTGGAGAAGACTGCTTGTTATACCATGGAGTAACCCTAGGTGCATTAGCAAATAAAAAAGGAAAAAGACACCCAAGTGTCGGAAACAATGTAATGCTAGGAGCAGGATCAGTCTTATTGGGTGATATAAAAGTAGGAGATAATGTAAAAATAGGAGCCAACGCTGTAGTCCTAGAGAATGTAGAAAGCAATTCAACCGCAGTAGGTGCACCAGCTAGAGTGATAAAAAGATAAATAATTATTAAAAGCTTCTAAGTGAGACTTTAAAATCTTATTTAGAAGTTTTTTTGTATAATACATGCGGTATAAAATATTATGAAGATATAGAAAGGAAGGTTTATATGGCAAAGAAAGCTCAGTATGCACTTATTTTCGCATTTGGAATATTGCTATATTTTTTATTTTATCAAAGTCAGATAGTTTTTAAAAACACCATCCCATTACTGATAATACTTGGGGCAGGATTATATTATAATGATAAGTTAAAGATGAAGAAAAATGGTAACATATTTTTGTTTCTGCTATTAGTAATTTTATCAGGGTCAGTTATTTTTAGAGATAGTCATAATATAACTTACCTTACAGCAAGTCCGACAGTAGATGGGATAAATTTAGCTCTTATAACTTTTGTGTTTCACAATTACCTCATATATGAATAAATTTCAAACAAAAAAGGGGCTAGCTTGCCCCTATATTTTTATCCTAAAAGTATTCTGTGGAAATTTTTCTTTCCTTTTTTGATTATTATTTTATCATCTGTAAATAGATCCTCTGTAACTTCAATGCTTGGGTCAGATACTTTTTCATCATCGATTGATACTCCGCCTTGTTTTATAAGTCTACGAGCCTCACCGTTTGACTGAGTAAGTCCTACATCTGTCATTAGTTGTAATAAACCAATTGGTAAATCAGCTTTTGAGATTTCTGTTGTTGGCATAGCATCTTCATTACCAGCACCTGCAAATAGGGCTTTTGCTGCATCTAAGGCTTCTTTGGCTTTTTCTTCACCGTGGATTAGTTTTGTAACTTCAAAGGCTAGTACTTCTTTGGCATGGTTTATATCTGCTGCATCAGTTGCAGAGCCTAGTTTTTTACATTCTTCTGTTGGTAGGAAGGTAAGTTGTAGTAAGAATTTTGTGACATCCCTATCATCAACATTTCTCATATATTGGAAAAGTTCGTATGGGCTTGTTTTTTCTTCATCTAGCCACACTGCACCTTTTTGAGATTTACCCATTTTTACACCATCTGCAGTTGTAAGTAGGGAGAAGGTCATACCGTAGGCCTTGTCATTTTCTTTTTTGCGAACTAGGTCTACTCCACCAATGATATTTGACCATTGGTCAGATCCACCGATTTCTAGGGTACAATTGTGGCGGCGGTAAAGTTCTAAAAAGTCATAGGATTGTAAAAGCATGTAGGAAAATTCAAAAAATGTTAATCCACCAGCTGCCATACGGTTTTTGTAGGCGTCTTTTTTAAGCATTTCTCCTACTAAAAATTCGTTGCCCACATCACGTAAGAATTCTAGGAATTTTAGTTCTGTAAGCCATTTTTTATTATTTTCTACTATGGCTGCATCTTCTCCAAATTCTAAAAATCTTTGGAATTGAGAGTAAAACCTTTCTGCATTGTTATCGATTGTTTCTTCTGTCATGACCTTTCTCATGTCAGAACGACCGGATGGGTCACCGATTAGAGTTGTACCACCACCTAAAAGGGCAATTGGTTTGTGACCATAATTTTGCATGCGAATCATAACCATAATTTGAATAAGATGACCAACTGTTAGTGAATCAGCAGTAGCATCGAAACCACAGTAGAAAGTCATAGATTCATTTTTAAGCTTTTCTTTTAATTCATCTTCATCAGTTGCAGATTCAAAGTAGCCACGTTCTACTAATTCATCAAAAACATTATTGTATTCTTTATCGTAAGTGTATATCATAATTTCCTCCTAAAAATAAGCATAAAAAAAGAGTATAAGAGGGCAAAAACTGCGGTACCACCTCTTTTTATACTCGACTTCTTTTACACAAAGAATAGTGCTAAACTCAATGAAAGTGTAATTCGGGAGATAAATCCTTACTAGGTTTTCATTATGGAGTTTTATTTAATTATTTATAGTATACTTTCTATAATCATATTTGCAATATATTGATAGTTTTGAATTATTAAACTATAGTTAATTGATACTAATATATTAAAGAATCCTTTTCAACTATTGATCGCAATTAATTTTGATGTATATTTATATTGCAATTAAATATATAATAATCATTGTTTTTTTATATAAGCCTAATAATGGAGGTAATTATGCATAAAGCATTAGTAGCGTATTTTAGCGCAACAGGTAATACTAAACAGGTAGCAAGCAAACTCTCTAAAGTGATTTCTGGGAACTTGCATGAGATTGTTCCAAAGGATGCTTATACTTCAAATGATTTAAACTGGAAAGATAAACAAAGTCGTACTACTAAGGAGATGAATGATAAGTCATATAGACCAGAAATATCTGATCAAGTAGATAATATGGATAGCTATGATACTATCTATCTAGGATACCCAATTTGGTGGGGTGTAGCTCCAACAATTGTAAATACATTCTTGGAAAAATATGACCTTGATGGAAAGGATATCATAACATTTGCAACTTCAGCTTCCAGTGAAATGGGCAAGTCTACTGAAGAGTTAAAATCTTCTGCAAAAGGAGCACATTTTAAAGAAGGTCAAATTTTAAAAAAGGATATTAGTGACGAAGAACTTAAAACTTTTGTTGATAGTTTAAATAAATAATAAATATAATTAATGGTGATTTTTAAGGCTAAAAATACGTATCTAAACATTATTACAATTAGATGCGTATTTTATTTTTCCTATAATACTATGCTTGCGAATTATAAAGTCTAGAATATATGTTATCACGTTCAGCCCATAATATTGTGTAAATTCAACTGGTACAATATTTTCTATTATAGTTTAATATGAATATGTTATCCAGTCTATTTTTCTTTATAAGTTTATTAGAGACTTTGGTTAAAAATTAATATACTAGTTAAGATTTCAAAATGACTTTTTTCTTTTTACATAATAATACGGACACTATTGTTATTAGAAAAATAATTACTGACTTGCTATAATATATATATATGGAAAAGTTAAGAAATACTGTATATTATTCAGATAATCAACTAAAAAATTGGATAGAAAATGAGTCATTAAATGAAACTTTGGCAACTAAAGCAGATGCCATACGCCGCAATATATATGGTGATGATGTTTATATTAGGGGCTTGATAGAATTTTCTAATTACTGTAAAAATGACTGCTTTTATTGTGGAATTAGAAAATCTAACAAGAATGTAAAAAGGTATAGGCTCACTCCTAAAGAAATCTTAGAATGTACAGATATAGGTTATAAGCTTGGATTTAGAACCTACGTAATGCAAAGTGGTGAGGATACTTATTATAGGGATGATATGATTGTAAAGATTATAGAAACTGTAAAAAATAAGCATCCTGATACAGCTATTACTCTATCTATGGGCGAAAAATCTTATGAATCTTATAAAAGATTTTATGAGGCGGGGGCTGATAGATATTTGTTAAGAGAGGAGACATCTGATAGAGAGCATTATAATAAGCTTCATCCATCATTTATGAGCTTTGATAATAGAAGAGAATCTTTGTGGCAATTAAAGGAGATAGGTTACCAGGTAGGTGGAGGATTTATGGTGGATAGTCCATACCAAAGCACAGAAAATCTTATTGAAGATTTAAGATTTTTGCAAGAACTAGAACCTGATATGATTGGCATAGGACCTTACCTAACTAGTAAGGATACTCCTTTTAGTAATTTCCCTGATGGTTCTTTTAAAAAAACTCTAAGATTAGTATCAATACTTAGGATTTTATTTCCCTATGCATTGATTCCTGCGACAACAGCTCTTGGAACTATTAATCCATTAGGTAGGGAAATGGGTCTAAAGGCTGGGGCAAATGTTTTGATGCCCAATCTTTCTCCAATTATGTATAGAAAAGACTACCAACTATATGATAATAAAATATGTACAGGTGATGAGGCTGCTGAGTGCAAGGCTTGCCTTAGTCTAAGGGTAGATAAATCAGGCTATAAAATTGTATGTGATAAGGGAGATGTAATAACTAGGCAAAAAGATTTTTAGATTGATTAATAATAGATTTTAAAATAGACTATAGGGCTAAGCCTTATAGTCTATTTTATCTAGTATTCCTTTAAGATATGCTATTAATATTCCATAATTAGTCATAGGTATGGATTTTTCTTTGCATTTTTCTACTCTACTTATAACACTTGCTCTGTTAAACATACAGGAGCCACATTCTATGATTAGATCATATTTTTCAAAGTCTTTAAAATCTTCACCCCTTGCAAAATCTATATTTACATTAGGATATTTATCTCTTAGCATTTTTGGAATTTTGACTGTTCCTATATCTTCTTCTATAGGTGGGTGAGTACAAATTTCTGCTATCAAAATATTATCTATTTTCTTTTCTAATGTTTTAACTGATTTTATAAAATAATCTATATCTCCCTTATAAGCACTCATTAAGACCGAAAAGCTTGTCAGTCTACTTTCTTTCGGTTTTAGCTTATAGACTTCTCCAAAAATTTGTGAATCTGTTATTATTAAGCTTGGTGGATTTTTTAGACAAGTTAATGTGTTTTCAAGGTTTTCTAGGCTAGTTGATATACAAGTAGAGTTTTTATCTATAAGCTCTCTTATAGTCATTACTTGTGGCTTTATAAGCCTATCTTTAGGAGCCGCCTTATCTTGAGGCATTACAAGTATTACTACATCACCTTCACATACTAAGTTTCCAGTGATAGATGTTTTTTTAATTGTAGATTTATCTATATTATAAATATATTTTAGTTCTTCAAAAAGTTCATACTTATCATCTGTCTTATTATTAATAGCAAGAGGGCTAAGATCTTTAAATTTTTCTAGGATTTTCTTTCCACAATCTAGGTCTTGCTTAGGTGCTATAAATATTATGGGCTTATGAGTTTTCTTTAAATTTTCTACAAAGGATAAATCATCTTCCAAACTTAATAGATATAAAAATATATCTGCTTTATCTATTATTTTCATAGACTTTTGTGTGCGCTTATCGGATAAATTTGTATTATCATTTATACCTGCAGTATCTATAAAATTAACCGCTCCTAGGCCATGGATTTCCATAGCTTTATTTACAGGATCGGTGGTTGTACCATGGGTATCTGATACTATTGCAAAGTCTTCTCCTGTTAGATAATTTAAAAGAGTCGATTTTCCAGAGTTTGTGTTTCCAAATATTGCAATGTGAATTCTTTCACCTTTTGATGCTTTCATATATAAAGATCTCTTTGTCCATTTGTTACAGCGATAAGATTTTTTCTTGTTTGCTCTTGAACTTCTTTGTTTGGGATATTATTTATTTCTTTATTGATTAGTTTTTCTATATCAGCTTTGGTTTTTGGACTTGCATAATCTAGTGCATATTCTTCTAAAGTTGTTAGGGCATTAGGGTGGCAGATATTGCCTATGCCTTGGGATTTAACCATGCCCATAAATACTTCACCCGTCCTACCTTTTCTGTAGCAGGCAGTGCAGAATGATGGAATATGATTTTTTTCTATTAGCCAGTCAACTACTTCATCTAGGGTCCTGTTGTCTGATAGTTCAAATTGATCGCTACCTCTTGTTACATTTTCAGTGTAGCCACCTACAGCAGTTTTGGAACCACCAGAAATTTGACTTATTCCTAGTTCAAGTAGCCTTCCTCTTACCTTTTCGCTTTCACGAGTTGATACTATCATCCCAGTATATGGAGCGGCAATTCTTATACAAGCTACTAATTTTTCGAACATTTCATCAGATAAGGAATTGTCGAATTCATTTGGGTCTATATCATCTGCTGGTTGTATGCGAGGAACAGATATGGTGTGTGGACCAACGTTATATTTTGCTTCTAGATGTTCTGCGTGCATCAATTGACCTATAAATTCGTATTCGTAGGAGTCTAATCCGTATAGTACTCCAAGCCCTAAATCATCTATTCCGCCTTCCATAGCTCTGTCGTGGGCTGTGGTGTGGTAATCATAGTTTGATTTTGGTCCATAAGCGTGTAAGTTTTCATATTTTTCTTTATTGTATGTTTCTTGAAAGAGTATATATGTCCCTATTTCTGCATCATGAAGTTTTTTATAGTTTTCAACTGTTGTAGCAGCAATATTTACATTCACTCTTCTGATTGAACCGTTTTTATGGTGAATATTATAGATTGTATCTATAGATTCTAGGATATATTCTATTGGATTATTGATAGGGTCTTCACCTGTTTCAAGAGCAAGTCTTTTATGCCCCATATCTTGTAAGGCTATCACTTGTTCACGGATTTCCTCTTGAGAAAGTTTTTTACGAGGTATGTGTTTATTTTGTCCATGGTAAGGGCAGTATGTACAACCGTTTACACAATAGTTTGATAAATATAGGGGAGCAAATAATACTATTCTGTTGGCATAGAATTTGAGTTTAAGCTCTTTCGCGGTTTTTAAGATTTCCTGATTTAAATCATCTTCATCACATGATAGGAGTACAAAAGCTTCTCTATGAGATAGGCCCTTAGCTTTTTTTGCCTTTTCTAATATCTCTATGATCAGTGGTTTATTATGAGCGTTCGCTCTTCCATATTCAATAGTTTCTAAAATTTCTTCGTTATTTATAAACTCAGATGGATCTGAGCTTTTTGGATCATACTTTGCCATAAGTTCTCCTTTCATAATCAATTATAATACTAATTAATTATAATGTGCAAATATAGATTAATTTATAACGTCATTTCATTTTGATTACATAAAAATACCACCACTAATAAATAAATACATTATGGAAAACTAGAAAGCTTTAATTATTTATTATTTGCAATTTAATATTCTAAATGTGATAGTATTTTGCTTGCGAATTATAAAGCCTTGAATAGGTGCTATCATATTTCATTAGATTATTATGACTATCATGCCCTTATCAAGGCTATCAAATCTTTCTTTTATCAGTAGATTTTATCCATGAATCTTTAAAATCGATTTTTTCCGGACTTGGACGAGCGGTATACTCAGTATAGAAAAAAATAAAAGTCTTGCTTCATTTATTAAAGTCTATTTTCTTATTTATTTTTAAATAAAGTATGTGTCATTTTTTAGCTATATTTCTAATAATAAAAATATAGTTAGATATAAAATTGTTTATTTTATTATAGGTAGGATTTCATATGATTATAAGTAAATATAATTTGATAATAATAAAACAAAAATATTGAATTAGCTTTAGATTTATATTTGGTTAGGTAGATTGGTAGTTTTGAAGTATGATATATCTATATGATTTCTTAAAGAAAGGATAGCTTATGACAGAAAAAAAACCTTATTATATAACAACTCCAATATACTATCCTAATAGTAACCTACATATTGGAAATACTTATACATCAATTATTGCTGATGTTTTAAAAAGATATAAAACTTTACAAGGCTATGATACATATCTAGTAACAGGAACGGATGAGCACGGACAAAAAATAATGAGATCTGCTATTGCCCATGGTACTAGCCCTCAAAAATTTGTCGATATTATAGCTGATGAAACAAAAGAACTTTGGAAAAAACTTGAAATTGACTACGATACATTTATTAGATCAACAGAAGCACAACATGAGGAAGATGTAAAAAATATTTTTACAAAACTTTATGACCAAGGGGATATTTATAAAGGTGAATATAAGGGATATTATTGCACCCCTTGCGAAACTTTTTGGTCTGAAGGTCAACTGGTAGATGGTAAATGTCCAGACTGTGGTCGCGATGTAGAATACCAAGAGGAAGAATCCTATTTCTTTAGATTATCAAAATATGAAGATAAGCTAAAAGAATTATTTAAAGACCATCCAGATTTCCTTGAACCACAATTCCGTCAAAAAGAGATGTTAAATAACTTTATTGATAAAGGACTTTCTGACCTTTCGGTTACCAGAAATACCTTTGATTGGGGGGTAGATGTTCCTTTTGATAATGAACATGTGGTTTATGTATGGATAGATGCTTTATCTTGTTATCTAACAGCTATTGGCTATGGTGATAATCCTAAGAAGTTTGAAAAATATTGGCCAGCAAGTGTTCATTTGATAGGAAAAGATATAGTGAGATTCCACACTATTATTTGGCCAGCACTTTTAATGGCACTTGATTTACCACTTCCTAAAAAAGTTTTTGCTCATGGTTGGATATTATTTGACAATGATAAGATGAGTAAGTCTAAGGGAAATATTATGTATCCAGAACCACTTGTAGAACTTTACGGTGTGGATGCCTTAAAATATTTTGTCCTTCGTGAGTTCCACTTTGGATCAGATGGAAACTTCTCTAGCCAAAAATTTATGGAAAGATATAATTCTGATCTAGTAAATGATCTTGGAAACTTAGTTTCAAGAACTACATCAATGATTGATAAATATAATGGTGGTCTAGTTGCTAAGGGAAGTGAAAGTGATTCTTACGATGAAGAATTAAAAGAGCTTGCAAAGACAACATATACTGACTTTGTAAGCCAAATGGACGATTTTAAATTTAATGACGCCCTACAATCAGTTTGGACATTTATAAGACGAGCTAATAAATATGTAGATGAAACTGAACCATGGATTTTGGGTCGTGATGAAAGCAAAAAAGAAAGATTAAATACAGTTTTATACAACCTAGCAGAGTCTCTAAGAATAGTTGCTCAATTAATCGAGCCAGTTATGAAAAATACTAGCAAAGAAATTCTTAAAAAACTTGGTACAGAAAATAAAGGATTTGCATCTGCTGGAGAATTCGGTCTTTTAGAAGAAGGAGCAAGGGTTACTAAGGGAGCAAATCTATTTGATAGACTAGATTTAGAAGTGGAACTTAAAAAACTTCACGATCGTAATAATGAATTGATCGCCCAAAGACTAAAAAATAGCGATGATAAAAAAGAAGAGGAAGAAAGTAAGGTGGAAATAACTTTTGATGACTTCACAAAGGTAGAAATGGTTGTAGGAAAAATATTAGAAGCCAAAGAACACCCAGATGCAGACAAACTTTTAGTATTTAGGGTTGACATTGGAGAAGAAAGTCCTCGCACAATCATATCTGGGATCAAAAAGTGGTATGAGCCAAGTGATTTAGTTGGCAAAAATGTAATAGTTGTTAAAAACCTTGCACCAAGAAAAATGCGTGGCATAGAGTCCCAAGGCATGATCTTAGCAAGTGATTTTGATGATGAACTATCTCTTTTAACAACCCTTAAAGATATGAAACCAGGAAGTAAGGTTAGTTAATGAGACTAATAGATTCGCACTGCCACTTAGTAGACGAAGCTTTTGATGATGACAGGTTATTTATTTTAAATGACCTGTCTAATTTTGCTATAAAAGCCATTATAAATCCTGCAACAAATCTAGATGATACAAAAAAGGCAATAGAACTTGCAAAAAAATACGATAATTTTTATGCTATGGCAGGCATTCATCCAGAAGATATAGAAGAGATTTGTGAAAAAGACTTAGAAGAGCTAGAAAATCTAGCTAAAGATCCAAATGTTGTAGCAATTGGAGAAATAGGACTAGATTATTATTGGAAAGATAATAATAAAGACGATCAAAAGAAGATATTTATCCATCAATTAGAATTAGCAAGAAAAATCGATAAGCCAGCCGTAATTCACGTTAGAGATGCAAAAGACGATATTATTGAAATTTTAAAAGACTACCAAGATTTAAAAATTCAAATCCACTGTTTTTCAGATGACCTAGAAACCTTAGAAAAATATATGGAGATGGGTTTTTATATTTCAATTGGTGGTGTAGTTACTTTTTCTAATGGTACAAATGAGCAAAATGCTGCAAGGAATGTACCAATTGAAAGACTTATGCTAGAAACGGACAGCCCATATCTTACCCCTGAACCATTTCGTGGTCTTCGCAATGATCCTAGACGAGTAGTCGAAGTTGCTAGGAAAGTAGCGGAATTGCGTGATATGAAAATAGACAAACTTGCCAAAAGAACCTACAACAATAGCAAGGAGTTTTTTAGCTTATGATAAAAGAAACAATAGTTGTTGAAGGAAAAGATGATATAGCCAATGTAAAACGTGCAGTAGATTGCGAAATAATTGCAACCAACGGTCTTGCTTTTGGCAAGGATTTGATTGGGCGTTTAGAAAAAATAAATGATCGCACAGGCATAATAATTTTGACAGATCCCGATCATGCAGGCAAAAAGATAAGAGAAAAAATTGCAAGACATATTCCAGATTCAAAGCATGCCTATATTGATCGCAAACTTGCCATAAAAAAGGGAGATTTGGGTGTGGAAAATGCAGACCCAGAAGTTATCATAGACGCCCTAAATAATGCCAAGGCAGAGACAGTTGAAAAAAGAGATGAATTTGTAATGGCAGATTTAGTAAATAATGGACTTTCTGTTGGCAAGGGTGCAAAAGAGAATAGGGAAAAACTTGGAAATATTTTAGGCATAGGTTACTACAATTCTAAACAACTTTTAAGCAAGCTAAATTCTTTTGGTATCAGCCGTGAAGAGTTTGAAAAGGCGGTAGAAAAATTATGAAAAAGCTTTATTCTCCAAAGGTAGTTAAAGAAATAATAGATCTTTATGATTTTAATTTTAAAAAGTCCCTTGGACAAAATTTTTTAATTGATAAAAATTTTGTAGATAAAATAGTAGACGCAGCAGATATAAAAGATCAAAATGTCTTGGAAATAGGACCGGGGATAGGAACTATAACTTATGAAATGGCTAAGATTGCTAAAAAAGTAGTAGCCATAGAAATAGATCAAACACTAATACCTATTTTAGAAGAGAATTTATCAGAATTTGAAAACGCAAAAGTAATTAAGCAGGATATTTTAAAAACTGATTTAAAGGGATTAGTTGATAATGAATTTAATGGAGAAAGTTTTAAGGTGGTATCAAATCTGCCTTATTACATTACAACACCAATTATAGAAATGCTAATTACAACAGGCTTACCTTGCGATGATATGACCATTATGGTACAAAAAGAAGTGGCAGAACGTATGGTTGCAAGCGAATCTGATAAAGAGTATAGTTCACTTTCAGTGTTTATAAAATTTTATACTGAAGCAAAAGTTATAGCAAATTTGCCTAAATCAGTATTTATACCCCAACCAAAGATAGATTCAACTATATTAAATTTAAAGCTTAGGATTTATGATGAAAATGTAAATCAAGATTTGCTCTTTAAGTTAATAAGAGCAGGCTTTAATAAAAGACGTAAGACTATATTAAATTCTATGTTTGATGTAGTGGAAAAAGATAAGTTAAAAGAAGCTTTTGCAAAAGTAGACCTTAAAGAAAATCTAAGGGCAGAAAATCTTTCTATAGATGATTTTATAAATTTAACTAATGAACTGTCCTAAATGGGTATAAAGTTATAAGTAAAGTAATAGTTAAGGAGTTTAAGATGGCAGATATTAAAATTTATACATCAAATACATGTGTTTTCTGTAAAGCAGCTAAACAATATTTTAACGACAACAATATTGAATTTACAGAAATGAACATAGATGAAAATCCAGATGCAGTAGAATATCTAGTATCTAAAGGATACAGAGGAGTTCCTGTTATCAATATTGATGGCGAAGACATCGTAGGATTTGATAAACCAGCTATTGAAGCAAAGCTTGGTTTGTAAAGGTTTTTATTAGGAATTTGAAACCTGAATTTTGATTGGCATGAAGGCAATAGTCTTTGTGCCGATTTTTATTTTTACACTTTTTTATAAGACTCAAATTAATCTGATTTTTTAGTTAAATAAGTTGATAGATAAAAAATAAATATTGGAGTTTAAAAATGAATGATATATAATGTTAGCGTTTAATATATTTATAGCTTTGTTTTTATACTAAGAGTGGAAATACATATGAAAAAAATACTTATAATTGAAGATGATAAAAATTTAAATAAGGGTCTAAGCATAGCTTTGAATAAAAAGTATGAAATTATTTCTCTAAATACAATCAGTGAATCAAAAAAATATATTGATAAAGTTGATCTAATTTTGCTAGATATGAATCTTCCTGATGGAGATGGACTTGAAATAATAGAATACGCAAGATTAATTTCATCGGTACCTATCATAGTTTTATCGGCTATAGATTTAGAAGCGTATATAATTTCATCCATAAATTTAGGCGCAGATGACTATTTAACCAAGCCGTTTTCTCTAGGGATTCTAGAAGCTAAGATTAAAAGAGTTTTTGAAAAGGTAGCTTCTAATGATTTAAGTCTTTATAAACAAGATGGTCTAGACTTTAATTTTAATACAAATACTTTCTATGTGGATAACAAAAATATTGACCTCACTAGAACAGAGACGAAAATTTTATATTATCTTATAGAAAACAAATCTCAAGTTATAACTAAGGAATTACTATTTAATTTTGTTTGGGGAATAGATGATGAGTTTATAGATAAAAATACTCTTAGTGTCAATATTTCTAGAATAAGAAATAAATTAAAACCCTATGACCCTATAGAAACAGTCTTTGGAGCTGGTTATAAATGGAATTATTAGTAGGCTTTTTACTTATTATAATAGGAATACTTTCATACAAGTATATAACTTTGAGTAATGAGATGCGTGAATTTTCAGATTATATTGACAAGGCTTTGGATGGAAATTTAGAAATTACTGAATTTGATGAAAAAGAACTTTCTAAAATAAAGTCAAAACTTATTAAATTTTTATATGCAAGCCAAGTAAAAGAAGCAAAAATTAATACGGAAAAACATAAAACAAAAGACTTGATAGCAGATATATCTCATCAAACCAAAACTCCAATTACCAATCTCTCTTTATACATTAGTCTCTTAGAAGATGAGCCAAAAGATGAGTATATTGAAATTATAAAATATGAACTTAATAAATTAAAATTTTTAATACAAACTCTCGTAAAATCTTCTAGACTTGAAGCTGATATTATAGGACTACAAAAAAATCAAGCAAATTTAAAAGACCTAGTAGAAGATGTTTTAGGAGAATTCAAAGTCATATTAGATGAAAAAGATATAAGCATAAATTTAAAAGACAAAGACTTATTTTTCGATTTAGACGAAAGATGGCTTAAAGAAGCTATCCACAATCTAGTAGATAATGCTATAAAATACTCGCCAAATAGTTCTACTATTAATATTTCAATCTATAAATCTTACCTAAATTATAATTTAGACATAGAAAATGAGTGCAAAGACTTATCAGAAGAAACTTTGCCGAAAATATTTGAAAGATTTTATAGAGGAAAAAATTCGGTTTCCAAGGACGGTTTGGGTTTAGGTCTATTTATAGCCAGAGAAATTATAGAAAAACATGGCGGAAATATAAAAGCATCTTTGTACGAAAACAGAATAAAATTTTCAGTAGACTTCCCCTTGTGAGAAGTCTTTTTTCTTACAAAACTGTAAGAAGTCTTGTAAGCACTTTGTAAGATATGAATGTTATATTAAATATAAAGAGGTGATAGATATGTTAAAAGTAGAAAATTTAAAAAGATATTATAAAACAAATGATGTGGAAGTAAGAGCTCTTGACGGAGTATCTTTCGAAGTAAAAAAGGGAGAATTTATTTCTATAATTGGAGCATCTGGATCTGGTAAATCTACCCTATTACATCTACTAGGTGGACTTGATTATCCTACAAGTGGAAAAGTAATTATTGATGATACTGATATTTATGCTTTAAAAGATGATGAGAGAACCATTTTTAGAAGAAGAAATATTGGATTTGTCTTTCAAGCATATAATCTTTTGCCAATGCTAAATGTATATGAAAATATAATTATTCCCTTTGGTCTTGATGGGGATACTGTAGATAAAAAATATGTTGATTTTGTAATAGACATTCTAGAGATAAGCGATCAAAAAAATAAGATGCCAAACGAATTATCTGGTGGTCAACAGCAAAGAGTTGCCATAGCAAGAGCTTTAGTTACCAAACCATCTATAATTTTAGCTGATGAACCTACCGGTAATCTGGATTCAAAATCATCATCTCAAGTTGTCTATTTATTAAAAAAGATTAATAAAGAACTTGGAAATACTATTCTTATGATTACTCACGATGATGCTGTTGCACAAGCGGCAGAAAAAACTTTAAGAATAGAAGATGGAAGGCTGGTAGGAAATAATGAAAGTAAAAAATAAAGCTTATATAAGACGTCTTGCAAAAAATATTTTAAATGTGAATAAAAGTAGAAGAAATATTCTCTTATTAGCCATTGCCTTAACATCTATATTATTTACAAGTCTATTTTCAGTAGTGTTGGGACTTGGGAAAAGTATGGAAGTTCAGACAATGAAATCTGTTGGCACAATCAGTCACGGATCATTTAAAGAGCTTTCTAACAAAGATATAGAAGTTTTATCCAAGGATAAAGATATAAAGAAATATTCATTAATAAAACACATTGGTATTCTAGATGATGATAAAATAAGAGCAGAACTATCTTATAGTGATAAAAATGGATTTGACTGGTCATTATTTGACAATGTTCGTGGAAAATATCCTGAAAAAGAAAACGAAGTATTTATAGATATAGCAACTGCAAAGAAACTAGGCTATAAAGGCGAAATTGGAGAAAAAATAAAAGTACCATTTAAGATAGAAAAACCTTACACAGGAGAACTCATAGAAAAGAAAATCGGAGATTTTGTTATATCTGGAACATATCAAAGTCCAATAGATTCCAATGTTGGTGTAGGACAAATATACTTATCAAAAGCCTATATAGATAAATTATCACTTCCAGAAGCTAGTAGTGATTTGGAAGTAATGTTAAAAAATTCCTTTATGATAAAGGATAAACTTTTAAAAATTGCTGAGAGAAATGGATATAGAGTAGTAGATAGTCCTGGAAATTTATTTGATAAGGAATTAAGAATTGGAGTTAATTTCGCCTATATTTTATCCGGAGCTGCTAACACAGACTTTATGATTTTTTTACCCGCATTGCTCTTATTAATTTTAGTAATGGTAGCAGGATTTTTAATTATAAACAATATATTTAAAATATCTGTAAATGAAGATATAAACTTACTTGGATTACTTAAAACTATAGGTATGACAAAGGTACAAATAAGAAAGCTTGTTCATTTAGAGTCTTTTATAATAGCAATTCCATCTATAATAATGGGCAATATAATAGGAATTTCTATTGGGAAAATAATTTTAAATAAAATATTTTCTACTAATATGGTATTAGCAAATATAAATCTATCATTAGTTTTAATATTATTAGCTATACTATTCTCTACCATATTTACTTTATTAACTGTTTTTTTATCAGTTATGAGTCCGGCAAGATATGCAGCTAAAATTTCACCGATAGATGCTAGTAAATATAACGAAACCGAGATAAAAAAGAAATATAAAAGTGATAATATTTCTTTAGGAAAGCTTGCAAAAAGACAGGTTTTTTCAAATAAATTTAGATTTGCTTCAATTGTTCTCTCTATGAGTCTATCAGCCGTTATTTTAAATGGTGTTTTGACTTATACAAGTAATATAGATTTGGAGAAAGGACTATCAGATGTAATAGTAACTGATTATAATATTGCAAGTCCTAAGTATTTTAGATATAGGTATTACGATAAAGAAGATAGACTTAAAAAGACATTTATTGATCAGGTAAGAGAACATAAAGGATTTAAAGATGGTGGAGCTTTATACTATTATGGTGATGAATACCGCTATCCAGACATAACAGTCGAAGGAAAAAAGATTGCCCCACTCTTACTTGGTGTAGATGATTATTTAATAAATAAACAGAAGTTTTTAGAAGGAGAATTTAATAAAGATAAATGGGATAATGGATCGTATGCCATTGTAGGTGAAGATAGTGATAAGAAATCTTCGTTTAAAGCAGGCGATAAAATAAAGATTAAGGTAAAAGATAGCATTAAAGAAGTCCAAATTATGGGAAAAATTAATTATAATTTTTCCGATGGATTGAGATATTATCCTATTATCCAGGAAAATCAATTTGATGAGTCTAGCCCTGAGTTAGATAAAGAATATCTTTATTTAAATCCTAATTTGTACGAAGAACTCACAGGCGATAATAGTATAATGTCCTATGGATTTGATGTAGAAGATAGTGAAAAGGAAAATTTTGATAAGTTATTAAAATCTTTTGAAAATGACCCAGACTTTTCCTATGATTCCAGAGGTCTTCAGATAAAGTCTTTTAAAGATTTTAAAAATTTAATAGAGTTTGTAGGTTATAGTTTATCTATAGTCTTGTTTTTAATTTCTGTACTAAACTTTATAAATATTATTGCTACAGAAATTATAAGAAACATGGTTAATCTATCAATCCTTGAAGCTATCGGGATGACAAAGAAAAATATTAAGAAATATTTAGTTAAAAAGAATTTAATCTATTCAATTTCAAGCTTAGTATTTTCTTTTATAGTGATGCTACTTATAGATAAATTTATACTGATAGATTTTATGGCAGAGACTAAGTGGACAACATTTAGTTTCATAATTACACCGCTTCTTATCGTAAATTTAGCAAATATAATAATAGGAATATTGTTTACTAGCAAATTTTATGAAAAGCACAGTTGTAATAGTCTTGTTTCTAGAATAAGAAGTTTAGAGTAGATATGTTTATACTTGAAAAAAAGATAACAAATAAGGCTATGAGCATTAAAGCTCATAGCCTTTTATTTCGTTATAGATTTTGTTCATACTTATATAAGTCGTCATTTGGAATAATTTCGACTTCTGCAAGTTTTCCTTGATACATGGTAAAAATTGCCACATATTTTCCGTTTAAATACATGTAGTATTGGTCGTTTTGGGCATCTTTTGTATTTTGTCTTAATTCTATGATTTCCTTATCTGGAACTTTTGTTTCCATTTCATAAAGAGCATCGCCAAATTTTATATTTCCTAGGCTAAAATCCATATTGCTTAGCTCAAAATTTGAGATTTCAATATAATTTATAGGAGCATCTAAAATATTTATATCAGATCTGCTGTTATTTGTTGTTTTTACAAATATTTGATTATCATCTTTTTTTAAGTAAATGTCTGCAGTCTTGCCATCTGGAATTGTTTGTAAATTTTCTTTTTTTGCTTCTCCTTCTAAGGAAGCTGAGTAAGTAAATCCATTTTCTATAAAGCGACTTATATTTGGTGGGAATACATATCCAAATTCATCTAGTTTAAAATCGCCCTCTATATTTTTTCTGCTATTTTCATCGGCCTTATCTATGTTTTTTTGTAAAGAAAAATTTTCATACATAAAGTCTTGGGCATCTTGGCAGGAGCTTAGAGACAGGACCATAAATATTATCAAAAGTACTTTCATATCTACACCTTTCATAATTTCTATTTTATCAAAATTAGGATAATTATAAAACTGTTTTATATTTGTCAATTAATTGTTATAATCATTTATAGAAAGGATGGATATTATGTTTGATTTTAATAATGCAAAAAATAGATTAGATGAGGTTATAACACCAACACACTTGTTTTATTCAGAATTTTTTTCTGATATTGCTTCAAATAACGTTTACATAAAGCCAGAAAATTTACAAAAAACTGGATCATTTAAGATTAGAGGAGCCTACAACAAGTTATCAAAGCTCGATGATGCTTCTAAGGATGTAGGGATTATTACAGCTTCTGCTGGTAACCACGCCCAAGGGGTGGCATATTCTGCAAATAAATTAGGAATAGATGCGACAATTTGTATGCCAGAACAAACTCCTATGATAAAAGTAGATGGTACTTTAAAATATGGAGCAAATGTTGTTTTGCATGGAGATAATTTTGATGCTTGCAAAGAACATGCCATAAAACTTGCCGAGGAAAATGGTTATACATTTATACCTCCATTTGATGATTTGGATGTAATAGAAGGTCAAGGAACTATAGGTCTTGAAATAGTAGATGAACTTGAATATGTAGATTATGTTATAGTTCCAGTTGGTGGTGGTGGACTTATAGCTGGTATTGCCAAATGTATAAAGGAAATTAGTCCTCTTATAAAAGTAATAGGGGTTGAACCATACTCAGCTCGCTCAATGCAAGAGTCTATTAGAAAAGGTAAAATAATTAAATTAGAAGGTGTTGATACAATTGCCGATGGTACAGCCGTTGCAGAAGTTGGAAGCTACACATATGACATTGCCAAAGACTATGTAGATGATTGGATAACAGTAACTGATGAGGAAGTACTGATGGCTTTTATAAATCTTATGGAAAAGCATAAATTAGTTGCAGAACCATCAGGTGCTTTATCTTTGGCAGCCCTTGATAAACTAAATTTTTATAACAAAAATGTAGTTTCAATCATAAGTGGGGGCAATATCGATATGAGTTTTATTTCCCAACTTATCAATCGTGGATTATTTGAAACAGGCCGTATAACTAGAATAAATGTGGAAGTACCAAATATACCAGGCAAACTTCAAGATTTATTAGCAGATATTGCTTATACAAAAGCAAATATCATATCAATTGACCATGATAGCTTGAAAGAAGCCAGCAGATTTAAAAATATAAATGTATCAATCACCTTAGAAACAAACGGACCTGACCATGTCAAAAAAATCCGTGATGTTATAGCTAAGAAAGGATATATAATACATTGACCTTTGAAACTTTAGTTGAAGAAATTGACTATATAGATATAAAAAAAGAAAATGACCAAGAATTAAAAAATGTTACAAATAATTCAAAAGATATAGAAAATGGAGATGTTTTTGTAGCTATTGTAGGAAAACTAAGCGATGGTCACAAATATATAGATGATGCTATAAAAAATGGAGCAAGTACTGTAGTTTATCAAAATGATATAGATATTGAAGAAGGGATAAACTATATAAAAGTAAAAGATACTAGACTTGCTTTATCACAAATTTCAAATGTCTTAGAAGATTTTCCATCAAAAAAAATGACAGTAGTGGGTGTTACAGGAACTAATGGAAAAACAACAACTGCAACTACTATTTATTATTTGATGAGAGAAATCTATGGCAATGCTACTAATATAGGCACCGATGGAACATTTATAGGTGATGAACATTCAGAAACATCAAATACTACCCCAGATAGTTATCTTTTAAATAGAATATTTAATGAGAGTTTAGAAAAAAATATAGACCATGTAGTTTTAGAAGCATCTAGCCATGGTCTAGTGCAAAATAGATTAAATGGGATTGACTTTGATTATGGTATATTTACAAATCTTTCTACAGAGCATCTTGACTACCATAAAACAATGGATAATTACTTTGCAGCAAAGATGATACTTTTTGAAAATTCTAAAAATAAAATTGTAAATATAGATGATCCATATGGTAAAAAAGCCAAAGAAAGATTTAAAGATGCTATAACATATGGTAAAAGTGAAGAGGCAGATTATAGGGCTACTGAAATAGTTAAAAACGAAAAAACCACTGATTTTAAGGTAAATGGAGTAGATTTTACTATAAATTCCATAGCAGACTATGAAATCTATAATAAGCTTGCAGCCATAGCTACGTTAAATAATATGGGGGCATCTCTAGAAGAAATTTCAGAAAAACTTAAAAAGTTTAATGGATTACCATCTAGATTTCAATATGTAGAAAATGATTTAGGAAAAAATATTATCATAGACTTTGCCCATACGCCAAGAGCTTTTGAAGCGATTTTCGAATCTATACCAAAAAATGTTAAAACTTACGCTGTATTTGGAATCCAAGGAGACAGAAATACAGAATTTAGAAGGCTTATAGGAAATGCTTGTGCAAAAAATGATGTATTTGCAGTAATAACAACCGATGACCCAAAATTTGATACTTATGATCATATATCAGATGAAATTGTAGCGGGTATTGATGAAATTGGTGGTCAATACGAAAGAATAGAAGATCGTTTGAAGGCTATGACATATGCAATTAAAAAAGCGAATCCTGGAGATTATATTCTAATGCTTGGTAAAGGTGAAGAACATTTTATAAAATTGCATGGCAACGAAAAAACTCCTTACAATGAAATGGAAACAGTTCTTAAGGCTATAGACGCCCAATGAATATTTTAGTAATAGGAGCAGGAGCTGCAGGTTTATTTTTTGCTTCTTTTATGGATAAGCATGATGTAAGACTTATAGAAAAAAATGAATTTGCAGGAAGAAAACTTTTGGCCACAGGCAATGGACGTTGCAACTTTACAAATTTAAACTTCTCAGCTAAAAATTTTAAGGCAAACAACAAATATTTTATACAATATCCTATAGAATATTTTACTAACAAAGACTTAATAAAATATTTAAATGAGATTGGCATAGCTACCACAAATCTAGCATCTGGTAGATGTTATCCTAAAACTATGAGTTCAAAAACTGTTAGAAATGCCTTGTTTTTACAAGCAAAAGAAAATGCTGATTTTATTTTTAATGAAGAAGTAATTAGTATAGACTTTAAAAATAAAAAAGTAAAAACTAAATCAGATACTTATATTTATGACAAATTAGTTATAGCAACAGGTGGGATTACCTTAAAAAATTCTGGATCCGATGGCAAGATTTTTGATTTGATAAAAAATGATATCCCACTTACAAAAATGACCTATGCCATTACAAATTATGAAACAGAACAAAAGCTTTCAAAAAAAGCAAAGGGAACAAAAGTAACTGCAAAAGCTAGCTTAATCGTTGATGGCAACTTCATAAAATCTTCAATAGATGATGTGATTTTCCAAGATTATGGCTTAACTGGCACTGCTATTTTAGATATATCTAATGATTTATCTGAGTCTTTGGTTAAGAAAAGATCTTCATATATATATATAGATTTTTTTCCTGAATTTTCCAAAAAAGATTTTGAAAAATACTTAGAAAGTCTTTTAACAAGATTTGCCAAAAGGTCTATAAAAGATATATTAATTGGTGTGATAAATGAAAAGTTACTAGAAGATATACTAAAAATATCACATATAAAGCCAGATAAAAGAGGCTTTGAAATAAATGACAAGGATTTTAAAAACTTAGTAAATAGTTTAAAATCTTTGAGCTTTAAAATTTCAAAAATCCATGATAAGGAAAATGCCCAAGTCACACTGGGTGGGGTAGATAGTAACTTTATAAATCCCGCAACTATGGAATCTACAAAAGTAAAAGATGTATTTTTTATAGGAGAATGCCAAGACGTAGCTGGCGATTGTGGAGGATATAATATATCTTGGGCAGCCTCTAGTGCAAAAGTAGCCAGCGATTATTTAAGGAGCTTAGATGTTTAAAATTAGTAGAGATCTTAATGAAATGAAATATAACGGAGATTCTATAAAACTTGCAATTATGGGTGCAGGAAAAATGGGTACAAGCCTTATTTCACAATTATCTAATATGGATGCTATGGAAGTAAAACTTGTATTTGATAGAACTCCTCAAAAAGCAATCGAAGCTTTAAAAAAAGCTGGTGTTGCTGAAGATAAAATTATTTATACTGATGACTATAATGAAGGCTATGAAGTTTTAGAAAAAGGATATGTTTGTGTGTCAACAAACTATAGACTATGCTACAAGCTTTTACAAATAAATGCGGTTGTAGATTGTACAGGCAATCCTTCCTTTGGTGCAGTAATAGCTAGAAAAACTATCCAATACCATAAACACATGATTTCCTTTAATGTAGAATGTGAAGCAACAGTTGGTCCAGTATTAAATGATATGGCAAAAAAAGCTGGTGTAGTTTATACAGGAATTTTAGGAGATGAGCCTGGTGCAATTATCGATCTTTGTGAGAATGCCTTCGGAATGGGACTAGATGTATTAGTTGCTGGTAAGGGTAAAAATAATAGACTTGATGAGTACGTTACACCAGAAGATTTAAAAGAAGAAGCAAAAGAAAAAAAACTATCTGCCAAAATGCTAACAAGTTTTGTCGATGGTACAAATACTATGATTGAGCTAACGAGTGTTTGCAATGCCTTAGGATTTTTACCAGATACCTTTGGCTGTCATGGTATAGCAAGTTCGCCAGAAAGTGCTGTTGAAGATTTTAAATTAAAGCAAGATGGTGGGAATCTAGATAATTACAAGGTTGTAGAATTTTCAAAAGGCATGGCGCCAGGAGTATTTATCATAGTAACAAGTGATAAAGAAGATGTTCGTGATCTTATGAAATTTTTAGGATTTGGAGATGGTCCAAACTATCTAATGTATAGACCATATCACTTAACAAGTCTAGAAGCACCAATTACTATTTATAAAGCAGTAGTAGAAAATGAAGCTACAATTGCACCAATCCAAGGTCAAGTGGCAGATACAGTGACTATTGCAAAAAGAGATATTAAAAAAGGTGAAACTTTAGATGGTATAGGTAGCGAAAAAGTTTATGGAAAAATAACTAGCCACACAAGATCAATGAAAGAAGATCTATTACCAATAGGAATGATCACAGAAAAAACAATAGCAACTGTTGATATTCCAAAAGATAGCCTTATAGATATGACAATGGTAGAAGTAGACGATAGAGCAACAGTAACAAGACTAAGAAGAAGACAAAATTCAATGAAATTGTAATTTAAAAACCGAAATGGCAATCCATTTCGGTTTTTTGTACTTTAGCTTGGATTAAGCTTTAAAACAGGAATCAAAATTCTCAAAACTAGCCTCTAATATCCGAAGTAATTAATTGCTATAAAAATTCTTTCTTACATAATGAAATGTAAGTGTAAATATTAGTATTTAACAAAATTTTTAACTATTCAAAAATTTCTCCAAGCTTAGTTTCTTGCAAATCTTTGCCAAAGAAAACTATATCTTTAATATCATTTTGGTATTTTATATCTCCCCAAAGGATGCCGCCTACATATTTATCATTTAGTTTAAATAATTTGTATATATTGCCATCTTTTTCTGATTTTACTTCTTCTACACCTTCTCCTGAGTTCATTCCTGCTGAGAATATTTTTATATCGCCAATTGTGAGTGTAGAAAAAGGCTTTGGTTTTTCATACATTTGCTTGTCACCAGCCATATTATTTCCAGCGATTTTACCCATTTCTTGGCTGCTTGTCCAAAGACCTATAGTAAAATCACCTATTTGTGCACAGTCACCGGCAGCATAAACATTGTCATACTTAGTTTTTAAACTATCATCTACAATTATTCCTCGCTCTGTATCAAGTCCGCTATTTTTTGCAAGATCTATATTTGAACGGATACCAGCTTGTACCATTATTGCATCGGCAGCTGTTTCTGTGCCATCAGCTAGTTTTACACCTTTTACAATGCCGTTTTCTGCAAGGATTTCTTCTGTAAATTTACCAGTGAAAGTTTTTATACCCATATCGTTTAATTCTTTTTCTAACTTTTCTGATGATTCTCTATCTAATTGGCGAGATAGTAGGTAATCAAAACTTTCTATAACTGTCACATCTTTTCCTAAAAGCAAGGCAGAATGAGCTGCTTCAAGACCTAATATACCTCCTCCAATTACAACAACTTTTTTCTTATCTTTGACATAATCTTTAAAGTTCATTAAGTCAGTGATGGTTCTTATAGCAAAAACACCTTTACTATTTATATTTGTAATTGGTGGTACAAATGGTCTTGCCCCTGTAGCTAAAAGAAGCTTACCGTATTCGATTTCTTCTCCATCACATAGGATGGCAACGTTTTTATCAAAATCAATTTTTTCTATACATGATTCTAATTTCTCATCTATTTTTCTTTCATCATACCAAGGTTGTTTTTTTACAAATAAATCATCTTTTTCAAATTCTTGGCTAATCAAATGAGAAAGTCTAGTTCTCCAATAAGTACTAGATTTTTCTTCTGATACTATTAATATTGTAGCATCTTTATCTTTTTTTCTTATTTCTTCTGTAGCAGAAAGACCTGCTATACCATTGCCTATAATTAAATAATCATACATAATTAATCCCCTCTAAAAATTCATATATCATATATCTAATACATACCCTATTTACTAGGAAATTTATATTTTAATAAAAAGGTATAGTATAGGTATGAAAAAAGCAAAATTAAGTGATTTAAAAAATATAATTAATATAGTTGATCAAGCAAAAGAATCTCTAAAAGATGATGGTGTAGACCAGTGGCAAAATGGTAGCCCAGATACTATACTTATTGGCAGGCAAATTTCTTCTGGTAATTCTTATATAATTGTAGAAGATGAAGAAATTTTAGCCTATGCTTATCTTTCAGATGAATACGAACCTACTTATGTAGCTGTGATGAATATCGTTAAAGGAGTAGATGCATACACCATTCATACTTTTTGTGTAGCAAACCATGCCAAAGGCAAAGGAGTTGCTAGTTTATTTTTTGAAGAAATAATAGATTATGCAAGGGAAAATGGTAAAGATTCGCTGAGAATTGATACCCACGAGGATAATTTTAAAATGCGTGGACTTATTAAAAAATTAGGTTTCAAAGAATTAGGACAAATCTACATTAGAGATAATGGATTGACCAAAGCACGTATTGCCTATGAATTAATGCTATGATAAATGAATCTCAAAAGTTAATAATACAAGAAGGCAAAACCCCAGCAGCAGTTATTGCAGGACCAGGTACTGGCAAAACTTTTACAATTGTAAAAAAAGTAGTAGATTTAGTAAAAAACCATAATATTCCTGCTAATAAAATTTTGATAACTACCTTTACCAAGAAAGCGGCAGCAGAATTAAATACTAGAATTATAAGTGAGTTTAATAAAGAAGGGATAAATACAGATCTTGCAGATTTAAAAATAGGTAATTTTCATAATTTGGCAAATATTTTTCTGGCAGATTATAAAAAGCTAGATGATAAATTCTTCTATAATAAAGTTATAGATACTCAAACAGAAGGTTATTTGCTAGAAAAAAATATAGATAGATTTTATCAAATACAAGGATTTAAGGAAAATATAAAAGAATATGAGATTTATGCCATTCAAAATATTTTTGCCAAGATTACAAACAATCTTATAGATGTAAATATTCTTGAAAATTCTGATAATATCGAAGAAAAACTTTCTTATGAAATTTATAAGACTCAGCTAAATATTTTAGAAGAAAATCAGTTGTTAAATTTTCAGCTACTTTTAAAAAACTTTTATGATTTGTTGGCAGATCCTATTATAGGAGAAGAGATTCGTGAAAATATAGACTATGTTATTATCGATGAGTACCAGGATACCAATTATATCCAGCAAGAAATCGCCTTTAAACTATTAAAAAATAAAAATATTATGGTTTTTGGCGATGATGACCAAGCTCTTTATAGATTTAGAGGGGCAGATCCTAAAAATTTATTAGAATTTGATAAAGTTTGCAGGCAAAAATTAGATACTCCTGCTAATTTCTATAAGCTAAATATAAATTATAGGTCCAACCAAGCTATAATTGATCTATCTCAAAAATTTATAAATTTTCAAAAAAAATCAGATGAATTTTCAAAAAAATTGCTTGCCAATGATAGCGAATTTAATCAAAATACCATAGTAAGGGCAAAGGCCGGCAACTTTGAAAATCTAGCAAAGATAATAAAACTATTAAATAAAGAAATAAATTTAAATCAAATAGCCTTTTTATTTCCAACTTTAAATAATGATTATGCTAAAAACTTGCAAAGTTACTTAGAAAGTCAAGATCTGCCAGTTTTAAATAAGGCTAGTACAAAGTTTTTTGATGCTTATGAAATAAAAGTATTGATTTATATTTTTGCCAAAATTTTTACATCTTATCCTTCGAATATAGGCTACCAAGATGGATTATCCAAAGATGAGCTAGATAAGCTTTATTTTAGAAGATATATAGCAAATATATTTGATGATCAGTCATTTAAATCTATGGAGATGGATAAATTTATAGATGGATTTCAAAATACTAAAAATATAAGCCTAAGTGAAGTCTTATATAAGTCATTTAATCTGCCCATTTTAAAGGATATATTAAAAGAAAAATTAGATACTCTTAAGAATCAAAAAGCTTTAAATAATATAGCGATTTTTACACAAAAAGTAAGTGAATATGAGGAGCTTTTTGATAAAAAAAATAAAAACTACTATATAGAATTTATCTACGGATATTTATTTTACCTTTATAAGACCAAGGCTATAAAAGAAGCTGAGGACTTACCAGAAGAAAATGAAGCTATAAACTTTATGACCATTCACAATGCCAAGGGTCTTGAGTTTGATGTTGTTTTTGTATCAGGATTAAATGATTATCCACGTGCTGATAAAAAAACTTTCCTATCAGACTTTGAAAAAATAAGCACAGATGATGGGGCAGAGCGCGATTTTTATAGAAAATACTATACTGCCTTTACCCGTGCCAAAAAACTTTTGGTTATCTTGGATAATTCTAGAGATTATAGGCTAAGTAACTTTGCCAATACTCTAGCAGATAGTTCAGCTTTAAAAACTATTGATTTTAAAAAAGAGATACCTAAAAAAGAAAAACCGATCCTTGCTTATACCACTGATATAGAAATATACAGTACTTGTCCATTAAAATATAAATTTTTAAGGAAACTTTCATTTAGACTTCCTCTAAGTAAAAGTTTAGAATTTGGTACAAATATTCATAATCTTAGTGAATACATAGCGAAAAACCCTAATAGAGACTTGGATGATGATTTTTTTCAAAAGTTATTTAAAACAAATCCTAATTATAAATTACCTTTAGAAAATTTTAAAAATAGAAGTTTCAATTTAAAAGCAAGCGAGGTAAACTATAAGGCGGATAGGAATTTTTATATACTCCAAGGGAATATAGATATTGTTTTAGTTGACAATTCTATTTTGGATATAAAAACTGGTTCCTATGATCAGAAAATTTTAGAGAGCTATGAAAATCAGCTTCTTACCTACAAGTATTTAATGGAGTATAATAAGGAAAATATAAAACAAATGTTTATTTATTTTATAAATAAAGATGAATTATTAGAAGTAAAACCAAGTTACTTTGACATTGATTTTATAGATGATATTGCAAAAAATATTATAAATGCCGATATCTACAGAAAAACTACGGATACAAGTAAGTGCAAGTATTGCCCTATGAAATATTATTGTGACAGATATTGATTAATTTCTACTATGTAATACAATATAGCTAGGTGATATTTATGATAGAATCTCAAATGTTAAAAGGCGTTATAGAAGGAGTGATCCTTCATATTATAAAAAATAACGAAACCTATGGATACGAAATTGTAGAGGAACTTAAACGCAGCGGTTTTTATACTATGACTGAGGGAACAGTATATCCAATTTTGACCAGACTTACAAAAAAAGGTTATATATTAGGTGGCTATAAAAAATCGGAAATAGGTCCCAAAAGAAAGTATTATTATATTACAGCAAAGGGTAGAGAATATTTGACCGATTTTTACGAAAACTACAATGAACTTAACCAAGCAGTTTATAAGGTGATAGAAAAGGGGAACAAATGAGAGTAGATAAAATGATAGGCAATGCCAAACTAGATACTAGGCGAAATATAAAAAGAAATGCAAAAAAAGGTGCCTTAGTAATAAATGGTGATATTGTAAAAGATACATCCACTCAAGTTGACCCAAATATGGATGAGGTTTACTACCTTGGTCAATATGTAGAATATTTTGAAAATATTTATATAATGATGAACAAACCACAAGGGGTTTTATCTGCTACTATGGATGAGGATGAAACAGTAATAGATTTATTAGATGATTTTTATCAAGTATTAGACTTATCAATAGCAGGTAGACTTGATAAGGATACTACAGGTTTATTGCTTTTATCAACTGATGGCAAATTTGTTCACACTATTACCAGTCCAAATTCAAATATAGAAAAAACTTATGAAGTTGGAACCAGGGATCCTATAAATCCTTTATTTATCGAAGAATTTAAAAATGGTGTAGAAATAAAAGAAGAAGATTATATAGCTCGTCCAGCCAAGCTTGAAATAATAGACGATAAAAAAGCTATAGTAAAGGTAAGTGAGGGCAAATTTCACCTAGTAAAAAGATTATTTTCAAACCTAGGTAATGAAGTAGTTAGCTTAAAACGCATTGCTATAGGAGATTTAAAACTAGATCCATTTTTACAAGAAGGATCTTATAGAGAGCTACATGATGAGGAGCTAGCACTTTTTATTAACTAAGATACATAAAAAGGAGGATTATATGTATCGAAAATATATAAAAAATATATTGGATTTTTTATTTGCTTTAATACTACTAATCCTTCTTAGTCCTTTATTTTTGATAATAGCAATTATTTCAAAAATAGAAGAACCTGACGGAACTGTGTATTTTAAGCAAGAAAGAGCAGGGGTCTATAACAAGCCGTTTTTGTGTTTTAAATTTAGATCTATGAAAATGTCTGCCCCAAAAAACGCTTCCACATGGGAGCTAGAAAATCCAGAACAATTTATAACTCCCCTTGGCAAATTTTTAAGAAAAACTTCCCTGGATGAGCTTCCCCAGCTGATAAATATTCTTAGAGGTGAGATGTCATTTATAGGGCCAAGACCAGTTATATTAAAAGAACATGAACTTTTAGATTTAAGAGAAAAAAATGGAGCGTATATTGCAAAACCAGGCATTACAGGACTTTCGCAAATATCTGGTAGGGATAATCTACCCCCAAAAACAAAAGCGGAAACAGATGGCATATATGCCAAGGATATTACATTTATCAACGATTTAAAGATATTTTTAAAAACTATTCCTAAAGTTTTATCAAGTGATGGTGTTACTGAAGGCAAGCAAAATTTTTAGGCTAAAGTTTTAAGGAAAATATTTGCAATAACCAGCAGATTATGATAAAGTAATAATATAATAATATACGTGATGAGAACGAGCCGACCAATTTATTAAGGGGCTCGTTTGTCTATTATTAGGAGGATTTATGACAAACGAAAGTATTTTCGAAGAGTTATATACAAATCCTGTCATAATGGCTATAAAAAATAATAAAGATTTTAACAAGTGTTTGGATAGTGAAAATAAAATTGTATTTGTATTATATGGAAACCTTGAAACTATACCGATGATTGTTAAAAAACTTAAAGCCTATGGCAAGATTGTAATAGTTCACGAAGATCTTATCGAAGGATTATCAAGCTCAACTTTCGCTGCTAGTTTTATAAAGAAATATACAGAGGCTGATGGAGTGATTTCTACCAAGCCTGCAAACGTTATTTATGCTAGAAAACTTGGGCTTTTTGCAGTTCTAAGATTTTTTGTATTTGATAGTATGAGTTATGAAAATATGAAGCAAACCATAAAAGATATAAACTGCGATATTATAGAGATACTTCCGGGTGTTATGCCAAATACAATAGTAGATATAAAAAAAAGAACAAATATTCCGATTGTAGCTGGTGGTCTTATTACTTCAAAAGATGAGGTTATGGCTGCCATAAATTCTGGAGCGCTTGCAATCTCATCATCAAACTATTATGTATGGCAAATGTAGGAGGATATTTATGAAAGATTACATTATGGCCTTGGATGCTGGAACAACCAGCAATAGAGCGATTATTTTTAACAAAAAAGGCGAAATTATATCTGTTGCACAAAAAGAATTTACCCAACATTTCCCAAAACCAGGCTGGGTAGAACATGACCCATCTGAAATCTGGTCAACACAACTTGGAGTTTGTACAGAAGCTATGGCAAAGAAAAATATCGATGCATCTCAAATAGCAGGTATCGGTATTACTAACCAACGTGAAACAACTATAGTTTGGGAAAAAAAAACAGGTCAACCTGTGTACAATGCAATCGTTTGGCAATGTCGTCGTACTGCTGATATGGCTGATAAACTTGTAGAAGATGGCTATGGCAAAATGATTAAAGAGAAAACTGGTCTTGTGGTTGACCCATATTTCTCAGGTACAAAGATTAGATGGATCTTAGATAATATTGAGAATGGTCAAAAAAGAGCAGAAAATGGCGAATTATTATTTGGTACTGTAGATACATGGTTAGTTTATAACTTAACTCGTGGACAAGTTCACATAACAGATTATACAAATGCATCAAGAACCATGCTTTATAATATCCATACACTAGAATGGGATGACGAACTTTTAGAAATGCTAAATATACCAAAATGCATGCTTCCAGAAGTAAAACCATCATCTTATGTATATGGGGAAACTAGCGAAAAATTATTTGGTGCTCCAATTCCTATAGCAGGTATAGCAGGTGACCAACAAGCAGCATTATTTGGTCAAACATGCTTTAATGCTGGAGAAGCAAAAAATACTTACGGAACAGGTGCTTTCCTACTAATGAATACTGGTGAAGAAGCAGTAAAAAGTGATAACGGTCTAATTACAACAATTGCTTGGGGACTAGAAGAAGGAAAAGTAAACTATGCCCTAGAAGGTTCTATATTCGTAGCAGGCTCTGCTATTCAATGGCTAAGAGATGAACTAAGAATAGTAGATGCATCAGACGATACAGAATACCTAGCAACAAAAGTAGATGATACAGATGGTTGCTATGTAGTACCAGCATTTACAGGACTAGGTGCTCCATACTGGGATCCATATGCTCGTGGAACAATAGTTGGTATTACAAGAGGAACTAGCAAATATCATATAGTACGTGCAACACTAGAATCACTTGCATATTTGACTCATGATGTACTTGCAGCAATGAGTATAGATTCAGGAAATGAGCTAAAAGAATTAAAAGTAGATGGTGGAGCTAGCGCAAATAATTTCTTGATGCAATTCCAAGCTGATATGATACAAACAAGTGTAGAAAGACCACAAACATTAGAAACAACAGCTCTAGGTGCTGCATACTTAGCAGGACTTGCAGTTGATTACTTCACAAGCTTAGATGAAATTATAGAAAACCGCCAAGTAGATAAAGTTTTCAAACCAGAAATTAGCAAAGAAGAAAGAGATGCCAAAGATTACAACTGGCAAAAAGCAATTTCAAGATCAGTGGACTGGGCAAAGGATTTGAAGTAGAATAATAATATAAAACAAAATATTTTAGAGAGAAGAGTTACTTTGATAGATGTAGGTGATCTTTACCCAAAAAGACCGATAGAAAAGTAGCTCTTTTTATTTGTTATTTAGTACATAAAGGAGAAAATAATGAAAGACGTTGTAATAATAGGTGCAGGTGTTACAGGTACATCTGTAGCTTACAATTTATCAAAATACGATGGTGATTTTCTAGTAGTAGAAAAACACTCAGATGTTTGCGAAGAAACAAGTAAAGCAAACTCTGGTATCTGCCATGGTGGTTACGATGCTGAGCCAGGCTCTATGAAAGCAAAAATGAATGTAGAAGGCAATCATATGATGGAGGAGCTTTCAAAAGAATTAGATTTTCCATATGATAGAATCGGTACATTAGTTCTATGCCACAAAGAAGAAGATTTCGATAAATTACAAGCTTTATATGACCAGGGTATAGAAAATGGCGTTGGCGGTATGAAAATCATTTATAACGAAGAAATACTAGCTATGGAACCAAATGTAGAAGAAGATGTATATGCAGCCCTACTTTGTGAAGAAGCAGGAATTGTAGATCCATTTATGATGAATATTGCCTATGCAGAAGGATCAAACCTAAATGGAGTAGACTATAAATTTAATACAGAAATTACAAAAATAGAAAAAATGGATGACCATTACAAATTAACTACTAATGATGGTCAAGAAATAGAAACACGTGCAGTTGTAAATGCAGCGGGACTATATTCAGATGCTATCCATGATGCAATAATGCATGATGACAAATTTGAAGTAAGAGCTCGCCGTGGGGAATATTTATTATTAGATAAAGCAACTCGTGGATTTGTAAATCACGTATTATTTAATCTCCCAACAGAAAAAGGAAAAGGAATCCTAGTTACACCAACAATCGATGGCAATACACTAATAGGACCTACATCTGACTTTGTAGATGATAAATCAGACTTGGTTACAACTCAAGAAAGAATCGAAGAAGTAATAGAAAAGGTAGAAGATACAGTAACGAATGTGCCAGTTAGACAAGTTATTACATCTTTTTCTGGAAACAGAGCCCACGAATCAGGCGGAGACTTTATCCTAGAAGAAACACAAAAAGGATTTTTTGACTGTGTAGGTATCGAATCTCCAGGACTTACTTCAGCTCCTGCCATAGGTAAATATATGGCAAATTTAGTAAAAGAATCTCTAGATTTAGCAGAAAATAAAGAATTTAAAGCTGGTAGAAACCCAATACCAAAAACAAGTGAAATGAGCACAGAAGCTCATAACGAACTTATCAAAGAAAATCCACTCTACGGTAAAATCATCTGCAGATGCGAAAAAGTAACAGAAGGTGAAATAGTAGATGCAATCAATAGACCACTTGGTGCAACAACAGTAGATGGAGTAAAAAGACGCGTTCGTGCAACAGCAGGTAGATGTCAAGGTGGATTTTGCTTGCCATCAATAATTGAAATTTTGGCACGTGAACTAGGCGTAGACGAAGAAGAAATTACTAAAAAAGGTAACGATTCATTCTACATTGAAAAAAGAGCTAAATAAGGAGAGACAAATGCGCGAATATGATTTAGTAATAATAGGTGGAGGTCCTGCAGGACTTTCAGCAGCAGTAAAAGCCTATGATGAAGGAGTAAAAAATATCCTAGTTGTAGAACGTGATAACAAACTAGGTGGGATATTAAACCAATGTATCCATAATGGATTTGGTTTACAAAGATTTAAAGAAGAATTAGCAGGTCCAGAATATGCCCAAAGGTTTATAAAAGAAGCTAAAGCTCGTGATATAGATATCATGATGGATACAATAGTTCTAGAACTTCGTGAAGACAAATCGGTTTTACTAATGAACGAAGAAAACGGCATGTTTGAAATAAAACCAAAAGCAGTAATCCTTGCTATGGGTTGTCGTGAAAGACCAAGAGGAGCCTTAAATACACCAGGTAGTAGACCAGCAGGAGTTTATAGTGCAGGAACAGCACAAAAACTTGTAAATATAGATGGATATTTACCAGGCAAAAAAGTAGTTATCCTAGGATCAGGTGATATAGGTCTAATTATGGCCCGCCGTATGACTCTTGAGGGAGCAAAAGTAGAATGTGTTGCAGAAATAATGCCATTTTCAGGAGGACTAAAAAGAAATATAGTCCAATGCCTCCACGACTATGATATACCACTTTACTACTCAACAACTATTTCTGGGATAAAAGGAACAGACAGGGTAGAAGGAGTTTATCTATCAAAAGTAGATGAACATATGAAAGTCATCGAAGGCACAGAAAAATTTGTAGAATGTGATACAGTTTTACTATCAGTAGGACTATTGCCAGAAAATGAACTTACAAAAGAAGCAAATATAAAATTAGACCCAAAAACAAAAGGTGCCTATGTATCAGACAAACTAATGACAAGTGTAGATGGTATATTTGCAGCAGGAAACGTATTACACGTTCACGACCTAGTAGACTTTGTATCAGAAGAAAGTGAACAAGCAGCAGTAAGTGCGGCTCAATATATAAAAGGTGAATTTACAAAAATAGGTGATAAGAAAATTGATATGGTGGCTGGAGATGGTATAGGATATACCATGCCTCAATATTTAGATTATGATAATATGGATGATACAGTAAAAATCAAATTTAGAGTTAATAATGTATATCCATCTAGAAAAATTGCTATATATGCAGATGACAAATGCATATTAGAACGCAAAAAAAGAGTGCTTGCTCCAGGGGAAATGGAGATATTGAAGCTTAAAAAAGAAGACATAGATCCAAATACAAAACAAATCACAGTAAAATTGGAGGAGATATGAAAAAACAATTTACCTGCATAAACTGTCCAATGGGTTGCCAAATAGTAGTAACTATGGATGGAGAAGAAATAACAAGTATAGAAGGCAATAACTGTAAGCGTGGCGAAAACTACGTAAGAGATGAAGTAAAAGATCCAAAGAGAATGGTTTGCTCAACTGTAAAAGTAGATGGTGGTAAAACTTATAGTGTTCCAGTAAAAACAGAAACAGCCATTCCAAAAGGACTCATATTTGACTGCATGAAAGAAATAAACAACGCAGAAATAAAAGCTCCAGTCCATATTGGAGATGTAGTTATAGCAAATGTCCTAGATACAGGAGTAAATATAGTAGCAACTGATGAGAGAGCATAAGGAAAAGGTGATGTTGCAGAATAGTTAAATCTATCCTGCGCATCATCTTTTTTATTAACTATCTATATTTAGCTAGTTGAGAATACGATTATTTCTTAAACTGTTTTTGTTTTATAAATAGTTTGCTTAAAAGTGGGCTCAATTAATAGAGCTAGCTATTTCGATCTTTTTTTCTTAAGCAGCTTTGTATTTTATGATTTCTAATTGCTTATTTTCTATTTTTGTTGCTAATTTATTTAAGTTTAAAGCCATTGATAAAAGGCAAATCTCACTTATTATATTTTCTTTTCCTCTATGGTGGAATCTATTGTAGTTTAGTCCTGACTTTATTTTTGAAAAAGCTCCTTCAGCTTGGATTGACCTATTTATTCTTTCTTCTATTCCTTGCTCTGATCTTATGTTTTCTAAGGATTCTTTCCTATATTTTTGGAATATTTCTGATATGTAGATTCCTTTGGTCTTTTGTCCATCTTTGTTCCAATCAAAACATCTATAGACTTTTGTAGTAGTTGTGTATCCACTTTTTCTTTCTCTGTACCTATCTGTGCACCTTATGAATTCCTTACCTTCTTCTGATATGTATTTGTCTGATGTTTTATCATATCTAAGGCTCTTTCTGAATTCGTCTTCTTTTTTATACTTTCTAGTTTTTAATTGTTCGTAGTTTGATGGTTTTATATATGATGTTAGCTTGTTTTCTGCAAGGTATACATAGTTTTCTTCACTTTCATATCCTGCATCTGCTACTATTTTGTTTAGTTTGTTTGGATAGTTTTTTAGTAGTTTATTTAGAAATGGTTTTAGGGTGTACATGTCGGATGGATGGTGGGATACATTTTCTCCTATGATGAAGCCTGATGCACTTGCTAGCTGAATGTTGTATGCTGGTTTTAATTGACCATTTCTCATGTGGTCTTCTTTCATTCTCATGAAGGTTGCATCATGGTCTGTTTTTGAGTAGGAGTTTCTATGATATCCCATTGTTTCTAGGTGTTTTTGGTAGCTTTCTAGTTTGCTTTTCCACTCTTTGAGTTTTTCATAGTCTCGTTGGAGTTGGTGTTTTCTTTTGCCTTGGCCAAACAAAAAGTTGATTTTCTTGTCTATGCATTCTTGACTAACTTGATCAAATACTATTTTTACTACTTCTAATACTTGGATCGGAGTTAGGTCTTTGTTTAAATTGAAGTGTTTTATTATTTTTATTCTTAGTTTCTCTTGCCATTTTTCAATGCTTCCTCGCCACACAAAGCTGTATCTATTTGCATATGCTTCTATTTTTGTTCCGTCTATGTATATACTGGATAGGTCTATTTGTTTTTCTTCTATTAGTATTTGCAACATTTGATTTAGTAAATCTGGAGCTAATTCTACTATTTTTTGTCTAAACCTATTGATTGTACTATGGTCTGGAGGGGTCTGTTCATCTAAAAGATATCTTATTCTTAAATCATATGAGCATGATTTTTCTATTGCTCTTGATGAGAATATTCCTTCTGAGTAGCAGAATATTATTATCTGAAGCATTGTTACTGGGTTTACTGTTGGTTTTCTTCCTAATGATGAGTAGACTTTTTTTAGTTCTGTTAGGTCTATCCTTTCGATTATATTTTTTACAAGCCTTAACTTAACATCATCGTAAACGTATATTTCTGTGTTAAAATTCAGTTTTAATTGAACTGTATCATCAACTAGTGTAAAATTAGTTAATGATGATGTATTGTTTTTAACGTTTATCATAAATACATTCTATCAGAAAAAGACGAGGATTTCAGTTTCCTCGTCTTTTTTCTATCTTAGGACTTTTGCAACAGCCCCCTTTTTTTAGTTTTTTAGCCCAAAGGTACCAATTTTTCTAATACAAAATCATCACATATTTATTGCAAATCGTTTACATTTATACTATAATTTAGATAGTCGGATATATTATTAATAATAATTTAGTAATGAGAATAATATGAAAAATAATAAAGCTTTAGCAATCGCACTTTCAGCAGTCTAGTACTTACTGGAGCATTTGCCCTTGACACAGATAACGTTGCATTTTCAGTAGAAGATGATACTACATCAGTAGAAGATAAAGACCCAGTAACACCACCAACCGCTGACGGCGACAAAGAAGAAGAAAAACCAGCTGACGGCGATAAAGAAGAAAAAGAATCTAAAGAGTGGGTTAAAATCGAAGATATTGCTAAAACAATTGAAGATGATTCACATATAATAGTACCTATTATTACTGCACCAAAAGATGAAGAAGAAAAAGATGAAACAGCATTAATTACTAGTGAAGAAATTGATCAATTAATTAATGATATTGACGAAAAAGATGCAGAAATCCTTGAAGAAATGAAAAAAAGTTGACTCTTCAATAATTGAAGATGAAAATAAAAAACCATCTGACGAAAATAAAGATGAAGAAACTGATGCTAAACCAGGAAAAGATAAAGAATGTAATTGCTAACCATGTGAAGAAAAAGTTGTTGTAAAAGAAGTTATAAAAGATTGTGATAAAGCTAAAGCTCCAGCTCAAGCAGTTGCAGCTCACAACAACCCAAAAACAGGTCTAGCAGGTTTATCAGCAGTAGCAAACACTCTAGCTGTATCAATGGCAGGTATTGTTGCTACAAAAAAGAAAGAAGACTAATTTAACTTTATAAGCTAAATATAAATAAGTAAATTTCTGAATTGTACAATATTATATGACTAGTTAAACTCGGGCTATAGCCCGAGTTTTTCTTTGATAAATCATAAAAACCTCCACATATATGGAGGTTTTTTATTATATATTAGTCTTCTTCTTCTTTTTCTTCTATTTCTTTTCTGGAAGTATCTTGCATTTCTTTTATTAGTTCGTTTATTCTTTTTTTGTTAAGTCTTGATAAACCATTTCTTTCGCTATCGTACATATCATCTAGAGGTTTTTTGCCTAGTTCATCTTCCATTACTTCTAGGACTCTTGGTTTGCAGAATTGGCCTTGGCAAAAGCCCATTCCTGCTCTTGTTCTTCTTTTTACTGCATCTAGGGTTTCTACTGGGATGCCACGATTCATTGCGTCTCTAATTGTTGCTTCACTGACTTGTTCACACCTACAAACAATCCTATCTGGATCTCCAAGTGGCAAATCGAGTTTGTCCTTTATTTTATTCATATCTTCAAGTTCTTTATACTCGATAATTGGTTCTCTGTTTGGGTTATAGTTAGGATCATCTACTAGTTCTAATCCACTTTTCTTTAAAATACCTTCTACAATTTTTGCTATTTCTGGGGATGATGTTAGGCCTGGAGATTGGATACCTACTACATTTATAAAGCCAGCAACATTTGATTCTTCAATGATAAAATCATGGGTTGAACTTGCTGGACGTAGACCTGTAAATGATCTGATAAATTCTCTTAGATTTATTACATCATCTTTTACTGATTTTTGGGCTTCTTCGTAGATATACATCAGTCTATCTTCGTGAGTTGATAGGTCTATCTCTTCTTCATCAATTGCATCTGGACCTAATAATAGGTTATTATGGAAGGTTCTTGTTGCAAGTATTCCTTTTGATTTTTCGGTTGGCACTTGGAATAAAACATTGTTTAATTTTTTTCCTGTGCCTTTTTGGAATATTAGATATTCTCCACTTCTAGGATGGATATCAAAATCGGTGTCTGCAATCATTTCTGATACTATAGCACCTTCTAGTCCTGAGGCATTTACTACATATTTTGCTTCAAATTCTTTACCATCTTCGGTTTTTACTAGGAAATGGTCGCCATCTTTTTTAATTTCGAATACTCTTGAGTTAAGGAAAAGTTCGGATCCGTTTGCTACAGCGTTTTCTACTAAAGCTATTACATATTCATATGGTGAGCAAACTCCAGCTCCCTTGCACCATAAAGCTGCAATGGCATCATCTGATACATTTGGTTCGATTTCTCTTAGTTTTTCCTGGTCGATAATTTCCATATCTGGTAGACCATTCTCTATACCCATATCATAAAGTTTTTCTAATGTAGGTATTTCTTCTTCTTCAAAGGCTAATACTAGAGAACCGTTTGCAACAAATCCAAAGTGTAATTCGTTTTCTAGTTCTTCAAATTGGCTACGACCTGGATAGCAAATCCTTCCTCTTAGTTCATCGTGAGGCTCAGCATATCCTCCATGAACTATAGCTGAGTTTGCTTTGCTGGCACCCATACTAACATCATTTGCTTTTTCTACTATAGCTATATCTAGTTTATATCTCGATAGGCGACGGGCAATGGCTGCACCAGAAACTCCTGCACCTATTACTAAAACATCATACATACTTTCCTTCTTTCTAATATACAAAAGGCAAGTATAGATTGTTATACTTGCCTTGCTCTCACCTGATATTTATTACAAAAATATTATATCGTAAGTGAGAAAAATTATCAATTATTGTTTAGAATACCACATTAAATAAAACTACTGCTAATAATCCGCCTACTATAGGTCCCACAACTGGTATCCATGAGTAATTCCACATTACATCAGCTTTTTCTTTAAAAGGTAAGATTTGATACATTATTCTTGGTCCAAGATCACGAGCAGGATTTATTGCATAACCTGTTAGTCCACCTAATGACATACCAATTGATATTATAATTCCATTTACATATAAGTAGTTTACTCCAACGCTAGCAGCACCTTCAACATTGCCAAATCCAAGAATTGCAAATACTAAAACAAAAGTACCAACCATTTCAGATAAGAAGTTTCTCCAAGTATTTTTAATAGAAGGAGCTGTACAAAAACATCCACGTACTATAGCTGGATCTACTTCGCAAGTATCATTATAGTGATCTTTAAATAGTAAGTAAAGCAATAAAGCACCAAGCATAGCACCAAGCATTTGTCCAAGGATATAATATCCTACTGTATTCCAAGCTATATCACCTTTATAAGCAAGAGCAATAGTTAAAGCTGGATTAAAGTGGGCTCCACTAATAGCTCCAAAAATAGTTGCTGGAATCATAACTGCCAAACCCCAACCCAGGGTTATTTGTACAGGACCACCATTATACATTCCTGATCTACGAGTTAGTACATTGGATACAACGCCATCACCTAATAAGATTAGAAGGAAGGTACCAACTAATTCTGCCACAAAAATATCTCTCATAATAACCTCCTAGTTTTAAACACAAAAAGCGAGCAAAATAATAACTCGCTCTCGTCCAAATATTTATTTGTGGAAACCTTTTCTGTATTAAGTATAGCATGTATGACAGTTTTTATCAATAGTTTATTATAAGATTTTTTGGATTTTATTTTAGCGAATATTAATGGCAAATTAGCAATGCAATTCTTAAAAACTATAAAGAAATAAGTTAAAAAAATATTATTTATAGACAAAATCGCTTTCGTGTATTAAAATTAAGGCATAGAGTATAATTTTTGGGAGGAAGAGATGAAAATTAAAAACTTTATGCCAATCGCAGCAGCAATATCACTTTCATTAGTATTAGCTTCATGTGGAGCAAATAAAGATGATGCTAATAAAGATACTTCGACTGATAATGATACAAAAGTTGAAGAAAATGTAGATGATAAAGCTGATAAGGAAGAAAAAGAAGATGCTGACCAAACGGATGATAATACAGCTGATGCTCCAGAAGAAGAAAAGGATGAAGATGAAAAAGCTGCAAATCCAACAGGAGAAGAAGTTAGCGTTACTATGGTAACAGACTTTGGTGGAGTAAATGATAAATCATTTAACCAATCAGCTTATGAAGGATTACAAAAAGCTGACAAAGATGGAGCAGCAAAATTTGATTATATAGAAAGTCACAAAGAGGCAGACTTTGTACCAAATCTAGAATCAGCTCTAGATTCAGAATCAGACCTTATCCTTACAGTAGGATATGCATTATTCCCAGCTACAGATGAAGCTGCAGAAGAAAATCCAGAACAAAACTATGTGATTATCGACAATGCAAACGAAAATGACAGAGAAAACTTACTAGGAGTAAGCTTTGCTGACCACGAAAACTCATTCTTAGCAGGATATATTGCAGGTATGCAATCAGAAACAAACAATGTAGGATTTGTTGGTGGTATCAAAGGTGTAATCATTGATAGATTTGAATATGGATTTAGAGCAGGTGTTGAACAAGCATCACGCGAAAAAGGCGAACCAATCAAAGTTCAAGTTCAATATGCAAATAGCTTTAATGACCAAGCAGCAGGTAAAAATATAGCTGATAGAATGTATCAAGAGGGTGCAGATGTTATCTTCCACGCAGCAGGTGGAGTAGGAATTGGTGTTATCGAATCAGCAAAAGAAAATGATAAATGGGTTATCGGTGTAGACCGTGACCAACAAGACGAAGCTCCAGACAATATGCTAGTTTCAACTGTAAAAGGCGTTGGAGATGCAGTAAGACAAATTATTGATGAATATGATGAAGGCAACTTTGAAGGTGGAGATAAGACATTTACTCTAGCTGATGGGGATGCAGTGACAATTGCTTATGCAGACAATGGTATTGTTAGCCAAGAGATTAAAGACAAAGTAGAAGACATTAAACAAGACATCATAGATGGCAAAATCAAAGTTCCAGAAAACGAAGATCAAGCTATCGAACAAGGATGGATTGAAAAATAATATAAAAACTAAAGACCTCTTATAGGGGTCTTTTTATTTGCGAAAAATCCTACTATAAAACTTACATTTATGATATTATTATGTATATACACTAAAAAGCGAGGATATTATGGATAAGTATTTAAACGAAAATCCTGTGGTATCTATGAAAAATATTAGCAAGTCCTTTGGAGATAAAAAAGTATTATCAAATGTAAATTTTGATTTGCATAAGTCTGAAGTACATGCTTTATTAGGAGAAAATGGTGCTGGTAAAACCACCTTGATGAATATTTTATATGGAATGTTTCCACCAAGTGAAGGAAGTATAAATATAAATGGAAAAACATATACAAATATGACTCCGAAAATGGCCATAGACGCAGGTATTGGTATGGTTCACCAGCACTTTATGCTAATAGAACCTCTTACAGTCACAGAAAATATTATATTAGGCTACGAAGAGGATACGGGTCTATTTTTAGATAGAAAAACTGCACGTGAAAAAATCGAAAAACTTTCTGAAGAATATGGACTAATGATAGATCCAAATGCAAAAGTGGAGGATATTTCAGTAGGTCAACAACAAAGAGTTGAGATTTTAAAAGCCTTATACAGAGGAGCTGATATACTGATATTTGACGAGCCAACAGCAGTTTTAACTCCGCAAGAGATAAATGAATTTATAGAAATTATAAATAAATTAACCAGAATGGATAAATCGATTATTATTATTACCCATAAGCTTGCGGAAATAAAAGCTATGGCTGATCATTGTACTATAATTAGACGTGGTGAATATATTGATAAACTTAAAGTAAAAGAAGTTGATGAAAATATATTAGCAGAAAAAATGGTTGGACGTAATGTTAGCTTTAATGTAGATAAAAAAGATCAAGAAATTGGTGGAGTTGTTTTAAATGTAGAGGATCTTTGGGCAAAAGACCGCCGAGGTGTGGATATTTTAAAAGGTCTAGATCTAGAACTACGCGCTGGAGAAATACTTGGTATTGCCGGAGTTGATGGAAATGGTCAAACGGAACTAATAGATTGTTTGACAGGTATGGCAAAGGCAAATAGAGGCACTATCACTTTAAATGGCAAAGATATTACAAATACATCCCCAAGAAACATTCTGGATACTGGGATGAATTCTATCCCAGAAGATAGACAAAAGCGAGGTCTTGTTTTAGAATACCCTATAAAAGATAATTTTATTTTAGAAAATGTTGAGAAAGAACCTTTTTCTACAAAAGGCAAATTAAATTTCAAAAATATCGATGAAAATGCTCACTCATTAGTAGAAAAATTTGATGTTAGACCAAATGATATCAATGAAAAGGCTGTGTCTCTTTCTGGTGGTAACCAACAAAAAGTTATAATCGCAAGGGAAATATCAAATAATCCAGATGTATTAATTGCAGCTCAACCTACAAGGGGATTAGATGTTGGAGCTATAGAATTTATCCACCAATATCTAGTAGAGCTAAGAAATCAAAATAAGGCTGTTTTATTAATTAGTTTTGAGCTTGATGAAATAATGGACTTATCAGATAGGATTCTTGTAATATATGACGGAAAAATAGTTGGAGAAAAATATCCTAAAGATACTGATGAATTTGAACTAGGAAGACTAATGGCAGGTGGAAAATGACAGAAAATACAAATCAAGTACAGGCAAAAAGAAACACCGCACGTGGTAATTCCAAACTTTTATTTACTATAATTTCCATTTTGCTAGGATTTTTAGTAGGTGCAATTGTTCTTTTAATATCAGGTTACGATCCTATCGAAGGATATCAAGCACTTTTTCAAGGGATTTTTAAAACTCCTAGAAACGTAGGTTGGGCAATTGTTACATCCACCCCTATAATTCTAACTGGACTTGGTGTTTGCTTTGCCTTTCAAACAGGACTATTTAATATGGGAGCTGAAGGTCAATTTATTATTGGTACTATAGTAGGGTTCTTGGTTGGATATAAACTGCCGCTACCACCAATTATTCACCCAATAGTTGCTATACTTTTAGCTATGCTAGCAGGAGCTTTATACGGAGCCTTGGCTGGATTTATCAAAGCGCGTTTTGGAATTCATGAGGTAATATCAACTATAATGCTAAATTGGGTTGCGTTTTACTTCCAAAACTTTGTAGGCTATGCAAACCAACAACCAAACTCAATGGCATCTTTTGATGTTTTAGATAGTGCAAAAATAACTATGTTTGATAAGGCAACTATAAAAACATTTGGACCCTTTTTTAAAAAGTTTTTTAAAGCGCCTATTCACTACGGAACGTTACTTGCAATAATTGCAGTAATTGTTGTGTGGTATATTTTAAATAAAACTGTCCTAGGCTATGAGTTAAAGGCAGTAGGACTAAACCGTGAAGCCAGCGAATATGGTGGAATTAATTCTGGTAAAAAAATTGTTCAGTCAATGGCTATTTCTGGAGCTATTTGTGCTTTAGCTGGTGTCACCCAAATATTAGGCTTTACTTATGCTCTTTCAATTATTTCAGCTATGGATAACTATGGCTTTGATGGACTAGCTGTTTCACTTTTGGCAGGCAATAATCCAATTGGAGTAATATTCTCAGGATTATTTTTTGGATCTTTAAAATATGCAGGTAGCAATATCCAAAGAGTAATGGGTGTGCCAACAGAAATTATAAATATTATTATAGGTACAATAATCTTATTTACAGCAGTACCTCTAGTATTTAGAATTATCCGTGCAAAACACAAAAATAGAAAAGAAGCCAAAAATCTTGCCAAAGAAGAAAAACTAATATCACAAGAAAGTGAAAAATCCACAGTAGGAGTAAAAGAAAAAGAAACTATTTTGAAAGATCATAATGAAAAAGAAAATGAGCTTATAAAAAAAGATAAGCAAGTAGAGAATGGTCAAATAAAAAAAGAAACTAAGTTGGTGAGTAATTCTTCCAAAAATGTTATAAATGAAACTGGCGAAGAAATTATAGTAAGAACTGTAGAAAGTGAGGAGGAGTAAGATGAATTTAGTAATGCTCGCTTTAATAATAGGAAATACATTTTCAAATGCTGCTCCAGTACTTTTAGCAGGCCTTGGTGGTATGATGAGTGAAAAATCTGGTGTTGTAAACATCGGACTAGAAGGAATGATGACAATAGGTGCTCTTGTGGGAGCAACTATTGGATATAAAGTTGGTAATCCTTGGCTAGCTTTCCTATGTGGTGGGCTTGCTGGAGCATTTTTTGGATTAATCCATGCATTTATTTCTATATCATTAGGTGGAGATCAAACCATATCTGGTATCGCTTTAAATACTTTAGGACCTGGTTTGTCCTTATTTTTAGCTAGATTATTCTTTGATGGAGCTAGCCAAACACCATCTATACCATTGGAAAATAAAATACCAAGGTTATTTAGAGGAACTGATAATCAAGTTTTATTAAATATTTTTGGCCAATACGCTACAGTCTATATAGCCTTAATAATGGTTGCGGTTTTGTATCTTTTTATTTATAAAACTAAATGGGGTTTAAGGGTTATTGCAGTAGGCGAGCATCCAAAAGCTGCAGAAACTTTAAACATTTCTGTAAAGAAAACTCGTTATTGGTCAGTTATCTTTTCGGGATTTATGGCAGGTCTTGGTGGAGCAAGTATGGCACTTGCTGTAGTAAGTAGTTTTTCCCAATCATTAATAGCAGGTCAAGGGTATATAGCCTTAGTAACTGTTATTTTTGGTAACTGGAAACCACAAGGTGTACTTGTAGGCTCACTATTTTTTGGACTAGCACAATCAATAGCAACCTATCTTGGAGGATCAGCTGCAAATATACCAATAGAATTTATTTCTATGATCCCATATGTAGCTACATTATTAATACTAATAATCTTCCAAAGAAGATCAAAGGCACCAAAAGCCTCAGGTAAACCTTATTTAACTATAGATAATATATAATCATTAGAATATAAGCCCTATAATAGGGTTTATATTTTTGTGAAATAGTTGTATATTATTATATATAGCTTTAAAAGGAGCAAGCATGAATTGTACTAATTGCGGTGCAAAGGTAGATGATCGTGCAAGATTTTGTCCAGAATGCGGTCATAAATTAAAATCAGATGGAAAAACACCTGAAAAATCAGCAAAAGATCCTATTAAAACTGAGCCTAAACCTGTAAGAAAATCTACCTATGAATCGATTAAAAAAGAAGAAAATTTAATAAAAAACGAAAACAACTCACAAAAATCAGATGAAAAAATTAGCAAGATAAAAAAATTTGTAAGTTCTTTTAATGTCAAAAAAGATCCGAAAAAGATAGATACGGACAAAAAAGATAAAGAAATTGCCGGACAAATATTTGATAATGGCAATAGCTATAGTCATTTAAATAAAAAAATAGAAGCAAATGAAGTAAGTGGAAATGATATACCACCTTCTTACTATGGATATAATCCTGTTGAAAATAGGCAAAGAAAGGACTTTAGAAATCCTGGTCTTATAAACACTGATAATCCAGCAGAATATGTACAAAATAAAATTTTACAGAGTAAGAGTGAAAACAAAGTAGAAGAAAAGATAAAAGAAACAAAAGAGCAAGTTAAGCCTAATAATTTGCAAAATGAAAGCAACTTATCTACACAAATGCGTATCGCTCAAAATATTGGGCAAAAACAAGGATTTGTAAGTAAGGATAACAAAAAAGATAAAGAAATTATAGAAGAAAAAGTATCTTATGATGACATACCAAAAGAATTTGTAGAGGCAAGGATTGCCAGACAAATTAACGGTGGTGGTCCAAAAATGACCTACAATAAGTCAGAAGATAATTTTGACCAAAATGATAGGACAAACGCTTTAAATAGACCCCTTGCAGATGAAAATCAAGAACAAATAAGCAGTGAAGAAGTTTTGTCAGATGAAAGTCCTGATATAAATGAAGTTAAAGAAGATTCAGAAGAAAATAAAAAAGAAGGATTCAAATTCAAACCAATTTATCTATTGCCTTTACTGATTATTGCCCTTGCAGTTGCTGGAGCATATTTTCTAAAAAATCGCAAGCCAGCAGAAGTAGAAATAGATCTTAGTGATTATATAGATGTAACTTATAATGGTGATGATGGAGCAGCAACTCCAAGTGCAAGTCTAGATACTTCTAAATTATTGGCTGATCATGGAAATGATATAGCCTATGTAAATAAAGATAGGAAAAATGATCAATATTCTTCACCTGCAAATCAATTTGTAGAAGAACTTGAAAAAAGTACAACATTTCAATTTAGCAAAGATAATAATATTTCAAATGGAGAAGAGATAACAGTTGTAGCAAATGTAGATGATAGTTCAATTATGGATGACTACAATGTTATGTTTACAAATACAATAAAATCTGTAATTGTAGAGGGGATAATCACTCAAGAATATATAGATCCCTTTGAATATATGGAAGTCAACTTTGATGGAGAAAGTCCAAATATGAGCTTATCCGCAAACTTTAAAGAAGATGCACCAGAATATTTACAAGATATAGAAATAGTGCCAAGCAAAACTAGTGATTTATCTAGCGGAGAAGAGGTAAATGTTAGTCTAAATTATGATGAAAAAGAGTTATTTAAAACCTATGGCATCAAATTAAATCCAACTGACAAAACATTTACAGCACCTGGTCAAGCAAGTGAAGATGATGAAGAATCTAACAAGGAAGATGACAATGAGGCACCCGCTGATTTAGAAGGTGGATATATTTTTACTATTGATAATCTAGATGAAGATTTGCTAGGTGATTTAAAATATAATGCAGGTAAATTAATTAAAGAAACATTTGGTGGTAGATCATTTACTGAAATTAGTGATATAAATTACCTAGGAGCAATAACAGGATCGGATCCAAATGCCGATTTAAAAAATAGAGTTATGCTAGTTTATGAAGTAAAAGCAGATGAAGACTATGAAGGTAGATACACCGATCAATTTACCTACTATACTTTTGTAGAGTACCAAAATGTAAAAGATAGTAAAGACGATGATGGCAAATTTTACACTGAAGGTCCAATCACAACCGACAATGAAATCTTCCACAAGTTTTTTGTAGAAGATGATTACACATATTATGAAATTCCATACTACGGATTTGCATTCTTAGAAGAAGTAATCACAAGAATAAATAATGCCCTATCAGGACTAGATATTGAGGATTCTATATCAGTAGATGTTTCAGAATATTTTGCTAAGTCTGATGGAGTAGCTGGAGAATATCAAGGTAACGGAACAAGATTATCATTAAAAGATGATGGAACTTTAAGATATAAACTAGATCAAAGAGTTCATACAGGAACATGGCAAGAAAATGGATCAGAAATATCTCTTACAATTGAAGGGGTAAATGTCGATACACCAATAAAAGCTAAATTTGAAAATGATGCATTAAACGTTGCTGAACAAGGTGAAATGACAGGACAAACATTTAATAAAATGGAATCATACTAAATTAAAAAATAAGCCCGATAAGAAAAATCTTATCGGGTTTATTTTAATAAAAAAAAGATTATAATTAAGCAAAAAAATAAGCAGCTATACTGCTTATAAATGGTCGGGGTGAAAGGATTCGAACCTTCGACCTCATGTTCCCAAAACACGCGCGCTACCAAGCTGCGCCACACCCCGTTAAGTGATTACTATATAAGTATACAACTATTTATTTATAATGTCAAGGGTTTGTAAAAACTTTTTTAAATTATTTTTACAAAATCATTTTTCTGACCTCTTTTTCTGAAGTCTGTTATAATAATACCATAAGAATAAGTAAATGTAAAATAGATTTAATATCGAAAAGGAAAGCATATGATTATATTAAATGGTAAAGACTTTTCGGATAAAGAAAAGTTTTATAAAATATTAAATGAAAATATAGATTTTTATTATTATGTAGAAAACCTAGATGCCTTATACGATTTTCTAGTGACTACAGATTATGAGATAAAAATAATTAATTATAGATATATATTTTTAAATTTAGGAAAATATGGACAAAGGTTGATGACAGTTTTTATCGATGCTGTAAAAGATTATGATGCAAATATAAGTTTGGAGCATGGATATGATTTATAAAAATAAACAAAATCAAATGAGAGATTTTGTGATATTATCACTTATAAATGGTAGTATTAGACCAGGAGATCCTCTTTTTGAAAAAAAGTTTTTTACAAGTAAGTTTAAAGTAAATCCTTCTTATGTAGATGAAGTCTTTAAAGAATTAGAAAAAGAAGAAATCATTACAAAAAATGGCAGAAAATATATAGTTTGCGCAAGCAATGAAAAGATAAATTGGCTAAAAGTTGAGATTTTACACGAATATATAAGTGATTTTATGGATAATATAAGTAGTATTGGCATGACAGTAGATGAAGCTATAGAAATATTACAACAAAGGAATCAAGCAAATGGATAAGGTAATAGAAATAAAAAGCTTTACAAAAAAATATGGTGATTTAATTGCCTTAGATGACATTTCCATAAAAATTAGACCTGGGAAAATTACTGGACTAATGGGGCCAAATGCTTCTGGAAAGACAACTTTTTTAAAGGCTATAGCAGGTTTTATTCGTCCAGATAGTGGAGAAATACTTTTTGATGACAAAAAGGCAAATCTTATAGATAAAAATAAGATAGCCTATTTGCCAGATGAAGAATTCATTTATGAAAATCAAAGTATAAAAGAAATAAAAGATGTATATGTAGATTTTTTTGCTGACTTTGATAGAGAAATGTTTGATAAAATTTTAGATTATTTTCATTTAGTTTCAAAAACAAAAATTAAAAGTCTTTCTAAAGGAGATTATAAAAAAATGGGTCTTGCCTTAAACTTATCTAGGGATACTGATATATTTTTATTTGACGAGCCATTAGATGGTGTGGATCCAATATCTACTGCTAAGGTTATGGACTTGATAATCGATAAGATTGAAAAAGGCAAAACATTTATAATCTCAACTCATCAGATAGCTACTATAGAAAATTTATTTGATGATGTTATATTTTTATCCAATGGTGCTATCCATGACTCTGGAAATGCAAATAGTATAAGAAATGATAATAGTATGGACCTAGCAGATTATTATGATGAGATTTATTTAGGGTAGTTATGAACAGATTAATAAAATATGATTTAAAATTAGATAGAAATTTTTTAAGAAATATTATTATTCTACAAGTAATATTTATAGGTCTAAGTTTTATATGCCATGGTTTTTTGTCGACAAATTATTTAACGAATCCAGTTTTTGCAAAGGGTATATTTACCATATCTATTTTATTTTTTGTAATTATAAATTTAATTTATATGATAAAAAATCTTGGCAAGGATTTTGCTATTAAAGCTAGTATTTTTAAATTTTCCCTACCAATTAGTTCAAATAAAATTGTTTGGACAAAAATATGTGAATTAGCCTTATTTTATATAAGCAATGCTATATTTCTTTCTATATTTTTGTGGGTTTTAAGATTTAAAATATCTTCTGATATTATATATTTTTTATTGCTTGGCTTAATTTGGATGGCAATTATTGGATTAATAATATACTTTTTTTTACAAATTAAAAGATTTGGTCAAGGAAAAATCTATAGATTTTATGGTGTTTTAATAATTATTGCTATATTTTTACTAGGATTTTTTATTTGCAAGTACTTTTCCTTTGTAATTATAAATGGAGAGTTGCAACATGCAGGTCCAATGAATTATGGATTTATTTTTCCTTTTGCTATTGGATCTATGGGTCTTTATAAAAATATCACAGCTCTTATTTATTATATAATGGCTCTTTTACTAGTTACTTTTTTAAATAAAGAAAATATAAAGAACAATATTGATTTATCATAGGAGGGATAATGCAAGAAATAAAAGAACTTATTAATAATTCAAATAATATAGTATTTTTTGGTGGAGCGGGAGTATCTACAGCTTCTGGCTTGCCAGATTTTAGATCTGCAACAGGTCTTTATAATAAAAAAAATAATGCGAATTATTCGCCAGAATATATGCTTAGCCACGAGTTTTTTATAAATCATCCAGATGAATTTATGAAATATGTCAAAGAAAACTTAATGATTGATGGAGTACTTCCAAATGATTGCCATTATGCCTTAGCAAAATTAGAAAAAATGGGAAAGCTTAAAGGAATTATTACTCAAAATATAGATGGTCTTCATCAAAAAGCTGGCAGCAAAAATGTAATAGAGCTTCATGGAACATTAAATGATTATTATTGTACATCTTGTGGTCAAAGATACGATGTAGAATATGTAAATAAATTTACTGATCTCCCTACTTGTGAAAAATGTTCTGGCGTTGTGCGTCCAGATATTGTCCTTTATGGCGAAGGATTGGACCAAGAAAATATTTCCTATGCTATAAATTTAATTTCCCACGCAGATGTTTTAATAATCGGAGGCACATCCCTTGCAGTTTATCCTGCAGCAGGCCTAATTGATTTTTATAGGGGAAATAAATTGCTTTTAATAAATAAAGATGATACTGGTAGAGAATCTGCTGCAGATTATGTGTTAAAAGGAGATATTAGTAAAATAATGAAAGAATTAGTTGAGGATTTGGATGAAAGATAGATTTAATATAGATGAATACGGTATATTTTTAATTTGGCTTGGGATTATTTTTAGTCTAATAGCCTATTTTACCCATTCACAATTCGTAGATGCCCTAGCTTTGGTAAATGTGCTATACGCAATTTTTAGATTTTTTTCTAGGAATAAGACCAAAAGGCTGGCAGAAAATATGCAATTTAAGCAAAAATTTTTAAATCCTATAAAAAAATCATTTAAAGGTTTTAAAAATCAAAGCATAGGAGATAAAAATTTCAAATATGTTTCTTGCCCACAATGTGGTCAAAAACTACGTATACCAAAGAAAAAAGGAAAAATAAAAGTAAGATGTCCCAAGTGTGGCAATAAGTTTGATGCTAGAAGTTAATTATCTAGCATCTTTTAAATTTCTATAAAAAGTTGTATAATTTTTAAGAAAGAGGGGTTAAAAAATGAAAAGAATAATAGGAACAAGATCAATGGGACTTCGCACACCGATTATTGAAAAAGGCGATAACCTAGAAGAGATAGTATTTGAAACTGTAAAAGAAGCAAGTGAAAATCACGATATTAGCTTAAATGATAGGGATGTAGTTTGTGTTACAGAATCTCTTGTAGCACGTGCACAAGGAAATTATGCAAGCATAGATCAAATTGCAAAGGATATTAATAATAAATTTGATGGAGATGAATTAGTAGTTTTATTTCCAATCCTTTCTAGAAATAGATTTTCTATATTATTAAAGGCGATTGCCTTATCTGGTAAAAAGCTACATATTTGCTTATCTTATCCACAAGATGAAGTAGGAAATTATTTGATGGATGAGATGGATTTATTTAATAGTGATATAAATCCCTACCAAGATGTATTGAATATTGAAGAATTTAGAAAGGTTGCTGGGGAATATAAACATACATTTACAGGTATGGACTATCCTACTTTATATACAGAGCTTGCACCAAATTCTGAAATTCACTTTTTAAATAATCCAGTAGATAGTTTACGATTTGCTGATGATGTTTTGGTTTGCTCAATCCACACTAGAAATATAATCAAAAGGCAATTAAAAGAAGCTGGGGGCAAGAATATCCTATCATTAGATGAAATATTAACACAACCAGTAGATGGTTCTGGTTATAATGCTGATTATGGTTTACTTGGATCAAACTTATCTACAGAGAATGAAGTTAAACTTTTCCCAAGAGATGGTAAAGAATTTGTAGAAAATCTTCAAAAAAAATTAATAGATCATTTTGAAAAACAAATAGAAGTTATGATTTATGGTGATGGAGCGTTTAAAGATCCAGTTGGTAAAATTTGGGAACTAGCTGATCCAATTGTATCACCAGCATTTACAGATGGTCTTTCTGGTACACCAAGTGAATTAAAAATAAAATATATAGCAGATAATGAGCTAGCAGATTTATCTATCGAAGAAAGAACTTCTGCAATGGTAGATAGAATCTCTAAAAAAGAAAAAGAATTAGTTGGTAAAAACGAAACCCTAGGCACAACCCCAAGACAAATTACAGACTTATTGGGTTCACTATGTGACCTTACATCTGGATCTGGAGATAAGGGTACACCTATTGTTCTTGTTCAAGGATATTTTGATAATTATTCAGATAATTAATATTTAAGGAGCATTAGCTGTGGATGGATCTGACAGCCAAGAAAAAAATGACAACAAAGTTTTTGGCAAAAAATATGTAAATGATTATTTGGAAAAAAGAGCAGAGGCAAAGTACAATCACGATCCAATGGATGAGCTGCAAAGATATCTGATGATGTCTTTTGCAGCCATACTTATGGCTTTTGGGACACATTTTTTTAAATATCCAAATTCGTTTGTAATTGGTGGAGTAGAAGGTATGAGTATTATTGCATCTACATTTGTTCCTTTTACCCGTGCTGAGATTACTCTTTTTATAAATGTTGTTTTACTTATTATTGGTTATTTTGCTTTGGGTAAGCATTTTGCATTAAGAACAGGCTATGTAGCAATATTAAACTCTCTAACAGCCCTAGGACTTGATTATATTGCTCCACTTACTGGACCACTTACAAATAATAATTTATTAGAACTAATTTTCACTTTACTTATATCAGCTTTTGGTTCAGCTATATTATTTAATCTTGCAGCAAGTTCTGGTGGAACAGACATTATTGCTATGATTATCAAAAAGTATTCTTCCTTGGAAGTAGGTAAGGCACTTTTGTGTGTAGATGGCATCTTTACTATAGCTTCTATTTGGATATTTGATATAGAGATTGGCTTGCTTTCTATATTAGGTTTGTTGTTAAAAGGGATTTTTGTGGATGTAATTATTCAATCGCTAAATACTGACAAACTTTTTATAATAATAACAACAAAGCCCGATGAAGTTGGAGCGTTTATTAGAGATGACTTAAATAGGTCTGCTACAGTTATGAATGGTGTTGGTCTTTACAAAGGAATCCACAGATTTGTTTTTTTACTAGTACTATCTCCAAAAGAGGCACCATTATTTAAAAGATATATAAAAGGGGTGGATCCATCTGCCTTTATAACAATTATAAATACATCAAAAATCATTGGTAAGGGCTTTTATCTAACCAGTGATAAAGACTAGGAGTAAGTATTGAACATTTTAGTAAGTTGTGACACAAATTATATAAAGCCTCTAAAAACAATGTTTTATTCGCTATTTTTAACAAATAAAACTAATATAGATATTTATATAATGCACTCATCAATAAGTGATGAAAATATAAAATTATTAGAAGATTTTGTAAAAGAACAATCAAATAATAAAGCAAGACTAATAAATGTAAGGGTAGAGGATGAGTTTTCTGGTGCCCTTACTACTTTTTATTATACAAGTGAAATGTACTATAGATTGCTAGCTTATAAGTATTTACCAGAAGATTTAGATAGAGTCTTATATCTAGATCCGGACATATTAGTATTAAATTCCTTGGAAACTTTATATAAATCTGATTTTTGTGATAATTTATTTATGGCAGCTATCCACACCATACCAACAGTACAATCTGCAAATAAGGCTAGATTAAAGGTAACTAGTGAAAAATCGGATATAGTAAATTATTACAATTCCGGGATTTTGATGATAAATTTAGCAAGGGCTAGGCAAAATTCTTATGAAGATAAGATAGTAAAATATATAAATTCCACACCAAAGGCAGGTCTTATGATGCCTGACCAAGATTTATTAAATGTAGTATTTAGAAAAGAAATAAAAGAAATATCAGAACTAAAATATAATTATGATGCTAGGAGATTTTCGGCATATAAGCTTATGTATAACTATGATATAGAAGATGTCATGGCTAAGACATCTATCCTACATTTTTGCGGAAAAAGAAAACCATGGCTAGAAAATTCAATAGGCAAGTTCAATTCGCTATATAAATTTATGTGGCAAAAAGCACTCTATGATTAGGGTGCTTTTTTGTTTGAAATGTGTAGGAAATAAGTGTAAAATAATAGTGAGAAACTATGGATGGAGAAAAATTATGAAGTCAAAAAACAAAACTTTTATGTATCTTTGTCTTTTAGTGGCTTTATTCAATATTCAACCATCCTTTGCTAAAGAAAATTCAGAAAGTACGACTACTAGCGAGCAAACAGATATAAAAAGTGGGGATGAGATAATAATTACAGAAATAGAACCTTCTGAAAATACTCAAACTACTACTGTTACAGTTGAAGAAAAAAAGCCACAAAAGCCTGCTAGCAAAAAACCAGATGAGAGTCAAAGTGATAAAGCAGAAAACAAACAAAGACCAAGTCCAACAATTGATCCAAGAGCAGCTGAAGTTAATGAAAGAGTAAACCAAAAATATAGAGAAGAACAAAAATATAAGCAAAAAACTGAAAACAAATCACAACCACTTAAAAAAACTAAAACATTAACTAAAACAAAAAAAGAAGAAATTTCATCAAAAGAAGTGGATGCATTAATTAAAGAGTTAGATGAAAGCACCCAATCTATACAAAGCAAGATGGAAAATATCGATAAGAATACTGGTAAAAAATCAAAAGGAGCTGAAGATTATAAGAAATCAGTTGATAGAGTAAGTGAAACTATAAAATCGGATAAAATTAGTAAAGAAGAAAGCAAAAAAATTGCTAAAACCACAAATAGAATAGTTGATGAATACAATAAAAAAATAGAAGCTGCAAAAACATCTGCAGAAAAAGAAGCTCTTGTAAAAGAAGCAAGTGAAAAAATAAACGAAAATTTAGTCAAAGTTTCTAAAAATGCTATTGATAGAGATAAAAGTGATGACGATTCCATATATGATCAAAAAAATGAAAGTTTGGTTTTAGAAATAGAAGCTGACAGTAAGGATAAGGGAAATAATATAGAAGTAAGCAAAACCACATCATTAGAAAAATCTCCCAGACTTACTAAGTATAATAAATTTAATAAATATTTAAAATTATCTTTTGCACTTTTTATAGTTTTATTACTGGTCCTAAGCATATCTTTAGCGTATGTATTAAAAAATAAAGATAATAAAGTAAATAAGTCCTAGAGGGCTTATTTTTTTATAAAATAAAAAGAGGCTTAAAGAGCCTCTTTATCATTTTATAATTATTCTTGTGGTTCAAACATATCTTTGCCTACTCCACAAACTGGGCAAACCCAATCTTCTGGAAGTTGGTCAAATTCTGTACCAGCTTCGATTCCGTTATCAACATCTCCTTCAGCTGGATCATAAATGTATCCACATGCTGTACATACGTATTTCATACCAATGTCTCCTTTCATTGTTATTACATATATATTATACCACTTTTAGCGGATTTTAATCACTTTTAAAATTATTTATAAATTTCTAATATTTGGGTATAAAATTAGTGACAAAAAAGGAGATGACTATGGAGATTATTAGGAATCTCATACATAGTGACCTAGCCTTGATAAAAGAATTTAGAGATGAGACTATTGAATGTTTAAAAGAGCTTGATTATAATGAGGATCTATTATTTAAAATCAGGCTTATTTTAGATGAGCTAATTATAAATTCTTATAAGCATGGTAATAATAAAAATTATGAAAAAATGATTGATATTATAATGCTTTTAGATAGGGACTATTGTATGATAAAGGTAAAAGATGAGGGAGAAGGTATAAATTATATTGGCGAAGAGGATATGCTTTCAGACCATGGGAGAGGTATAAAACTTGTCTATAATTTAGCAGACAATTTAATAGTACAAGATAATATGATTTCAGCTTTTTTGCTTTTAGATGAGCAAGAAGTTAGTTAAAGCACCTAGAATCTTTGTCAACTAGGTGTTTTTTTATTATATTTATTGATAATATATCCACAATCGATATAATATATTGATAGAATTTATTAGTTTGAAAGAAGGAATTATGAAAAGAGAAGATGTAAGAAATGTAGCCATTATTGCTCACGTTGACCATGGTAAAACAACCTTAGTAGATGGACTTTTAAGAAGTTCTGGTACCTTTAGAGAAAACCAAGAGGTTAATGAGAGAGTAATGGACTCAAATAGTATTGAAAAAGAAAGAGGAATTACAATTCTTTCTAAAAATACTGCTATTCACTATAAAGATACAAAAATAAATATTATAGACACCCCAGGCCACGCAGACTTTGGTGGAGAAGTAGAACGTGTTTTAAATATGGCTGAGTCTGTAGTTTTAGTTGTAGATAGCCATGAAGGACCTATGCCACAAACAAAATTTGTTTTAAGAAAGGCAATCGAACTAGGTTTACCAGCAATTATTTGTATAAACAAAGTAGATAGACCAGACCAAAGAATAGATGAAGTAGAAGATGAAGTACTAGACTTATTTATTTCATTAGATGCAGATGAATCATATCTTGAAAGCCCATTTATATATGCATCAGCCAAAAATGGTTGGGCATCCCTAGAAAAGGATGTAGTAAAAGAAGATATGAAAGATCTTTTAGATACTATTGTAGATTACACTCCTGCTTTTGATGCAGATGAAAATGCTCCATTTAAAGTTTTGGTTTCAACAACAGATTATAGTTCATTCTTAGGAACTATTGCCATTGGTAAAGTAGAGCAAGGTGTTATAAAGAAAAATGCCAATGCAGTTATTACAAACTACAATGATCCTGAACGTAACGAAAAATCAAAAATAGTTACAATTTACGAATTTGATGGACTAGAAAGAGTAGAAGTAGAAGAAGCTAAATTTGGTTCTATAGTTGCACTTTCTGGTATGGAAGATATATCTATTGGAGATACTATAGGTACAGAAGAAGATCACGAAGCAATCGAATTTACAAAAATTTCTGAACCAACACTCTCTATGACCTTCTCAGTAAATGACTCACCATTTGCAGGTCGTGATGGAAAATATGTAACTAGTCGCCACTTAAGAGAAAGATTATTTAAAGAAAAAGAAACAGATGTTTCACTAAAAGTAGAAAATACTGACTCAACTGAAAGCTTTAAAGTTTCAGGACGTGGAGAACTTCATTTATCAGTTCTAATAGAAAATTTGAGACGTGAAGGTTATGAATTCCAAGTTTCTAAGCCAGAAGTAATGTTTAAACAAATCGATGGAAAGAAAAATGAACCAATAGAAATAGCAACTATAGATGTTGATCAACAATACACTGGATCAGTTATAGAAAAATTAGGACGCAGAAAAGGTGAATTAATTGATATGACTCCAACTTCATCTGGTTATACAAGACTAATTTTTAGAATCCCTGCCCGTGGACTTATTGGTTATAGAACAGAATTTTTAACAGATACTAAAGGAACAGGAATCTTAAACTCAGAATTTGAAGAATATGCTCCATACAAAGGAGATATAGAAACTCGCCAAGATGGATCACTTATAGCAAGTGAGCAAGGAATTGCAAGAGCTTATGGATTAAATTCTGCCCAATCTCGTGGGCAATTATTTATCGATGCAGGTGATGAAGTCTATGAAGGAGAAGTTGTTGGTATGAACGCTAAAGGTTTGGATATAGATGTAAATGTCTGCAAAACCAAAAAATTAACTAATACTCGTGCATCAGGATCTGATGATGCCATAATTCTTACTCCTCCAAAAAAGATGAGTGTAGAAGAGATGATGGAATTTGTAGAAGATGATGAACTTATAGAAGTAACTCCAAACAACTTAAGGATTAGAAAAAGAATCCTAGACAGTAATTTAAGATACAAATCTAAAAAAAATAAATAAGAGGTTTTTATGGATAGAAGGTTTGAAAGAACACTAAGCCAGATTTTAAGTTTTATTGTTCTGCTAGTGTTTTTAATAACTATAATATCGTCAAATTTTAATATTTGGTTAGTTAGCTATGTATGGGCCGCAGGATTTGTTATAGCTTGGATTTTGATGTTAGTTTTTGGACTTCATATCCTATTTCAAAAAGAATCCTATGGCTTATCTATTTTTGTTGCTATTATTACAGCTTTAGCTTTTGCTATTTTAAGTGTGCCTGTTATCTTAGTTTTAGCAAGATTTATACCAGGGCTTCCAGTTGGACTTACATTTAATAATAAGTTTTTAAATGCAAATAGTCAGCTTGTAATTTATACTTTTTTAATAGTAACTTATTTTGTTCATGTGATAAATTCCTTAAAACTAAAAAATAAAAATGAAGAGTACTTACAATATGCAAGTGATACAGGAAAAGCAAGTGACGAAAGCAATGAAAATTTAGAAATTAACGAAAATTTGCATAATGATAGCGAAGTTGAGTATAATATAACAAAGGACGCTGACGAAAAATTAGTTTTTACATCTGATGAAAGCAAAAATTCTGCTTATGACACAGAAGACGTTATGCTTGTCGAAGATTTAACAGACGAAGATATAAATTTTATGAAAGATGAGGAGAAGGATGGCTAAAGATAACGGAGTATCATTATCGGTTATAAAAAGATTACCAAAGTATTATAGGTATCTAGAAAGTATAAACGATCGTGGAATAGTAAGGGTATCATCAAAAGAATTATCAGAAATAACAGGACTTACAGCAAGTCAAATTAGACAAGACTTAAACCATTATGGTTGTTTTGGACAACAAGGCTATGGTTATAATGTCCGTGAGCTTATGGATGAACTTTCAAAAATAATTGGTGTTGACAAAGAATATAAGATGGTATTGGTAGGATTTGGAAATATAGGTCATGCACTTTTCCAATACAAATCATTTAAAGATTTAGGTTATCATATTGATGCAGTATTTGACTTAGAAGCAAAAGATGCTACTGAAAATGATCCTGAAGTAATTAGTATTGATAAGTTAGCAGCTTATTTAAAAGAAAATAAAGTTGATATTGGAATTATATCTACTCCAAAAGATGCTAGCCAAGAAGTATGTGATATACTTTGTGATGGAGATGTTTCTGGTATTTGGAATTTCTCACCAGTTGACATAAAAACAAAAAATGATGTAGTACTTGAAAATGTCCACCTTGATGAATCTTTATTTACCTTGACATACTTCATCAATTCTCCAGAAGACTTTAATTTTTAAAAATGAATATACTTACAGCAAGCAATTTAAGTAAATCATATCCTGATAAGGACATTTTTACTAATGTGAGTTTTAAGATAGAAAAGGGTGATAAAGTTGGCCTTATAGGAGTAAATGGGGCTGGCAAATCAACCCTTTTTAAAATCCTAATGGGTGAAAATGAAAAGGATAGTGGAGAAGTTTACATACCAAATAATGTCAAGGTTGGATATTTAGAGCAAATACTTTCCATAGATTATAGTATAAGCATCTATGATTATTGTATGAAAGTATTTGATAATATTATAGAAATAGAAGCAAATTTAAGAAAAATAGAGAGAAAGCTTGCGGATCCAAACTTAGATCCAGAAAATATGGATAGTCTTTTAGATGAACATAATAAACTTTTTGAAAAATTTGAAGAAAAAAATGGCTACGCTATAAGATCTGAGCTAGAAGGTACTTTAAAAGCTATGGGATTTAGCGAAGAAGATTTTGATAAAGACATTTCTTATTTGTCTGGTGGACAAAAAGCAAGGGTAGAACTTGCTTACTTACTATTAGAAAAACCGGATCTAATCTTATTAGATGAGCCAACCAACCATTTAGATATAAATGCTATAAGGTTTTTGGAAAATTTTATTAAAAATTATAATGGATCAGTAATAGTTATTTCTCACGATAGATATTTTCTAGACAATACTGTTAATAGGATGTTTTTGTTGGAAAATGGCGGACTTACTACATACGAAGGAGACTACACATCCTATGTAAAAAAACGTAAAAAAGACCTCGAGGTTCGCATGCATCAGTATAAGAGCCAACAAAAAGAGATAGAACGCCAAGAAGAAATAATTAACCGCCTAAAAAATCAAGGTGGTTCTAAAAGAAAAAGAGGCATTTCTCAATCTAGGTCCCGTCAAAAGCTTTTAGATAAGATGGAAAAAATAGAAATGCCAGAAACCATTCAAAATTCTATGAAGTTAAAATTTACTCCACGCATCCAAAGTGGAGAGGATGTTCTAAAGGTAGAAAGTTTAGAAAAATCGTTTGATGATAAAAAAGTATTTGAAAATATATCTTTTAATCTTTATAGAAACGAAAGAACAGCTATTATTGGGAAAAATGGAGTGGGGAAAACCACCCTTTTTAAAATAATCTTGGGCGAAGAAATGCCATCTGCAGGTAAAATAAAGGTGGGTCAAAGCGTAAATATAGGATACTTTGATCAAGAGCAAAAATCTTTGTCTTTAGAAAATACAATTTTTCAAGAGATAAGAGAAGCTTATCCCATGCTTACAAATTTTGAAATAAGATCATATCTTGCAAAATTTATGTTCTATGGAGATGATATTGACAGAGAAATTTCAGAGCTTTCTGGTGGAGAGAGAGCAAGGATTTCCCTATTAAAACTTATGATTTCTGATACTAATTTTATTTTAATGGATGAGCCCACAAATCATCTGGATATAGATTCAAAGGAAATACTAGAAGATGCTATCCTAGATTACGAAGGAACTATGCTCATCATTAGCCACGACAGATATTTTCTAAATAAAATAGCAGTCAAGATTTTAGATATGAATTCTGATGGTATGGAAGAATATTTGGGTAACTATACTTATTATGAAAATAAGCAAAGAGAGTTAAATGAAACTAGCGAAAAAGAACCAGCTATTAGTAAAACTCGATTTGTTAAAGAAAAGAAAAAACAAAACTTAAAGAAAAACGAAATCAAGAAGATGAAAAATGATATTAGACAAGCAGAAAATCAGATTGAAGAAATCAATAAAAAAATAGCAGATCTTACTGAGTTAACCATATCAGAAGATTTTTATTCTGACCAAGAAAACGTAGTTGAAACTTTTGCTCGCATTAAAGAATTGGAAAATAAAAAAGAAGAACTTGATGAAAAATGGCTAGAACTTAGTATGAGCCTAGAAGAATAATATCATTGGTGAGGAAAATAAATGAAGTTAAAAGAAAGAAAAGAATTAGACCAAAAATCAAAAAATAATTTAAAAGTAGGACTTATATTGCTTTTTACATTTTTTGGTATTTGGTATATCGAAACCATTGGTAAGTTTTTACTATCAACTTACGCGGTGCTTAGACCGATAATCCTTGGCTTTGCTATTGCCTTTGTTATAGATCTACCTATGAATTTCTTCCAAGAAAAAGTGTTTGGAAAGATAATAGATCCATTAAAACACAGAAAATTAGTTGTTGCCCTTTCACTAATTGTTAGCTGGCTAATATTTTTTGCAGCTGTTAGCATACTATTAATTGTAGTTATCCCAGAAATAATAAATGCTGTTCAAGCAGGTATTACTAATTTGCCTGTATTTTTGAATTCTATATTAAAATATACTGAGAAGTTTCCAGCAATTCACAAACAAGCTTTAGAACTTAAAGATTATTATCAAGACTTAGATGTGGCAAAAATATCTGATAGTGTGACATCTTATATCAGTGGTGATAGCTCTGATTTATTAAACAGAGCTCAAAGCATATTATCATCAGTAGGATCTGGACTAATTGCAGTAGCTATGGGATTTATATTTTCTATTTATGTTAGTGTAAATAAGAAGAGCTTAAAGCAAAATGCCAATAGAATTTTATATGCAAACTTTAATGAACAAAGAGCAGACCATATCAATTATATATTTAAATTGACCTATGATTCATTTTCTAAATTTTTGGATTCAAAGATTATTTCTTGTATACTTTTAGGTATATTTAACTATATAGGTATGAAAATACTAAGATTGCCATATGCTGGCATGATTTCTGTTTTAGTTGGTAGTTTGGATATTGTGCCATATTTTGGACCGATTATTGCTGGTGCCTTTGGTATGATTTTGATATTTATACAATCTCCAATCCAATCGATTATTTTTATAGTATTTTTAGTGGTTTTGCAACAAGTTCAAGAAAATATTATATATCCATTATTTGTCGGTAAAAATTCTGGTCTTCCTGCAATATGGATATTCCTATCGGTATTTTTAGGTGGTAGATTATTTGGTATCTTAGGAATGATATTATTTATGCCACTAGCAACGGTAGTATATACATTAGTTGAAGATAAGACCCATATTAAATTAAAAGAAAAAAGTATGGATAGGATTACAGTTGCAGAAAAATCTAACCAAAGTGTTGAAGAATTAAGAAAAAAAGAAATAGAAAGAAATATGTAAAAAAAGCCCCTTAAGGGGCTTTTTTATATGGACTTATCTTCAAAAATAACCAGAATATATCCGCTTTCTACTGAAATTTTAAAATCTCTACCTATAGTTTCGTTAGATACTCCTAAAGCATTGTCATTTGTTAAGTCAAAATTATTTAATTCATAATATAATCCTTTAATATCAAGACCTCTTACCAGATCAGATATGGCAAAGATAGATACATAAAAATCATTATCTTCAGTAAATTTATAGTCTAGCTGATTGTTTACTATATAAAATCTTTTGTTTTTTGACTTTAAGACAACATTTATATTTTTCTTTTTAAATTCTAGGGCACTTTGTACATTGGCAAAGGTATGAGAATCACGACCTCCTAAAGCTCCATATATAACAATATTGTCATAGCCCCAGTCTTCTGCTATCATTAGTGCAGCTTTTGTATCTGTGTAATCTTTTATAGGATTTAATTTTATAACCATTTCACCATCGGGTTGATTTGACGAATCAAAATCGCCTATTATCATAGTTGGTGTAATACCTGACTCTTTTGCATAGATATGTCCTTTATCGGCTGCAATTACCATATCCTCTTCATTTACTTTATCAAAAAAACCATCAAATTCGCCACCTGCGATTATATAGCACGTTTTCATAAACTCTCCCTTTTGTGTTTCTTACATCAATTATAACAAATCTGCCATTAGAATAAAAAAATTTTCAAGGGTAAAATTATATAAGAGATTAAAAAGAATTTAGGTTTAAAATGAAATTAAAATATAGCAAAGTTGGAGAATTTGTTCCGGTTATTACAAAAAAAGGCTTGTATTACGGAGGATATCAAAATTCTCTAGGAGATTTAGGAGTTCCAAAATTTTATAGGGATAGATCTTGTGTGGTCACAGCTTTTACCAATGCATATTTATATATGTATCATCCAAATCAAAAATTTAGCTTGGAGGAATACAATAGCTACCACCATGATTTTTATAAAAAAATCAGACCTCATATAAATGGAGTACCAACCGTAGATGCATTAAACCATAGGGTAAATCGCATTAGAAGAGATCGCAATTTAAATTTATATGCTTATATCATGCAAGAATATTTTGTAAGACGTCATAGTAGTGCAGAAAAAATTGCTTTTATAAACGAAGGACTTAGTAAAAATTGCCCAGTAATTTTTATAAATTGGATGAGTAGAAATGTAAAAGTACTTGCCCACCATGGAGTAACCATTACAGAATGCAATGATATGGGAGATTACCACGAATTGATCATATCAAGTTGGGGCAATGTTTATAAGATAAATTTTGAAATTTTCGATAGGCAAATGAAATCATATAGCGGTCTTATTTATTTTGAAAGGAATGATTATGAAATATATTAAAGTTGAAGTTTTTGTACCAAATGAGAATAAATGGCAAGTAATAGAAGGACTAAACGAAAAGGAAATTTTAAAAGATAATGGCTATGATTCTGTTTTTTCACAAACACCAGTAACTGGTCACTTCATACCCCTTGAAGGATCCAATCCTGATAAGGGGGAAGTTGGTAAAGCCTGTGAAGTTAATGAAGTAAAACTAGAATTTAGAATAAAAGCAGAAAGAAAGGATGAAGTTTTTAGAATAATAAAAGCAAATCATCCTTATGAAGTGCCAATAATAAACTTTATAGAACTTTTATAGGAAAAAACAATGCAAAAAAGACTTAAAAGATCAAATGGCGTTATAATGCCCATCTTTTCCTTGCCATCTAATTATGGTATAGGAACTTTTGGAAAGGCTAGCTATGAATTTGTAGATTTTTTAGCTGATGCTTCTATAAAATATTGGCAAATCTTACCATTAGGTCAAACTTCATATGGAGATAGTCCATATCAAGCATTTTCTTCCTTTGCCGGCAATCCATATTTTATCGACTTAGATATGCTCATAGAAGATGACTTGCTAGAAAAAAACGATTTGGGAAATATAAATTTTGGTGATAATGAAAGATATGTAGACTATGCTATCCAGTATAATATTAGATACCGTATTTTAGAAAAAGCATTTGATAATGCAAAGGGAAAATTAGATAATCAAATAAAAGAATTTAGAGAAAAAGAAAGCTTTTGGATAGAAGACTATGCTCTATTTATGGCTATAAAACATGATCAGTTAGATATAAGCTGGGTAGAGTGGGATGAAAATCTACGTAATAGAAATAAAGATTTCCTAGAAAAATTTAAGTTAGATCACAAAAATGAGATAGATTTTTATATATTTATCCAATATGAATTTTTTAGCCAATGGAAAAAATTAAAGGAATATACCAATAGAAGAAATATAGAAATTATTGGAGATTTGCCTATATATGTTGCATATGATTCTTGTGATGCTTGGGTAAATTCTGATATATTAAAAATTGATAAAGATAGCAAACAGGCTCTTATAGTAGGAGGTGCTCCTCCAGATTCTTATTCTGAAGATGGTCAATTATGGGGAAATCCAGTGTATGATTGGGATAAGATGAAAAGTGATTCTTATTCATTTTGGCAAAAAAGATTGGAAATGGCGCTTAGAACTTATGACCTATTACGCTTAGATCACTTTAGAGGTTTTGAAAAATACTATGCAATACCAGCTAGTGATGAAAATGCAAAATATGGTTCTTGGCAGGAAGGTGGATCCTATGAATTTTTTGATACAATTTTAGAAAAATATTCAGATAGGCAATTGATAGCAGAGGATTTAGGGTATATCACTAAAGAAGTTTATGATTTAAAAAATCATTATGGCTTCCCAGGTATGAATGTTATTCAATTTGCCTTTGATGGTACTTTTACAAGCAATTATTTACCCCACAATTATGAAAGAAATTCTATAGTATATTCATCAACCCATGATTCATCTACTTTAAAAGCTTGGTTGGATTCTTTGGATGATGAAGAAATAAGCCTTGTGGAAAAATATTTTGGACTTAAAAATAGCGAAAAAGAAGACTATGTGTGGGCAATAATAAGGTCTTTAATGGCTTCAGTTGCGGACGTTTCGATGTTTGCCATCCAAGATTTTTTTGAATTAGGTGATGAAGCAAAAATTAATACACCTTCTACTTTAGGAAATAACTGGAAGTGGAGGGCTAGAAAAGAAGACTTTACAGATGAATTGGCAGAAAAAATAAAAGATATGTCAAGACTATATGGGAGATATAATGGATAAGTTAGAAAAAAATAAATTCACAGAAGATTATATAGAAAATTTACAAAGGATCACCCTTAAAAATTTTGATGATACAAGTGAAAAAGATAAGTATGATGCCCTTTGTGATACTATAATGGAACGTATTAACCAAGAATGGAGACTTAGTAAAAATAAATCAAGATATGAAAGAACTGCTTATTACTTCTCTGCGGAATTTTTGATAGGCAGATCTTTAGGAAATAATCTAATAAATCTAGGAATATACGATCAAGTAAAAGATTTATTAGATGAGCTTGGAATTGATTTTGAAGCAATAGAAGATTATGAAGATGATGCGGCTTTAGGTAATGGTGGCTTGGGTAGGCTTGCTGCTTGCTTTATGGATTCTGCAGCGACTCAAGATATAAATATGTATGGATACGGTGTCCGCTATCGTGAAGGCTTATTCAAACAATCCTTTGAAAATGGCTTTCAAGTTGAAAAAGGTGATAGCTGGATAAAAGATGGAGATGGTTGGTCAATTAGAGTTGATTCTGATTCTAGAATTGTAAAATTTAAAGATCAACAAGTAAAGGCTGTTCCTTTTGATATGCCAGTAGTGGGTTATAAAAATGGAAAAGTAAATACCTTAAGATTGTGGCAAGCAGAACCATTTGAAGAATTTGAATTTGAGAGATTTAATAATTTTGAATATGATGCTGCAGTTGCTAAAAAAAATAGGGCAGAAGATATTACAAGAGTCCTTTATCCAAATGATATACAAAGAGCAGGTCGCCTTTTAAGATTAAAACAACAATACTTTTTTGTATCAGCATCTATCCAAGATTTAGTTGCCAAATATAAAAGATATTTTTCAGATGACTTGCGTTTCAAAAATTTCCATAAATACCATGTAATCCAACTTAATGATACTCATCCAAATATTGCTATTGCTGAATTAATTAGGGTTTTAGTAGATGAAAACGGATTAGAATTTAAAGAAGCTTTAGATATAGCAAAAAAAGTTTTTGCATTTACTAACCATACTGTTTTACAAGAGGCTCTTGAAAAATGGCCTATAGATATAGTTGAAGAAGTATCTCCAAGATGCCTAGAAATCATCTATAAAATAAATGATATGCTAGTAAAAAGCTTTAAAGAAAAAGGACTTACTGAAACTGAAATTGATCCATATCGTATAGTTATTTATGACCAAGTTCATATGGCAAATCTTGCTATTTATGTTGGGTTTTCAGTAAATGGTGTAGCAGCCCTTCATACAGAAATTTTAAAAGATGATACCTTTAGTCACTGGTATAAGATTTTCCCAAATAAATTTAATAACAAAACCAATGGTATCACTCCAAGAAGATGGCTAGTTTATGCAAACAGACCTCTTTCAAGCTTTATTACAGAAAAACTTGGAAATGATAATTGGAAATATAATTTAGATGAGCTAAAAGCTCTAGAAAAATTTGTGGATGATGAATCAACATTAAATGAACTTTGGAATATCAAACAAGTAAATAAAAATAGGCTTGCATCTTATATCTTAGAGCATGAAGGAATAAAAATAAATCCAGAATCAATTTTTGATATACAAGTAAAAAGAATTCATGAATACAAACGACAACATTTAAATGTATTGCATATTATATACCTTTACCATCAGTTAAAGAAAAATCCTTATATGGATTTTTATCCAACAACATTTATATTTGGTGGTAAAGCAGCACCAGGATATTTTAGAGCAAAGAGTATAATAAAGCTTGCCAATGAGGTAGCAAGAGTCGTAAATAATGACCCAGATGTTAATAAAAAATTGAAAGTAGTATTTGTAGAAAACTTTAGAGTATCATATGGTGAGAAAATCTATCCTGCAGCAGATGTTTCAGAGCAAATCTCAACAGCAGGTAAAGAAGCATCTGGTACAGGAAATATGAAATTTATGTTAAATGGTGCACCAACCTTAGGAACTCTTGATGGAGCAAATATAGAAATTTTTGACCATGCAGGTGAAGAAAATAACTATCGTTTTGGAGCTACTGTTGAACAATTAAATGAAATTGAAAGTAGCTACAATCCACGTGGCATCTATCAAACAAATAAAGATATAAAGGATGCAGTTGATGCTTTAGTAAATGGGGAATTAGACGACAATAATTCTTATATGTTCCTTGATATTTACAATGAATTGATAAATCCTCAAGATGGATCTCGTGCAGATAGGTACTTTGTATTAAAAGATTTTCAAGATTACAAAAATGCTCACGAAAAAATAAATAAAGATTATAGAGATAAACTAGAATGGTCTAGAAAATGCTTAATGAATATTGCAAATGCTGGTTATTTTTCATCAGATAGGACAATAATTGATTATGCAGATGATATTTGGAAAATAGATTCTCCAAATTATTAGGAGTAAGAATGAACAAAGATGTTATACTTGGTTTGCTTGTCCCATTTTTAGGTACATCCCTAGGCTCTGCCATGGTTTTTGTAATGCGTGATGAGTTAAACGAAAAAGTACAAAAAGGATTATCAGGATTTGCTGCTGGAGTAATGGTAGCTGCAAGTATCTGGTCTCTACTTATCCCATCCATGGATATGGTAGATGAAAAAATGGGCAATATGAGCTGGGTGCCTGCAGTTATAGGGTTTCTAATAGGTATTTTATTTTTACTATTATTAGATAATGTAATTCCTCACCAGCATATAGATTCAGATGCCCCAGAAGGACACAATAGTGAAAATATGCGCAGAACTACAATGATGGTTTTAGCAGTAGTTATTCACAATATCCCAGAAGGAATGGCTGTTGGAGTTTCTTATGCAGGAGCTCTTTATGGAACAGAAAGCGTAAGCCTTGCAAGTGCTTTTGCCCTTGCAGTTGGAATTGCTATTCAAAACTTTCCGGAAGGAGCTATAATTTCTATGCCGCTAAATGCAGCTGGTATGAATAAGGTTAAATCTTTTTGGGCAGGAGTTGGCTCTGGTGCAGTTGAGCCAATAGCAGCAGTAATTACAATTTTATTATCACAAATTATGATACCAATATTGCCATATTTATTATCATTTGCGGCTGGAGCAATGTTTTATGTAGTAGTAGAAGAGCTTATTCCAGAAGCAACTGGTGAAGGAGAAAGCCATACTAATATAGGTACACTTGGTTTTTCAGCAGGATTTGTAATAATGATGATCTTAGATGTTATGCTAGGATAAAAATATAATTATAATTGTATAGCACCTTAAAGCAGGTGCTTTTATTTTGCAAAAAACTACCCAGTTTTCCTAATAAATAGTAATATATTATTATAAAAAGATTAGGGGGAAAAATGAATTATTTTACGGATTTTATAAATTCTTTAGCACTAATAAGAGTTACAGATATTATAGATATAGCAATTATTGCCTTTGCTGTGTATAAATTATTTTCATTATTAAGAAACACCCGAGCTGAACAAGTTTTATATGGATTTATTATTCTTTTGATTTTTGCTTCGGTAGCTGATATTTTAAATCTAAACACAGTAAGCTGGGTTATGAATCAATTTTTGACAGTTACACTTGTATTTATAATCGTTGTTTTCCAACCAGAGCTAAGATCAGCTCTAGAGAGAATTGGGCGTGGTAGGTCTATTTTTACAGGAGAACGTGTTTTAAAAAGTGAAAATACTATCGATGAGCTAACTCGTGCTATGACATCATTATCTCGTCAAAAAATTGGTGCCTTAGTTGTTTTAGAAAGAGAAGTTGGTTTAAATGACATAGTAGAAAGTGGAACAGTTCTAGATGCTGATGTATCAAGCGAACTTTTGATAAATATTTTTATACCAAACACCCCCTTACACGATGGTGCAGTTATAATAAATAATGAAAAAATCGTTGCTGCTGCTTGCTACTTGCCACTTTCAAATTCAAATTTAATATCAAAAGAACTAGGTACACGCCATAGGGCAGCTGTAGGTATTTCTGAAAAATCAGATGCCATTATTGTTGTAGTAAGTGAAGAAACAGGAAATATTTCAGTAGTTGAAAACGGACGCATAGATAGGTATCTAGATGAAGATTCTCTAAAGAAAAGATTACAAAAAGGCTTATCTTTAGCAAAAAAAGAATCTAAAAAGGAAGAAAAAGAGGCAGAAGAAAATGAACAATAAAAGTGATGCAAAATTAAAAGCTCTTTCAGTTTTAGTAGCCATTTTTATGTGGACCTTTGTAGTAAATTCTACAGATCCAACTACAAGTAAAACCTTCCGCAATATTCCAGTAGTTATCAAAAATCAAGATGATTTGGAAAAATCAGGATATACCATAGTAGGAAAAGAAGAATCTTATCAAACAAGTGTAAAATTAAAGGGATCAAGAGAAAAGTTAGTCAGTCTAAAACCTGCAAATATATATGCTAGTGTAGATATTTCTGATTTAAAAACAGGCGTGCAATCACTAGACATAGAAGTAGATACTCCATCAGGAATAAGCGTAGATGAAGTAGATCCTGGGCAAATAAATTTAAATATCCAAGAAGTGGTAGAAAAGGCTTTGCCGGTAAATCTTGTTATTTCAGATAATATAAAAGATGGCAAAATAGTAGAAGTAAATGAACTTACACCAGAAAAAATAACGGTAAAAGGCCCAGCTAGCTTAATAAATAAAGTTGATAGAGCTGAGCTAAAAGTCGATGATCCTAATTTATTAGACGGAAATATTCATAGCCTACCAGTAAAGATTTTAGATAAAGAAGGCAAAGTGATATCAGATTTAAGTATTTCTCATGATGATGTAAATGTTTCATTTTTAGTATATGAAACAAAACAAGTCAACGTAGTTATGAAAACTGATGGAAATATAGATAAAGATTATGAAGAAGTATCTCGTGAGGTATCACCAGATTCTATCATAATAAAGGGACCTGAATCTGTTTTAAAAGATATAGAAGCTATATACACATTACCAGTAGATATAAATAATCAAAGAACTTCAAAAAATGGAGAAGTAAAACTTGATTTGCCAGAGTCGGTAAAAGTTTACAACGGAGAAGACTTAGTAAACTATAAAATAAATATAGAAAAAAAATCTAAAGCAGATGATGAAAAAAAATGACAAATAAAATAATAGATCAACTAGAAGATAGTGGATATGAAACATATATAGTAGGCGGCTGCGTTAGAGATGAGCTTTTAAATCGCAAAAACTTTGACATAGATATAACTACAACAGCTAAGCCAGATGAGATCAAAGAAGTTTTTAAAAATTATAGAATAATCGATATTGGTGCAAAATTTGGAACAATAAAAGTCCTAGATAAAGAAAATGAATATGAAATTACCAGCATGCGATGTGAATCTGGCTACTCTGATAAGCGTCATCCAGAAAAAATTTCCTTTACAAATGACATTATAAAAGATTTACAAAGGCGAGATTTTACAATAAATGCTATGGCTAAAAGAAATGGAGAAATTTTAGACCTTTTTGATGGCAAAAAAGACTTAGAAAATAAAATAATAAGAGCAGTTGGCAATCCGGATAATCGTATAAAAGAAGATGTACTAAGATCGCTAAGAGCTGTAAGGTTTGCAACGAGTCTTGATTTTAACATAGAGGAGAATTTAAAATCAGCAATTAGAAAACATGCAGCAAGTATTGATGCAATCTCAAAAGAACGAGTTCAAGTTGAAATAAATAAAATTTTACTAGCTGATAATCAAAAAAGGGGAATAAAGATTTTAGATGATGTTGGACTTTTGCCTTACATTTTCCCAGAAGTTTATAAAACAAAGGGATTTAACCAACACTCTAGCTTTCATGTAGATGATTTATATAATCACACATTAAGTGTTTTAGAAAAAACTCCACCAATATTAGAAGTAAGAATGGCAGCTTTATATCATGATGTAGGTAAGGTTGATACATTTTTCTTAGATGAAAACGGAGAGGGGAGATTTTTTGGTCATCAAAATTTATCAGAAGAACTTTTAATAAAACGTCTAAAAACATTGAAGTATTCAAATAAATTCATAGAAAATACATCGGTATTGGTAAAAAGACATATGGATAATACCAATACTTATACTAAAAAATCTATTAGAAAACTTTTAAGAAATATAGGAGAAGAAAATTTATTAAATCTTTTTAAATTGCAAAGAGCAGATGTGCTTTCTACAAAGTATGCTGACGATTCAAATATAGATTTAGGTATAAAACTATTAGAAGAAATCAAAAATGATAATGTGCCAACTAATAAAAGCCAGATAGAAATAAATGGCAATGATTTAAAAAAATTGGGATTTAAAGAAGGAAAAGAGCTTGGTCAAACATTAAAAATCATAGAAAATTTAGTCTATGAAGAAAAATTAAATAATGATAAGAAAGAGATTATAAATTACATTAAATCTAACATTTTAAATGTTGATTGATAGACTTACATGTAGTATATTAAACAAATGAGTAGCTATATAAGCAGGAGGAAGAAATGACAGAATTAAAATCTCATGAAAATAATATTGCAAAATTTGAATTTGACGTAAAATATGATGAATTTGCAAAAGCTGTAAATACAGTATATAACAGAAATAAAAAAAGATATAGACTTGATGGATTTAGAGCAGGACATGTTCCAAGAAAAGTCCTAGAAAAAATGTATGGTCCAGAAATTTTCTACGATGAAGCTATCCAAATAGTTTTCCCTAAACCTTATGAAGCAGCAGTAGAAGAACTTGACCTTGAACCAATAGACCAACCATCAGTTGATCTTGATGATATAGAAGCTGGTAAGGACATTACTTTCAAAGTAGAAGTAGAAACAAAACCACACCCAACTTTAGGTGATTACAGCGAATTAATCATCGAAGATATCCCATCAGAAGTAACAGATGAAGATATCGATGCAGAACTTGCTCGTCAACAAGAAGAAAATGCTAGACTAATCCCAGTAGAAGATGGCGAAGCAAAAATGGGTGATACAGTAAATATAGACTTTGATGGTTATCTTGATGGAGAAAGATTCGAAGGCGGAAAAGCTGAAGATTATGATTTAGAATTAGGATCAAACACATTTATCCAAGGCTTTGAAGAACAAGTTGCAGGACACAAAGCTGGAGATAAATTTGATGTAAATGTAACTTTCCCTGAAGATTACCAAGCAAAAGAATTCCAAGGCAAAGATGCAAAATTCGAAGTAGAAATTAATTCTGTAACTACAAAAGAATTACCAGAACTTGATGATGAATTTGCAATGGACATCTCAGAATTTGAAACTCTTGATGAACTAAAAGCTGATTTAAGAGAAAAATTAAAAGATGATAAAGAAAACTTTGCAACAAATACGAAACAAAACCAAGCAGTAGAAGCCTTAGTAAAAGCAAGTGAAGTTTCAGCACCAGAATCCCTAGTAAATCAAGAAATCGATGTTGAAATGCAAAACCTAGACCAAAGATTACAACAAATGGGTATAGGTCTTTCTCAATATATCGAAATGACACAAATGGATATCAATCAAGTTAGAGAACAATACAGAGCTCAAGCAGAAGAACGTGTAAAAGCAAATCTAGTAATTGACGAATTAGCTCTAAAAGAAGGTTTCGATGTTACAGATGATGAAATTGAAGAAGAAATCAATGAATCAGCAAAAATGTATGGTGTAGATGATATCGAAAAATTCAAAGAAATCTTTAGAAAAAATGTATCAGAAGATACAATTAAAGAAAACATTAAACGTCGTAAAGCTGTAGAACTTTTAGTCGAAAATGCAAAAGCTCTACCACATGAAGACTATCACAAAGCAATTGGTGATGAAGGCGACCACAGCGAAGATTCTAAAGAAGAAAGTGAAGAAAACTAAGATATCATCCTTACAAAAATAAGGAGATAATATGCAAACAAGTAATTACTTAGTACCAACTGTAGTAGAATCAACAAATAAAGGCGAAAGAGCCTATGATATATATTCTAGACTTTTAAAAGATAGAATTATCTTCCTATCTGGGGAAGTAAATGACCAAATGAGTGATATAATCATTGCTCAATTACTATTTTTAGAAAGCGAAGACCCAGATAAAGATATTCAATTTTATATCAACTCTCCAGGTGGAGTTGTTACAAGCGGTCTTGCTATATTCGATACAATGAATTATATCAAACCAGATGTATCTACAATTTGTATCGGCCAAGCAGCAAGTATGGGTGCAGTTTTACTATCTTCAGGTACAAAAGGAAAAAGATTTTCCTTACCAAATTCAAATATTATGATCCACCAACCAAGCGGTGGAGCTCAAGGTCAAGCATCTGATATAGTAATCCAAGCTGAACAAATCTTAAAAATAAAAGATAGGCTTAACCATATCTTAGCTGATAATACAGGTCAAGACCTAGAGAAAATTGAAAAAGACACCGATCGTGACTTTGCCATGACAGCCCAAGAAGCGTTAGAATATGGCTTAATAGATCAAGTTATTGAAAGTAAGTAGGAAATAAATGGCAAACCTCGAAGAAGAAGATGTAAAATGCTCGTTTTGTGGTAAAGATAGTTCTCAAGTAGAACGTATCATTGCAGGACCAAATGCTTATATTTGTAATGAATGTGTAAATCTTTGCAGCGAAATAATAAATGCAGAAGTAAAATTTGATGAAAACTACTTTGATGAGAATGGAGATGTAATCTTATCTACACCTTCAGAAATAAATGATTTTTTAAATGAATATGTAATTGGTCAAGATGAAGCTAAAAAGACCCTAGCGGTTGCAGTTTATAACCATTACAAGAGGATAAATGCAAACAATGAAGACCTAGATGATGTTGAACTTAATAAATCAAATATACTCTTACTAGGTCCTACAGGTTCAGGAAAAACACTTTTAGCTCAAACTCTTGCTCGTAAGCTTAACGTTCCATTTGCAATTGCAGATGCAACTAGTCTTACAGAAGCAGGTTATGTTGGTGAAGATGTTGAAAATATTATTTTAAAATTAATCCAAGCCGCAGATTATGATATACAGGCTGCTGAGCATGGAATAATCTATGTAGATGAAATTGATAAAATTACAAGAAAAAGTGAAAATCCTTCCATTACAAGAGATGTATCTGGTGAAGGTGTCCAACAAGCTCTTTTAAAATTAATTGAAGGAACTGAGGCAAATGTACCACCACAAGGTGGTAGAAAACACCCAAGCCAAGAATATATCCAAGTTGATACTAGCAATATTTTATTTATCCTAGGTGGTGCTTTTGATGGCATCGAAGATATAATAAATCGTAGACAAGCTCAAAAAACTATAGGTTTTGGTGCAGAACTTGTTGCAGCTAACCATAAGGCAAATCTTAAAGATGTAAACACTGAAGATTTACTAAAATTTGGTCTTATACCAGAATTTATAGGTAGGGTACCTATTATAGTAACATTAGATAGCCTAGATGAAGATGCTCTAATTCGTATCTTAAAAGAACCTAAAAACTCATTGATCAAACAATATCAAAAATTATTTGAATTGGATAATGTAAAACTTTCATTTGACGATGAAGCTTTACATGAAATTGCACAAAAAGCAATTGATCAAAAAACTGGAGCACGCGGACTTAGGACAATATTAGAGGATTTACTACTTGATGTAATGTATGAAATCCCATCAAAAACAGATATAAAAGAAGTAGTTGTTACTAAAGATTCTATTAAGGATCACTCAAAACTAAAATACAAGAAAAGATAAGGGAGTGGCTAGCCATTCCCTTTTTTAAACGGGAGTTAATAATGGCAGATGTTTATGAAGTAAGCACAAACGAATATCCACTCGTACCCCTTAGGGGACTCTGGGCATATCCAAATACAATTATAAATTTTGATTGTGCTAGACCTATATCCAAAAATGCTATTGATGATGCAAATATAAAAAATAAAGAAGTTTTTTTGGTAAATCAAAAAAATGTATTCGATGAAAATCCAAGCTCTGACGCTCTTTATGACTATGGAATGGTTGTAAGTATCAAAGAGTCATTTAGCCTTACAAATGGGGATATAAGAGTGTATGTACAAGCAAAATCAATTGCTAAAATAAAAGAAATAAAATTAGGTGAAGGATTCTATAAAGCTGTTGTAGAAGAATATGAATATATACAAGAAAATGAAGATGAAACAAATAGAAAAGAAGCTCTAAGAAAAATGATCTTAGATGATTTTAAAGCATATATAGACCTTGATGGTTCAAATTTTGATGAATCTATATCCTCAATAGGAGAAGTATATAATCTTCAAAGGTTAGCTGATATTATCATCTATCACCTAGATTTAAAAGCTGAGGAGTACTATGCTCTTTTGAAAGAACTTGATACAGAAAAAAGACTATCCCTACTTCATACTATATTAGTAAAAGAAATAGAACTAAAAAATTTAAGTATGGAAATTGAGCAAGATGTCCAAGAAAATATAAATCAATCTCAAAAAGAATACTATTTGAGAGAAAAAATAGAAGCTATTCGCCGAGAATTAAATGAAGCAACAGGTGAATATGAAAGTCAAGCAGCTGAATTAATTGATAAAATAAATAAATTAAATATAGCAGAAGCTAGTAAGAAATCTTTACTTAAAGATGCTCAAAGGCTAGAAGCTATACCTGAAATGAGTCCTGACTATGGAGTAATAAGTGCATATTTAGATTTTGCAGTAAACCTTCCTTGGGAAGAAAAAACAAAAGATATTTTAGATATAAAACGTGCTGAGAGAATATTAGATGAAGATCACTATGGACTTAAGGAAGTTAAAGATAGAATCTTAGAATCTATAGCAGTTAGAATAAAAAATAACAATAATCAAGGCACAGTACTTTGTCTAGTAGGACCTCCAGGAGTAGGCAAGACATCTATTGCAAAATCCATTGCAAGAGCTCTAGATCGTGAATTTGTCACTATGCGATTAGGTGGAGTAACTGATGAGAGTGAAATACGTGGTCATAGAAGAACTTATGTTGGAGCTATGGCAGGCAGATTACTTTCAAGTATAAACCGAGTTGGTGTAAAAAATCCAGTATTCTTATTAGATGAGATTGATAAATTAGGCTCTGATTTTAGAGGAGACCCATCATCAGCCTTACTAGAAGTCCTAGATCCAGAGCAAAATGATAAATTTATAGATAGGTATGTGGATATACCTTTTGATTTATCAGATGTATTTTTTATAACAACGGCAAATGATCCAAACGAAATACCAGATGCTCTTTATGATAGGCTAGAGATCATAGAAATTTCAGGCTATACCAATAGTGAAAAATTAAATATTGGAAAAAAATATTTAGTTTCTAAAGAAATGAAGAATAACGGATTAAATGAAGATGAACTTACAATTTCCGATAATGTTCTAGATATTATTATAAAAAATTACACCAGAGAAGCTGGTGTGCGTGAGTTAGAAAGGCTTATAGCAAAAATTTGCAGACGAGCTGTAAAAGAAATCCTAGAGGGCAAAGACCAAGTAAGAGTAACTATGTCAAATTACACTAAGTATTTGGGCAAGGAAAGATTTTTCGAAGATCATATTTCAAGAAAAGATAAAATTGGCGTGGCAAATGGTCTTGCATGGACTTCTGTAGGTGGTACTATGCTTACTATAGAGGCTAATGTTATGGATGGGAAAGGCAACGTAGAATTTACAGGCTCTCTAGGTGATGTGATGAAAGAATCTGGCCAAGCTGCGATGACATACATTAGATCAAATGCAAAAGAACTTGGCATTCGCGGCAAATTTTATGATAATAAAGACATTCATGTCCATGTTCCAGAAGGAGCAACACCAAAAGATGGTCCTTCAGCAGGCATTACTATGACAACGGCTATGGTTTCATCTCTAACTGGCAAAAAAGTTAGAAATGATATTGCTATGACAGGAGAAGTCACTATAACTGGAGATGTACTGCCAATCGGTGGATTAAAAGAAAAAGCCCTAGCAGCTTATACTTATGGCATCCATAATGTCATTATCCCAAAAGAAAATAAAAGAGATACAGAAGATATACCAAAAGAAATTAGAGAAAAGATTAACTTTATAGAAGTAACAAATGTTTCTGAAGTAATAGATAAGGCTTTAATATGAAATTTAACAAAATCGAATTAGAACAAGTTGCAGGTTTTAAATCTCAGTGGCCAAAAGAATGCATAGAAGAAATAGCCTTTGTAGGACGTTCAAATGTAGGCAAGTCCTCTTTTATAAATGCTTTTTTAGGAAGAAAAAATTTGGCTAAAACTTCCTCCAAACCAGGCAAAACTCGTACTATAAATTTTTATAATATAGATAATAAATTTAGATTAGTAGACTTACCAGGCTATGGCTATGCCAAAGTTTCAAAAACGGAAAAAGCAAAATGGGACAAACTAATTAATGAATATCTCCACCAAAGAGAAAACTTAAAAGAAGTTTTTCTTTTAGTAGACATTCGTCACGAGCCAACTCAATTGGACCTACAAATGTATGAATGGATACTAGAATCAGGTTTTACAGGATTTGTAATAGCTACTAAATATGATAAAATTTCTAAAAATCAACTATCAAAGCATATTAAAGCTATAAAAAGCAAATTAAATATAGATGATGAAGGTCTAATATTTGCTTATTCATCAGAAAATAAACACAACTTATCAGTTATTCATGAACAGGTAGATGTCATAGTAAATAATTAATTTAAAAAAACCGGCACTAGACCGGTTTTTTAGTATTTATATTTATTATTTTTTGTAGGTAAATTTTTCTATAGTTCTATATTCTTCTTTGCCAGATTTGTTGTCTATCTTATTTTTTCCTTTTTTAAGAACAAAGTTTATTTCTTCTGCATCTTTTATTTCATCTAAAGTCATATCTGAAAAATCTTTGTTGTAAATAAAAGTTACTTCACCATTATCACCTATTCTATCATCAAGTAAGAAAGTTTTTCCTTCATTGTTGCTTCCCTCGATTTGATAATAATAGTCTGTTTCAAGGTTTTTAATAATGGCAGTCATAGTAATTGGATTTAACTTCATTAGAGAAATCACTGATCCATTTTCTAATTTTTGATCTTTTGCAAATATTACATTTTCTTCATTAACTGTATTTGTACTAGCTTTGGTTGATATTATTTCATTTGAATTACCATCAGTATAGTAAAGGTCAACGTCTGCATTATCAAGAGTTGGAAATTCTTTATCAAAATTTATCATGCTAACTTCGGATATTGTTTTTCCATCTTCTAATAGACCAGAACTTCCAGAGCTACCCAAAGCTTTGTATGATACTCCATCTACAACAATTTTATAAACACAAGCTTCATTTTCTGAAAGTTGATTTTCCATAGATCCATCACTATCTCTAAGGGTATTTATAAATGCTTTATTATCTTCAAAGGCTATATTTTCTATTACAAAACAATCATTTCCAACTTTTACGGATTCGTCAAGTTCAGTTGTATATTTATAAGAATCAGGGCTTGCGCCAAAGGCATCCATCATTGAAACTTTAATATCAGTTGTAAATTTTAAAACTTCTGCTCTTACTTGTGGTGTCATAAGGCCCGCTATAAGTAGAGCTGCTGCAGCACTTGCTACAAATTTACTTTTATTAGTTTTTTTTGCATAAGATTTTGCACTTCTAAACATTTTTTCTTTTTCAATATCATTTAATTCTATGCTATCTGTATCAAAATCTATATCATTTATCTTATCGTATATACTAGTCATATTTACCTCCTAGTTGTAATTTTAGTTTCTTTTTTGATCTTGAAACCTTATTGTAAAGTCTATCTTTGGGGATTTCTGTTATATTTGATAGCTCATCATAGCTATAGCCTTCTATAAATAATTTTTTAAAGATATCTCTATCTTCAGGGTTTAAAAGACTTAATATTTCTCCACTTTCATCAATTGAAAAATCTTCTTCTATGCTAATATTATTTTTAACTTTATCAAGATCAATACTTTCGTGGCGATTTTCCTTTCTGATAGCATCAATTGCCTTATATTTAGCAACACCAGCACACCAGTTTTTAAAAGAAGATCTATTTTCATCAAAATAATCTATATTATCCCAAATAGCAAGTAGAGTATCATTCAGTATTTCTATTACAAGGTCATCTCTATTTCCTATAGTTTTTACAATGCTTGCCTTAAGAACGCCACCATACTTATTTATAAATTCGCTTAGGTAAGGCTCTTTTTTATTTTTAATTCCAGATATTATTTTCTTATCATCCATATATCCTCCTGTACCTATATATTCGTAAAGTTAAGGCTAAATCTATCATTTTTAAAATTATATTGTAAAATATTAAAACTTCATATAAAATAAGCTTATAGTTAATTATTAATCGCAGCTAGCTGCGATTTTTTATTTGTTAAATATTATCTATCTTTAATAACTATTTACTTTAGCACATTGCATAAAACGTTTTTCTTTGATAATATATTTGCACAAGTAAAATTTTGAATGGAGGAGTTATGAAAAAATATAAAATTTTACCTTACATATTATCAATGTCACTAATCTTCTCTGCCTGTGGAGCTGATAATACAGGCCAAGGTAAAGAAGATACATCTACTGACACAACAGTAAGTGAACAAGCTACTGATGAAAATGAAAAGGTAGAAGAAAAAGAAAAGCAAGAGACTGATGAAAACGCTTTTGAAGGAAAAGCAAAGGGTTATAATGGTGATGTAATTGCTCATGTTAGCTTTGATGGAGATAAAATAAAAGACATCAAGGTAGATCATGAGGAAACGGAAGGTCTTGGAGCTGCAGCAATCGACAAAATGCTTCCACAAATTGTTGAAAATCAATCAGTAAATATCGATTCTGTTTCAGGAGCTACTTTCTCATCAACAGCTATTTTAGAAGCAGTATCAGAAGCCATAAAAGCTAGTGGTAATGACATAGAAAACTACCAAGAAGACTTTACAAGTGCTGATAAAGAAAGAAAAGATGCTACAAAAGATGTTGATGTAGTAGTTGTAGGTGGTGGTGGAGCTGGATTTGCAGCTGCAGTTACAGCAAAAGAAAATGGAGCAGATGTTATATTACTAGAAAAGATGCCACAAGTTGGTGGTAATACATTAATTTCTGGTGGTGAAATGGCAGCTCCAGCTAATGAACTTCAAGAAAAAGAAGGTATAGAAGATAGCAAAGAATTATTTGCCAAAGATGTTAAAGAAGCAGGTGGAAACCCAGAACTAATCGATGTTCTAGCAGACCATGCTACAGAAGATGCTTACTGGTTAAGAGATGATATCGGTGTCAAATGGCTTGATAATCTAATGTTCTTTGGTGGTCACTCTGTAAAAAGGTCACTTATACCAGCAGATCACTCAGGAAATGAGTTAATTAAAAACTATACAAAAAAATGTGAAGAATTGGGAATAGATGTTATCACAGATGCAGATGTAAAAGAAATTTTAACTAAAGATGATAAAGTAGCAGGCGTAAAAGCTGAAACACCTAATGAAAACCTAACAGTAAATGCAAAATCAGTTGTACTTGCAACAGGTGGATTTGGTGCAAATGAAGAAATGACCTACGAATACGATCATGAAATTGATGAACACGTAAAATCAACTAATGCTAAAGGAGCAACAGGCGATGGTATACTTATGGCAGAAAAACTTGGTGCAGATACAGTTGATATGGACCAAATTCAACTTTACCCAATCTGTGATGTAGATACTGGTAGAATTCTTTATACTGGTGATACAAGATTAGTTGGTGGAGCACTCTTAGTTAATAAGCAAGGAGATAGATTTGTTGAAGAACTTGCAACAAGACGTGAAATTTCTCTAGCAATTAAAGATCAAACAGACCATGTTGGATACTTAATATGGGATGAAAAATCAAACGAAGAAACAGGTACCATGAAATCAAATCCTGAAGAAGCTAAAGAAGAATTTGATAAAGGAAATTTATACAAAGCTGATACTATAGAAGAGCTTGCAGATCATTTTGATATAGACAAAGATCAGCTATTAAAAACTGTAGAAACATTTAATGAAAATTCTAAAAAAGACAAAGATCCAGACTTTAATCTAAGAATGCTAGGATGGACAATAGATCAAGGACCATACTATATGTTAAAAGCAGCACCAGCAGTTCACCATACTATGGGTGGTTTAAAAATAAATACAGATGCTGAAGTATTAACAAAAGATGATAAATGGATCGAAGGTTTGTATGCAGCAGGAGAAGTAACAGGCGGTATTCATGGTTCAAACAGACTTGGATCAGCAGCTATAGCAGATATAACAGTATATGGTAGAATAGCAGGTAAAAATGCTTCTGAATATGCAAAATAAAATACACAATAATAAAAAGTAGTCAAAAGGCTCATTGAATTAGGGATTTTAGAAAACTGATTTAGAGAGTCTTTAGGTGGCAAGCAGAAAGGCTATGAGTTTAATGCTCATAGCCGTTTTTGCGGGTCTGTAAATAATTTTGTGTATCAACCTAAATTCTGATATAAGGGTAAGGGTTGATACATTTTTTATGTATCAATATTTGTCCATTTCTATAGGAATGGAGCTTTTCTTAATTGTACAGAACTTTAATAAGCTGTCAAATTTTCATGAAAATTTGCAGCCGATTTCATACTAAATTTTTATCTTAATTAACACCTCCCTTCAAAAAATATTGATAATTGGGATAAGATTTGATCCCAGCCTCGTATTCTATATGTCCACTTACTTGAGGCATCTACCATTGCTAGATACAAGCTTTTTTGTAGAGCATAAGCATAGTCATTTGGAAATGTGGTTTTATTTTTGCTCACTTTTCTTAGTTACCTATTGAAGTTTTCCATAGCATTTGTTGTATATATCAGTTTTCTTATTCCTTCTGGATATTTAAAATATGTCGATAATTCTGTCCAGTTGTTTTTCCAAGAGCTTACACACATTGGATATTTTTTACCCCATTTTTCTTCAAAGACTCCTAAATTTGTTAAGGCTAAGTTTTCTGTTGGTGCCTTGTATACTGCTTTTAGGTCTTTCATTAATTCTTTTATGTCTTTGTAGGATACATACTTTGTGGAGTTTCTTATTTGATGGATTATACATTTTTGTATTTCTGCTCTTGGATATTCTGCTTCTATAGTCTCACTAAATCCTGGTAGATTGTCTGTTGAGAATATTAATACATCTTCTAGTCCTCTTTCTTTTAGACCATTTAATACTAAAAGCCAGTATTTGCTTGATTCGTTTTCTCCAACCCATAGTCCTAGTATTTCTTTAAATCCTTATAGGTTGTAGCCTAGGGCAATGTAGACTGATTTTTTGACTACTATATTGTTTTCTCTTACGTGGTAGTGTATAGCGTCTAAAAAGACCATTGGATAGATTTTTTCTATTGGTCTATTTTGCCAGGGCCTGCCCCAGCCCATTCTTTCCAACGAATGAAATGAGTTGATGATATTATTAGACGAGGGTATTCCTTTGCCATACATTGATATTATTTGATTTTCTATGTTTGATATGTCTTTTTCATATTTCTTTAATGATTGTGGTTCAAATGTTCCTTCTCTATCTCTTGGTATGTTTAAATCTATATTTCCATATGATGATCTAACTGTTTTTTTTTACTAGTACCATTTCTTGTATTTAATGATAGTGGTTTTTCTCCATATTCATAGTCTAAATGCTCATCTAATTCTGCTTTTAAAAGTTCTTCCATTGTATCGCCTAAAAGATCTTTTAGTGCTTCTTGAATATCTTGTGAACTTTTAGGCTGATATTCTTCAATTAACATTTTTGCTATTTTGCTTCTTTTTGTCTCTGGTCTTTTTCTTGGCATAAAAATTCCTCCTGATTAGTTTTCACTTACCCTAATCAGGAGGTTTCTATACACAAAATTTTACACAGTCTCCGCCATGGTCATTTTTTTCTTTATTTATATTATCTTTTGTTCATTGAACAACAATCTAATTTTTCATTTCCAAAAGATTTTTTATTTTCTTCTGCTAGATTTTTCAAGAATTTTTCCCATCTATTTTTTATTGATTCAAAGATTTTCATATTTTACCTCCTCGGGTAATTATTTGTAAATTTTCTACAATAATATTTATACCGGAAAAAATTATTTTTTTCAATTTTTTATCTCCCTTTTTCCTATCCCATAATTAAAGACAGGATATCTTTTACAAAAGTAGAAAGATAAACTTCCATTTCATTATCTTTTAAAAATTCATCGATTGTTCTTTTTGCTACAAAAAACGCATCTTTTTCTGGAAATCCATAAATACCTGCAGAAATTAAAGGAAAGGCTATAGATTTTATTCCCTTTTCCTTTGAAAGCTTTAGAGAATTTCTATAAGCAGTAATGCCTGCCGATTTGATAAATGATATGATTCCTTTTTTAGGAATTTTGGATGATGCAATCGTCCTTCCATTTCTAATTTGTATAACAAGCAAAATGATCCCAGATTCAGTTATGGATAAGGAAAAAATTAAGAAAATAAATAAAAAGGAGCTAAGGGCTACTTTTTTTGTACAAAAAAACCAGGTCAAGGACCTGGCAAATATTATTCAGCAAATTCTATATTATCTTCTTCAAGTTTTGCAATTCTTGCTAGAGAATATACTTCTACTCCCATTTCTTCAATAATGTCGCGTCCATTTGAGAAAGATTTTTCAATTACTATCCCACAACCAACTGGATTTGCTCCTGCTTGGCGAATAATGGCGATCATTCCTTTTGCTGCTTGTCCATTTGCAAGGAAGTCATCGATCATTAGGACGTTTTCACCTTCACTTATAAATTCTTTATTAACTATAAGCTCATTCATAACTTGTTTTGTAAATGAAAATACACTTGAGTGGTAAACATCTTCGCTAGTAGTTAAAGATTGTTTTTTTCTACCAAATACGCATTTTACACCAAGTTCACTTGCAGTTGCTAAAGCTGGAGCAATACCTGATGACTCTACAGTAAATACTTTATCGATTTTTTGATCTTTAAAATGTTCTGCAAATTCTTTGCCCATTTTTTTTATTAACTCAACATCAATTTGCTGGTTTAAAAAAGAATCTACTTTTAATATATCATCGCCAAGAACAACGCCCTCTTCTAAAATTTTATCTTTTAATTCTTTCATCTTAACTCCTTATTTTTTTGTATGTAAAACTTATTATTATTATAAGGATAAATTCCTAAATAGTCAAAGATAAGCATTTCTATAATAATAGATACCCTAAATAAGTTGGGTAAAATAATTATATGAATAGTATAGAATTTAGTAAAGATTTAATAAAATTTATAGATGCCAGTCCTCTTAATTATTTTGCAGTGGCAAATACCAAAGATATTTTAAAATCCAATGCTTTTATAGAGCTAAAGGAAAATGAAAGATGGGAGATAGAAAGAAATAGTAAATATTTTGTAAGCAGGAATGATACAGCACTAATTGCTTTTACACTAGGAGATGATTTAACAAAGGGATTTGATATAATCGGTTCACATACTGATAGTCCAACTTTTAAGGTAAAATCAAATGCAGAAATAAATGATAGTGGTTATTTAAAAATAAATATAGAACCCTATGGTGGCATGATTTATTCCACATGGACAGATAGAACCTTGTCTTTGGCAGGTAAATTTTCTTATAAAGAAGATGGACAAATCAAAAGTAAATTAGTAAATATAAATAGAGACTTACTTACTATTCCAAATCCAGCTATCCATATGAATAGAAATGCAAATAAGGGTTTTGAATTAAATCCTCAGGATCATCTGTATCCCATTATTGAAACAATTGAGGAAAATTTTGAAAATGGATATTTAGAGAAAATCTTAGCTAATGAATTTGGTATAAATGCTTATAAAATTTTAGATTTTGATTTAGGCTTGTATGATAGGCAAAAGGGTGCAATTATAAATAATATGTATCAAATTGGCCGTATAGATAATCTTGGCTCAGTACATGCATCTTTAAAGGCTTTTATCGATGCAAAAAGTAAAAAAAATAATGTATTAGTTTTAAATGATAATGAAGAGATAGGATCAAGAACGCTGACAGGAGCATTTTCACCATTTTTAAGAGATACTTTAAAAAGACTTTGCGATAATTGTGGCTTAGATGATGAAGATTTTTATATAGCACTAGCAAATACTTATCTTATATCAGCCGATCAAGCTCATGCAGTGCACCCAAACTTTAAGGACTATCACGATCCAACTAATCCTATAATGATGAATGGTGGACTTGTTATAAAAACTGCCGCAAATGGAGCTTATTCATCAAATATTGCTTCAAATTCTAGATTAATTGACCTAGCAAATAATATTGGATGCAATATACAAAAATTCCACAATAGAAACGATAAGGCTGGAGGTTCCACTATAGGACCAATTGCATCAACTGGACTTGGAATAAATTCTATAGATGTAGGTGAGCCAATACTTGCCATGCACTCAATAAGAGAGCTTGGAGGTATAGAAGATCATTTTGATGCTTATAAAATTTATAAGGCATTTTATCAAACAGAATTATAAAAAAAGGAGAATATTATGGCAATAATGGAAATTTGTTTAATACCAATAGGTACAAAAGAAACTTCAGTAAGTAAATATGTAGCAAGTGCTAGTAAAGTTTTAGAAGCGGAAGGAGTTAAACACAAATTAAATCCAATGGGAACTGTAATACAAGCAGATCCTGATAAGTGCTTTGAAGTTGCTAGAAAGATGCAAGAAGAGGTTTTTAAAGCTGGATCTGATAGAGTTTATACAGTAATAAAAATGGACGATAGAAGAGATAAAGATCACGACATGGATTATAAAGTAAAATCAGTAAAAGATAAGATGTAAAAAAAAGATTGCCAAGTTATTTGGCAATCTTTTTTATATTAAATAAACACCGGAACTATATATCTTAATAAGAAAATAATCGCTAGTCCATAAACTAGAGGACTTACTTCTTTACCTCTACCTGTTAATAGTTTTATACCAGCATAAGAAATCATACCAAATGAAATACCCTCAGCAATAGAGTAAGTTGCAGGCATCATTAAAATAGTCATAAAAGCTGGGAAAGCTTCAGTAATGTCTGTAAAGTTTATTTCCACAACTGTTGATAGCATAAATAATCCAACTACTACAAGTGCAGCTGCAGTTGCTTGGGCTGGAATGATTGAAAATAGTGGAAAGAAAAATGCAGCGATTGCAAAACAAAATGCAGTTGAAAGTGCAGTTAAACCTGTTCTACCACCTTCTGCAACACCAGCAGAAGATTCTACAAAAGTTGTAATAGTTGATGTTCCTAACAATGCACCGAATGTTGTACCAATAGCATCTGCTAAAAGTGCTTTTGATCCATCTTTTAAGTTTCCATCTTCATCTAACATATTAGCCTTGGTAGCAACTCCAGTAAGAGTACCTAAAGTATCAAATATATCTACAAATAAAAATGAAAATAGTACTGAAAACATTTCAAAAGAAAAAATATTTGAAAAATCTAATTTAAAAGCTATTGGAGCAATTGTTGGCGGTTTTGACACTATAGCATTTCCGTCTGGAAGTTTTGAAACTCCAAGAATAAGTGAAATAATTGTAGATGCAAGAATCCCCCAAAGTAGAGCACCTTTTACATTTTTAGCTGTAAGAACAATCATAATAATAAGAGCGATAAAGAAAACTAAACCTTCTTTAGATGCTATATTACCTAGTTCTAGTGAGATATCGCCGACTCCTACAATACCAGCATTTAATAAACCGATAAGGGCAATAAATAAACCTATAGCAACAGAAACTGCTTTTTTAAGATTTATAGGAATAGCATTAAATAAAGCTTCACGAACTCCTGTAAAAGAAAGAATAATAAAAATAAGACCCTCTAAAAATACTGCTGTTAGAGCAAATTGCCAGCTTTGACCCATTTGCATTACAACTGTATAAGTGAAAAATGCATTTAGACCCATACCTGCAGACAAACCAAAAGGCATATTTGCATAAAAGGCCATAATTAGCATAGCAATTACAGAAGCTAAAATTGTAGCAGAAAATACAGCACCAGCATCCATGCCAGCATCAGAAAGTATAGCTGGATTTACAGCTAAAATATAGCTCATAGTCATAAAAGTGGTAATGCCAGCCATTATTTCTGTTTTTTGATCTGTACCATGTTCACGTAACTTGAAAGTACGTTCATTAAACGACTCAAATGCCATTATATCCTCCTTAAAATAAAATGATACAGACCTATTATACGCAAAATATTTATTTTTGCTAAAAATCTTTATTTTTTGAATTTTCTAAACTATAATATATATATAAGTCATGGAGGGTTTATGAGTACAAAAAACTTTATACAATTAATAGTAATAATTGTAGGAATAATGCTTTCGGCGTTTTTTTCGTCGTCGGAGACTGCTCTTACAAGTGTAAATATATTTAAAATTAGGCAAATGGAAAAAAATGGAGTAGAAAAAGCTCCCTTGGTAAAAAGATTAGTAGATAATATAGGCTCAGTTTTGACTACTATATTGATTGGAAATAATATAGTAAATATTGTTACTACAACAGTAGCAACAATTTTTTTTACCGAAGTTATGGGATCGAAGGGTGCAGTAATATCACCAATTATACTAACTATAGTTATTCTAATTTTTGGAGAAGTTACTCCCAAAAATATTGCAGCTGCAAATAGTGAAAAACTTGCCTTAAAAGTAGCAAGACCAATTAGGATTATTGATGTGATTTTAAAACCAATTAACTTAGTTTTAGGAAAAATCACAGGAGCAATGACTAAATTATTAATAGGCGAAGAAGAGAATTCAAATGTAGTTACAGAAGAAGACCTAAAAACTATAGTAGATGTTTCTGAAGAACAAGGTGTTATAAATAATGAAGAAAGTGAAATGATTAATAATGTATTTGAGTTTGGTAACTCATATGTTTCAGATATTATGACTCCTAGAACAAATATGGAAGTCATTTCTATTGACTCGGATCAACAAGAGTTAAGAGATATGTTAAAAGAAACAAATCATTCAAGGATACCAGTTTATGGAAAAAATATTGACAATATCGTCGGTATCTTACATATGAAAGATATAGTTTCACATATTGCTGATGGGAAAGGTCTAGTTTTAGAAGAGCTAGTAAGACCTGCCTATTATGTTTATGACAATATGCATATATTTGATTTATTTACAAATATGAGATCTGAAAATGTTTCGCTTGCTGTGGTAATAGACGAATATGGTGGAACTAGTGGACTAGTATCTATAGAAGATATTGTAGAAGAACTAGTTGGTGAAATCGATGATGAGTATGATAAAGATAATCAAGATATATTTAAAATAGCTGAAAGAACTTATTTAGTAGAACCGTCATTGCACCTTAGTGATTTTAATGATTACTTTAATTTAGAGCTTGAAGAAATTAAAAATGACTCTATAGGTGGTTTTGTTATCGATCATCTATCAAGAATACCAGTTCAAGGAGATATTGTAGAGGTCGATAATATAAAAATTACTGTTGATGAAGTCGATAGATATAAGATTGAAAAGTTGAAAGTAGAATTTATTTAGGGAGAGACAATGAAAGATACAGTTTATATAAGTGGCCATAAAAATCCAGATACAGATTCAATTATTTCTGCAATTTGTTATGCAGATTTAAAAAATAGGCAAGGATATGTAGATGCCATTCCAGTAAGACTTGGCAATCTAAATCCAGAAACAAAATTTGTCCTAGATTATTTTAATGTGGAAGTTCCAGCTTTAAAAGAATCCATGCTTTTACAAGTAAAAGATTTAAATTTTGATAGAGCATATGCTATAGATCCAATTATTCCAGTAAGGGTGGCTTGGGATATTTTTCAAGAAGGACTTACAAACTCTCTAGCGGTAGTAGATAATGATGGCAAAATAATGGGTATAGCCTCACTTTCAAATATTACAAAATCTTATATGGATGTTTGGGATGATAAAATTATTGGAAGATCCAACACACCTATAGAAAATATTATCGATGTATTAGCTGCAAAATCCCTAGTTTTACCAGAAAATCCTCGTGACTTTGATGGCAAAATGACAGTTATGGCTATGAACGATGAAAATCAAGATTTTGATACTTATTTTAGCGAGGGTGATATAGTAATTGTAGGTAATCGTACAGATTATTTAGACTATTTAATTGAAAGAAAAGTAGCCCTTGTAATATTAACAAATGGATCTAGCTTGGATAAGGATTTATTAGAAAATGCCTATAAAAATGGAGTTACAATCTTATCTACAGAATATAACACCTTTATGACATCCAGACTTTTGCCAATGACTATTCCAGTTAGTCATGTAATGACAGAAGATGACTTAGTATATTTTTCTACAAATGATACTATAGATCTTGTAAGGGAAACTATGGCTAAGTCAAGATTTAGATCATATCCAGTAGTTGATGAAAATAAAAAAGTAATAGGATCTATTTCTCGCTACCATTTGATTTCATCAAATATGAAAAAATTAATATTAGTAGATCATAATGAAAAAAATCAATCAATAGATGATATTGACCAAGCTGAGATAATGGAAATTATAGATCATCACAGAGTTGCAAATATTTCTACAACAGCTCCACTTTTTTATAGGGCAGAGCCTGTAGGATCAACAGCAACAATTATTTCAGAAATGTATTTTGAAAGTGGATTAAGACCATCAAAAAAAGTTGCAGGATTACTATGTGCAGCGATTATATCAGATACTCTTTTGTTTAGATCACCAACAACAACAGATGTTGATCGTAGAATACTTGACCGTATGAGCAAAATTGCAGATATAAATCCAGAAGAGTTTGCCAACCAAATGTTTAAAGCGGGTACAAGTTTAAAAGAAAAATCTCCAGCAGATATTGTAGAAGGCGATGTAAAAACATTTACAATAGGTGGAGAAGATGTAAGAGTTGGTCAAGTTATGACAATGAATCCAGAAGAATTAGAACCGCTTCGTGATGAAATTACAAGTCTTATGCAAGCAAAAATAGAATCAAAAGGAGAATCTACATTTGTTTTAGTTCTAACAGATATATTTAATGAAACTAGTGAGCTTTTAGTTGTAGGTGAACATGTGGAAGATATAGAAGAAGAATTTGGCAATAAGGTTACAAATGGTACTATTTCTGCACCGGGAGTTTTAAGTCGTAAAAAACAAGTCATACCAAGACTAACAAATGCTTTTGTAAAAGCAGAGTAACAGAGTCCTAGCTTAAGCTAGGATTTTTTATTTATATTATTTTAGGGTAAAAAATTATTAGGAGTGTGAGTGTATGGATGAAATAATGGATTTATATGATAGAAATAGGCAAATAACAAAAAATACCTACATAAGAGGAAGTGCCCAACCCAAAGGTTTTTTTAGATTAGTAGTTCATGTTTGTATTTTTAATAGTAAGGGAGAACTATTAATCCAACAAAGAACCTATAATAAAAAAATGCCTGGCCTATGGGATGTAACATGTGGAGGAGCGGTTTCTACAAAAGAATCATCTTCTCAAGGAGCACAAAGAGAATTATCAGAAGAACTTGGCATAAATATAGACTTTTCAAAAATAAGACCAAGCTTAACTGCTAATTTTCCACAAGGCTTTGATGATTTTTATATTTTACACGGTGATATAAATTTAGATGATTTAATACTTCAAAAAGAAGAAGTAGCAGATGCTAGGTGGGAAAATCTAGAAGGAGTTCTTGCTTTAAGACGAGCAGATAAATTTGTAGGCTACAAGGAATCATTTATTAGGTTTTTATTTGATTTAAGCCGTGATAATAGGTACGTGGATATATAATTAGAATAAGAAAGGAAGCAAGTTTATGAAAAAAACTAGTTTCACCAAGGCTTATCTATTTCTAAGGATAGCATTTAGTTTATTATTAGTTATTGGAATAATAAATTTTAAAAATTTACCTGACCTCATACCAATCCATTGGAATGGCAGTGGAGAAGTCAATAATAGTATAGAAAAGGGGCACTTTCTAATTAGTATCTGGATAATTTATTCAGCTACACTTTTAATAGATAAAATAGCATATAAAAGAGCAGATTATAAAGACAATAGAACTAGCAATATTATTATCATAGTTGTCTTAACTTTATTTCTTTTAAATTTTGCTTACTTATTACTAAGATATATATAAATAAAAAAACTCGAAGCTTAAGCTCCGAGTTTTATTTATTTAATTCCTCAAGTAGGTATTCTGGGTCCATGCCGTGTACCATGCATGCTTCATCAAGTGTTTCGTACAATGAAGATGGACATGCGATGCAACCCATACCTGCCATAAGGAGAGTGTTTATTGATTCTGGTTTTGCCTGGATGATATCACCAATTAACATATCGCGGGTGATTTCAACTTTGCCAGTTGTTTGTTTAGTATCTTCCATTCTAGTACCCCCTTTTATATATTTATAGTACTACAAAATGCACTATTAGCAAGTAACTTACTAGGGATTAAACTTTCTCTTAACATTTAGTATAATAATAGAAAATCTAAGAAAGGTCAATAGAAAATGCAAGAAAAAGAATTATTAATGGATGAAATTTTAGAATTAAGAGAAAAACTAAAAGAAAAAAATGAAATGATAAGTAATTTGGGTAAAAACGTATCGTTTTTTCAATTATTTATTATCCCTTTAATAATAGCAGGTCTAACAACGCTAATTATAAGGCAAATCCCTATTAGTGATAATCAAAGTGTGGGATTTTTTATAGTAATTTTTATTGTTAGTATAAGTATTGCAACTATTATTAATAAAAAGAAAATAGCAAATAGGAAACAAGAACTAATAAATGAGAGAATTGCCATACAAAAAGCTCTAGTAAAAAAAGGAAAAGATCTAAGTGAGCTTGAAAATAATATTGAAAAGTAGAGGCTTGTTAGTATAATATTAGCAGTTAGACTACTAGAGTGCTAAGGAGGAAAAATGAAACAAGAATTTAAAGCTGAAGCCCAAAAAGTCATGGATTTGATGATTAATTCCATATACACAAATAAAGAGATTTTCCTAAGAGAATTAATTTCAAATGCATCTGACGCTTTGGATAAGCTATATTATAAAGATTTAAAATCAGATAGTGAAACAAATAAAGATGATTATTATATACAAATCATTCCAGATAGAGAAAATCGTACTTTAACCATAAAAGATACTGGTATAGGTATGGATGAAAATGAATTAGTTGAAAATCTAGGAACTATTGCTAAATCAGGTACAGATAGTTTTAAAAAATCTGTAGAAAATTCTGATATAAAAGACTTGATTGGTCAATTTGGTGTAGGATTTTATTCTGCTTTTATGGTTGCTGATAAGGTTATAGTTAAAACTAAGAAATATGGATCAGATACTGGATATATATGGGAAAGTGAAAATGCTGATGGCTTTGAAATATCAGAAACTGATCAAGAAGATAATGGTACAGCAATCACACTTTTCTTAAAGGAAAATACAGAAGATGAAAATTTTGATGAATATCTAGATCAGTTTAAAATTAAAAATTTAGTAAATAAATATTCAAACTACATCCGCTATCCAATCAAAATGGAAGTTACAAAAACAAGGCTTGCTGAAGATAGCACAGAAGAAGACCCAAAATATGAAGACTATAAAGAGTTAGATGTTTTAAATTCTGAAACACCAATTTGGAAGAAAAATAAAAGTGATTTAGCTGATGAAGACTACATTAATTTCTACCAAGATCAACATTTTGGCTTTGATGAACCACTATCATGGATTCATTTTAAGGTAGAGGGGGCAGTTCAATTTAAAGCACTAATCTACATTCCTAAAAAAGCACCATTTGATTATTATTCAAAAGATTATCAAAAAGGCTTGCAATTATACACCCACGGTGTAAAAATTATGGAACGCAGTGAAGATTTATTACATGATGCTTATTCATTTGCTAAAGGTGTTGTAGAAAGTGATGATTTAACTTTAAATATTTCAAGAGAAACGCTACAACAAGATAGGCAATTAAGAGTAATATCCAAGCAAATTAACAAAAAAATCAACAAACACTTATTAGACTTACAAAAAAATGAACCTGAAAAGTATAGTGAATTCTTTAAAGAGTTTGGAAACAATATAAAAGTTGCAATCTATGAAGCCTACGGCTCAAACAAAGAAGAATTACAAGATTTATTACTTTTTCATTCTAAAAATGAAGACAAACTTATATCTTTAAGAGAGTATAAAGAAAATGCAAAATCAAGTGAGGAAAATATCTTATATGCTACAGGAGATTCTCTAGAAAAGATTAAAAATTCACCAGCCCTAGCTATGGTAGATGAAGATAGCGATGTATTATTGCTAGATGAAGCAATAGATGAATTTTTAATAAAAATGCTAGAAGAATATGATGGATTAAGCTTTAAATCATTAGCAGAAGAAGATGACAGTGAAGTTGAAAATGAAGATCAAAAAGATTTAGTAGGAAAACTTTTAGAAAATCTACCAGATGATGTTGTAGATATCAAATTTAACGAAAAAATGGGCGATATCCCAGCAATGATTAAGCAAAGAGGGGATATTTCTATAGAAATGGAAAAAGCTCTAAAAAATAATCCTCAAGGTCCAGCTATAAAAGCAGAAAAAGTTCTAGAAATTAATAAAAACTCTAAGGCTTATGAACTTTTAGAAAATGCAAAAGATGATGAAAATAAAAATGAAATTGTAAATTTACTACTAGATCAAGCAAAACTAATAGAAGGTCTAGAAATAGAAGATCCAGTATCCTATACAAAAAATATTTGGAAATTAATCTAGAGGATAATATGGAATATAAAAGAAAAAATGTTTGGCTAAACATTGATGATCAGCAAAAAAACGAATTAGAAGAAATTTCAAAAGATTATATAGATTTTTTAAATGTGGCAAAAACAGAAAGGCTTGCTACAAATGAAATTATAAAAAGGGCACAAGCAGCTGGTTTTGTGAATCTTGAAGAAAAAATAAATAATAATTCTATAAAAGCTGGTGACAAAGTTTATACAGTAAATAAAAATAAGGCTGTGGCTTTATTTGTAATAGGAAGTGAAGATTTAGAAAAAGGTATGAGCATAGTAGGAGCTCATACTGATTCTCCAAGACTAGATTTAAAGCCGGTTCCTCTTTCTGAAGATACACAAATCGCATATTTTAAAACTCATTATTATGGTGGAATTAAAAAATATCAATGGACAACAATTCCATTAGCCTTGCATGGTGTAGTTTTTAATAAAAATGGAGAAAAAATAGAAGTAGCTATTGGAGAAAATGATGATGAACCAGTATTTACAATCTCAGAATTACTAATTCACTTATCTAAAAAAATGATGCAAAAATCCGCCAATGAAGTAATAGAAGGTGAGCAATTAAAAGTAATTGTAGGATCTATACCATTAGCTGATGAAGAAGATAATCCGGTTAAGAAAAATATTTTAAAAATCCTCAATGAAAAATATGGCATAGAAGAAGAAGATTTTATCACAGCAGAATTTGAAGTGGTGCCAGCTATTAAAGCCCGTAACGCAGGATTAGATAATTCTATGATTATTGCTCATGGTCAAGATGATAGAGTTTGTGCATATAGTGCATTAAATGCGATTTTAAAAATAGAAGACCCAGCAAAAACATCAGTAGCACTATTTGTAGATAAAGAAGAGATAGGCTCTCGTGGTGCTACAGCAATGACCTCTCAATTTTTCGAAAATGCAGTCTTAGAACTATTAAATATAGAAGAAAAAGTAAATTTGATTAGTCTAAAAAGATCTCTAGCAAATTCAAAAGTGCTTTCTGCAGATGTAACTATGGCCTATGATCCAAACTTTAAAGATGTATCAGAAATAGATAATGCAGCTCAATTTGGTTGTGGAGTTGCCCTTACTAAATACACAGGTAGTGGTGGAAAAGGTGGATCTAATGATGCCAATGCAGAATATTTATCTGAAATAAGATTAGCATTTGAAAAAGATAAGGTAATTTACCAAACTGGCGAACTAGGTGCAGTTGATGCAGGTGGTGGCGGAACAATTGCCTTTATACTTGCTGAATATGGCATGGATGTTGTCGATTGTGGTACACCAGTTATATCTATGCATGCTCCAACAGAATTAGTAAGCAAAGCGGATTTATATGAAACAATTTTAGCTTACAAATCTTTTTATAAAAATATTTGACATAGTATTATTCTTTTAGTATAATATTACGCTTGCTTGACTTTTGACATGTATCATCGTATAATATATTTTAGCATTTAATGAGAGGATGATATAATGGAGCAAAGATCAGTTAATGACATCAGGCAAGATGTGAAGAGAAATATCGGTAAAGAAGTTATTCTAAAAGCTGATATGGGGCGTAAGCGTATAAAAACTAAAACAGGTGTCATTGTAGATGCATTTCCAAGTGTCTTCACTGTAAAAGTTAATAATGATTTTGATGTTGAACGCACGGTATCATATTCATATTCAGATATATTAACATCAACTGTAGAGTTAATCTCTGCAGAGTAAAAAAACTGATTGGATTTTACCAATCAGTTTTTTTTTTAATTATCTTCTTAGTTGTCAGTATTATCTATTTCATCTTCAACATTTTCGTCATCATTTTCATTATCGTTGTTATTATCTTTATCTTTATCTTTATCTTTATCCACTTCTATAATAGTAGTTGTAGTTTCTGTAGGTTCTACTTTTTCTTTCTTTTTTTCGCATCCAGAAAAAGCAACAAGCATTATAAAAGTTGATAGTAGCATTTTATTAATTTTTTTCATTTTACCTCTAAATTTTTAAATCAACCCATTTACCTTTTTTAAATCTATGTCTTAGTCCTATAAACCTACTTGCTTGGTCAGCTAAAATAGCTATCCATATACCATCTAATCCTAATTTTAAGACATTTACCATTAATAGTGTAGCAACTGACCTTACTATTGTTACTGATAATATTGCTACAAATAAGGTATATCTAACATCTCCAGCTGATCTTAAAGAACCACCATAGATTACTTGTAATATTTGGAAAATAACTATAATCCCAATATATCTAATTACTATATCACATTTTTTTATTATATTTATATCATCAAAAAATAGGCTAAATATTTGTCTACCAAATATTATAAATATCAAGGAAATTAACAAACCCATTACAAGACCAATTTGCTGGCAAACTTTACCATACTTTATAGCCTCATCCTTACGTCCCGCTCCTAAGTTATTTCCTGTTAAGGTAATTACTGCTACACTCATACCATCTCCTAGGGAAAATGAAAGTGAAAGTAAGTTCATACCTACATTGTGAACTGCAAAATAATCAGTACCAAGTCTTGCTGCAGTAAGAGCTGTTATAAAAAATCCTATCCTCATAGACATTATCTCTATAAAAATATTTATTCCCAGATTGGATATTTCTTTAGAGATTGTTTTACTGATTCTTATGCCACTGTAGGCCATTTCTTTTAGATTAAGATAGGATCTTTTTTTTCTTAGTGAATGAAAGCACATTATAGAAGAAACTGCAGTACCTATTACAGTTGCTATAGCTGCTCCTTTTGTACCAAGTTCTGGAAAACCAAATCTTCCTTCAATAAGTAGGTAGTTGAAAAATATATTTACAAGAGAAGATACCAGATTAGTAATAAATGCTATTCTAGTATTGCCAGCTCCCCTATGAGCTGCATTTATAATCATTGAAATAGCATTAAATATAAGACCTATCATAATAACATTAAAATATTCTTTGGCCATTTGGTGGGTGCTAGCATCACTGCCTGTAAAAACTAAAATAGGATCTGAAAATCTAACCATCAAAATTGTGGTGATGACAACAAAAATCAGTGAGATTAATAAGGCTGTCATCAAAGTTTGATTTGCCTTTCTACGATTATCTTCGCCCTGCCTTCTAGCTACTAGAGCAGAAACAGCACTAGATATGGCAAAAAAAGATGTAATTGCCAAAAATTTGGGCTGAGTCGTAAGCCCTATTGCGGCAATAGCTTCTGGCCCTAGCGATGAAATCATAAATGTATCTATGATTCCTGCTAGTGCTATAAAAAAAGATTCAAATACAGCAGGCCAAGCTAGAGCCAAGGCTCTTTTATAATATTTTTTTTCCTGCAAAACTTCCTCCGCTTTCTATTAATTGCAAGTATTTTTCTATGTAAATATCTATTTCATCTGGAAAATCATTTACATTATTTGCTAAAATTTCATAGATTTTTGTCATAGCTAGTTTATTAGCTTTGATAAAATCATTTGTTTTTAGATAATAATTTATAAAAAGTGCATCTAATAGATCACCAGTACCAGCAAAATCATGGTCAATTCTGTTGTAGTAATTTTTGGATATACTATCATCTATAGCTATATTATAAAAACCATTGTTATCATTTAGACTTGTAATAGTATATTTTTTATTAGAAGTTGCTAGATTCTTATAATTATCAAGGCCTAAGAAATTGGCTTCTGTAATATTTGACATGCAAATATCCGCTATTGATAAAAGTTCTTTATATATATTTATTTTTTCTTGGCTGACGCTAGGATATAGCTTTCCATCATCTCCCATAACTGGATCTAATATTACTATGGGTTTTTTTTCTAAACTTTCTATGTATTTTACTATAATATTTTTTTGCTCAATATTGTTTATAAAACCTATAAAAATTAAATCAAAATTTAAGCCTAGCTCATCCCAGACTTTTAAACTATTTTTTATATGATCTGTTGTATCAAAAATAGCTACGTTTCCTAAAGAGAAATTATTTGAAATTAATGCAGAAGGTAAGAAAAAAGCGTCATTGCCACTATATGTCAAAACTGGCTCCATAATATTACCAGCAATTTTGCCTTTGGATACAAAATCACAAAATAAAAGAATTTTACTCATTACTAACTCCTTACTTAATATGATATTAATTATAAGCCTTTTGTCAATTAACTAAAATCGTAAAATTTGCTATAATAAAAATATGAGTGACGATCGTTTTAATATTATAGAAAAAGTTAATAAAAATAAGTATGTGAAAAAAACTAAGAAATCTATCATATCTTTATTTTTTTCAAGGGCAGGAGTATTTGCTTTATTAATTTTGCTACAAATTGCGGCTATGATCTATCTTTATAAACACTTAAAAGTCGATCCTTCTTTTCTAATAAGTGGGGATACAGTTTTAACAATAGTTATTATGCTTGTAATTTTAAATATGGATTCTATAAGGTCATCCTTTAAGCTATCATGGTTTATATTAATAGCCATTATGCCATCATTTGCAACCATAGTATTTTTTCTGGCATATTTTAGTATAGGCTATAAAAAAGAGCAAAAAAAGATTTTGGAAATAGAAAAAATATCTAGAAAATATCACCATAGAGATATAGATATGATTGACAATCTAAAAGAAGATGAACCAGGTCTTTATAATATGCAAAATTATTTTTATGATTTAGGAGGCTTTACCCTGTATGAAAATACTGCCAGTAAGTATTATCCGGTAGGTGAAGATATTTTTAATGACTTATTAAATGCTATAAAAGGTGCTAAGGATTTTATATTTATAGAAATATTCATAATTGATTACGGCTATATGTGGGGAACAATTTTAGAGGAACTTGTAAAAAAAGTTGAAGAAGGTGTAGAGGTTAGACTTCTAATAGACGGGACAAATTTACTTACTAGAGTGAAGTTAAATTTTCCAAGTGAAATGGAATCTATGGGCATAAAATGCAAGGTATTTTCGCCCCTATATCCAATTATTTCTACTTATTATAACAACCGTGATCATAGGAAAATTTTTGTAATTGATAATGAATATGCCTTTACAGGTGGCATAAATCTAGCAGATGAATACATAAATGTTTTTGAAAGGTTTGGCCATTGGAAAGATTGTGGTATTCGTTTAAAAGGAGAAGCCACTGAGTCCTTTACAATAATGTTTTTACAAATGTGGAATTCAATCGGTGATCAGATAGAAGATTTTAGTCCTTATTTACAAAGAAAAATGGCTATGGATGGTCAAGGACTAGCCTTACCATTTTCTGATAGTCCTATGGATATGGAAGATTATGGCAAAAATTCTATACTTTCTTTTTTAAATAATGCCAAAGACTATGTATACATTATGACTCCTTATTTTATAGTTGAGGATGAAATTGTAAACGCTTTTGTAAATGCAGCAAAAAGAGGAGTAGATGTTAGAATTTGCTTACCACACATACCAGATAAAAAAATAGCTTTTGCACTGGCAAAAACCCACTATAAGACTCTTGTTGACAATGGAGTGAAAATTTTTGAATACACACCAGGTTTTGCCCACTCTAAAGTTTGGCTATCTGATGATAGCTATGGATTTGTAGGAACTATAAACCTAGACTATAGAGCCCTTTATTTAAATTTTGAGTGTGGAGTATGGATGAAAGATACAGAAGCTCTAGTAGAAATAAAAAGTGATTTTGATGTATTTTTCAATATAGCGACTAGAGTCAGTATGGAAGATGTAGAAAATATTCCCCTACATACAAAAGCAGTTGGAAAGATTGCTAAACCATTTGCAACCTTATTTTAATAAAAAGAGTACAAATTGTGCTCTTTTTTAATTTTCAGAATATTAGTCAAATGATATAATAAATAATATTTAATATATATAAGGAGAGAGTATGTTTAAAAAATTTTCTAGGTTAGGACAAGCTTTCATGTTGCCCATAGCAATTTTACCTGTTGCAGGTTTGCTTTTAGGTTTGGGTGCTGCCCTTTCAAATGATGCTGCCATTTCAGCTTTTCCATTTTTGGGTGTTAGTTGGTTACAAACTTTATTTTCTATAATGTCTGCAGCAGGAAATGCTGTTTTTACAAATTTACCCCTAATTTTTACTATCGGTGTGGCAGTTGGACTTGCAGATAGGGATAAGGGTACAGCTGGACTTTCTGCGGCAGTAGCTTATCTTGTTTTTGCAGGAACTATTGCAGTTTTACTTGAAAAATTTTCTGCAGAAGATGCAAGTATTGATACAGGAGTGTTGGGAGCTCTTGTAATAGGGCTAATAGTTACTAGACTACATAACAAGTATCGACAAAAACAACTACCAGAATTTTTGGGATTTTTTGGTGGTAATAGATTTGTACCAATAATTTCAGCATTAACTGCAATTTTAATAGCTATTGCATTTTATATTATTTGGCCACCTATACAAAATGGTTTAGAAATAGTAGGTAAATGGATTGCAAATCTTGGAACTGTTGGATCATTCTTTTATGGATTCTTTTTAAGATTAACAGGAGCAGTTGGTCTTCACCACACTATTTATCCCTTATTCTGGTATACATCCTTAGGTGGAAGTGAAAAGGTAGCAGGAGAAATGATTTCTGGTGCACAAAATATTTACTTTGCCCAGTTAGCGGATCCAAATCATGTTGGACTTTATACAAGAGGGACAAGATTTTTTGCAGGTAGATTTGATACTATGATCTTTGGCTTACCTGCAGCATGCCTTGGTATGTACCATTCAATTCCAAAAGAAAATAGGGCGAAAAATAAGGGCTTTTATGTAAGTGCAGCTTTGACTTCTTTTTTAACAGGAATTACTGAGCCTATAGAGTTTTCATTTCTATTTGCTGCTCCTTGGTTATATGTAATACACGCATTTTTTGATGGACTTTCTTTCTTTTTGGCTGATTTGTTTAATATCAGAGTTGGAAATACTTTTTCTGGAGGACTTATAGATTTTATCTTATTTGGTCCTTTACAAGGAAATGCAAAAACAAATTGGATAAGAGTTATACCTATAGGAATAATATGGGCTATTCTTTATTATTTCTTATTTAGAAGCCTAGTAAGCAAATTTAAAATAGCTATACCAGGTATGCAAGTAGAAGAAGGAAATAAAAAAGAAAATATAGTAAGTGATAATAATTCTGATTTGGAAAATAAATCCATACAAATTATTGATGCTCTAGGTAATCAAGAAAATATAGAATATGTGACAGCTTGTGCAACTAGACTTAGGGTTACTGTAAAAGATAAAGAAAAAATAGACCAAGAGTTACTTAAAAATTTAGGAGCAACAGCAGTCTTAGAAGTTGAAAATGGTATACAAGCTGTATTTGGAAGTAAGGCTAATATATATTCTTCTAAAATAAATGAAATTTTAGGAAGAGATGATTGATAAAATAAATTTTTAACCACATTATTAATAATAAATGTGGTTTTTATTTGCAAAAAATTAGAAGGGTGCTATAATTATATTAGTGTATGGTGAAATGCATAACACTTACTAGGAGGTAAATTGTGTTTGAATTAAACCCAAACTCTGATACACCTCTTTATATGCAAATTGTAGAGCAAACGAAACTTGCTATTGCAAAAGGTTATTTTAGAAATGGAGATAAGTACCCATCTGTAAGAGAACTATCTCGTGAACTTTTAATTAACCAAGCAACAGTTTCCAAGGCATTTAAAGAGCTGGATAAGCAGGGAATTATTGAAACAAAGGCTGGAATAGGTACTTTTATTTCTTTTGATGATAGCAAAATTAGTGAAAGAATTAAAGAAATGAGTAAAAAATTACAAGATGACTTAATAGAGGCAAGATATCTAGGTATTACCCTTGATGAAATTATTGCTATGTATGAAAAGGCAGGTGATTATAATGATCGTTGAGGCAATCAATATAAATAAGAGTTTTGATAATAAAAAAGTTTTAAAAGATGTTAGCCTAAATTTAGAAAAAGGAAATATTACAGGACTGGTTGGTAGAAATGGATCTGGAAAAACAACTTTACTAAAAATATTAGCTGGTATTTACAATGCTGATAGTGGCAAATTCAAAATAGATGGCAACTCTTTGACAGTTAATCCAAAAACAATTGAAAAAGTTGCTTATATGCCAGATAGATTTGATTATTTTAACTATGATAAGTTAAAGGATATACCGGGTTTTTATAAAATTATATATCCAAAATTTGATGAGAAATTTTTCTTTGATGAAATTGCTAAATACAATTTAGATATTGACCAAAATGTAAGAAATTTCTCTAAGGGTGAGAAAAATCTTTTGGGACTAATTTCAATATTATCTACCAATGCAGAAGTTTTATTGGTAGATGAAATCTTAGATGGAATGGACGTTATAAATAAGCGTGCAATTATCCAGTATTTATTAGATGCAAGGGATAAAGATTGTGCGGTTTTTGCCTCTAGTCACGAACTAGCAGGATTAAGCGGTATTTGTGATCAAATATATTATCTATCTAAAGATGGTCATTTGGCAGCGACAAATGCAGATGAAAATAAAAATATAAATAAACTCCAAATAGTTGTTAAAGATGAATTACCAGAAGAAATAAAAGAAAAATCAGTAATTATTTCTCATATAGGAAGGGTTTATAATATTTTAATAAATTTAGATGATAAAAATCTAGAAATCTTATTAAAATCTCCAGAAGTTGTACAATACGACAGATTAGAGATGAAAGTAGAAGATTACTTCTATATGGAAGAAGGAGCTAAGTAATGAATGATTTAAAAAAATTATTTAAGGTGATTTGGAAAAGATTTTCTGTATGGATTGGGCTTTTTGCAATTTTAACCTTTATGATAAATGGTTTATCAGCTCGTGAGCAAACGAAACAGTACCAAGAATATTTAACTAGCAGTGTAGCAAATATGGCTAGGAATTTAGAGGTAGAAGCACCTAGGGCTGGTAAAAAGTTCGACAAAGATTATATAGAAAAGTCTGATGAAATTTTTGAAAAATTTGTAAAAAAATATAATATAAAGTTTGCAGACCAAGATGAATCAGATTTTTATCCAAGTGTTTATATGGATGATAATTCAGATATAGATTATGAGCTAATGGATCAAGCTTCTCAATATAAGCAAGTAAAAAGATTTTTATCTAGTAGAACTTTAGGAGAAGAATATTATCTAAAAAATATATTTGCACCAATACTATTTTTTATTTGCGTAATTGGATTTTTGATAACATCTTTGGAACAATCATTACCATACTATGAATTTTCAACTATGTTTCCATGGAAAAAACGTGATGAAGTTTGGATGAAGGCATTAATATTATTTGGACTCGGATTATTGGTATTATTAGCAAACTTTATAGTAAGTTCTCTAATTCTCACTTCATCAAGTTTAGCAAATATAGTAAGTCCACCTAGTATGGGAAGCTTATTGTTAAAGATGATTTTGATAATGCTAGCTACTAGTATTATGATAGTTTCTACAGGCATGATTGCTGGAAACTTCCTAGGTCATATTGGAATGATGGTAGTTTCTGTAGGGGGGATTGAGCTAATTTGGCAAAATATTAGAGTCATTATTTCTGTATTTAGTCAAGATACTATAGTTAATTTGGACCAAGGGTATGAAAAATTTATTAATAATATATCTTTATTTGCTAAGCCATTTATGTCTATCCTGTATACAAGAACATTTTATCAAAGTGAATTTGCATATTTGATCATAGCAATATTGTGGGCAATACTTGCTTATTTAGTAAGTCAAAAATTAGGTGGAGAAAAATCTGGATATATGATTATATCAACATCTGTAGAAAAAATTGTAAAAGTACTTGGAATAGTAAGTCTAACAAGCTTATTTTATGTAATACTCTCTGATACTATACTAGGATCAAATAATATTATCATAGATATTGCAATTTATGCACTAGGTCTATTGATTAGCATAAAACTATTTGATATTCTATTTAAGATAAGACTTAAATTTTAGTTTTTAAGGAGAGATATATGGCAAAAGATCGATTAACTTGGGATGAATATTTCATGAACTTAGCAGTAACAGTTTCACAAAGAGGAACTTGTGATAGAGCCTATGTAGGTTGTGTCATTGTAAATAATGACCATAGAATAGTAACAACTGGGTATAACGGTTCTATAAAAGGCAACCCACATTGCGATGAAATTGGTCATACTATGAGAGATGGTCATTGTATTGCAACTATACATGCAGAAATGAATGCACTTTTATACTGTGCCAAAGAAGGTATATCTGTAAAAGATTGCATTTGCTATGTAACACATTTTCCTTGCTTAAATTGCACAAAAAGCTTAATACAAGCTGGTATAAGCAAGATTTATTATAAAGAAGCTTACAGGATGGATGAATATGCAGTAGAACTTTTAAATCGCAATAATATAGAATTTATTAAGATTGATTTGCCATAAAATAACAATCTTAAATAGGAGTAAATATGCACTATAGTGAAGATAATAAACAATATCATATTGGAGTTGATAGTGAAGATATAGGAAAATATGTGATCCTTCCAGGAGATCCACAAAGATGTGAAAAAATAGCCGCTCATTTTGATGATGCAAAAAAAGTCGGAGATAATCGTGAATATGTAACTTATACAGGATATTTAAATGGTGAAAAAGTATCCGTAACTTCTACAGGCATAGGGGGACCATCAGCAGCTATTGCCATGGAGGAACTTACAAAAATTGGTGCTCATACTTTTATACGTATAGGAACCTGTGGTGGTATGCAAGAAAATATAAAAAGTGGAGATGTAGTTATCGCCAATGCTGCAATTAGGGCAGAGGGAACCAGTAAGGAATATGCACCAATAGAATTTCCAGCAGTAAGTACTTTTGAAGTAACAAACGCTTTAAAAAATGCCAGTGATAAATTAAATCAAACAAGCCATATTGGAGTTGTTCAATGCAAAGATAGTTTTTATGGTCAACACGAGCCAGAAAAAAAACCTGTTTCTTATGAATTAGAAAATAAATGGCAAGCTTGGCTTAAAATGGGTACACTTGCTAGCGAAATGGAGTCTGCAGCCTTATTTACAGTTGCAAATTATCTAAAAGTTAGAGTAGGATCTTGTTTTTTAGTAGTAGCTAACCAGGAAAGAGAAAAAAAAGGACTTGAAAATCCGGTAGTTCATGATACGGAAGTAGCTATAAAAGTAGCTGTAGAAGCATTAATAGAACTAATCGAAAAAGATAAAAGTAAATAATATTTAAAAAGCTGGTTTAGTAGAAAGTATACTTAAAACCAGCTTTTTTAAGGATTATATACGGAATTTTTTTGAAAATATTTTAACATTGCCATAAATAAAGAATAAGATGCAAAGACTATATCAAAAGTGAGAAAAATAAGTAGGGTAATAGTAATAATTGTATTTATAATAGCCGTATCATTTATTTCTATCTACAGTATTTTTGCAAAAAAATTTGAAGTAGCTAAGAGAAAAATAACTGGAGTATTTACATTAGCTCTGCTAGTTTATTTGATATATTTAATTAGAAATCATATAAGAACAAAATAAATAAAAACCGGGAAGATTAAATAGACTTCTCGATTTTTATTTAAGTAGATATTTAAATATAGTTGAAATAGCACGTAGAAAAGATGGCTACAGGATAATAATTTTAACACTAAAAAATAAAGAATTTAATATCAATAATAAAAGATCTTTAATAATAATGAGAGAAGAATCCCTGCTATGCACCAAATTTAAAACTAGATCAAGAAAATACTCATCATACAACGGACAAATAGGCAAAGTAGCAGGTAATTTAGTAAAAAAGATAATTTACAGCTAATAAACCAAATCAATTATGGTCAACAGATGTAACAGAATTCAGATAAAAAAGTAAAAAAGAAAAGCTATACCTATAACTAATATTAGATATATACAACAGTGAAATAATTAACTACACATTAAGCAATCATCAAACAACTATATTAACAAATACAATGCTAGAAAAAGCATTAAATAAAACAAAAGATATATGTAAACTAATATACACTCGGAGCAATGATTACATATCAACATTAAACGGACTAAAATACTAGAAACAATGAGCATAGACAAAGCATGTCAAAAAAAGGGAATTGTCTAGATAATTCACCTATGGAAAACTTCTTTGGAATACTAAAACAAGAAATATACTACAAAAACAAGTTCAAGTCATATGAAGAATTAAAATCAGTCATAGACAAATTGACAAAGAAGATAGAATAAAAGAAAAGTTAGGATATTTAAGTCCAGTAGAATATAGAAAAAAATGTTCAGCATAAAAAATTCTACCCCTATGGGTGGAAAGGAATAATAAAATACCAGAACTAGTATAACTACCAGCCCTGGTATTAGGTTCAACTTTATGGGGTCACCTTACAGACCCCGTCTTTTTATAGACATAAAATGTGAACTTTTATTTTTCGAAAATTACGTAAGTAATATATTTTATATTATGTTTAAATTAATCATTAAAAATATATTTAAAATACTAAAAATAAGAGCTATAATTGTGAATATTTTCTTCATATAATATTCATTTATTTCTTTTCCATTTTTTTTGTCTTTTATTATTAAAAATCCTCTAATAGTAGCTATTATAAAACCTATTTCAAATATCATCAATAACATAATCACCATTTCCTAATCTTAGTATGCTTAATAGAATTTAAACTATCTATTGGAAATTCCGCAGAAGCCGTCATTATAACTTTACATCTACTAGAACCTACATTAATCTACTTTAAATTAATTACCCAATAAATTTATATATAAACGTTATATACTAATACATCCATAAATAATTTATATTTCTAAAATATATTTAAAATTTAATAAAATAAATTACATATTATTACATATATGACTAATTAGTATATGCTTTATTTTATAAAAATATTTAAAATACTTAAATTTTATTCTATTTCTTCGATTTCTACATAATCAAGCATTGTGACTATTTGTTCGCGAGTTGGTAAGTCTATAACTCTTGCTGTAGCAGATGCTGCAGCTACTGCCATTTGATATGCTGCTACTGGATCACTATTTTTTGCCATATTTGCTAAAAATCCAGCAATCATTGCATCACGGCAGGCATTTGTATTTAATATTTCTCTGCCATCTTCTATTTCGTTTGATTCGTAAACTTTATCTTCTGTAAATAACATGGAACCATGGGCACCGTAAGATATAATTACGTTTTTTGCTCCCATTTCTAATAATTTTTTTCCGTAAGGTATATAGTCAAATTTTGTTTTAATATTGGCATCAAATATTTTTATAATATCGTAGCCATTTGGTTTTATAAGTAGAGGTTTTTCTTTAACCATATTTATTAGATATTGGCTAGGAACATCTGCTACAAATTCAGCTCCATTTGCTTTTGCAACTGATAGTAATCTATCATATATATCTTCATCCATATTTTCTTGCATAGGAGGCACAGAACCACCAAAAATAATAGTATCTCCTTCACGAACTCTAGAAAGATAGTATAAAAGCTCGTCTACCTCATCTGAAGATATATTTGGCCCTGGGAAACTAATATATGTTTCTCTTTTATTTTCATAAATTTTGACATTTGTACGATTTATTTCTTTCATCTCAACAAAGTCTGTCATAATATCTTCATTTACTAACCAATCTTTTATAAATTGTCCTTGAAATCCTCCTACAAACCCTGTTGCAATAGTAGGTATTCTCAAAGCTGAAAGTACTCTTGATACATTTAAAGCTTTACCACCTGGTAAAATTCGCTCACTTTTTACATCATTGCGTTCTCCTAAATTTAATTGGTCTAGACCAACAAACAAATCTATAGAAGGATTTAAGGTTACTGTATAAATCATTATTACTCCTTAAATTTTAAGTGTTCTAACACATTCTATTATTTCTTCCATGTGCATACCATGGCTTCCTTTTACAAAAATCAGACTTGATTTTGTTACTAATTGTTTTAGCTTATCGCATACATCAGCCTTATTTTCAAAGTAAAAGACACGATTTTTTGGGAAAATTTCCATAGCTCCCTTATACATTTCATAAGAAAGAGGCCCATAAAATAGAGCAAAATGTATTTCATTTGGATCTATTTTTTTGCCGACTTCGTAGTGGAGATTTTTTTCATTTTCTCCAAGTTCTAACATATCGCCTAAAACCACTATTTTATTCTTATAGCCTTTTAGGGTATAAGTTGTATTTAAACCTGTTAATAGAGCTTGGGGATTTGATTTATATGAGTCATCTAGAATATCAAATCCATTTAATTCTAAAAGAGCTGACCTATTATGACTACCTTTTACTTTTTGTAGACCATCTTTGATTTGATCATCACTAAGGTCTAAAATTTGGGCAATCATTGCTGTTATACCACCATTATATATTTGATGATCACCTAAAAGTGGAACTGAAAAAGTTGTATCTCCATGTTTAAATTTTACCCCAGAACTATCATTTTTTACTGGAGTAATTACAAAATCTGCATCTTCACTACTAGCAAAGGTTAAGACTTTTTGCTTTAAATCATAGTTAGGAACTATTTTTTTAAGTACTGGATCATCTAGATTATAAATAAAGATTCCATCTTCTGAAAGACCCTCGGTAATTTCCATTTTTGCCTTAGCAATACCTTCACGTGTTTTTAAATTATGAAGGTGGCTATCACCTATATTTAAAATTGCAGCTATATCTGGTTGAGCTATACGTGTTGTTAGGGCGATATCACCAAAATTATCTGTACCAAGTTCAATAATTCCAATTTCAGTATCCTCATCTAAAGATAGGATTGTTTTTGGAACACCAATTTCATTATTTAAATTGCCCATTGTTTTTTGAACTTTGTATTTTTCTTTTAATGTAGATTCTAGTAAATCTTTAGTAGTTGTTTTACCATTAGAACCAGTTATACCTATTATTTTTATGTCTAATTCATTTCGATAAGCTGTTGCCAAATTTCTTAAAGCTTTTGATGTATCATCTACTATTATATAAGGAATATTAATGTTTTTATTAATTTCATAATCCTTATTTATTAAAAAAGCAGCTGCACCCTTATTTTCACACTCTTTTATAAAAATTCTGCCATCAAATACTTCTCCAATTAAAGGAATGTATAAGTTAGCTGGGCTAATGGTTCTAGAGTCTGTAGAAATCCCTTCAATGAAGATATTTTCTTTACTAGGATCAGAAATTTCACCTCCTAGCATATTTGCAATTTGACCTAATGTTCTTTTAATCATTTAAATCTCCTAAAACCATCTTCAATTAATTTATCAATTACATAATCAAATGATTCATCATACATATCCATGGCAAGTCTTGCGAAAAATGAAGTAGGTGTAAAACCTGGGAAAGTATTTATTTCATTAATAAAGAATTTGTGATCTTTAGTATAGAAAATATCCACACGGGCAAAACCTTCGCAGCCTGCAGCCCTGTAGCATTCTTTAGCAAATTCTTTAGCTTTGTTTTTGTAAGATTCTTCCATTTCATAAGGAATTTGAGCTATAGTTTTGCTATCAAAGTATTTTGCATCATAGTCTAAGAATTTATGATTTGTAATATATGCTGCCGGAGCAGAAGCATCCAAATTATTTCCTTGACCAATAACAGCAATTTCTATTTCTTGACCGTCTATTAATTCTTCAACCAAGACCTTTTGATCGTATTTTAAAGCTTCAGCTATAGCTTCTTTAAGTTCATCCTTATTTTCAACCTTGCTTACTCCAACAGAAGAACCATTAGCAGATGGTTTTACTATTAAAGGTAGGTCGATTTCATCTATACATCTTTGCATAAATTCATCATCAAAACCTTCCTTATATGTGTAAAGATATTTTGCTTGGCTAAGATTATTTTTTTCGAAAATATCATTAGTAGTTACCTTATCCATGCATAAGGCAGAGGAAAGCAACCCATTGCCTATATAAGGAAATCTTATACAATCTAAAAATCCTTGGATAGTACCATCTTCACCGTATGTCCCGTGAATGGCTGGGATAATAATTGTATTTTCTGGACTATAATCTTTTAAGACTTGTAAAAATTCTGCTATAGATCCAGCTATATTTTTATTGGTATCTTTTACTAAATCAAATTCGTCTTTAGTTTCTATAATATCAAAAGGTTTTGAAAAGCATCCTTCTTTATTTATATAAACTAATTTGGTGTCATATTTATTTTTATTTAAGCTTTTGCTTATGTTTAAAGCACTCCTAAGTGAAATATCATGCTCACTAGAAGGCCCTCCACAAAGTAGAAAAACGTTAATCATTTATTTCTCACTTTCTTCTATAATTAATAAAATTTTACTACATATGAAAAAATGGGGCAAATTTAAAACTATTAAATTATTTAATTATAAAATTTGTAACAAAATAGTAACTTATTATTCTCAATTTAAAAACGTCAGTAGAATTTTTTATGAAAGTTTTACAAGATTATTATATAGAATTAACAAATATTTATTAGCCTACTTAGATAAATTTATGACAAAAACTTATAACTAGCTAATTAAAGCATTGGAATTTCAATATAAATCAAAAGTTAAAGAAAAAACAAAATACACATAATATCTACACAATTGGCTTGTATAATAACTCTTGTAAAAACGAGCTGTTAATAATTTGTAACTATTGTTACAAACTATAAAATTTTAAATTGAAAAATAGAGCCATAAAGGCTATGAAAGGATATAATTAGATGATTAACTTTAAAAAATATGCTATTGCAGCTGCATTAGTAATTCCAACAGCAATTGGATTTGGATCAAAGGATTCAGAAGCTAGCAAACTAGCTCTTGATAAAAACCTTGCACAAGGTGTAAATGTTAGAACAGAAGCTAAAGTAGGTGATAATGTAATCGGCCTAATTGATGATAATGAAAAAGCTTATGAAGTTTTAGAAGATAAAGGAGATTGGGCAAAAATTGACTTTAATGGAAAAGAAGCTTATGTAGTTTCTAGATGGTTCCATGTACTAGATGATACAAAATTAGTCGCAGATGCAAACTTTAGAGACGGAGCTGATCTTAATTCTAAAGTAATTGGAGTTTTAAAATCAGGTACAGAAGTACAAGTACTTGGCCTTGCTGATAATGGTTATGTAAAAGTAAAAGCAAATGATCAAGAAGGATATGTTTACCATGATCTTTTAGAATCATTTAGACAAGCTAGAATTGAAAACCAAAAAGCACAAGCAGCTCAAGCTAAAACACAAAGACAAGCTACAAATAACAATCAAGCAGCTCAAGCTCAAACACAAAAACAACAAACAAGAACACAAACTTACCAACAACCAGCTCAACAACAATCTCAAGCTTCTTCAAGCTGGGCTAAAGAATGGATTGCACAAAGAGAAAGTGGTGGTTCATACACAGCTTACAATGCAAATGGTGGATACTACGGAAGATACCAATTAAATCCATCACTAGTACCTTACGGTGCAAGTCCTGCTCAACAAGAAGCAGCAGCTGATAACTATGTTTCTCAAAGATATGGTTCTTGGGAACGTGCTCAACAATTCTGGGCAGCTAATGGTTGGTATTAATAATTAGCTTATAATAAAATATAAATTAAATTAAACTCCAAGGTTTTTGCCTTGGAGTTTTTTTGTGAAAAAAAGTATTTAAAGTATTATTTATTAATAATATCTAAGATGGAGAAGGATTTTATGAAAACTAAAATATTGAGAATTTTACTTGGATTTTTAATATATATAGTAGTATTTTCAAGTTTTCCTTATATAAGACAAAAAAATGTATCTAATAAATTTAAAAATGATTTTGATATAAGCAGGTTTTATAAAAAAGACGGATCTTGCACTTATGCTCAAATAATTAGAGAAAATGATAAAGCTAGGATTGAGAAAATCAGAGCCATAGATAACGCCCAAGATAAAATTATGCTTTCAAACTATAGATTTTTGATAGATAATACTGGAGAAAAATTTATGGCTAGCCTAGTAGCTGCAGCAAAAAGAGGAGTGGATATAGATATAATTTTAGATGGCAATACTCTTTTTATGAACTTGGGTAAAAATAACTACTATTTAGCCTTAGATAGTTTTCCCAATGTGCATATGAAAATATATAATCCTATGAGTCTTTTAAAACCACGGTCGCTTATGGGTAGGATGCACGATAAATATATGATTGTAGATGATGGAATAGCCTTTGTCGGTGGTAGAAATATAGCTGATAGATTTATGCAAACTACAGGCAAATATACCTATGATTGGGATGTTTTGCTTTATTGTGATAAAAGAAGCAAGAATGATGCTATAGGTCAACTTAAAAAATATTTTTATGACATATATGATAATGGACAAAGAAATAAGGATATAAAAAAGGCAGCAATTTTTGCAAATGATAGAAAAAATAAAGAAATTTTAGACAATCTTAAAACTATTTATGAAAATGATAAGATTAATAATCTTGACAATTATAAAAATAGAGATTATCCAAACACTCTTATTAAAGTTTCTAGAGTAAATTTGATAGCAAATCCAATAAATGTCTATAGCAAAGAGCCGCAAGTCTTTTATCAAATTATAGAACTAATGAAAAATGCTAATAAATCAGTAGACATACATACACCATATTTTATAGGAAATAAACTTATGTATGATTCTCTAAAAGATATATCTAAAAAAGTACCTACAAGACTATTTACCAATTCACCAGCTAGTGGTGTAAACACGGCTGGAAATGGAGAGTATATAGTTCATAAAAATAAAATCAAAAATTTAGGTGTAAATCTTTTGGAAAATGAAAAAGATTTTTCCTATCATGGCAAGGCATTTACAATAGATGATAACTTATCTGCTGTAGGAAGTTTTAACTGGGATATGAGATCGACATATATAGATACAGAACTAATGCTAGTTATAGAAGGAGAGGAATTTTCTAAAAAAGTCAAAGATGAATTTAGTTTCTACGAAAAAGATGCTAACAAAGTTTTAGAAAACGGAGATAAGATTAACTTAGCTGGCAAAAAAATAACAAAGGCAAGTTTTGTAAAGAAATTTATATCAATTATGTTTATAATCTTATTTTATCCCCTCAGATTTCTCTTTTAAGCTAGTTAATATCAGCCTTGTATAATTTTACATGAACTTTACAATTGAATGATATAATCTAGCTATACTAACAGTATATAAAATGCTAGGGGGAAGAATGAACACAGCTGACAATATAAAAAATAAGCTAGACAAACTTTGCAATGAAAATAAAATTCAGACACTATTCTTTAATGAAGAAAGTGAAGTGCTTATTATTTTGAACTTAGAAACTGTAGAATATAGAGGTGTTTATATTAAATACGAGCAAGAGGGAAGTGTTATTGAAATAAACACTGCTACAAATAGCTTAAAAGTAAATGATAATGGAGGAGTTTCTAGGACAAAAATAGATCCACTTATTAGAAAATCATTGGATAAAGTAACTGTAAGCAAATTTAATGTCAATAAGATTGATGAGGATTATTTTTCTGATTTAGAAAATGTTTTTGAGGATGATATAGTTCAAATCCAAGATGAAAAAACAAAGAAAATCTACAAAAAAGTAAAAGAAACCCTAAAAGAAATCCACGATAAAGATTATGATAAATATTTTATAATCGACCAATTAAAAAGATTTGATTTCGTAGATAAAAAAGATCATTTTAACTTAGAAAGATATATAGATTCATCAAAAATTAAGTACAATTCCTTGAAAAATAAAATAACAGTAAGAAATGATTATAATTTCAAAGAAAAATTTTCTTTTACAGATGTGGTCAATGATTTTGATACTGCACTATTTTTAGAAATAGTTAGAGAATATTATCGCAAAAAAGAATTTGACCAAAGAAGAATGAGTCTAGATGATGCTTTTATAGATGGCTATCCAGTATTTACCCATACGGCTGCTCTTGGAGATAAAGATAAAAACTACGATAAGCAAAACAATAACTGATGTTTCTTTTAATTGTTTTTGGGATATAAATTAAATATCACAAGATTAAAAGAAAGAGGTAAATATGACTAATCCAATAGTGACATTTGAAATGGAAAATGGAGATATAATAAAAGCAGAATTATATCCTGAAATAGCACCAAATACAGTAAATAATTTTATTTCACTTATAAATCAAGGTTTTTATGATGGACTAATCTTTCATAGAGTTATAAAAGGATTTATGATCCAAGGGGGAGATCCTGAAGGAACAGGTATGGGTGGACCAGGTTATGGAATCAAAGGCGAATTTACTTCAAATGGTTTCAAAAATGACCTAGCCCATGAAGCTGGAGTTTTATCGATGGCAAGATCAATGATGCCAGACTCAGCAGGCAGCCAATTTTTTATCATGCATAAGGATAGTCCACACCTAGATGGTGACTATGCAGCCTTTGGTAAAGTAATCGAGGGCATGGATGTGGTTGATAGAATCGCTCAAACAAAAACAGATAGATCAGATAGACCAAAAGAAGAACAAAAAATAAAAAAAGTAACGGTAGATACTTTTGGTGAAGAATATCCACAGCCAGAAAAAATGTAAATGATAATTTAATAATAGAAAAAGATGGTAAAGTACAAATTTGTGCTTTACCATCTTTTTTTATTTTAATTCTGCTCCGCAATGTGGACAAGTTTTTTTAAATGCTGACTCTCTTGTAATATGAGATTTGCAATTAGGACAGTTATAATACTTTTTTGAAATTATAAGTGTCGTGATAAATAGTATTAATGTAGCAATTGCAATTAATTTATTAGTTGATTCATATAAAGTTACTTGTAAAATAACAAGAACTAATATCAGTATAGCTATTGTAAAATTTATCCTGCTAGCATTTTTATAAGAAATATTAACCACCTCCTAAATAAATTTATAATCATTTTTCGGATTCATATAAATATTTTCCGCAATAAGGGCAATATCCATTATCTTTTGGAATATCTCTTAAATAAGAATGACAGTGAGGACATCTGCTATATTTCAAATTTATAGCAAAGGATATAACTAGCAATATTATTGCCAAATAAAACCAAATATCCAATTCCTCATGGCCCATAATCATTGGAACTATTAGAAAAAGTGCTGCAATTATTGAAATAATAGTAGTAACTTTTTTAGACGTTTTTAAATCCATATTTCCTCCTATAAATTATCATACTTTTTTAGGAGTTCTTCTAAAACTTCTATTCTTTTTCTAATTGTTTTTCCTTCATCTGTATCTTTTATAAGCATCCTAGGATGTAGAACTTCTATTTCTCTTATATTTGGTCTGTATGAACTTACACCATCTGTAATTGATTTATAATTTTTGTGTTCAGCAAGTGAAACCGCATGGGAATTAAAAACTAAAGTGTATCCAGCTATACCAGTTTTATCTTGGTAAGGTTTTGATATACCGCCATCAATTACATAAAGCTTGCCTTTTGCTCTTATTGGATTGTCTCCTTTTATAGTTTTTACTGGAACGTGTCCATTTACTATACGTCTGCGTTCACCAGTTACCCTAAATTCATCTAATATCATATCTACGATTTCTTCTTTTTCGGATAGGGAGTAATAAGGATTGTAAATTTCTTTTTTTAACTCCTTATTTTCTATAAAAATATTTTCAAAATATGAAAATTGAGATTTTCCGAATAAAGGAGAATATCTACCATAAAATAAGTACCAGAGTATGTCTAAAGATTTTTCATCTCCTTTATAATAAGCGTTTCTTGAAATTTGATCAAACTTATCCATCAAAGCTTTGCCTTTGTATTTTTTGCCACAAATATCTACCTCTGTAAATGTACCATCCTTGTTTAAAGGTAAACATGCATGGAATAACAAAGATCCATTTTCAATTTTATAAAGAGCTCCGTTTTCGTATAAAAACTCTATATGTCGATTAAGTTTTACACCGCGTTTAAAATCTAAAGATAAGGCATCTATTACTGTCTGTTCAGCTTTTGTTAATTTTAATGGATTTTTTGGATCTACAGTTGGGAAATTACTATCTTTTAATGCCTCTCCCTTATAGGTCATATTTTTATAATCAATTAATTTTAAGAAGTTTCTATCTTCCATACTAAAATCAGGATTACGTTCAATAAGCTTTCCATCCAATTTATAACGAATAATAGAGATTGCCTTAAACATTTTTGCGGCTATCTCAGAGCTTATGTTGTCATAGAGATTTTTGTCAAATATCCTTGGCATAAATAATTTACAAGGATCATCTTTGTAGGTTATGATTGCAAATTCATAAAGTGGTCTAAGATTTATACCATAACCATCTTCTAGCATATCAAAATTATTATAGGAAATTGCATTTGCTATGCAGGCAGCAACTAGAGCTTTATTACCAGCGACTGCTCCCATCCACTCAATATCATGATTGCCCCATTGGATATCTACATTTGGAAAGGTTAATAATTCATCCATAATTATCTGTGGAGAAGGACCACGGTCGTATATATCACCTACCACATGAAGTTTATCAACACTTATTCTTTGTATAAGGGTTGTAATTGTCACTATAAATTCTTCTGCAGCATCATATTTTACAATATTTTCAACTAATTTATCATAGTATTGCTTTTTATTAAATTCTGAATCGTTGGTATATAAAAGCTCATCAACTATATCAGTAAATAGATAGCCAAATTTTTTTTTAACATAAGTTTTGGCATATTTGGTAGAAACGAATCTGAATAAACTTATAAGCCTATGGATTGTTATTGTTAAATAATCTTCTGTTAGTTCTCCATTAATTTCCATCTGATGAAGAGCCTCTTTGGGATTGTATATTAATTCTGCAAGCTTATCTTGCTCATCTTTTAAAAGTGTTTCGCCAAAGTGCATGGATATCTTTTCTCTGATATTGCCTGAAGCAGATTTTAAAAGTTGTAAGAAAGCGGGAGCTTCGCCGTGGACATCGGAAAAAAAGTACTCTGTGCCCTTTGGTAAGTATAATTTTGCATTTAAAGATATTAGTTCGCTTCTAATATCAGCTTTGCTTGGGTAATATTCTTTTAGAAGTTTAAAATAGTTTTCGTCCATAACCTACCTCGATTGCTTAATTATTTTCTTCGTTAATATCGTCTATTTTTATTTTTGTAAATTGGCTTTTATCAAAAACTTTGTCTTCTTTTTCTTTTACTATCTTTTCTTTATGTTCATTGCCGTATGTTTCTTCATCCTTTTTTTCGTTTTCATAAGAAACATTATTACTACTTACTTTTTTATTTGAAACAGGACGGGAGGTTTTTGTGCTGCTAGCAATTTCCATTTTAGGATATTCATGGCTTTCAAATACCGTTTTTTGATCATCTTCAACTACTTCGGTCTTTGGATTTTCACTTTCTTTCTTTATCTCGTCTTTGTTTAAGACTTTTGTTTGATCCTTATTTTGTTTTGGTTTTTCTTTACTATTTTTTATGGTTCTGCTTTCGTCGGTTCTTATTTTTTTATCTGAATCGTTTTTTACTTTTCCAGTATTATCTACGAGATTGTTCATATAAAAATCTTTATCTTCAGTAATTTTGTTTTCTGCATTATTATCATCGAATTCAATATAATCGTTTGCCCTTGTGTTTTGACTAGAAATTATTTCTTCTTTAGGATATAAACCACGAGCTTTGGCTATTAATCCTAAAAGAGAATTTAATACTAGTATTGCATTCAAAACAAAAAATACAAATATTAAATTTGTTGTAAGGCTTTTAAAAGTTATATAGATAAATGCAGTTAAGGCTAAAAATAATAGTCCAAATACAAAATTGGATAAGTGGTATTCGCCATAATCCCCAGACTTATAAATATGTCTTGTTATTATTAAATTGATAATAAAAAGTACGGCAAAAATCAAAATTAATATTGGTTTTACAATATTTTCTGAAATCCCTTGAAAGCCTAGTAAATCTAAAAATGACATTAATAGCTTACTATCAACTAAAATAGTAAATCCTATGCCTAGTAAAAATAAAATAGTCACAAGAGACCTAAAAATCCCTGTTACTACACTAAAAAATTTAACTGTATCTTTCATATCTCCTCCATTGGTCACATTATATCATAAAAAGCTTACGTTTTGGACGTTTTTAATATACAGAATAGATAAAAATTAGTTAGCAAATATTTGTAAAATTCGTATAGTAAATAGTAAAGTGAGGTTATTTATGGATTTTTATAAAGTATTAGAAAAACGTGTTTCAACTAGAAAATATACTGACGAAAAAGTTAGTGATGAAAATATTAAAAAATTGTTAGATGCAGCTTACAAAGCTCCTATTGGCTTGGGGGCTTATGATAAATCAAGACTAACTGTTATAAAGGATAAGACTTTAATAGAAGAAATTAGCAGAGAATACCAAGAAAAGATGGATAAAAAATCTGATCCTTTATTTAATGCACCTTTGCTAATTATTTTTTCATCAGATAACAAAGAAAATGATTTAAGATTTCAAGATGCAGGTTGTGTTTTAGAAAATATTTCTCTTGCTGCAACAAGTTTAGGCTTAGGATCTTGCTATATAAGAGGAGTTTTTCATAATTTAGGTGATAGTGGCAAATACATTGAAAAACTAAATTTAGACCAAGGCTTTTGTCCAGTTAGTGGTATAGTAATAGGCCACAGCGAAGATGAACTTTCAGGAAAAGAGCATACTATAAAGACTAATTTCATATAATATTGAAATTTTACTTGACAATACCTTGATAATCATAGTATAATTAAGCATTGCTAGAAATCTGTACACAAGAGATTTTTATTTGCTATTAAGGCTAAGATATTTGCGTATTTTTAGCCTTTTGTGTTTTTAAAAGATAAGGAGTTTTTAATTAATGGCCCAATATCACAATGAGATGTTTGGAAGAACTGAGAGAGTGAGCTTTTCCAAATTCCCTCAAGTCTTAGATCTACCTAATTTACTAAAAGTTCAAAAAGATTCATATGAGTGGTTTCTCAATGAAGGTCTTGGTGAAATATTAGAAGATATTTCCCCAATTGAAGATTACAACGGAAACTTAATTCTAGAATTTGTAGGATATGAATTTGATGATGAAACAAAATATACTATTCAAGAAACAAAATATAAGGATACAACTTATTCACGTGACCTTAAAGTTAAGGCGAGACTTATAAATAAAGAAACTGAAGAAGTAAAAGAACAAGAAGTTTTCATGGGAGATTTCCCTATGATGACAGATTCTGCTACTTTTGTTATTAATGGTGCAGAAAGAGTAATTGTAAGCCAACTTGTTCGTTCACCTGGAGTTTACTATGCAGAAGAAACTGATAAGTCTGGGGATAAGCTGTACTCTTCAACTGTAATCCCAAATAGAGGAGCTTGGATTGAGTTTGATACAGATGCAAGTCATACTGTAAATGTACGTCTTGATAGAACTCGTAAATTACCAGCAACTACTCTAGTACGTGCGCTTTTATTTGAAAATGATGATGAAATTATAAATGCACTTGGAGATACAAAACATCTTAGAACTACTTTAGAAAAAGAAAATTCTGAAACTAGTGAAGAGGCTTTAATTGAGATATATAGAAAATTAAAACCAGGAGATCCTGCAAGTTTGGAATCTTCTCAAAATCTTATAAATAATTTATTATTTGATGATAGAAGATATGATTTGGCAAAAGTAGGAAGATATAAATACAACTTAAAACTTGCCCTATGGCCAAGAATAGAGGGCAGAGTTGCAGCCATTGATGTAATTGATAGCGAAACTGGAGAACTTTTCATAAAAGAAGGCGAAACTATTGATAGGACAACTGCCATTGCTATTGAAAATGCAGGTATAAATACAGTTGATATTAAAAAAATCGATAATGATGGTGAAGACCAAGTCTTAAGAATAGTTGGTAACCACTTTGTAGATATCACTTCTTTTGAAGAACTAGAAGATGTTGACTACGATGTTGATGAATTCTCAGAAAAAGTTTATTATCCAGTAATGAGAGAAATCTTAGATCAATATGATAATGCTGAAGATATTTTAAATGCAATGAATGCTAGAAAAAAAGAACTAGCACCCAAAAATATTACAAAAGCAGACTTACTTGCAATTGTAAACTACCAATTCAACTTATTTGAAGGCATTGGTGAAGTTGACGATATTGATCACTTAGGAAACCGCCGTGTAAGAGGTGTTGGTGAATTATTACAAAATCAATTTAGAGTTGGTCTCGCAAGAATGGAAAGAGTCGTTCGTGAAAGAATGACAACCCAAGATCCAGACTTAGCAACTCCACAAGGTTTAATTAATATAAAACCAGTTACTGCAGTTATAAAAGAATTCTTTGGTAGTTCCCAACTTTCACAATTTATGGATCAAACAAATCCAATGAGTGAGCTTACCCACAAAAGAAGATTATCTGCTCTAGGACCAGGTGGTTTGTCAAGAGATCGTGCTGGTGTAGAAGTACGTGACGTTCACGATTCCCACTATGGTAGAATCTGCCCAATAGAAACACCAGAAGGACCAAATATCGGTCTTATAACTTCTCTTACAACTTATGCGAGAATTAATAAATATGGATTTATCGAAACTCCATACAGAGTTGTAAAAGAAGGCGGAGTTGTTACAGACGAAATTGATTATCTAACAGCAGATACAGAGGATAATTATATCATTGCCCAAGCCAACGAACCTTTAGATGAAGAAGATAGATTCATAAATGAGAGAGTATCAGGACGTGGTTTAAACGGTGAAAATGATATTTATCCAAGAGAAAAAATTCAATACATGGATGTTTCTCCTCAACAAATCGTATCAGTAGGAGCATCTTTAATTCCATTCTTAGAAAATGACGATAGTACTCGTGCTCTAATGGGTGCAAACATGCAACGTCAGGCTGTACCTTTATTAAAGGCAGAAGCACCAATAATTGCTACAGGTATAGAACATAGAGCTGCAAAAGACTCTGGAGTTTGTGTAGTTTCTAAAAATGCCGGAGAAGTAGTTTATGTTGGTGATAACCATATTAAGGTAAAAAGAGATTCTGATGGCGAAATTGACTCTTATGAATTATTAAAATTTGTAAGGGCAAACCAAGGTACTACTATTAACCAACGACCTCTAGTAAAACTTGGCGATAAAGTGCAGGCAAATGAAATTTTAGCAGATGGTCCATCTACTCAAAATGGTGAACTTGCCCTTGGTAAAAATATCCTAATTGCCTTTACAACATGGGAAGGATATAACTTCGAAGATGCTATGCTTCTTAATGAGCAATTAGTAATTGACGATGTGTTAACATCAGTTCACATAGAAGAACACGAATGTGAAGCTCGTGAAACAAAATTAGGTGCAGAAGAAATTACAAAAGATATCCCAAATGTCGGCGAAGATATGAAAAAAGACCTTGATGAAAATGGGGTTATTAGAATCGGAGCTGAGGTAAAATCAGGAGACATCCTAGTTGGTAAAGTATCTCCAAAAGGAGAAACAGAACTATCACCAGAAGAAAGATTACTAAGAGCAATTTTTGGAGAAAAAGCTCGTGAAGTTCGTGATACATCACTAAAAGTACCACACGGTGAAGAAGGTATTGTAGTAGATGTAAAAGAATATAACAAAAAAGATGGAGACGAATTATCTCCAGGTGTAAATAAAGTTATAAGAGTTTATGTAGCAACCAAAAGAAAAATCATGGTCGGGGATAAAATGTGTGGTCGTCACGGTAACAAGGGTGTTGTTTCTCGTATATTACCACGTGAAGATATGCCATTTTTACCAGATGGTACACCAGTACAAATCTGCCTAAACCCACTAGGTATCCCAAGCCGTATGAACCTTGGACAAGTACTAGAGGTACACATGGGACTTGCTGCAAGAACTATGGGATGGAAAGTTGCAACACCAGTATTTGATGGGGCAACAGATATAGAAATTGAAGATGCACTAGAAGAAGCATCACAAACTGCACCATACATTAATAAAACAGGAAAAATTGAACTACGTGATGGTAGAACAGGCGAAAGCTTTGAAAACCCAGTAACAGTTGGAGTTATGTATATGCTAAAACTTCACCACATGGTAGAAGAAAAAATTCACGCTAGATCAATAGGTCCATATTCACTAGTAACCCAACAACCACTAGGCGGTAAGGCACAATTTGGTGGACAAAGATTTGGGGAAATGGAAGTTTGGGCATTAGAAGCTTATGGAGCAAGCCACACCTTACAAGAAATCTTAACTGTAAAATCAGATGATGTTACAGGACGTGTAAAAACATATGAAGCCATTGTAAAAGGTGAAAATATTCCAGAACCAGGTACACCAGAATCATTTAAAGTACTAGTAAAAGAATTGCAATCCCTTGCCTTAGATGTTGAGCTTTTAGACAATGAAGGAAGTGTCATTGAGTTAAAAGAAAATGTCGAAGAACAAGATAGATTTAGTCAAGTAGATAAAATAGATGCATCAAAAATTAAATCCCAAACCAGATCTTTAACACAAAACCCAAGTGAAGAAGTTTCAAACACAAATACAAAACAAACTGCTGTAAAAGATGAAGAAAATGTTGAAAGCAGTGATGATATCCTAAAAGATAGTGATCTTGAAACAAAATATGAAGAATCTAATAGCGAAGGATTTAGTATCGAAGAATTAGAATAGGGAGATTTATGAGCGAATTAACACAATTTGACGGGATGAGGATGAAAATCGCATCCCCTGAAAAAATCAGATCCTGGTCTCATGGGGAAGTAAAAAAGCCTGAGACAATAAATTATAGAACCCTTAAGCCGGAAAAAGATGGTCTATTTTGTGAAAAAATCTTTGGACCAACCAAAGACTACGAATGTTCTTGTGGAAAGTACAAGAGAATTAGATATAAAGGCGTAGTTTGCGAAAAATGTGGTGTAGAAGTTACAAAAGCAAAAGTACGTCGTGAAAGAATGGGTCACATAGAACTTGCAGCTCCTGTAAGTCATATTTGGTATTTTAAAGGAATTCCATCAAAAATGGGATTACTTTTAGATATGAGTCCTAGAATACTTGAAAAAATTCTTTATTTTGCATCATACGTAGTAATCAATCCTGGCGAATCAGGCTTTGCTTTTAAAGAAGAAATATCAGAAACTCAATACCAAGAAGCCATCGAACTACACCCAGATGACTTAGAATTTCATGCAGCAATGGGTGCTGAAGCTGTAAAGGAACTTCTTGCTAGCATTGACCTAGAAAAAGAATATAGCTTGCTTTTAAAGGAATTGGAAGAATCTACAGGCCAAAAAAAAGTTAGAATTTCAAGACGTCTAGAAGTTGTCGATGCCTTTATGACAAGTGGTAACCGTCCAGAATGGATGATTTTAGATGTACTTCCAGTTATGCCACCAGAACTAAGACCAATGGTACAACTTGAAGGTGGTAGATTTGCTACATCTGATTTAAATGATCTATATAGACGTGTTATAAATAGAAATAACAGATTAAAAAGACTTTTAGACATTGGAGCACCAGAAATTATTGTTCGTAACGAAAAAAGAATGCTTCAAGAAGCTGTTGATGCTCTAATAGATAATGGTCGCCGTGGCCGTGCAGTAACTGGTGCCTCAAATAGAAATATGAAATCACTATCTGACTTATTAAAAGGTAAATCAGGTAGATTTAGACAAAACTTACTTGGTAAACGTGTAGACTACTCAGGTCGTTCAGTAATTGTAGTTGGTCCAGACCTTAAATTTAACCAATGTGGTTTGCCACAAGAAATGGCATTAGAATTATTTAAGCCATTTATAATGAATAAAGTAGTAGACCGTGGTATGGCTCATAATTTAAAATCTGCTAAAAAAATGGTAGAAAAAAAAGATCCTAGAGTTTATGATGTCCTTGAGGAAGTTATAAAAGACCATCCAGTTTTGCTAAATCGTGCTCCGACACTGCACAGACTTGGTATCCAATCTTTTGAACCAGTTCTAGTAGAGGGGAAAGCTATTAAACTTCATCCACTTGCATGTAACGCATTTAATGCTGATTTTGATGGGGATCAAATGGCTATCCACTTACCATTATCAAATGAAGCACAAATTGAAGCTCGTCTTTTAATGATGTCTACAAATAATATCTTAGGTTTAAAAGACGGTAAACCTATCACAACTCCTTCTCAAGATATGGTACTAGGTGCCTATTATCTAACTACTATTAAAGAGGGTGCCAAAGGTGAAGGAATGGTATTTGAATCTACTAATGAGATGAAAAAAGCTCTTTTAACTGGAGATGTAGAATATCAAACAAGAGTAAGCGTTAGAGTTAAGAAAGATAATGAAGATCCAGGAAAAATTGTTGAATCATCAGTAGGTAGATTTATCTACAATGAAGGTATTCCACAAGATTTAGGATATGTAAATAGAAAAGAAGATCCATATTCACTAGAAATTAATCAAGTAGCAGATTCTGGAGTATTAAAAGACATTGTAGATAGATGTTTTAGAAAGCATGGTAATATTAAAACTGCAGAAGTGCTTGACTATATAAAACAAACAGGATATAAATATTCAACACTTTCAGGTTTGACTGTATCTATGGCAGACGTTAATATTCCAAAAGCTAAATGGGATATTATAGCAGATGCAGATGCGGAAGTAGATAATTACGAAAAATTATACAGACGTGGTCTTATAACAGATGACGAAAGGTATGAAAAAGTTATCGATATTTGGAGAGAAACTACAGATAAAGTAACAGAAGCTCTACTAACTGACCTACGCAGTGATAATAATATCAAAATATTTGCTGATTCTGGTGCCCGTGGTTCTACAAACCAAATCAGACAGCTAGGTGGTATGCGTGGACTTATGAGTCAGGCAGATGGTAAAACAATCGAAATCCCAGTAAAAGCAAATTTCCGTGAAGGACTTTCAGTACAAGAATACTTTATTTCTTCTCACGGTTCTCGTAAGGGACTTACAGATACAGCTCTAAGAACTGCCGATTCAGGTTATCTAACACGTAGAATGGTAGATATTTCTCAAGATGTAATTGTAACAGAAGATGACTGCCATACACATGGATATGTAGAAGCTTATGAATTTAAAGATGGTAACGAATTAGTAGAAAATCTTTATACACGTATAGTTGGACGTACATCATTTGAAGATGTAAAAGATGAAAACGGTGAAATATTAGCTAAAAAAGACCAATTAATCGATGAAGATACAGCAGAAAAAATTGTAGCTGCTGGAGTAAAAAAAGTTAAACTTCGTTCAGTATTAGAATGTAGATCAAAACAAGGCGTTTGTGCAAAATGCTACGGACGTAATCTTGCTACTGGTAAACCAGTAAATATAGGTGAAGCAGTAGGAATTATTGCCGCTCAATCAATAGGTGAACCGGGTACACAGCTTACAATGAGGACCTTCCACTCAGGTGGTATAGCAGGTGTAGGAATCACATCAGGTCTTCCTAGGGTTGAAGAGTTATTTGAAGCACGTAAACCAAAAGGTCTTGCTTATATAGCAGAAAATAGTGGTACAGTAAGTCTTATTCAAAACGAAAAGAAAACAGATGTAGAAATTGAATCAGAAGATGGACACGTACACAAATACAATATTCCATTTGGTTCTAGATTATTAGTTAAAGATGGAGATGTTGTAGAAAAAGGTGCTCAACTAACAGAAGGTTCCCTAGATCCACACGATGTATTAAATGTACTAGGTAAGGTAGGGGTACAAAACTACATTACAAAAGAAGTACAGAAAGTATATAGGATCCAAGGTGTAGAAATAGACGATAGGCACATAGAAGTTATAGCCCGTCAAATGCTTAAAAAAGTAAAAATTGATGAATCAGGTGATACAGAATTCTTACCAGGAAGCCTACAAGAAAGACGTGAAGTTGACTTCATAAATGAAAAATTGATTGAAGAAGGCAAAGAACCTGCAGAATATACACAAGAACTTCTTGGTATAACAAAAGCATCACTTGCTACAGATTCTTGGCTATCTGCAGCAAGCTTCCAAGAAACAACAAGAGTTCTTACAGATGCATCTATAAAAGGAAAAGTAGATGACCTAATGGGTCTAAAAGAAAATATCATCATAGGTAAACTTATACCAGCAGGTACAGGTATGAAACGCTACAATGATGTAGAAATAGACTATGAAACAAAAGATCTTGAAGATGCACAAATTGCTTTAAATATGGAATCTTTAGAAGAATCTGAGAATGAAGAACAAATGCAAAATTAAATAATTTATAATTAACACCTTATGATTTTTGTAAAATTGTAGGGTGTTTTTTATTTGGCAAAAAAAGCATAAAAAAATATAAAAAAATTTTACAAATTATATAATTTAGCAGTATACTATATTAAAGTATTATATATTTTACTTATTATAAAAAGGAGTCATTATGGAAAAGAAACCTGAAAAAAATGAACTAAGAGAATTTACGCCTTTGGCGATTATCTTAGGAGTCATTATTGCTATTGTTTTTGGTGCAGCCAATGCTTACTTGGGTCTTAGAGTAGGCCTTACCATATCAGCATCTATACCAGCTGCTGTTATTTCAATGGGTATAGTAAGAAAAATTCTCAAAAGAGATTCTATTCTTGAAAACAATCTTGTTCAAACTATAGGTTCGGCAGGTGAATCACTTGCTGCAGGTGCAATTTTTACCTTGCCAGCAGCATTTTTATGGGAAACAGAGTGGGGTGATAGTCACTATATCTCTTACTTAAATATCCTATTGTTGACTTTAATTGGGGGTATATTGGGAGTTATTTTTATGATTCCTTTAAGACGTGCCCTTATAGTTAAAGAAGATGGCGTTTTACCATATCCTGAAGGCAAAGCTTGTGCAGAAGTTTTAAAGGCAGGCGAAGAAGGCGGACAAGATTCAAGTGTTGTGTTTAAGGGCCTTGGATTAGCAGCTTTATATAAATTTTTGGCAAATGGACTAAAAATATTTCCAGAAGAAGTAAGTTATGAAATATCAGCTAAAAATTTTGCTGGAACTGCTGTAGGTTTTGATGCTCTACCTGCTTTAATGGGAGTAGGATATATAGTAGGACCAAATATTTCTGCAATAATGTTATCAGGTGGTATACTTGCTTGGTTTGTACTTATGCCATTACTTCATGCTTTTGGTAGTACTGAACTGACTAATCTAGCACCATCTGATTTGTGGTCAAACTACATAAGATATATAGGAGCTGGTGCGGTAGCCACAGGTGGAATTATTTCTTTAGTTAAATCCCTGCCTATGATTGTTAAATCTTTTAAGGATTCAATTAGTGATTTAAAAAGCAGAGATGATAATAGTAACAGTGATAGATTAGATACTGATATTTCTTTTAAGGCATCAATTATATTAATAATAATATCTGTGATTTTAATATTTTTAATGCCATCAACACCAGTTAATATTGTTGGTGCAATTATTATAGTTATATTTGGATTCTTCTTTGCTACTGTATCATCAAGAATGGTTGGCATAATCGGTTCATCCAATAACCCGGTATCTGGAATGTCTATAGCTACTCTATTAATTGCTACTTTAATACTTAAAGCTACAGGATTAGTTGGACACGATGGAATGATAGCAGCGATTTCTATAGGAACAATCATATGTGTAATAGCAGCTATAGCAGGAGATTGTTCACAAGATTTAAAAACAGGTTATATAGTAGGTGCAAGTCCTAAATATCAACAAATCGGTGAAATAATAGGTGTTTTAGCTTCTGCTTTGGCTATAGGTGGAATACTTTGGATATTAAATACATCAATAGGATTTGGTACTAAGGATTTACCAGCTCCTCAAGCTGTATTAATGAAAATGATAGTAGAAGGAGTAATGAATGGAAACCTTCCTTGGGATTTAGTATTTATAGGTGCTGCTATTGCGATAATGATTGAATTGCTAGGTATAAGCGTACTACCTTTTGCTATAGGTCTTTACCTACCACTTAATACTTCTCTAGGAATAATGTTTGGTGGTGTCGTTAGACTAATAGTTGATAAATTAAAAATAGATAAAAAAAGCAAAAAAGATGCAGAAACAAAAGGAACATTATATTCAGCAGGCCTTATAGCAGGTGAAGGAATAATGGGCATTATACTTGCAATATTTGCTATTATACCATCACATGGTAAAACTTTGGCAGATGCTATAAATATATCTGACAAATTTAGCCTACCTCAAGAAGTTTCTATAGTATTATTTTTGGGATTAGCTGTACTTATTTATTCTAAGGCAAAATCAGTAATAAAGAAAGAAAAAGTAAATGCATGATTTAGATAGGATTCCTCATAAGAATGTAGACTATGAATATGATCAAGATAATAAAAATTATATAATACTAATGCCCCATAAGGGGCTTAACCACAAGATAGCCCAAAAGTTTTTTAATAGACCAGAAATTACAAGGGTTAAGGTTAAAGGAATGGGTAACAAAGTTTGGGAGTCTATAAATGGAGAGAATACTATAAAAGATATTGGACAAATATTAAAGAGTGAATATAAAGATGAAGCTGAGCCTTTGTATGAACGACTTTGCTTATATCTTAATGGTTTAGAAAAAAATGATTTTATAAAATACTAAACAAATAATATATTTTAAACTCAAAAAACAAAAACCACTGCCTAATGAAAAATTATGGCAGTGGTTTTTTTATTTTTTAGTAAAAATTACATAAATAATTTCTAGGCTAAAAAGGCATTAGCTTTTTTTAGTCCTTCAATGATTTCGAGATTTTGTAGACATATTTCTTCACATTTACCACACTCTATGCATTCTATTGGACTTACTCCATTTTTTAGATAATCTTTATATTGCTTTCTGCTTTTTTTACTCTCATCATATAGGTAAGCATTATTCCAAAGAGAGAAGACTTTAGGTATGTTAATTTCTACTGTGCAAGGTAAGCAGTACTCATAAGCAGTGCATCCTATTTGTTCTTTTAATTTATATATAAAAAGAGCCTTTTCATAAAAGTCTATATCATCTTTTGATAAAGAATTATAATCAACAGAGCTTGCCATATGAATGTTTTCTCTTATTTGATTCATATCATTCATACCGCTTAAAACAGTCATAACATTATCTAGACTTAGAGGAAATTTTAAGGCCTCTTGAGCTGGACTTAAGTCTGTAAAATCTTTTAATAAATCTGATATTTTTTCAGGAGGATTAGCTAAACGAGATCCCTTTATTGGCTCCATTATAGCAACCGATATGCCCATATCTTTTGCAAGTTTATATCCTTTTAATCCAGCTTGGTAATTAATATCTAGATAATTTAGCTTGATTTGACAAAAGTCCCAACCATAAGATTTTATAATTTTTTCAAAGGAAGAATATTCATCATGGAAAGAAAAACCAACATTTTTGACTAATCCTTTTTCCTTGATTTCATCTAAGAATTCAAATACACCTAAATCAACCATTTCATTAAACCTTTTAATATCTAAAGAATGCAGCAGGTAGAAATCAAGATGGTCAGTTCTAAGATTTTCGAGATGTTCATTTAATAACTTATAGAAATCTTTCTTTTCTTTTACTAGCCAGCAAGGAAGCTTTGTTGTCAAATAAATTTTATCTCTTAGATTATTTGCTTCTAGAATTATTTTTGAAGAAGTTTCTTTATCGATTTTGCTGTTGTCATTATCTATAGTATTAAATCTCATGCAAGCAAAACCTAATCTAGAAATATTTTCTCCGTTTAAATTATAGTATTTCATATACTATCCTTTATAAATACAGTGCCATTTATATTGATTTTGTAATAAGTTCTATAACTTTTAATTGTAGAATTAAAAATGTAAGTAAAAATCAACCCTAATTGATTACTAGGGTTGATATAAAATTAGTCAAATATTTCTTTTAGTGATTTATAAGTATTTATTCTATTATCTACTCCAAAAATAGGAGTGAAACATAGGATTTCATCTATATAAAACTCCTCTATTTCTTTTTCTAGAATATCGGCAACTTCTTGTTTACTGCCTTTGATTAGGAAATTATTATCATAACCTTTTTTTAGTATTGCTTGCTCATTTAGGCTAAAGTTGTAATCTTTAAGTTCTTCAGGATCAGTTACGCCATTGAATTCTCCATTATTTTGTTGAATATGGAAATATTCAAAAGATTTTCCTAAATATTCTAGTTCATCTTTATCATCGCTTATAAGAATTTTATAAGATATAGATATGTACGGCTTATCCGCATAGATAGATGGCTTAAAGTCAGATCTATATTGTTTAAAGACTTCAGCAGGAGTTTCTACTAAGAAAAATTTAGCAAAAGAATAAGGCAATCCCCATTCAGCTGCCTTAGGAGCAGATTTACCTGTAGAGCCTAGCATCCATGGATTAACCAATGATTCGTTATTTGTTGGTACCGCTTTTACAAACCTATATATAGGATCTTTTGGCTTTTTATCTTGCAAATAATCAAGGATAGTTTCTATTTCATCATATAATTCAGGTGTTTTTTCATCAAATTTGTGGTTTAAAGCTCTTGTTTCAGATACTCCACATCCTGGAGCACGACCTATACCTAAGTCGACTCTGCCTGGTGCAAGTTCTGCCATAGTTTTAAATAATTCTGCTACCTTAAGTGGTGAATAATGCATTATCATGCAACCACCAGCACCTAAATGTATATTTTTTGTTATTGGTAGAAAATAAGAAGAAATGATTTCTGGTGCCACAGCTAGTAAATTTTCGTAGTTATGGTGCTCAGCAAACCAATATCTATCATAACCCATTTCATCTAAGGTTAAAACTATTTTTTTAGTGTCTTCAAAGAATTCCTGGTTAGATTTGCCGTTTTCTCTTAACATTAAATCATGAACTCCAAGTTTCATGCTTACCTCCAAAGTTATTTTTTATATAGTATTAGAACAATTATAACATAAATATACTCATCTTAGTAAAAAAATGTTATAATATTGCTTAACTTATTTTGCCTGATAATATAGTAATTAATTATATTTCTTAAATAAAACTAAATATCATTAAAGGAAAATAATGTATAATAGTTATAAGGATTATAACATATTTTATCAACTTACATTCACATTATATAAAGATATCTTATATAGAATTTTTGTTGATAAATTACTAGAAAAGGTATTAAAGATGAAAGATTTTAATTCACAAGAAGATTTTATAAATGGGCTTACAGAAAATATTAAGACAAATAGGAGCTCACTTGTAGGTGAAAAATTTAATATTATTTCTATGATGGGTGAAGTAAAATATGAGGTTGAAGTAAATAAACTCATAGGAGAAGGAGCTTCTGCTCTTGTTTATGAGGTATCGGTAGATGATACCTATCCACCTATTAAAAAAATGATTATGAAAGAATTTTATCCAAACTACAATGAGGATAATATTGTTGCAGAAAGAAATCCTATTAACAGACTGGAATTATATTTTGATGCAATTACTAGCAAGGATGAACAGAGAATAAAAAAAGATCGAAATAAATTTATTGATGCCTATAATAAGCATATTAGAATTTTGGAGATGGATAGCTTTTTTGATAGCAAGATAGTAAGACCTTATAGGGTAGAGATAGACAATTCATTTTTATATTCTCTTTATGAGGTGGATTCTGCTACTAGTGTGGATAAGTATTATAATTTAGATTTGGCAAGGATTGTAGATATTCTTATTCAAACAGCAGATATACTAATCCACCTACATAATAATGATATTATATATATGGATTTAAAACCTGCTAATATACTTTATGATTATAATAATAGCAGGGTAAAATTATTTGACTTTGATGCAGCTATTGATCTAAATGAGCTTGATCAAATTAATGAATTTGCCATGCCTAGTGATAAGACCTTTATCCCACCAGAGATTAGATTTATTTCTGATATTTCTAAAAGAAAAGAAATATTTATTACCGAAGAAATAGACTTATATATGCTAGCAGCTACATTTTTTACATTATTGATGGCTAGGACTCCGACAGTAAAAGAAAATGAAGATATGGATCTATTAGAAAGAAATCTAAGAGAAGTCCTAAATCATAAGTCAAATAAAATTCTAATTAATCAAAAATCCGAGGATGAGATTGTTAGCTTATTGCAAGATACCTTATCAATTCATAGGCTAATTAGTGTAAGAGATTTTAAAGATAGGCTAATAGGAATACAAGATAATATTAGATTTAGAGATGATGAAGAATTCTCCGCAATTATATCAGCATCTTATTTTCTAGACTATCATAGACTATATAACTATATTACAGAAGATAAGGAAAAGAAAAATATTGATGTTGCTATAGTAGGTAATAACGATGTATCAAAGATATTCTTTAGCTATATATTTTCAGTAGCTAATATCAAAGATGTCAACTTAAATATCTCATTTTATGATAGGAATCCTAAGATTTTTTATAAAGAGATGATAGAAGAAAATCCTCTCCTATCACAAACTAGTAAAATTTTCTTAAATAAAAAACTAGTAAATGATTATATAAATCCACAGATCACTGATAAGGCATATGCAAATATAAATTTTTTTCCTTTAAATGAGAGAATATACCAGTCATATATATTAATCCTAGATCCATCTGGTTATAATTACCCTCGCATGGGAGATATTTTATACAATGAGTTTAAAGCAGATAGCAAAAAAAGGATTATTTTAAATTATTCTAGAAATAATCATAAAGTAGATATTAGGCATGAGGGAAATATTGCCTTTTATAATCTAGACCTTACCTCTACATCTACTTCTAAAAATAGATATTTTAGTGACAAGCTTTTAGATGAAGCCTTTGAATTTTATAGATATCACATAGTTAGTAACCACGGTGAAAGAGTAGATAATGAAATGGTCTGGTCAAATTTTATAGAAAATGATTTTTATAATCTCAAATCCTCTCTTAGAGTTGCCCTCTCAATAGAATATTACAAATATATGGCTGGAATAAAAGAAAGTGATGATGTAGCCTTCAAATTTTCTAAAGAAGTAATATACAAAGATAGTGATGATGGCAAAGCAAGTCTACATGATATGCTAGCTGATTATGAACATCATTCTCGGAATAGATTTATGATAGTCCAAGGATTTAAAGTTCCAACAGATGAACAGCTAAGATCATATTCTTATGTTGATCAAAAAAAATATGTGGATTACAGAAATAAGTATCATCCGTTAATTTCTAATACTCATTCCAAAGTACTAAAAAAAGGTGGTGAAGATAATTTGTCAAAAATTTCACAAAAAATTGATGAAATTATAAGGCAAAAGACCATCTATAAAGAAGAACAAGTAAGATCTCGAGTTAACAATATACTAAACAATACACTTTGGGATGACAATGAGTATTTAATAAAACTTAGACCACTGTGGATAGAACTATATAAATTATCTGATAGCATAATAGAAAATGAATATTATACCAATAACTCATTAAATATTTTAACCTATGAAATAGAGGAAATATTAAATGAAGCTAGTCCAGATTTAAAACAACTTTCTAATGATTATTACCAAATAAAAGATGATCTTACTTTGATAATAAAAAGAAATAAAAGCACAGATATCAAAGCGGTAGATTATATGATAATTGATTCTATACCTTTGGTTTCTTCAAAAAGAGTAAAAACTATCTACAAACCATTTTTAGAAAGCGATGAAAATTTGTGGGCAAATATAATTGCTGCTATTAAGTTTTATCCAGAAAAACTTATTTTTTTAAGCGATTATCCTGTTGATTCAAATAAAATATATAGGATAGAAAATTTTCTAAAAAATAAGAGATTACAGAAATCTTTAAAAATTGAAACTATAACTTACGATAAGTTTAAGGACTACAGCAAAGAAAATTCCATAGTAGATCTTACTTTAAATTCTCATGCTGATGCCAAAAGAGAAGAACTAATAGGATTAGAATTTGTAGAATATATAGGATCTAATAATTGGTGCGGTAATTATAAGGCTCTCGATTACTATATATATAACAGTTCGCTAACAGTAGAAGAAACTTTTTTCTTAAATAATGCTAGAATTATAGATAATGATAGCCTTGTAAGTATAACTAGGTTAAAGAAATATTATCCAAGAATATGGCAAACATATATAAATTTAAGTTCTGATGACTGGAAAAATTCTATTGAAGCAATTAATGCTAGCGAAAAATACTATAGGCTAAATATAGATAACTTTCCAAAACAAGACCAACATAGCTTAATAGAAGTTGGAGATTTTAAATTTAGAAAAAATGATGCCGGCAAATATAACTCATTAAAAAACCTCTTAGACCAATTAATTAAAGAAGAAATATTAATTGCTTATCAATTCCCAAAAAATCCTGGCAGCTTGAAACTACATTCATATAACGACAAGCTTTCTAAAGTTATTGGAGAATTTATTTCTAAAAATATGTGGGAATATAATTTATACTTTAATCTAGTAAAAACTGAGCTAGCAGAGAAAAATTATGCTTATAGCTATAGTATATATTCAGATAAATTAAACTTTAGCTATGAATATGAAGTGGATAATCCAAAGGGATTTGCGAAGAAATTTAATAATATAATAGAAGCTATGGATAAAGAAGGTAAGCTTACAGATACTAGAATATTTAACCATATAGATAATAAACCATATGCAGAAAGTTTAGAAAAGAAAGTTATGTTAAACTATGAATATGGAGATGCAGGATTTAGAGAATTTTTTAGTAGAAAAGATAGCCTGCTTAGAGTTTATACTTACTTTGAATTATTAAAATATTCAGAATTTTTTGACGATATAAAAATAAAAGTAAATCTAAGGTGGAAGGCTTACGATGATTACAGGGAAGATAGTCTAGCAATTGAAAACGTACTCGACCTAGTATGCACAAAAGGATTTTCAACTATTATAATTTCTACAGTAGAAGGCAATATAAAAAATGAAGACCTATATGAGATTAATAACGACAGCAAGCAATTTGGTATGGATGCAAAGCCAGTTCTAATAACATCAAATTCTAACGATGACACTAGCCAAATAAAAATGATAGCAGCTGCAGCAGGTGTATATTTTATAGATAGAGAAATGATTGTAGAAAATAATGTAGCAGATTATATAAAAAATATTGCCCTTGGTAAAAAAGATTGGCAAAATATAGAATAAATAAATTAAAACCAGCTAAGTATTTAGTTGGTTTTTTTATGGAATAATAAATTAATTTTTATATTATAACTTGTTTTTCTTAACACTTAGCTACTAAGCATAGTACATTTTATAAACTATAAATAAAACACTCCATTATATGTACAAAATTATTTGATAATATTATATCAATTTTATTATAACTTTATTTAAAAAAACGATAATATTTTTTTGCATTATGTTATAATAAAAGAGCAAAAATTTTTGAGGGAAAAAATATAAGAAGCGCCAGGACCTTTTGGTTGACGAGGAGTGGAGTTATCGAAAAATTCGGCGGATGCTCCACAGGTATTACAGCCTTAGTAATGTACAAATATTTCTAGTAATAGGATAACAAAATCATTACAGTAAACCCTCACCACAAGGAGGTTTATAATGTGTGGAATTGTTGCATATAATGGAAGCGAAAGTTGTAAGAAAAAGTTACTAGAGGGATTAGAACAATTAGAGTATAGGGGCTATGATTCAGCAGGTATCGCCCTTTTGAATGAAAATTCTATAGATGTTATCAAAAAAAGTGGAAATATAGATGCTCTGATAGAAAAGGCAAACAATGATCCGTCAGAGGCAAATATTGGTATCGGTCATACTAGATGGGCAACTCATGGCAAACCAACAGAAGAAAATGCCCACCCACATGTAAACAATAAAAAAGATATTGCTATTGTTCACAATGGTATTATTGAAAATTATCAAATATTGAAAGAAGATTTAATAAAAGACGGATATTCTTTTTATTCAGAAACTGACAGCGAAGTTATAGCAAATCTTATAGATAAATACTATGAAAAAGATCTATCTACAAGTGTAAAAAAAGTAGTAGATCTTTTAGAAGGATCTTTTAGTTTGGCAGTTATATCTAGCAGAGATCCAGAAACATTAGTTCTAGTTCGTAAAGAAAGCCCACTTATATTAGGTATTATAGATAATGGTGTATTTGCAGCATCAGATATAACAGCAATATTAAATTATACTAGAGATGTAATTTACCTAGATGATGAAGAAATAGTAACTATTAAAGATGGAAAATATAAAATTGAACTTAAGGATAAAGAAGTAAATAAAGAAATTATTCATGTAGATATGTCTGTTGAAGCAGCTAGTAAAAATGGTTATGATCACTTTATGATAAAGGAAATTCACGAGCAGCCAAAGGTTATAGAGGATTCTTTAATTAGGAAGATTAAAGGAGATTTTATAAACTTAGGAGATACTTCTTTTACTAAAGAAGAAATATTATCCTTTGATCACATATATCTAACAGCTTGCGGAACAGCTTTTCATGCAGCAGAAGCTGGGAAAATATCCATGGAAGATGCCTTAAAAAAATCAGTTAGTGCAGAACTTGCATCTGAATTTAGATATAATATGCAATTTTTAACTAAAGATAGTCTTTTAATAGTTCTAAGTCAATCTGGAGAAACAGCAGATACATTATCTGTTCTTAGGGAAGCTAAAAAACGTGGGGCAAAAGTGCTAGCTATAACAAATGTTGTTGGTTCAAGCATAGATAGAGAAGCAGACAAAGTAATATATTGCGATGCAGGTCCAGAAATATCAGTAGCATCTACAAAAGCATACACAGCTCAACTTATGGCTCTATATTTACTTAGTTTAGATTTTGGATATAAAATAGGAACTTATAATGAAGACTATGTAAGTGAAATTGTTCGTGAATTTAAAACTTATCCAGCTTTAATAAAAGAATATTTAGAAAAAGATCAAGTAATTGATAAGATTGCTGAAAAAATAAAAGATGCTCCAGCAGTTTTTTATTTAGGTAGGGGACTAGATTATTTGTCAGCAAAAGAAGGAGCATTAAAACTAAAAGAAATTTCTTATATTAATTCTGTAGCGATGCCAGCTGGAGAATTAAAGCATGGATCCATTGCTCTTATAGAAGAAGGAGTGCCTATAATAAATATAGTTACTCAAAAAAATCTTAGAGAAAAATCATTATCAAATATAAAAGAAGTAAAGGCACGTGGAGCATATACTATTGTAATTACACAAGATATAGATAAGGATATAGAACAAACTTATGATATTTGTTTACAGATACCAAAATGTAGAGATATGTACCAAGCAATTTTTGCGGTTATCCCACAACAATTACTTGCCTATGAAGTGGCAAATAAATTAGGCTTAGATATTGATAAACCAAGAAATTTAGCGAAATCAGTAACGGTTGAATAAAAAATATTTATAAATTTGTAAAATAAAAATAGGCTAAGCACTTAGCCTATTTTTCATTTGAAATTAATAATTAAATAAGTTTTTTAACTTCTTCTAAAGCTTTATCAAAGTCAACTTCATCTGTTACTTCTGGTACATATTCCACGTATGCTACTGTGCCATCTTTATCAACAATTACAACACCACGAGCTAAAAGTTTGTTTTCGTCCATTAGGAATCCGTATTTTTCTCCAAATTCACGATCTTTGTAATCTGAAACCATTAGATTATTTTCGATCCCTTCATTAGAACAGAATCTTGCTTGAGCAAATGGAAGGTCTTCTGTAATTGTTACTACATTTACTCCGTCTAATTCACTTGCTTCTTTGTTAAATTTTTTAGCTTGAAGAGCACAAACGCTTGTATCAAGTGATGGTGCTACTGAGTAAATTACTACTTTATCATCACAATTTTCGCTTGACCATTCGCTTAGGTCATTCATAGTTGCCTTGAATGCTGGAGCCTTGTCACCAACTTTGATTTCATTTCCTATTAAATTTACTTTATTTCCGCCAAATGTTATATCCATTGATATATCCTCCTAATATTTAATTCTTTTATTACTACTTACTTATATATACCCACAAATCATCTTTTATTTTGTTAAATAATTATTTATTATAGGGCAGATTTATAAGTATATTTTGCTAAAAGCTTCTATATAATATTTATTAACTTCTTTTTGACAAATCATTTGACATTAGCAGGCTAAGATAGTACACTTATTAAGTATTGGCATAGGTATGCCATTTATAAGTATAAAAAGAAAAGGAGGTGCATTATGCCTACAATTAACCAACTTGTTAGAAAAAGTAGAAAAAGTACACAAACAAAATCTAACACACCAGCTTTAGGTTACAACTACAATACACTTAAAGGTAGAGTTACTCCTAACCAATCACCACAAAAACGTGGCGTTTGTACATCTGTTAGAACTGTAACACCTAAAAAACCTAACTCAGCTTTACGTAAAGTTGCCAGAGTTAGACTTACAAACGGTGCTGAAGTACTTTCATACATTCCAGGGATTGGTCACAATTTGCAAGAACACAGCGTTGTACTAATTAGAGGTGGAAGAGTAAAAGACCTTCCAGGTGTGCGTTACCACATCATAAGAGGTACTCTTGATACTGCAGGAGTTGATGGAAGAAAACAAGCTAGATCTAAATATGGTGCGAAAAAAGACCAAAACTAGGATCTAGAAATATAAGTGCATAATGTACCTATAATTATAAAATAAATTATTAAATTATTATAGAAAATTATGGTATATGCATGCACACTGACGACAAATAATTAGTCGAGTACTAATGATATTACTTAATAATTGGTAAAGGAGGGAAGCAAAGTGTCAAGAAAGGGACATATACCAAAAAGAGAAGTAATGCCTGACGCTAAGTATAACGATAGAGTAGTTACAAAACTTATCAATAACGTTATGCTAGATGGTAAAAAAGGCCTTGCAACAAGAATTGTCTATGATGCATTTGACATTATAGAAGAAACAACAGGAAATGACGCACTAGAAGTATTCTACCAAGCACTTGAAAATATTATGCCAACACTTGAAGTTAAAGCAAGAAGAATCGGTGGTGCTAATTACCAAGTTCCTATGGAAGTTAGACCAGAAAGAAGACAAACTCTAGCTTTAAGATGGTTAGTTAATTTCTCAAGAGCTCGTGGTGAAAAAACTATGGTAGAAAGACTTGCAAAAGAAATTCTAGACGCATCTAACAACTCTGGTGCAGCTGTTAGAAGAAAAGAAGAAATGCACAGAGCAGCAGAAGCTAACAAAGCCTTTGCACATTACAGATATTAATTTCAGGGGGATAAATGCCTAGACAAGTTTCACTAAAAGATACCAGAAATATAGGAATCATGGCTCATATCGATGCCGGTAAAACTACAGTAACAGAAAGAATGCTATATTATACTGGTAAAATTTATAAAATAGGTGATACTCACGATGGTACAGCAGTAATGGACTCCATGGACCAAGAAAAGGAACGTGGTATTACAATCGGATCTGCTGCAACTACAGCTTTTTGGAAAGACCATAGAATAAATATTATCGATACTCCAGGACACGTTGATTTTACAGTAGAAGTTGAAAGATCACTAAGAGTACTAGATAGTGCTGTAGCTTTATTTGATGCTAAAAGCGGAGTAGAACCACAATCAGAAACTGTATGGAGACAAGCTGACAAATACCACATCCCAAGAATTTGTTTTATCAACAAAATGGATGCGACTGGGGCAGACTTCTTCATGTCAGTAGACACAATTAAAGATAAATTAAAAGCAAATGCAGTACCTATAGAAATTCCAATAGGAGCTGAACAAGATTTCCAAGGTGCCGTAGACCTAATCACTATGGAAGCTGTAACATATAATACAGAAGACTTAGGTGCTCACCCACTATATGGAGAAATACCAGCAGATTTAAAAGAGCAAGCTGAGGAATACAGAAACAACCTTTTAGAAGAATTATCAGAAATTGATGATAATATTATGATGAAATATCTAGAAGGTGAAGAAATAACTGTAGAAGAAATCAAAGCTGCTATTAGAAAAGGAACAATCGAACAAAAGATTTTCCCATGCCTATGCGGTTCAGCATACAAAAATAAAGGTGTACAACCACTTCTAGATTCTATCATTGAATTTATGCCAAGCCCACTTGACGTACCAAGTATAAAAGGTATCGATCCAAAAGATGAATCAGTAGAAATGGAAAGAAAACCTGATGATAATGCACCAACAAGTGCACTAGCATTTAAAGTTGTAACTGATCCTTATGTAGGTAAACTAATCTACACAAGACTATACTCAGGTACAATTGAGTCAGGTTCATATATATATAATGCAACAAAAGGTAAAAGAGAACGTGTTGGACGTATCATGCAAATGCACTCTAATAAACAAGAAGAAATCGAAAAAGCATATGCTGGAGATATCGTAGCTTTATTAGGACTAAAAGATACAACAACAGGGGATACACTATGTGATCAAGATAATCAAATCATCCTTGAAAAAATGGAATTCCCAGATCCAGTAATCTCAGTTGCAATCGAACCAAAAACAAGAGCTTCACAAGATAAAATGATTATTGGTCTTCAAAAACTAGCAGAAGAAGATCCAACTTTCGTTACAAAATCAGATGAAGAAACAGGTCAAACAATCATCTCAGGAATGGGAGAGCTTCACCTTGAAGTTATCGTAGATAGGCTACTTAGAGAATTCAAAGTAGAAGCTAATATCGGTAACCCACAAGTAGCTTACAGAGAAGGTATCACACAAGAATCTGAAGCACAAGGTAAGTTTGTAAGACAATCAGGTGGTTCTGGTCAATACGGTGATGTTCACTTAAGAGTAATCCCAGGTGAAGAAGGAAGCGGTATTACATTTGAATCACAAATTGTCGGAGGTTCAGTACCAAAAGAATACATCAGACCAGTTGAAGAAGGTGTACGCGAAGCAGCATCTAGCGGTATCCTAGGTGGATATCCAATGGTAGATATGCATGTTATACTTTACGATGGATCATACCACGAAGTAGACTCATCAGAAGTAGCCTTCCACGTAGCAGGATCTATGGGTCTTAAAAATGCAGTAGAAAAGGCAAAACCAGTTTTACTAGAACCAGTAGAAAAAGTAGAAATTACAACACCAGATGAATATCTAGGAGATGTAATGGGAGACGTATCAAGCCGTCGTGGTAAAATCGATGGTATGAATCCAAAAGATGGTATCCACATATTAGATGCCTTCATCCCACTTTCAGAAATGTTTGGTTATGCAACAGATCTAAGAAGTAAGACACAAGGTAGAGCAACTTACTCAATGCAATTTGACCACTACGCTCAAGTACCAGAATCAGTAAAAGAACAAATATTAGATAAATAATTAATAGGAGTTAACAATGAGTAAACAACAATTCGAAAGAACAAAACCACACTTAAATATCGGAACAATCGGTCACGTAGACCACGGTAAAACAACAACAACAGCAGCAATTACACAAGCATTAAACAAAAAATACGGAACAGGCGAATTCGTAGACTACGAAAACATAGATAAAGCACCAGAAGAAAGAGAACGTGGAATCACAATCAACACATCAGTAGTAGAATACGAAACACCAAATAGACACTATGCTCACATCGACGCTCCAGGCCACGCAGACTACGTTAAAAACATGATCACAGGAGCAGCACAAATGGACGGAGCAATCATAGTAGTATCTGCAGCAGACGGTCCAATGCCACAAACAAGAGAACACATCCTACTAGCCCGCCAAGTAGGAGTACCAAAAATCGCAGTATTCCTAAACAAAGAAGACCAAGTAGACGATCCAGAACTAATCGAATTAGTAGAAATGGAAGTAAGAGACCTACTAAACGAATACGAATTCGACGGAGACGAAGCCCCAGTAGTAGTAGGAAGCGCCCTAAAATCACTACAAGAAGGTGGAGAAGGCGAATGGACAGACAAAATCCTAGACCTAATGGAACAAGTAGACGAATACTTTGATGTACCAGAAAGAGACAACGATCAACCATTCCTAATGCCAGTAGAAGACGTAATGACAATCTCAGGACGAGGAACAGTAGCAACAGGAAGAGTAGAAAGAGGAACATTAAAAGTAAACGACACAGTAGAAATCATAGGTCTAACAGACAAAACAAAAGAAGCCGTAGTAACAGGCGTAGAAATGTTCCACAAATCACTAGACCAAGCAGAAAGTGGAGACAACGTAGGAGTCCTACTAAGAGGAATCCAAAGAGACGAAATCTCAAGAGGACAAGTAATAGCAAAACCAGGCAGCGTACAACCACACACAGAATTCGAAGGACAAGTATACGTACTAACCAAAGAAGAAGGAGGACGTCACACACCATTCTTCAGTGGATACAGACCACAATTCTTCTTTAGAACAACAGACGTAACAGGCGATATCGAACTAGAAGAAGGCGTAGAAATGGTAATGCCAGGAGACAACGCAACATTCAAAATCAAACTACAAAAACCAATAGCCCTAGAAGAAGGACTAAGATTCGCAGTACGTGAAGGTGGAAGAACAGTAGCATCAGGAGTAGTAACAAAAATAGATAAATAGTCCCAATCTATACATGGTTGTTAGATGCAAAGCATCTGACATCTATCTCTAAGATTAAGTAAAGCTTAAATTTAGATAACTAAGTAAGAAGAGCCCAAAGGGCACTTCGAGAGGATTATAAATATTTTAAAAAGAGTAAGTAAAACTTGCTCTTTTTTTATACAAAAATATATTATATATTTTAAAATTATAAGAAATAAGCTGAAACTTTAAATAATTTCACTAGTTCATTTCCTAAAGTACTTTACAAATATTTACACATACCCTATAAAAAAGTATAGTAATTAATATGGAGGAACTATGAATAAAAAATCACTAGTAATAATGTTAGCATATGTAGGAGTAGTAACAGGAGCGGGACTTGCTTCAGGACAAGAACTTTTACAATATTTTGTTTCACTAGGAATACCAGGTCTTATTGGAGCAGGAATGGTAGGATTATTACATACATTGATAGGCGGAGTTCTTTTGCAATTAGGATCACACTATATGGCAATAGACCACTCAGAAGTATTTGGAGAAATTACTAATAAATACATGGCTAAATTTATGGACTATTCCTTGATATTTACTTGTTTTGTTATAGGATTTGTAATGATAGCTGGAGCAGGATCAAACTTAAATGAAGCCTTTGGCATCAAAAAATGGATAGGACAAGTTATTTGTGCAGCCCTTATAATAATAGTGGGCATGATGGATTTTGATAAAGTATCCAAAATTATAGGGTCATTTACACCGTTAATTATTATTTTTACACTAATAGGTTCTTTATATACATTCTTTAATTATCATCCAGATTGGAATCAACTAAATAGCATAGCTACACAATTACCATCAAATTTTAATAGTGTAATATTTTCCACATTTAATTATTACGGAATGTGCCTAATGAGTGGAGTTTCAATGGGACTTGTATTAGGTGGAGAAGAATTAAATACAACAGATGCTGGAATAGGAGGTCTATTAGGTGGAGCAATTGCTGGTATACTAGGAATTTTAATATCATTTACACTTTTTATTAGAGTAGAAGAAGTAGGTAAGCTTGATATACCAATGCTATACATAATTGAAGACATAAATCCAATACTCGGAATACTAATGGCTTTGGTAATATTTGGTATGATATTTAATACAGGTATTTCCCTATTTTATGCCCTAGCACGTAGATTTTCAAAAGGAAAAGAAAATAGATTTAGAATATTTTTAGTAGTACTAACCCTAGTAGGATTTGTACTAAGCTTTGGCGGTTTTAAAGAGCTAGTATCAATATTCTATCCAATAATAGGCTATGTCGGCATACTAATGATGATAGTATTAGTAGCAGCTTGGCTAAAAGAAAGATCTGCAATAAAATACGAATCCTATAAAAGATTAGGAATTAGCCATTATATGAGAAAAAAAGTAGATGAAAATGAAGATTTTTCTAAAAAAGACGAAGAAAAATTAGAAAAACTAATAGATAGATCAAATATAGATAACGAAAAAATGGAAGAAGCTGCTGAAGAATTCGTAAGAAGTGAAATAGAAACAGAAGCAGAGGATAATGAAAAATAAACAAATATAGTAATTAAAAGAGGTCATTTAAAATGGTCTCTTTTTTAAATTATATATAAAAAAAAGAAAAAAATTAAATAGTAATATTTTAAAAAAACTTAATAAAAGATTATAAGAAAGCTTGGAATATTTAATAATTATGCAAGTCAATATAACTATTCTTGGAATAATATTCTTAAAATTGCAAGTCATGGATTATGTAAAAAGAAAAAAGAATATGAAAATTAAATAATATACTTATTGCAAAGAGACTCTTAAATTGAGTCTCTTGTTTTTTTATTACACATACTTGTTTTTTATAATCATGAAAAATATATTGTGCAATCGTTTTGACAAATAAATAATTATCTATTACAATATAATTGTAAATTAAATATTAAATTCTTCAGGGCGGAGTGCAAGTCTCCACCGGCAGTAAAGTCTGCGAGCGAAAGCTGATTAGGTTCGATTCCTAAACCGACAGTTATAGTCTGGATGAGAGAAGAAATAAGAGTAATTCATTTGTGTATTACTTAGAATCTCAACGTACAAGTCCCTGAGTTCAGGGGCTTTTTTTATATGCCCGAAGCTTTTAAGGAGGCAAGATGAATGATGAAAAGTTGATGAAAAGAACTTTTGAATTAGCAAAAAAGGGTGAAGGAAAGGTTCTAACAAATCCTATGGTTGGAGCTGTAATTGTCAAAAATAATAAGATCATAGGAGAAGGTTACCATCATAATTATGGCAATCTTCATGCTGAAAGAGATGCCTTTAATAATCTTACAGAAGATGCTAAGGGTGCAAGTTTATATGTAAACTTAGAGCCTTGTTCTCACCAAGGAAAACAACCACCATGTGTTGATGAAGTTATAAGACAGGGCATAAGCAAAGTTTATATTTCAAATATTGATACCAATCCTAAGGTAGACGGTATAAAAAAGCTTAAAGATCATGGTATAGAAGTTTATACTGGATTACTTGAAGAAGAGGGGAAAAAGTTAAACGAAGTATTTTTTTATAATATGAAATACAATAGACCTTTTATTTCCTTAAAATATGCTATGACTTTAGATGGGAAAATTGCTTGTGCAAATGGTGATTCTAAATGGATAAGCAATGAAAAGTCTAGGGAGCATGTCCATAAATTACGTAGTAAATACGATGCTATTATAGTAGGAAAGACTACAGCTATACATGATAATCCTTCTCTTAATTCTAGAATAGAAGCTGGCATAGATCCTGTTAGGATAATAATAGATAGTAAACTAGAACTACCAGAAGATTTAAAGGTATTTGATCTAGAGTCTGATAAAAAGACTTACGTAGCAACTTGTTCAGATAAAGAAAATCCTTACAAAGTAGATTTGATCAGATGCAAGGATAAGAATGGACAAGTAGATATTAATGATTTGTTATATAAGCTTTATGCTATGAATATTGGTTCAGTATTAGTAGAAGGAGGATCACATATAAATAATACTTTTCTAGAAGCTGATCTAGTAGATAGGATCTATGAGTTTATTAGTCCAAAAATCATTTCTGGTGAAAGGACGCTTTCTCCTTTTACTGGAAAGGGATGTGAGTTTATGAGTGATGCTTATAAGTTTGATATAGAAAATGTATCTATGTTTGATACAGATATTTTGATAGAGGCAAAAAATGTTCACTGGAATATCTGAGGAAATAGGAGAAGTTGTTGGATTTACCCAAAAATCTGACCATGTCACCATTGAAGTTAAGGCAGATAAAGTCTTAGAAGATATCAAAAAGGGTGATTCGATAATGACTGATGGCGTTTGCCTAACTGTTACATCTTTTACAGATAAATCTTATACTGCTGATATAATGAATGAATCATTAAAAGTCACTAAATTTGATAGATCAATGTTATTAAAAAAGGTCAATCTTGAAAGGGCCATGAGAATTGGATCAAGACTTGACGGTCATGTTGTCCAAGGTCATGTTGATGGACTTGGAAATATAATTGCTATAAATAAAAATGTCTATAGAATTAAAACAACAAGAGATATTTCAAAATATATAGTCAAAAAAGGATCGGTTGCCATAGATGGCATATCACTTACTGTTTCGATGGCAGATAAGGATATTTTTGAAGTTTCTCTTATTCCAGAAACTTTAGAAGCTACGAATTTTAAGTATAAAAAGATAAATGATCAGGTAAATATAGAAACTGATATTATAGGAAGATATATAGAAAAATTGACAGAAGATAAAGAAAGGGTGGACAAAAACTTTTTATTAGAAAATGGTTTTTAAATATAATGGAAGAAATATTACAAGCACTAAGAAATAATGAAATAATAATAGTTACAGATGATGAAAATAGAGAAAATGAGGGAGATTTTATTTGTGCCGGTCAAAATGTTACAGGAGATATGATTAATCTTATGGCCTGCTACGGTAAGGGACTTATATGTACACCTATCAGCCAAAATGTAGCTGATAGACTTAATCTAGAACCAATGGTTGCGGTGAATACAGACAATCATTCCACAGCTTTTACAGTATCAGTTGATCATATTAATACTACAACTGGCATTTCTGCCTTTGAAAGAGCTGATACTATCAGAAGTTTGTGCGATTTATCTACAAAAGCAAGTGATTTAAGACGTCCTGGCCATGTTTTCCCTCTAATAGCAAGGGAAGGTGGAGTTCTGGTAAGAGATGGACACACAGAAGCAACAATTGACTTAATGAAGCTTGCAGGATTAGAAGAAGTTGGGGTTTGTTGTGAAATTATGGCAGAAGATGGTCATATGCTTAGAGGTGAGGGCTTAGAAAAATTAGCAAAGAAATTTAATCTGAAAATGACAAGTGTCGAACAAATCCAAAAATATAAACTTGAGAAATTAAGGGAAAAGGAAAAATTAATCGAACAAACAGATATAATAAACTTGCCAACAGACTATGGAACATTTAAGGCTATAAGTTTTCTAGATAAGGAAAATGAAGAAGAACATATAGCACTTATAAAAGGTGTTATAAATAAAGAAGATGTTTTATGTAGGATACACTCTGAGTGCTTAACAGGAGATGTATTTGCTTCTCGCCGTTGTGATTGTGGATCACAATTACACAAGTCCTTAGAAATGATAGAAAAAGAAGGATCTGGAGTTTTGGTTTACCTAAGACAAGAAGGAAGAGGTATTGGTTTATTTAATAAAATCAAAGCCTACAAACTTCAAGAAGAAGGTTATGATACTGTAGATGCGAATATTAAGTTAGGTTTTCCTGCAGATATGAGAAATTACAGGATAGCTGCAGATATCCTAGAAGAGCTTGGAGTAAAATCTGTTAGATTATTAACCAATAATCCAGATAAAATAGAGCAAGTAGAAAAATATAATATAAAAGTAAATAATAGAGTTCCAATAGAAATTCATTCCAACGAGATTGATAAAATATATCTAAAAACAAAAGCTGATAGAATGAGACATGACTTACAAGAATTTAAAGGAGCAAATTAATGAAAGAATATAGTGCAGAATTAACAAGTGAAGGCAAAAAATACGCAGTAGTAGTAGCAAGATTTAACCACTTTATAACAGATAGACTAGTAGAAGGATGTCTAGATACTCTTAAAAGACATGGGGTAAAGGATGAGGAAATAGAAATCATCAGAGTACCAGGAGCATTTGAAATCCCACTAGCAGCTCAAAAAGCAAGTAAAAAAGACTACGATGCCATAATTACACTTGGAGCAGTCATTAGAGGAGATACGCCACATTTTGACTATGTATGTGCTGAAGTATCAAAGGGAGTAGCAAATGTAAGTCTAAATACTGGAAAACCAATAATATTTGGAGTAATAACAACAGATACCATAGATCAAGCAATCCAAAGAGCAGGTGTAAAATCAGGAAATAAGGGAAGCGATGCTGCTCTATCTGCTATTGAAATGGCTAACCTAATTGATATGTTTTAGAAAAGATATATGATAAATTTAAATTAATTTATGTAAAAAAAAGAGCCAAATAGCTTTGCTACTTAAAAATCTATATTTGGCTCTTTTGCCTTATATTTTATTCCTCCCTAAGTGCCTCGACAGGATCTTTTTTAGCTGCCATGCTTGATGGGATGATTCCAGCTATTAATGTCAAAACTACTGAAATTAAAACCAAAATTCCCGCAGCGTTAACTGGAAGGGTGGATGCTATATAATCTACTCCTGTTAGATTTCTAATTAGATTTGTAATTGGTATATTTAAAATCATAGTAACTCCTATGCCGATTAAACCTGATAATAAACCTATGATAAAGGTTTCAGACATGAAAACTTTTATGATATCTGCCTTGCTAGCACCAATGGATCTTAGGATGCCTATTTCTTTAGTACGTTCTAAAACTGATATATAAGTTATAATTCCTATCATTATTGAAGAAACTACCAAACTTACTCCAACAAAGGCTATTAGCACATAGGAAATAGCATTAATTATATCTGTGATTGATTTTGTTATTAGTCCAATAATATCTGTATAGTTTATTTGCTCGTTTTCACTTTTACCTTGATTGTATTTATCTATTACATTTTTGATATTTTCACGATTTTCAAAGTTTTCTACATAAATGTCTATTTCTGCTGGTGCATCCTTGCTTACAACTCCTAGATCTTCTAAGTTTTTGTTGTAGGAATTTCCAGATAAAAACTCATCGTAAATATCAATTAGAGTATCTTTGTTGTTTTCTTCTAAAATGTATTGGGCAAGTTGGTTTTGTTCTTTAATATCTGCATTTTGCTTATTTTTATCTTGTGCTTGCATAAGGCTTGGATTAATCATAGCTTGCTTTTGCATTTCTCCAGTCTTTTTTTGTGCTTGTTCTGCAATTTTTGGCTTATTTTTAACTATCCAAGTAGAAAAGGCTAAAGAGTCTTTGTCATTTAAATTTTCTAGATAATATTTTGCTGCCTTTTGTTTGTCATCATCATTTTGTGCTTTAAATGGCAGATTATTTAGAATATTTTTGTCTTTGTCTGCTATTTGTGCTTTTACAATTTCAGATGCATTTGCGTGCTCTATCATCATATCGGTTAGACCTTCTGTAAATCCAATAGTACCATTTACAACTTTGATTATCTTCATTAGTTTTTCTTTTTGCTATACCAACTATTTTTGCACTTACGCCATCTTTTACTATTTCATCTACTTTTATTTCATCATCTTTTATGTTTACAAAACTATCACCATTTTTTTCATAGTAATCGGAAGGGGATACTATTTTGTATTCATGGTCTAAAATATCAGATGATTTTATGCCGATTTCATCTAGGTCAACTTTTTCATTATTATCTAGTTTTGCAATAATATTTTTATAGTCTTTTGCTGGCAAAAATCCTAGTTCATACATATGAGATGCTAGGATTTCATTATTATAATCGGTAAATAACACTAGCTCATTGGATTTTCTTGGCCAGTGGCCATCTACTATTTCATATTCATCTGTTATTATTGGGCTAATACTCCCATCATCTTTGCTTATTAATTGAGTGAAATTTTTATTATCTTGGCTAGGCTCAAACATACTAGCAAATTCTGGACGATTATCCTCTTCAAAATCTTCTCCGTTTGTATTTACTAGCTCTCCCTTTGGATCTTTGGTAAATATATCAAAGTTCATATCATAAAGATAGCTAACAAAGTGCGGCCCTACATTTTTATTTAAATCGTCTTTGCTTTTTTCTATATATTTTTTAAAAGGGGTGAGATTATTTTCCTTTACATTTGAAGCCAAATCTGACCTACGATCCAAGATGAAGTTATTGGTGTATATTTTATTGTCCTTGTGGTTTTTCTCTTCGGTTTTTGGTGGTGTTATAAGAGATGATATATTTACTGATTCTTTTTTTACTTGTATGGGATAAGCTTTTAAAGCTTTTCTTTGGCTATCAGCTATAAAATCATTGGCACCAGTAGATATTGATAAAATAAGAGCTATACCGATTATTCCTATAGATCCCGCAAATGCCGTTAAAATTGTTCTTGCCTTTTTAGTTAAAAGATTATTAAAAGAAAGGCTTATAGCTGTAGGCAATCCTAATTTTATTTTTCTTGTTTTAAAATTATCATTTTCATTTATTTCCTTATAAGGGTTGCTATCACCAATTATTTGCCCATCTTTTATGCGAACTATTCTTGTAGAATAAATTTCTGCTAGTTCTGGATTGTGAGTTACCATTATTACTAGGCGATCTTTGGAGATTTCTTTTAATAATTTCATTATCTGCTGGCTAGTTTCCGTATCCAAGGCTCCTGTTGGTTCATCTGCAAGTACTATATCAGGATTATTTACCAAAGCTCTTGCAATGGCAACTCTTTGCATTTGCCCACCAGATAATTCTGAAGGTTTTTTATTAATATGTTTGCCAAGCCCCACTTTTTCTAAGGCTGCTATAGCTTTTTGCTTTCTTTGATCTTTGGAAACTTCAGATAAGGTTAGAGCAAGTTCTACATTTGATAATATATTTTGATGGATAATAAGGTTATATGATTGGAAAACAAAACCTACTGATACATTTCTGTAATAGTCCCAATCATTATCTGTAAAATTTTTAGTTAATTTATTATTTACTAAAAGGTCACCTGAAGTGTAGTGGTCAAGCCCACCTATTATATTTAACAAAGTGGTTTTACCACCTCCTGACTGACCCAAAATAGAGACAAATTCATTTTGCCTAAAAGATATGGAAATATTATCCAAAGCTTTTTGCTCAAAATCTCCAGTCTTGTAAATTTTAGATATATTTTTTAGAGTTAACATTTATGCCTTCTTTCTGTAATCAAAATATTATACCCTTAAAATTTGTCAAAAGTAAAGTAAAATATAATATACTTTAGAGGGCAAATATGGGAGATTTAGTAGTTTATAAAGAAAATCAAATAGATATTATAAATAAAATTACATATTATAAAAAACTTGGTATAAATGCTATTTTGCTAGATCCATTTATAAAATTAGATGAAGAAATTATAGAAAAAGTTCTATATATAAACTTTTTACTTGCAGATAGGAGCATAAAATTATTTGTAAAAATAGATATGAAAAAAATATCTAGCTTACTACTGGACACTAAAGAAGAGGATTTGGCTTGGAATGATCCTAAAATACGCAAGTCTTTTTATCAATTTATTAACTATTTGAAAAAACATGATATAAGTGGACTTTACTTTAGTAATTTTGAAGATTTATTTTTTGAGAATTCAAGTTTTTATCTAAGAGAAATGAGCAAAAATATACTGGCTACGAATGAAATAACTTCTATTGTTGAAGTGGATTCGGATGATTTGAACTATCAAAATTACTTATCCCATGGAAAGAGTGGATTATTCTCATATATTTTTAATAAAAACTTAATTGACAATCAAAATGATTTTTTAGATAGCAAAAAATGCTTATCAGCTATACAGGATAGAAATATAAATCAAATATATACTACAGATAATAATTTAAAAAATTTTACAAATAATAAAAATTTCCCGTTTTTAACTAGCTCTTTACTTGCAGGAGTAAGTTTTCTTTTAAAGGGAGCGATTATTTTAAAAGATTTTGAGGAGCTAGGTATATTTTCATCTTCAAACTACAGCAATGATTATAAAGTTTTAGATCAAACTAATAAAACTTTTGAATTTTATCAAAAACTTATTAAAATAAAAATCCAAAAAGAGACCATTATAGAAGGAAAATACAGGGAAATTTTTGATAAAGATCCTGATATATTCGCCTTTATAAGAACTTTTAAAAATAAGAAAATTATTGTATTCGCAAATTTTACTCAAAAGGAAATTCTTGCTGATATTAGATTTCATTTTATAGATAGAAATGATTTTCACTATTTACTTGGCAATTATGGTAGAAGAAAAATAGTTAAAAATTTATTACTTAGACCTTATGAATTTATAGCCTTTATAAAATGATTTATAAATATATTATATAAGTGAAATATTATATAAAAATATTGTATATTTTATGCTAAAGTGTTAAAATAATATCTGATAGATAAAATATATACAAATCAGGAGGAATATATGCAATTTGTTGCTGTACTAGTGACCCTAGTATTGTTTTATGTACTCTATCAAATGAAAAAGCGTGGTATTTCATTTGGTGGCAGAGTAATAACAGGTACTATTGTAGGTCTTATTTTAGGATTTATTTTTAAAGGCAATACCGAATATGTATCTGTTTTTGGCAGTATTTATGTAAACTTGCTATACGCAATGGTTATACCGCTACTTCTAACTACTATTATAAGAACTATGTTAAATACTGGTTCTCTTACAAAACTTAGATCAGTTGGTCTAAAATCAATTGGAATTTTAAGTTTGCACAATGTAATGGGTTCTATTGTAGGTCTTATTCTAGCAGTTGCTTTTAAAATTGGTCAAGGTGTACATTTTGATGTACCAGTAGATTCAGAAGTTAAGGAAGTGCCAACTGTTAGTGAAACTATTACTAACTTCTTCCCTTCAAATATAGTTTCAAATGCAGCTGAAGGTCAAGTTGTACCGATTATTATATTTTCCGTTTTAGTTGGTGTTGCTACTTTAAAATTAATTGAATCTGGCAAAGAAGAAACTGTTCGTCCTTTTTCTGAATTTATAAATTCTTTTGCAGAAGTTATTTTTAAATTAACAAGTATGATTACAAGCTTAACTCCATATGCAGTGCTTGCTTTAATGACAAATGCTGTTGGTAGAGTGGATTCTACAGCTATTACACCATTTATATTAATTTTGGTATTAAATTATGTAGCATCAGTAATCCACACTTTCCTTGGAACAGGTATCCTTGTTTCTTCATTTGCAAAAGTAAATCCTATAGCGTATTTCAAAAAGGTATGGCCAGTAACAATGATTGGCTTTACAACTCAATCATCAATGGGAGCTATTCCTGCTAATGTTGAAAATCTTACGGAAAAACAAGGTGTTGCTGAAGAAATAGCTTCATTTACAGCTCCACTTGGAGCAACCATGGGCATGCCTGGCTGTGCAGGATTTTGGCCAGTAATGAACGCGATTTTTGTTGCAAATATGATGGGACTTGGCTGGGGAGCAGGAGATTATGTAAAATTAGTTTTAATTGCTCTTTTAGTTTCCCTAGGAACAGTAGGAGTACCAGGAACAGCTACAATTACAACAACAGCATTATTTGCAGCTATGGGATTGCCACTAGAAATGGTAGTACTTCTTGCTCCAATTTCTACACTTGCAGATATGGGCAGAACAGCTACAAATGTAACAGCTGCAAACTCATCAGCACTTATAGTAGCAGCAAGTGAGGATAAATTAAATAGAGAAGTATTTAATAGAGCCTAACAAAAAAATAAAAGCTTGGTTTTTATCAGGCTTTTTTTATTGTAAAAATTAACTTTTCTTGTAAAATAATCTTAACTATTTTAAGGAGAGTTTATGAAAATTTTAGTTTTTGGATTAGGCTATGTGGGACTAGCAAATGCTATTTTACTTAGCCAATCAAACGAAGTCATAGGGATAGAAACAGATGAAGAAAAAATAAATCTGATAAATCAAAGAAAATCTCCCCTAAATGACGAAATGATTATTGATTATTTAAATAATAAAGATTTAGATTTAATAGCTACAAAAAACTATGAGGATCATTTATTAGATAGTGATCTAGCAATTATTGCAGTACCTACAAATTATGATGAAAATACCAGATATTTTGATACAAGCTTTGTAGATGATGTAATAACAAATATAAAAAATGATAATGAAGATTTGCCAATATTAATAAAATCTACGATACCTGTAGGCTATACAAAAGGACAAAGGGAAAAATTTGCCTGCCAAAATATTATATTTTCTCCAGAATTTTTAAGAGAAGGTAAAGCCTTAGCTGATAGTTTAAATCCTTCTAGGATAATTGTTGGCGATAAGACAGATATAGGCAAAAATATAGCTAATCTTTATAAAAAAGAATCTTTAAATGATACAGAGGTTTTATATATGGATTCTACAGAAGCTGAGGCAGTAAAACTTTTTGCAAATACTTATCTAGCTATGAGAGTTTCTTATTTTAATGAACTGGATACTTTTGCAGAAATGAAAGGTCTATCAACAAAAGATATAATTATGGGAGTTTCTGCAGATCCTAGGATAGGAAATTATTATAATAATCCTTCATTTGGCTATGGTGGATATTGCTTGCCAAAAGATAGCAAGCAACTATATGCAAACTTTGAAAATGTACCAAATGCTATGTTTAAAGCTGTGATTGATGCCAATAAAATTAGAAAAACTTATATAAGTGATAGGATTTTAAGAAATGCCCCAAAAACAGTTGGTATATATAGGCTTATAATGAAAAAAGACTCAGATAACTTTAGAAAATCAGCTATTTTTGACGTTATAAATAATATTAAAGACAAAACTAAGGTCCAAATCTACGAACCAAATTTGGATGAAGATTACTTTGAAGGACTAAGAGTAGTCAATGATTTAGCAGAATTTAAAAAATCTGACATCATAGTTGCAAATAGACTTGATCAAGAATTATTAGATGTAAAAGAAAAAGTATATACTAGAGATATTTTTAACAAAGATTGATAAAGCTTATAGCGGGTAAGAATAGAAAGTGAAAAATAGGAGGGCTTTATGAGCGGAAAAAAAGAAAAAAACATACCATTGGTGCACTCAAAGCTCAGAAAATCTTTTGTAAAGGTGCCAGAAGAAGTATATAAGGCGTCTGGAATAATGATATTTGAGAAAAGAATAAAATCATTGCTTTTTACAACAGATTTAGCAATCATAAGAAATTCAAACGCTGATAGCATCATGGCAGTATATCCATATACTCCTCAAAGCACTATATCAAGTGCGATTTTAGATGTAGCAAATGTTCCATGCTTTATAGGTGTTGGAGGTGGGACTACTCAAGGACTTAGATCAAAATATGTAGCAATAGATGCAGAACTTTCTGGTGCATATGGTGTGGTAGTAAACTCACCAATGCCAAATAAAGATATAAAAGAGATTGCAAATTTTATTGATGTGCCAGTTATAGCAACTGTTACTACATTAAAAGATGATTACATAGGTAAAATCCAAGCAGGAGCTGAGATTTTAAATGTATCAGGAGGTAGATATACTGCAGATGTAGTTAAAGAAATAAGAAAAGATATTGGAGATAAATTCCCGATTATTGCAACCGGTGGCAAAACTGGTGAAAGCATTTTAGAAACTATATATGCAGGTGCTAATGCTATTTCTTATACACCACCATCAAGTTCCGAAGTTTTTGGTCAAATGATGGATAAATACAGAAATGAAGATGTTGCCCATTAATCTTTTGACCTCCCAATGGAGGTCTTTTTTTAAGGAGAAATATGTATAAAGGATATATTACAGATATAGATGGTATAAAAGTTGGTCATGCTCAAAATTATGAAGGTGGAACTGGACTTACAGTTTTAATTCCACCAGTAAATAATACTTGTTCTGTAGAAGTAAGAGGTTCAGCTCCAGGAACAAGGGAAACGGATTTATTGGACCCAATAAATACAGTAGAAAGTGTAAATGCTCTTATTTTAAGCGGAGGATCAGCTTATGGACTTGATGCAGCAAGTGGAGTAATGGAAGCTTTAGAAAAAGATGGTTTGGGTCTAGATGTAGGAGTTTGCAAGGTGCCAATAGTATGCCAGGCAGTTTTATTTGACCTAGCCTATAAAAATCCAAAGATAAGACCAGATAGGAATATGGGCATAAAAGCTTACAAAAATGCAAGTACAAGTGAAAATAGCCAAGGGATTATAGGAGCAGGAGCTGGTGCAAGTGTTGGGAAAATTTTAGGTATGGAAGCTTCAATGAAGTCCGGTCTTGGTTCTGCTACAATAATTGAAGGGGATTTAAAAGTAAGCGCTATAGTAGCAGTAAATGCCTTTGGAGATATTTTTGATTATGAAAAAGGAAAGCAAATTGCAGGACCTATAGCCGATGGGAAAATGATGAAAACGACTGATCAAATGGCAAATATAATGTCAGGATTTTCTGAAATAGCAAACAAAAATACAACTATAGGCATAGTATCAACAAATGCAAGTTTTGATAAAACTAAACTTAAAAAAATAGCCCAAATGACTCATGACGGATTTGCAAGATCTATAAATCCAGTCCATACAGCTTTTGATGGAGATACAGTTTTTGCCCTTGCTACAAACGAAGTCAAAGCAGATTTAAATGTAGTCGGAATAATGGCGGCAAATGCTATGAGCCGTGCAATAGCAAATGCCATTTATAGTGTAGAGGAGAAACAGTAAATGGATGAACAAGAATTAAAACAAGGCATAACAAAAGCAGTAGAAGATGTAAGAAAAACTAAGCCGATGGCACCTTCTATTACCAATACTGTAACAGTAAATTTTGTGGCAAATGCACAACTTGCAGTAGGAGGCGCAGCTGCAATGGTTTATTTAGCAGATGAAGCTGAGGCTATAGCATCCATTTCTCAATCCTTTTATGTAAACTTAGGCACTATGTTTGATTTTTATATGGACACTTTAGAACCTTTATCTGATTATTTACATGAAAATAATCATAAATGGGTTCTAGATCCTGTTGCGGCGGGACTTGGTCAAATGAGAAGCCAAGCTATAGATTATTTTAAAGATAAAACTCCTACTATAATTAGGGCAAATTCAACAGAAATACTTACCATAGCAGAAATGTGGGGATTAGCTAGTAACAGTAAGACAAAAATAAGAGGTGTAGAGGCAGAAGATGAAGTAGAAGAAGCAAAAGATGCAGCCATTGCCATAGCTAGCTACACTGGAGGAGTAGTAGTAGTTTCTGGGAAAGTAGACTTAATTACAGATGGCAAAGTCATAGTTCACTCATATGGAGGATCAGAAATGATGGAAAATATTACTGGGGCTGGTTGCTCACTAGCAGGAGTATGTGCGATTTATGAATGTGTAACAGATTCTCTAACAGCAGCTGTTACAGCAAGTCAAATTTATAATCTAGCAGGAAAAATTGCAAGCAAGAAAGCTAACGGACCAGGTAGTTTTGAAAGTGAATTCCTAGATTGTTTGTATAATTTAAGTAGTGAAGATATTGCAAATAATAAATTTGAAATTGAGGAATTAGATGTATAATAGAAATAATTTTGATATAAGTAAATATTTTATTGCAGGTCCTGAAAATACCCTAGACCGTAATGTAGAAAAAATAATAGAAGCTGTAATAGAAGAAGGATTTACCTTTATACAAATTAGATCAAAAGTAGCAAGTGCTAGAGAACTGATAGATCTTTGTGTAAAAACATCAGACATTATTAAAAAATTAAACAAAGAAGATCAAGTATCACTTGTAGTAAATGATAGATTAGATATAGTTCTTGCAGCTCGTGAACTAGGAGCAAAAGTAGATGGCATCCATGTTGGACAAACAGATATACCTGTAGAAGTTTGTAGAAAATATTTAGGTGAAGATTCCGTTATAGGTCTATCAGCAAGAACTGAAGATTTAATTGATTATGTAAAAGCTAAAGATACTACAGATATTGACTATTTTGGTGCAGGTCCTCTTAGACCTTCTACTTCAAAACCAGATTGTGGATTAGATGATAATGGAGAAATAATAACAAGAAGTTTTGAGGAGATAAAAATATTAAAAGAATCATCAAATATACCAGTGGTCTTAGGTGGTGGAGTAAAAATATTTGATCTTAAAGATTTAGCTGATACAGGCGTAGATGGATTTTTTCTAATATCAGCCATTTCACAAGCTGATGATCCAAGGCTTGCTGCTAGAAATATATGCAAAGAATGGGAAAAAAGTATCTGAAAGTAAATATTGACTTAAACGACTAATAGTAGTAAAATGTATCAGTAAACACTCTACTCCGCGAGAAATTAACGGGGTCATAGACCATAGGGAGGTGAAAAATATGAATAACTACGAAGCAGTTTTAATTTTCAAAGCTGATATGCAAGATGCAGATAGAACTGCACTATTAGAAAGATTTAAAACAATTATTTCTGAAAATGGTGAAGTAACTGATGTAGATGACTGGGGCAAAAGAAGATTAGCTTACGAAATTAATGATCTTAAAGAAGGTTATTACTATATCGTAAACTTTAAGTCACAACCAGATCATATCAGCGAATTTGAAAGAAGACTTAGACTTTCAGATTTCATAATCAGATACATGGTTATCAGAAAAGAGGACTAATCAATGAATCGAGTAACACTTATAGGAAGACTAGTACGCGATCCGGAACTAAGATATACTCAATCAAACCAATCAGTTGCAAACTTTACTCTAGCCGTAGATAGACGTATGAGTAGAGAAAAGAAACAAGAAGCAGAATCTCAAAATCGTCCAACAGCTGATTTCATTCGCATAAATGTATGGGGTCCTCAAGCTGTTAATTGTGAAAGATATTTAAGAAAAGGAAGTCAATGTGCTGTTGAAGGTAGAATCCAAACAGGATCTTACCAAGACAGAGAAACTGGCAAAACAGTCTATACTACAGATATTGTTGCAGATAATGTAGAGTTTTTAGGATCTCGTTCAGATAATCAAGGTTCTTCAAACTATAATCAAAATTATGGCGATAACCAAGATTATGGTAACGATAATTACTCACAAACTGGTTATCAAAACAACAATTCTTATAACAATAACTCATATAATCAAAACCAAGCTGGCTTTGATAGTAATGATGATTTCTTTGATGATGATTTCACTGAAATAGAAGATGATGGAAGGATTCCGTTCTAAAATACTAAGAAAGGAATATCATGGCTCAAAATAGAAGATTTAGACCAAGAAAAAAAGTTGATCCATTTGTAAAAGATCCATCAAAAGTGATTGATTACAAAGATACTGAAACTTTAAAAAGATTTATTTCTGATAGAGGAAAAATCTTACCAAGAAGAGTAACAGGTCTTAATGCAAAACACCAAAGAGAAGTAACACGTGCTATTAAACGTGCTCGCCAAGTTGCATTATTACCATATGAAGAAAATTAATAATTAGACAATAAATATACAAACAAATTCAATAAGCGATAAATAGGACGCTAAAAGTTAATGCAGACTTGCATCTCTTTGGCGTCCTTTTATTATAAAAAATTCTTTAATTTGATTTATAATTGTAATATCTGAAATTAATATTACAATATAAATATAAAAAACTATATAAGGAGGACATATGTCTGTAGAGATTTTATCTTTAATAGTAGCAATACTAGCAATTCTTTTTATGATTATTACAATCACAAAAAAGATTAATCCATTATCAGCTGGTAATGATCGTATGCTACAAATCTCAAGCTATATCAGAGATGGTGCAATGACATTTCTAAAAAGAGAGTACAAATACATTGCAATTTTTGTCGTTATAGTAGCAATTTTATTAGCAATATTTTTAAACGTTAAGATTATGCTTTGTTATCTACTAGGCTCTATTCTTTCTATGCTAGCAGGTTATATAGGAATGAAAGTTTCTACTGCTTCTAATGTTAGATGTGCAAACCAAGCTTATGAAGATGGAGAAGATGGTGCTCTAAAAGTAGCATTTTCAGGTGGATCTGTAATGGGTATGGCTGTAACAGGTCTTGGATTTATAGGAATTATTTTAACCTACCTTTACTATAAAGACCCAACTATCCTTATGGGATATTCACTAGGTGCTTCATCAGTTGCACTTTTTGCTAGAGTTGGTGGTGGTATCTACACAAAAGCTGCTGACCTTGGTGCTGATCTTGTAGGTAAAGTAGAAGCAGGAATCCCAGAAGATGACCCAAGAAACCCTGCAGTTATTGCTGATAATGTAGGAGATAATGTTGGGGACGTTGCTGGCATGGGAGCTGATTTATTCGAATCTTATTCTGGAGCTATCATTTCAGCTATGACACTTGGTACAGTTTACTTTGAACAAGCAGGATTACAATTTACATTATTCTTAGCAGCTATAGGTATTGCTGCATCAATACTTGCATCAATCATATTCTTAGCTGGAAAACATGCTAACCCACAAAAGGCATTAATGAATACCCTATACATTTCAGGCGCTATAGTATTAATCGGTTCATTAATATTATCAAACAAATACTTTGATAGCTACAGTGCAGCATTTGCAGTAATCACTGGACTTATAGCAGGTATCTTAATAGGTTTATTAACAGAGGTTTATACTTCAGATAAATATAAACACGTAAAATACATTACAAAAGAATCATCAACAGGTGTTGCTACAAACATTATTGCTGGTCTTTCAACAGGAATGTTATCGACTGTATTCCCAATCCTTGTTATTGCTATTGCAATCATAGTTGCCTTTAACCTAATGGGAGTATATGGTATTGCTCTTGCAGCAGTAGGTATGCTTTCAATTACAGGAACAACAGTAACAGTGGATGCTTACGGTCCTATAACAGACAACGCTGGTGGTATTGCAGAAATGAGCTATCTACCAGAAAAAGTTCGTGATATTACAGATGGACTAGATTCTATTGGTAATACAACAGCAGCCATCGGTAAAGGATTTGCGATTGGATCTGCAGCACTTACTGCACTTTCATTATTTATTACTTATTCAGAATCAATTAATCTAGAAGAAATATCAATTTTAGATAGCAAAGTAGTAGCAGGTATGTTTATCGGTGGTATGCTACCATTCCTATTCTCAGCATTGACAATGAACTCAGTAGGAAAAGCAGCAAGCCAAATGATCGAAGAAGTTAGAAGACAGTTTAAATCAGATGAGAAAATCTTAGCTGGTGAAAAAGAACCAGACTATGCTAACTGCATAAACATTTCTACAACAGCATCACTAAAAGAAATGATTATTCCAGGAATACTTGCAATAATAGTTCCAATCGCAGTAGGATTAATCCTTGGACCTTATGCTTTAGGTGGATTATTAGCAGGAGCTCTTGTAGCTGGTGTAATGATGGCAATCTTTATGTCAAACGCTGGTGGTGCTTGGGATAATGCTAAAAAATACATCGAATCTGGTGTAGAAGGTGGTAAAGGATCTGATGCTCACAAAGCAGCAGTAGTAGGGGATACAGTAGGTGATCCATTTAAAGATACATCAGGACCATCACTAAATATCCTTATCAAACTAATGACAATAGTTTCTGTAGTATTTGCAGGATTATTTATCTAATACATGAAAATGAAAACAGAGGGAAATCCCTCTGTTTTTTATGTTTATTTTTTCGTGTCAATAAAATCGATTGACAAAAACTTGCTTATATGTTTAAATATCATAAGTAATATATTTAATTGTTAGCAAAATTGCCTTTATGGGTAGTTAAGTACACTTGCTATAAATTAATAAGATATATTTTTACTATAGATTGTCTAAAGATAGGATTTATTCCTTAGTACACACTTTAGGCTGATAAAGAAAGTTTGCTTTCTTAATAGGGAAAGTGTGCTCTTTTTTACTAATCTATAAGTAAAAAGCTTTAAAGATTACAAAGTTAAAAGAGACATCCCTGTAAAAATTTTTTACAGGTTTTTTTGTGCAAAAAAACTGATAATTACTACATATTAGGAGAAAGAAATGAATAATTTTAAAAAAATAGCATTAACTTTAGCAATGGCTTTATCTTTTACTGCATGTGTAAATGATAACCAAGAAACAAAAAAAGACGATACACAAGCAGAAATGCCAGCAGGAGATGAAAAAACTGATACTTCAGCTGAAAATGTAAATGATAAAGATTCACAAACAGTTGAAAAAGAAGCGGACAAAGAAGCAAATGATAACAAAGATGAAGATAATGATGTAGAAACTACTGGCAAAATGGAAGATGAACCACACTATGGCGAACCAATAAAAGTAGCTTATAATGGGGGAGTTTGTACAGGTGCCCCAGGAATTGCAGATGTTCGTGGAGAATTTAAAAAAAGAGGACTTGAAGTAGAATTTGTTAATGTAGAAAGTGATGTAGACTCAATTGGTACTCACACAGCAGATGCTACAGTAGGACACATTGCAAAATTCGTACCACCAACAATAAATGGTGTTGATATGGTATTTGCATCAGGTGCTCACACAGGTTGTAAATCTTTATATGTATTAGATAACGGAGAAATTAATGATACTGAAGGATTAAAAGGAAAAACTGTAGGATTCCCAGGATCAATCGGTAGTGCAGACCACAATATTGCTATAAGATTCTTTGATAAAGATGGTATAAAGCCTGATGAAGTTAATTACAAACAAGTAGAAATGTCTGCTATAGTTCAATCAATGGAAAGCGGTGAACTAGCAGGAGCAATCCTTTCAGATGAATATGCAGATAAATTTGTTCAAGATGGAACAATCAAAATGATCAGATCACTATCATTTGATGATGATTTCAAAGACGAAGCTTGTTGTGTAAATGCACTTAATGGTGATTTTGTAAGAGAAAATCCACTTATGGCAAAAGCTTACAACGAAGCAGTATTATCAACTCAAAAATGGATGGAAGATAACGTAGAAGATGCAGCTAAAATCTTATTCGATAATAACTGGGCAAGTGGAGACTTTGATACAGTTGTTAAAATGATGGATTCTTATAATTGGGCAGTTTCATTAGATGAAACAGAAGATACACTAGAAGGAGTTGTAGATGACTATAGAAAGCTTGGTATTATCGACTCAGATGTGAAAACTGAAGATTTCATTTCTAATTACTGGAATAGTTTAGGATTAAAAGATAGCGATATCAAATAGAAAATTTTAAAGTTATGAATGAAAAAAAAGATATAAAGGAAAATGCTCATCAAGGATATGACAAACTTGATGAGCAAGTTTCTGTTTCTAAAAAAAATAATAAGGCAAGAAATATTTTTAGATTGCTATTGCCATTAATTATGGGTCTTGCAGCAGTTTTTGAGTATATTTATGTGCCAAATAATAGACCCATGGCTAAGCAAACAAATTTTTATAATGGATTTTTGTGGATATTAATAGGGATTTATGTTTTAAGCCTTTTAATATCTATAAAAAATAAAAATTTAAGAGAAAAATTAATATTTAAGGCACCATTTTATAGTTTGATTATGGTAATATTAATTATTCTTGATGTACTAACCCTTAAAACAGAAAAACTAAGACTGCCATATTTTCCATATGTAGATATGATTTTTAATGCAATTGTAAAAGATAGTGACTATATTATGGAATCTACACTTTCTTCATTAAAATTATTATTTACAGGCTATCTAATAGGAAGCATACTCGGTCTAATTACAGGTATTTTATGTGGATATTCAAAAAAAGTATCCTACTGGGTAGAACCTTTTATGAAAATTTTAGGACCAATCCCAACTACAACATGGCTACCTGTAGTAATGGTTTTAGCAACTACACTCTTTAAAGGAGCTATATTTATAATTGCCCTTGGTGTTTGGTTTTCTGTAACTTTGGCTACCATGACAGGTATAAGAAGTGTAGATAAAAGCTATTATGAAGCGGCAAGAACTCTAGGTGCTAGCGAACATCAATTGGTAAGAAAAATTGCCATACCATCTGCACTTCCAAATATTTTTCAAGGTTTAACTGCAGGTATGAGCTCAGCTTGTACTTCACTTTTAATTGCAGAAATGATGGGAGTTGAGTCAGGACTTGGTTGGTATATCAATTGGAAAAAGTCTTGGGCAGAATATGCTAGTATGTATGGTGCAATTATTATAATTTGTTTGACATTTTTATTTGTAAACTGGGTTTTGAGAAAACTTAGAGATAGAGCCCTAATATGGCAAGAAGGAATGGTTAATTAATGAGTGAATTAGTTTTTAAAGATATTAATAAAGAATTTATAAGTCCTGATTCGCAAATGGTAACTCATGCCTTAAAAGATGTTAGTTTTACGATAAATGATGGTGAGTTTGTATCTATAGTGGGACCATCTGGTTGTGGTAAGTCTACAATTTTAAGATTAATTGCAGGTCTAATAGAGCCTACAAGTGGGTCTATAAAATTAAATGGGCAAGAAGTAAAGGGTACAGATAGCAATAGAGGTATGGTTTTTCAAAAACCAACTCTATTTCCATGGCTTACAGTAAAAGAAAATGTAGCTTTTTCTGGAAAATTAAAAAATAATCCTGATTATGAAAAAGTAGATGAGCTTTTAGAAAAAGTTGGCTTAATAGAATTTAAAGATGCATATCCTCATCACCTATCAGGAGGTATGGCACAAAGAGTAGCTCTTATTAGAACTATGATAAACGAGCCAAAAGTATTTTTGCTTGATGAACCGCTCGGAGCTTTAGATGCATTTACAAGAATGAATATGCAAGATGAGCTTTTAAAACTATGGGGTGAGAATAATACAATGATGATTATGGTAACCCATGACATAGATGAAGCTATCTATATGTCAAATAAAGTTATAGTTATGAAACCACGACCAGGACAGATAAGAGAAATTGTAAATATAGATATGGACTATCCAAGAGATAGGACAGATAAGAAGTTTACAGAATACAGAAATCATATATTACACATATTAAATATTTAAAAAATTTGACAAAGTAGTTAGAATAGGATAGAATGTCCTTAATTAGAATATTAGTCTTAAAAATGTGTTGAAGAGAAGAGTATTTATCTAAAAAGCTAAAAGCGAGTCCTAGATGGTGAAAGGGGATAAGTGGTTAGGTAAAGAAAAGAACCTCTGAGCTAATAAGTCGATACAAGGAGATTTATTCGGGAACTCCCGTTATAGAGTTAGAGTATTATTTGTACTTGATGAGGTTTATTTTGTGAGAAATAAATGAATATGGGTGGTAACACGAGCTTTCGTCCCTTTTTGGGGTGAAAGCTTTTTTTATTGCCAAGAAAATACACAGATGACTATATTTTAAAAAAATTTTTATGGAGGATATTATGTTAAAAAACGAATATGAAATATTAAAAGAAGCGAACAAAGTAGTATTAGCTTATTCTGGCGGCCTAGATACATCAGTTATGGTAACATGGCTTAGAGAACATGGTGTCAAAGAAGTCATTTGTGTATCAGTAGACCTAGGTCAAGTAGAAAATCCAAAAGCTTTGGAAGAAAAAGCCTTATCTTCAGGAGCTAGTAAATTTTATAATGTAAATGTAGAAGACGAATTTATAGAAGATTATGCCTTTAAATCTTTAAAAGCTGATGCAAAATATGAAAATGTATATTTACTAGGAACTGCAATTGCTCGTCCACTAATATCAAAAGTTTTAGTAGATGTAGCTAAAAAAGAAGATACAGATGTCATTGTTCATGGTTGCACAGGAAAAGGAAACGATCAAATACGTTTTGAACTTTCAATTATGGCACTTGCACCAGAAATCACTGTAATAGCACCATGGAGGATTTGGGATATAAAAAGTCGTAGCGAAGAAGAAGCTTATGCAAAAGAACACGACATAGAATTAAAAGTCAGCAAGGATGAAGATTATTCCATGGATGAAAATATATGGCACTTATCTCATGAAGGTTTAGATCTAGAAGATCCACAAAATGCAGCTGATTTAGAAAAAATATTATATTGGATAACTCCAGCAGAAAGAGCAGTAGATAAAGCTGAAATAGTGGAAATCGAATTTAAAAATGGAAATCCAATAGCCCTAAATGGAGAAAAGCTAAAAGGATCAGACTTGGTAAAAAAATTAAATACTATAGCTGGTAAACACGGTATAGGTATAGATGATATAGTAGAAAGCAGGATGGTAGGTATGAAATCCAGAGGAGTTTATGAAAATCCTGCAGCAAGTGTTTTATATTTTGCTCACGAAAAATTAGAAACAGTAACCCTACATCCAGATACCTTACAATATAAAGAAAAAATAGCCCTAGATTATGCAAAATTAGTGTATGCGGGTAAGTGGATGACACCATTAAAAGAAGCTATGGATGCTTTTATTGAGAAAACTCAAGAAAATGTAAATGGTAAAGTAAAGGTAAAATTATATAAGGGTTCAATGCAACCAGCTGGAATTTTTGCAACAAATTCCTTATACTTAGAAGAATATGCAACATTTGAAGAAGATGATGTATATAACCAATCAGATGCCACTGGATTTATTAATCTATTCGGCTTAAGTACAAAAATTTATGCAAAAGCAATAAAAGAAGGTGAAAATAAATAAGATGAAATTATGGAGTGGAATGCTATCAGGTGATTTGGACAAATTTGCTGAAGAATTTAACTCATCAATTAAAATTGATCAACGATTAGTATTTGATGATATAAAAGGATCCATTGCCCATGTAAAAATGCTAAGAAAAACTGCTATCTTAGAAAAAAATGAAGCTGATCAAATTATCAAAGGACTAGAAGTTATAAAGCAAAAGCTTTTAGATGGATCATTAAAAGTAGATTTAACTAGCGAAGACGTTCATACCTTTGTAGAATCAGCTTTAATTGATGAAATTGGAGAGCTTGGCAAAAAAATGCATACGGCAAGGTCTAGAAATGATCAAGTAACAACAGATTTAAAATTAAATTTAAGAGATGAAAGCAAAGAAATTTTAAAGTTTTTAAAAAAATATATAAATGTTCTTTGTAAAAAAGCTAAAGAAAATAAAGATACAATTATGCCGGGCTACACACATTTACAAGCTGCACAGCCAGTAACATTTGCCCATCACTTGATGGCCTACTCTATGATGGGTCTTCGTGATTTGGAAAGGCTAGAAGATTACAAAAAAAGATTAAACTTTTCACCGCTTGGTGCTTGTGCTTTAGCTGGCACAACTTATCCAATTGATCGAGAATTTACTGTAAAAGAGCTAGGATTTGATAGTCTCATGCAAAATTCTATGGATGCAGTAAGTGATAGAGACTATATTCTAGAATTACAATCAGTTTTATCGATAATTGGCATACATTTATCAAGACTTTCAGAAGAATTGATAATCTGGTCATCCCAGCCTTATCACTTTGTGAAAATAGATGATAAGTTTTCCACTGGATCATCCATTATGCCTCAAAAGAAAAATCCAGATATGGCAGAGCTTATTAGAAGTAAATCTGCAAGGCTGATAGGAAATATGAATCAATCATTTGTAATGATGAAAGGATTGCCACTAGCATATTCAAAAGATATGCAGGAAGATAAGAAATCTATTTTTGATAGTGTAGATGCAATAAAAATGGCACTTCAAGTTATGGCAGGGCAAATTGAAACATTGACAGTAAATAAAGAAAAAATGTTAAAAGCTTGCAAAGATGGATTTTTAAATGCTACTGATGTGGCAGATTATTTGGTAAATAAGGGACTAAGCTTTAGAGATGCCCATCATATTTCGGCAAGACTTGTAAAATATGGCATAGAAAATAATAAGGGTTTAGATGAAATAGAATTAGTAATTTATAAGAATGAATCAGAATTATTTGAAGAAGATATTTATGATGAAATTGATATAATAAAATGCGTTAATGAAAGAAAATCTCTAGGCGGACCTGCAAAAAGCGAAGTGGAAAGACAAATAAAATTTGTCCAAGAAAAAATACGATAGAATTATTAGATGGAGTAATAATGAAAAACAGATTTAAGAAACTTTGTGCGATTATTTTTACCTTATGTTTATTGTTGCCTGGTAAAGTACAAGCATCAAGTGAAAAAGAAGATGGAAAAGTTCTTGATTTTGGAACAAGCGCAGATTTTCCACCATATGAATATTATGAAGGTGATGAAATAGTAGGAATCGATCCTGATATATTAAGAGCTATTGGGGATTATATGGGAGTTGAAGTTAGACTTCACGATATGGATTTTAATAATATAATTGCAAGCATTGATTCAGGAAAAATAGATGGAGGAGCTGCTGGATTTACAGTTACAGAAGAACGTAAAAAATCAGTAAACTTTACAGATTCATTTACAAAAACAAGCCAAATTATAATCACTAGAAAAGATTCTGATAAAAAAGAAGTAGAAGATTTAAATAATGGAATAAAAATTGGGACCCAGTTGGGAACAATTGGAGATACTATAGCCAAAGATGACTTTGGAGAAGAAAATGTAAATTCTTTTAATAAAGTTCCAGATGCTATCTTGTCCTTACAAAATAAAAAGATCGATGCAGTTATTTTAGATAAGCATTCTGCAGAAAATTTTGTAAATGCCAATAAAGATTTAACTATAATAGAAACACCTTATCTTGAGGAAGAATATGCTATAGCTATTAGTAAAGATAATCCAGAACTTTTAGAAGATATGAATGAAGCTATTGCAGCTTTAAAAGAATCTGGAGAAATAGACAAAATAATGGATAAATATCAAAAAAGCGATGATAAGCAAGCTAGTAAGGGCATATTTGGAAGGTTTAAGTCAAATATTATAGATAATGGGGCTTGTAAATATCTATTAGATGGATTAAAGACAACACTGATAGTGACAATATGCGCTTTAATTATTTCTTTTGCTCTTGGCTTATTAATAGCTCTAGTGAGAGCTGCAAATATTGATCAGGCTTATGAAAACAATGGATTTGGAAGTGTATTAATAAATATTCTTGATAAAATATTTGCACTTTTTGTATCAATTATTCGTGGTACACCTTCTACTATTCAACTTTTAATAATGTTTAATGTTATTTTAGTGAACTTAGATAATCTTATGTTAGTTGCAATAATTTCCTTTGCTCTAAACTCATCAGCCTATATGTCAGAGCTTTTTAGAGGAGGGATCAATTCAGTTGCCAAGGGAGAAAAAGAAGCTGCAAGAAGCCTTGGACTTAGCAATTTTCAGACTATGAAAAAGGTTACTATGCCACAAGCATTAAAAAATTCCTTGCCAGCTTTAGGCAATGAAGTAATTACCTTATTTAAAGAAACTTCAATTGCTGGATTTATAGGACTTGCCGACCTAACCCGTGGTGCTTCTATAGTAATAAGTCAAACTTTCGATGCGGCTACAGCATATTTTTCTGCTGCTATAATATATTTAGTAATTGTTTTAATAATCGAGAAAATATTTAAGGAAATAGAAAGGGCGAACCTTTATGCTTAAAGTAAATAATTTAGAAAAATCATATGGTAAATTAAAAGTGCTTGATAAAGTAAATTTACAGGTAGAAAAAAATGATGTGATTTCAATTATCGGTCCATCAGGATCAGGGAAATCAACATTATTAAGATGCCTAAACCTTCTAGAAAAGCCAAATGGTGGAGAAATATTTTTTGAAGGTAAAAAAATAAATGATCCAGCAGTTGACATAAATAAATTAAGAGAAGAAATGGGTATGGTTTTTCAAAATTTCAACCTATTTTCAAATATGCCTATAATAGATAATTTAACTCTCGCTCCAGTTATGAGAGGGAAGATGACAAAGAAAGAAGCAAATGATAAGGCTATGAGACTTCTTGAAAGAATTGGTCTAAGCCAAAAGAAAATGGTATATCCAGTTAGCCTTTCTGGGGGACAAAAACAAAGAGTAGCTATTGCTCGTGCACTAATGATGAATCCAAAACTAATGCTTTTTGATGAGCCAACCAGTGCCCTTGACCCAGAAATGGTCGGTGGAGTTTTAGAAATGATGCAAGAACTTGCCGATGATGGTATGACCATGGTAGTAGTAACTCACGAAATGGGATTTGCCAGAGAAGTTTCAAATAGAGTTGTTTTTATGGATGGGGGAAATATTGTGGAAGAAAGCAGCAGTCCTCAAGAATTTTTTGCTAATCCAAAAAACGAACGCAGCAAGCAATTTTTATCACAAGTCATTTAAAGGTTAACCTTTATTTGACTTTTTTTAAATTTGGGTGTATCATGATTTAGTATTTACGCAGGATTGGCGGAATTGGCAGACGCGCAAGACTAAGGATCTTGTGACCGATTTTAGGTCGTGGAAGTTCAAGTCTTCTATCCTGCACCACAATATATGATATCTTTAGGGTAATATGCTGATTGTGAGCATATTATTTTTTTTGTTCAAAATTGATAAATTTTGTTATAATTAGAGCTGAGGTTAAAATGATTAGAAAATGTTTTGCAAAAATAAACTTAACTTTGGATAGCTTGTATAAGCGTAGTGATGGTTATCACGAAATAGATACCATTATGGTGCGTATAGGCTTATTTGACGAGCTTGAAATAAAGGCAAATGATAGTGGAGATTTTAATTATTCTTCAAATTTAAATAGTATATGCCCTGTAGAAGATAATCTAGTTTATAAAGTTTGGGATATTTTAAAAGATAAAACAAATAATCCAGGGGTGGATGTTTATTTAAAGAAAAATATTCCGCTGGCAGCGGGTCTAGCTGGTGGATCAACTGATGCAGCTGAGATGATAAAAGGACTAGACGAGCTTTGGCAGCTTAATTTATCAAAAAAAGAAATGATGGATATTGGAGCTAGCATAGGTGCGGATATTCCCTTTTTCTTTGAAGATTCTACATCAAGAGCTAGGGGCATAGGTGAGATTATAGATCCATTTAAAAATAGGCTTGATATGAAAATACTATTAGTCAATGACGGGACAGAGATTTCTTCAGCTGAAGTATATAAAAGGCTTGATGACTATGGCCATGTTGAAAATGATCTGATTATAGAAAAGCTTAAAAATGGAGATCATTCAGCTATTTTCTATTTTGAAAATGTTATGGAAGATGTTGCAACAGATCTTTTCCCTCACTTGTTAGATATAAAGAGCGATTTTTTAGATAATAATGCTGAAGTTTGCCTTATAAGTGGTAGTGGAGCTTCTATATTTGGAATATTTATGGATGATGAAAGCCTTGAAAATGCCTATATAGATATGAAAGATAAATATGAATTTGTAAAAAAGGTGGAATTAATATGACAAATATTGGAGTATTTGATTCTGGTCTGGGTGGACTAAGTGTTTTAAATGAATTAGTTAAGAAAAAAAATGCAAATTATTATTATCTAGGGGATAGTCTAAGAGCCCCATATGGAAGTCGTCCACAAAAAGAAATAATTAAATTTTCCGATGAAATTGTAAATTTTTTGGAAAAATACAATATCGACAGATACATAATAGCTTGTAATACAATTTCAACATTGGCAACAGATTTTTTGCAAGAGAAATACCAAAAGCCTTTTTATCCTATTACCAAAGCAGGTTTAGAAAATGCTCTACTTTTTAAAGGAGATTATCTAGTACTAGGAACTCAAGCCACAGTTGATAGTCATTTTTACAAAAATTCTATTGAAAAATTATCCTCTAGCAAAGTTTATGAAATAGCAGCTCCAAATTTAGTAAAATTAATTGAAAATGGAGATATTGAGGGACCTTTAATGGATAAAGAATTAAAGAGCTATTTAGAAATTGCTAATCAAAAACAAATACCAAATATTATTTTAGGATGTACTCATTATCCGATTATAAGAAATTCTATAGAGAAAAATTTAAACTATAATGCAAATATAATAAATCCTGCAAGTAATATTGGTAAAAAAATAAATTTTGAAGATAGCGATGATATATCAGTTAATATATTTATGACTAAAGTAAATGAAGAGAATAAAAAATTAATAGACAAAATCCTAGATTGTAATTACTATCTGGAGGAAAAGGAGATTTAAATGATATATGCAGTAATAGATATAGGATCAAATACTGTAAGGCTATCTGTGTACAAAATACATGGAGATAAAGTTACCAATTTATTTAATGAAAAAGAGCAAGCTTCCTTAAAAACTTATGTAAAAGATGGGGTCCTTTCAGAAAAAGGAATACAAAGGCTAATAGAAACTCTTAAAAACTTTAAATCAGTGGTAGATAATTTTGAAGATATTGATGAACTTCATCCATTTGCAACAGCAACTATAAGAGATGCTGCCAATAGACAAGAAATCCTTGATAGGGTAAAAGATGAGCTTGATTTAGATATTGAAATTATTAGTGGGGAAGAGGAAGCTAAACTTTCTTTTATAGGAGCTAGTTCATCTGTAGATGTTTCTCGTGGCGTTTTGACAGATATTGGTGGTGGATCATCTGAAGTTGTAATAATCGACCAACATAAGGTTATAAAATCAACTTCTTTGTCAGTAGGATCATTATCTGCCTTTAATGATTATGTTGATGGTCTATTTTTAAGTAAAGATGAAAAAAAATCAATAGATAGCGAGGTTAAGTCACTCCTCGAATCAAATAAAATGTATAGAGAAGACCATGATTTACTATGTGCTGTAGGTGGTACAGCCCGTGCTACTATGAAATTTTATAATGAATATTATAACGAATCAACTTCCAATACGGTAATGGATGCTTCAAAATTAAATGATATGATAAAAGATTTTATCGAAAAAGAACCAAGAGAGATTTTAGATGCTATTTTAGCGGTAAAACCCGATAGGGTTCATACATTACTTCCTGGTATGGTTATATTAAATCGTTTGGCCAAATATTTTTATTGTGAAAAAATAAGTATTAGTCAAACTGGTGTAAGAGAAGGGTATGTATATAATAAATTACTAGGAAGGAATAATTAAAAAATGACAGATATATCTTTTACTCAGAATAGAGAACTTTCATGGTTAAAATTTGATCAAAGAGTGCTAGAAGAAGCGAATGATAAAGATGTACCAATTTTAGAAAGACTTAGATTTTTCTCGATTTTTGATACTAACCTAGAAGAATTTTTTATGGTTAGGGTAGGTAGTTTATCAGACTTTAAAAATTTAAAGAAAAAACCAGTCGATAGTAAATCTGGTATGACCAGCGATGAACAAATCGAAGCAATTTTGACAGAGTGTATCGATCTTTATAGAAAAAAAGACCAAGTTTATGAACAAATAGTTGATGATCTTAAAGTAAATGGTATTAATTTGCTTAAAGTTTCCGAACTGAATGAAAAAGATAGAAAATCTGTAGAGTATTATTTCAATACAAAAATTGAACCTATACTGAATTTTCAAGTAGTAGATAGGGTTCACCCTTTCCCAAGGCTACCAAATTTAGCCTTATGTGTACTTTTCTCTTTAGTAGGGCAGAAGGATGAAGAGAGTAAAAATATAGGTCTTATACAAGTGCCAGATAAAATTAAAAGATATTTAAAAATAAATGACACTACTTTTGTGTTCATTGAAGACATTATAAAAGAGTTTGGCTACCAAGTTTTTGAAGGCTATGATGTAGTTAACAAATATATAATATCTTTAACTCGTAATACCGATATTTCATATGACGACGATGACTATGATATAGATCAAGACTTTAGAGATTATATGAAAGGCAAATTAAAAAAAAGAAAAAGACTGCACCCAGTAAGAATTGAGGTAGACCAAGACTTATCGGATTCATCGGTAGAGTTTTTAACTAAAAAGTTTGACTTAGAAAAAGAGGACGTTCTAGTAACAAAATCCTTAATGCAAGCAGGATTTTTATTTGGATTAGCAGAAGATTTGCCAGACAATATAAAATCTAAGCATAGCTATAAGCCATTTAGTCCACAAGCATCTGTAATGGTAGATCCAACTAGAAAAATGATTGATCAGATAAATGACAAAGATATATTTTTATCATTCCCATACGAATCAATGGATCCTGTTATTAGGTTATTAGAAGAAGCTGCAGAGGATGATACAGTAGTTTCTATAAAAATCACCCTATATAGAATAGCTCACGATAGCAAAATAGCAAAAGCTTTAATAAAAGCAAGTGAAAATGGCAAAGATGTTATAGTTTTAATGGAATTGCGCGCAAGATTTGATGAGGATAATAATATATTATGGTCATCAAAATTAGAAGATGCAGGATGTAAAATTTTGTATGGTTTTGATAATTATAAAACTCACTCTAAAATTTGCCTTATAACAAGAGTTGACTACCAAGGAAATATTAACTACATTACTCAAGTAGCAACAGGTAATTATAACGAAAAAACAGCCAAATTATACACAGACTTTTCATTAATGACTTCAAATGGAGCTATAGGACTAGATGCAAAAGACCTATTTGATAATGTCATGCTAGGAAATCTTGAAGGTGAATATAAAAATCTAATGGTTAGTCCAAAATCTATGCAAGATGGTTTAGATAAGTTAATAGATGAACAAATTAGAATTCAAGAAGAAAGTGGAAATGGCTACATTAGGTTAAAATTAAATTCTATTTCAGATAGGATTCTAATAGAAAAACTTTCAGAAGCCTCAAATGCTGGAGTAAAAATTGTTATGCTTGTTAGAGGAATAACTTGCATATTACCAGATATTAAAGATCGCACAGAAAATGTAGAAATATATTCAATAGTAGGTAGATTTTTGGAGCACCACAGAGTTTACCAATTCGGTAAGGGAGATTGTGCAAAAGTATATATTTCTTCAGCTGACTTTATGACTAGAAATATAAGGCATAGGATGGAAGTGGCAGTTCCTATTTATGATGATGTTATTAAAAAAAGAATTATAAAATTTATGGACCTAATGCTATCTGATGATGTAAAAATCAGAAAGATGCTTTCAAATGGTGAATATACAAAAGTACAAAATATAAATAATATAGATGCTCAAGCAACTTTAGCTAGCCATGCCAAAAAACGTAGCCTACAAGCTGAAGAAGATAGAGCAGCAGAAAAAGTTGCAAAAAGAAATCAAAGAAAGCACGAAAATAACATAAGTGAAGAAAGAAAAAATCTAAAGAAAAGAAGAAATTATTTGCAAAGAATAGCAGATATTTTCAGAAAGTAATCAATATTTATAAAATTAAGAAAAAATCGACTAATCAGTCGATTTTTTTTGTTTTTTATTAAAATAAAGTCATTTTACCCCTATTAAATTTACTAGAATCATGCTATAATGTTAATAAATAGTTAATAAATCACTTTGCATAAAATTGAGATATATTTTATAAAAGAGATTTCCCTCAGTCAAAAATTACTATAATATTGAAATAAATGAATAGGAACAAATATGTCTAACAAAGGTATCAGAGAAAAAAAGAGAAAACAAGAGAGAAAAAGAAAAGCTAGAAATAAAAAAATCATAACTACAGGATTATCTTTAGTATTAGTAGGAAGCCTATATCAATTTGCTTTTAAAGGAAATAGTGACAACGAATTTCAAATTTCAAGACCAAGTGAGATTAGGCAAGCCTCTGGTGATCTTCAACAACTTAAAGAAGAGACAGTAGAAGAAAAAAATGACAAAATCTATGTTGCTACAGATTTTGGGTTTACTGATGCAGATATTGATAAAAGTCAAGCCTTAGAAGATGATAAGTATAGTGATGAATTAAAAGAATATGTACTTTGTGCACAAACACAATATGCTTATCAATTTCCAAATGATTATTCAAAAACTGAAAAATACATAGAAAAAGGAACATATGTACCATATTTTGGTACAGAAAACGGCTTTTCTAAGGTAAAATTAGATGATACCTATTATTATGTAAATAAGTTTGGATTATCAAAACTTCCAGAAGATAAGAAAATAAAGGTTGTAAATGGTCTAGCTTATGTAAGTGAAAACTATCCTTTGCCAGAAGATTTTGATCCAGGAGTGGATAAAACTGCTAGACGTGCTTATGAAACTATGCGTCAAGATATGCAACGTCAAAATTTAGATCTTAAAATTGCATCTGACTATAGGGGATATAACTTAGAGAAAAAAATGTTTGAAGTTTCTGAACCAGATAGCTCAGAAGCTGGTACAAACGAACATCAACTTGGCTCTGCCTTTGACTTTTTTACAGAAGGAAGCAAGTATAACGATAAATTTGAAAAAACAGCAAGTTACGATTGGTTAGCAAAAAATGCTTACAAATACGGTTTTATTGAAAGATATCCAAAGGGTAAGGAAAATAAAACTGGTCATAAGGCTCAGCCTTGGCATTTTAGATTTGTAGGTGTTGAAAATGCAAAGAATATCTACGAAAATGATCTTACACTTGAGGAATATTTGAAAATTAATTAAAAAATTCCTTGAATTATTTTGTGATTTGTTATATAAATGTAATGTAAAACATTTAAAAATTTAAGGAGATATAATTATGAAATCATTTCACACAGAAAAAGCACCAGCAGCAGTAGGACCATATGTACAAGCGATTGGTACAGAAGAATTTGTATTTACATCAGGTCAAATTCCATTAAATCCAGAAAATGGAGAATTAGTAACAGAAATCTCTGCTGCCGCTAGACAATCATTAAATAATATAAAAGCTATCTTAGAAGAATCTGGTTCATCACTTGATAAAGTAATCAAATGTACAGTATTCTTAGCAGATATTAATGATTTTGCAGCAGTTAATGAAGTTTACAAAGAATTCTTTGATGAACATAAACCAGCAAGATCAGCTATACAAGTAGCTGCACTTCCATTAGGAGCACCATTAGAAATCGAAGCAATAGCTTCATTATAATTTATTATTTGAAACGGCAATGTAATTATTGCCGTTTTTATTTGCAAATTTTACAATCGAAATTTTCTTTATTTAAGGTAAAGTAACTATAATGATCCGTAAATTTTCATTATTATTTAAAATTAAGAATTTATTATAAATTACAATGAATAAAGTAAGGTCTAATTGGAGTAAAAATGAGCATATCAAATGATAGTATAACAAAAAGCGTAGAAATTATTGAGAATTATCTTGTAAAAACTAGAAGGTACCTTCATGAAAATCCAGAACTATCTGGTGAAGAATTTGAAACCAGCAAATTTTTAAAATCTGAAGTCCAAAAATTAAATTTACCGATTACAGAAGTAGAAGGCACAGGTTTTTATGCAATCCTTGATACAGAAAAAGTAGGAAAAACTATAGGTCTTAGAACTGATATAGATGCACTGCCAATAGTAGAAAAAGAAGAAAATCAAAAAGCAAAAAGAGTCTGCAAATCAAAAGTAAATGGCAAGTTTCATGCTTGTGGTCATGATGGTCACATGGCAATACTTTTAGCAGCTATGCATATACTAGTTAAGAATAAAGATAATTTAAAAGGAAAAATTATTTTTATTTTTAAAGAGGGCGAAGAAATATGCTCAGGGATAGGAAAAATGGTAGAAGCCTTAGAAAAAGAAAAAATAGATGCTATATATGGAGCCCATCTAGCAGCTTTTTTAGATACTGGAAAAATTGCTATAGATGCAGGTCCTGTTATGGCAGGCAATGCTATAGTTGATTTTACAGTACGTGGTAAGGGTGGGCATGGGTCTCGTCCTGACTTGTCAATAAATCCAATATTTGCAGTTACAAATATTATTAATGGACTAGCAAGTGCATGGGTAAATCGTGTTGATGTTAGAAAAACGGTCACTCTTGGTCTTGGCATGATAAATGGTGGTACAATTGCAAATGTAATTCCAGATGAAGTTAGGGTTGCAGGAACTTTAAGATACTTTGATATAGAAGAAGGCAAAAAAGCCCTAGAATTTGTTAGAAAAGTAGGCTCTCTAACAGCCGAGGCCCACGAATGCCAATTTATAGAAAATAAAATAATTCAAGATAATGATCCTGTAATAAATGATAAAATTTTATCTGAATTTATCCAAAATTCAATAGAAGATATTATGCCAGACTCTTTAGCTAAAGATATAATTTGGTTTGCTTCAGAATCTTTTGCAGGATATAGCAAGCTTTGTCCAACAGCTCTTGCAATGATTGGTACAAAAAATAAAGAAGTAGGTTCAGGAGCTGAACACCACAATGAATACTTTGATATAGATGAAAAGTCACTAACTATAGCTACTACAATTATGGTTAAATTTGCTAATGATTTTTTAAAGGCTAATTAGTTGGGTATATATTATATCATAGTAAAATAAGAATCTAAAAGGAGTGTATTATGACTATTAATGTAAACGAAAAAGCACCAGAATTTTCACTAAAAGACCAATACAAAAATGATATAAACTTATCAGATTTAAAAGGCAAAAAAGTAATTCTTTCTTGGCATCCACTTGCATTTACATCTGTTTGTACAGATCAAATGAGATCTTTAGAAAGAAATTATGATAGAATCCAAGAAAAAGGGGATACAGTGGTTATTGGGCTATCCATAGATCCATTCCCAGCAAAACAAAAATGGGCAGATATGCTCTGCATAGAAAATGTAAAAATCGCATCAGATTTCTTCCCATATGGAGAAGTTACTAAAGCTTATGGTTTGTTTAATGAAGAAAATGGAGCTAGTCAAAGAGCAAATGTAATTATCGATGAAGAAGGAAAAGTAAAATGGGTAAAGGTTTATGAACCATCTGAACTACCTGACATCGAAGAAGTAATAGAAAATTTATAATAAGATAGATGACCTTCTAGATAGCTAGAAGGTTTTATTTTTTTACATATTTTAGGGTAAGAATAAATAAAAGAGTACGAAAAACTAAGGAGATAATAAATGAATTTAGCAAATATAGTAGATCTGCAAAGAGAATATTTTTATTCTGGTCAGACAAAAACCTTGGGATTTAGGTTAACAAATTTACAAAAATTAAAAGATTTGCTAGTCAAATTTGAAGATAATATTCTAATGGCTCTTGCAAAAGATTTAGGAAAGTCCAATTTTGAGGCTTATTCAACAGAATTAACTATGGCTTATGAAGAAATAAATTTAGCTATAGACAGTTTAGAAGATTGGATGAAGCCAATTTATGAAAAAACTTCTCTAATGTCTATGCCAGCAAAATCATATACACTATATGAACCAATGGGCGTTACTTTGATTATTTCACCATGGAATTATCCGTTCTTATTAGCTGTAGATCCAATAATAGGAGCTATGGCAGCAGGCAATACTATAATTTTAAAAACAAGTAGGAAATCAAAACACACATCAAATTTGCTAAGAGAATTAGTTAATGCAAATTTTGATTCTAGATATTTATATGTTGTAGATAATAAAGAAGTAAGTCACGAAGAGCTACTTTCTTATAATTACGATCATATTTTTTACACTGGTAGAGCAGAAGTTGGTAAAACAATAATGCAAGCTGCAAGCAAAAACTTATCCAAAGTTACTTTGGAACTAGGCGGTAAATCTCCTGCTATTATAGAAAGCGATGCAAATATAGGATTGGCTGCTAGATCTATTGCCTGGGGAAATACTATAAATGCTGGGCAAACATGTGTATCTCCAGATTATATATTAGTAAATGCAGCTGTCAAAGATAAATTTATAAAAGAATTAAAAAAAGCTTTGATAGAGTTTTATGGACTAGATCCAATCCATTCTTCTGATTATGCAAATATAATAAATGAAGAGCATTTAGAAGATTTAGTATCTTTACTAAAAGATCAAACTATAGTTTATGGTGGTAGGTATGATAGCAAAAACTTGAGACTAGAACCTACTATTGTAGATGGGGTTGATTTCAATAACAAACTTATGGACAAAGAGATATTTGGTCCAATTTTTCCAATTATAAGCTATACTAATTTAAATGACATTTTATATAAGGTAAAAACTTTACCAAAACCACTAGCTCTTTACTTATTCACAGAAGATGAGAGAATTAAAGAGAAAGTAATGTATAATATGGAATTTGGAAATGGCATGGTAAATGATACCTTGATGATGGTATCAAATCCTTACTTGCAATTTGGTGGTGTAGGATATAGTGGTCAAGGTGGCTATCATGGTTATTATGGATTTAAAAATTTCTCCAACCAAAAATCTATTATGCAAGCTAAATCTAATTTCGAAATGAAATTAAAATATCCACCATATGATGATGGAGCTTTGAAAATAATTAAAAAGATAAAAAAATAAAGGAGCCAGTTAGGCTCCTTTATTTTTATATTAATATTCTTGTGAATCTATATCTTTTTTTATGGCTTTTGCTAATTCTTTGATTTGATCAACTTGTTCTTCTTTTACTGATGAATTTATTAATACATCTTCTCCAACATATGTGTGTTTGCCATTATCTAATATTTCTTTTGAAGTTTTAAGGCTTGTACCACCCCATGACCAGTTATTTAAGAAAGAAATATGTCTATTTTGGTAGCTTGTTCCAGCTAATTCTTGTAAAAATGCTTCCATTTTGTAATATAAACCTGAATTGTAGTTTATTGGTGCAAATACAGCATTGCTATATTTATGGCATTCTGCTATTGCATATGAAGGATCTACGTCAGATACATCATATATTTTTATATCTTCTGTAAGACCTAGTTCTGCAAGTTCTTTTGCTAAAATATCGGCAGCTTGCTCTGTATCGCCATACATGGAAGAATATACAATTACAATTCCTTTTTCTTCTGGAGTGTATGTTGACCAATTATTGTACTTGTCCATAATAAAAGCAACTGATTCTGGATCATCATAAACTGGTCCGTGTAATGGTAAAATAGCATTGATTTCAAGATCAGATACTTTATTAAATACTGCTTGAACTTGTTTGCCAAATTTACCAACTATGTTGATATAATATCTACGTGCTTGGTCTAACCAATCGCCTTTATACATAACGTTTTTAGCTTTTAAATGACCTTCTATGGCATTAAATGAACCAAAAGCATCTGCTGAGAATAAAATTTTGTTATTTGTTTCATATGACATCATCACTTCTGGCCAGTGAACCATAGGTGCCATTACAAATTTAAGATTGTGCTTGCCAAGATTTAGCTCATCGCCTTCTTTTACTTCATAATATCTGTCTTTAAATTCATCATTATAAAATTGTTCGTAAAATTTGAATGTTTTTGCATTTCCGACTAATTTGGCATTTGGCCATTTTCTCATGCAAAAATCTATATTTCTACAATGATCAGGTTCCATATGGTGAACAACTATATAATCTAAATCTTCACCATCAAGTGCTGCTTCAATATTTTCTAAATATTGTCTAGTAAAACCTGCTTCTACACTATCAAGTAAAATATTTTTTTCATCTTTAATTACATAAGAAGAATATGAAACACCATTTTCAACTGGGAACATATTTTCAAATCTGTCTATTCTTCTGTCATTTACTCCTACATAGTAAATGTCATCTAGAATTTCTCTGATATTTTGCATTTTTCCTCCTAAATACATTTATCTTGTCTTCCTTATTATACGACTTATCATATTATAAATAAAATAATTTGTGAAAAAATAATTTAATATTTATATAAAGGTCTCTGCCAATATAATTGCATTATGTGGTAAAATATCTTTAAGAGGTGGATTATGAGAAAAAATTTAAAAATTAGATCTACAAACTTTGATCTAGCCCTTGGAAATGTTAATAAAAATAAAGAAATCATAAAAAATTTAGTAAAAAACGCATATGATGACGGTGTAAGTATATTATCCTTACCTGAGTTATCCCTTACAGGAGCTAGTCTTTATGATGGATATAAAGATATAGCTTTATTGTGTGAGGATGCTATCCTTGAGTTAAAAGAGTTTTCAAAAGGCTATAATATTTTATTTTCTGTTGGTTTTCCTTTAATATACAATAGAAAAATTTATAATGCCATAGCTTTACTAATGGATGGATATTTAGTAGATTTGTATACCAAAAAGAACCTGTCTATAACAGAAAAAAATGTATTTGCTATTGATATACCAGACGGAGAAGTTATACCGTTTTTGGATGACTGGTGTGAGGTAAATCCATTATCAAAAAGTATTAGTCACTTAAATATAGCAGTAAGCATTGGCGAAGATGAAATGATGGATATACCAAGAAGCTTAACTTACAAGTCTGATATTGCTAATCGCCCTCAAATTATTTTAAATCCAACGGCAGAGGTAAAAATGGCTTTAAATGAAGAAGAAATTTTAAATAGAATAAAATTTTTATCAAAAGATGTAACTTACGTCTATACATCTCAAGGCAGGGGAGAGAGCACAACAGATTTTGTATATGGCGGCTTTAATATAATTGCTGAGAATGGTCAAGTAGAAAAAGTTATTTGTAATGATCAGATAGATTTTGTAAACAGATATAGGATATATACTGATCAAGAATTACTACACTTTGATAAGTTTGAAGAAAATATAACTAGGGAAAAATTCCCATATTTACCAATATATGAAAAAAGAGATGCATATGTAAAAGATGTCCTAGATATTGGAGCAAGTGCTCTTTTAACCCGCATGCAAAAAATTGGTGTAAAAAAAGTATTTTTAGGAGTATCTGGTGGCCTTGACTCAACTATGGCCCTTTTATTTTTAGTCCATGCTTATAAAAAAGCAGGATTAGATTTATCAGGGATAAACTGCTACACAATGCCAGCCTTTGGTACAAGTGATAGAACAAAATCAAATGCATATCTACTTTGTAAAGCACTAGGACTTAAATTAAGAGAGATTAATATTACTGATGCGGTAAAAATCCACCTAAGAGATATAGGACACGATGGTGTAAGTACTGATACTGCTTATGAAAATGCTCAAGCTCGTGAGAGAACACAAATATTATTTGACTTAGCAAATATGCATAAGGGAATTGTAATTGGTACTGGAGATCTATCTGAAGCTATGCAAGGATTTGCAACCTTTAATGGAGATCAAATGAGTAATTATTCATTAAATGCGTCCCTTACAAAAACAGAAATCCGCTATATAGTAGGTGCTATAGCAGAAACAACAGAAAATCCAAAGCTAAGAAGAGTTTTAGAGGACATATTAGATACACCAATTTCTCCAGAACTTATTAGCCAAGATAAAAAGGAAATAAGTCAAAAAACGGAAGATATTATTGGTCCATATGAATTAATTGACTTTTTTATCTATGAACACTTGACCTACCATCTACTAGCCAAAGAAATTTTAGAAGATGCAATATCTGCATTTTCTGATAAATATGATAAAGAGATTATAAAAAGATGGCTCATATCATATTTTAAAAGATTTACCGCAAGCCAATTTAAAAGATCAACTTCAGTTGATGGACCAAATATAACTGGCAGATCTTTTAGCCCGAGGGCAGGATTTAAAATCCCAAGTGATATGAGAAGTGAAGGATATTTAGAAAATTTAAATGAAAAAGAAAAGTAAAATAATACTAGGACTTGCAGCGGCTGCTGTAGGTCTTGGTTTTTATATAGATAATCAATGTTTTAAAGCAAAAGAAAAAAAGATAGAATTGGTAAGTGAGAATTTGCAAAATCCTATAAAGATTACTCAAATAACAGATTTCCACTCAAATGCTATCAAAAATTTGGATGAGCTATTAGAAAATATTAGACAATTTAAACCTGATTTTATAATTTTGACAGGGGATATAATAGATTATGGAAAAGAATCCAAAATAGATAGATCTATTTACTTTCTAAAAAAATTATCAAGTTTAAATATAAAAACCTATTATATTACAGGTAATCATGAGGAGTCTGGACCAAATTTAGATGTTTTTTTAAAAGAGATTGACAAACTAGGTATAAAATATTTAAAAAATGACGGAGAATTATTAAATATAAATGGCAATGAGATTTATATATATGGGACTAGTATGTTTGATTTTTCTTATGAAAATTATAAAGCAAGTGAAAATAGTGTAAATATTATCCTAAGTCATTTTTCAAAAAATGTACGAGATAATTATAGGGGAGATGAAGACTTTATTTTCTCAGGCCACACCCATGGCGGTCAAGTAAGAATGCCAATTGTAGGTGGACTAATAGCCCCAGGAGAAGGGATATTGCCAGATTTCGACAAGGGTGTCTTTAAATATAAAAAATCAATCATATATGTAGATAGTGGGCTAGGAAACACATTTTTACCACTAAGATTTTTAGACCAAATCCAGTATAGTAATATTACACTTGCGCCAGTAGTTTAGTGGTAAAACAAAGGTGTCCGAAGCCTAAGATAGGAGTTCGATTCTCTTCTGGCGTGCCATAATGATCTATCCCAATCCCAGCAGGTAAGCTGGATTGATGGAAGGTCAGATGTTGCTGCTTTTCAAAGATACAAAGCAGCTTTGCCATAAAGCCTACTATAAATTCTATTCTTATAATCATTTAGTAAAAATTATATATTAAAAATAAATCACCAAGCTCATTCATATATTTTTATATATGAAATTTTTGTATTAGTAAGGAGAAATTATGAAAATTGCACATGAGAAAATTTGGATATCTGGTTGTTCAGGAAGACTTGGTACTTCTATGCTTAGATTACTAGACCCATTGGATGCAGAAATAATAGCAACTGATGAAAGAGGAGTAGATATTACAAATCAAGAAGAAGTAAGTCATTTTGTAGATCGTGTTAGACCACATACAATTATAAATTGCTCAGGTTTATCAAATAGAGATAAGTGTGAGCAAAATCCTGATGCGGCCTATTTACTAAATGCTGTTGGAGCTAGGAATATAGCTATAGCTTCTAATAAATATATGGCAAAACTAGTTCAGCTTTCAACAGCTGATGTATTTGATGGAAAATCTAAGTTACCCTACACAGAATTTGATCAGCCAAATCCACAGAGTATTTACGGAAAAAGTAAGCTAGCTGGTGAAAATTATGTAAGAGAGTTTTCTAATTATCATTTTATTGTAAGAGTCAGTAGACTTTATTCTAGAGAAAATCAATTTGTCGAAGATATTTTAAAAGAAGCTAAAAGTGGGCAAGTAGTAGTTTCTAAAGACCTATATATGTCACCTACTTCAGCACATGAATTAGCTAACTTTTTAATAGAGCTTATAAATACCAGTTCATTTGGTACTTACCATACATCAGCAGATGGGTTTATATCTATGCATGATTTTACGTCTGAAATTTTATCTTATACTGGTGTTAAAGCTGATATTATAGAAAGTAGTGAATACACTTCTTTAAAATCAAGACCAGGATTTTTTGCACTTGATGATTATATTTTAAAAATAACTGGAGGGTATAAGATCCCAAATTGGAAGGACACCCTACATGAATATATAGACAGGGAGGGACTGAATGGATAAAAAAAAGAAAAGAAATAGCCAATCAAAGAAAATCTTTATTGGTCTCATATTAGGAATTGTAGTTGGGATATTGCTTCACACCCTAGTTCCTGATTCACATTTTAAAAATGATATTTTGATTGATGGTATTTTTTATACTATAGGTCAACTTTTTATAAGATTAATGCAAATGCTTGTTGTACCTCTAGTATTTTTCTCTATTGCCGATGGTTGTAGAAATATAGGTGATACTGAAACCCTTGGTAAGGTAGGTGTTAGAATAGTTGCATATTATTTGTTGACAACAGCCTTAGCTATAGTCGTTGCTTTGAGTCTTGCAAGTTTAATTAGACCTGGTAAGGGTATGAATATGTCTATTGGAGATCAAAGCTTTGAAGCTGTGGATACTGATATATCTCTTGTTGATACTATCCTTGATTTTGTACCAACAAACCCTATCGAAGCTCTTGCTACTGGAAATATGATACAAATCATTATTTTTGCAGTTCTTGTTGGTCTTTTGATAGCATCTATGGAAGATAGACTCATTACTCTTGGTAATATAGTAACAGAAATGAATGACCTTATGATGGGTATGACAATGTGGGTTATGAAACTTGCTCCAGTTGGTGTATTTTTCTTAATTGCAAGGACTTTTTCAAATCTAGGTTTCGATGCAATATTATCTATGCTATCATATATGGGATCAGTTTTAGGTAGTCTTGTTGCTCAATTGATACTTGTATATATGTTATTACTAAGTTTATTTGTAAGAGTAAATCCATTTAAATTTATAAAAAAATATGCTCCAGTAATGACCTTTGGTTTTTCAACAGCCTCATCATCAGCTACTGTTCCTCTAAATATAAATACTCTTGAGGAAATGGGAGTTGATAGAAAAATATCATCATTTACTATTCCCCTTGGTGCAACTGTAAATATGGATGGTACAGCTATAATGCAAGGAGTTGCAGTAATATTCATATCCAATGCTTATGGTATAACACTTAGTCCTACTGACTTTTTAACTGTAATTTTAACTGCAACAATAGCTTCAGTTGGTACTGCTGGTATACCTTCTGTAGGTCTAGTAACCTTATCAATGGTATTAGAATCAGTTGGTTTGCCTGTTGAAGGTATAGCAATAATTATGGGTATTGATAGGATCCTTGATATGGCTAGAACCACAGTAAACTTATCAGGAGATGCAGTTGGTACAATAATTGTGGCAAATACAGTAAATGCGTTTGATAAAAATAAATTTAATAGTTAAAAAAAAGGATGTATGAAAATAATCATACATCTTTTTTAATAAAAAATTTAAAGGCGATATAAAGTGATTTGATTTTTAACCTCATAAATTATTATTTAATATTTATTTTTCGTTATTTTTCATTTGGCAGTCTGGGCAAATACCTGTAAATTCAAAATTATGCCCATTAAGTATAAAACCTGTTTCTTCTTGAATACTTTCTTCCAAATCATGGACAGGGCAGTTTTCAATAGTAAATTTTTTTTGACAAATATTGCATGTTATAAAATGCTTGTGTTTACTATTGTTAATTTGATAATAATTTATACCATCTAAATTTGTACTTTTTAGCAATAAATTTTTTTCTTCTAAAATGTTTAAATTTCTATAAATAGTAGATAAATCAACATCATAATCTGCTTTTAGTTTATCAAAAAGCTCTTCAGCGGATACGGGATCGGCTATATTTTGTAAAGCTTCTAATATTATTCTTCTATTTTTGGTTACTTTTAAATTTTTTTCTTTTAATAGGTTATTTATATTCATTATTAACCTCCAATATTATTATACAAGTATTTGACATATAAAAAAATTATTATATAATCTTAGATGCAAATGATTTGCATTAACATTAATGGAGGTATTTATGAAATATAAAAAAATGGCCTTAGTTCTTGCTTTAGGAGTAGGCTTAAGTGCATGTAATAATCAACAACCAGCAGAAGATAATGCGAAAAATAATACTGAAACAACAGTAGAAGATGCAAAAGATGCACAAAAAGAAAATGTAGAAGAAAATGATAATCAAAAGGAAGAAAAAGATAAGACAGAAATCTCAGATCAAGCTGTAGAAAGTCCAACAATTTATTCATCATTTTATCCAATCTATAATCTTACTAAACAAATTGCAGGAGATAAATTTGATGTAAAATCTTTTACTAATTTAAAAACAGAAAGTCATGGCTGGGAACCTTCAGCTAAAGATATTGCTGAATTATCAGATAGCCAAGTTATGTTTATAAATGGTGCCGGCATGGAAGAATGGGAAGATTCATTAGAAGATTCTTCTGATATTGAATTAGTAAATACTACTGAAAATGTAGAACTTATAAAAGGCAGCCATGACCACGAACACGAAGATGAAGACCATGATCACGAACATGAAGAAGAAAGCGAAGAAATGAATGAAGACCATGATCATGAAAATGAAGAAGAAGCTTCAGAAGAAAATGAACAAGCAGATGATCATGAACATGAAGATCAAGAAGAAGAACATCACCACCACCACGGAGAATTTGACCCACACACATGGTTAAGCCCAAAAAATGGTATAGCTCAAGCAAAAGTAATTGCTGATAAGCTTTCAGAAATAGATCCAGCAAATAAAGACTACTATATGGATAACTATAAAGAAATTGAGGATGAGCTAAATGCGATGATTGATGAATATACAGATAAATTTGCAAGTGTAGATAACAAAAACTTTTTAGTAAGCCATCAAGCTTTTGGTTACTTAGCTCGTGACTTTGGTCTTACTCAAAATGCTCTTACAAGTCTAACATCTACAGAAGATGCTGATGCAAAAACTTTAAAAGATGCAGTAGATAAAGCAAATGAGCTTGGCATAAATACAATTTTCTACGAAATGGGTGGATCTGATAAATCTGCAAAAACTATTGCTGATGAAATTGGATCAAAAACTGTACCACTAAATACATTAGAATATGCTACAGATGAAGAATTAAATGATGACACAACATACCAAGATTTGATAAAATATAATTTAGAAGAACTTTACAAATCTATGGAAAAATAAATGAGTATTATTGAAATAAAAAATCTGAATTTTGCTTATAATGAAAAATTAATATTAGAAAATATCAATCTCACAGTAGAAAAAGGGGACTTTTTGGCTATATCTGGTCAAAATGGTAGTGGAAAAACAACTTTGATTAAAATTCTTACAGGAGAATTAAAAAAGAGAAGTGGAGAAATAAATATACTTGATCAAAGTATTGAAAAAATTGATGACTTTAGTCAAATAGGCTATGTGCCACAGCTTAGCGAATCAAAGGATATTACATTTCCTCTAACTTGCTTTGAGTATGTAATTTTAAATCTATACAGAGAATTTAATGCTTTTAAAAGACCTACCAAAGAAGTTATTAGAAAAACTAGTGGTATATTTAAAAGACTAGATATTGAAAATCTAAAAGATAGACCTTTTAATAAGTTATCAGGTGGTCAGCAGCAAAGGGTAATGGTAGCTAGAGCCTTGGTATCAAGTCCAGAAATCTTAATATTAGATGAGCCTACTGTAGGTATAGATCAAAAAAGTAAGGAAGAATTTTTGGACTTGCTTGGACATTTGAATAAAAAACATAAAATTACTGTACTTATAATTAGCCACGAAATGGAACTTATAGATAATTATGTAAATAAAACTATGTTTTTAAAGGAAGGAAGGCTTATTAATGCTTGAGTTTTCTTTTATGAGAAGGGCTTTTGCTATTGGTATAATGCTTGCAATTATTATTCCTATGATTGGGATAATAATGATTAATAGAAAAACATCAATGATAGGAGATGCCCTAAGCCATAGTTCTTTGGCAGGAATAGGACTGGGCCTGATTTTTGGAATAAATCCTATGTGGACATCTATTCTTATTTGCATATTGGCAAGTTTCGCAATTGAAAGTTTAAGGAGAAAATTTCCTAAATACGGAGATATGGCAACAGCTATTGTAATGAGTACAGGAATTGCTATTGCATCAATACTTTCCGATTTCACACCAGGCGGGACTAATTTTGAGTCCTTTATGTTTGGTTCTATTACTACAGTTAGCAGTGAAGACTTGTATATAGTTGCTCTTATATTCGTGATAGTGCTTATCTCTTCCATATATTTTTATTACGGATTATTATATACATCTATAAATCCTGTCTTAGCTAGACTTGCTGGAGTAAATACCAGACTTATTAATAATTTATTTACATTTATAACAGCAATTACTGTAGCCATTTCAGCAAAGACTGTAGGTGCCTTAATGATCACTTCACTTATGACAATACCAGTTGCATCGTCTATGGTATTTACAAAATCATATAAAGCCACTTTCAAGCTTTCTATAGTTTTTTCAGCTATATTTATGATTTTGGGTATAACAGTTAGTTACTACAAGGGATTAAAACCAGGTGGAGCTATAGTATTAATAGCAGTAGGATTTTTTATTTTAATATCTTTAATATCATATATAAAAAAAACAAAAATAGCAGGTTAGGGCCTGCTATTTTTCTATGCTATAATTTATATAGATGGAGGAATTAGAATGAAAATAATTATTTCACCTGCAAAAAGTTTTAAAAAAAATGAAGGAATAGATACCTATAATTTACTATTTCCTGAAAAAACAAAAATTTTAGTAGATAAACTAAAAAAATATACTATGAATGAAATTGGTAATCTTAATAGAACAAATGATAAGCTAACAGAAAAAGCTTACTATGATTACCAAGAATTTGACTTTAATAATTTAAATAATCCTGCTATTTTTGCCTATGATGGCTTAGTATTTAAGCAATTTAATAAAGATGATTTTGATGATTTAGAGTATTTAAATGATCATGTTTACATAATATCTGCTCTTTATGGTTTATTAAAACCCTTAACAGCTATAGCAGACTACAGATTATATTTTGATAACTCTGATATGAATTTATACAAGTTTTGGGGCAAAGATTTATATGATGAATTATTTAAAAACGATGAATTAGTTATAAATTTAGCTAGTAAAGAATATACAAAGACCATAAGACCATTTTTAGGAAAAAATGATAGATTTATAAGTTTAAATTTTAAGGATGATAAGGATGGGAAATTGCGCTCATATACAGCTTGGATGAAACAGGCTAGAGGAGAGATGCTTAAAACAATTATTCAAAAAAAGATTGAAGATCCAGACGATATAAAAAAACTTATAGTAAATAATTACAAATATGATCCATATAACTCAACTGAAAGTGAATATGTATTTATAAGGAGTCATTCATGAGATTGCTCCACCTAGCAGATTTACACTTAGGAAAATATATTGGAAATTATTCTCTAATAGAAGATCAAAAATATGCCATAGATCAAATATTAAATATAATCGATGAAAAAAAAGTAGATGTAGTAATGATAGCAGGAGATATTTTTGATACCTCTGTTGCAAGTGTCGATGGACTTAAACTTTATTCTGACTTTATAGATGAGATTATTTTTAAAAGACAGAAGCCAGTCTTAGCTATAAGTGGTAACCATGATTCTGCCAAAAGATTAGATATAAACAATAAATTTTTTGCAGAACATAATTACCATCTATATGGAGAATACAAGGATGAAGTGGTAAGTCTAGAGGATGAGTATGGCAAAATAAACTTTCACCTAATACCATATATTTCCCTAAATCAAGCTAAAGTATTATTTGATGATAAGATAGATAATTTTACTGACCTTTATAGTTATCTACTAAAAGATAAATCTTATGAGGGTAGAAATGTCCTAATTACCCATTGCTATGCAAATAATGTAGGAATAGAAAGTGAGGATGCCTATAATGAAGGGCAAAAACCCCTTATAATTGGTGGGTCTGATGCCATGGATGGGCATCTTTTTTTAAACTTTGATTATGTGGCTCTAGGACATTTACACGGCAAGCATTTTGTAATTGATCCAAAAATTAGATATTCAGGAACATTTATGAAATATTCATTTGATGAAACAAAGACTAGTAAAAGCGTAACCATTGTTGATATAACTGATGATGTAAATACTTTTGATGTTGAAATAAAACCTTTAAGAGATTTTAGGATAATAGATGGTAAATTTGATGACATAATAAAAATGGCAAAAAATGATGATTACATAAAATTTATTTTAGAAGATGATCATACAGTTGATAATGCTATGAGTAAATTAAAAGAAATATTCCCACATGCAGTTCAAATTACTTATAAAAATAGTGGAATATTTAATGCAACAAGTGATTTAAATTTGGATTTGGAAAATAAAACTACCATAGAACTTTTTAAAGAGTTTTATAAATATAAAATGGATGAAGAAATTAGCAAAGAAGAACTAGAAATAATAGGAAGGATCGTTGAATGAAGCCTATAAAATTAGAGTTTAGAGGATTTATAACCTATAAAGAAAAAATAGAAATAGATTTTACTAGGCTATATAATAAAAAAATATTTATTATTTCGGGAGATACAGGTTCTGGAAAAACAAGCATATTTGACGCTATAAGCTTTGCTCTTTATGGAAAAACATCTCGAAATATACCTATGGAAAAGCTTAGGTCAGATTACCTTTCTACTAAAGATTTATACACTTATGTGATACTTACTTTTGAAGTAGATAATAAAGTTTATGAAATAGAAAGAATACCTTCTCAAATAGCAAAAAAATCAAAAGTAAACCAAGATATAAAACATTCAGCAAGTCTTTATGAGATAAGTGATGAAAAAATATTATTAGCTGAAAAAATAGGAAATGTTGAAAATGAAGTCATAAATATAATTGGTCTAGATAAAGATCAATTTACAAAGGTAATGCTATTGGCTCAAGGAGAATTTCAACAATTTCTTCACTCTAGTTCTAAGGAGCGTACAGAGCTTTTAGGAAAAATTTTCAAAACTGACCAGTATAAAAATATCCAAGAACTTATAAAAGAAAAATCACTCGCTAGTAAAAAAGAGCTAGATTTTATAGATAAAAATTTACAAAATGAAATAGTAAAAGATATTGAGATAGAAGAAGCTATAGATAGTAGTGAGAAAATCACCCATGATTTCGATCAAATGGTTAAAAAAATTGAAAATATTAATTACAAATATGATAAAGCTTTAAAAAGCAAAAAAGAAAGCTATGAAAGAAAAAATCAAATATATACATCACTTTTAAAACAAAGAGAGATGGATAAAAATTTAAATGAAAATATCCTCAAATTTCAAAAAGTAAGTGCGGATTTAAAAGAAAAACAAAAGCAAGAAAGCTATTATAAAGATCTTAGAGAAAAAAGTGAAAAGTCAGCTTTTGCAAAAAATATAAAAATAATTGAAGATAATTTAGATAAGATAAAAAAAGAATTATCAGTTAATAAAAGTAGATTAGAAAAAGCTAATGAATTACTAGAAAAATATAAGAAAGAAATAGCAGCTAGCAATAAAGAGATTTCTGCTATAGATGATAAAAGTAATAAATTAGATGCATTAAAAATAAAAAGAACAAAGCTAGTAGAATCTATAAGAGAACTTAAAGAGTTTAAAGAAAAAGAGAAGGAATACTTACAAATAGAAAAAGATCTATCAAAAATAGATCGGATTGTTAAAGAAAATGATAAACTAAAAGAAAATTTAGAAAAAATTAGAAAAGACCTATATGAATTAAATGATAATCTTGATGAAAAGAGAAATGAAAAACTATCCATAGAAAAAAATCTCTCTGAATTAAAAGATAGGAAAAAAGAAATAAATGATGCATTAGACTTATATAAGAAAAACCAGGATATATTAGAAAAAATAAATCAAAATGACAAACTATTAATTAGTAAAGAAAATGAACAAGCAAAATTACTAGATCAAGTAAAAATCTTCGAGCAAAATCGTAAAATAATTGAAATAAATAAGCTCATAGATGATATAAACAAAACAGGAACTTGTCCAGTATGTGGAGATAAACACGACAAGCACTTTAAAAAATTACAAGTTAGCAATGTAGATATAGATTTAGTAAATAAAAATTTAAATAATATAAATAAAGAGATAACAAAAATAAAAACACAAAATCAGCTATATAAAGAATCAATTATTGAAACTAAGTCATTAGATAAGATAATAGCTGAAAAATATAATATAGAAGTTGAAATTAACAATATAAATAAAGAAAAAGAAAATTTAGAAAAAACAATAGAAAAGTTTTTATCGATAAAGCAGGATAAAGAAAATATATCAGTTAATTATTCATATGATATTGAAAAAAATACTAAAATATTAGATAACTTAAAATTAAAAACTAAAGACTCAGAAGACTTGAAAATTTACTATCAATTAAATAAAGAAAAAATGCAAAATCTTGATATAAATGAACTTAATAAAAATTTAGATGAAATAGATGAGCAAATAAATTCCTTAGATATTTATATAAGAGAAGTAAATCAAAGGCACAACAATTTATTAAAACAACAAGTAAAAATTCAAACAGAGATTGGAAATTATAAGACAAATATAGAAAAAGCTAAGGAAAATATATTTACTATCAAAAAAGATTTAGCCGGTAGGATTGGTGAAAAATTTATTGATTACAGTGAATATAAGACATATCTTTCTTACTATGATGAAATTCAAAACAAGCTAGAGCAGGTAGATGCGTATTTTAAAGCTTTGGATGAACTTAAAATCAATTATAAAAACTTAAAAGTATATGAAGGCAAGCAATTAGCTAATCTAGATAGTATTGAAGAAAAAATAAATGATGCTTATGAAAATTTAAATACATTAAATGAAGAAATTTCAAATGTTAAAGTAAAAATTATATCCATAAGTTTGATACTAGAAAATATACAAAAACTAGAAAAAAAATATGAGAAATTATCTGATGAAAGTATAATTTTAGATAAACTTTCAGAAATTTCTAATGGAGCTACTGGGAAAGTAGCTGGTAGGCAAAAAATAGATTTTCAAACATTTGTCCTAACTTACTACTTTGATAGGGTCCTAAATTATGCAAACAAAAGACTTTTACAAATGTCTAACGGTCAATTTACAATGGCTAGAACATCTGAAGGGCAAAATTTAAGATCTCAATCAGGATTAGATATAGAAATTTTGGATGCCAATACTGGAAAAACTCGACCAGCATCAACTCTTTCTGGTGGAGAATCATTTTTAGCTTCTCTGTCACTTGCCCTGGGCTTATCAGATGAGATAAGTGCAGAAAATGGAGGTATTACTATTGATACTTTGTTTATAGATGAAGGATTTGGGACCTTATCTGATGATTATTTATCAAAAGTAATAGAGCAAATAGAAAAACTTTCTTATGACGATAAATTTGTAGGTCTAATTAGTCATGTAAGTGAGCTAAAAGATGCCATTGATGGCAAAATATTAGTTTCTTATAAAGAAGATAGGGGAAGTAGCTTAGAGGTAATAGCATGATAAATACAATTATTTCAAAATCAGCTTATGCAAATAGCATGTATACTTACAAAAAAATCGAAGAAAACTTAGACAATAAGCAGAAAGCTTTTTTAATTGTTCCTGAACAGTATACACTCCAATCAGACATAAATCTTATCGATAATATTTCTTATAATACTGCTATGGATGCTAAAGTTCTCTCATTTTCATCTCTAGCAAGATTTATAATTGATAGGACAGGAGGGCTTTCAGATAATATTTTAACTAAATCTGGCAAGATTATAATGCTAAGTAATGTTTTAAGAGATATAAATGGTGATCTAACTCTTTTTAAAGATAAGTACAATAATATTGATTTTATAAATGATATAGAATCAATAATTACCAACATAAAAGATAATAATTTTGACCAGACTTTTTACCAAAATATAGAATCCAATTTAGATGATGAAATATTAAAATTAAAATTTAAAGAAATAAAGCTAATCTATGAAGCCTACCAAAGGGAAATAAATGATAAGTACCTAGATTCAGAAGATAAGCTAAATCAAGTAATAACTAGACTTTCTAGCTGTGAATTTTTTAAGGATGCTTACTTTTATTTTGATAAATTTGACTATCTTTCAGATATAAAGATGGATTTTATATCTGAGTTATTAAATCTTGGAGCTAAAGTCAGCGTCACTCTTACCTTAGATAAAACTTTTATAGATAATCCCATGGCAAAGGACTTAGAAATATATGATATGTCCAATAAATTCTATTATAGGCTAAAGGATATAGATCAAATAAATGAAATAAATATAGGCGGAAGAATAAATAAGCATAACGATATCAATCATCTTTGTACAAATTTTGAAAGGTATAATCCACTTTTCTTTAAAGGAAATCCAGCGAATGTTCATTTAATTGAGTCTATATCAAGTAAAACTGAAGTGGAAAATGTTGCTCTCATAATAAATAAGCTTATATATGAAAATAATTTACGTTACAAAGACATATCAATATATATTTCTGATGCTAGCCAATATGAAAACGAAATCAATAAAATTTTTAATAGATATAATATTCCGGTTTTTTTAGATAAAATAAATAAGCTTTCAGATAATCATATAGTTAGAAGTTGGCTAGCAGCGTTTAGACTTGTTATCTATGACTTTAATGTACATGATTTATCTTACTTTTTAAGGTCAAATATTTTTGATTTTGGACCAAATGGCGTTGATAAAATAATTATTTTTCAAAATTATATAATTAGTAGAAAAATAAAGGGATCAATGTTTTTAGAAGATAAGTATTTTGAGATTGACATAGACTTTTATAAAAATTTATATAAAGATAATCCATTTGCTGATGATAAATTGCTTTATAAAATTAATGAAGAAAAAATTGTAAAAGAAATTAGAAAAAAAGTTTTAGATCTTTTAGGAGATCTTATATCAATAAAAGAAAAAGAAATAGCTAAAAGCTCAGATATAATAATCGCTGTTTATAAATTAATAAGCAATGAAGGATTTATAAAAGGAATTAATAATTATCAAAATATTCTTTTAGAAGAAGGAGATTTGGATGATTATAATCAAAATGACCAAGTTTGGGACAAGTTTGTTTCTATACTTGAAGAACTTATGAATCTAATGGCAGATAGAAAGTCCACATTAAAATCAATTTATAATATAATTTTATCCACTGCAAATGATATGGAAATAGGCACCATACCTCCAAGTAAGGATCATGTTATAGTAACAAATTTTAAAAGACCTCGAGTTTCACAAAGACCTATAAATTTTGCATTAGGATTAAATGATACATTTTTTCCATCAAAATCGAATGGAGATTTTTTAATAGGAAAAGACGATAAGGATAAATTGACAGAGCTAAATCTAGATTTAAAAATATATGAGGAAGATATAGAAGAAAGAGAAAAATTAAATCTTTATAAGATGATGAGTATATCTGATAAACTATATCTATCTTTTGCCCTAAGTGATAAGGATGGGGCAGCTATAAATAAATCTATAGTTTTAAATGATATTTTAAAAATATTTCCTGAAATAGAGATAACAGATCTAACAACTTTGCCATTAAGTGAAAGTATATATTCTAAAGAAGTCTCAAAAAAGTATGCTATGGATGTGCTTTGGAGGGTACGCAAAGGTGAAAAAGTAACAGAAAATGATCTTAAATTTACTAAGTCTTATTTATCATATTTAAAATCATATGGTGATTTTCAAACCGTGGTAGATGGTCTATACTATAGCAACAATAAAAATAATTTGACATTAACTAATGCAAGTAAACTATATCCCAAAAATCACTTCAATGTTACGGAGATAGAAACATACTCAAAATGTCCATATAGATACTTTGTAAACTTTGGAATAAAACCATATTATGACGAAAACTATGATGTAGATGCTAGAGAATTGGGATCTATAGTTCATACATCCTTAGAAGATGTATCAAGATTGATAAAAGATGAAGATATAGAAAAGATAACTAGCGAGCAATTAGATGAGCTAATAATAGAGAATTTCAATACAAGTGTTGATAATTACCTAGATATGACCCGTAAAAATGATCCACGTAATAGATTTATTTTAAATAATATTATAAAAAATACTAAAAATAACTCGAGAGAACTTATAAATCAACTTAAAAAAGGTGAGTTTAAAGTTTCTGATGTAGAAGTGGACTTTGGTTATAATAAAGAAAATGATTTGCCTGGAGTGTATGTAGATGACAAAAATTATTTAAGGGGCAGAATTGATAGGATAGATAAAGCAAATAATTATTTAAGAATAATTGACTATAAAACAGGCAAAAAAGTATTTAAAATCGTAAATATTTTAAATGGTTTAGATTTGCAACTTTTAGTTTATATGATGAGCGCAAGCAGTCTAAGCGATACAATTACTCCTATAGGCTCATTTTATATGCCCCTATCAGATGAGCTAGAAAAAATGAAAGATACTTACGAAAAATCTAATATTGAGAAAATTTATGAAGATAAGTTTAAAATGAATGGATTAGTAGTAAAAGTAAATGAGGAAGTATTTAAACTAATAGATAAGGAAAATTTTGATAGCAAAAACATTGGAGTAATAGATATTAAAAATACTGATATTTTAACAAAAGAAGAGGAACAAGTAGTAAATAATTTTGCAAAAGAACTAATCAGTAAATATATCAAAGAGATTAAAATAGGAAATATAAAACTTAATCCAATAAGATATAATGAAAGCCAAAATGAATGTCAGTATTGTGATTTTAAAGGCATATGTAAGTTTGATGAGAGCATAGACACCGATAAATATAGGGATTTTGATAGCAAAAAAACTATAAGTGATCTTTATAAAAGTACGGAGGATCTAGATGAGTGACATAGTTTATACACCAGACCAGCAAAAGGCTATAAGCCAGAGAAATAAAAATATAATAATTTCAGCAGCCGCTGGTTCTGGAAAAACAAGAGTTCTAGTTGATAGGGTAATTAGTCTTATGTTGGATGAAAAAGTTCCTATAGATAAGATGATTATAGTTACATTTACTAATAAAGCATCTATAGAAATGAAAGATAGGATAAGGTCTTCCTTAGAAAATAGTATAAAAAATGATCCCACAAATAAATTTTTAAAAGATCAACTAAAATTACTAAAACACGCTCATATCCAAACTCTGCATTCTTTTGCTTCAGATATGCTTAGAGAATATTTTTATTACTTTGATAATCTTAGTCCAAATTTTAGTATTATCAGTGAAAATTCCAATGTAATATTAAAAGAAGAGACAATAGAAGAAGTTTTCGATGAAGAATATTCAAAGGGAAGTCCAGAATTTCATAACTTTATCCACAATTTCGCAAGTAGCCGCAGTGATAGAGATGCTAAGTCAGTTATTTTAAAAACTTATGATAAATTGGCTTCACAAATAGATTCTTTAGCTTGGCTTGATAATAAAACACAAAGTCCTTTTGATTTTAATATATTCCAAGAAATAATCAGAAAAAAGTTGACTTAATAATCGAAGATATTAGTAAAAATAAAGATATTGCTAGAGAAAATAATTTGCGTGTAGAATATGAAGAGATATTAGAGGATGATTATATCCTTGTAAATAACTTAAATCAGTTAATATTTACCAACTGGGACTTATTTATAGAAAAAGTAAATAAGGCAAAATTTGCAACCATGGTAAGGGCTCGTAAAGATGAAAAAGACATCCAAGCTATTATAAAAAATAATAGAGACCTTTATAAAAAAGAATTAAAAAATATAAGCTCCCTAGTTATAAATACAAATTCTAATATTATAAGTGAATTCAGCAAAAAAGAAGTAAATGTCCTTAAAGAGATTAATTATTTGACAAAAAGATTTATTAAAAAATATCAAGCAAAAAAGGATGATAAATCTTATCTTGATTTTAATGATATAGAAGCAGAGTTTATAAAATTAATCGATAATGATGAAGCTAATCAAATATTAAAAGAAAGATTTGCTTATATATTTTTCGATGAATATCAGGACAGTAACGAAATTCAAAACTATATCATTGAAAAACTAAAAAGAGATAATAATTTATTTTTTGTAGGAGATGTAAAGCAATCTATATATGGTTTTAGGCGTGCTGAGCCTCAGCTTTTTTTAGACAAACTTGAATCATATGATAGTGATGAAAATAAAGATTCTATTAGAATAAACCTTAATGAAAACTTTAGAACAGATAAAGATATTATAAAATTTGTAAACTATATTTTTGATAGGCTAATGACCAAAGACTATTCTGTAATAGATTATAAAAATGGTGGCCATAGATTAAATGCAATTAAGGAATTTGAAAACGCAAAGCCTAAATCAGAAGTCCATGTTTTGGATGAAAAATTAAAAGAAGAAAGACATTTAGTAAGTGTAATAGAAAATTTAATAAATGAAGGATATAAATATAAGGACATTGCCATACTATTAAGAAGTGGATCAAAGTCTTATTTATATGAAAATGCCTTTAAAAAAGCAGGAATTCCTTTTTTTAACGACATTAGTAAAGTTTCTTTTGGGGCAGTAGAAGTAACATTTTTTATAAATATACTAAAATTAATTGCAAATCCAAAAGATGATATAACTCTTTTATCGGTTATTCGCAGTGATATATATAAATTTAGCGAAGATGATATAGCTACTATTAGATTAAGTAAAAAATATGCTAAATTTTATGAAGCTTTTGAAAATTATGAGCAAGATGATGAAATATTAACAAAAATAAATGACTTTAAAACTATCTACAATGATTTTACCTACCAGTTATCTTTGATGAACCTATATGAATTTGGAAATTATATATTTGAAAATTCTAAATTTTACGATTTTTTAATGGCTAGAGATAGGGCTATCGATAGGATAGAAAATGTAGAGGCTTTTATAGATTTGATGAGTGATTATGAAGCTAATAATGACAATGGCTTATATGGATTTTTAGATTATATTCAAAATTTATCTTTACACCAAACGGATAATATAAATCCGGCTCGTGAATTGTCAGAAAATGAAAATCTAGTGAGGATAATGACTATTCATAAGTCAAAAGGCTTAGAATTTCCTGTAGTTATTTTAGCAGATACTAATAAAAGATTTAACAACAAACATCTAAGAGAAAGTGTAGTTTTTGATGATGATCTGGGTATTGGTATAAATATCGCTGACTATGAAAATAAAATAAGGCTAAGTTCTTTAAAAAAAGACATAATTACTGAAAAAATGACTACAGATAATAAAAGAGAAGAGATGAGGGTATTATATGTAGCTCTAACCAGAGCTATAAATAAATTAATTATTGTTGGTAATAGAAATCTAAATACTGTTAATAAGTTAAATGGTAGAGATGATTATCTAAACATGTCAACTTATATGGATTGGATATTAGTTAGCTTATCAGATGATAAAATAAGTTTAGATTTGCTAGAAAATGACTATGAAACTGATGAATTAAGTGAAGTTGCAAGTGTATTTGTTTTTAATGAAGAAAGTAAATATGAAGTTAGTAAAGGTAACGATATTTCAGATATTTTATCAGCAAATGTTCACGATAATTTATATGATAAATTTGTAAATATTTTTACTAGACCTTATCCATATGAGGCTGATACCAGGGATTCTATAAAAAAATCAGTAACAGAAATTAGTAAAAATTTTAACCCAGAGGAAGATGGCTACGAGCTACCAAGATATAGTAAATTTGAAGCAAAATCTGACTTTAGAAAACCAAATTTTATTTCTGAAGTAAGAGAGTACAAGCCAACCGATAGGGGAACTATCATACATAAAGTTTTTCAAGGGTTAAACTATCAAAAATATGATAGTAAAAGCCTAGCTAGAGCTTTGGATAGGTTAGTTATAGAAAATAAAATAACAAGAGATGAATTAAAAGTCATAGAAGAAGAAAAAATAATAGCATATTTTAAAGATCTTTTAATAAAAAAACTCTACCAAAATGCAGCAAATATCAGAAAAGAAGAAACTTTCTTGATGAAATATGAAGACTATTATGTAAATGGACAGATAGATATCATGTTTGAATTTGAAGATGAAATAGTCTTACTAGACTTTAAAACTGATAAAATAAAAAGAGAAGGTATCTATGATGACCAGCTAAAAATATACAAATTAGCTATTGAAGAAAGTTTAAAAAAACAAGTGAGTAAATCATATATTTATTGGTACAATTTTTCTGAGTTGGAAGAAGTAAATAAATAAGAAAAATCCCCTAGAGATAAGATTCTCTAAGGGATTTTTTAATAAAAACCTCCATTTATGTGGATAATATCACCAGTAATATAACTTGCCTCATCTGATATCAGATATCTTACAAGTCCAGCAATTTCTTCTGGTTTTGCAAATCTATTTGTATCTACTTCCTTTTTTAAATCTAAAAGTTCGCTTTCTGAAAAATCATTTCTCATCATATCTGTATCTACAATTCCTGGGGCTATAGCATTTACTCTTATCCCAGATGGTGCTAGTTCTTTGGCCATTGCCTTGGTAAAAGTATTTATTGCACCTTTACTTGCAGAATACAAGGTCTCCATACTAGCTCCAATTTCTCCCCAAATGGAACTCATATTTATAATTACTCCATATTGTTTTGAAATCATGTTTGGTATGGCTCGTTTGCTATTTAGAAAAACTGAATTTAGATTGGTATTTATTACATCCTTCCATGTGCCAAAATCTATATCTTGGATAAGAGAAAAGTGAGAAATACCTGCATTATTTATCAAAATATCTACATGACCAAAGTTTTTTTCAGCTATAGAGAACATATTTTCTACTTCACTTTCATCAGAAACATTAGCTTTTATAGCTATTACATTGGGATTGGTTTCTCTAAGTTCTTCCATAAGAGCAAAGGCCTTATCTTTGCTTTTATTGTAATTAATTATTATTTTGTATTCATCATTTAGTCTTCTTGCAATAGCAGCGCCGATACCGCGAGAAGAGCCTGTAATTAAAACTGTTTTCATATTAAAATTATAACACAATAGGGTATATATGAAACAAAAGGAGTGAAGAATATGGATTATTTTACATTAAATGATGGTATTAAAGTACCTGCTATAGGATTTGGTACTTTTAAAATTAAAGAAGAAAAGGAAATGGATCTAGCTATAGAAGCAGCTTTAAAGGCTGGCTATAGATATTTTGATACAGCTAAATTTTATGAAAATGAACATCTTTTAGGAAAATATTTAAAAGCTTATGAAAAAAATAGGGAAGATTATCAAATAGCTACAAAAGTTTGGCCAAATGCTTATTCAGCTGATAAAACAAAAGAATCTATAGAAGGCTCTTTAAAAGATTTGGATGTTGATTACCTAGATGTAGGACTTTTACATTGGTATGGAGAAGACTTTAGAGAGGCTTGGAAAGTTTTAAATGATTACAAAGACCAAGGCATTATAAAAAGTATTGGTGTTTGTAATTTTTCTGTAGATCAAATGTCAGAATTACGAAAAGAAGGTACTATTCCAGTTGTCGATCAATTAGAAAGTCACTTGCACTTACAAGATAAAGATACTCATCAATTTTTAAAAGAAAATAAAATTCTCCACCAAGCATGGGGACCACTTGCTCAAGGAAAATCAAATCTACTTCATGAAGATATCTTAGAAGATATTGGTAAAAAATATGGAAAAAGCCCTGCACAAATTGCTTTAAAATGGAATATACAAAGGGGAGTTATGGTTTTAGTAAAATCTTCCCATGAAAAAAGAATAAATGAGAATATAGACATATTTGATTTCAATTTAACTAATGATGATATGCATGCTTTAGCAAGCTTAGATAAAAAAGAAAGATATTCAGCTAATCCAGAAGATAAGGAATGGCTAGAAAAAGCAGCCAATATGTAATAAAAAAACAAGCTCATATTTGCTGAGCTTGTTTTTTATTTGTATTTTTAATTATTTTCTTTTTGAAGCAAATAATCCTGCACTTGCTAGGGAGAGTGCTGCATATACACCACTTAAGCTAGCTATACCTGTTTTAGGATTGTTAGATTTTTTAGCTTCTTTTATTTCTGCTTTTTTTATTTTTTTAGCTGCTTTTGGAGCTTTTACTTCTTTAACTTTTTTTGTGGTTTTAGAAGGACTTACTTTTTGATCTATCTTATTTTCACCAAGGAATTCTACATTTGAAAGTCTTGTATTTAAAACTTCGATAGCTGCATCAACTTCTTCTTGTGATGTATAAGTAGAATTTAATACGTCTTCTGCTGATTGAATAGCTTCATTATAAGCTTCTATATTTTCTTTATTATCTACTACTTTTAGAGCCTTAGCTTGTTTAATAGAAGCTTCTAATTGGGATTTTGATGCTGATTTATCAAGCATATTTGGATTATTGATAAAGTCATCTGTTTTATGAATTGTATAAAAATCTACTATTTCGCCATATGGGTTCATAGTTTGAACATTGAATAGATTTTTTGTAAATGTTAGATTTGAGAATAATTGGCTTCTATCATCTAAGCTTCTTGCTACAAACCATTGGTCTTCACCAATTGGATTATAAAATTTAGATCCTGCAGATGTTGACATTGTTAAGAAAAGTGTTCCTCTTGGGTTTGTAACTTCTTTTTTATCAGCATCTAGTGAAATACCATCAACTACAACTTTTCCATTTTTATAAACTTTGTTGTTGTAAGTTTCTGAGAATCCATCTTTAATACCTGCATTTTCATTTGATGGATCAGTTCCATATGCATCTTTGAATGATAGAGCTTGTTCACCAGCAATCATTTGTCCTGTTCTTGTATATATATGATCGTGTCCGTTTAATACAACATCGATTCCATTTTCATTAAAGATTCTAACTAATTCGTGTCTTCTTTGGAGAATATCTTCATCTGAAGTATGTGTTGCTGTTGAGTAAGGAGCATGGTGGAATGATACTACCTTCCATGAATAGTTTTTGCCGTGTTCTTTTGTAGCTTTTGCTATTGCATCTTTTAAGAAAGCTTCATGTTCTTTTGAATCTTCAACATTTGAGTTTAGATTTAAGAATAATGTATCTCCATATGAATAGTAGTAGTCACCAGAAATATAAAAAGGTGTACCATCTTCATTTATATTTGTAATAGAACCAAGTTTTGACTCATTTGGTAAGTAGAAATGATCTGAGAAAACAGTGTTTTGTTGGCTAGTATCATTTTTATCAACATATGTTTCATGGTTTCCTACTACAGTTGAGAAAATTCTTTCTCTAAATAAATCATTATCTAAGAAATAATCATATTCGCCTTCAAGACTTGAGATTTCTACGTTATCACCCATTGATAGGTAAATATGTGGATCAAGTTCACGAGCTTTTTTTATAGTTTTTGCAAAGTCTATTTTATCTTGGTCAACTTTTGCTTGAGTGTTTTTATTAAGTCCTTTTGAATCCCAAACACTATCTCCAGAACCTATTTGTGGATCACCGAAGTAAGCTACTTTAAATTCATTATTTTTTCCTAGGGCTTTAGTTTTTAAAGTATATGTTTCGGAGACATATTTTCCTGTTTGTACGTAATATGAATAGGTATTTCCAGGAGTAATATTTGCTATAGCAGTATAAGTACTATATCCGTTTGAATCACCAGTTTTTCTAGCTCTTATTACACTATATTCTTTTCCGCCAAAAAATAGTTTAGAACTAGAATTTGCATCACCTTTAGCAAACCATGTAATAGCTACTTCATTTTCGTTTTTACCAGGATTTACAACTACATTTTTAATAGGTGTTGTAGTAGCTTTTAGGTTGTTGTCAGCATATTTTCCACCTTTTTTACCGTATTCACCATCGGTTTCTTTTAGTTTTTTAGCAACTTCTGGGTCTATGTCATTTACATTTTTATCTTCACCAAAAGTATCTCTTTCTGTTTCGGTAGCTCTATTAAATTTGTTTGTTCCATCAGATTCTCTTACATTAGCTTCATTTTTTGGAAATGTAACCTCATCATCTGTGAAGTTCATGTAGTTATTTGATGAATATGTACTAGTTTCTAAATTTGTTTCTTCTGTGCTTAAATCATCTAGACTTTCTTTACTTTCTACTATAGCTTTTTCATTTTCAACTAAGGCATTTTCTTCTGCTGCATATGTATTTTGTACAGGGAAAATTGCAGCGGTTGCACTTGCTATAGCTAGGGCTAAAACTAATTTATTATTTTTTTTCATGATATCCTCCTAAGATTTTCATGATAATTATAAAATATCTTTATTATAGATTTTAAATAATATTGTAAATTTTATGTAAAATATTTGTTATGTAGCAAAAACTTTTATTAATGATAATGATTATTAAAGTATAAAAAATAGAGTACAGTATATAAGTATTGATTAATTTTTTTAAAAGGAGGACTTATGGAGAAACAAGCTTATAGCAATAAGCATTTGATCAAGAAATTTTTACCTTATTATAAACCTTATAAAAAAATCCTTTTTGCTGACTTATTTGCAGCGGCTCTAACAACTGTTTCTGAGTTGGTGTTGCCTATTTTATTATCATATCTAACAGACTGGGCGCAATTAGGATTATTGAATACAAATAGAGTAGTAAAAGTAGGAATTATATATGTTCTAACAAAGCTAGTTGAGGTAGCTGCAAGATATTTTATGCAATCTTTAGGTCATATCATGGGTGCTAAGATTGAACGAGATATGAGAAAAGATGTTTTTGATCATCTTCTTACAATGGATACCGAATTTTTTAATGAAGCAAGAATCGGTGCATTAATGAGTAGAATTACAACTGATTTATTTGATATTACAGAATTTGCTCATCATGTTCCTGAAGAATTTTTAGTAGGTATAATAAAACTAATAGTATCGTTTGTTGTACTTGTAACAATTGATTGGAAGCTTTCTTTAATAATTTATATAATTATTCCAATAATGGTCATAGTTTCTAGTAAAAAAAGAAAAGAATTTAGACAAGCTACAATGAATGTTAAAAGACAAATTGGTGATATAAACTCAGGAGTAGAGGATACTTTGTTGGGTATATCAGTTGTAAAATCTTTTGCAAATGAAGATATAGAAAAATCAAAGTTTCAAATTAATAATGATAAATTTGTAGATATCAAAAAAGAAAGATATTTTGATATGGCTGGTTTTTTTATGATTAACCAATCATTTGCAGGAGCTATGTATGCAATTTTGATTTTTGTTGGTGGTCTTTTTGTAATAAGAGGAGAAATTAGTCCAGGAGACTTAGTTGCTTTCACAATGTATTTAAATATGCTTGTTGCAACAATTGAAAGACTAATTAATTTTACAGATATTCTTCAAGCAGGAACTACTGGTATAGAGAGATTTACAGAAGTTATGGGAATGGATAATTTAATATTTGATTATGAAAATTCAAAAGATTTAACAAATGTTAAGGGAAAAATTGAGTTTAATAATGTATATTTTAAATATCCAGAAACTAGCGAAAAAGATCCTTATGTACTTGAAAATATCAATTTTAACGTAAATGTAGGAGAAAATATTGCTCTAGTTGGACCATCCGGTGCTGGTAAAACTACTATTTCTAAACTAATACCAAGATTTTATGATATAGATAAAGGTTCTATAAAAATAGATAATAAGGACATAAGAGATTTAACTTTAGAATCACTTAGAGATAATATTGGTATAGTTCAACAAGATGTATATCTATTTAGTGGTACAGTAAAGGATAATATTCGTTATGGAAAAGAAGATGCAAGCGATAAAGATATAATGAAAGCTGCAGAACTTGCTGGAGCTACAGAATTTATTAAAGACTTGCCTTATGGAATGGACACTCATATAGGTGAACGTGGAGTAAAATTATCTGGTGGACAAAAGCAAAGAATTTCTATTGCAAGAGTATTTTTAAAAAATCCTCCAATATTGATTTTGGATGAAGCAACTAGTGCCCTGGACAATAAGAGTGAAGCGATTGTCCAACAATCCTTAGAAGTTTTATCAAAAGGAAGAACGACAATTACCATAGCTCATAGACTTTCTACAATTATAAATGCTGATGAAATTTTAGTATTAACCTATGATGGTATAGTAGAACGAGGTAGCCACCAAGAACTATTAGATAAAAAAGGTATTTACTATAACTTATATAATAGTAATAACGAAGAATTATTTGGATAAAGAATGGTTTAAATGGCCATTCTTTTTTTATTTTTAATGATTGGCAAACTTTGATATAATTCTTATTAGAATGGAGAAAATCATGAAGTTTTTAGGAAAGATACTGCACGGACTTGCAACAGGTCTGGGCACATTATTTAATGTTCTGATAAATATTATGAATGTAATAGTTGTAACTTTTGAAGGTATAAGAGAATTATTATTCATGATATTTGTTTTTGGATGTTCAACAATTATTATATTCCCAATCATACCTTTATTTCTGCCAAAAAAAGCCTTGTATTTTATTTTTGCAGTGATATTTATACCGATTTTGGGACCAAAATTCATTTCTTTTTTAAGATATATAAATTATACTTTAACCGAGTGGATGTATGATAGAGCTGACTCAATGATTACTGGACAAAAAGTTGGCTATGAAAAAATATCGGATTATTCTGATAAATACATTTATGAACAAGAACAAATAAGGCGTCGTCAGCAAGAAGAAGAAGCTAGACGCCAGCAAGAAGAGATGAATCGCCGTTTCGAAGAATTTGTAAGAAATTTTGGAAACTACGAAGAAACTAGAAACTATGGTGGATACAGTGGTGGTTATAAGAATGATAATTATTCTGGCTACCAAGGTGTAAATGACATTGGTTTTAAGGAAAAATATGAAAATGCTTGTAAGACTTTGGGTGTAGATGTAGACACAGATATTTATAAAGTAAAGCTAAATTATAGAAAACTTGCAAAAAAATATCATCCCGATATTAACAAGGATCCCAATGCTACAACAATGTTTACCAAAGTAAATGAAGCTTACGAATTTTTGACAGAGGAAAATATAAAAAAATATAAACAGAATTATCTATAAAAAAGATTTAGAAAAGGATAGCCAATGACTAATGAAAAAATCAAAACTCTGGAAGAAGCAGTGATTCTTTCAGAGATTGCTTCATCTGCTGGGGCACTTATGCTTGCCAATGGAGCAGAAATTTACAGGGTTGAAGATACAGTAGAAAGAATAATTAGATCAAAAGAAGCTATAAAAGACGTAGATGTATTTTCCTCCTACAATATGATAATGATCTCTTTTTCTTATAAAGGCGAGATACATACAAACATGCGTAGGGTTAGAAATCGTGGAAATAATTTATATTATGTAGATAGGGTAAATACTTTTTCTAGAAATTTCTCAGCAGGCCTTTATAGCTTGGATGAAGCCCTTATGGAAATAGATAAAATAAAAAAAGAAAAATCTGTACCTATTTACTTAAAAAGCTTGGGAGCTACGCTAGCTGCGGGTTCTTACTCAATACTTCTTGGTGGAAATATTATAGAAGTAATTAGCTCCTTTGCTATAGGTTATATTGCTTATAAATTTTCCTTATTTTTAGAAAGAGAAAAGATAAACTTTTTTGTAGTTCACTTTTTATATGGATTCGTCTTATCTTTTTTGGCTTTGTTGACAAATGAAATTACACCGGTAAGTATAAATATCCTTATTATTAGTGGAATGATGGCTTTTGTTCCTGGAGTTATGCTTACAAATGCAATGAGAGATTTAATGAGTGGGGATGCTCTTAGTGGTATAACTGGAACTGCAATGGCAATTTTAATTTCCATTGCTCTTGCTGTGGGAGTTGCTACCCCTATTTCAGTATGGAGGTTATTTTAAATGTCATATATAATACAATTTATTGCAGCCATCCTTTCAACTGTAGGATTTGCCTTAGTATTTTCTGTTCCACTTAAAACACTGTTGGTATCAGCTGTTAATGGAGGATTCGGCTGGATTATATTTAAATTTGTTATTGATACAACAGGAAGCAAATATATAGCGGTATTTTTATCTGCACTTTCAATTACTTTTGTATCAGAAATGCTTGCAAGAAAACTAAGATATCCAGCTTCTGTATTTATTATTCCAGGGATTATTAACCTTGTACCAGGTGAGGGTATATACAATACAATGAGTTACTTTGTAAATAAGCAGTCAGAATTAGCTATATCTAGTTTTTATAGCACAATAGTAGTAGCAGGCTCTATTTCATTCGGTGTTCTACTAGCTAGTTCCTTTTCAACATCACTTAAGGCTTTTAGAACAAGAACTGTAAATAGAACCAATTATTTAAAAAAGGGGAAAAAATGATAAAAGAAATATATCTAGCAGGTGGTTGTTTTTGGGGAGTAGAAGCATATTTTAAAGAAATAGAAGGAATAACAGACACAAAAGTTGGATATGCAAATGGAAATACCGAGCAAACTAACTATCAAGAAGTAAAAAAGACAGATCATGCAGAAACAGTAAAAGTATCATATGATAATGAAAAAATTAGCTTAGAAGAAATATTAGAATATTTTTACTATATAATAGATCCATTTAGTATAGATAGGCAAGGAAATGATATGGGTCGTCAATACAGAACTGGCATTTATTCTAATGACGAAGAGGATTTAACAAAAGTAAAAGCATTCTTAGATAAAAAGCAGGTAGTAGCAGAAAAACAAATACAAGTTGAAGTGGGAAAATTAAATAATTTTATAATAGCAGAAGACTACCACCAAGACTATTTAGAAAAAAATCCAACAGGCTATTGTCATATCAACTTAAATGATAGACCAGAATTTTAAAATAGATTTTGATTTAGAATCAATATAATATATAATAATCTTACTAATATTATTAAGGAGGAAGCGTGAAAAGCAATATTATTAGTAAGATTTCTTTGATAACTGCTATGCTTTTAGCATTTACAGCTTGTGGTTCTGAACAAAATAATACAGAACAAAAAGCTACAAATGATACAAATGTAGAAGAAACAGCTAAAGAAGAAAAAGAAGTGAAAGATGATGGCAAGAAAGAAGATGCAACAACTAGCGAAAATGAAGATGCTGATTCAAAAGAAGCTAGTGAAGATAACAACTTCGAAGGCAAAACTTTAAATGTAGTAGCAACAAGTGATTCTTATGTACCATTATTTGAAGAATTTACAAAACAAACTGGTGCAGATGTGGAATTTTTATCTATGTCTAGTGGAGAAGTTATTTCTAGAACTAAAGCAGAAGGAAAACCAATGGCTGACCTTTGGTTCGGTGGTGGATTAGATGCTTTTATGGAGGCAAAAGATGACGATCTTTTAGAACAATATAGTTCAGAAATGACAGACAAACTTCCAGCAGAATACAAAGATGAAGATGATTATTATTTCTCAAAAGGTCTTACAGTAGTAGGTTTTTTAGTAAATGATTCTATTCTTCAAGAAAAAGGTTTACAAGTACCAAAAACTTGGAAAGATTTAGCAGATCCAAAATATAAAGGTGAAATTATAATGTCTAACCCTGCAATTTCGGGAACAAATTATGCAGCACTTAAAGGATTATTAGATCTATATGGTGAAGAAGAAGGTTGGGAATTATTTGAAAAAATAAATAAAAATATCGACTTCTACTCAAAAAGGGGTAAAGATCCACAAGAAAAAACAGCACAAGGAGAATTTGGAATCGGAATTATACCAGTTGACCAAAAAGCATTTGATGCAGCAGAAGATTATGGATTAACAGTAGTATATCCAGAAGACGGTATTCCATGGGTTCCTGAAGGAGTTGCTATTTTTAAAGATAGCGAAAACGTAGATATTGCAAAAGCATTCGTGGATTTTATGTTAAGCGAAAAATCTCAAAATATGATAGCTGAAATCGATGGAAAAGATACAAATCAACTAATAGTTCCTGATATAAAAGGCCTTGATTTAGGTTTGCCAAAAGATAAGCTAATCGATGAAGACCTAACAACATTTGGTTCTGACAGAGAAAAGATTTTAAACAAATTTAAAGAAATAGCTGGAAATAAAGCTAGCGAAGAATAAGATAATACCAAGGCTTAGCCTTGGTTTATTTTATATATACATATTATGAAAAAAGTTAAAAAAATAAATTTAATTGACATTTTAATACAAGTTTTATTGGCGCTAGCAGTAGTATTTTTTGTACTAATGCCTTTTTTAAGTGTCTTTAAAGAGTCTTTTATCATAGATGGACACATAGATCTTAGCTATTATAGTAATATTTTATCTAATAAAAACTTGCTTTTTAATTCCCTCAAATTAGCTACATTGACATCGGTATTTTCTTTGATATTTTCTACTGTTTTAGCTATATATGCTTATGTTTCCAAAGAAAAAATAAAAAAGATTATCAACTTAATCTTATTAATAACCTTAGTTAGTCCTCCTTTTGTAACTAGCCTTAGCTATATTACACTTTTTGGTAGAAGAGGTTTTATTACCCATAATTTATTATCATTATCAATTAACCCTTACAATATGTGGGGTGTAGTTTTTATGCAAACTTTATCCTATATTTCCTTAAATTGTCTGATTTTACTAGGATATTTAAGTACTATGAAAAATGATGTTATAAATTCTGCAAGATCCTTAGGAGCAAATACCAATTCGATTATCATGGACATACTCGTTCCACAATTAAAAAATGGAATTTATACAGTATTTTTACTAAGCTTTTTTAAATCTATATCTGATTTTGCTACTCCTTCTATTATAGGAGGTAGATTTAATGTATTAGCTTTAGAATCATATTTTGAAGTTATAGCAAATGGTAATTTATCCAAGGCTAGCGCTATGAATGTATTGCTACTAATACCTATTCTCTTTGTATATGTACTAGTAAATTTTTTGAATAAAGATAAATCGTCGACATCAAGTTCAAATAACTTATCAGAACTTAATATCCAAAGAAAGGGATTTGTATATATCTTGTTTAAAATAATAGGGATTTTAATTTTATTATTATTACTTAGCTTATATATAGCAATTATTTTAAGTGCTTTTACTACTATGAAAAAAGGTTCCTTAGTTTTTAGCTTAGATAATTTTTTAAATGCTAAAAAATATATGAATGGTGCAATGCTTAGATCTATTGTTTATTCTTTGATTTCAGCTTTGTTTGGTACCTTTATAGGGATGCTAATTGGATACTACTTGATAATTAAAAACAGTAAATTTATGAAAATTATAGATCTCATTTCAAATATGCCCTATATAATACCTGGTACTTTTTTTGGATTAGGATATTTATTATATTTTAAAGCACCACCTATTATGATTACAGGAACTAGTATAATTGTTGTTCTAAATGTGCTTTTTAAACAATTGCCATTTTCAAGTAGAGTAGGCAATACAGCCATGAAATCTATTGATACAGATGTTATAAATTCTCTAAGAGATTTAGGAGCAAATACATTTTATGAAATCAAAGATGGTATTATTCCAAATATAAAGCCATCCTTGCGTATATCACTTATAAATAGTTTTACAACAACTATGACTACAGTTGGTTCTATAATTTTCTTAGTCTATCCAGGAAAAAAACTTTTGACTCTTGTAATGTTTGATGTAATAAATAGTGGTAAATATGGTCAAGGCTCTGTGATATCTTTGATGATTATGATTATTTGTATAATATTTAATATATTGACAAATTGGATGTTTGGCAATAAAAGTTTTAAAGAAAGGTCCAACTATGTACTTAGAAATTAATAATTTAACCAAAAATTACGGGTCAAAGCAAGTTTTGGATAATATAAATATTAACCTAGAAAAGGGAAAATTTTTGTGTCTACTAGGACCGTCCGGATCCGGGAAAAGTACTATTCTACATTCTATAGGAGGCTTTATAGATTATGATGGTCAAATATTTTTAGATGGAGAAGACATAACATATCTAGAAGCTAGCCAAAGAAAAGTTTCTACTGTTTTTCAAAGTTTAGGATTATTTTCCCATATGACTATTTTTAATAACGTAATGTATGGTTTAAAATTTAATCAAAAAGCTTTGACAACAAATGAAAAGAAAAAATTAGCTCATAAAACAATAGAAATGGTTGGACTTAAAGGATATGAAAAAAGAAAGCCTGGAGAGCTCTCAGGCGGGGAAAGGCAAAGAGTTGCTTTAGCCAGAAGTCTAGTAGTAAATCCTAAATTACTTTTGATGGATGAACCCTTTAGTGCACTTGACCAAAAACTAAGAGAAAAAATGCAAATAGATATTAGAAAAATTCACAAAGATTTTAACCTAACAACTATTTTTGTCACACACGATCAGGGTGAGGCTTTTAAAATGGCTGATGAAGTTATAGTGCTTAATGAAGGCAAGATAATTGATCAAGGATCACCACAAAGAATCTATAATAAACCTTCTAATATAGAAACTTTAGACTTTATAGGGCAAAAAAATATTTTGGGAAATAGTTTTATAAGACCTGAGAAAATAAAAATATCAGAAAATGGTGAAGAATTTATAATTAAAGATATTATTTTTATGGGTAGCACAATCGAAGTTTTTTTAGCAAATAATAATAAAAACTTAAAACTTTTGTTATTAAATGATAACTTTGATAAAAAAATTGGAGATAAAATCAAATTGGATTATGATATGGAGCAGATAAAATGAAAATACTACATGTACTAACTCAGTTACCAGCAAAAACTGGTAGCGGAGTATATTTCACAAATTTAATTGAAAGCTTAGATAATTTAGGATATGAAAATGCTGCAGTATTTGGAACAGAAAATATATATCAAAACAATATAAATGCAGATTTTTTAAAGCCAGTTTATTATAATACAGAGTCAATGCCCTTTAATATTTGTGGCATGAGTGATTTGATGCCATATGATTCTACAGTTTACAGTAAAATGAGTGAAGAAGATATTGATGCTTTGATAGATAATTTTAGAAAAGCTTTGATCGAAGTCAAAGATGAATTTAACCCTGATATAGTGATATCACACCATTTATTTTTGATTACAGATTTAGTAAGAGAAGTTTTTAATGATAAACAAGTAGTGGGCATATCTCACGGAACAGATATTAGACAAATAAAAAAACATCACAAATTTTTACCAAGATTGACTCATATAAAAAATTTAGATTATGTACTAACCGTTACAGATAAAGAAGATGATTCAATTATAAATCTACTAGATATCAATAGAAATAAAATTTATAATGTGGGTGGAGGATACAATCAAGAAGTATTTTATCCTTTAGAAGAAGATACAGATAAAAACACTATAGACATTGTATATGCAGGTAAGATAAGCCAATCCAAAGGTGTTTTTGAGCTAGTAAAAACATTACCTATACTAGAAAAGAAATATCCACAAATAAGACTTCATATAGTAGGAAACGCTGATTTAAAATCTTGCCGCAAAATGAAAGAACTAGTTAATCATTCACCAAGACTTATTATTTGCCACGCCCTAGATCAAGAAAAATTAGCAAATCTATTAAGACAAGCAGATATATTTGTCTTGCCATCATATTTTGAAGCTCTAGGCCTTATAGCAATAGAAGCCCTAGCCTGTCATAAATTAGTTGTAGCTAGTTATATAGAAGGATTGGAAAAATTACTAGGAGAGGAAATAAAAAATAAAGAACTTATAAAGTTTACAGAACTTCCAAGAATATATGATGTAGACAAGCCAGTAAAAGAAGACATACCTGGATATGTAAGTAGATTAAGTAATAATATAGAAAAACAAATTAATAGGCTAGATGAAAATCTTTTTACAGAAGAAGTAAACGGTGAAATTCAAACTCTAGCCTGGGCTAATATTGGACAAAAAATAATAAATGTAATAAAAAATAAAAAAAAGTATTGACAAGATAAAAATACCATGGTATTATATATCTTGTCGTTAAGAAACGACGAAAGAACTTGATGAAATATCCAGGAAATGGGTACTCATCCATCAAATGCATATTTGATGACACAATAAAATAGTAATTAAACTTAAAGCAATTAATTTGAGTAACCAAAACCAACTTTTATTAATATAATGAAAGTTAAAATGATTCCAATCTATTTATATATAGATAGGATACTTTAAATCACGCATTGATTATAAAGATCAATGTAAATGAAAAGAGCTTGAATCAAAAAGCTTTTATGAACAAAAGATAAACTACATTAGTAAAAAAATAATGTAGAAAAATATTTTTCATGAGAGTTTGATCCTGGCTCAGGATTAACGCTGGCGGCGTGCATAACACATGCAAGTCGAACGATGAAACTTAAATGATTTCTTCGGAATGAACTTAAGTGGATTAGTGGCGGACGGGTGAGTAACGCGTGAGTAACCTGCCTTACACAAGGGGATAGCCGTTGGAAACGACGAATAATACCCTATGAAACTATCACTTCGCATGAAGCGATAGTCAAAGTGTTAGCGGTGTAAGATGGACTTGCGTCTGATTAGCTAGTTGGTGAGAAAAAAGCCCACCAAGGCAACGATCAGTAGCCGGCTTGAGAGAGTGTACGGCCACATTGGGACTGAGACACGGCCCAGACTCCTACGGGAGGCAGCAGTGGGGAATTTTGCACAATGGGGGAAACCCTGATGCAGCGACGCCGCGTGATTTAGAAGGCCTTCGGGTTGTAAAAATCTTTTGTATAGGAAGAAAATGACAGTACTATACGAATAAGGTCCGGCTAATTACGTGCCAGCAGCCGCGGTAATACGTAAGGACCGAGCGTTGTCCGGAATCATTGGGCGTAAAGGGTACGTAGGCGGGTCATTAAGTTAGAAGTCAAAGGCTATAGCTCAACTATAGTAAGCTTCTAAAACTGGAGACCTTGAGTAATGGAAGGGAAAGTGGAATTCCTAGTGTAGCGGTGGAATGCGCAGATATTAGGAGGAATACCGGTGGCGAAGGCGACTTTCTGGCCATTAACTGACGCTGAGGTACGAAAGCGTGGGTAGCAAACAGGATTAGATACCCTGGTAGTCCACGCCGTAAACGATGAGTGTTAGGTGTCTGGAGTAAATCTGGGTGCCGCAGCTAACGCATTAAACACTCCGCCTGGGGAGTACGCACGCAAGTGTGAAACTCAAAGGAATTGACGGGGACCCGCACAAGCAGCGGAGCATGTGGTTTAATTCGAAGCAACGCGAAGAACCTTACCAAGTCTTGACATATTTTGGAAGCACTTAGAGATAAGTGCCTATATCTTCGGATAACTGAAATACAGGTGGTGCATGGTTGTCGTCAGCTCGTGTCGTGAGATGTTGGGTTAAGTCCCATAACGAGCGCAACCCCTATGGCTAGTTACCATCATTAAGTTGGGGACTCTAGCAATACTGCCGGTGACAAACCGGAGGAAGGTGGGGATGACGTCAAATCATCATGCCCTTTATGACTTGGGCTACACACGTGCTACAATGGCAGGTACAGAGGGCAGCAAGACAGCGATGTTAAGCAAAACTCAAAAAGCCTGTCCCAGTTCGGATTGCACTCTGCAACTCGAGTGCATGAAGTTGGAGTTGCTAGTAATCGTGGATCAGAATGCCACGGTGAATGCGTTCCCGGGTCTTGTACACACCGCCCGTCACACCATGGAAGTTGGCAATACCCGAAGCCTGTGAGCGAACCTTTTGGGAGCAGCAGTCGAAGGTAGGGTCAGTAACTGGGGTGAAGTCGTAACAAGGTAGCCGTATCGGAAGGTGCGGCTGGATCACCTCCTTTCTAAGGAAGCCCGGCCTGGTGGGTGGAAAATACGAAAGTATTTTTCATCATTTTTGAAAGTTTCGAAGAAACAACAAAAATGACGCTATAAGAAAACTTAAAGAATTTAAGAACTAAATAGCAGAAAAAAAGATCCTAGACACAAGTTTGCTAAACAAACAGAGACTAGGACGCCTCAACAACGAGGAAAGAAAACCCACTAGCTAGGCAGAGAATGATACGTTATTCTCTATCTATTTAGAAACAATTTGTTACTTAAATAATTGCTTGGACCTGTAGCTCAGGTGGTTAGAGCGCACGCCTGATAAGCGTGAGGTCGGTAGTTCGAGTCTACTCAGGTCCACCATCAAATTACTATTTGAAAAAAATAAAACAAAGTGTAAAATAATAGCTACACAACTAATGAACCATAACAATTAAATAGCAAACAATATTTCCAGTCAAGAAGAAAAGGGCACAAGGTGGATGCCTTGGCACATGAAGACTAAGAAGGACGTAAGTGAACGAAAACTAGGGCAAGCTCACAAAAAGCAATGACCCCTAGGTCTCCGAATGGGGAAACCCGGCTGTGGAAGACACAGTCATCATAAAGTAAATACATAGCTTTATGAAGTAAGACCCTGCGAACTGAAACATCTAAGTAGCAGGAGGAAAAGAAAGAAAACTCGATTTTCCAAGTAGCGGCGAGCGAACAGAAAACAGCCCAACCCAGTAAGAAATATATTTTTTAGTTAAATCATTTGGGAAGATGAACCAAAGAAAGTGACAGTCTTGTAAACAAAAGAAAATATATTGTGGGGGCAAGTAGCAGTGAACACGAGAAATTTGCTGTGAAGATAGGGGGACCATCCCCTAAGGCTAAATACTAACATGTGACCGATAGCGAACAAGTACCGTGAGGGAAAGGTGAAAAGAACCCCGAAAGGGGAGTGAAAAAGAACCTGAAACCTTGAGCCTACAAGCAGACAGAGGGCAAGAGCCTGATGTCGTACCTTTTGTAGAATGGGCCAGCGAGTTATCATATATAGCAAGGTTAAATCTTTAAGAGATGAAGCCTTAGCGAAAGCGAGTCTTAATAGGGCGAAAGTTAGATATGATAGACCCGAAACCGGGTGATCTATCCATGGTCAGAGTGAAGGTGAAGTAAAATTCACTGGAGGCTCGAACCGGGTGCGGTTTAAAACGCATCGGATGAACTGTGGATAGGGGCGAAAAACCAAACGAACCCGGAGATAGCTGGTTCTCCTCGAAATAGCTTTAGGGCTAGCCTATGACCAAAGATTTAAGGAGGTAGAGCACTGACTGGCCTAGGGCGGCTAACCGTACCAAAGCCTATCAAACTCCGAATGCCAAAAAATCAAGTCATGGAGTCAGACTTAGAGGGATAAGCTCCTAAGTCGAAAGGGAAACAGCCCAGACCGACAGCTAAGGTCCCAAAATCTGAATTAAGTGGAAAAGGATGTGAACCTACTAAGACAACCAGGACGTTGGCTTAGAAGCAGCCATACATTTAAAGAATGCGTAATAGCTCACTGGTCAAGTGGGTTTGCGCCGAAAATAAACGGGGCTAAAATTCAGTACCGAAGCTTCGGATTGATAGAGAATTTAAAATTGCTCAATCAACTCTAGAACAAACATAAAGAGAAGAAAAGGTAAAACTTAGACGGAAATATTACAATACAATCAAGATAAAACGAGTTATTCAAAATTTACGCAAATATCAAACACTAAGATAAAGGTAAGTTGTAAATAACTACGATTATCACCGAAAACAATCGCATATATTAATATATGTAACTGGTTTAAAATATAGTCGGCACTTTGACAAATCTAAGATTTGAAACAGTGCGACATTTGACCTACTAACAAATCAAAGATTTGAGTTAGGTCAAGAAAACGTCAAAGTATTTACCAGCAATTTTAAATACTCTATCAGTGGTAGAGGAGCATTGTATTAGGGAAGAAGCCCAAGCGAAAGCAGGCGTGGACTTAATACAAGAGAGAATGCTGGCATGAGTAGCGAGAAGGAGTGTGAGAATCACTCCCGTCGAAACCCTAAGGACTCCTGAGCAAGGCTCGTCCCCTCAGGGAAAGTCGGGACCTAAGGCGAGGCCAAAAGGCGTAGCCGATGGATAACAGGTCTATATTCCTGTACCGCTTAAAGTCGCTATAGAGAAGTGATGACGCAAGAGGATAAGCTAAGCTGCCCGATGGAAGGCAGTCTAAGCACAAAGGCCGATTAGTAGGCAAATCCGCTAATCATAAAGCTGATGTGTGATAGGTATCGAAAACATGAGTAGAGAAGTAGCCGATTTCAAATTGCCAAGAAAAGTCACTATCAATGACCAAAGCGCCCGTACCAAAACCGACACAGGTAGGGAGGTAGAGAATACCAAGACGCGCGGAAGAACCTTTGTTAAGGAACTCGGCAAAATGTCCCCGTAACTTCGGGAGAAGGGGAGCCAGAGCGATCTGGCCACAGAAACCAGGCCCAAGCGACTGTTTACCAAAAACACAAGTTTCTGCAAAATCGTAAGATGAAGTATAGGAGCTGACACCTGCCCGGTGCTGGAAGGTTAAGGGGAAGGCTTAGCAAACGCGAAGGCTAGAACTTAAGCCCCAGTAAACGGCGGCCGTAACTATAACGGTCCTAAGGTAGCGAAATTCCTTGTCGGGTAAGTTCCGACCCGCACGAAAGGTGTAACGATTTGGGCACTGTCTCAACAAAGGATCCGGTGAAATTGTAGTAGTCGTGAAGATGCGACTTACCCACGCTAGGACGGAAAGACCCCGTGGAGCTTTACTGTAGGCTGATATTGGATTTTGAGATTAGATGTACAGGATAGTTGGGAGGCATTGATCCGTGCACGCCAGTGTGCGAGGAGCCAAGCTTGGGATACCAACCCTCTAATATCAAAATTCTAACATTGACCCTTAATCAGGGCAAAGGACATTGTCAGTTGGGCAGTTTGACTGGGGCGGTCGCCTCCCAAAAAGTAACGGAGGCGTTCAAAGGTTCGCTCAGAATGGACGGAAACCATTCGCAGAGTACAAAGGCATAAGCGAGCTTAACTGCGAGAGAAACAGCTCAAGCAGAGTAGAAATACGGACTTAGTGATCCGGTGGCACCGCATGGAAGGGCCATCGCTCAACGGATAAAAGCTACCCCGGGGATAACAGGCTTATCTCCCCCAAGAGTCCACATCGACGGGGAGGTTTGGCACCTCGATGTCGGCTCGTCTCATCCTGGGGCTGAAGTAGGTCCCAAGGGTTGGGCTGTTCGCCCATTAAAGAGGCACGCGAGCTGGGTTCAGAACGTCGTGAGACAGTTCGGTCCCTATCCAGCGTGGGCGTAAGAAATTTGCGAGGACCTGTCCTTAGTACGAGAGGACCGGGATGGACATACCACTGGTGTACCAGTTGTTCCGCCAGGAGCATAGCTGGGTAGCTAAGTATGGAATTGATAAGTACTGAAAGCATCTAAGTACGAAACAACCCTCAAGATAAGATTTCTAAAAGTACGTAAAGAAAATACGTTAGATAGGTCCAAGGTGTAAGTGCAGTAATGCATTAAGCTAATGGATACTAAACTTTAAATCTTGACTGGAAATATTGTCTGCTATTTATAGGTTCAAAATAGAATATGGTGATAATGGCATGAGTGATACACCTGTTCCCATACCGAACACAGAAGTTAAGCCTCATTACGCTGATGGTACTCGGAGGGTGACCTCCCGGTAGAGTAAGAAATCGCCAAACATCTAATAACTGCTAGCCACATTGGCTAGCAAGCTATTAAATGTATTTTAAGTAAGTTAAGAAGTATTAATATGCTTAGGTAGCTCAATGGTGGAGCACCCGGCTGTTAACCGGTAGGTTGTGGGTTCGAGTCCCACCCTGAGCGCCAAATATAATGTATTATAAATATTTAATAGTGAGCAAGTTTTTACTGACGCGGGATGGAGCAGTTTGGTAGCTCGTCGGGCTCATAACCCGAAGGTCGTAGGTTCAAATCCTGCTCCCGCAACCAATTTATTTTATGGCGAAGTAGCTCAGCTGGCTAGAGCATTCGGTTCATACCCGAAGTGTCGGCGGTTCAAGTCCGTCCTTCGCTACCATTTTTATATTAGATATGGTTGACCTATTAAATTTGGCCCCATGGTCAAGCGGTTAAGACATCGCCCTCTCACGGCGGGTTCTCGGGTTCGAATCCCGATGGGGTCACCAAAAACTATACCTATAAGGCCCTATGGTCAAGCGGTTAAGACACCACCCTTTCACGGTGGTATCCCGGGTTCGAATCCCGGTAGGGTCACCACAAAGCAAGCCCCTCCGGCTCATGGAGGAGTAGTGCAACAACTAAATACCGCAGGACGAAGTCCGAGGACTACAAAAAGTTCTGTGAGTATTGTCTATATGGAAGTATAGCTCAGTTGGGAGAGCATCTGCCTTACAAGCAGGGGGTCACAGGTTCGAGCCCTGTTACTTCCACCATATATAGTTTTAATGATCTTTTGATTTTGAAAACATATTAATAACTAGGGTAAATTGTTGCCCTAGCCCAACCCTTAACTTTAGCTAGGCTGATGTAGCTCAATTGGCAGAGCAATTGATTTGTAATCAATAGGTTGTAGGTTCAAGTCCTATCATCAGCTCCAAAGCAGATATTATCACTATAAAAAATAGTAAATTTAAATACCGGAAATAATAAAATATATGGCTTGGTAGTTCAGCTGGTTAGAATGCCGCCCTGTCACGGCGGAGGTCGTGGGTTCGAATCCCATCCAAGTCGCCATTAAATTTATTAATTTTATATAAATCAAATATTTTAATTAATTGTTTATGCGGATGTGGCTCAGTGGTAGAGCATCGCCTTGCCAAGGCGAGGGTCGCGAGTTCGAATCTCGTCATCCGCTCCATAAATTCACCAGATATCCCGAACAGTAGATGTTTGGTCATGGTGATTTTTTATTATGCGGGTGTAGCTCAGTGGTAGAGCCCCAGCCTTCCAAGCTGGTTGCGAGGGTTCGATTCCCTTCACCCGCTCCAAGTCACTTGTAGTGTTTCAGATGTATAACATCTGAAATCTTCGAGATGAGCATAGCAAATCCGAAGAACTAAGCAAAAGAAGCTTAAGCTTCTAGAGTGTATAAAAACCAAATATTTGCGTCATTAGCTCAGCTGGATAGAGCGTCTGGCTACGGACCAGAAGGCCTGGGGTTCGAATCCTCAATGACGCGCCATAACTAAAACACCTTTATAAGGGTGCTTTTTTTATGCTTATTTTTAAAATGTATATAAATTAATATATTAATTTTATATAATGTATTAAAATAGTATTTAGATATAAAATTATCATTAATGGAGGAACTATGATTATAGCTCATAAAGATGAGAACGGTAGAGAACAATCACTATTTAAACATTTAATAAATGTAGGTAATGCAAGCTTTAACCTAGGTAAACAATTAGATATTGAGTATATGTCTTTATTAGTTGGCCTTTTACATGATCTTGGTAAGGCAGATCCCTTGTTTCAAGATAAAATAAAAAATAATAAAAATACTAGTGTAAACCACTCTTCAGCTGGTGCAAAATATTTATATCAAATTTATTGCGATATAGGAGATGAAGATGAAAAGTTTAAAAGTCCTATGTGCCAGTCTTATACAGAAATTTTAATGTATGCCATAGAGGCCCACCATAGAGTTTTTGATATTGGTACCTATAATAAACAAGTTATCAATAGTATATATAAAAGACTTGAATATGATAGTCTAAATAGAAAATACAGCTATAACTTAGTAAGGAATTATGCAAATAGTATTATAGACGAATATTGTAATAAAAAGTATAAGCTTTCTATTGAGGAAACCTTTACAAAAGGATTTGAAGAATATAAGAATATTATAGAAAAGCTAGAATTAGGAAAATCAGATAATCCAGATATAGACTTTAATTATTATAACCACTGTATAATTAGACTTATCCTATCTATACTAAAAAATGAAGATATTTATGACACGATAAATGCTTATGAAAAGATTATTGATAAAAAAACATATGATGAAAACCAAGCTGTTATAGAATATTTTTATCAGCAAATAGAAGCTGAGTATGGATCTTATCCTCCGCCAACCAGCGATATAAATAAGGTAAGAGCAAGCATAGTAGATGTTATTCGCTCAAGATACGATACAGATAGCAATGGAATTTATAAACTAGATTTACCTACAGGGGCGGGTAAAACCAAACTATCATTATTATATTCTCTCCATCAAATGAAAAATAATCATAAAAATAAGATGATTTATATAGCGCCTTTTTTATCAATTCTTGAGCAAAATGCATATGAATATAGAAAAACTTTAGCAAATGATAAGTATATATTAGAGCACCACTCAAATGTAGTTGATAATACTCCTTTTGATAATGAAGATAATGATGATGATAATATAGCTGCTATGAAAGAATATATAATAGAATCTTGGGACCAGCTAGTAATTTTATCTACTATGGTGCAGTTTTCCAACACCCTATTTAAGTCAAGATCATCAAATCTTAGAAGATTTTATAATTTAAGCAATAGTGTAATCATCTTAGATGAGGTCCAATCTTTACCAGATGAGATGACCCATATCTTTAACCTAATGCTCAATTTTATAAGTAAGGTGATGAATTCTGTAATTATCTTATGCTCAGCTACTCAACCTAGCTTAGACCATGATTCTATTAGTCATAAAATTATATATGGTGGCTCTAATAATGAAGATTATAACCTGATACAACTAGATGATAGGCAAAAACAAATTTTTGACCGAGTAGATGTAAGTTTACTAAATGAAGGCAAAGAATCCAGGCTAACTGACATATATAACTCTGTGTTAGGTGACAAACAAAAATCTACCCTTATAATTTTAAATACTAAAAAATCTGTAATGAACTTGTATGAAATGTTTGAAGAAGCTATGGATGATACAAGTAATTTATACTATCTAACTACCAATATGTGTCCAAAACACAGGCTTGATATCATAAATGAGATAAAAAATAAGCTAAATAGTGACATAGATGTTATAGTTATCAGCACTTCCTTGATAGAAGCAGGAGTAAACTTAGATTTTAGGAGATTGTATAGGTCATATGCGGGCTTTGACTCCATTATCCAAGCCGTGGGCAGGTGTAATAGAGAAGGAAAATATGATAAAGGAGAAGCCTACCTAGTAAATCTAGATAAGGACGATGAAAAGCTAGGTAATTTAAAATCTATTGAAAATAAGAAGAATATAACCAAGAAAGTATTAGACAACTATGATGGAAACTTTGATATAGAAGATTTAAATAAAAGATATTATGCTAAACTATTTTCTAACCTAGATGATTTAGATAAAAAGGTGGCAGATAATAAAACTTTACTAGACTTACTTTCTTTTAATAAAGAAATCAGACAAAGTGGGGATATGGAAGGAATAAATGCCCAAGCTCTAAAAGAAGCATCTGATCAGTTTAACCTAATAGAGGATAGTAGTGAGTCAGTAATTGTTTATTATGGTGAAAGTTTTGCTTTGATAGAAGAACTCATAGCAGCGATAGAAGAATTTAGGGGTTATGATGGTAACAAAGAAAAGATTAATGAAATTAAAATTTTATTAAATAAACTCCAACCCTACACTATAAGTATATATAATTTAAATGATTTTGAAGATAAGTTAGTAAAGATAGATGGACTAGATGCATTTGGAATAAAAATATTAAATGAATCAAACTATGATGAAAAAGTTGGATTGACTGAGGAGTCTAAGTTAGAAAGTTTTTTGATTTGATATACCAAATAGAAAAGAAATATTTCTTTTCTATTTTAAGGTATACATTATTAGTACATTTTTTCAATCCGCTAGTAAAATTACTAGATATTTGTATTATACTTTTTTTTTAACCTCTATTCATTTGACACTTATAAGAAGTTGATGTAATATTAAATATATGAGATGAATTAACATTATTAGAACATTGAATAAAATATAGTTTTGAGGAGGTAAAATGGATCAATCAAAAACTTTTTTTGCGAAGATTTATGGGGATTACGCGTTATTCAGTTCCCCATATTCCAAATCTTCTGGGGATAAATCAAGCTATCAAGTTCCCACAAAAGAAGCTTTACGTGGGATAGTTGACCAAATTTATTTTAAACCAACTTTTAAGAATGTAATTGAAGAAGTGAAAGTTCTAAATGAAATAAAAACAGAAGCTATGGGAGCTAGAACTTTAATGATGGGAGGGTCTAATGATTTGAACTCTTACACTTATTTGAAAGATGTATCTTATCTGGTCAAATTTCACTTTGAGTGGAACCTAGATAGGGAAGATTTAGCCCATGATAGGAATATCAAGAAACATGAGGCTATAATGGAGAGGTCTTTAAAAAAAGGTGGTAGAAGAGATGTTTTTTTAGGGACCAGGGAGTGCTACGCATTTGTTGAAAAAATAGATAAAGAAGAATATGAAAATGCCAAGAGCTTTTATGATGGTCAAAGTCTATCTTTTGGTATCATGTTTCAAGAATTTATCTACCCTACTGAGCCAGGTGGGGAATTGGTATCGTGTTTTACAGAAACTAGAATGGAGGATGGGGTTATCACCTTTAAAGACAGCAAAGACTGTGAAATAAAAAATACCCTAGATACCTATAGTTTTAAATACCCAGATGAAATAAAATCAGTTGATAAGGAATATGAAGAATATGAAAATTTTGAGGAGGGTGGTCTATGAATGCACTAGAAGCTCTTCTTAACTCCTATAACTATGCTGAAGATATAGGACTGGTAGATAATAACGACTATCCTATATTATTACCTATCTACCATAGTAAATTAAAATCTAATGGAACAAATATTATAAAGGTTGAAATCAAAAAAGATTCAAGCTTATATCAGGTATCCTATCTAGACCAATATAAAAGTAAAGCTGATGAAGATAATAATATAAGTGATGTAATACTATTCCCAGTAACTAAAGACTCTGCATCAAGATCAGGTAGAAAGGCTCCATCACACGCCCTAGTAGATAAGGTCAAGTATGTATTTGATGAAGATGGAAACTTATATGAAGATTACAAAGAAAACCTATTAGCCTGGATAAATTTTGAAAAAGATCAAGATATTAAAACATTCCTTAAGATTATTTTTGAGTTTCTAGATAAAAAAGATGCTTTAAAAAGTATAGCTAGTAATTTAGTAAATGATTTTAAAAATCTAAGTGGCTATGATATAGAATACGAGAATAAAAATGTAAATATATCAGATGTCTTTTTGGAGTTTGAGATAAGTTCATTTTTAGGGGATAAAGATGTAAGCGTAAGCTCTTATAAAGATTTGCATAAATCTTTTATAAACTTTACAAACTCCATAGATAGTCCAAATGGTATATGTAATATTTCTGGGAAAGAAGAATATATTACTCAAAAACACAGGGGGCTATTAGGCAATGCAAAACTTATAAGTGTAAGTAATAATAAAGAAGCCTATGTAGGTAGACTTAATAAAGATACCTCTAGCTTAAATGTAGGTAGAGAAACTTCTGAAAAAATCCACCTCATGCTTGCTTATCTTATAGAAAATAATAAGTCCCATATAAGGATAGCTGAAAAACAGTACTTAATAACATGGTTTTCTGAAGATATTAAAAACTCTCAAAACATAGATATAACTTTCAAAAAACCAAGTGGAAAAAACTTAGACTTTCTTAACCAACTTGCAAGTACTAGTATCAAAACAAGTCCTGCCAATATAAATACTGAAAATATAAGCCAGTCTTTTAAGCTTGGAAAAGCAAATTATAGTGATGATTCTAACTTTTATTGTATGATAATTGACTCATTTAACCCTGGTAGGGTAGTTATAAAATACTTTAACCAACTAAAAGTTTCGGAATTACAAAATAACTTAAAAAAATGGGAAAGTAGATACCATTGGGATAAATACAATGAAAGTATTGAAGATTTTAATCCATTTACTCCATCATTTTATAGTATCTTTATAAATGCTTATGGCATAGAGAGAACTTTAAAAAATGGCAGAAGTTTAGACTATGATAATAAAAATTTTATGAATAATCAGTACGTTTCTTTGGTAACTAGCCTACTTAATGGAAGTTCTTTACCTAAAAATATAGAAAATAAATTTAAGCAAAATATCAGAAAAAGAAATAGTTACAAAGAGCCTAGAGTTTGGAATAATTTATTATTTGTAGCAAGAGCAGTACTTAAGAACTCAAATGGAAAGGATTTCACAAGAATGATTGATAAAGATAATAATGATAGGTCTTATCTTCTTGGAAGATTACTTAGTGTCTATCACAATATTGAACTAAGCACATATACAAGCAGAGATTTAAATGTAGGAAATGAAGAAGACTATCCACAAAGACTTACAAATGCTGAGAAGTTTTGGAGTAACTATCTAGATAGACCAGCGACAACAATTACTATATTAGAAAAAAAGACCAATACTTATTTAAATAAGCTAAAGACAACAGATTATAGGATGTATAAGGGATTAGACACTATAAAGTCACAATTACTTACAAAAATAAGTGAAAATTATAAGCTAGATGATAAAAGCTTTAATATGCCTTTAGATTATAAATTTTTATTTGGATATACCGCTCAAAATAGCTCTATATATGGACTAAAAAATCAAGTGAATAAGGAGATAGAAAATGATAAATAATAAAATTGACTTTTTAATGACAATTGAAGTAAAAAATGCCAATCCAAACGGAGACCCTCTTACCTCAAATATGCCGAGAATAGACTCGCTAGGCTATGGGATCATATCTGATGTTTGTATCAAAAGAAAAATTAGAAATAGGATGCAAGACCAATTTAAAGAAAATGATTTAGGAGAAGGCTATGATATCTTTGTAAAGGCAAATGATAGGATAGATGACGATTTTAGATCCTTAGAAAAAAGATATAAGGCTTATTTTGATAAAGAAAAAGATAACGAAGTAATAGAAAGATCTATGAATGAAAAATGGATAGATGTAAGATCTTTTGGTCAAGTAGTAACATTTAACAAAAAATCAATAGGTATCAGAGGCCCAGTATCAATATCTATTTCCAAGTCCCTAGACCCAGTTATTACAGAAACTATGCAAATAGTAAGAAGTACCAATGGACAAGATGCAGGGGAGAAGAGATCATCTGATACTATGGGTAGTAAAAACTTTATAGACTATGGAGTTTATCTAATACAAGGAAGTGTAAATTCATTTTACTCAGAAAGAACTGGTTTTGATGAAAAAGATTTGGAAATTTTAAAAGAAGCTTTAAGAACCTTATTTATCAATGATGTATCAAGTGCTAGGCCAGATGGAAGTATGGAAATAAAAGAGATTTACTGGTTTACCCACAGCAATAAGCTAGGCAATGTATCAAGTGCTAAGATAAAACAGCTAGTAAACTATGATCAAATTGACATAAACAATACCAATCCTTCCTATGAAGACTATAACTTTAGACTAGATGATAAAAAGCTAAAAGAATATAAAGATAAGGGACTAACGCTCGAAATTATTGAAGGAATATAAATGTCAGCCCCAGATGATTACTTAATGCTAAGTGGCATCCAACACTTTTATTTTTGTAAAAGACAATGGGCGCTTATCCATATAGAACAGGTATGGTCTGACAACTCCTTTACAGCTGAAGGTAACAAGCTCCACGAAATAACTGATGACCCTTATTTAAAAGAAAAAAGAAATAATATTATTATCTCAAGAGCCATACCAGTTAGCTCAAAAGACCTAGGTTTATCAGGTATCCTAGATACTGTAGAATTTATAAAAAGTGATAAGGGTATAGAAATTGCCAATAATAAAGGATTGTGGATGCCCAATGTAGTCGAATATAAGAGAGGGAAAGCCAAAAAAGATAACAGGGATGTAGTACAAGTAGCTGCCCAAGTAATGTGTTTAGAAGAAAAATATAATATTCAGATAGAAAGTGCAGATTTATTTTATTTTTCTACCAAGAAAAGAGAGACTATAGCCATAACCAATCAGTTAAAAGATGAAGTCAGAATCATGGCAAATCAAATGCACACTATGTATGAAAATAAACTCACCCCAGATGCAGAGTACTTTAAAAATTGTACTATGTGCTCCCTTTATGATTTATGCATGCCCAGACTTACAAAAAAGAAAAAATCAGTACAAAATTATTTGCTAGGTGAATAATATGAAGAAATTACAAAATATCCTATACCTAACCATAGATGATGCCTACCTATCAAAAGATGGGGAAAATGTAGTAATTATTAAGGATTCTAAAGTTTTAAAAAGATTTCCTATCCATATATTAGATGGAATTATGTGTTTTAATTACACAGGAGTAAGTCCAGCTTTGATGAAATTTGCTATGGAAAATAATTTGCTTATTTCCTTCTTTACACCAGAAGGTAGGTTTTGTGGTAGGGTAATAGGTAAGACAAATGGCAACGTACTACTAAGAAGACGTCAATACCAGTTAGCTGATAGCGATGAAAGCTTAGAGTTTGTGCAAAATATTATCTATGCAAAAATATTTAATTCTAGAAAAGTATTAAAAAGAGCAATCAGAGATCACAAAGAAAAGATAGACTCAGAAAAACTTTTATCAACCATAGACTTTATAGACCTTGCTCTAAAAAATATATGGAAGGCAGACAACAAAGATAGTCTAAGAGCTATTGAAGGAAATGTAGCCAGCAGATACTTTGCTTGCTTTGATGAAATGATAGTATCCCAAAGAGATGAATTTTATTTTATAGATAGAAATAGAAGACCACCAGAAGATAATACAAATGCCCTTCTATCTTTTATGTATTCACTTTTAACATATGAGATGCAATCAGCCCTAGAAGGAGTAGGAATAGATAGCTATGTTGGATTTTTCCATGTAGATAGACCAGGAAGAAGCTCCATGGCACTAGATATGATAGAAGAACTAAGGGCTTATATGTGCGATAGACTTGCCCTAACTATGATAAATAGAAATATTATCACTGCAAAAGATTTTGAGAAAAAAGAAACAGGAGCAGTACTATTAAATGATAAGGGCAGGGCAAAGGTGCTAGAAAATTGGCAAAAAAGAAAACAAGATGAGATAATGCATCCATTTATTAACGAAAAGATAAAGATAGGACTATTACCACATGTGCAAGCTATGCTTTTAAATAGGTATATAAGAGGAGATTTAGAAGCTTATCCACCATTTCTGATGAAAGGTTAATTATTATGATGGTGTTGATCACTTATGATGTAAATACAAAGTCGGAATTAGGTACTAAAAGACTAAGGAAAGTAGCAAAACAGTGCGTCAATTATGGCCAAAGAGTTCAAAATTCTGTATTTGAATGTTCACTTACACCTGCTCAATTAGTTAATTTAAAAAAGAAACTATTAGATATAATAGATGAAGAAAATGATAGTATTAGATTTTATAATTTAGGGAAAAATTGGCAAAATAGGGTAGAAACCATAGGAAAAGATGACAGTTACGATCCCGATAAAGACCTGCTTATAATCTAGACGACCCCAATCACCCATAAAATACCGGAGCACTCGCGCTATATATGACCATAATATGATGGATTTTATGAGTTTTCGTATTTTTTTCTAATAAAATTCATACAAAAACCTCTAAAAAATGCGGTCACCTCCTATACGGAGGTGTGGATTGAAATTGATGATGAGGTTAGAAACTTTGACAACATAAGGCAAGTCACCTCCTATACGGAGGTGTGGATTGAAATTTTATTTGCTATTGTTAACTCACTATTAGCAGGGCGTCACCTCCTATACGGAGGTGTGGATTGAAATATATTTACGCTTTTGTTGCCTATTCATATCAAATCGGTCACCTCCTATACGGAGGTGTGGATTGAAATATAAAAAGTGTGATAAAAGAGTTGTACAGAGTGTGTCACCTCCTATACGGAGGTGTGGATTGAAATACTAATATCATCTTTAGTTAGTAAGTTTTTAGGCTCGTCACCTCCTATACGGAGGTGTGGATTGAAATTAGGTCTAATTTTTGTAGGCTTACGTATAAAATCACGTCACCTCCTATACGGAGGTGTGGATTGAAATAGATTTGATAGAGAGCAAGGTGTCATCTGTATCTAGTCACCTCCTATACGGAGGTGTGGATTGAAATTACATTTTGTCGCATCTCTTCTTGGCCACCTACAAGGTCACCTCCTATACGGAGGTGTGGATTGAAATTCCAGAGGATAAGTTGTTTATGTTGTATCTGTTAGTCACCTCCTATACGGAGGTGTGGATTAAAATATTTATCCTATCAACCAAAGTTACATAAGCCCTTTGTCACCTCCCATACGAACCATCACTATTTGATTTTTATGACCAATTAAATAAAAATTATAAATCTTTATATCTTCTTAACCAAACTCGGAGTATGATATACTTATAAATTAATACTTATATTTTATAGAAAGGGATGGTTTTATGTCTGATAGACGTGAAAATAAAAATGGTTCTATGTCTTCTTTTGCTTCTGCTTTGATAGGAGCGATCATTGGGGGACTTTTGGTGTTTTTACTTACTAATGGCTTTGGGGCTAAGAAAAATAGTTCAAAGGATCCTGATCCGGTAGAAACTCCTAAAACCGAAGAAAAAGCTGATAATAATGAAAATGATTCTTCTAAAAAGAAGATTAGTAAGAATATTGGTAACCTTGATTCTGATGATACTAGTATATCTATGGAATCTAAGGTTGTTAAAAAATCTATTGATAGTGTAGTTGGTATTACTACAAAAGCTGAGGTTACTCAACAAACATTTTTTGGTCCTCAATCTGGATATGTAGAAGGAATCGGTTCTGGTTCCATAGTTTCTAGTGATGGCTATATTTTAACTAATTCTCATGTTGTTAGTAATGGAGAAGCTAGCGAAATCAGCGTTTTATTTAATGATGGAACATCTACTCCAGCAAAACTTGTGTGGAATGATTCTACTCTTGACCTAGCTATTATAAAAGTTGAAAAAGATAATCTACCTGTCATGGAACTAGCAAATAGTGATGATGTTGGAGTAGGTGATAGGGTTGTAGCTATCGGTAACCCACTAGGTTTTGAGCTTCAATCAACAGTAACTAGTGGTATTATATCAGGACTTAATCGTACAGTAAGCTTTGAAACTGGAGCACAAATGGATGGTTTGATGCAAACTGATGCTGCTATAAACTCAGGTAACTCTGGTGGGGCTTTATTAGATTCTAATGGAGAGCAAATAGGTATCAACTCAGCAAAAGCAGGAAATAGCGATGGAATTGGTTTTGCTATACCAATTAATACAGTGAAACCAGTTATAGATCAAATTATAAAAAATGGAGAATATAATTCAGTATACCTTGGTATAACTGGCCAATCTCTAGATTACTTTAGACAATTCCCACAAGCAGATATGGGAGATCTTGAGGATGTGGACGGTGTGTATGTTTATAGTGACTTTGATAAAGATACTATATTTAAAAAAGGAGATGTAATAACTGCAGTGGATGATAAAAAAGTTACAGATATGGCATCTTTAAGAAAAGTATTACTTGATTATCAAGTAGGTGAAAGTGCAAAAATCACAATAATTAGAAATGGTAAAGAACAAACATTAGACTTTACATTTACTATAGATTCTTCAAATGTTGATGAATATAATAAAGCAAGACCGGATAATAAGATAGAAAGCGATGAAAATAATAGTAGAAGTTTGAACCCTTTTTCAAATCTTCCATAAATAATAATATAAGTGCTTACTAGTTCATTCTAGTAAGCTTTTTTTATAAAAAAATCAACTGGAAATTTAGTAAAAAAATATTAGAGTAATCTAAAAATAGCGAATTTTCAGAGTCAAGAAAAATCCTTGACACACACTTAAAAACATTGTATAATGCATAGGTCAAGTAAAAACTTTGACAACTAGCCTGTCCGGCTATATTAAGACCAAGATCAAAGTGGTCGCAAAATTATTTAGTGGAGCATTATGGAAAAAATTGTTAAGGTGGCCGAATTATTCGATATTTATGGACCGCTACTAAATGAAAAACAACGTGATGTTATAAATTGCTATTATAACGAGGATTTATCCTTACAAGAGATTGCGGATAATAATAACAAATCCAAGCAAGCAATATCTGATATGATGACTCGTTCAGTTGACAAATTATTTGAGTTTGAAGATGAGCTTTCTTTGCTAGAAAAAAAAGAGGGGCTCAAAGATGCTCTTATGAGTATAAGAGAGCTGATGGAAAGTTCAAATTATGAACAAGCAATTGAAAAAATAACAGAAGAAATTGAAAAAATTTAGGGAGTGATAATATGGTGTTTGAAGGCCTATCCGATAGACTCCAAGAAACCCTTGGCAAACTAACCGGAAAAGGAAAATTAACAGAAAAAGACATCGATAGTGCAATGAGAGAGATAAGACTTTCACTTCTTGAAGCTGATGTAAACTACAAAGTCGTAAAAGAATTTGTAAAAACAGTTAAAGAGCGTGCATTAGGCGAAGATGTCATGCAGTCACTAAGCCCAGGTCAAATGGTAGTTAAAATCGTAAATGAAGAGCTAACTAATTTGATGGGAAAAGAAAACTCCAAACTAGATCTTAAAGGCAGCACACCACATATGGTTATGATGGTAGGCCTTCAAGGTTCTGGTAAAACCACTCACTCAGGTAAATTAGTTTATAAACTTAAAAATGAAAACAGAAACCCAATGCTAGCTGCCCTAGATATTTATAGGCCAGCAGCTATTGACCAATTAAAAGTAGTTGGTAAAAAGGCAGGAGTTCCTGTTTTTGAACAAGGTAAACAAGACCCAGTAGTTACTGCAAAAGAGGCTAGAGATTATGCCAAAGCAAATAACTACGATACGGTCATCCTTGATACCGCAGGTCGTCTTCAAATAGATACTGATTTGATGGAAGAGCTAAAAGAAATCAAAGAAGCAACCAAACCTGACGAAATCCTCCTAGTAGTAGATGCTATGACAGGACAAGAAGCAGTAAATGTTGCAAAGACATTTGATGAATATCTGGACATTACAGGTGTAATACTCACCAAGCTTGACGGTGATGCCAGAGGTGGAGCTGCACTATCCATTAGACAAGTAGTTGGAAAACCAATAAAATTTGTCGGTGTAGGAGAAAAACTAGAAGACCTAGAACCATTTTATCCAGATAGGATGGCAAATAGAATTCTAGGTATGGGAGATGTTTTATCATTAATAGAAAAAGCAGAAGCCCAAATCGATCTTCAAAATGCCAAAGAGCTTGAAGAAAAGATGAGAAATCAAACCTATACCCTAGATGATTTTATGGAACAAATCAACCAAATCAGGAATATGGGTCCATTAGAAGATTTACTTGCTATGATACCTGGTGTAAATAATAAGATGCTCAAGCAAATCAATGTGGATGACTTAGGCTTTGAAAGAATCGAAGCCATGATTAGTTCAATGACGTTAGAAGAGCGAGCAAAGCCAGAAATAATAGGTAAAAGCCGTAAAGATCGTATATCAAAAGGATCTGGAGTTGATGTAAAAGAGTTAAATAAACTCTTAAAACAGTTTAAAGAACTGAAAAAAATGATGAAACAAGTTTCAAATATGCAGGGAAAAGGTAAAAAAGGTAGAGGTATGAGAATGCCAAAGATGCCAAAATTCCCTTTTTAATAGCTAGTTGCTGTTGATAAGTATTAAATTTGTTTTAAATGTAAAAATGAAAGGAAGTAAAAATGGCAGTAAAAATTAGATTAAAAAGAATGGGACAAAAGAAAAGACCATTCTACAGAGTTGTTGTAGCAGATAGCAGAAGCCCAAGAGACGGTAAATTTATAGAAGAAATCGGATATTACAATCCAGTTAGCGAACCAAAAGAATTCAAAATCGACAATGAAAGAGCAAAATATTGGGTTGGCACTGGTGCAAAACCAACATCAATCGTTGAAAAACTTTTCAATGACAATGATGTTTTAGCTTAAGACTATGAAAGAATTAGTAGAAACAATAGTTAAAGAACTTGTAAAAGAAAAAGATCAAGTAGAAATCGAAGAAAGCCGCAATGACGGTGAAGTTAACATTATAATCCATGTAGCTGAATCTGATAAAGGCAGAGTAATAGGAGTAAGAGGAAATATTATAAACTCAATCCGTACTATAGCTAGATCAGCAGCAATAAAAGAAAATGTTAAGGTAAATATAAAAATATGAGAATAACAGTAGCAGAGATAGTAACAACTCATGGAGTAAGAGGAAATCTTAAAGTAAAAAGCCTAAGTGATTATGACAAAAGATTTGAAAATGGGGCAAAATTACTAATCGGAGATGAAGAAGTCACTGTAGAATCATCCTTTGATCAAAAAGGATTAAAGGTTATTAAATTTGAAGAATATGACGATATAAATGATGTTTTAAAATTTGTCGGCAAAGATATAACCATAGAAGATTCTGATTTAGGCAAGCTAGATGATGATGAGTATTATGTTTTCAGTCTTATTGGATTAGATGTGAAAAGCCAAGGGCAAATAGTAGGCAAAATCACAGATGTAATCACAGGTGTCTATCCAAATGATGTTTATGTAATAAAAACAGACAAAGATGAAATTTACTTTCCAGCCTTAAATGCTACTGTAAAAAAAGTTGATATAGAAAATAGATTTATAGAAGTAGAAAACTTTGGTGACTATGAATAAAGTAACCATTTTAACCCTATTTCCAGAAAGTTTTGAGTTTTTAAAAACTTATGGAGTAATAGGTAAGGCTATTTCAAAGGGACTATTAGAACTAGAATTTGTAAATATAAGAGATTTTTCAAATGATAAGCACAACCATGTAGATGATACAGTCTATGGTGGAGCAGCAGGAATGCTTATGAGACCTCAACCTATATATGATGCTTTAATGTCTGTAAAAAAACCTGGATCCAAGGTAGCCTATATGTCTGCTGCAGGATCTCAATTCAATCAGAAATTAGCAATCGACTTTGCAGAAATTAAACATCTTATATTAATCTGTGGTCACTATGAAGGCATAGATGCAAGAATAACCAATCACTATGTAGATTATGAAATCTCAATTGGAGATTATGTCCTAACAGGTGGAGAAATCCCAGCTATGGTTGTCATAGATTCTATGGCAAGATTTATAGAAGGAGTAGTTGGTAAAGAAGAGTCCTTAGTTACAGATTCGCATTACAATACATTATTGCAGCAAGATGAGTTTACCAAACCACGTGTATTTAATGGTTATATGGTGCCACAGGATTTAATAAGTGGAGACCATAAGAAAATTGCAGCTTGGAATAAAAAAAGTGCAATAGAAAAAACTAAAAGGCAAAGACCTGATTTATATGAAAAATTCCTAAGAGAGGAGAATGAAAATGGACTTAATTAAAAAAATCGAACAAGAAAACTTACGTGAAGACCAATTTGACTTTAACGTAGGAGATACAGTTAGAGTATCATACAGAATCAAAGAGGGTGAAAAAACTAGACTTCAAGACTTTGAAGGTACAGTTATTAAAATCAAAGAAGGTGGAATCAACAAAGCATTTACACTAAGAAGAATCTCTTATGGTGTTGGCGTTGAAAGAACATTCCTTTACAATTCACCAAGAATTGAAAAATTAGTAGTAACAAGACACGGTAAAGTACGTCGTGCAAAACTTAACTACCTACGTGATCGTCAAGGTAAAGCTACAAAAGTAAAAGAAAAAACAAACTATTAAATGTAAGCAAGGATACCTAGTATTCTTGCTTTTTTGTTATATAAAATATCTATATAACTAAATTTTCCGAATATTATCTATGATTTAAGAAACGTTTCTTTAAAAAAGTAGCAAAAAGTGATACAATAACTAAAATAATGAAAAGGGGAAATATTGTGGGCAAAGATATTATAGCAGACCATGCAAGATGGCCAAGACTTGAAGATGAAATTTTTAAAGTAAATAAAGAATGTAAAGAAGCTATAAAAGAAAAGGGGAGAGATAAGGTCATAGACTCAACACTTGGAACATTGATAGATGATAATGGAAATCTGATTGCTTTTGATAGTGTGTATGATACATTAAAAAATATGGATAAAAAGTCAATAGCAAGCTATGCTGCCATTGAGGGTAATGAGGCATATCTTGACCTATTAGTTGATAAATGTTTTGGACCTTATAAACCAGATGCTTATATTAAAGCTATTGCTACTGCTGGTGGTACTGGAGCAATTAGACATAGTTTTTGGACATTTTTAAACCAAGGAGATTATGTAATTTGTCCAAACTGGTATTGGCCAGCTTATCAGACCATGTGCGAAGAATTTGATAGAGAATTTAAAACTTATGAATTTTTGGATGAAGATTTTAATTTTAATCTTGAAGAGTTTACAAAGACTTTAGATTTTGCCTTAGAAAACAGGGATAGGGTGCTTTGTGTATTTAACTCTCCTGCCAATAACCCAACAGGTTTTAGCATAGATGATGTTATGTGGGATGAGATCCTTGATGTAATAAAGAAAAGAGCGGCAGCTGGCAAATTTATCTCTATACTTCTTGATGTTGCTTATATAGAATTTGCAGGTGATGGATCTCAAAAGAAATTTTTTGAGAAATTCTCATCCTTACCAGAAAACATTATAACAACAGTGGCTTATTCTATGAGTAAATCCTACACAGCTTATGGAATAAGGACAGGAGCTTGTATAATAATTTCATCAAATGGAGATATTGCAAACAGAGCCTTTGATTCGATGAAGCATTCAAATAGGTCAATCTGGTCAAATATAACCCATGCTGGGATGAATATTCTAGTTGATATAGAAAATGACGAAGAAAAGAAAAAATTCTATGAAGATGAGCTTAAAGCAAATAGACAGCTACTTGAAAAAAGAGCTAAGGCTTTTGTAGAAAGTGCAAAAGAAGTAGACCTTATTCATTTGCCATATTTTGGAGGATTTTTCATATCAATTCCATGTGATAATCCAAAAGAAGTTGCCGAAAAATTAAAAGAAAAAGATATGTATATAGTCGCAAATAAAAACGGACTAAGATTTGCAGTTTGTGCAGTAAGTGAAGATAAATGTAAAATCGCACCAAAGCTTATAAAAGAAGCAATTGATGAAGTAAACAAATAAAATAATAACTCAAGCATATAATTTTGCTTGAGTTTTTGTGATTTTACATATTTTTAATCAGTTCAAATAGTTCTATGGCAGCAGCTTTTGGACCTTCAAATTGCATACTATCAAGTCCTAATTGTGTTCTAATTGTTCCTACTTTAACCTTATTTTTATATAAAGTTTCAAAGTATTGGTCTAATAATTTGTCACATTCTTCCATTTTTTGAACAGGGCCAAATGGATTTGCAAAATAGGTTTGTACAAGACCAGTTTCTGTTGTAGTTCCCTTAGCAAGTCTTCCGCCTCTTTTAAAGATTCTTAAGGATTCTTTTTTATCATCAAGTATATCTATTGAAGATTCATTGTCTAAAACTGCTGAGTAGTTATCAGCATAGAGGAAAAAATCAACCTCATATCCCTTATTTATCTCCTCAAAACTTGCTACAGGCATTATAAGTCTAGAGTTTACTTTATCAGGATTCATAAAAATTGACCTGTCAATTTGCTTAAAGGCATAGCCAGCATCAAGGTCATCAAGTCTTACAAAAGCACCTATTTCTGTACCATAGGCATAAACTTTTCCATCTTTTATTCTAAATGATCCCATATCATCAAAAACTATGGTCATTTCTTTTATATAGTCTTTTGCAAGAGACCTAAAGGCTTCTATTGATTCACTTTTTCCAGCCCCGCTATCACCAAGGATTACTATATTTACTGTTTTATCGTTTTGTAAAACTATTGAAAGACCAGCACCATGTATTGGTAAATATCCCTTTTTGATGTTGATTACATTGTTTAAGGTTAGCACCATTTTTTTAAGATAACCAAAATAATCAATCTTATCACTATAGGCGATATATCCAATATATAGCTTATTCTCCTCATCGTAGTAGAAAGAATTTTTTCTATCGCCCTCATCTTTTGGTCCATATATATAAATGGCATCTGGAGTTTTTTCTTCAATATCTTTAACATCAGCCAGTTCAAATAGGTTGGATGCTGAAACACCATGGGTAAGAAGGTCTCTGTGAAAATATATATAAATAAGATTATCTCCTACTTTTGCTGGATAGCAGAAGAAGTGTTCGTAATTTATATCAGTATCAAATATTGGATTTTCATAAACTTCTTCAAATATTCCATCCCTTTTATTTGACTTAGTATAGGTAATGTAAGGCGTTTCAATCATAACTTGTGTTATAAAAGGAATTTTGTTTAAGTTTTTATAAATTTCTGGAAAGTCCTTTTCAAAATATCTAATCATAATAGAAGCATCAGCTGCTGCTGGTACTTGCCTATATACTTTTGGCCATTCACCTATGATAGACATTTCAATTCTTCTGTAGGCTTGAAGAATCATATTCTTAAGTTTTTCATTAATCTCAACAAAGTTTACAACTCCAACTCCACGAGAGTCTTCTTTTTGCTCTATTATTGAATATCTTTCAAGATTTCTCCAATAATTATAGAATTCTTCAACTATCTTTAATAGTCCATCTTTTTCCTTATTTAAGCTATGATATTTATTTATCTTTGAAGAAACTTCATCTATATTCATAACTGTAAGTAGCTTTAGGATATCAACCAATTCTCGTGAGAGTGAGTCAACAGATGAATTAATAAAAAATTGTTCTATGTATGTATAGACCCTTGATGATTCTTCTTTATGATAGTTTATAAATGATTTTGTTAGTTCAAAGAAAGAATCGCTATTTAAAAGTTCATTGATATCATTAAAAAATTGTTCTGATAAATTTAAGATAGCTTTGTTTCCTGTAATAGAAAATTCTTTACTCATTTTCTTCTCCAATCTTTATTCTTTTCTACTTTTTTATTGATAATTTTTATTAATTGTATATCAAAACTTAGCTAAAAACAAGGATAAATATACTAGGAGAAAAAATCTTAGTTATAATAAGACTTATTTATTAAATAAATAAAGGCAACAAATATAGCTTTATGCTCTATAAATTGGTACACTTTTTAAGTACTACTAATTAACTGATTCTAGATAAAAACAACATATTATGTATAATATATTTATAAAATAAGGAGAATATCATGGCAATGAACATAAATTGGTATCCTGGTCATATGAAAAAGACCAAGGAAGAGATTCAAAACAATTTGAAACTAGTAGACATAGTCCTAGAAATAATAGATGCCCGCATACCAGAATCATCAAGAAATCCTATGCTTGATGAAATATTGGGAGATAAACCACGCTTGATTATTATGAATAAATCTGACCTTGCCGATAGTAAAGTGAATAAAATGTGGATTCACAAATTTAAGCAAGATGGAATACCTGCAACACTTATGAATTCTAAGGAAAAAATAAATGTTTCTAGAATTTATGATTTGGCAAAAGCAGAACTTTCTGAAAAATTTGAGAGAATAGAATTAAAAAATATTGAAAATAAGGTCATCCGCATGATGATAGTTGGTATACCAAATGCAGGAAAATCTACTTTTATAAATAATGTAGCCAAAAGGAAATCAGCAAATGTCGGCAACCGTCCAGGAGTTACAAAAACTAAGCAGTGGATAAAAACTGGTGCAAATATTGAGCTTTTAGATACACCGGGTGTACTTTGGCCAAAATTTGATGAAGAAACCGGACTAAACTTATCCTACACCCATGCCATAAAAGATGAAATTGTAAATATTGAAGATTTAACCCTTAAATTTTTAGAAAAAATGAAAGAAGACTATCCAGAAAATCTTAATGAGAGATACGGAGTAGATCCAGAAAAACCAGCCTTAGAAATCTATGAAGATGTAGCAAGAAAACGTGGGGCAATCATCAGGGGTGGAGATTTTGACTATACCAGAACTGCAAATATTATTTTAACTGACTTTAGATCAGGAAAACTTGGAAGAATTACCCTGGAGCGACCATGAGATATTCAGCATATAATGATCAAATAAAAAAAGAAATATACGATAAATATTCTCTAATAGCAGGAATTGACGAGGTAGGACGTGGTCCCTTAGCAGGACCAGTTGTAACTTGTGCTGTTATTATGAAAAAAAATTCTAATATAGATGGAGTTACTGATTCTAAAAAGCTAAAGCGACATAAAATGTTAGAACTAAAAGAGAAAATTTTAGAAGATGCCCTTGCTGTTTCTTATGGTTATGCAAATAGTAAAAAAATCGATGAGATAAATATCAGACAGGCAACCTTATTAGCAATGAAAATGGCTGTTGAAAATTTAGAAATTACTCCAGAAATTTTACTGATAGATGCAGAAAGAATTGATTCAAATATTCCTCAGTTAAATATTGTGAAGGGAGACTTAAATGAATATGCTATTTCTTGTGCATCCATATTAGCAAAAGTATGCAGAGATGATATTATGATCAATTTTTCAAAAATATATTCTGGATATTCATTTGAAACAAATGTAGGTTATGGTACAAAAAAACATTACGAAGCTATAGATAATTATGGCATCACACCTATCCATAGACTAAGTTTTCTAAAAAAATATTATGCAAAACAGGAAAGTTTTTTATGAATGAAAAAAGAAAAATAGGAAATCTTGGAGAAGAGATAGTAGCAAATTATTTAGTAGAAAATGGCTATGAAATCTTAGCCCGTAATTATTTAAAATCCTATGGAGAAATAGACATAGTTGCTTTTAAAAATGACGTAGTTTGTTTTGTAGAAGTTAAAGCAAGAAAAAACACAAAATATGGCTATCCTAGAGAAGCAGTAAATTTTTATAAACAGCAAAGAATTATAAAGGCTAGTCAAACTTATTTAATAGAAAATAATCTTACAAACTATATAATGAGATTTGATGTTGCAGAAGTATTTACTGAAAGTAGAAAGATAAATTATATTGAAAATGCATTCTAATTATTCAAATAGAGAAATTATTTTATACCTTAATTACATATATTTAGATAATCGTATCATCCTAAAAATATACGAAACAATTGGCTTTGACAATTTTTTAGAAAGATCTAGGTTTGACTTAGACTTTTTAACTGATAAAATTTATAATAAAATCTTTAATACTGATTCCATGGAAAGTTTCAAAGTCTATTATGAAAAAGTGATTAAATATGCTTACAATTATGTCACTATTTTAGATGATGCTTATCCGGAAAATTTAAAATACATAGAGGATAGACCTGCTATTTTATTTTATAAGGGAGAATTAGATCAAAATCTTGATAGAAATTCAATTGCCTTTGTAGGAGCAAGAAAGTGTACGGATTATGGCAAATGGGCCTGTAAAAATTTAAGTCAAGGAGTTTCTGCAGCAGGAGTTACAACAGTTTCTGGTCTTGCTTATGGTATAGATGCCATGTGCCATAAAGCTACTTTAGAAGTTGGAGGTAGATCTATTGGTATAATTGGATGCGGTATTGATAAAATTTATCCAAAACAAAATCGTAATCTTTATGAAAAGCTAGAAAATGATGGTCTAATTTTATCTGAATTTCCTCTAGGGACGGATCCTAAAGCTTATAATTTTCCTAGGCGTAATAGAATTATTTCTGGTATATCTTTAGCAACAGTAGTTATAGAAGCCAAGGAAAAATCAGGAACTATGATTACAACAAGGTGTGCCCTAGACCAGGGTAAAGAAGTTTTTGCAGTACCTGGAAATATTAATTCTATTTATTCTAAAGGTACTAATAAACTTATCCAAGAGGGTAGCAAATTAATAACTAGTCCTGAGGATATATTAGAAGAGCTAGACTATCTTTTAGATATAAATCAAGTAGAATCAAGTATAGATTACTCATCACTTGCAAAAGATGAGTTAGAAATAGTAAGATATATCGAAGAAAATCCAAATACAAGTGCAGATATCTTAGCTCATAATCTAACTTATAGCATAGATGAAATAAACTATCTTTTAACTTCTCTAGAGCTAAGAGATTATATAGAAAATATTGGAAATAATGAATTTACAACAAAGAGGTGAAAAGCTTGGCTAAAAATTTAGTGATAGTAGAATCCCCAACAAAAGCAAGATCAATCGGCAAGATGCTAGGGAGTAATTACAAGGTAATGGCAACCATTGGCCACTTGCGCGATTTACCAAAATCAAAATTTGGTGTAGATATAGAAAATAACTTTGAACCTGAATATATAAAAGTAAGGGGCAGGGCAAAAACTATAAATGAATTAAAAAAAGAAGCAGACAAGGCTGATAAAGTTTATCTTGCAACTGACCCCGATAGGGAAGGAGAAGCAATAAGCTGGCATCTGGAATATCTTTTGGGTCTGGATCCAAAAGAAAAAAATCGTGTAGAATTTCACGAAATTACCAAAAATAATGTAAAAAATGCCATCAAAAATCCAAGGCAAATTGACCAAAATTTAGTCGATGCTCAGCAAGCAAGAAGGGTGATGGATAGGATAGTAGGTTATGAAATAAGCCCTATTTTATGGAAAAGAGTAAAATCTGGTCTATCAGCAGGACGTGTACAATCCGTTGCCTTAAAGTTAATTGTAGAAAAGCAAAAAGAAATAGATGCATTTGTTCCAGAAGAATACTGGACTATAACTGCTGACCATAAACATGATAATACGAAATTTATATCAGAGTTTTATGGTAAACCTAGCAAAAAGATGAAAATCTCCAATGAAGCTGGAGCAAATAAGGTATTAGATGCCATAGATAAGGATAATTTTAAGGTAGTAGAGGTTAAAAAGACCAAGAAATCTCGCAAACCACCAAAACCTTATACAACATCAACCCTACAACAAGATGCTTCAAATAAATTGGGATATTCGACCAAATTTACTATGCAACTTGCCCAACAACTTTTCGAAGGAATAGACGTTGGAGATGGGTCAGTTGGTTTGATTTCTTATATGAGAACAGACGCTACAAGAATCTCTCAAGAGATAGTAAATGAGTCATTATCATATATAAATGAAAAATATGGAGCAAAATACGCTTCAAAAGGAAATAACCACGGCGGAAAGAAAAAAGGCAGCCAGGATGCCCACGAAGCCATCCGTCCAACTTCTATCTATAGAGACCCTATTTCCTTAAAACCATATTTAACAGACCAACAATATAAACTTTATAAACTAATCTGGACTAGAGTAGTGCAATCTCAAATGACAGATTACGAATACTTATCAACTACTATTAAATTTGATAACAACGGTTTAATTTTTAGGTCAAATGGTAAAATTACTATTTTTGAAGGATTTAATAAAATAAGTGGAGCATTGGAAAATGAAAATATCCTCCCAGAACTAAATGAGGGAGATATAATATCTGCTACAAAAATTAAAAAAGACCAACATTTTACAAATCCTCCAGCAAGATATACAGAAGCAAGCCTTGTAAAGGTCTTAGAAGAATTTGGTATAGGCCGTCCTTCAACATATTCTGCAACTATTAACCAAATTGTAAATAGAAATTACGTGGAATATGAAGGTAGGTCAATTTATCCAACAGAGCTTGGAAAAACAGTAAATAATTTCTTGCAAGAAAACTTTGATGATATCATAAATGTAGAATTTACAGCAGAAATGGAAGACCAATTAGATAAAATCGCAGAACATGAAATATATTGGAAAGATGTTTTAGGTAACTTCTATAAAGACTTTGAAAAAGATATGACAAATGTCAAAAAAGATTCTACGGATTATAAGGTAAAGGATAAAGTTTTGGATGAAAAATGTCCAAAGTGCGGTCACGCCTTAGCCATCAAACACGGTAGAAATGGTAAATTTATAGGTTGTACAAATTTCCCGGATTGTGACTTTACAAAATCAATTGTAAAAACAACTGGAGTGACCTGTCCAAAATGTAAAACTGGAGAGATAATAGAAAAAGTTAGTAAAAAAGGCAAGAGATTTTACGCTTGCGACAATTATCCGGACTGTGATTATGCAGTATGGGATCCACCAACAGGCGAAAAATGCCCAGAATGTGGTGACCTCTTAGTTCATAAGAAAAACAGAAAAGTGGATGAGATAAGATGTGCTAACTGTGACTATATAAAAGAAAAAAAGAGATGAGTTTTTGCTCCTCTCTTAGTTTTTTGGATCAAATTTTAGTATTACTAGGTGTCTAAGTATTACAACCAGGATAAAAACTATAAAGCCTATTAGTAAGTAAATAGGATTGCTAGCTGATGTGTGGTTTCCTATCAAGGATGAATATATAACATAAAGGATAATTCCAATAGGTTCAGGAGCAAATCCAATTATGAAGGCTATAGTAGAAGCAACTATTGCTAAATCGATGCCCATTAGGACTTCAGAAAATATAGCAGTAAAGCTTGGCCTTCCATTTGCAAAAAATTCTAATATGCGACTACTATAATTTGGCATAGAATCTACTTGTCCTACAAATACTTGGGATAAGCCATAGATTATAAGACTAGTTAGTGCTAATAAAATAATATCTTTTACGATTAAGCTATAAGATATTTCTTTTCTAGTAAAACCTAGTTTATTAGCTAGGGGATAAGTCTTATCTAATGATGCTACTACTGATATAAAGGCGAATACTGCTGTTACTAGTATAATTAAGATTGCTGCAGAAAGTAAATAACCCGATTTAAAACTGCCCGAATCTTTTCTTGTAGCAAGTGCTAGGGCGATTCCCCCTACTAAGGCTATTAAAATAGCTGTGAAATAGGATTTTATATTATCCTTACTGTTGATTTTTAAAATTTTTCCTAATTGATTCATAATATCTCCCATATTTTTTAAAATCTTTACTTAACTTCTAATTTAAGTTCTTAATATCTGTCGACTTTTTTTATTATAATTGCTCTAACAATTTGAACTAGAACAAATATTATAATAATTGTGATATGATAGTTCGGTATTATTTGAGTAAAATTGCCTGTAGCTATAATTAAATATCCCGCTGCTCCCTGCAAACCATAGATTAGAGTGTCTTTGAAATTTACTATATAAAATATTATGGAAATAATATTTATTAGTGATACTAAAAAGGTAAAATATAGGAGCAATTCACCTAGGTTAGTAAAATTAAATTTTTCATATACTGCTCTAGTAATAAAAAATACTCCACTTTGATCTATAGGTCTTGGCATTAAATAATATAATATTACATAGGAAGCAATACCAAAAATTATAATCCCTATTATATCCTTTAAAAATGTTGCTAGAATTATATCCTTCCTAGTATTTGCAAATTGCAGACCTAATTTATTTGTTTTTACAAGTGATTCTGTTGTTGATGCCAGTAGCAAAGATAGGCAACTTATAAATAACAGTCCTCCTATGCTAGCTCTAATATTTACTGAGGAAGTATTTGAACCCTTAGCCATTAGGCCAAAAATAGCTCCTAGGACAATTGAGATTCCAGCAAATATTAAGAAGTAACGAAAATATGTTTTAATTTCTGCCTTCAGTAATTTTTTTACACCATCCATACTAATTCTCCTCATTTATTGCTATAAATAAGTCTCGTAAATCTAGTCTATCGATTCTAGCTTTTTGTTTAATATTATTTATTTCCTCTTCATTAAATTTATCGTATACACTAACAATGGCTTGGTTTGCAAAAGTTTTTTTACTTATGATATTTTTATTAGCGAGCATATCCATATCTTTTGGGTCAAGGGTTATAGAATATGACTTTTCTTCTATATCATAGATAGGTTCATTTACTATAACGTCTTTGTCTTTTAAGATTATGACATCAGTAATCATTTTTTCTATATCAGCTACATTATGAGATGATATAATTACAGTAGATTCATCTACTTCTTGAAATTCCATAAGTTTTTTATAAAAAATATCTTTATTGATCTCATCTAGACCTGTGGTTGGTTCATCAAAAAATAGAAAATTTACTCCACTTGCAAGGCCTATAGCATTTCTAAAAAGACTTTGCTTACCAAAAGAAAGCTTTCTATATCTAGTCTTCATATCAATATCAAATATATTAATTAGTTGATCAAATCTTTCTTTATTAAAATTTTCTAAAAGAATATAGATCAAATCCATAATCTTATAAAGGCGTTCGGCTTTTAAGCCTTCTGCAATGAGATCTTCTCCAACTAGTAATACTCTTTTTTTATAGACTTTATTTTCTCTAATGGGTTTAGAATTATAGGTTATTTGACCCTGGTAGTTTACTAGTTGATCTGACAGAATTTTAAGAAGAGTAGTTTTTCCAACTCCATTTCTAGCAAACAATCCATAGATTCTGTTTTCTTCTATATTTAGGTTTGCATTTTTAAATATAACTTTATTATCAAATGATTTATTTAAATTTCTAACCTCTATCATCCATATCCTCCTTATTATAAATATCTTGAATTTCATTTATCAATTCATCTTTACTTATTCCAAGTAACTTAATATTTTTAATTAGATCTGGAAGTATATTATCTAGATACTCTTGCCTTCTTTTTTCTTTAATAATATCTATAGCTTTATCAGTTACAAACATGCCCATACCTCTTTTTTTATAAAGTATTCCTTCATCTACCAATATATTTAATCCCTTCCTAGCTGTAGCTGGGTTTATACTATATACATTTGCAAACTCTGTAGTAGAAGGGGACTGATCTCCTGCTAGAAGTAAACCATCTAGGATTTGGTTTTCTACCATTTCTGCTACTTGTTCAAAAATAAGTTTATTGGAATCCATTCATATAGCCTCCTTATCTGTTAATTACTTAAGTAACTAACTATCTTAATTTTATTATAGCAGGTAAATTTATAATGTCAAGAAAATTTTGCAAAAGAAAAAAAGAACTATCTTTTTGGATAGTTCTTTTTATACATCATTGTTATTAATGTGGCTTGCAATAATTAATATAAGACCAACTCCTAGTGATGATAATTGAATAATTCCATTTATTGGAATTATGTGGAGTATTCCTAGCATGGCTCCCGAGATTGCTATAAATTTACCTATAAAATTAAGATTTTTTCTTGATTTATTATCCATTTTTATTACTCCTTTTTATTAACGATATTCTTTGAAATCGTAAATGAGATATATCCTACTAATACGCTTACTAATAAGATAGATATGATAGTGGCCCATATATTATTTTTAAGGTAGTCAATAATCTCTATTAAATTATTTGATATATCTGTGTATATATACAAGGAAGCTCCTAAAACATAAAATATAACCGGAATTATAGAAAATAATCTAACCTTTATAGTTCCGTATTTATAATATAAAGGAAGTTGGATAGAGATTAATATTACATAGAAAATCATACCTAATATAATTGATATAATTATTTCTGATGGGCTTGAAACTATTTTTTTTAAAATCAGTACTAATATCAATCTTAGGAATACGCTAAGTATAATTCCAATAAAACCAATTATTATCATCAAGCCATATCTTGAACTAATAAGGTCAATTTTTGATACAGGAAGTGATCCATAAAATTTATCTAGTTTTTCATTTGTATCAACTTCAAATGGGAGGGAGGTTAGTTTCATAGCCATAAGTGTAGCTGCTAATAGTGCAGAAAATATTATGCTACTTGATTGTATGGTAATTATTGATGCTATTATCATATAATATAAGATTGGCAAAAGATATGACTTTATTAAATTCCATTGAATTTTAATTGTAGACATCTTGATCTCCTTTATTTATTCTTATTTTTAAAAATCATTATTTCTTCAATGCTAGGATTTAATATTTGAAAATCATCATTTTTAAAATTCGACAAATTTTTTGTTTCAATTAATGATCTAAAACCATAATCAGAAATTTCATTGGTTATCATAAATTTTATTAAATTATCGTTCAGTTTATCTTTTGAACCTTGTACAATACGGTAATTTTCTAAAAACATATCTTTTGTTCCACTATAATCAATCTTTCCTTTAATTAAGTATATGATGTAGTCAGCTATTTTTTCTAAATCATTAGTGATATGAGTTGAAAATATAACACTATTACTTTCAGTTTGTACAAATTCTTGTAGTATTTCAAGTAAATCATTTCGAGATATAGGATCAAGTCCAGAAGTAGGCTCATCAAGTATAAGAGTTTTTGAACCATGAGCTAAGGCAACAGCTAACATCAGTTTCATTTGCATACCTTTTGATAAGGAAGATATAGTTTTTTCTTTATCAAGATTAAATATATCAATGTAATCCATATATTTTTTATGAGACCAGTGATTATAATATGGGCTTATATTTTTTTCAAGTGTTTCTGCTGTCCAAAATGAGGGGAAAAAATTTGAATCAAGTACGATTCCAATTTTATCTTTATAAATGAAACTTTCGTCATTTATGTTATTACCATCCACATATATCAAGCCACTTTCAGCTTTTATAATATTTAAGATAGAATTAATTAATGTGGTTTTTCCCGCACCATTTCCACCTATAATCCCTGTTATATAACCCTTTGGGAAATCTGTGGTTATATTTAATTCGAAATTTGTGTATTGTTTAACTAGCTTATCGATTTTTATTACACTATTCATATTTTCTCCTAATCATTAATTTCAATCTTGTATATCATTTCTAGTAATTGTTTTAAATCTTTTAAATTTAGATTAGAAATATTAGCCAAATTTACAGCTTGGGAAAACAAGTTTTCAATTTCACGGATATATTGTTCTTTAACAATTAGTGACTGAGTATCTCCAACAAAAAATCCACTTCCTTGTACACCTACTATAAATCCCTCACTTTCAAGTTCAGTATATGCTCTATTTACAGTTAAGATGCTTACCTTTAATTCTTTTGCAAGGCCCCTTAGAGAGGGTAGCTGTTCATTGTTTTTTAAACTGCCTTCTATAATTGCTTTAATTATCTGATTTTTAATTTGAATATAAATTGGATCTTCACTTTGCGCATTTATTAGTATATCCATTAACTATTCATTACTCCTTTTAATAATTGTTTAACTGTATATATAACAGTATAACTATTTTTTGAAAAATTGTAAAGTAAAAATGACAAAAAAAAGAACCACATATGTGGTTCTTAATTTCTAAAATTATTCTACAATTGTTACACGGTCATTATGAGCATGAGCGTATTCATTGTGGTAACCTTCTAGTTCACTTGTACAGTGTGGGCATCTTGTTGCTTCTACTGCAATTGAAGATTTGCAGTATGGGCATTCTTTAGTAGGTGCTTCTTCGCTAGCTTCGTCACTATTTCTATTAAATGTTTTTACTATTGCAAACATTACAAATGATATGATTAAGAATGTGATAATAGCATTAATTAAATTACCAAACATTAGTTTTGCACCACCAACTGTTACGTAAAGGTCTGAAAAGTCTACTCCAGCTGTAAGACCAGTTATAATTGGCATTAGCAAATCTTCTACTACTGAGTTAACAATTGCTGTAAAAGCAGTACCCATGATAATACCAACTGCCATATCAAGTACATTGCCTTTGGCAATAAAATCTTTAAATTCTTGTATCATGACAAAATCCTTTCTATATATTTGTTTAAGTCACTGTTTATATTATACCTGTTATACTAGTTTTTTAATCAATATTTTGATTTGACTAATATCTTATATTTTTATAATATAAAGTTACAGAGGTTATTATGAAAAATTTATTGGTTGATGACGAGTTTTATGATAAGATTAGAAATTATGCAGTTCTTATTCCTATAATAGAAGTGGATGGTAAAGACCATATTTTATTTGAAGTAAGATCACAAAATATTACCCAGCCAGGAGAAGTAAGTTTTCCTGGAGGTCGAGTAGAAATGGGTGAAACTTTTAAAAAAGCTGCCATAAGAGAAACTATGGAAGAACTTTTGCTAGACTACGAGGATATAGAGTATCTAGGGTATTCTTCTATGATTTTAAATTCATCTTATACTCATGTAAAATCTTTTTATGGGAGATTACATAAAAATATATCAGAAATAAAGTATAATGAAGAAGTAGAAAGAGTTTTTACAGTTGATATAGATTATTTAAAAAATCATAGTCCGATTGTATATCGCTCTCCATATAAATTAGATTTTCCGGAAGATTTTCCTTTTGATAAAATACCACATGGTAGAAAATATAATTTTGCCACTGTATATAAAGAATTATACTTTTATGATACAGATCCTGTAATATGGGGATTAACTGCAAAACTTTTAAAAAATTTTATAGAAAGATTAGATTAATATGAGAAACGATATTAATAACAAACTCATCTCTTATGCCAAAACTAATGATGCAATTGAATCTATATTTTGTATAAAAAATGAAAATTACGATTCATTTTATAAAGTATATACAATTGTAAATGATATTATAATTGGAAAACTTGAAGAGGAGTTAGTTGGTCTATTTGATGATGTTATACTTGTAAATAGAATAAAAGAAGAATTTAGCATTGATAAATCAAAGGTGCCTTTTACCAGCATCAACATTTATAAAAAAGATAATACAAAAATAACAGAAAGTATTATCTCCAGCGAATATGCAGATGTTTTTCTTAAAACCTTGCCAAAAGATATAGAGTTTATATATACAAAAATTGGTACCGATAGGCTTGATATAAATGAAAATTTTAAATATGAAGTTCCTAAAGAATATGAGTTTGTATCTACTATTAGAAACTTTTTTGCAAGTGCTATAGAGGTTTCACTTTATATTAGTGAAAAAGATGAAATAGCAGCCAGTCTAAAGATGCAAGAAGTTAGAAATTATTTATTATCTATGATAAATTTCTACATAAAAGATAAGTACGCCTACACAATGGATAAGGGTTATGATGGTCAAAAATTAAAAAGTACCCTAGATGTAGATACAAAAGAAAAATTCCTTTTAACTTACAATCACGAGGACTTTATGGACATTTATAATTCATTATTTAAAGCATGCGTTTTATTTAGAAAAATAGCTATGCAATTAGCTATAGATCTAGGCTATGAATATCCAAAAAAAATAGATGTAGAAAGTCTTAAAATTTTAAGGGCAAATTACAAAAAACTTGAGTCATTCTTAAGCTAGGGGAGTATATGAAAAATAAAAAAATCTTATCCTTTTTATTATCTATTATATTTATTTTAGCTCCATTAAAAGCCTTGGCAGCAAAGCAAAGTCAAGTTGTTGGACTAGATGATAATGTTAGAAGCTATATTATAGGCAATGAAAAAACTGGGGATATTTATTACGAAAAAAATGCTGATGAGTCTTTGCCAATGGCATCACTTAGTAAGCTTATGACTTATTTATTAGTAAAAGAAGCTATTGATGATGGGGAAATTTCTCTTGACCAAGAAGTGGTTGTTGATAAAGAAGCTGCTAAATTTAATAGCTGGGAATATTCAGCACTTGGACTAGAAGAAGGAGAAGTTTTTACAATAGAAGAACTTTTGCAAGGATTAATGGTGGTTTCTGGAAATGATTGTGCCTATCAACTAGCAGTGACTGTTGATGATTCAGAAACAGAATTTGCAAGACGAATGAATATGAAAGCTGGAGAATTAGGACTTGATAGCCAAATATTTTATAATGCAAGTGGTGTAGAAACAGAAGATGGCGATCAAAACTCATCGTCTGCTAAAGATTTATTTAAATTAGTCCAACATATTGTAGGAAAATATCCAGAAATATTGGAATATGGCAGCGTCAGAGAAATTGTAGATCATAGGCGTAATATAGATGTAGCATCAACTGTGCCTTTAGTTGGAGAGATACCTGGAGTTGATGGTCTAAAAACAGGAACGACAGATCAAGCAGGAGCTTGTCTAGTTACTACAACTGATATGAAAAAAATCGATGAAAATGATGATTTTAGAACAATCGGAGTAGTAATGGGAGCAGATCAAAAGGACACAAGAGATAGTGTAATGAGTGATCTAATTTACTATGTAAGTAGGTATTATAATTTAGACAGCGTACTAGATAAAAATGTAGCAGTTGATTCTATAAAAAATAATACTACTTCCCAAGGTTACATAGATCTTTATCCAAGTGAAGATGTAAATATTATTGTAAAAGATGGAAGCCACGCTGCAATAAAGTATAATATAAAAGATAATGTAAAAGCACCTATAAAAGCTGGAGATCAGCTAGGAGAAGCTAAAGTTAGCTACGAAAATGAAGAATATACAGTACCATTAGTAGCCGAAAATGATTTGAAACAAGCCTCTACCTTTTCAAGAATAATTAGAACTGCTGAAGATGCGGCAGACTTTTTACTTAAAGTGCTTATTGCTAGGTAATAAGGCTTTCTGCCTTTTAGAAGACCCGTGCTATTAAGCGGGTCCCCCCTCTGGCTAGACGGACTAAATTCGTGTTTCAGTAGCTCAGCTGGATAGAGCACCGCCCTCCTAAGGCGGGTGTCGGAGGTTCGAATCCTCTCTGGAACACCAATTAAATTTAATTTAGAAATATCTTTATTAATAAAGATATTTTTTTATATTTATTTTTAAAGGATTATTATGAGCGAAATTACTAAAAAAGAATTTAGTGATGATGATTATTTTTTTATGAATGAAGCTTTATATGAAGCACGCCTTGCTCGTTTTGTAGAAGAAGTGCCTGTAGGCTGTGTAATTGTAATTGATGGAAAAATTATAGGTCGTGGTCACAATTTCACCTATAAAGGCAAATCTGCCTTGCTTCATGCTGAGGTTAATGCTATCAAACAAGCCAATGAATATTTTGACGATTTTAGATTGGAAAATTGTACTATGTATGTCAGCATGGAGCCTTGTTCTATGTGTGCTGGTGCAATTATAAATTCGCGTATTGATAGGCTTGTAATAGGAATACCTGATTTTAAAAGAGGAGCTTGTGGATCAAATACAAATATAACTGGTGATAGATCACAATTGCATTTTGTAGATGCAGAATTTGGGCTAATGGCTGATGAATGCTTATTTGAATTGCAAAGTTTTTTTAAGTTACTTAGATCACGTAACAAGGAAAGGAAAAAAATAAATAAGTCTTTAAATTAAGTATAAAAAAATTTTAAATGTAATTATATTTATATATTATGACTCCTTACAATTTGTAGGAGTCTTTTTTTTACCCCGAAATTCGAAATATTTATAGTATAATTAAAATAAAAGAAAAATAAGGAGAGTGTCATGAAAATTTCTTTAGTAAATTCATTGGAAGTTGATAAAAAAATAATTGATGAACATAAAGAAAAATTAGAAGCTATGGGTCATGAGTTCATTGTTTATAATGATAATGCAAAAAATGATGATGAGCTTGCTAATAGATTAGAAGATACTGATATTGCAATTATAACAAATAAACCTTTATCAGCAAATGTTATAGACAAAGCAAAAAATCTTGAGATGATAGACGTAGCTTTCACAGGGGTAGACCATATAGACTTAGACGCTGTAAAAGAAAATGGAATTACACTTTTAAATGCTAGCGGTTATTCTGATGATTCTGTGGCAGAACTTGTAATTGGCCTAACTATTGCAGTTATGAGAAAATTTAATGAAAATAGGGAAAATATTTTTGATGGACAAAATAATAATCTTATGGGTGAAACCATAGGAGGCAAAAAATTTGGGATAATTGGTACTGGCAATATTGGTATAAAATTAATAAAAATTTTACAAGCTTTTGATTGTGAAATACTAGCTTATTCACGTACTGAAAAAGATGAAGTTAAAGATTTGGGTGTAAAATATGTAGAATTAGATTCTCTTTTAGAGCAGTCAGATATTATTTCCCTACATATTCCAAATAATAAGGAAACAAAACATTTTTTAGGCAAAGAAGAATTAGATAAGATAAAAGAAAATGCAATTTTGATAAATTGTGCTAGAGGACCAGTTGTAGACAATGACTATCTGGCAAAACTTTTAAATGAAGATAAAATTCGTGCTGGTATAGATGTTTTCGATATGGAACCACCACTTCCAAGTGATTATCCATTAAGAAATGCTAAAAATGTCGTTTTAACTAACCACGTAGGTTTCTATACTAAAGAAGCAATGGTAAATAGAGCTGAAATAGTATTTAATAATCTTTATGAATATTTAGACGGTAACATTATTAATGAGATAAATCTATGAGTGATGTAAAAATAATTGCTATTGCAGGTGGATCAGCCTCTGGCAAATCTTCTATAGTAAATTATATAGATGATTATTTTAAAGAAGACTTAATAGTAATTGGACACGATAACTATTACAAAGCTCATGATGATATTTCCTTTGATCAAAGGGCAAAGTTAAATTATGATTACCCGGGTGCCTTTGACAATGATTTATTTTTTGAAGATTTAAAAAAATTACAGGCAGGTATATCAATACAAATGCCAACCTATGATTACACGATACACACCCGTAGTGATAAAACTATAAAAATTAATCCTACAAAAATTATTCTTATAGAAGGTATTTTAGTTTTAGGAGATAAAAAAATTAGAGATATTACCGATACTAAAGTTTTTATAGATGCTGATAGTGATGTCAGACTTCAAAGAAGAATTTTAAGAGATACTAAAGAACGTGGTAGATCACTTGATTCTGTGTTAGAACAATTTATAAAACAAGTAAAACCTATGCATGAAAAATATGTTGAACCTACCAAAAAATATGCAGACATAATTATTCCACGTGGAGCAAAAAATACCAAAGGTATAGAAATCCTTGTAAGACACATTACTCATATGATAGAGGATAAATAAAATATAATGGAAATAAATATAATTGAAAGCGACCATAATGAAATAAAAAATTATATATATGGTAATGCCAGTAATGGTCATGAAATATTTGGAGCGATTGCTTATGAAGATGGATATATTTTTAGAGTTTATGCTCCAAATGCTGATCAAATCTTTATAAAAGGAGATTTTACAGATTGGCATAATTATGAAATGACTAAGAATCCAGAATTTGGATATTTTTATGCTTTTTTAAATGCGAGAATTGGAGATTATTATAAATATGTTGTTGTAAAAGATGGCAACTGGGTAGAACATACAGATCCCTTTGCAAAAGCCATGGATCATGAAGGTGATTTTGCAACACAAATAGTTAATGAAAGTTATAAATTTGATGATGAGCAATTTATAAAAAATCGCAGCAAAAATTTTGATAAGGCTATGAATATTTATGAAGTTCATATAGGCAGTTGGTTAAGATATGGACAAAATATAAATTTTTTGGATATAGTTGATAAATTAATTGAACATATTAAAAAAATGAATTATACTCATGTAGAAATAATGCCAGTTACAGAATATCCATTTTATCCATCTTGGGGTTATCAATCTACAGGATTTTTTGCAACATCATCCCGCTATGGCAGACCGGAAGATTTTAAAAAGTTTATCGACCTAATGCATCAAAATGGAATAGGTGTTATTCTTGATGTGGTTGCAGTTCATTTTGCCAATGATTATTATGGGCTAAAAACTTTTGATGGAACTCATTTATACGAATCACCCTATGAGGGCCTTACATATTCTGAGTGGGGATCTATAAATTTTGACTATTCCAAAGGCCATGTAAGAAGTTTTATGAAATCTTGTTTTTCATATTGGATAGAAAACTTTCACTTAGATGGCATAAGAGTCGATGCGGTATCCTATATGATTTATTATAATGGCAATGAAAATCGTGGTGTCCATCAGGATAATATAAAATTCATTAGTGATTTGAATAAAACCTTGGCTACAAATCATCCTGATGTTATGCTTATTGCAGAGGACTCCTCATCATATCCTTTAGTAACAAATAAAAATTCTGATGATGGTTTGGCTTTTGATTATAAATGGGATATGGGTTGGATGAATGATACCATAAAGTACTTTGAAGTTGATTCTTACAATAGATCTATGTACCATAATAAGATAACATTTTCTATGTTCTATTTTTATAATGAGAGATTTTTATTACCTCTTAGCCATGATGAAGTGGTTCATCTAAAAAAACCTATGATTAGCAAGATGAATGGGGATTATTATGATAAATTTAAACAGCTTAAGCTATTAAATACTTATCAAATGACTCATCCTGGCAAAAAGTTAAATTTTATGGGCAATGAAATAGCTACATTTGATGAATGGAACGAAAATGAATCCATAAATTGGCCTATACAAAATTATCCGATCCACGATGATTTTAATAGATACATTAAGGATTTAAATTTTATTTACAAAAATAATCCAGCTTTTTATGCACGTGACTATTATGATGATGGATTTAAGTGGATAGTAGTAGATGATACTAATACATCTGTTTTTGCTTATGAAAGAAGATCAGCAAATTCTAGATTTTTGGTAGTTTTAAACATGGCTAATGTATATCATGGTGGATATGAGTTTATGTATGATGAAAATTTAATATTTAGAGAAAAAATAAATTCCTTTAATAATGCCTATGGTGGAGATAAAGGAGCTTATAGACAAATAGAAATTAGAAAGGGAGAAGTTTTAAAACTGGAGCTTTGGGAATATGAAGCGGCAGTTTTTGAAATTTTTAAAAAAAATGAAAAAACCAATTAACTTATCTTGGTTGGTTGAAAAATGGACTTTGCTTGATGAAGATTCATACCTTAAAGCCATTTGGATAAATACGGAAAGTTTAGATTTTATACGTATCAACCAAGGACAAACAGAAGAAGATATTATAAAAGATTATGTAGATATAGAAAATGACATCGAACACTATGTTTTGATGCCTAGTCGTGATGAGTTCGATAGATCAAATATACGTGAAGCCTTTATTGAAACCCTAGATAGATTTCAAAAAGATCAATTTATAGATGAATTCGATGGTTATTCACCAAGTGAAGAATTTTTAGATACAGTTTATGCTCTGGGACTTGAAGATGATTATTATGATTTTAGATCAAAAGCTGCTGGGAATATTCTATTATATTGGGCAGATGATGCTGGTATACAAATTAAAAAAGATATGGAGACTATTAATATAAATAAGTTATGAGTTATAAAAAATTATTAATGGCCTTAGTCTTGGTTTTGAGTTTGACTTCTTGCCAAGTTCAAGATGATATAAAGCCAAAACAAGCTGAGGTTAAAGAAACAACAGAAACAAATACTGATTTAAAAAAATATAGTGCGGTATTTTATGATTATTTTGATACAGTAACAGAATTTTTAGTATATGCCAATGATGAAAAAGAGTTTGACCAATATAAAGAAATTTTAGAAAAAGATCTAAAAAAATACCATCAATTATTTAATACCTACGATGATTTTGAAGGTGTAAATAATATAAAAACTATAAATGACAACGCAGGAAAAAAACCGGTAAAAGTCGATCCTTCAATAATTGATTTGCTAGAATACAGTAAATATATTTATGATGTAACAGATGGCAAAATAAATATGGCATTAGGAGATCTAATTGGATTATGGCATGACTATAGAGAAATGAGCCTGGCTGATGAAAAAAAAGCTGCTATACCAAGTGAAGAAGAATTAAAAGAAGCAGCTAGCCATAGCGATATTAATCAAATAGAAATAGATAAAAAAAATAATACTGTATATATAAAAGATCCTGATATAAAAATAGATGTAGGAGCTGCTGGAAAGGGATATGGAATAAAAAAAATAGTAGAAGACCTCAAAAAAGCTGGACTTACTCACGGGATCGTATCTGTTGGTGGCGATGATGTCATAATAGGAGAAAATCCTGCTAAATATGATGGAATTTGGAAAGTGGCTATTGTAAATCCAGATAGAAAATCAGATAATCCATATGCAAGCATAATTGGATTAAAAGATACAACAGTTGTTACAAGTGGAGACTACCAAAGATTCTATGAGTACAATGGAGAAATTTACCACCATATTATAGATCCAGATACAAATTATCCATCTAAATATTTTAGATCAGTATCTGTAGTTCACCCTAATATAGAGCTAGCAGATGCCCTAAGCACTTACTTATTTACTGTAGATTTAGAAACTGGAAGAAAAGTAGCTAAAGAATTTGATGCTGAAGTCCTTTGGATAGACTATGACTTTAATAGTTACATGACAGAAGGATATGAAAATTTAGAAAAAAAATCGGAAGATTAATAATTCCGATTTTTTTATTTTGAAAAATTTCTGTTATAATAAAATTATTGACTGGAGGGATTATGAAAAAAATAGCTTTTGATAATGAAAAATATATAAAATTACAATCCGAAAAAATTATAGAACGCATAAGTCATTTTGATAAACTTTACCTAGAATTTGGCGGTAAACTTTTCGATGACGCTCATGCATCCAGAGTACTACCAGGATTTTTACCAGATAGTAAGCTTAGAATGTTAGATAGTATAAAAGATAAGGCAGAAATAATTATAACAATAAATGCCAATGATATTGAAAATAATAAAATAAGAGGAGATAATGATATTTCCTATGATATTGAAAGTATAAGGCTCAAACAAGCTTTTGAGCAAAAAGGATTTTTAGTAAACAGTATAGTTATCACTCAATTTGCCTATCAAGATAAGGCAGTAAGATTTGAAAAATATTTGGACAATCTTTCTATAAAACATTCTAGAACTTATAATATCAATGGTTATCCAAATGATATAAACCATATACTATCACCAGATGGTTTTGGTAAAAATGACTATGTAAAAACTCAAAGGCCTTTAGTTGTTATTACAGGACCGGGTCCAGGATCAGGAAAAATGGCAACTTGTCTTTCACAAATGTATTTAGACCATGAAATGGGACAAACTTCTTCATATGCAAAATTTGAAACTTTCCCAATTTGGAATTTAGCTTTAATGCATCCTGTAAATATGGCTTATGAAGCTGCAACTGCAAATTTAAATGATGTAAATATGATAGATCCATATCATTTAGAATCTTACGGTCAGTCAGCGGTAAATTATAATCGTGATGTAGAAGCCTTTCCAGTTTTAAAAAAAATGCTAGAAAAAATAATGGGAGAAGCTCCATATAAATCACCAACAGATATGGGCGTAAATATGGTTGGTTTTTGCATAATAGACGAAGAGGCTGCTATAGAAGCTAGCAAAGAAGAAATTATCAGACGCTATTACAATTCCTTAGTAGATTATAGATTTGCTAAAGAATCTTATACCAGCATAGAAAAAATTCAGACTCTTATGAGCAACTTAGATATAGAAGCAGAGGATAGAAGAGTTGCTATAGGTGCTAGAAAAAAACAAGAAATCACTGGCAAAGAATCATTTGCTATAGAACTTGAAGATGGGCAGATAATTACTGGTAAAAAATCAAATTTATTTTCAGCGCCAGCAGCAGCTATTTTAAATACCTTAAAAAAATTAGGCAAAATTGATGATGAAATCTTACTTTTAAGCCCACATATTATAGAGCCAGTGTCAAATTTAAAAACAAAATCACTTGGAGAAGTAGAGCCATCTTTGTCAATAAATGAAATGCTAATAGCACTAGCTATTTCAGCAACAACAAATCCTCTTACTCATATGGCTATGCAAGAGATTAAAAATTTAAAAAATTTAGATGCTCATTCTACAGTTATATTAAATGATAGCGAAAAAAGTGAACTTAGAAAATTAGGACTAAATTTTACCCAAGATGCAGTTTTCGGTGATGATAGTGAGTATTAATAAAAGAGACTTTTAGATTTCTAAAAGTCTTTTTATTTAGTACTTATTAAAATTTTATTTACTAGATTTTGAATCATCGTACTCAATATAGTTAAAGTATTTTTCTAGTTCATTTAAATCTTCATTTTGATAAACTTCTACCATTTCTTCACTCATAGAATTTACAACATCTATTACAAATTTCCTTAAACTCGATTGACCAAACATATGTTTGGAGAAATTTTCTTTGGCAATTCGTACTGACTTTGTACTTAATATTTTTTTGGCAAAACCAGCTCCAGTTAAGTCTTTTTCATCAGTTATATATCTTGAGAAATAGTCTAAAAGCTCTCTTAAATTATCTACTTTTTTTATAAAGCGTTTATAGGCAAAACTTGATAATCTACCTTTAGTTTGTATAAGATCATTGAAGAATTTTTCTTTACTGCCATCTTTTTTAAGCTCAATAGAGCTTGTAAACTTATCAAAAGCTTCATTTATTTCATCTTTGCAATATTCTATTACAATATTTGTGATATTATAATTTGAATTATTTAAATTGTCTATCATTTTTGCTACAAATTCTGGACGTTCTTCCTCTCCTATAGGTTTGTATTGATAAATATAATTAGCAAAATCATAAAAAGTATGACCGTCATTATCAATTGGCATTTGCCAAGCTTTATTTATAATTCTATCCCAATAAGTAACTATTTGATAAGGAATAAGTATTTTGTTGTCTATCTCTTTAAGAATAATATCAAAAGCTTCTTCAAGATTGCTTGCCTTTATTGTCAAAATATTTTTTGCAGCTCTTATTTGAAATTCAAATTCACCGTTAATTCTTGCAACATCGATTTTTCCTACATATTTCTTTTTATAGGGGAAATATTTATATATCATCGGAAATACAATTTTATTCATATATCCATGTACTGGTATATCTTTATCTAGGAAATCACTTGCTTTTTCAATTAATAATGGCTTTAAATTTATGTGAGCGTATTTTGGATTATTTGCCTGAATTCTAATGTAATTATGAAGTACATCTCTTAATGAAAGCTGCTTTTCTATAGTATAATTTATTGCATCATCTACGATTTCTATTTCATCAGCTAGATTTCTATAGGTAAATTCTTTTATAAGCTCTGTTTTTATATAAACTTCAAAACCACTAGTTTCTTCAAGTTTGTTGATAATTTTAATATGTCTAATTGGTAGAGGATAGGTTACGGTAGAACCTGTTTGTACATCATATACCACATTGCCTAGCTCTGAAACGTACTTAGCAGTTCCATTTTCGTGTAAGTGACCAGTGAAAACAAATTTTACTCCATTATCTGCTAATACTTCTATAGGAGTTTTATTATTTATTCTTGGATCATCATCTATAAATTTAGTACGCCATTCCTTTATGATAAATGGGGAGAAAACTAGCTCTTGATTTCTAAAATTTGGCATAAGAGCATGATGGGCCATTACAAAAATAAGGTCTTTTCTTTGTTTTGCCTCTTCTATTTTTTCAACTGCCCATCTCATTTGATCTAAAGTTATGGAACCAGGTACATTTTCTCGGTTGTCTTTATGGGATTGTTCTGTATCTATTGAATAAATTGATGTATCAAGGGCAATTATTGTAAGGCCACTATCATTTACCTCACTTTTTATTCTGGATACATAGGAAAAATACCCATGGGCATAGTACTGGTATTCTTCTCCTCTATCATATTGTTTATTTATATTTTCTAAATATTTTTTAAAAATATCTGAATCCTTGTACATTTCGAGTACTAAAGGATTTTCATAAATAAAGGAATATAAGTCATAAAATTCTTTTGGATTTATATTTTTTGTCTTTGTATCTTTTTTAAAATCGTATGACTTATGGTTATTTAAATCGTGATTTCCAGGTACCATAAAAATCTCACGACCGTCTTTATTATTTTTCCATTCACACAAGTATTTCTTAACTATTTGGTGAGATTTGTATTCTCCGTCTTTTACCAAGTCTCCCGGCAAAAAAAGAAACTGGCTATTGGCTTTGTTCACTATTTCCAAAGCTTGACCAAGTAAGGCTTCGCTTTCTACCAGTAATTTCCTATCTATTTTTATTTCTTTTTTAAAATAATCTGTATCTGCAATCAAATCATAAGCAAGTACATGGGGGTCACTTATGACTGATATATCAAAATTTTCTATATTTTGTAAAGTCATTTTTACCTCTTATCTTTTCATAAACAATATACCTGCAAAATGAAAATCTTAAATAAAAGTACAATGCAAATATTTTGTAATATTATTTTAGAACAAAAATATTACAAAAATAGATTGACATCTAAAATTTTGCATGGTATATTTATTCTACATGAATAGCTGAGAAAAGAAGAGTACATATTTATTTTCAAATACAGAGAGATTTATTAGCTGAGAAAAATCATTGAAAAACTTATGGAAGTGCATCTTTGAGTTTTATACCGAATTGATAGTAGGCTATAACGCTAGTGCCCGTTAAGCACATTAAGGTTTTAAGTATTTCTTAAAATAAATTAAGGTGGAACCACGACAACCTCGTCCTTTTTTGGGCGGGGTTTTTTTATATTCATGGAATATTAGGAAAGGATTTTTGTATGTAATGAAAAAATTAGCTTATATTTCATTAGCAGTCACCATGGCTTTTACTTTTTCTGCCTGTAGCAGCTTAAATGCTGGTACAAATGTAAAAGAAAATGAAAATACTAATACTAATAATGGAGAAATTTTAGTTGACGATTTAGAAAAAGTTGACTTTATGGATAAAGATTTTGATATGTCACAAATTGAGCAACATAGTTGCTGTGATGAATAAAAAGGAGAATTAAAATGAACAAAAATAAATTATTGGCTGTACTTTTACTTGGTGGGTTGACATTTGCAGGATGTGGCAAACAAGATGCAAATCAAGGACAAAATCAAGCAGTAGAAGAAAATAAAAATGTAGCTGAAGCTATCACACTAGAAGAAGAACCAAGATACAATACCCCAATAAAAATGGGCTTTGATGGTGATTTATGTATGGCAGGACAAAACCTTGCTGAAATCAAAGGATACTTTAAAGATAAGGGAATTGATATAGAATTTATCAATACTCAAAATGGTAAAGATGCACTATCAACAGGGCAAATTGATGTAATGACTGGAGAATTTGGTTCATTAATAGTGCCTGCTACTAAAGGATTAAATTATGTATTCTCTACATCATCACACTCAGGATGCAAGTCACTTTATGTTTTAAATGAAAATAAAGATTTACAAAAAACTTCAGATTTGCTTGGCAAATCAGTAGCAGTTACAAATGGTATAGGCAATAGTGGCCACAATACACTTTTAAGATTTTTGGTGCATGATGATGTAAACCCAGATGACATAAAAGTAAAACCAGTAGAAAAATCTGCAGTAATTCAATCTCTGGAAAAAGGAGAAATTCAAGGAGCGGTACTAGATGATCAATTTGCCCAAGAATTTTTACAAAAAGATATAATCAGACCAATTAGATCACTAACAACAGATGAAGATTTTGGAAAAGAAGTATGCTGTGTAGCTGCTTTTAACAAAGATTTTGTAAATAATAATCCTATGCTTGCAGAACTTGTAGCAGAAGCTATCGATGAAGGAAATACATTTGCATCAGAAAATCCTGAAGAATCTATAAAACTTCTTCAAGAGAAAAACTTTGCTGAGGGTGATCCAGAAGTAGCAGCAGATCTACTAAAATCATATGATTATTCACTAACAAATGAAGATGGTGAAACAACAATTAGAAGTTACTTTAATGATTACAAAAAACTTGGACTAATTCCAGATAAGAAATCTACAGATGAATTAGTAAAAGAACTTTGGAGACCACTAGGTAATGGAGAAGTAGAAGTAATTAGAAAATAGTTAAGGAGAAATAAATGGCAATAAATAATGAAAAACCAACTGCCGTATCTACTAAAAACTTAACAGCCGAAGAACTTATAAAATTAGAATCAAAACCCAGAAATAAAAATAAAGAAATACTTAAATTACTATTACCAATAATAGTTGGAGTATTAGCTATATTAGAATATTTATTTATGCCGGATTTGGATCCTACAGCAGTAAAAACTAATCTTTATCCTGGGTTTTTAGCTATACTTTTAGCCATATACATTATTTCTTTACTAGTATCACTTAAAAAAGAAAATGTGAGAGATAGACTTTTATACAAATCAAATTTTTATGTTTTTGTTTTTGTAATACTTATGCTTTATGATATTGCAACAATAAAGACAGGGAAATTAGCCCTACCATATTTTCCGTGGTTAGATATGATATTTAATTCTATGAAAGAAGATAAAGGCTACTTGGTTGAATCAGTAGCAAGCTCACTAAAATTACTATTTACAGGTTATATAATAGGAGCTGTTTTAGGTATACTTACTGGAATATTGGCAGGATATTTTGAAAAAGTAAATTATTGGGTGGATCCATTTTTAAAACTACTAGGACCTATTCCAACTACAACATGGCTACCAGTGGTAATGGTAATTGCCATAAATCTTTTTCAAGGAGCAGTATTTATTATTGCACTTGGAGTTTGGTTTTCAACAACACTTGCAACAATAACTGGTATAAGAAATGTCGAACCATCCTACTATGAGGCTGCCCAAACTCTTGGAGCAACGAATTCTGAACTGGTAAGAAAAATCGCAATAAAATCAGCAATTCCAAATATATTCCAAGGTCTAATAGCAGGCATGAGTGCAGCTTGTAATGCCCTAATAGTCGCAGAAATGCTAGGAGTAGAAAGTGGTCTTGGTTGGTATATTACTTGGAAATCATCATGGGCTGACTACTCAGCAATGTATGGAGCAATTATTTTACTTGCAATTACTTTTATACTTGTAAATAAAGTAATAAAAAATATAAGTAATAGAGCTTTAAAATGGAAAGTAGGTGGAATAAGATGAGCAAATTAGAATTTAAAAATGTATCAAAAGCTTTTCTAAGACCAGATAATAACAGCATTACTACAGCTCTTGATGATATAAATTTTGATATTCATGAAGGCGAATTTGTAAGTATAGTAGGTCCATCAGGATGTGGAAAATCTACAATGCTAAGGTTAATAGCTGGTTTGATCTTTCCAACTACAGGTGAAATATTTTTAGATAGTAAAAAAATTGAAGGACCATCTAGTAGAAGAGGCATGGTATTTCAAAAATCAACTCTTTTTCCTTGGCTAACAGTAGAGGAAAATGTAGGATTTTCTGGAGATTTGAAAAATGAAGATAATATTAGCCAAGAAGCTATAGATAAGATGTTGGAAAAAGTCGGACTACTAGAATTTAAGGATTCTTATCCATCAAACCTTTCTGGTGGTATGGCTCAAAGAATTTCTTTAATTAGAACTTTAATAAATAAGCCAGAAGTTTTGCTATTAGATGAACCTCTAGGAGCCTTAGATGCATTTACTAGAATGAATATGCAAGATGAAATTTTAAGACTTTGGAATGAAGAAAAAAATATGACTATAATGGTAACACACGATGTAGACGAAGCTGTTTATATGTCTACAAAAGTAATTGTTATGGAACCTAGACCAGGCAGAGTAAAAAAAATTGTTCCAATAGATTTAGATTATCCTAGAAAAAGAACGAGCAAGGAATTTATGGCTTACAGAAATGAATTTTTAAATACCTTAGATATATAATATTAAGTGCTAATTATTTTAATTAGCGCTTTTTTTATGATTTTTTATTTACATTATTATTTATAGTTTTTTTAAAATTGATACTTATTAACTTAGGAGTAAAATATATAAAGTCAAATTGAGCGAAGATTGTTCAACTTTAGCCTTTATGATAAATCTAAATGAAAGGAAATCTATGAACAAAAGCAAAAATTTAAATAAAATAGTAAATGTCTTATTTTACATATGTTTAATAAGCATTTTGACGTTAGCATCAAGCTCTAGCTTTATAATGTTAATAACTATACCAATTTTATTTGCGGTAATAGCCTTAGATAAAGGTTTAAAAGACTTTTTAATTGTATTAATTGGCTCATTTTTAGTAGGATTGATTTTTGAAAATATCAGGTCAGTTACTTTATTTTATATACCGATATTGATTTTATCTTTAATAGAAATTATTTTGGTAAAATCAAAACTTAGTGATAAAAATCAAATATTGATTAATTTTTTATTAGCTAGTCTTGTTTTTATTGGAGTTTATAAATACCAAATGATAACAGAAGGTGTTACAATAGCTGATATGGCTAAAGAGCTAAAAGAAGTATTTGCAGAAAATATGCAATATGATATAGCAGATAGTGTTTATGAAAGATCATTTGCTTTGTATCCATCCATTTTGGCAGCCCTTGCCATGGTATATAGTATATTTTCATTAAAAATTGTTAGAAATTATCTTGCCTATAAAAATAAGGCAGTCGATATGAAAAATCTTAATACTATTAGAATAGGCAAAAAAGACCTTACAATTATGCTTATATCAGCTGTAGTAATTTATTTTCTATTAAATATGTTTATTGATGTACCTAGCACTTATATAAGTTCAAACTTAGTGTGCATGGTAGCTATAGTATTAATTTTAAATGGCATTTTTACTTATGATTACTTAAATATGGCTAGGTCAGCTAGTTTGACCCGTGGGATGAGATGTTTTTTTATTATCATCTTTTTCTACTTTTTTATGGTTATTTTTCTGTTGCTTGGTATAGCCGATATTTTTGTAGATTTTAGAAACAAAACAAGGAGGATAGATGCAAAATAATTCGAATAAGGATAATGCACATATTATATATTCACTTATCCTGCCGGTTATAACATCTGTAATAGTTTTTTACTATAACCAAATACTTGGGGCTATATCTATTTTAGGATGTGGAGTATTGTTTTTCTACCTGCAAAGAGTTAGAGATGACAACCAAAAATCCATACAAAAATATGTAGATGGTGTCCATTCTAGTTTTGATAGCATTACAAAAAATTTGGTATTTGAGATGCCTTTTCCTATTGCAGTTTTAACGGATGGAGACAATATCAAATGGCATAATGGATATTTTAGAAATCTTTTCCCAAGTGAAGACTTGGTAGGAGTTGATATCACAAAATTGATACCGAGTTTTGCTGATATTGACTTTTCAAATAAAGAAATGATCCAACCTATAACGATAGAAGTAGATGAAAAATATATGCAATTTTACTTCTCTACTGTCTATAATGATGAGCTAAATACTAATGAAATTTTTCTATATGCCATAGATAACACTTACGATGAATCTATTAAGCAGTTATTTAAAGATAAGAGACTAGTATTTTTCACTATATTTTTAGATAATTATGAAGATTTAAGAAATAGTACAGAGTCTGTCAATCGCCCACAAGTATTAGGTGCTGTAGATAGAGTTATAAATGAATATTTCAAAGAGCACAATGGCATTGTTAGAAAATATGAAAATGATAGATTTATGGTAGTAATGGAATATCAAGATTATAGAGATATTCATGAAGATAAATTTTCAATTTTAGATCAAGTAAGAGACATAGAATTAGGAAATGAAATAAATCCCACCTTATCAATAGGAGCTGGGATTTCTGGGGCTGATCCAAGAGAAATTTATGGAGATTCTAGAGTAGCAATTGATATTGCTTTATCACGTGGTGGTGACCAAGCAGTTGTAAAAATAGATGATAACTATGAATACTTTGGTGGAAAGTCTAAAGCCACAGAAAAAACTTCAAAGGTAAAATCTAGGGTAATATCTGGAGCTTTAAGAAGAATGGTAAATGCCTCAAGTGATGTTTATATCATGGGACACAATAATCCAGATATGGATTCCTTTGGTTCATCACTTGGAGTTTACGAGGGTGTAAGGTTTTTAGAAAAAAATGCATATATAGTTTTAAATGAAGTACCTAGACAAATCGAAAATATATATAATAGTACAACTGGGAGCTTAGAAGACTTAAAAGAAAATATTTTATCTGAAGACCAAGCCCTAGCTCGCATAAAACCTTCATCTTTGGTAGTTGTTGTAGATAATCATAGGAAAAATTCAACTGAAGCTCCAAGCTTAATTGAAAAAACTGATCAAATCTTTATAATTGACCATCACAGACGTGGTAATGATTATATTAAAAAAGCAACAATTGCATATATAGAACCATATGCTTCAAGTGCATCAGAACTTGTAACAGAAATGTTAAATTATTTAGATGAAGACTTTAAAGCACGTACATCTATAGCAGAAGGACTTTTAGCAGGAATAACTGTAGATACAAAAAACTTTGTATACCAAACAGGTGTGCGTACATTTGAAGCAGCCAGCATTTTAAAACGCTGGGGAGCTGACTCTGTTTATATAAAACGTATGTTTAAAGATGACTTTGAAATTGTTAGATATAAGTCGGAAGTTATAGCAGATTCGAGTATAGTAAATGATATGATTGCCATAGCTCATTTTAATAGAGATATTGATGGATCAAGCTTAATTGCAAGTCAGGCTGCTGATGATTTGCTTACAATAAAGGGTGTTAAGGCATCATTTGTACTTACAAAAGCTAACAACAAAATCCATATTTCTGGTAGAAGCTTAGGCGATATATCGGTACAATTAATACTAGAACGTATCGGAGGGGGCGGTCACTTAACAGCTGCTGCTACCCAATTAGACATGAGCATGGAAAATGCTGAAGATATGCTAAGAAAATCAATAAATGAATACTTAAGAGAGGAAGAAGAAAATGAAAGTAATACTAAAAGATAATATTGTAAGAGTTGGAGTTAAAGGTGATTTAGTTGATGTAAAACCAGGATATTTTAGAAATTACCTAAATCCACAAGGTTTAGCTGTAGAAGCAACAAAGAAAAATATGGCTGAACTTGAAGAAATGCAAGCTCAATTAAAAGCTGAAGAAGCTGAAAATAGAAAAGAAGCTGAAGAATTAAAAGAAAAAATCGAAGCTATTACAATTACTCAAAGAGTAAATGTTGGTGAAGATGGTAAACTATTTGGTTCAGTAACAAATAAAGATATTGCAGAAGCATTAGCTGAACAAGGTATCGAAATTGACAGAAAAAGAATCGAGAATGTAGAAAAAATTGATGGAGCTGGAGAATTCGAACTAAATGTTAGACTTTATCCAGAAATAAATGCAAATCTTAAAGTGGAAGTTGTAGCTGAGGTACAATAGTGACAGAGGCAAATAAGCCTCTACCTTACGACTTCTTAGCAGAAAAAGCCATAATCGGAAGTATTATCAAAAAAAATGAAACTTTTGATAAAGCAAATCAAATAATAAAACCTGTAGACTTTTATGATTCCAGGACCCAAAGGATATATAAATCAATAGTCACCATGTTTGAAAAAGACATTAAGGTTGACGAAGTAAGTTTATTATCTCAGTTAAGGAATGAAAATATATTACAAGAAGTTGGAGGGGAGGAGTTTATCACTGAGATTACCCTCTCCTCATTTTATACTCCAAATATCGATACATACGCAAAAACTGTCAAAGAAAAAGCACTGCTTAGAAGTCTTATAGGGGCAAGTGAAGATATTATGGATTTAAGCTACAGGCAAAATGAAGATGTTTCTAGTATCTTATCTATGGCTGAGAGTAAAATTTTTGATATATCTCAAAATAAACTTAACGAGGGTTTGATAAAAGTAGGAGATACCCTAGATGAGACTGTTCAAGTCATAAACGAATTATCATTAAATGATGGCAATATAACTGGAGTGACCACAGGATTAGAGACTATTGATATAAAACTTTCAGGCCTGCAACCATCACAATTAATCTTACTTGCAGCTCGTCCAGCCATGGGAAAAACAGCCCTAGGACTCACAATGGCATGGAATGCTGCTAAAGAAGGAAAATCAGTTGCATTTTTCTCTTTAGAAATGTCTACCCTTCAGTTAAATTATAGACTTTTATCTATGGTTTCTATGATAGATCTAGAACAAGTTATGAATGGTAGAATAAAAGACGATGAATGGGAATTACTATTTACAGCTACAAAACAAATAGCTGCAAAAGACTTATATGTAGACGAAACACCAGGTATTACTCTATCAGAGATGAGATCAAAATTAAAAAGACTTAAAGCAGAAGTAGGAGTAGACCTAGTAGTTATAGATTATTTGCAGCTAATGCAAGCAGATGGCTACCAAGAAAATAGGCAAAATGAAATTGCATCTATATCAAGAGGATTAAAAACTTTATCAAAAGAATTAAACTGCCCAATCCTATCCCTTGCCCAATTATCTCGTGAGGCTGACAAAAGAGCAGACCATAAACCAATTTTATCAGACCTTAGAGAATCAGGAGCTATAGAACAAGATGCTGATGTTGTAATGCTTTTATATAGAGAAGATTATTATGATGAAGAAGACAATCCAAATATTGCGAAAGTTATAGTAGCAAAACACAGAAATGGTGCAACAGGAATCCTTGATTTATTTTTCAATAAACCATGTACAACCTTTAGAGATCTAAGTTATAAGGAAGAAAATGTATAGACAAGAAAATCCTAGAATTTATATAGAAAAAATAAATCGTCAAACAGCTATGGACTTAAAATATTGGGGAAAGTTTGAAGATCCTAGATTATCTGGCTATAATTATGGAGATTTATCAGATTTTGAAATAAATTTTTGGTACAATTCAGTAAGCACTCCTCGAAAAAGATATTTTGCAGTAAAAAAAAGTGAAGATGATAGATTTATTGGATTTTTAGGTCTGAAAAATTACAATCCCCTAACAAAAAGATCAAAATTAGGAATAGTTTTTGATCCTAATTATGTATCAGATGGCTTTGGATATGAAGCTATGAATCAGTTTTTGGATTATTACTTTATTGTTCTAAAGTTTAAAGAAATGCTTTTAGAAGTTAATTTGTTTAATGAAAGAGCAATTAATTTATATAAAAAATTAGGATTTAAAGAATGTGGTTATACTAGTGAAATTTTTGAAAACCAAAAAATTGATGTAGATGAAAGATACTTTGAAAAAAAACATGATATTATTTATTCTAAGATACTAATAATGAATTTAAAAAAGGATGATTATTATGAACTTTAAGATGCAAGATGTGAAGCTAGATTTAGGTATGACAGCTTTTGAAAATATGTTTTTAAATACCTATGTACAAATGGCAGATGGAGATAGTCTTAAAGTTTTTTTATTGGTCTATAAAGATGCCTACAATACTGGATATGTGGATACAAAAAAAATTCAAAAACAGCTATCATTTACAGAAGAAAAATTTAATGAATGCATAGATTTTTGGATAAATATGGGAGTTTTCAGAGAAAAAAGAGACACTTCAGGACAAAATTTTATAGAAATAGTATCCCTTAGGCAAATGTATTATGGAGACAATAGCAAATCATCCAATGAAATCAACTTTGATAAAGCAGGCAGAAAGTCTATTATGTTTGATAATATCGAAAGAATCCTAGATAGGAGTCTGACTCCAGCAGATATCACTCGTATCCAAGAAACCCTTATGGACTATGACTCAGACCCAGAGTTAGTTACAGAAGCCTTTCGCCAAGGAAAAGCCAATGGAAATATGGATGTAAAATATGTCTTAGGCTACATAAAAACCTGGAGAGACCAGGGAATATTTACTCTAAATGATTTAAAAATGAAAGAAGAACGCCAAAAGTTGGCTAAAAAAAATTCACCAAGACAATATAGGAAAAGATCATCAAACAATGATGAAATAAAAAATTATGCTCAAAAAGCACGTGAAGAGCGTTTTAGAAGAATGCTAGGGGAAGATAATAATGGAAACTAATAATAAAGTTACACATATTTTAGCCCAAAGACGTGAGCAAAATCTTATAGATCAAAAGAAAAGAATCAACGAAGTTTACAAAAAAATTCCATCTATGGAGTCTTTAGATAAAAATATAAGGGAATTAGGATATATTATCATCCAAGACGGATTAAAGGGAGATGATACTGAAAAAAAAGAAAATGATCTTAAACAATTAAGAATAGAAAAAGCTAGAATTTTAGAAGCAAATGGATTTGAGAAAGACTATATGGAAATCAGATACCATCATCCAATTTGCAAGGATACTGGTTTTGTCGGTACAAAAATGTGTTCTTGTCGTAAGCAGCTAATAATTGATCAAAATTATAGTCAATCGAATATTAGAAGTCTAATATCTAGAGAAAACTTTAGAAATTTTGATGATTCTTTATTTTCAGATAATCCTTACAAAGATTATCCAATAACTCCATACCAAAATATCCAGCACATAAAAAAATCCCTGTATGGATTTATAAATGATTTTGATAAGCAAAATAATAATTTATATATTTTTGGCGATGTAGGTCGTGGTAAGACTTACTTATTAAATTCTATTGCTAAGGAAATACTAGACCGCAATTATTCGGTTCTTTATATGACATCATCCAGACTTTTTAAATTTTTAAATGACTATAACTGGGCTTTTGAAGAAGCTCGTGCAAAACACCAAGAACAGTTTGATTTTATCTTAGAATGTGATTTACTAATAATAGATGACCTAGGAAGTGAACCATCTAGCAAAAATGATTCTGCAAATTTATTTGAAGTCGTAAATAACAGAATGATTGCTGGCAAACCAATTATTTTTTCTACAAATTTTGATGAAACAATGCTTTCTGAAATGTATGGAGAGAGAATTTTTTCAAGAATAATTGGTAATAGTGAAGTTTATGAGATATTTGGTGAAGATTTGAGGCTGAAAACAAGAGAATTTTGAGGTAATTATGCTAGTTGTAGATAAAAATCAGATGATAGCAATCGATAAATATGCCATAGAGCAGCTAAAGATACCAGCTCTTTGCCTAGTGGAAAGAGCAGCACTTGCAGTTATAAAAAATATTAATTTAGATATTAGAAAAACTTTTGCAATTGTTGCAGGCATTGGCAATAATGGAGCTGATGGACTTGCTGTTGCAAGAAACCTTTTAGCTAGGGATTATTATGTAGATACTTATATTATCGGTAATATAGATAAGGCCAGTGATGAGTTTATCCTAAACTATGAAGCTATCAAAAATCTTACCGAAAATATCTACATGGTAGATACCATAGCTGACTTAGAGTTTATGGAAGCAAATTTATCAAATGTTACTACAATTATAGAAGGAATATTTGGCACTGGTCTTGATCGTACTATTTCTGGCACCTATGCTTATGTGATTTCCCTTATAAATAGTTCTTTAAAATATATTATATCTATAGATGTCCCATCAGGACTAGATTCTACAAGTGGAGATAGCTGGGGAGAGATAGTAGATTGTGACTTGATAGTATCTATGCAACTAATGAAACAAGGAGTTTTTGAAAGATCAATATACAAAAACAAATGCATTGTAGAAGATATTGGTATACCACAAAAAGCAATAAATCATATTTTAGATAAGATGGCAGACTAGCCATCTTTTATTTTTTAAATAAATGGATAAAATAAAATTAAATAAATTTTAAGGAGATATTATGCAAAATCATAATGAAACAGAAGCAGAAATTCTTCAAACCATACTAGATAATGATTTGGGACTTGATGATGAAGAAATTGTAATGTTAATAAAAGATAGTCTTTCAAAAAGAGCAAAAAAAGAAAAAGAAGATTATACCTTTGGGGCAAAAGCAGCAGATAAAATCGCAAAATTTGCTGGTTCTTGGACTTTTATAATAATTTTTATATTTTGCTTAGTAACTTGGATGATTATAAATACAAAATTGAAAAATAAGGCTTTTGATCCATATCCATTTATTTTATTAAACCTAGTCTTATCTTGTGTGGCCGCTATTCAAGCTCCACTAATAATGATGAGCCAAAATCGCCAAGAAGAAAAAGATAGGCAAAGAGCCCAAGAAGATTATATAGTGAATTTAAAAACGGAAATAATTATAAGAGACATTCACAAACACCTAGAGCAAATTGAAAAAAAACTTGATGATCAAAAAAATCTTGATTAATATACTATTTTCACAATTTACTTGTATAATATAAAGTAAATCAAAAAAGTAGGTGAAATCAATGAATAATGAAAAACTAGATACTAAAAAAATATTGATATCAGGATTTGCTCTTTTTGCCATTTTTTTTGGTGCGGGCAATCTTATCTTTCCTCCCTTTTTAGGAATGCATTCTGGAGATGGTTGGTTTGTATCATCCATGGGATTTAATTTATCTGATAGTTTATTGATTCTTTTAGGAATTTTGGCTGTCAGTAAGCGATCAGCAAATCTAAATGAGTTTGGTGTGAAAATAAGCAAAAATTTCGGATCGATTTTAAGCTTAATATGTATAACTTTAGTAGGTCCGCTTTTATCAATTCCAAGAACTGGTGCAACAACCTTTGAAGTAGGCATCTTGCCTTTTTATCCAAATTTTAATAAAGTACTATTTTCCTTTTTATTTTTTGCCCTAGTTTATGTTTTAACTATAAACGGATCAAAGGTTATAGATAGGGTTGGCAAATATTTGACTCCTATGCTTTTACTTATCCTAGCTTTTTTAATTATAAAAGGAATTACATATCCAGATGTAGCTTTAAAGTCTACTCCCGAAAACAAATTGTCCTTAGGATTTGTAGAAGGATATCAAACTATGGATTCTCTAGGGCCAGTTTTTACAACAGGTATTATTTTAAACGATTTTAGAAACAAAGGATTTAAAAAACAAGATGATTTGATAAGAGCTACAATTTATTCTGGACTTATAGCTGTTTTAGGTCTAGTAATTGTTTATACTGGTCTAACATTTATAGGAGCAAAATCAATTGCTTATGCTGATACTTCTATAACTAGGACGGATTTATTTATTACTATTGCAGAAAATCTTTTAGGAAGAAATTTACAAGCTGCCTTAAGCCTTGTTGTAGGATTTGCTTGTCTTTCTACAGCTATTGGACTTTTATCTGCTTTTGCAACAAATTTTGCAGAAAAGTCTGATAGATTTTCCTATAAATTTTATGTAAGATTGGGTGTTATTATAAGCTTTATATTATCAATATTGGGAGTAGAAAAAATAATGGAAATATCAATACCTATTTTGCTATTTATTTATCCTATAGTAATTAGCCTTTATATTTTAAATCTTATTGATAGGGATAGTATAGATCCAATTCTCTATAAAATTGTCGTCACAGCAGTTGGTTTTGTTAGCCTTGCTGATAGTATCAAAGCTATAGGCTTTGAGGATAATTTTTATGTAAATGCTATGGCAAAACTACCTCTTCAAGAATCTGGCTTTGGTTTTGTATTTGCTTTTATAGTTAGTTTTTTAATAGCATTAATTATTGCGAAAAGTAAAAAGGGGATTGAATAAAATATAGTTTCATTGTATACTATTATTAATTGAATATGAGCGATAATAAGACATAGTAACTATTATGAAGTCTTTAGAGAGAAGATGGCTGGTGAAAATCTTTGGCAGATGATAGTGAATCTACCTTTAGCTTTTTTTAATATGAGTATGTTATACATAAAAATTGGGTGGCACCACGAGACCTTCGTCCCATGTAGGATGATGGTCTTTTTTTATGCGAAAAAGGAGAAAAAATGATAGATATAAAATTAGTTAGAGAAAACCCTGAGCTTGTAAAAGAAAATATCAAAAAGAAATTTCAAGAAGAAAAACTACACTTAGTTGATGAAGTCCTAGAACTAGATGAAAAGGGCAGAGCTTTTAAAACTGAGGGAGATAACCTAAGAGCAGAAAGAAATAAAGTTTCAAAAGAAATAGGTGCTTTAATGGGACAAGGTAAAAAAGACCTAGCAGAAGAAGCAAAAGCGCATGTAGGTGAAATAAACGATAGACTTGCTCATATAGAAGAAGAAACTAAAAAATTCGAAGATGAGATCAAAACTAGAATGCAAAAAATTCCACAAATCATCGATGACTCTGTACCAATAGGCAAAGATGATAGCGAAAATGTGGAAAATGATAAATACGGTGAACCGGTAGTTCCAGACTATGAGGTACCATACCACATAGATATTATGGAAAGTTTTGATGGTATAGAACTAGATGCGGCTAGAGAAACATCAGGATCTGGTTTTTACTATCTAAAAGGCGATATAGCAAGACTACACTCAGCTATTCTTTCATATGCAAGAGATTTTATGATTGACCGTGGATACACATATTATATACCTCCATTTATGATAAGAAGTGAAGTTGTAACAGGAGTTATGAGCTTCGAAGAAATGGAAAATATGATGTATAAAATTGAGGGAGAAGATTTATATCTAATAGGTACATCAGAACACTCAATGATTGGTAAATTTATTAATACAATCAATGATGAAGAAGATATGCCACTAAAAATGACTAGCTACTCACCATGCTTTAGAAAAGAAGTGGGAGCTCACGGTATAGAAGAACGTGGAGTATATCGTATCCACCAATTTGAAAAACAAGAAATGGTTATAATTTGTAAACCAGAAGAATCAAAAGAATTTTACAACGAATTATGGAATAACACGGTAGATTTCTTTAGAAGTCTAGAAATACCGGTAAGAACATTAGAATGTTGTTCAGGTGATTTAGCAGATTTAAAAGTAAAATCTTGCGATGTAGAAGCATGGAGCCCACGCCAACAAAAATACTTTGAAGTAGGATCTTGCTCAAACCTAGGTGATGCTCAAGCAAGAAGACTAGGAATCAAATTGCGTGGAGAAGATGGCACATACTTTGCTCACACATTAAATAATACAGTAGTAGCTCCACCAAGAATGTTAATAGCGTTTTTAGAGAACCTACTACAAGCAGATGGCACAGTAAAAATACCAGAACCACTTAGAATGTATATGGGTGGTAAAGAAAAATTAGAGCCTGTTGAAAAATAAATATAATTATTTAGCCAGCATAGTAAATATGCTGGCTTTTTTATAGAAAGATAAGGAGTGAAATGTAAAACAAACTTGACATTTTACTATTTAAATATTACAATGAAAATGTAAAACGTGTTTTACTTTTTTGGGGGTGGAGTATTTATATGGAGAAAGTTTATGAAAAATAATATTAAAAATCTCAGAAAGGAGAAGGGACTCAGGCAGGAAGACTTAGCAGAAATATTAGAAGTATCAAGGCAGACTATAATTGCCATAGAAAATGACAAGTATGATCCATCGTTGGAACTGGCTTTAAAAATTTCTGATTATTTTGCTATGAAAGTAAATGATATATTTAAATTATAGGAGTAAAATTTATGAGAAAAATGGATGAAATGGAAATGCAACACAACCTATTTGCTATAAGGTCTGCCTATGCATTTACCTTAATATTTGAAATAATTTACCTAATCTATCTAGGAATAAACCAAGGATTTACAGCTGTAACAGATAATATAGTTTTCTTCTTAGTTTTAGGTCAGAGTATTGTTTATTGTATATCTCACCTTTTATTTAGAAATAAGGTGGGAGATGAAGGTGCTAGGATAAATATAGTGGATATTATGGGTCTTGTATTTGTAGTATTAATTCTAGGTTTTATTTTAATAAATAAATAAAAAATCCCGGTTTACCCGGGATTTCTTAATTTAGATATTAGTTATTATAATTTTTTAATTTTACTTTTATTAAAGTACTATTCGCAGTAACTATAATCTGGACATCCTATCTTTGATTATTAGCAGGTATTTTCTTTATTAGAATTATGATTATTTTTTCTGAATTTGTACTTTGAATAAAGTATATTATTTTGCCTATATCTTTCTACATGTTTAGGATATCTATTCTAGTCTCTAACCTTATTTACATTAAGGATTTTTCTCATTATTAGTTTTGCAAAATCATCTGAACCTTCTTTATTAGGGTGGGTTCTGTCTGGTGCTAGTAGATCTGGCTTATCTTTTATAAAGCCTCTCCAGTCTACCAAATGAGCTTTTTCGTTATTTTCTGTAAACTCTAATAAGGATTTATTTACATAATCCATATAAGATTGGGTGTGGGATGTGTTTACAAAGTAAACATCACGACCATCTGCTATTTCCATTATTTTATTTAAATCTTCTTCATTGGCAGAACCGTTAGAACCTAAAGATATTAAAACGACATCGCCTAACCCATAATTATTTTTGATTTGTGATAGGATTTCAGGTCCAGAAACCATATCTCTACCTACTTTTCCATCTAGGTAAAAGTTTGGTGTGTATTTCCTTATATAGGAATCTGCATTTATAATTACAGAATCACCTACGGCTGTTATATTTATATTTTTTAGATACTCTAGCTCTTTTTCTGTAAAGTTAAAATTATTGTAGGCTTTTTGCTTAAAGTTTTTATCTAATTGCTTTGTTTGGGGAATCTTATTTGAGCTTTGATTTTCTTTTTCCTTGCTTTTATTATTCTTGTTCTTTGATTTTGAAGATTTATTTTTAGCAATCATTTCCTTATTGGCTTGGTCAATTTTTGCTTGATTTGTTTCAATATCTTTTCTAAGATTATTTATTTCTTTATCCTTACTATTACCTAGTACTACTGATGTTATAGTTAGAATAACAAAAATAATTATTGCCGTTAACTGAATATATTTTCTTATTTTTTTTACCTTTAAAATTTGATAGGTAATTTCTGATAAAATTATTACAGTTAAAAATTGTAATAATAAGTTCAAAAATATATTATCCATCAAACTAGGAAAGAAGTATAGGGCAAATATTTGCACTATATATTGCCATAGATATAGGTAAAAGGATCTATCACCTATATATAAAATAGATTTATAAAAAATATTATGTTTTTTTACATCATATCTATTAGCATCTTCAAAATTATATAAAAATGTAATCAATACTCCTACTAGAATTGTATAAAAGATAAAGAATAAATGGTAGGATGATATATTCTTTCCGTCTATTAGGAAAAATGGAATTACAGTCAATAGTCCTAATATTGCTAATATAATTCTAGGATCTATTTTTAAATCAATAGCTTTTTTATCAATTTTTTCATTTATTAAAAATGCTAAGATTCCAAGACCAAAGGCAGAAAATCTGGTACTTATATCATAGTATATCCTAGTGATATCTTTATCTGACCTAGCTAAAACCAATATTAGTATAAAACTAATTATGGTCATTAAACCAAAGACAACAATTCTCTTGTTATTTTTTTTAGGATTTGCTAAGTATTGATCAATTAGTAAAAATATAGCTATAAATTGCATATAAAGCGATACATACCACATATGCAAAAACATATTAAAATTGCCTAATTGGTTAAAATAATCATCTCCTACTACAATGCGTCTAATATTTTCAAAATTTAAGGCAACTGGTAGGGTAGATTTAATACTATCATCAAAAATATTTCTAGCAAATTTAAATGAAAATATCAAAGAAATTGCCATTATTAGGTAAACTGGACTTAGTATATTTCTAAATTTTTTCCTAAGTTTTGTAAATGTATCGACTTGCCTGTTGCTTGCTGTTCTAACGGTTAAAAAACCTGATAGAACTAAAAATATAATTACTGCAAGATAACCACCTGGCACAAAATGTGAATAGGTGTGAAAGAGCGATACAGCAAAAAATGCTACAGCCCTTAGTATATTCAGATAATCATATCTTTTATTTAAAGTTTTTCTTTTGCTCATAAAAATCCACCTCGTTAACGAATTAATTATAACAAAGGTGGTGTTAAAGTATTATTAAGAAATTTTGTAATTTTAAAACTTTAGCTCGAAATCTGATTTTTTTATAGATTCATAGGCCAATATATCCATGGCATCTATAACATAATCATATGAAGTGATATCATCTATCATTGATAGTTCAGTGCAAGCTAGTATAATTGCATCAACCTTTGTATCTTTTAAATCTTCTAGCATCTCTAAAAATTCAGGATAAGATGTTTCGTTTGTTTCTTTTATTTTGTATATGGTATCCATAGTAAAGTTTTTAATATTTTCATCCATTTCTATTATGTTGATTCCAATATCTTTGGAATATTTTTCATAGATATCACAATTTGCTGTAGCAAGTGTTCCTAAAACTGCAATATTCTTTGCATTTTTATTTTTGCAATATAGCAAGGTTTCTTCTACCATATTTATAATATTTACACTTGTATAGTCTTTAAAAGTATCATAATAATAGTGCATAGTATTACAGGGGATAGCTATATTATCAACTCCTTGCTTTTCTAAATTTTCTAAGTCTTCTTTTATTTTATTAAGTAATATATCCTCGTCATCTCCAGTAATTATAGCTTTTGTTCTATCTGGAATTTGAGGATCTGAAAGTATAATTGTAGGTATATGGTCCTGGTCCTTATTAGCTTTTGTATTTTTTACCAATTTTTTATAAAAAATAGCTGTACACAAGGGCCCCATACCACCTAATACGCCTAATTTTTTCATAAAATGCTCCTTATCTATAGGATTTGCTTTTTATATTATACGATTATATAATAGATATCACTATTAGCAAAGAAGAGTATTAGCAAAATAGGGGAGAATAAATGAACAAATTTTTACCAATTATACTAGGTTCAGACCTAAATACATATTCAATAGCAAGAGAAATTTATGAAGCTTACGAGATAAAACCAGCAGTTGCTACATCTGCAATTTTTCTTCCTTGCATAAATTCTCAAATAATTAATTTTTATAAAAAAGAAAATTTTTCTAAAGATCCAGAAGTTTTTAAGGAAGTTTTAGATAAAATCTATGAGGAAAACAAAGATAATTACGAAAACTTTATAATATTTGCTCCAGATGATGTTATGAGGACCTTTGCTCTAAAAAATATAGAAAAATTAAAATTTAAGCCTCTTATGCCTTATGCAGACCAAGATATTATAAATGAAATTTCTACAAAAAATAAATTTTATGAAAAAATAAAAGACTTAGACTTAGCTCCAAAAACATTTGTAGCAGATAGTAAAAATTATAAGGACTTGACCTATCCAGAAGATGTATTTATAAAGCCAGATAATGATGTTTTTTATAAAACTTTAGATTTTGAAGGTTGGCAAAAAGGATATCATTCTAAATCAAAAGAACAAACTTTAGAAATATTAAAGACAATTTTTGAAAATGGCTATGATTACAATATCTTAGTTCAAGAATTTGTAGCAGGAGGAGATGGTAGTGAGTATTCCGTAGAAGGATATAGGTCAACATCTACTATTTCTATGGCAATGTCTAGAAATATTCTTTTAGACAAGAGAGTAGAGTGGATAGGAAATTTTGTTGCAAAAATAGATTCTGATGAAAAGATTCTCTTTGACTATGCAAAAAAAATAGTAGAAACACTAGGAGTGTATGGATTATTTAATCTAGACTTCAAAAAAGATACTAAAACTGGCAAATTTTATGCTTTTGAAATAAATTTACGCCAAGGACGTAGCCATTATTTTGCAACACTAAATGGAGTAAATACTTCAAAACTAGCTATAGACGATTTGATTTTTAATAAGCAAGAGGAAATAATAGGAGATAAGAAATTTAGATATTATAACTTAGACCTAGGTCAAACTATTGACAATCTAGACTCTCAGTTTAGAGTAGATTTTGAAAATGATCAAAGAAAAGCAAACTCAGCCAATCCTCTAGTTTATAAAGAAGATTTAAACTTTAAAAGAAAAATAAAAATAAAAAAATATTTGAATAAGCTTAGCAAAGAGACTTTTGCTATAAGAGAAATATAAAAGTTCCCCTAAGAAGGGGAATTATTTTTTTCTAATATTTTATCATTTTCAAAAATAAGTGGCTTTAAGGGAGATTGTTCATTTGAAAAATCGTAAAGTTCCATCAAATAATCGTACAAATCATTTTTGTTTTCAAAGATTACGACTTGGTAGGGAGCTGTAAAAGCTAGTTTTTCTACTAGCATGTATCTATCGTCTTCCATGTTAAATAATAATCCTGTATGTCCGATAAAAAGCTCGTTGTTATTCTCATCTAAATTTGAAAAGACAAATACCGATATAAGATTATAGTTTTTGCCTGTATTGATTGTTATGCCATTGTCTTTCCAAAAATCTTTTATTTTTTCTATTTGAAAATCTCTATCATTTTTATTTTCTGTAGGAATGGCTGAGTAAAATTTATTAAATTTTGCTATTTCTTCTTTTTCTAAAGTAGGAACAGGATTATCTTCAAAGCTTGTATTATCAATTTCTACTACAGAAAGGTTTGGATTTTTAGTATTTTTTATATTTATTTTATCTGATATTAGTCCAAAACTTGTTATCCTACAATTGATACCTGTAAAAGTTGGATATTTTTTATAAAGTTCTTCTTGAATTTTATAGAAGTCATAATCTTTAATCTTGTCTGCTCTTTCATAATCTTTACTAACTAGCAAGTCCTTATCTACCTGTTTATTAAAAAAATTCACTTGTTTGAAAAATCTTTCTGTATTATTTTTGTTAAGATCTGTATTAGACATTATATTTTTAAGATCGTTTCTAGACTGTTTTGTTTGTAAATTATTGTAGACCATTTTCTTTCCATCATTATTTTCTATGGTTTTGTTAGTAGTTTTATTACAGGCACTTATACATATAAGTGAAAGAATAACTGCAAGTATTTTTTTCATTTAGCCTCCAAAAAAGGACTATTAAAAGTCCTTTTAATTAAAATATTTCTTTTTCTGTGATTATATAATCAAGTTTATAATCATATTCATTAGTTTCTATTTCATCTATTTCAAAGTCACTTGCAAAAAATCCAACAGATGTAGTTTGATTTTTACTAAGATATCTATCGTAGTATCCGCCTCCATAGCCTATTCTATTTTTATTTCTATCAAATCCAAGTCCTGGGACGATAGTAAGATCAGGATTTTCTATAATTTCTATATTTTTTGCAGTTGGTATATTAAATTCTCCTATGCCTAGATCATCCAGAGAGTAGATTTTTGCAGCTTGCATTTGGAAATTTTCTGGATCATTTATATAGGGTACATAAACTTCCTTGCCAAATTCTAGAGCTTTTTTGATTATTTCATAAGTATCTACTTCATCTGCTACTGATACGTAGATAAATATAGATTTAGCTTCATAAAATAATTCTGAATTTAAAAACTTGGTGTATATACTATAGTCGACCATATTTTTGTGATCATAGTCCATACGGTATCTAATATCTCTAAACATTTTACGTAATGATCTCTTATCCATTTTTTCCTCTTTCTTGTTTTGATTGTCCTTGCTTGGATTTGTAAGGCTAGATTCTACAGTTTCTTTTAGGGATTTATTCTCTTTTTCAAAGTCTAATATTTCTTCGTCTGATTTTATTTTATAATTTTCTCTAACTGCATCTATAAGTTCTGCACCTAGTATCAATATTGTAGATACTAAGTTTAACCAAATAAATAATGCCAATATACCTGCCAAAGCTCCATAGACTACAGATTGTCTGGAAAAGTTATTTAAAAAAAATGAGTATATGAATGTTGCAATGTATATAGTTATAGTAGCAAAAATACCACCCCAAAGAGAATCTTTAAAGGGCACTCGATCTTCTTTGTTGTTTGGAGCAAATTTATAAAATATTGCAAAAACTACAGACATTATAAAAATAGGACCCAATGTCAGTATTATTCTAAATAAAGGTGATGATAAAGTTTTGATGACTTTATCAAAAACACCACCGAAGGCCCTATCGGATATTCTCGTTAAAACCTGATCGTTTATAAAAGTTAGTATGCTTGGTCCATAGATTTGAGAAACTAAAATAAATACTATAAATGCTACAAATATAATTGTATATAGCAAAGATGATAGTCTTTGCTTGACATACTTACTTTCTCCATCAAGACCATAGGCTTTATTTATAGAAAACATTAGGTTGTTTATACCCTTTGTGGCTGACCATAGAGCAAATAAAACAGTAATTACTGTAACAGATGCTGAACTGGTATTTACAAAAATAGTATCAATAACCCATTTGGCCATGTCTTGGGTAGCGGTTGGCAAAAACTCTATAAGTGAATATATAACGTCTGTATTATTATTTAAAATTCTTGAAACTACTGATACAAGAACCATCAAAAGTGGGATCGATGCTTGTAATAAGTAAAAGGACAGGGCCGCCGAATTGTTGGTGATCTCATGATATTTAAACCTATAGAGCATATCTGCTGTGGTTTTTTTTAATTTTACTTTTGTTTCAGTTTTCATTATTTCAGATGCCCATCAAACCATTTTTTTATTTCTTTTAGTCTTTTTATCCTAGAATGAGGTTTACCAGATCTTGATAGCTCGTGGTTTTCTCCATGGAAGACAAACATTTTTGTATCAACACCATTTAATTTTAATTTTGTATACATTTGCAAACCTTGTTCTAGCGGACAGCGATAATCTTCATCTGAGTGGATATATAGGGTAGGAGTTTTTGCCTTATCAGCATATTTTATTGGAGATTGATCCCACATCTTATCTAAGCTGTTCCATGGAGTTGCAGTTATTTGATCATAGCCAAAATAATAACCGATGTCACTGACTCCATAAAAACTAGTCCAATTTGAAATTGATCTTTGAGAGCAAGCAGCTTTGAAACGATCATTATGACCTATTATCCAATTTGTCATAAATCCACCATAAGATCCTCCATATACTCCAAGATTTCCACTATCAATTTGTGGATATTTTTCTATAGCCAAGTCTACAAATCTCATCAAGTCATCGTAGTCTATATCACCATATTTTCCACGAATATCAGAAAATTCTACTCCATTGCCACTAGATCCATGAGGATTTGTATAAATTACTATATAGTCATTGCTAGCAAGCACTTGGTGTTCATGGTGAAAGATAGACCCAAACTCTGTTTTTGGTCCACCATGGATACTTAAAATAGCAGGATATTTTTTGTTTTTATTAAACTTTGGAGGCAATAAGACAAAACCTTTTAAAGTATCTCCATTAGATTCAAAGTAAAATGTTTCTATTTTTCCTAATTTAGAATCAACTTTATTTTCTACCAATATGACATCTTTATTTTTTTTCTTTAGCTCAGATAAGCTATTTTCAGACATTGACAGATAATAAATGTCATTGTTATTTATAATAAAGTCTTCTACTTGCTCGTCAATTTCTAGTTTTAGTTCGCCATTTATATCTGTAGAATATAGTTTTGTTGTTTCTTTTTCTGTCACTATAAAATATAGTCTATCATTTGCTTTAAAGAAGTCTTTATTAGAACCGTATCTAGCATCAGTTCCTAGAGAATTTCCAAAGGACATATCAAAATCATCATCAGTAATTTTTTTATAATTACCATCAAAATCGCAAGTATAGATAAAGGAATCTTGATTTATGCCACCCTTTTTCATATCACTTCCAACAAAAATAATTTTATCAGATAAAAATTCAGCAGTATAAAAAGAGAATAAACTATCAATTAAAACTTTTTCTGTTTTTGTTTTTATATCAAAAAGTACTAAACTTTCGCGAGTGCCTGCTACATTATTTTTATCATAATTTGCTTTTATAAAAATTACTTTTGACAAATCTTCATTTAAAGAAAGTCGATAAATTTCATTAGGGAACTTAGAGTCAATTATTTTTACTAATTTACCATCATTTGCTTTATAAAAATAATAAGAAGATTCTTCTTTTTTTAAGTAACCTTGACTATTAAGCCAAAATGGTAGGGTATCTAGTTTTTCAAAGTATTTATTTTCTTCTTCTTTTTTCTTAGCTTTTTCTTCTTTTTTGTTAGAGGCATTTATCAAATATAAATCATCTTTTAAAAACTTTATGCTTTTTACTTCCAAATCTATATCAAAGATTTTTTTACCTATACCATAGCCATTATATATATAAAAAGTATCTTTTTTATCATCAGATTTTGCTTTATATACTAAGTTTGAATCTTGGTTAAAAGTAAAAATTGATATATTTTTATTATCTGTTATAGGAAAAGTTTCAGCTTTTTTTGTGTTGTATATCCAAAGATCACTTTCGTATTTATTATGATCATAATTTGCTTTAGTTTTTATGTAGGCTAATTTTTCTCCATCCTTAGAAATATCAAGATTAGAGAGAAAATCATAACCCAGTATATCTTTTATTTTTGTTTTGCTCATAATTTCCTCCAATTATTAATTTAATTATACAATATATTATAAAGTTTTTAAATTGCATACGTTTGCATAAGCTGATTTTGGGTATTTATATAAAAAGACAAAGGGAGATGATGTTATGAAGATTAATATTAAAGGCAAAAATATAAATATCACTAATGATATAGTCTATGAAGCAGAAAGAAAATATGATAGACTGGATAAATATTTTTCCAAGGAACAAGAAATAGATCTTCTCATTTCAAAAGAGGGTAATGATTTTAAGGCTGAAGCTACAATGTATTTAGATAAGGGTCCTATTTTAAGGGCAGAATCATCTGATGAGACTTATCAAAATGCAATCGATCAGACTATAGATGCCTTGGTAAGGCAAATTAGAAAACATAAAACAAGACTTACAAAAAACAGACATCAAGATTCTATAAGATTTGAAAACTTTAATGAATCTTTTGATGAAGAATATGATATAGATGAGTCTTATGATTCTGATATAAATATAGCAAGAGTTAAGGAAATATCTCTAAAACCAATGAATACAGAAGAAGCAGTTATGCAAATGGAATTATTAGGTCATGACTTTTTTGTATTTTATGATGCAGCAGACATGGATGTTAGAGTTGTATACAAAAGACGCAAAGGTGATTATGGTTTGATAGTGCCATCTAGGTAAAATAACTGGTATTAGCTGGACTTATTATTTAAAAATAATTTGTTTAGCTAATACCAGCTTTTTTGTTTGAAAATTTGCCATCAAAAAGGTACTATTAATTAAAGAAAGTTATAAAAATACTTAAGTAAAACGCAGGGTCTTAAGTGACTAAGTCTACTGCGTTTTTTATATGTTAAGTAAATAAGATTTTAAAAAATAAAATCCACTCATATTTCAGTTTACAAATTTGATAATTTACTTTAATATAATAGTGGTAAAACTTAATTATTTTAAATCATTGGATGAATAATTAAGAGAATTGGAGAGTGAACAATTTGGCATTATTTAATTTATTTAAGTCATTTAGTGAAAAAGAAATAAAAAATAACCAAAAATTGGTTGATAAGATTCTTAGCCTAGATGAGTCTATGCAACAACTAACTGACGAACAGTTACAACACAAAACAGTAGAATTTAGACAAAGATTAGAAAATGGTGAAAGCTTAGATGATCTTTTACCAGAAGCATTTGCAACTGTGCGTGAAGCAAGTGATAGAGTTTTAGGTATGAAACATTACCCAGTGCAATTACTTGGTGGTATTGTTTTACACAATGGTCAGATAGCAGAAATGAGAACTGGTGAAGGTAAAACTTTAGTAGAAACTTGTCCGGCATATCTAAATGCTTTATCTGGCAAAGGAGTACACATTGTTACAGTAAACGACTATCTTGCAAAACGTGACCAAGAGTGGATGGGTAAAATATTTACTTTCCTTGGTATGACTGTAGGTTGTATCGTATATGGTCTAACCAATAGCGAAAGAAAACAAAACTACGCTGCAGATATTACCTATGGTACTAATAACCAATTTGGTTTTGACTACCTAAGAGATAATATGGTTATTTACAAAGATGATATGGTACAACGTGGTCTAAACTATGCTATAGTTGATGAGGTTGACTCAATTTTAATTGATGAAGCACGTACACCACTTATCATCTCAGGTCAAGGAGATGAATCAACAGATACCTATACAAGTGCAAATCAATTTATCCAAACACTTGAAGGTAGAATTCTAGATCCAAATGAAGATGCAGAAATCGATCCATTTGACCGTGAGTTTAAAGTAGAAGATGTAGACTTTTTAGTAGATGAAAAAAGAAAAACATCAAACCTTACAGAAAAAGGAACAGCAAAAGCTGAAAAATTCTTTGATATAGAAAACTTGTCAGATCCAGAAAACTTGGAATTGTCTCACTATATTAACAACGCCTTAAAAGCAAACACAACTATGCACCGTGATATAGACTATGTTGTAAATAACGGAGAAGTAGAAATAGTAGATGAATTTACAGGTCGTATCATGCAAGGTAGAAGATTCTCAGATGGTCTTCACCAAGCCATAGAAGCTAAAGAAGGTGTAGAAGTAAAAGCTGAAAGTAAAACACTTGCTACAATTACTTTCCAAAACTACTTTAGAATGTATGACAAACTTTCAGGTATGACAGGTACTGCAAAAACCGAAGAAGAAGAGTTTGACGAAATTTACAACTTAGATGTTGTTGAGATACCAACCAATAAACCAATTCAAAGGGTAGATGATGTTGACTATGTATATATCAACGAAAATGGTAAATTTAATGCTATTATAGATGAAATAAATAGAATCCACCCAACAGGACAACCAATCCTAATTGGTACAATTTCTATCGAAGCAAGCGAGAGATTATCCCAAGCTTTAAAAAAAGCGGGCATCAAACATACAGTATTAAATGCTAAAAACCACGAAAGAGAAGCTGCAATAGTTGCAGAAGCAGGTCGTTTTGGCGCTGTTACAATTGCAACAAACATGGCAGGACGTGGTACAGATATTATGCTTGGTGGTAATGTCGATGATATGGCTAAGCAAAAACTAAAAAGAGAAGGCATGAGTGAAGAATTGCTTGAAGAAGTAGATTCATATGCAGACACAAGTGACCAAGAAATCTTAGATGCTCGTAAGAAATTTAGACACTACAAAGATCAAATTAGACCAACTGTAAAAGAAGAAGCTGAAAAAGTAAAAGAAGTAGGCGGTTTATATATAATAGGTTCAGAACGTCACGAATCACGTCGTATAGACAATCAGTTAAGAGGACGTTCAGGTCGTCAAGGAGACCCAGGACATTCTAGATTCTTTATATCACTTGAAGATGATCTTATCAGGTTAAATGGTGGGGAACAAGTAGCAAAATTTGTTGAAAATTCAAATTTTGATGAAAATGAACCAATAGTTTCAAAAATGGTAAGTAGATCAGTAGAAAAAGCTCAAACAAGAGTAGAAGCAAACAACTTTGCAACACGTAAAAGAGTCCTACAATACGATGACGTTATGAATAAGCAAAGAACGATTATCTACAATGAAAGAGCTGATGTTCTTTACGGTCAAGATATGAAAGAAACTATTGTTTCTATGATAAAAGATGTTATAGCAGATAGTGTATATAACTTTACAAATCCAGAAATAAAACCAGAAAATTGGGAAATGGTAGCTTTACTTAACCACTTAAATAGTCTAGGAATACCAGTAACACAATTGCACTTTGAAAATATAAATGATTACACTCAACAAGAATTAATCGATTATATTACTCAGGCAACACTTGCTAAATATGAGGATAAAGAAGCTCAATTTGGTCCGGAAAATATGAGAGAAGTAGAACGTGTTATTATGCTAAGAGTTATCGATCAAAAATGGATGGACCACATCGATGCTATGGATCAAATGAGAAAAGAAATTGGTGTTCGTGCAATGGGTAACGAAGATCCAGTTCGTGCATATACAAATGATGGTTTTACTATGTATGAAGAAATGACTAGAGCTATCCAAGAAGAAACTGTTAGATACATGATGAATGTTGAAATAAAACAAAATATCCAAAGAAAACAGGTTATGAATCCAACAGGAGAAGCTGGGCCACAATTAGATGGTGATAGCGAAAATGAATCAGACGATGAAGATCCAATGCAAGGACTAAATAGAGCAGAACGCAGAAGATTAGAACGCGAAATCAAAAAATCTAACGTAAAGAAATAATATGACAGAAATATATCAATTAAGAGAAACAATTGAAGAATTATCTGAAACAATGAAGCTAATTGGAGACTCCCTTTGACCCAGAAAATTTAGAAAATGAGGTAAAGGATCTTGAAAAAAAGACCTTTGCCACAGATTTTTGGGATGATAGCGACAAAGCTCAAGCTATAATGGCAGACTTGGCAGCAAAAAAAGATGATCTAGAAAAATATCAAGAAATCACCACTGCTTTAAATGATAATATTGATCTAATTGATCTAGTAGAAATGAGTGATAATCAAGAACAAGAAACTATTGGTCAAATAGAAAATGACTTGGAAAATCTAAAAAAAGAAGTTTCATCAATGAAACTTAAGACTCAATTAGATGGCGAATACGATAAAAATAATGCTTATATGTCTATAAATGCTGGTGCTGGAGGACTTGAAGCAACAGATTGGGCAGAAATGCTACTTCGTATGTATAAAAGATATTTTGACCACAATGGATTTAAATATGAACTAACAGATATAAACAACGAAGAAGCTGGTGGTATAAAATCTGCAACCCTAAAAGTAAGTGGATCATATGCCTACGGATATTTAAAAGGAGAAAAAGGCGTCCATAGACTTGTCCGCATTTCACCTTTTGATAGTGGAGCGCGCCGCCATACTTCCTTTGCATCTGTAGATATTTTCCCAGAATTACCTGATAACACAGATGTAGAAATAGATCCAAATGATCTAAGAGTAGATACCTATAGAGCGAGTGGGGCAGGTGGTCAACACGTAAATAAAACCGACTCTGCTGTTAGGATCACTCATATACCAACAGGAGTAGTTGCCAGTTCCCAAGCGGAACGTAGCCAAATACTAAATAGAGAAACCGCTATGAAACTTCTTTTATCAAAACTTATACAAATAAAAGAAGAAGAACAAAGAGAAAAAATATCTGATATCCAAGGTAAGTACACCCAAATAGCTTGGGGTAGCCAAATAAGATCTTATGTATTCCAACCATATACTTTAGTAAAGGACCATAGGACAAATTATGAAGTAGGAAATATAGAAGCAGTAATGGATGGAGATATACAAGATTTTATAGATGCTTATTTAGCAGAAAGCAATAAAGAAAATTAATTAGGGAGGATCTTATCCTCTCTTTTTTAAAAGGAGAATGTTTTGCAAGAAAAAAATATAATTTTGACAGGAGATAGGCCAACAGGACGTTTGCACCTGGGCCACTATGTAGGTAGCTTAAAAAATAGGGTTAAAATGCAAAATGAAGGCAATTTTGAAAAAATGTATGTAATGATTGCTGATAGCCAAGCCCTAACAGATAATTTTAATAATCCAGATAAAATTCGCGAAAATCTTATAGAAGTAGCCCTAGACTACCTAAGCATAGGTATAGATCCAGAAAAAGTAACTATCTTTGTTCAATCCCAAGTAGAAGAACTAACTGAGCTTACTTTTTACTTTTTAAACCTAGTTACACTTTCAAGATTAGAAAGAAATCCTACAGTAAAATCAGAAATTAAACAAAAAAACTTTGAAACAAGCTTGCCAGCAGGATTTTTAATCTATCCAGTAAGTCAAGCAGCAGATATATTACTCTTTGATGCAAATATTATTCCAGTAGGTGTAGACCAAGAGCCAATGCTTGAACAAACTCGTGAAATATCTAGAAGCTTTAACAATATCTATGAAGAAATATTTATAGAGCCACATGCAGTTTTACCAGAAAATAAAGTAGCCCAAAGATTGCCTGGCATAGACGGTTCAGCTAAAATGAGCAAATCATTAGGTAATTGTATATATCTTGCAGATGATAAAAAAACTGTAAAGAAAAAAGTAATGTCTATGTACACAGACCCAGACCATATAAATATAGAAGATCCAGGAAAAGTAGAAGGAAATATAGTATTTACTTATCTAGATGTATTTTCAAATGATAGTCATTTTGAAAAATACTTGCCAGAATATAAAAACCTAGATGAACTAAAAACTCACTACCAAAAAGGTGGTCTAGGTGATGTAAAAGTTAAAAAATTCCTAATAAAGGTTTTAGAAGAAGAACTAGAACCAATTAGAGAAAAAAGAGCCTACTATGAGCAAAATCTGGATCAGGTTTTAGAAATCCTAAACAAAGGTACAGCAGATGCTAGAGAAGTAGGTCGTGCGAAGATTAACGCTGTAAAAAAATCTATGGGTATAGACTATTTTGCAGATAGTAGATTTTTAAAAGAAATAAAAGAAAAATACAATTAAAAAAGAACCACCAAAATTTGGTGGTTTTTTTAGGAGGAATAATGACTTTTGATAAAATTATAGAAGAAATAAAAAATGATCCTAGAAATGAAGAATATACAAAACGAGCTATAGATCCTATTTTTCAAGTAGATAAAGACGCTAAAGTACTTTTAATAGGTCAAGCTCCAGGCAGAGTTGTAGAAGAGACTGGTATATCTTTTAATGACAAATCAGGAGATAAATTAAGAAATTGGATGGGCATTGATAGAGATATATTTTATTCAAAAGAGATTGCAATTCTACCTATGGATTTTTATTATCCAGGCAAGGCCAAGCAGGGGGACTTGCCACCTAGAAAATTTATAGCAGAAGACTACCACCAAAAAATCTTAGATCAAATGCCAAATATAAAGCTAACTATACTGATAGGAGCTTATTCACAAAAATATTATCTAGGCAAAAAACGTAAGAAAAATTTAACTCAAACTGTAAAAAATTATAAAGAATATTTGCCAGAATATTTTCCAATAGTCCATCCAAGTCCCTTAAATATAGGCTGGCTAAAGAAAAATCCATGGTTTGAAGAAGATAATTTACCAGATTTGCAAAAAAGGATTGAACAAATATTAAGTTAATAAAAGCAGATTTTTATAAAAATTTAGTAAATTTTACTAAATAAGATATAATTGTAAGTATTATTAATAAAATTATAAAGGAGTAACTTATGGACAATGAATTTAGTTCTAAAGTTGGAGTTGTTCTCTCTGCAGTAGGTTCTGCTGTGGGAATGGCAAATATATGGGGTTTTCCTTATAAGTTTCAAGCTGGTGGGCTTGTTTTTTTAATTTTTTATATATTATTTGCAATACTTTTTTCTTATGTTGGACTATCATCAGAATTTGCAATAGGAAGAATGGCTCAAACAGGAACTTTGGGGGCTTATGAATATGCTTTTAATAATGGAAAAGCTAATAAAAAAGTTGGAAGAAATATTGGTTACATACCGTTAATCGGAACATTTTTAATAGCTGTTGGCTATTGTGTGATTGTTGCCTATGTATTAAAAGGTTTTTTTGATTCACTAACAGGAGATATTTTCAAAATGGATGCATCAATTTGGTTTGATAGTTTTGCAAACTATAAGTATTCTGTGATTATATTTCACTTAATAGCAATTATTTTGACAATTATTACCTGCCTTGGTGGAGCTTCCTCAATAGAAAGATCTAATAAGATTATGATGCCGGTATTTTTTATTTTGTTTGTAATTTTGGCTATAAAAGTTGCCACACTGCCTAAGGCAAGTACTGGTTATGCTAATATGTTTAAATATGATCCATCAACTTTAAATTTAGATACAATTATAGCAGCAATGGGTCAGGCATTTTTTTCGCTTTCTATAACAGGATCTGGAATGATAGTTGTGGGATCTTATATTAGTAAAAAAGAAGATATTGTAAGTTCATCTATCCATACGGGTTTTTTTGACACACTATCTGGCGTAATATCTTCACTCGTAATAATTCCTGCTATTTCTGTATTTAATATGCAACAAGTAGGTGGTCCATCTTTACTTTTTGTAAGTCTACCAACTATTTTAAATAATATAAAATTTGGAAGAATTTTTGCTATCTTTTTATACTTCGCGGTGATATGTGCAGGTGTATCTTCCTTACAAAATATGTTTGAGGTCATAGCAGAGTCAATTACAAATAGATATAAAAATCTATCTAGAAAAACAGTTTTTATTGTTTTGGGAACAATAGTTTTTTTACTAGGTATAAATCTAGAAACTATAGATGCTTTTGGACAGTATATGGATATTGTTTCTATATATATTATTCCGATAGGTGCATCAATTGGTGCCATAACATGGTTTTATGTATTGAAAAAAGATAAACTGTTAGATGAAATAAATCAAAGTAGTAAAAATAATTACTCAGACAAATGGTATAAATTGGGGAAATATTTATATGTACCACTTGCAATAGTCCTTACATTCTTAGCTTTAATTTTTAAAATGTCATTTTAGACTTTAAATTACAAATTATAATGTTATAGTTTTAATATAGTTAAAAAAACTATGTAATTTAGAAAAGGAGTTATAATGAAAGATAGTAAAGTTATTTTAATTGGTGATGGTGCGGTAGGCTCTTCATTTGCTTATTCTTCATCACTTTTAGGTGTAGGACGTGAATTAGGAATTATTGATATAAATGAAGAAAGAGTAGAAGGTGATGTACTAGATCTAACAGATGCCTTAAGCTTCACCTATCCAAAAAAAGTATATAAGGCAGAATATGCTGATTGCAAAGATGCAGAAGTAGTTGTAATTACTGCAGGTATTCCACAAAAACCAGGTGAAACACGTTTACAATTAGTAGATAAAAACCTAGTGATTTTTAAAGATATGATTGGTAAAGTTGTAGCAAGTGGATTTGATGGAATATTCGTAGTAGCTTCAAACCCAGTAGATGTTACAACATATGCAACTATGAAGTACTCAGGATTTCCTGCTAATAAAGTTATTGGCTCTGGTACAACTTTGGATACATCTAGATTTAAAAAACAAATTGGAGATCTATTAGACGTTGATTATAGATCAGTCCATGCTTACATAATGGGAGAACACGGAGATACAGAATTCCCAGTTTGGTCAAATGCAAATGTTGGTGGACTTAGCATAGAAGAGTGGAAAAGCACCCATCCAAACATTAGCCAAGAATCTTTAGATGCTGCTTTTGATAAAACTGTAAATGCCGCTTATGAAATTATTAACAAAAAAGGAGCTACATTCTACGGAATAGGTACAGCACTTTCAAGTATAGTTAGAGCTATTCTAAACGATGAAAATACAGTTTTCCTAACATCTTCTTATCTTAATGGAGAATTTGGATTAAAAGATATTCACATTGGTGTGCCAACAGTTATTGGTAAATCAGGTGTAGCACATATCATAGAAGTACCATTATCAGATAAAGAACAAGAACAATTAGAACATTCAGCTAGAACATTAAGAGAGATAATAGATAATAGTAATTTATAATGATTAATTATATTCTTTGGGACATTGACAATACACTTTTAAATTTTGATTTAGCCGAAGAAGCATCCATGATAAATGGTTTTGAAAAATTTGGCATAAAAGTCACTGACGAAAATGCCCTTCTAGGTTATAAAAAATAAATGATAAATATTGGAAAAGACTCGAAAATGGTGAAATAGACCGAGATGAAGTTTTACTAGGACGTTTTAGAGAATTTTTTACCAAATATAACATAGATTATGATGATAATCTAGTAGAAAATTTTAATCTAAACTTTCAAAAAGAACTTGGCAGACAAGTATTTTTTCACGACCATGCTAAGGAAGTTTTAAATGAATTAAAAAATAATTACAAGCAATATGCAGTTACAAATGGTTCAAAAATAGCTCAAACAGGCAAAATTACAAATTCTGGCCTAGATAAAATCTTAGATGATGTTTTTATATCAGAAGATTTAGGAGTAGATAAACCTAATAAAGCATTTTTTGACAAAATTTTTGAAAAAATAGGATCAACTAACAAAAAAGAATATATTTTGATAGGCGACTCATTGACCTCTGATATTAGAGGAGCAAACAATGCTGCTATAAAAAATATATGGTTTAACCCAAATACAAACATAAATGAAACAAAAATAAAAGTAGATTTTGATATAAAAGATTTGTCAGAAGTCCCAGATATATTAAAAAGGATAGATGTATAGAAAAGAAGATAGAAAAGCTTTGGGCAAAAAATAAATACCTTGTAATTTTTAAAATCCCACAAACATTATTTAGCTATTAAAGAACATCTAAAGACAGATGAATTTAAACTTGAAAATATAGAAATACTAATAGAATCAAAAAAGATATGGTAATTGCTTACCAGCATATATTGGGTTATTTTAAAGACAAGGCAAGTCCCATAAAAAAAGAAAAATATTTATCGCTTATCAATAAATATAAAAATGGGATCATTAGTAAAAATGAAGTGTTAGATTATATAAAAAACTCTTAGAAAAATATCCTAACAATTATTTAAAAAATGCAACTATATTTAAAGAAGAATCGTAAACATAGAGTTTGCGGTTTTTTCTATGCCTATCTGTGGGTAGTAATAATATATAGTAAGAAAAGAGGTTATTATGGATAAAAAAATACTAGTAGTAATGACAAATACCGATCATTATGGAGATGATAGTGAAAAAACTGGACTCTGGCTAGCAGAAGCAACAGAATTTGTAGATAAAGTAAAAAGAAATGGCATAAAAGTAAACTATGTTAGTCCCAAAGGTGGAAAAATACCACTAGATCCTAGGTCTATGAAAAAACCATATGCTAGCAAAAAAGATTACCAAATACTAAATTCTCTTGATTTTAAAAGACGAGCCATAAATAATTCTCTAAAACCGAGTGATATTAATCCAGATGATTATATAGCTATTTACTATACGGGAGGTCATGGAGTATTATGGGACTTTCCTAAAAATTTAGAATTAAAAGAAATAGCAGAAAAAATATACCACAATGGCGGCTATGTATGTTCAGTTTGCCATGGTCTAGTAGGATTATTAAATCTAAAAGACTACAATGACAAATATCTTATAGATGGTAGAAATATAACAGGATTTACAGATGAGGAGGAAAAATTAGGAGGCAAGGGAGATAAAGTCCCTTACAGCAGTGAACAAGAAGCAAAATATAGGGGAGCAAATTTTGTAAAAACTCTACCATACACCCCAAATGCCATAAAATGTGGTAGGATAATAACCGGACAAAATCCATTTTCAGGGAAGGCTGTAGCTAGAGAACTTTTAAAAGCCCTAGACAAATAAATATTTTAATTAAAACCTAGTGTAACTAGGCTTTTTTTATTGAAAAAATCATTGTTTTTCTATGTTATAATATTTATAAGGAGAATAATATGGAAAAAACAAATAACTTATACCAAAAATTATGGTCCGCTTCAGATGATTTGCGTAACTTTATGGATGCTAATGAGTACAAAAATTATCTTTTAGGGATCATTTTTTATAAATACTTATCAGATAAGCAACTTAAAAAAATATCCAATCTTTTGGAATTAGAAACTGATAATCTAGTAGAAATCCAAAAAGAATATGAAAAAGCTCTAGATTCCGAAGATGCTGACTTACTTTTAGAGGAGCTAAAATATGAGGATGGATTTGTAATCAAAGCTCAATATACATTTACAAATCTTATAAGAGAAATCGATGAGAAGACCTTCCAATTAGATGACTTAAAACAAGCCTTTAATGATATAGAAAGATCAGATGAGAACTTTAGAGGATTATTTGATGATGTGGACCTATATTCAAATCGACTTGGCAAATCTTTACAAGATAGAAACAAAAGAATAGCCAATGTTATGAAACAAATATCAGCTATCAATCTTGCAGACTACTCTGGAGATATATTAGGGGATGCCTACGAATATATGATAAGCAATTTTGCTAGTGAATCAGGCAAAAAAGCAGGCGAATTTTATACACCACAAGAAGTAAGTAGACTTATGGCTATGATAGTTATGGATGGCAAAGAAAATGTAAAAGGATATACAGTCTATGACCCAACCATGGGATCTGGATCCTTGCTTTTAAATCCCAAAAATTTTTCCAATGAGCCATCTAGGATAAGATATTTTGGTCAAGAGCTAAATAATTCTACTTATAATCTTGCACGTATGAATATGATCCTTCACGGAGTACCATTAGAATACCAATCTCTAAACCAAGGTAACACCCTATCAGACGATTGGCCAGTAGATGAGCCTACAAACTTTGATGCAGTAGTGATGAATCCACCATACAGTGCAAAATGGGATGCCACAGATGGATTTTTAGATGATCCACGTTTTTCAGATTTTGGAGTATTGCCACCAAAATCAAAGGCAGACTTTGCATTTTTACTCCATGGACTCTACCACTTAAAAAATTCAGGAACCATGGCTATATTATTGCCTCATGGAGTTTTATTTAGAGGAGGCAAGGAGGAAAAAATTAGGAAAATGCTCCTAGAAAAAGGAATATTTGATGCAGTGATAGGCCTTGCTCCAAACCTATTCTACTCAACAGGTATCCCAGTAAGCCTTTTAATCCTCAAAAAAGATAAGACCGACCGTTCAGTATATTTTATAGATGCTAGCGAAGAATTTGTCAAAAAAGGTAACAAAAACGAATTGACAGATGCAAATATAGAAAAAATTATAAAGGCTTATAAAGAGAAAGAAGACATAGACAAATTTGCCCATCTAGCAAGCTATAATGAGATCAAAGAAAATAACTACAACCTAAATATCCCCCGCTATGTAGATACCTTTGAGGAAGAAGAGCCAATAGATTTAGGAGAAGTATCAAAAAATATAGAGCAAATAGAAAAAGAAAATCAAAAGCTAAAAGATGAAATCTATAATGATATGAAAAATCTAGTGGCAAATACAGATGAGGCACAAAGAGAATTAGAAGAATTTTTACAAATCCTAGGTGACGACAATGACTAAAATGCCAGAGCTGAGATTTGCTGGTTTTGATGGAGAGTGGGAAGAGAATACTTTAGGAAAATTAAATGAATTTTCAAAAGGTAAAGGATACTCTAAAAATGATTTGTCTGATGAGGGAAATCCAATATTTCTTTATGGACAAATGTATACTGATTATAAAATGCAAATAAATGAGTTAAAAACTTATGTAAAATCTATTAAGAGTAGCTCTGTCTTAAGTATTGGGAATGAAGTATTAATACCAACATCTGGAGAAACTGCTTTGGATTTAGCGAGAGCTTCACACATGAATATGGCGGGTGTTATTTTAGGAGGTGACTTGAATATATTAACCCCATGTGAAAAAATATCACCTCATTTTGAAGCTTTAACTTTATCTACAGAAAAAAATAGAAAAAATTTATCAAAATTAGCTCAAGGTAAATCTGTGGTGCATTTATATGGAAGCGATATTAAAAAAGACGTTATTAGCTATCCTGATATTAAAGAACAAGAAGATATAGGGGACCTATTTAGTAAAATTGACCAGCTGATCGAAAGTCAACAAGAGCTTGTAGACCAAACTATAGCCTTTAAAAAATCTATGCTACAAAAAATGTTTCCCAAAAAAGATTCCATTGTTCCTGAATTTAGATTTGATGAGTTTAAAGACAATTGGATGCCAGTTCAACTATCTAAAATAGGTAAAACAGTAACCGGTAATACTCCCTCAACCAAAAATAATTTGTATTGGAATGATAAACCAGATAATATATGGGTAACTCCTACTGATATTGATGGACCTACAATTTATAATTCTGAAAGATATTTGACTGAATTGGGATTGGGAAAATCAAGATATTTACCAGAAAACTCTGTATTAATTACATCAATTGCTTCAATTGGTAAAAATACTATAAATATAGTACCTGTTTCAATTAATCAACAAATAAATGCAATAATACCAAGTAATCACAGTAGTTACTTCATATTACAAGCTATGAATAATTCAAAAAATAGATTTGAAAGTTTAGCAGGAAACTCTGCTACAAAAATAATTAATAAATCTACATTTGATAGATTTGAAATAATAGTCCCATGTCTAGAAGAACAAGAAAAAATAGGAAATTTCTTTAAAAAGCTAGATGAAAAAATTGCAAGGGAAGAAAAATTACTAGATGCATATAGAGATATGAAAAAATCTCTACTCCAAAAAATGTTTGTATAGGAGAGCCTATGGTTGAGATAAAGTTTGATGATGAACAAATATTAGAAGACACTTTGATAAAAAGATTGTGTGAGGGCAAAAGCCAGTGGACATATGAGCCAAGTATCAAAAGTCATGCTGACTTATGGGCCAACTTTAGAAAAATACTTGAGATAAATAATAAGGATGTCCTAGATGATCACCCTCTAACTGATGCTGAGTTTCGCCAAATTCAAGGGCAAATGGAATTTACTTCCTTTTATGATGCAGGCAAGTTTTTGGTTGGAGAAAATGGCATAGCAAAAGTGCCTTTGCAAAGGGAAGATGCGTCCCTTGGCATGATTATGCTAACAGTTTTTAAACGCCAAGACGTAGCCGGTGGATCTAGTGTTTACCAAGTTATAAATCAATTTGAAGCTCCAAAGACAAATCGCTTGGACAAAAACGCCCGTTTTGATGTGACACTTTTATTTAACGGCCTGCCTTTGATACAAATTGAGCTTAAAAAAAGAAATGTAAACCATATGGAGGCCTTTAATCAGATAGCAGGATACGTGGCCAGTGATAAGTACCGAGGACTTTTTTCGTGCCTGCAAACTTTTGTTATATCAAATGGCCATACTACAAGATATATTGCTGCTAGCAATGATATAGAGCGCAAAAAACAATTTTTAACCCGTTGGAATAATAGCGAAAATGAAGCTGTGGATGATTTGTTTGATTTTGCTAGAGAAGTCTTATCTATTCCCCAAGCCCATCAGCTGATTTCTTTTTATAGTGTGCTGGATGATGATAGCAAAAATATTATTATCCTAAGACCCTATCAAATTCACGCTATAAAAGCCTTGCAAGCTGCAGCTAGTAAGCATGAGTCAGGATATATTTGGCATACTACTGGATCTGGTAAGACTTTGACTTCTTACAAGGCCAGCCGCAACCTATACCAGATACCTCGTATCCAAAAAACTATATTTTTGGTAGATAGGGTGGACCTAGACCAGCAGACTACAAATTCATTTTTATCCTATGCCCAAAATGATACGGTAGATATAGAATCAACTGACAATGTTGGCAAGCTTAAAAAACATTTACTATCAAATGATAGGTCAGTGGTGGTTACTACTGTACAAAAATTAAATTATCTAATTGGCAAGGGCGAAAATAGACTGACTGATAGCCAGCTAGCAAAATTAAAACAATTAGAAGTAGCCTTTGTAGTAGATGAATGCCACAGGGCAATCTCCCCAGAGCAACAAAATATTTTAAAAAGATTTTTTATAAATTCATTATGGTATGGCTTTACTGGTACACCTATATTTGCAGAAAACAAAAAGCAGGCCCTAGGCGATTTGCCACAAACAACAGAGGAACAATTTGGCAAAAGACTTCATGAATATACTATTAAAGAAGCCATTGGTGATGGGGCAGTGCTTGGTTTTCAGGTGGAAAATAAGCAAATGATAACAAATGATCAGGCCTATGAAATAGTAGAAGAACATTTCCCAGAAAAAAATGCCTTTGAAATGGATCCTTATGACTTGGAAAAATATATTCCTGACGGATATTTTGAAACGGATGCTTATAAATTAAGGGTTATAGATGATATTATAAATAATATGACGTGGAAATTTGCCCTTGATAGGGAGCCTGGCAAATCTTATGGAGCCATACTTACAACCTCATCTATCAAAGATGCTCAAAAATACTATGAATTATTTAAAAGGGTTATATCATTAGAAAGTGATATTAAAATCTCTGATAGGATAAGAAAAAAACAAGCTGATTTTCCAAAAATTGCCATTACTTATTCCATCTCAGAAAACCAAGAAATGACCCAGGAAAATAAAGAAAAAATGATGGAGGCGCTAGCTGATTATAACGAGGAGTTTGCCACAAATTTCTCTCTAGAAACAATCGGGGCCTATAACCGCAATTTAAATGATAGATTGGCTCGTAAGAAAAATAAATACAAAATTAGAAGCGAGCAGGTAGACATAGTTATTGTTGTGGATAGGCTTTTGACAGGTTTTGATGCGCCAAGTTTGGGGTTATTATTTATAGATAGGCCACCTATGACACCACAAGGACTTATTCAAGCCTTTTCTAGAACAAATAGACTTTATGATGAGAGAAAATCTTATGGACAGATAGTTACTTTTAGAAGACCATTTGCCTTTCAAGATGCCATAAAAAATGCTTTTAGCCTTTATTCAAATGGCGGTGGCAACTTTGTAACTGCACCTGATTATAATGAAGCAAAACGCAGATTTGAGGATGCCGCTGAGGACTTATTGCAATTTAGAATAGTGGATAATCCAGAAACTGAAATAGGTTTCGATGCTATGGTAGAATTTGTAAAAGCCTTTCAAAAATTTGATAGGGCAAATGCAGCCGTTATGGTTTATAGTGACTATACAGAGGATGAAGATTTTTATAAAAATATTATAAATGAAGACCAGCTAGCTGAGTATCTAGATTACTATAACTATGTAAAAGCTTTAGTAAAACCTGGTGATATAGATGATGATATTGACCTATTGGATATAAATTACCACCCTATTTCAGTAAGATCTGATACGATTGATTATTCCTACCTAACTAGCCTCATCCAAGAAAAAGCCAATAGTAGGGGAGAAACTAATCACAAAAACGCTGATGAGATAGAAAAAACTCTAGCAGAGCTTATCAAACAAAATCCAGCCAAGGGAGAGGTTTACAGGCAAATTATAGAAGAAATAGACCAAAACCCAGATAAATATCAAAATGCTATCATAGATGAAGTAGCAAAAGATAAATTTAACACCATCATCCAAAAAAATATAAATGACTTTGTAGATAATTATAAGGTAAACAAAGAAGACTTGGAATTTTTAATAGCCAACTACCCGATAGATAAAAAAGAAGTAAAAAAACCACTGGGTGAGGATAAGCTAATAAAAAACGCCAACAAAGACCTCTATAATGAGGAAAGTGGTGAAAATTTAAGTTTACTAAAATTTAAATCTATGCTTAGAAAAGATACGCATAAATTTATAGACCAGAAGATTAGGCCTTATTTTGAGTAGGGGATATAGAAGTTACTGAATTTAATTGATTTTATAAAGGAGGATTATTATAGAATTTTCAGAAGAAAAATTAAGAGAATACTCAAAGCCACTTAGTAAAACAGAAGAAGATGAATGTGAGAATGCCGTTAGAATGGTATCTGAAGCATTAGAAGAATTAGGTCTAAAAAAATCTCATGAAGTTACTAATTTTAGTGAAGATACTCCATACTATAGAGTAAAAATGAAGAATAACTATGGATATGAAGTTAAAATATTTTTGCAAGGATCATACGCTAATAATACAAATGTTAGAAAAAGTAGCGATATAGATATTGCTATTGTCCAAGAAGACACTTTTAGAACTCTATACAGAGAAGGTTTATCAAGAATTGACTATGGATTCGTAGCTGCTCCTAAAAAAGAGTTTTCATTTAAAGATGAAGTGGAAATAGCATTAAGAAGAAAGTTTGAAAAAGATGTTATTAGAAAAAATAAAGCAATTCAAATTAATGGTAACTTTTACAGAAAAGATGCTGATGTTGTACCTTCTTTAAGATATAGAGATTATAGCAATGATTATTTACTTGATAAAGATAATTATACCGGCGGAATTTTAATTTATGCTGATGACGGGAGTGAGATTATAAATTATCCAGAACAGAATATTAGAAATGGAATTGAAAAGAATAAAATGACAAATTACTTTTTTAAAAAGATGGTTAGAATAGCTAAAGAAATACGTTATCAAATGGTAGAAAATAAGTTTGAATTTGCTAGTAAAGCTAGTTCTTTTGGAGTTGAATGCCTACTGTATAATGTTCCTGATGAATTATTCACTCGATACAGTGAATTTTACATTTTTACTTTTGAAGGTATAGTAAAATATTTATATAGTAATAGATTCAATATAAATCAATTTAAAGAAGTGAATGGAATAAAAAACTTAGTAGATGATGATCCTGGAAGATCTAATGTTTATATAAAGTTTATAGAAGAACTCAGTGATTTTTATCAATATGACATCAAACAATGAAAAACTTAGGAAAATAAGTATTAGGATTGCTTCTATAATATTAATAATATTAATATTTATTAAGAATCCTAATAATATAGAAGATTGGGTTGGGGTGATTTCTTCCGTAGTTAGTATAACCGCTGTACCAATATTAATTTATGAAAGATGGATATGGAAAATAAACCCTTTTTCTAAAACTCCTCATTTAAAAGAATCTTATTTAGGTAAAATAAAATATTTTCACAATAATCAAACTTATGAAAAGTATGTAGATATTGAAATAAAGCAAACTTTTACGTCAGTTAGCGTATCTTTAAAGTCAAATGAAATTACTAGTAAGAGTGTAGTAAGTGATATAATTGAGGAGCATGGAGACTATGTACTATACTATACCTATACAACAAATCCTAAAAGTGAGTTTATTAAAGACAATCCAATACAGCTAGGAACAGCAAGGCTATTAATTAAAAAAAATCACTTGGAAGGTTCTTATTGGACAAATCAAAGAACTATAGGGGATATAGAATTTACCAGTAAAGAATAACTAAAAAGCTGCCAACGGCAGCTCTTTTTTAATTACTATAAGACTTTGTAAGACTATAGAGAATTTACATATGGGCATGAGTTGCATCTGTTGCGTATCAATCTTCTACATTGATAGTAAGTCTGCTTATTAGGGTAAGAGTGTATTATATCCTAAAATTTACTTAGGTTATAATGAGCAAAGGAGGGGATTATCAGTTAATTAAGCGTTTTTTAATTAACTGATAATAATGAGCAAAGGATGGGAATAAAAATATTTACTTGCTATTGTTTAAGATATTTTTAGACTTGAATTTGTAAGGATACTTTATATTTTAAAAGAGGAGGAAGAGTATGAAAAATAATAAAAAGAAATTAGGAGCTGTTTTACTATCATCTGCATTATTGCTAGGTGCTTGTGGTACAAATGATGATGGGCAAACAGAAGTAGAAGAACCAACAACTACAGTAGAAGAAACTACTGAGGACGATACAGCTAAAGATACTGAAGAAATTACAGAGGATGAATCTTCAAATGAAAGTGAGCACGAAGAAATGGTGCATGATGAATCTGGTGAAGTTCCAGAAGGAATGAAAGAAGCAGAAAATCCTCTTTATCCAGTAGGTAGCGAAGTGGTTATTGAAAATGATCATATGCCAGGCATGAAAGGTGCTACTGGTACAGTGGTAGGCGTATATGACACTACTGCTTATGAAGTAACTTATGATGATACTGAGACAGGTGAAACTGTAGCTAACCACAAATGGGTAGTACATGAAGAATTAGAAAATGCCCAAGATGAACCATATCAAGCAGGCGATGAGGTGGTTTTAGAAGCTTCTCATATGCCAGGTATGAAAGGTGCAACTGCAACTGTTGATTCTGCTGAAAAGACCAATGTTTATATGGTCACTTACACAGATACAGAAACTGGGAAAGAGATAAAAAATCACAAATGGATGTCAGAAGACGAGTTATCTAAAGCTGAATAATTACAGTCTTAGTAATATAAAATATAAGTATATTTAGCAAAAAAAGCTACCAATAAATGGTAGCTTTTTCTATGTTTGTATTTACTTGCTAAATTTTTTTGCTAAATTATAAAGAGTTTTGACATGGACACCAGTTGCACCTTTTTCAAATAAACCCTGTGGTTTTGATAGGTAGGCTGTGCCCGCTATATCTAGGTGAACCCATGGTTTTTCTTCTATGAAGTTTTCTATAAATTGGCCGGCTGTGATTGTACCACCTAGTCTACCGCCTGAGTTTTTGACATCCGCTACTTCAGATTCGTTATACTTTCTTATTGTATCATCATTTGGTAGTTGCCAGATTTTTTCGTCTGCTTCTTTGGCTGCTTCTAGAACTTTTTCAAATATTTTTTGGTTGTTTGTAACAGCTCCTGTGTAGCTTTCTGCTAGTGCTACAAGGCAAGCTCCTGTTAGTGTTGCAAGATCAATTATCATTTCTGGGTTGTATTCTGTAGATGCGTAGTTTACTGCATCTGCTAGAGTTATCCTGCCTTCTGCATCTGTATTATCTATTTCGATTGTCATATTGTTTCTTGCTCTTATAATATCGCCTGGTTTGTAAGCTTTGCCTGAAATAGAATTTTCACAAGCTGCTACAACTCCTACAACATTTACAGAAAGTTCATTTGAAGCAATTGCATCCATAGCCCCGATTACAGTTCCTGCTCCTGCCATATCGGCATTCATAGTTTTCATACCAGCATTTGATTTTATAGAATAACCACCAGAATCGTAAGTTAGTCCCTTGCCGACAAATACTAGTGGTTTTTGACTTTTTTCTCCATTTAGATATTCCATAACTATAAATCTAGGTGGATTATCAGAACCTTTTGCTACTTCTAAGTAGGCTGTTAGGTTCATTTCTTTTATTTGATTTTCATTGTATATTCTGACATTTACATCTTTTTTAGCAAATCTTTCTTTAACTTTTTGTGCTAAGGTTTCTGGATAAATATCGTTTGAACGTAGGTTTACCAAATCACGCACAAAATTTTGGCTATCTAGGACTACTAGTTGCTCTACATCTGTATTTGAATTTTTATTATCTAATTTTTCTGGAAAATTTATATAGCTAATTTTACCAGATTTTTCCTTTTTATAATGGTCAAAGTTATATGATCCAAGACTTACAGCTTCTATAATTTGGTATAAAAATTCATTATTTTCTATATCGATATTTTCTTTTTGAAAGGAAAGCTCGTTTAAGTCTAGCTTAATTGCAGCTTTTGTTAATTTGTATATAGCTTTTTGAAAACTGTCTCTATCTAGTTTTTCTTTTTCTCCTAGTCCTAAAAGAAAAGAGTTATTATTTGGATTTGGCAAAATTTCACCCAAATCTCCTTTAAAATATGGATTGAAATGTTCATTTTTATAAGCGAATTTTACAAGATTTGCTTTTTTATTATCATTAAAATTTACTTGCATATATTCTCCTAAATTTTTTAATAACTTTAGCTTAATTAACAAAAATGTTTTGATAATATTTTGTGTATTATTGTATATAAATAGTATAGGATAAAAAACAAAGTTAGTAAAACCTTATCATTATTTTCTGTTTTATTATTATTAGATAATACATTAAAGTAACAAGGAATAGCTATATTTAGAGTTTTTTGCAATAAAGAACACTAATTATTTCATTATTTGAAATATATTGATATATATTATATAATAGACAGGTATTTTTTAATACATATTTAAAATAAGGAGGATTGTATGAAGAGTATAATCAGCGTTGCCAATTGGATGTGGGATAACGTTATAGGGTACATATTATTAGCAGTTGGTCTTTATTATTCACTAAGACTAGGCTTTCCACAATTCAAATATGCTGGTAATATTAAAAGAGTTTTAAAGAAAAATTTAAAATCTGGTGATAACATCAGTGGTTTTGCAGCTTTAGCAACTGCAGTTGGAGGACAAGTAGGTACAGGATCTCTTGTAGGTGTTGCAACAGCTATAGTTTGGGGTGGACCTGGGGCTATTTTTTGGATGTGGATTACTGCTTTATTAGGAATGGTAATTACCTTTGCTGAAACCGTTTTAGGTCAAGTATATAGGGTAAAACTAGAAGATGGGACTTATAGAGGGGGTCCAGCTTACTACGTGCAATATGGTTTAAAAACACGTGGTTTTGCTGTATTTACTGCATTTTTCTATGTTTTAGGTGTTGGATTATGTATTGCATTTATGCAGTCTAACTCAATTGGACTAGCTTTTTCAGGTGTTGTTAATGCCAACCCTATTTGGCCGGGGATTGTTGTAACAATTGCTGCAGCAGTTATTACTATAGGTGGAGTAAAAAGACTTACTGAATTCTCATCAAAAGTTGTTCCTATTATGGCAGGACTTTATATTTTAGCGGTTTTATTTATTATTATTACACATATTAAAAATGTACCAGCTATGTTTGGATTAATTTTTAGAGGAGCATTCAAACCAGAAGCAATAGTTGGTGGGCTTGCTGGACACACAATTACAGAGGCATTTAGACATGGGGTTGCTCGTGGACTATTTTCAAATGATGCTGGTAATGGTATAGCGGGTATCATGCATGCAGCTGCAGATGTTAAACACCCAGCTGAACAAGGTTTTCTAGGTATGTTTGGGACATTTGTAACAACAATTATTATTTGTACATTATCTGCTTTTGCAATATTATTAACAGGAGTAGCTGGTAATGGTCACGATGGTATTTTATTAGTCCAAGATGCCTTCCAATCACAATTTGGTCAAGTAGGTAGATGGCTAGTATTCTTATCTATGGCATTATTTGGATTTACAACTCTAATTGCAGATTTATTTTATGGTGAAAGTAATATTCTTTTAATGTTTGGTAAAAAATATGAAATTCCATTATGGATTTATAGGATATTTGCCTTTATAATGTTCTTAGTTGCAACACAAATGGATTTAACCATAGTTTGGGGCTTCATCGATGTATTTGTTGGTATAGTTGTGTTTATAAACGTAATTTGCTTATTTTTATTATTTAAAGATGTAAGATTCGTTTTAAGAGACTATCAAAAACAATTGGATGATGGAATAGAAGAACCAGTTTGGCATAGAGATCAAGAACACAAGTTATATTAATTTATAAAAAGCATGAGGATGTATCTTATGCTTTTTTATTTGCATTTATTTAAAAATATATAAAATAATGATATAATATAAAATAATATAATAATATATATTTAATATGTAACCACACAAATGTGTATTTAAATTTTTTTAATAAGTGTTAATATAATAATTGACAAGACAATAATTCAATTTTAAATTTTAAGGGGGACATATTATGAAAAATTCAAAAGCAAAAATTTTAAGCCTAGGCCTTTCAGCATCATTTGTACTATCAGCAATGGCACCAGCAGTAGCATCTGCTAATGCAGAACCAGTTAATACTAGTTATTACACACAAATAAATCCAAATGCTGTAAATCCTGAAAAAATTAAGGACATTATAGATAGAGCAGAAGATTTAATAAAAGTTGTAAATAAACTTCCAATTCCAGGTAAAGGTCCATATGTAAAAGCTCTAGAAAAAATAATAGGTGCATTAAAAAATGTTGATCCATCTAAAGCAGGTCCAAGAGTTCAGTTAGCATCTGAATCAATAGAAGCAATTAGATTCTCAATCAATGACATTCAAGGAAAAACAAAAAAAGCTCACGTAGAAATAGGACTACAAATAACAAAAGCAGCATTAACTTTAGCTGATCCATACGCTAGCAATGAAAAACTTGAAAAAGCAAATGAACAATTAAAAGAAGCAATGAATACTGCTAAAGAATCTGCAGACATTACTGATGAAGACGTAGCTACAATCTATGTTAAAAAAGATTTAAATAAACTAATCGACTACGCTAGAAAATTAAAATTAAACAATAAAGAACTTACTAAAGAAGAAAAAGCTCAATTAAGTGATGCTATTAAAAAAGCAGTTCACACAAAAAATAAAGCAAGAGTAACTGTTGCAGAAATCAACCAAGCAACTGAAGAATTACAAAGCTTCCTAGAAAACTTATTAACAGCAGATGATACTGATCCAGATCAAGGTGAAGTAATAGATCCAGAATTTAATGAAGAAGATCCAGAAGAAGTAGAAGAACCAGTTGACGAAGAAACTGAAGAAGAATCAGAACAACCAGCTGACGAAGAAACTGAAGAAACAGAAGAAGAATCAGAACAACCAGCTGACGAAGAAGCTGAAGAAACAGAGGAAGAATCAGAACAACCAGCTGACGAAGAAGCTGAGGAAACAGAGGAAGAATCAGAACAACCAGTTAACGAAGAAATTCCTGAAGCAGAAATAGAAGAATAATATAACAAGAAACTTTGTATAAACTCCAAGTTAAGAGAACCCACTGGGTTCTCTTTTTTTCGTACTACTTATTATTTATATAGTATAATATAGATAATAAGTAATTAGTGTAGGAGTATTATGAAAACTATAGTTTTGGCTGGTGGCGGCCATGGACATATAAACATCTTAAAAAAATTAATTAAAAATCCTATAAAAGACCACAAAGTAATTTTAATATCTGATTATGACAGGCAATATTATTCAGGAATGCTAGCTGGTTTTATAGAAGATATATATACAGAAGAAGAGATATCTTTTGACATAGCCAAGCTTTGTAAAATGTCAGGAGCTACTTATATAAAAGAAGAAATAACTACTATTGATAAGAAAAAGCAAAAGGTAATTACAAAAAATAACGCCTATAGCTTTGATTATTTGTCAATAAATTTAGGATCGCTTTCTAAAATAAATTTCCCTATAGATTCTAAAGATGTATGTCTTGTAAAACCTATTTTAAATGTAGTTAGTGCTAAAAAAGAGATAGACTTACTTTGTAAAGATAAAAATAATCCTCAAATAACATTTATTGGCGCTGGAGCATCTGGCATAGAACTAGCCCTATCATTTAAGGCAAGCTTTGCTAATGCAGATATTAGTATAATTACAGCCCATGATATACTCTCTAATTTTAATAAAAAAACCAAAAAAAGATTTGAAAATATTTTATCTAGTAAAGATATAAGAGTAATAAAAGATGAGAGGGTCACAGAGCTTAAAAATAAAAAGATATTTACAAATAAAAATACTTATGACTTTGACTATGCTTTTATAACATCTGGTTTTCGTGGACCAAATGTCAATTTTGATGGATATAAGACTTTGGATAAAAATTATATAGCTGTAAATGATAGTTTATTTGTAGATAATAATGTGCTAGCTATGGGAGATGTAGCAAGTATAAAAAAATATCCAGATATGGTAAAAACAGGAGTTTATGCTATACGCGAGGCACCTTTTTTATATAAAAACTTGTTGAAACTTATATGGGAAGATGGAGATTATGAAGTTTATGAACCCCAAGAAAAATACTTACAAATCATAAATTGTGGTAATAAAAAAGCTTTGGCAAATTACGGGGGATTTTCTACTTATGGAAAAATAAGCTGGTTAATAAAAGATAAAATTGATAGAGATTATATGAAGATTTAATAATCAAATAAATAAGCTATGGGCATGCTATTGTTAAATTTACTAATATTGCTTATAATATTAACTAGTCGCATGACCTATTCCTTTACCAATATTTGATATAATATATATTTTAAAAAAACAATTCTTAATAATTACTCGAGTTTTATAGGTCAAAAATATAAAGAAAGTTAGGTATAAATTATTTACATATATTTATTGGAAATAAAGATAAAAATAAATAATAGCTTCAGCCTAAAAGATAAGAGAAAGGTGACAAAATCGATTATTGATTATGCAAGAAATAATCTAAAAATTTCTGCTGCAGAGCTTTCTAATAATGAAATTAGAAATATTGCTCATATGGGTTTTGTAACCATATCAAATGATAATGATACGGCAAAGTCAGTTTTAGAAGATCTAGAAAGAAGAATAGAAAATAATTATCCAGTAGAAACAATAGACTACTATATAGAAAGGATATAAGATGCTCATATATTTTTCGGCAACAGGTAATACCAAGCATGTCGTAAATGAAATTGCCTATGCAGGCGAAAAAATAATTGAAGTTGGTAAGCAAAAAGACATAAAAGAAGTTTTTATAAAAAACAATGATAGGCTAGGTATCCTAGCTCCGTCCCATGCAGGAGGATTACCAGCAAATATAAAATCTTTTTTAGAAGACTTAAAAATAAATTTTGACAAACATCCATATACTTTTTACCTAGGTACTTGTGGAGGATCTACAGGATATAGTAGCAGGCAAGTAAGAGATATTTTTATTAAAAAAGGTCTTGAGCTAGATGCTAGTTTTGATATAAGAATGCCTGATGCTTTTGTTTTGCTAACTGATGTAAACAATAAAGAAAAAATAGCTCAAATAAATGAAGCTTCCGATTATGAAATATCTTTAATAAAAAAGAGGATAGACAATGGAGTTTATGGCAATTTTTTAGATTCCAAAGTAGCAAAATTTGTAGGAAATGTAGTCCAATCCGCCTATGGTAAATTTAAAACAACCAAAAAATTTGAAGTAAGTGATGCTTGCATATCTTGTAGGATATGTGCAAATGATTGTCCAGTAGATGCTATAAAAATTATAGATGGCAAACCGGTTTGGGTAGAGGATACTTGTTTGCTTTGCTTAAGATGCTACCACGCTTGTCCAACAAATGCTATTAACTATGGCAGAAAAACTAAAGGCAAGGGGCAATATTTACACCCAGATTATAATAAAAATTTAAATAATGTATAATAGAAGAAAGTGGGTAAATATAAACCCACTATTTTAATATTTAAGGAGGATAAGATGAAATTAATTTGCTATAAAAAATGTACTACCTGCAAGGGTGTAGAAAAAATGTTAGAAGAAAAAAACATTTCCTATGAATATAGAGATATAAAAGAAGACAATCCATCTGCTGATGAAATACAAGATTGGCATGAAAAAACAGAATTGCCAATCAAAAGGTTTTTTAATACATCAGGCAAAATTTATAGGGAAAATAATATAAAAGATAAATTAACAGAGATGACCAATGAAGAAGCTTACGATTTATTAGCTACAGATGGTATGCTAGTAAAAAGACCAATACTTTTTACTGATGATGGAGAAATTTTTGTAGGTCCTGATGTAAAAAAATATATAGAAAGTCTATGAGTTACCAAGTGGAAAAAAAGACTAAAAAATATATTGTCTACCTAATAATTTTGCTAGTGGCTTATTATCTTGTAGAAATATTTCCTTTAAGATCTAAGGAAAAAAATCAAAATGAGATAGTTTCTGAAAATATAAAATCTTTGGAAAACACTACAAATGAGCTTTCCGGTTTAATAAAGTCAGATAAGGATGATCTAAATGACTTTTTCTTTAATGAAAAAACTAGTGAAAAAATCATAGGTCTTATTAATACCTATTCAGCTGATAGAGAACTAAAAATAAATGATAATCTCAAAATATACTTGCAACAAGATGGCAATCCAATAAGAATAAGATATAAGCGAGCTGAATATGAAATTATAAATACAAAAATCAGAGATACTGGAGAAAGTTCGGACAATATGGCTATAAGTTATGATGTAAAAGTAGTTGATAATCCAAATGGAATAAATAATTATGAACTTATTCATGACTTGAAGACATATTTAGTAGATGCTTATGGCCAAGATGCCTTTAATAATTATTTAGATGATTTAATTGGTGAAACAATAAAAGAAAATAAAGAGATAATCAAAATTTTAAATAAAGGAAAGAGGGAATAAATGTCCTTTGAACTTAGGGGAATAGATAAACTAAATGACCAAGAACGTATGGATGAGCTTATCAATTATATAAAAATTCAGCTAGGTGATGAAGATGATAGCCTTGCCTTGATGAGTAATATTTCTAGTTTTATTATGGCAACTATTGCTAATTTAAATTGGGCAGGCTTTTATTTTCTAAAAGAAAACGAATTAGTCCTAGGTCCTTTTCAAGGATTGCCAGCTTGTACTAGGCTAAGCTTAGATAAGGGCGTTTGTGCGAAAGCTTTTAGAGAAGCAAAAATTACAAAAGTAGATGATGTTCATGAATTTGCGGACCATATAGCTTGTGATAATGCCTCAGAAAGCGAATTAGTTATTCCGCTTTTTTATGAAGATAAAGTTTATGGAGTACTTGACTTGGATAGTCCTAGCAAGAATAACTTTACAGATATAGAAGTAAATGGTTTTAGAAAAATAGGCAAGTTAATAGAAGAAAAAATATATTTAGGGTAAATAAAATATAATCAGAAAAACTTTTTGTAAAAATTTACTTTTTTTGATATAATTATTCAAATAAAGGAAGGATAAGTTATGAGAAAAAAGTTAAATTTTAAGGAAGTTTTACTAGTGGGGTCACTTTTATTTGGCCTGTTTTTTGGAGCAGGCAATCTAATATTCCCCTTAGAACTAGGACAAAGAGCTGGTGTAAATCTCACACCTGTTACAATAGGATTTTTGATTTCTGCTATAGGATTACCGATACTAGGTATTGTTGCAACAGGATTAAGTGATAGTGATTCGCTTTTTGATTCTGCAAAACCAGCTGGAGATTCTTTTGCATATTTTTTCACTATATTATTATATTTGACTATAGGACCTGGTTTTGCTATACCTCGTACTGCTACTGTTTCTTATGAAGTTGGCTTAAAGGAATTTGTAAAAGCAAATGATACTTTATTTTTACTAGTATTTTCCCTAGTATTTTTCTTATTGGCCTTTTATTTTGCTATAAAAGAAGGCAATTTGATAGATACTATAGGAAAATATATGACACCTATATTTTTAATATTGCTAGCATTTATTGGTATTATGGGGCTTGTAAAGCCAATGGGAAAAGCCGCTAGTGTTAGTCCAATCGAAAAATATCAGTCTAGCCCTTTTACTGTAGGTATTATAGATGGTTATAATACCTTGGATGCACCAGCTTCATTAGCATTTGCAGTATTGATAATATCATCTATTAAGAATTTAGGAGTAAAAGATCCTGCGGATATAGGAAAAGAAACACTAAAAGCAGGTTTAGTGTGTCTGTTATGTATGGGAATAGTCTACTCATCTCTTGCATTTTTAGGCTCAACTTCTGCCCATATTATGGATGGGGGAGAAAATGGAGCTATAATTCTAGCAAAAATTGCCAGTCATTATTTAGGTTCTGTTGGTCACATTTTATTAAGCTTAATAGTGTTTATTGCTTGTTTAAAAACTGCTATAGGACTTATATCTGCTTGTTCTGAAATGTTTAGCACTATGCTTTCACTTAATATAAGTTATAAAAAATATTGCATAATATTTTCTATAGTGTCCTTTTTAATTGCAAATCTAGGACTTAGCAGGATTATATCTTTATCAATTCCGGTATTGATGTTTTTATATCCACTTTCTATTGCTCTTATATTTTTATCAATGTTTTCAATAAAAACTGGAAAGAGAGAAAAAATATATAAGTGGACTCTAGCTTTTACAGCAGCAGCAGCATTTTTTGATTTATTGGTAAACTTACCAGAAAGTATATCAAAAAGTCATATAGTTGAAAATATTTTGCTAGTCCCAAATAAATTTTTGCCAGGATTTAGCCTGGGTTTTGGTTGGGTATTGCCGGCTATTCTTGGATTTATAATAGGTTATATAATTGATAAAAATACAAAGAAAAGTAAAATAACTTACACTACAGGCAAGTAGCTTAAAAGAGCTAGGCTTGCCTTTTTTGTGAGGAGCTTATGAGATTAAGATATAAACCAAATGCTATACCGGAGATGAAAGAAAACGATAGGATATTTTTTTATCCTAGAGATATGAAGGGAAAATGGCAAGAAGTTTTTGATAATGATAACCCAATCCACTTAGAAATAGGAGCAGGCAAGGGTGATTTTATTATTGAAAAAGCTAAGTCCCATCCAGATATAAATTTTATAGCTTTAGAAATGAACACAAATGCTTTTGTAATAGCTAGTAGAAAGATAAAAGAAGAAGAATTGAAAAATGTAATAGGTTTAATAGATTATGGTGAAGAGCTTACAGAAGCCTTTGGTGAAGATGAAATAGACCATATTTATATAAATTTTTCAACACCATGGCCAAAAACTAAACACCATAAAAGACGATTAAGCCATCCAAGATTTCTAGAAAGATACCAAAAAATAATCAAAAATGAAGGAATAATAGAGCAAAAAACAGATGATTTAGATTTTTTTAAAGATTCTTTAAAATATTATGAAGATTTTGGTTTGGAGATTTTAGAGTCAAATTATAATTTGCCAGAAGAGAAATCCATAGTTACCGAATATGAAAGAAAATGGAGAGAGCGTAAGAAACCTATATACTATGCCAAGGCTAAGTTTTAATAAACTTAGTTTTTTTATTTTATTGTAATTTCATTTATTTATAAGATTTAAAAATCAGATTATTCCATTTTAAAAAAAGTATATAGTTTTAATAAGTGATGGTATTAATATTATCTAATATTAATTTTATTAAATTTAAACTTTATTTTATTTAAATAATTAGTATAATAAAAATAGAAAATGAAAAAAGGAATTAATATGAGTAAAAATAAAAATAGATTTTGGCAAGGCTTGATCAGTGCAATTATTGTTGCTGGACTGATTACAGCTGCCTTCTTTTATGCAAAAAGTATATTTGATGTCAAGGAAGAAACTACAATTACATCAGAAACAGTAGAGTCAGCTTTAAAAGAAGCCAAGGAACTCACTACTTTAAAATATCATTATAAAAATATAGCTTCATTTGAAAATAGCCAACAATTTCAGGGATTGACTATACCATTTACTAAAAAAAGCTTTTTATATACTTATGAGGGAGAAATCCACGCAGGTGTTGATTTAGACGAGGCTAAAGTAAAAGTAAATGAAAATGCAAAGACAATAAATATTACATTACCAGAAACAAAAATTTTAAGTCATGAAATAGACGAAGATAGCGTAATGGTATATGATGAAAAAAATTCTATATTTAATCCATTGGAAATGAAAGACTATTCAAATTTTAGGAAAGAAGAAGAAGCTAAAGTAGAAAAAGAAGTGATTGATAAGGGCTTATTAGATGAAGCTGAAGAACAAACTGTAAAGGTTGTAAAAGAAATTTTAAATATAAATCCAGTTATTAATGAAGAATATACTATAAATGTAAAATAAAAGGGGCTGTTGCAAAACTATGAATAATTATCGTCCTAACCATTAGAAGGTTATCTTAGGAAATTTTTTACATATCCTTCCGACTCGTGGAGGCAAAATTTCCGTGGAGGTTCATCTAATGATTTTGGGACGGCTTATTTATTCTGCAACAGTCTCTTATTTTGCTAAATTGTAGATAAGAGTAACTAAAGGATATAAAATTATTTGGTGGGCAAGGTAAATTGGCATAGCATATTTGCCTATTTTTGATAGAATATTTTCTCTACCATATTTTCCGTAAAAATTCTTATTTTTTAAATCTTTTCCCCAGATAAATCCAAATAGATAGATAAAAATCCATGGTATTATTGGAAAATAATCACTAGAGTGAAAATCAGCAGATGGAAATCCTAGGTAAAAAAAGTTTAATTCATACATACTTTTAAAAAAACTATTTGTGTAAAGGACTCCTCTTGGAATCTTGTAGGTTATTACAAATAATATTAAAAAGATGAGTGAGCATTTTGGTAAAATATTTGTAAATTTTTGTATAAGTCCAGTAATAATCATAGAAGCACCAAGGCCATTTAATACTCCCCAGAGGATAAATTGATCTGGTGCAGCTATATAGGTAGCAAGAGTAATTGCAAAAGCAATTAAAGATGTTTTTATTCCACGTTTTATATTTTTATCAGCACTAAGAAAATTTGATGTAATACCTGAAATAATAAAAAATGAGCAAGCAATTGATAATTGCCAAATTTTATTTAAAAGGGTGTCATCATACCAAGCTATATGCCAATAATAGTTTATATTATACATTAAATGAAAAAGTACCATGGATATGATTGTTAGTCCACGCCACTTATCTAAATTATAATTTCTTTTCATAATATTATTATATCATGAAAATCTAGATAAAAAAAAGCTGATGATTTCTCATCAGCTAAAAACATCTACTTATTTTCCAAGCTCTTCAACAAATTTTTTAATATGAGCCGGCAAATCGTCTGGTGTTCTTGCAGTAATGATGTTTCCATCTACTACAGTTTCTTCATCAACCCAATTTGCACCAGCATTTTTAATGTCTGTACTAATTGTGCTTACTGATGTTGCTTTTACTCCATCTAGGATATCAGCTTCTGCTAAAACCCATGGTGCGTGGCAGATAGCTCCAATTATTTTGCCAGCTTCATGCATTTCTTTTACAAAGTTAACTGTTGCTTCTGATTGTCTCATAGCATCTGGTGAATATCCACCTGGGATATATACTGCATCAAAGTCACTTGCTTTTGCATCTGAACTTGAAATATCAGATTTCATTTTGTATCCACCAGCTTTTCCTACATATTCTGTATCAGCTTGTGTACCTACAAGTACTACTTCATAATCTTCTTTAAGTCTCCAATATGGATAAATTAGTTCTGGTTCTTCAAATTTATTTTCAACTAAAACTGCTACTTTTTTCATATAATTAATTCTCCTTTAAAACTCTAAGTTTCGCCGTTATTTTGTATATACCCAAAATGTTAGTTTTAAACATAAGTGTAGAAATCAGATGGTTCAACCTTATGACTATTACGATATTTTAAAGTAATTAAATGAAGATTATCACGTGCCCTAGTCATTGCTACATAAAACATCCTGCGTTCTTCTTCAAGGCGATTTTCTCTATTTTTATAGTCATATATAAGTGGGAATTCACCTTTTACTAAATCTATTATAAAAACATTGTCGTATTCAAGTCCCTTTGATTTATGAATTGTAGATAGTATTATATTTGATTCGTTATTTTTATTTAATATTCTTTCAAATTCTTCGATTTTTTTATAAAATTCATTTAAATCTTTTAGGTCTTTAGTAAAATTTATCATACTTTCTACATACAAATCTTTATTTATGACAACTTCGTAGTATTTGTTAGAAAACATTTTTATGTAGTCTCTGTAACCCATTTTATTGTAAATGTAGGATATTTGCTTATCTAAATTCATAGTTCTAAGATTTTTAAATTCTTTTTCTTTTCTTAATAGACCGTAGGCTTTTTCGTCACTTATATATTCGTGAAGATAATCAAAAACTGTATAATTTATCGCCTTTAAATCAAGTTTTTCTATTTCTTCTTTAGATAAATAGGTGTTTACCATATAATATATTTCACTAAAAAGTTCTACATTATAAAAATCTTTAGAAAAATTAATGATATTTACCATATCGCTTAATATTTTAGAATCAAAAAAATCTATGCTTGGATTATTTATAGTAAAAGCAATGTCTTTTTCCATTAGAAAGCTAATTAGATTCAAAGCTGAAATATTATTTCTAAAAACAATGGCATTGGTTTTATTTGGATCTATATTTTTTAAGATATAGGAAAAACTATCTTTGCTATCTTTGGCATATTTTTTATAAACTTTACTAGTAGCATTTTTGCTGGTAAACAAATTTTTAGTATATCTTTTTTGGTTTTGAATAATAAAATTATTTGCAGCTTTTACTATATTTGCTTGGGATCTATGATTTTCATCCATAGTTATTAATTTTGCATTTGGATATATGCTTTTAAAATTTAAAAGATAGTCTGGTTCTGCTGCTCTAAAAGAATATATAGATTGATCATCATCTGCAACTACCATCAGATTATTTTCGGGATGAACTATTTTCTCTATAATTTTAAACTGCAAGAGTGAAGTATCTTGGCCTTCATCTAGCTGGATATATTTGTATTTGTTTTTAACTAGTCTTAGTAACTTATAATTTTGGTTTAAAATTATGAGAGCTATTATTTGCATATCATCAAAATCTATATAAGATTTTTGCTTTTTAAAATCTTCGTAAGCTTTATATATTTTTTCTATATTTTTGACTTGAGATTTTTTTAAATATGATATATCAGCCATAGAGTTTTTCATGTAGCCGATTTCTATAAAAAAGTTCTTAAGGTCTTCTGATGACATTACTTTGCCGTTTATATCATAATATATTTGTTGGATTAAATTATATTTGTTATATTCATTATCACTTTCTAAAATCTTTAATTTTCTATGCGTTTTTTTATAATAGTTTCTAATAATTAAATAGCAAAAGGCGTGGATAGTCATAAAATTGGATTTTATATCACCTTCACTCTCAAATCTATTTTTCATATCTAAAGCCTGAGTTTTACTAAAAGTAAGTGATAATATATGTGATGGATCTATTTGATTTTCTAACATCTTTATACGTTCTAAAAGCATAGTTGTTTTGCCAGCACCTGGAACAGCTAGTACTAGGCAAGGACCGTTTTTGTGGTTAGCAGCTTGTTTTTGTTTTTCTGTTAATTGCATATAAGTATCATACCATATAAAAATTTATAAAAATATGGTAAAATTGTATTAGAATACATAAATGGGGGTAACAATGCTTACAACAAATTTTTTAAAATCTAGAACATCAACTAGAGACTACAAAGAAAAACAATTGGATGATGATACTCAAAGAAAAATTTATGAAATAGTGGATGCTGAGGCAGAAAAATTAGGTAAAGAAGATTTATCCTTTTTAGTAAATACTGATGGAGATTCTGTATACAATGCCTTAGAAGGTGTAGCTGGCTATCGTGGAATTATGATAAAAGCTCCAGCATATATAGCTTTAAATTCATTAAATAACAATCCGAGCTCTCTTGTAAAAGGTGCTTATGGTATGGAAGAAATAATTACAAAATTAAACGATCTAGGATTAGGTTCATGCTGGATTACAGTTGCTGATGTAGAAACAACTGTAAAACAATCAGCATTTAACTTTACAGATGGAGATGTAAATTTACTTCTAGCTTTCGGTTATCCACTAGATGAAGAAGTTCACCAACAAAGATTTGATAATAGACTTGCAACAGAGGACTTAGTTTTCCTAGGTGATTTTGATACACAAGCAACAGATGAAGATCTAGAACAAAGAGGTCTAAATGATATATTTGACTATGCCAAATTTGCTCCATCAACACACAATGAACAACCTTGGAGATTTGTAATTGTAGATGATAAGATCAATTTATATATAGAAGACTTTAAAGGTGATGTAAACTTAATAGATGCAGGTATAATAATGTATTATATAGATGAATTAGGAAAATCCCTTGCCATGACAAGTGGATGGGATGTCAATCCAGAAATTTCATCTGACAAATACACTTATATAGCAACAAAGAAAATGTAAGATAGGGCGGCTTTTAGTCGCTTTATTTTAATTGAAAGGACAATATGATCAGATTATACACAGAAAATGATTTTGAAAAGATGAGAGATGCAGCAGAAATACTTTGTCAAACTCATCTTGCTATCCAAAAAGTTATCAAAGAAGGGATTACTACAAAACAACTTGATGACTTTGCAAATAAATTTATAGTAGACCACAAAAACGCAGTGCCAGCACAATTAGGATATGGTGGATTTCCCTATACACTTTGTATATCAGTAAATGATGAAATCTGCCATGGATTCCCATCAGACTATGTCTTAAAAGAAGGCGATATAGTTTCTATTGATAATGTAATTGATTATAATGGGGGACTAGCTGATTCTTGCTGGTCATATGCTATAGGCGGATTATCAGATCGTGATCAAAAGCTAATGGATGTCACACTAGAATCCTTAACTCGTTCTATTAAAGAAGCTAAAGTCGGTAATAGAATAGGTGATATAGGTCATGCTATCCAAGAATACGCAGAAGTAGAAAATGATTTTTCAGTTATCCGTGATTTTATAGGTCATGGTATAGGCAAAGAAATGCACGAAGATCCACAAGTTCCACATTATGGAAAAGCTCATCACGGTCCACGTATCCAAGCAGGCATGGTATTTACTATTGAACCTATGATAGCAAGTGGAAACTGGCCAATGCAATTAGATGATAATGGTTGGGTTGCACGAACCAAAGATGGATCAAATGTTTGCCAATATGAACACCAACTTATAATTCACGAAGATGGTCCAGAAGTAATTACAGACCAAAGTAAGTATTCATTGACAGATGATGATTTAGAATTTATAGATTCTTATAAATTTTAGGTTAGGTAAAAAGTGAAATTAAAAGAAGTAAAAAGTCAAGAAGATAAAAAATATTTTAAAAATCTATACCAACTATCATTTCCTGAATATGAGAGGATAGATGCAGAAATTTTATATGGATTTTATGACCAAAATTTAATAGATATTTTATTACTAAATAAAGATAGTAAAAATATAGGTATGGCTGTTATTTATTTAAATGACAATATTCATCTACTTTCATATCTTGCAATAGATCCAGCATGCAGGGGAGAAGGTTTTGGAAGCAAAGCTTTAAGATTATTAAAAGAAAAATATGATGATTTAATAATAGAAATAGAAAGTACAAAATTTAAGGATGCTGATGATTTTGCTATAAGAAATAGAAGAAAAGCTTTTTATATAAAAAATGATTTTAAAGTACTAGAAGAAAGCGTAAATTATTTTGGTATAGAAATGGAACTGATGGCAACTACCAAAGATGCAGGCATAGATGAGTACTTTGGTACTTATATCAATATATTTGATGAAGATTTTATAAATGAAAATATTAGTTTAGTTGATTTATAAAATATTTTTGTCTCGGATTTACGATCTTAATTTAATAAAACATAAGCTTCTCTTATTATGGTAAAGGCTTTACCAAAAATAAAAGGAGTTCACTCTAATGAATAAGAGACAAGAGCAAGTTGTTTTATTAAATTGTTGACATACGATGATTAAGATGCAATTGATAATTCTGGAGAACAGTGATGTATATTGGCAAAGAAAGCTTATAGTTTTTTAAAAGAGTACAAAGATAATGATTATATTATAGTAGGAATTATTGGAATAAATAAAAGTCCTACTTATTCTGCAACAGGTAAAAAAGTTATAACAAGTTTGTCTTAATAGAAGTTTATAATTTTTTTATCACTATGTACCGTTTAAGCTTATTAAATTTACCTTAAGGATAAATCCTTAAGGTTTTTTTCTATTGATTTTCAAATTGTAAATATATTAATATTTCAATTTCTATATAACTTAATTTCTATATAACACTAGTATTTTGTATAGATAAATATAATAAAGAATAGTAGAGAAATTTGTCTTGAATTTTGCAAAATTTATTTATATATTATTAAATCTAATTAATACAAATTTAAGGAAGGGAATCATGACAGAATATTTTAAAAGTAGCGATTTAGATAAATTTAATGAAGGTAAACTTGGAGATTTGGATAAAGAAAATTGGGATAATTTTTTAAATTACTATGCAAATATAATGGGAGAAGGCAAACTAGCTGTAAGAACTAAAGCTCTAATTGCATTAGCTGTTGCACATGCAGAAAAATGCCCATATTGTATAGATGCATATACAACAAAATGCTTGGACTTAGGAATTAGCAAAGAAGAAATGATGGAAGCGGTTCATGTAGCTAGTGCAATGCAAGCAGGCATCACACTAGCTACAAGTGTTCAGATGAAAAATATAATTGATGAAATGGAATTTTAGGTGGATTATTTCAAAAAAATAAACAAAGCAGTTCCTAGATTTGATGATAAAGTCGGATATAAGATAAAAACAAAAAACGAAATTGATACTTTACAAGTAAATCTTACTAGAAGGTGTAATTTATCTTGTAAGCACTGTCATCTTTCATGCAATCCAAATAGAAGTGAAGATATGTCTATGGATGTTGCAGATAAAGTTATTGATTTATTAAAAAATTATGATTTTAAGACACTTGATATCACAGGTGGTGCTCCAGAAATGAGTCAGGTTTGTAAATATTTAATTTCTAATGCATCAATGTTTGGTAAAAAAGTGATGATTCGTTCTAATCTGACTATTTACAATGATCCGAAATACCAAAATATTCCTAATTTTTTAAAAGAAAATAAGGTATATATCATAGCTAGCCTTCCATTTTATGAAAAGGAAAAAACTGACAAAATGAGAGGAGTTGGAGTTTTTGAGGATTCTATTAAAGTACTAAAAACGCTTAATAGTTTAGGCTATGGCAAGAATCCAGACCTTAATTTAAACTTAGTCTATAATCCTTCTGGAGCTATGATTCCTCAATCTCAAGAAGAACTAGAAGATGTATACAGGACTAAACTATTAGATGAATATAAAATAGTATTTAATAATTTATTTGTTATTACTAATTCTCCCATAGGCAATTTTGGTAAATGGCTAGATAAGTCTAATAACTTAAATAGGTATATGAAAAGACTTTATAATTCCTATAATCCAGTTGTAATCAATGATGTAATGTGTAAAAATACTCTATCAGTTGACTATGATGGTAAAATTTATGATTGTGATTTTAATTTGTCATTAAAAATGGGAGTGAAATCTAGTAATAAAACTATATTTGATATTAGTAAATATGATTTAGAGGATAGAGAGATTGTAACTGTAAACCATTGTTATAGTTGTACAGCAGGATCTGGATCCTCATGAGGTGGTTCATTGGAGTAGTTTACTCTAAAAAATTATGAAAGGTAAAAAAATGACAGATATCAGAAAAAAAGTTAGTGAATATTATAGCAAGATTACTACTGAGAATGAAGGAAATATGTAAACAAATATATGTTCATGTGAACGTGATTCTATGCTAAATTATATAAAAGAGATTACAAAAGAAATACCAGATGAAATAATAAGTCGTTTTTATGGCTGTGGTTCACCTATTCCAAGAACAATTGAAGGTATGACTATTCTTGATCTAGGATGCGGAACTGGTCTTGATTGCTATATTTTATCAAAACTAGTAGGAGAAAATGGAAAAATAATTGGCGTATATATGACAGGTAGTCAGCTAGAAATTGCCAATAAGTATAAAGAAGATATGGCTAAAATATTTGGATATAAAAAATCAAATGTAGAGTTTAAAAAAGGATATATAGAAGATTTAGAATCCTTAGGTATTGAAGATGAAACAATTGACGTAGTTATATCTAACTGTGTAATAAATTTATCACCATTTAAAGAAGAAGTTTTTAAAGAAATTTTTAGAGTTTTAAAACGTGGTGGCGAATTATATTTTTCAGATATTTTCGCAGATAGAAGAGTTCCAGAAAGTATTTCAAATGATGAAATTCTTAGGGGAGAATGTCTTGCAGGAGCAATGTATAGAGAAGACTTTAGAAGGCTGATGGCTAAGATAGGTTGGCTAGATTTTAGATATATGTCTAGTAAAGAATCTTCTATTGACAATGAAGAATTGGAAAATTTTCTAGGAAACATTAATTTTTATTCTGAAACTATTAGTGCTTTTAAAATTCCAGATTTAATAGAAGATATTTGTGAAGATTATGGTCAATTTGTAAAATATAATGGTGGTATTACAAATAATGAATTTTATTTTGATTTAGATGATCATCATAGATTTTTCCTAAATAAAGCAGAAGCAGTTTGTGGAAATACTGCAGCAATGCTAGAAGAAACAAGGTATAAAAAATATTTTGATATAATAGGAGATAGAAATAATCATTTTGGACCTTTTGCTGGTTGTTCTAATTTTCATAATTCATCTAGTGATGATGGTCAAGCATCTGCAAATAGTTGTTGTTGCTAATTTTTATAGAATAAACTTTATTATTCCATATAATGCTGTATACTTAAAATATTTATTTAGTAAAAACTATACTTTCCTTGCTGAATACTTTTAAATATTAATTTAATTAAATTATATAAAGCTGAAAAAATAAACTTACCTTCCTAAGTTTGATGTACTTAAGAAGGTAAGTTTTTAACTAATAATATTTAAAATATTTTATTCTACTGATTTTAATGCTTCTAGCATATCTACATTTTTAAGTCTCTTATAAACATAAATACCAAGTACAACTGTAATTATTCCTACAATTATTAGAGGAATTGTAAATGATATGTGAGTCAGAGATGGGTTAAACATAACCTCTGCTGGTGGTACTGATCTTAGAATATATCTAAATAGTATATCACCAAGTATATAACCTACAAGTATTCCTAAAATTGTTAAAATAACTGTTTCCTTATAAATATAGGAAGTTACTTCATTATCAAAGAAGCCTAGAACTTTTATTGTAGAAAGTTCTCTAATACGTTCTTGAACATTTATACTTGTTAAGTTGTACAAGATAACTATGGTTAACATTGTGGCAACTATTATTAGTATAAGCATTATTTTATTAAGTGAATCTACAATTGTATTTAGCTGGTTTTTAAGCATTGTATTTGAAATTACAGCATTTACACAATCTATATTCATAAACTCTGATGAAATAATTTTGATATTATCTACATTTCCATCTTTTAGTATTATCAAATCAGCGTTAGGTTTAAATTTATCTCCAAAAGTTTTTTCTAAGTATGATTTATCCATTATCATAAAGTGGCCAGAGTACATTTCTGTAATTGCTACTACTTTTACAGTTTTTTCATTATCATATGAATCTTTTACAGTGATTTGATCACCAGGAGTGACATTCAATAGTTTTGATAATTTTTCAGTAACAATTGCACCATCTTTTGGGATTTCTATTTTTTCTTGACTTTCTCGATTACGAAGATTTATAAAGTCTTTGAATTTCTCATTATCTTTTGGAACTATTAATCTTATATCTTGTTTGTCATTGTATTCTCCAGCAACTTTATTTAGGTCTTCAAAGTATATGCCAGAATATTCATTTATTTTATCGGATTTTAATAATTTATCTATATCTATTTGATTTTTATCACTTGTATTTGGATTGTATGAAACGATCATATCGTAGTTGATTAGTTCATCAAATTGCGTCGATTCTAGATCTGCAATTGATTTTTGTGAACTAAATCCTGCAAATAAAAGTGTTACACCACCAGCTACACCAAAGATTGTCATTAACATTCTTTTTTTGTATCTAAATAAGTTTCTTGCAGTTACTTTCTGTGTAAAGCTCATGTGATCCCAAATAAATGGAATTTTTTCTAGTAATATTTCTGATCCTTTTGCAGGTGGTTTTGCTAGCAAGAGGGCGGTTGGCTTTTCTTGTAGTTGTCTTTTTGCAACTATATATGCTGGAAGTACTGAACTTAATATAGATAAAGCAAGTGCAACTATTGAAATTACCGGATAAAATTCTAGGTAAATTCTTGGATAAATAAAGGCATGACCATAGGCATTATAAATCATAAGTGGGAATAGGGTATGTCCTAAAATTATGCCAAATATTGAACCAAGTCCACCAGCTAAAAGTCCATATCTAGTGAATTTTTTTGTAATATCTTTATCGTCATATCCTAAAGCTACAAGAGTTCCTGTATTTATTCTTTCCTCATCTACAAATCTGGTCATTGTAGTAAGGGTTACTAGGGCAGCTACTAGATATAAAAATACTGGAAAAATTTTTGATAATTTATCAACTACCTCTGAAACTACTTGGTAAACTGTATATCCCAAAGATCCGGGTGATTTTCTTCTAGTAGCTACTGTATAAGTAGGCTCTTCAAGTGAATCCATTAATTCTTTAGCATCGGCAATTTTTTCTTCACCGTCTTTTATTTCTTTGTCAGCATCTTTTTTCTTATCCTTAAATTCTGCTAATTTATCTTCGTATTCTGCTTTTTTATTCTTTAATTCTTGGCTTGATTGATTATATTTTGCAAGGTTAGCTTGGTATTCTTTTTCTTTTTTGTTAAGAGTGTTAAAACCTGCATTCCATTCATCTAGACCTCGGTAGTAAAGATTTAAATTTTGATTATAGCTAACTAAGCCATTTTCATAATCTCTTTTACCTGCTGCATAGGTATTTTTAGCTGTATTTAATTCATTTTCTTTTGAGGATATATATGCTTTTACACTATTTATTTGTGTTTGACCATCATTTATCTCTGCTTGTTTTTGATCTAAAGTAGCTTTAGCTGCCTCTAGTTTTTGATAAGCTGCATCAAATTCTACTCTTTTTGCTGATAATTCTTTTTGAGCAGATTCCATTTGCTCTTTAGTATCAGCTGGAATTTGTGTTTTTTTGATAGCGTTTAGTTCTGATAATTTTTGCTTTAAAGCTTCTAATTGAGCTTTACTTTCTGCTAAGTTTTCTATTAGTTCTGGGTCAGCATCTTCGCCACTTTCGCCAATATTTGATTTCATTATAGGAATGGCTTCATTAAGTTGAGCTATTTTTTCTTCTAGGTTAGCAATTGCATTTAAGAGTTCACTTGCTTCTTTATTTTTATTAGCAAATTCTTTTTCACTAGTTTTTAATTTTTCATTACCAGCATCTAATTCTGCTTTTTTTGCCTCATATTCTTCAAGGGCATCTTGGTATTTTGCTTTGCCATATGCTAATTCTTTTTCTTTTGCCGCTAATTGATTTTTGCTTGCATTTAATTCATTTTCTCCTTGAACAATCTGATTATATGCATTGTCTAATTTATTTTCAGCAGCTATTAGAGAACTTTTTGCATTAGCTAGTTGAGCTTTTCCTGATTGAAGTTCATTCCATTTTTCATCTAGTGTTTTTTTGCCGCTTGTTAGTCTTTGATTGGCATCCTTTAATCTTTTATTTGCATTAGCTAGTTCATCTTTGCCATCTTTAATTTGCTTGTTGGCATTATCAAGTTTTGCTTGATTGTCATTTACCTGTTTATTAGCATCATCTATTTTTGCTTGTCCGTCGTCTATTTCTTTTTGAATATCATTTTTTATAGTTTTTAGCCTCTGTTCACCAGCTCCATCTAAGGCATCATTTAATTCTTTTTCGTGCTTGCTAATATTATTTCTATATTCGTTTGAATAAGGATTTAAATTAATAGAATCTTCATATCTTAAACGTGCAATCATATAATAATCTGTATCAAAATTATCTTCATTTACAAAAGCAAGTGCATAAAGATTACCATCTCCAGATGTTGATGCTCCCATATTTAAATATGAGGAATATTCTGGCGAATCCGCAAAACCAACTATTTGGTAAGTATGATTTATTAGGGAATATTTTCCATCTAAATCTTCTTTTTCATCTAGTTTTATTGTATCTCCAATTTTGTATTGATTCTTTAAATTGTCAGAAACAACTATATCAGTGTCATTTTTTAGATCTGTTCCTTTTGTTATTTTATACTGGGAAATTTCTTTAGGTTTTGAAAAAACTCTCAAAGAATCAGTAGTACCTTCAAGGGTAACATCTTTTAAATAACCGTATTCCTTTTGGTTAACGCCCGATGTTTTATCAATCTCATCTACGTTTTTATCATCTATGCCCATACTGCCTATTACTGTAATATCAGCAAGATTTGCCTTATCATAATAGTCACGAGAAGTTGATCTCATATTTCGACCAGTTATTTTTAATCCAACTAGGGCAAAAGAACCAAGTGCCATTAGCAAAAATATGGACAGAAATCTTCCGATTGAATTTCTATAACTTTTTTTAATACTTTGCATTAGTGCATCCAAGCTTATCACCTACCATTCTAGATCAATAATGTCTTTTGGATTTGGATTTGTTTTTATATTTGAGACTTGAGCATTTCTAATATGAATAACCCTATCTGCAATAGGAGCAATAGCAGAGTTGTGAGTGACTATTACTACAGTTGCGTTGCTTTCACGGCTCATATTTTGTAAAATTTTTAAAACTTGCTTACCAGTTTGATAATCAAGAGCACCTGTCGGCTCATCGCATAACAAAATCTTTGGATTTTTGGCAATAGCACGGGCAATAGCTACTCTTTGTTGCTCGCCGCCTGAAAGCTCTGCAGGAAAGTTGTTCATTCTTTTTTCAAGACCTACATCTTCTAATACTTTTTCAGGATTTAGGGCATCTTCTACAATTTCGGAAGCAAGTTCTACATTTTCCTTGCTAGTTAGATTTTGCACGAGATTATAAAACTGAAAGATAAAGCCAACATCGTTTCTTCTATACTCAGTTAGTTGTCTTTTATTATAATTGGAAATATCCTCTCCATCTATAATTACTTGCCCCTTGGTATTGGTATCCATACCACCTAAGATATTTAATATGGTCGACTTACCAGCACCAGAGTTGCCTAAAATAATGGCAAGCTCTCCTTTTTCTATAGCAAAACTAATATCATTATTGGCAATTATTTCGTTTTTCTTGCCTTCATTATAAATTTTATAAGAATTTTTCATTTCTATGTATGACATAAAATCTCCTTTTAATTGGAATAATTAATAATTATATATTTTAATTTACTAAGAATAATACCCACAACAAGCACTAATTTAATACTTGTGTTTATTTATTAGACAATATATTTTCTGACTTAATTTATTTAAAGTTTAGGTGATTATCTTATAAATACTGTATAAAGAATTTATATAGAACTTATAAATAGTTCTTTCAAATTATCTAATGAAGAAATAATGAAATATTTTGAGTATATTATAAAAAAATCGATGATATCTCCTTTAAAAAATTCAAAAAATAAAATATAAATTAATTATCAAGATATTGAAACGATTGAAAGTATTGCTATATTGTGATAATATATCTTATAAATATACATATCATACTTTAAGGAGAGTAATATGAAAAATTATAAAAATTTGTGCTAGCTTTTGCATTAACAGGAGCAGTTTTGACAGGATGTAACAACAAAGATTCTGCAAATGATGATAAGGCAGAAATAAACGAAACTACTATAACAGAACAAGCAGAAAACACAAATGAAACTGATACAAATGAACAAGAAGAAAAAACATCTGATAATGACACAACATCTGAAGAGATAAAAGGCGTTAGCAAAGATAATAATATTGTAGTTGATAAAGAAAATCAAACTGTTACTATATACACAACTTTCAATGGTAAATTTTTAACTGAATCAACAAGACATTTAGTTGTATCCGAAACAGGAAAATTTGGTGATAAACCAGTATTTGTAGCTAATACACCACCAGCAGATTTCCACCAAGCACTATTAGATATTGGTGCAAAACCAGGAGATAATATGACACCTGAAAATGCTGAAGAAACAACATCTGAAGGTACTCCACTAGAAATCACTGCTTATTGGGATGGAAACGAAGAGGGGACAAATGTAAATGATATAGTGAAAGATTCTAATGGTAAAGATCTAGATATTAGATTTACAGGTAACCTTGATCGTTCTAATGAAATGAAAACAGGATGCCTATCTTGTCTTGATTCATGTACTGTAGGTATTTCTTCTAATGCTAACTATCCACTAGGTTCAGTAGAAAAAACAAAAACTGTTGAATTTAGTGTAGATGAAGATAAGGCTCCAGAAGATGGCACACCAGTTGCACTAGTTTATACAATTAGAGGATAATGGAAAAATTAGCAAAAGTATCCAGATATGTATTGGCATCTATAATTTTATATAGCTTAATCACTTCACTTATTAGCTTAAGCGTATGGCTAGATATGAGAATTCATTCTCGTTATGTGGTTTATATTTGCTTTTTAATAATGCTTATTTTTATAATAAAAAAGGATTTTAAAGGTATAAAAGCTATAATAATAGGTGAGGGACTTATGATTTTAGTATTTACTCTTGGAAAATTTCCAAGAGTGGCCTATGAGCTTAGGGAGGCTTTTCATTTGCCAATAAAAATAAATAATTTTAATATATTAATAATTTGCTTAATAATTTTTACAAGTCTAATAGTATATTTTGATAGTTATAATTATAAAAATAAAAAAGCGGGTCTTTAAAAACCTGCTTTTTTATATTAAAATTTTCCAATTCCTAACTTTTTCTTTTCAGTTCCTTTATAGTAGGCAGATCTTACTAGTTTATCCATCAATTCTTCATAAGATATTCCTGATGCTTCTGCTTCTAACACAAAAGGGGAAGTTTTTTTGCTTAGACCTGGCATAGTATTTATTTCCATAATATAAGGCTCACTATAAGCATTTAATCTAATATCCACTCTAGCATAGGTATCACACTTTATGGCTTTAAATGATTTTATAGCCAAGTATTTCATTTCTAATTCTAATTCTTCATTAATATCTGCTGGAGTTGTTTTTTTATGCCATTTATTTTCCATAACTTCTTTTGTTCTAAAATTAACGCCACTTTCCTTGGCGAAAGTAATCTCTGTTACTTCTAAGGCTTTTAATTCTCCCATATCTTCTAAGACACCTACTGTAAATTCTCTGCCGGGTAGGAATTCCTCTATTATGACTGGTGGATTTACTTCATCAAAAATACGATCTAAGGTCTTTGCAAGCTCTTCTTCATTTTCTACATAAGAATCATTACGTATACCAACTGAGACTGCTTCTGATTCTGGTTTTATAAAAAGGGGAAAGGACTCCTTAAGATCTTCTTTTAGATCATCTTTTTTATCAAATATTATTTGTGATTTAGTAACCGGAAGTCCCCAAGATGATAAAATCAGACTTGTAGTTTCTTTTGAAAGTGCTGTAGCTTGGGCTAGCATTCCGCTGCCTACAATTGGTATGCCCAATAACTCTAAGGCTGCAAATACATTTCCTTGAAGTTTCAGATTTTCTAATGGATCATAGCGGACAAAGATTACATCAAGGTCATCTATATCCATAATATTTCTCATCATATCTATGTTAGCAGGTATTTCATAAACTTCATGATTATTATATTCCAAAGCTTCTTTTATAGTTGATAGCATATCTTGCATAATATTATCTGCATTTGGATTTACCTGTCTTATTTCATCTGTCATGTTTTCGTATTCTGCGTATACTAAAGCTACTTTCATATATACTATCCTTAATTACTTCGCTAAAATATTTTGATAAAAGTTAAGAAGAATTAGATCTATTCTCCTAATTCTTCTAGTGAAATTTGATTTTTTGTTTTTTCTCTCTCACTCATCTTTTGATTGTAGCATTCTCTGCATAGGGGTTCGTATTTATCCTTTGACCCGATTTGAATTCTGGATTCATCGGCAGACTTTCTATAGGAAGCCCATGCATCTTCACCACAATTTGCACAAATAGCATGGTGTTTGGTAAGCTCATCAGCTATTGGCATTATTTCTTTTATGATTTCAAATGGTCTTGTTTTATAATCCATGTCAAGACCAGAAACTACTATGGTTATACTTTTATCCATAAGTTTATTAAATATGTCAATAACTTCTGTTGGATCGTTTGGAAAAAATTGTACTTCGTCTATACCTATAGCATCTAGTTCATGATTTGTAGCATAGGTTAAAACATCATTTAAATCTTCTACTTTTATAGCATCTAATTCTAGATTGTCGTGAGAAACTATTTTTTTATCATCATCACGATTATCTACTGTTGGCTTGAAGGCCGCTATCTTATAGTTTGCTATTTTCATTCTGTAAAGTTCTCGCCATAGGGAAGTAGTTTTTCCTGAAAACATTGAGCCTGTGTGTACTATTAGTTTTCCTTGTTTTTTCATTATTTGACCTTATACATTAAATTTAAAGTTAACTACATCGCCATCTTTCATTATGTAGTCCTTGCCTTCCATTCTTAAAAGGCCTTTTTCGCGAGCTGCATTTATAGATCCACTATTTACTAAATCTTCATATGAAACTATCTCTGCTTTTATAAAGCCGCGTGATATATCGGTATGGATTTTGCCAGCAGCATCTACTGCTTTTGTTCCATTTGTTATAGTCCAAGCACGAGTTTCCATTTCTCCTGTTGTTAAAAAAGATATCAGATTTAATGTTTTGTAGCTATCTTTAATTACTTTATCTGTACCTGATTCGCTTAAACCAAGCATTTCTAAGAAATCTTCTCTTTCTTTGTCTGTATCTAATTCTGATATTTCTTGTTCGATTTTTGCAGAAACTATAGAAACTTCTGCATTTTCTTTTGTAGCAAAGTCTCTAACTTTTGCCACATATGGATTATCGGCACCATCATTTGCAGTATCTTCTTCATTTACATTGCATACATAAATAATTGGTTTTGTTGAAAGTAGTTGGTAAGAACGTAGTAATTTTTTTTCTTCATCATTTAACTTTAATATTCTAGCTGATTTGCCTTCTTCAAGTACTTCTTTTACCTTATCTAAAACGGCTACTTCTTTTGCTGCATCCTTATCATTTCTAGCTACTTTTCTGCGTTTTTCTAAAACTTTTTCTATCATTTCTAGGTCTGCAAAAATAAGTTCTAGATTTATAGTTTCTATGTCTCGGATAGGATCTACAGATCCGTCAACGTGGGTTACGTTTGGATCGTCAAAGCATCTTAAAACTTCAACTATTGCATCAGTCTCTCTAATATTTGATAAAAATTGGTTACCAAGACCTTCCCCTTTTGAGGCACCTTTTACGAGTCCTGCTATATCATAAAATTCTATGGCAGCTGGTACTATTTTTTTGGATTCACTCATTTCGGCTAAAACATCAAGTCTTTGATCAGGTACATTTACTAGCCCTACATTTGGATCGATTGTTGCAAATGGATAGTTAGCTATAAGTGCACCAGCTTTTGTGATTGCATTAAATAATGTTGATTTTCCAACGTTTGGCAATCCTACAATTCCAAGTTTCATTTTTTAATCTCACCTCTTATATAATTTTAAACATTGCTTTCATTATAATTGATTTGTTAAAAAATTCAATTGTCAATATGCTACCAAACACAGGTCAAAATGGTATAATTACTTTATAAAATAATGATATTTTAACATTTTGGTAAAAATATTTTTAAAAAATTTAAGGGAGTTAACATGAATATTGATCAAAGATTAGAACAATTAAGAAGCTTAATGGCAGAAAGAAAGATTGATGCATACATAATACCTACTTCTGATCCACATCAGTCAGAGTATTTATCAGATCATTATAAAGAAAGAGAATTTATCTCTGGTTTTACAGGATCTGCAGGAACTGCTGTTATAACTCCAAATGAAGCTAAAGTTTGGACGGATTCAAGATATTTCTTACAAGCAGAAAAAGAACTCTCATCATCAGAGTTTGAATTAATGAAGATGGCGGATGAAAACTATCCAACAGTTGAAGAATACTTAGATCAAAATGTAAGTGAATTTGGTAAAATTGCCTTTAATGGTAATTTATTTTCTGTAAGAGAGTATAAATCACTTAGCGAATCCATGGGATCACGTACTTTAGTTTCAGATATAGACTATATTTCAGATTTATGGAAGGATCGTCCAGATCTTCGCAATGACAAAGCTTGGTTATTACCAGAAGAATATGTTGGAGAAAGTACAAGCTCAAAATTATCCCGTATTCGTAAAGAAATGGAGAAAAACAGCTATGACTACTATTTTATAGGAGCTGTTGAAGATATTTGCTGGCTATTAAATATTAGAGGCAATGATATTGACTTTAATCCAGTTGTTCTTTGCTATATGCTTATTTCTAAAGATAGGGCATATTTATGTATTGACCAAAATAAACTAGATGGAGAAGTAAAAGATTATTTACAACAAAATAAAGTTAAAATTTACTCCTATGATTATATTTTCACTCTATTAAAGGATATACCAGGCAAAAACCGCATTTTCCTAGATCCTACTCGTACAAATGTAGCGATATATGATGCTATAAACTCTAATGTAAAAATTTCAACTGGCATAAATATTACAACAAATATGAAAGCCATCAAAAATGAAACTGAAATAGAAAATACAAAAAAAGCTTATATTATAGATGGAGTAACTTTATTAAAATTCTTTAATTGGTTAGAAGTAGGTGCTTCAACTGGCACATTAAATGAATATGTTGCTAGCAAAAAGCTTCACGAATTACGTGCGGAAAATGAGAGCTTTGTGGAAGAATCTTTTGAATCAATAATTGGTTATAAGGATAATGCAGCGATTGTTCACTATGCACCAAAAAATGTAGGATCAAAAACAATTGGAACTGAAGGCTTAATTTTAATGGATACAGGGGCTCACTACAAAGAAGGAACAACTGATATTACAAGAACTGTTGCCCTAGGAAACTTAACACAAGCTGAAAAAGATGATTATACCTTGGTTTTAAAATCACATATTGCATTATTTTTAGCTAAATTTAAAGAAAAAACTACTGGAGAAAGACTAGATGTAATAGCAAAATATCCATTATGGAAGGCAGGAAAAGACTTCTTCCATGGAACAGGACACGGAGTAGGATATTTATTAACTGTTCACGAAGGTCCACAAAGATTAGGTGTAGGCAAGGGATCAGAAATAGAATTTAAAGAACATATGTTTACATCAGTAGAACCAGGCTTATATATTGCAAATAGCCACGGAATCAGAATAGAAAATCAAGCGGTAGTAGAAAAAGCTTTAGAAAACGAATTTGGAAGCTTTTTACAATTAGAAACATTAACATACTTGCCAATTGACACTAGACCAGTAAATATAGATATGTTAACAAAAGAAGAAATTGATTGGATAAATAATTATAATCAAAAATGCGAAAACGTACTAGCTCCACACTTAGAAGGATCAGATTTAGAGTACTTGAAAGAGAGTTGTAAACAAATTTGAGTAAAGAAGAACTAAAGGCGAAACTAAAAGAACTACCTGACTTACCAGGAGTTTATATAATGAGAAATGCCGATGATAAGATAATTTATGTCGGCAAGGCAATTAATCTAAAAAAAAGAGTTCGCCAGTATTTTGACAATAATAAAAATAAAGGTGCCAAAGTCTTAGCTATGGTCTCTCATATTGACCACTTTGAATATATCATTGTGGAAAATGAAGTAGAGGCCTTAGTTTTAGAATCAAACCTTATAAAGAAAAATAGACCCAAATATAACATAGTCCTACGCGATGATAAGCAATACCCTTATATCAAAATAACTAATGAAAAATATCCACGCATCCAAAAAGTAAGGCAAATTTATAATGACAAGGCAGATTACTATGGACCCTATCCTGATGCTTATGCAGTAAATGATGCTATAGATCTATTTCATTTGTACTATCCATTTAGAACTTGTAACTTAGATTTTGATAAAGGACAGACTTTAGATAGACCATGCTTAAATTATTTTATAAAAAAATGTAAGGGACCATGTATTTATAACGAGGATGAGTCTCGTTATATGGAGCATATAGAAGATATTAAAGAATTTTTGGAAAACAAATCGGAAAAAATCCCTAATTGGGTTTTAGAAAAAATGAATGAGGAAAGTTCTAAATTAAACTTTGAAATGGCAACAAAATATAGAGATTATTACAGAGCTTTATCCACTATATCTGAAAGGCAAAAAATCACTGAAACTGCTGGAGAAGATATGGATATAGTTGCAATGAGCAAGGGAATAACAGCCATTGTTATGCAAGTATTTTTAATGCGCCAGGGAAAAATTGTAGAAAGAGAACACTTTATAATTAAAAATGATTATTCGGAAAGCAATGAAGAGATAATGTCATCTTTTATAAAGCAATTTTACCTGGATATAATGTATGTTCCAAAAGAAATACTTATAGAAATAGAGCCATATGATTTAAAGACTATCAATGAATTTTTAAACCAAAAACGTGGATCCAAGGTTTTAATTCATGAACCAAAACTAGGCAGGAAAAAAGATTTATTAAATATGGCACTTACAAATGCTAATGATATGCGTATAAAATACGAAAAGCAAGTAGAAAAAAAAGATCGCAAGAAATCTGCCGGTATCAATCAGTTAAAAGAAATATTAAATATGTCTGAGATAAAAAGAATCGAATGTTATGATATTTCAAATACATCTGGAGTCCAATCTGTAGGTTCTATGGTGGTTTTTGAAGATGGTCATTCGAATCCTAAAGAATATAGAAAATTCAAAATAAAAACTATAGAAGGACCCAACGACTATGGCTCATTAAAAGAAGTTTTAACCCGCAGATTTAAAAATGGTATTAAAGAAATGCAAAAAGGAAATACCACAACAGGATTTGGATATATGCCAGATTTGATATTAATGGATGGAGGCAAAGGACAAGTAACATCTGCCTTGGAAATATTAGATGAATTTAAACTTGATATAGAAATTGCAGGACTAGTTAAAGATGATAAGCATACCACACGTGCAATTATATACCAAGGTGAAGAAATATCTATAAATAGAAGAGATCCAGTTTATAAATTAATTTATGAAATCCAAGAAGAAGCCCATAGATTTGCAATAAATTATCATAGAAAACTGATGCAAAATACTATGAAAAGTTCAGAACTAGATAATATTAAGGGTGTAGGTGAAAAAACTAGAATTAATTTATATAAGCATTTTAAAAGTATATCAAATATAAAAAAAGCAAGTGTAGAAGAGCTTATGCAAGTGCCCTTAGTTGGCAAATCCCAAGCCCTAGAAATATATAAATACTTTAGGCTAAAGGGATAGGTTAAGGAGAAAATAATGGAGTCAGATGAAAATAAAAAAGATGATGATCTAATAGAAACTTTAGTTCATCGTGAAATAATTTCTAAGCAAGTTGAACAAGGTGAGAAAATAAAAGAAATAAAATTACACAAAGTAGTTGAAAGACTAGGTTTAGAAGTTGTTCATCAATCAACAGATTATTTTGAAATCACTCTTACAAGTGCAGACGTAAACCGTCCAGGCTTGCAGTTAGCAGGGTATTTAGAAAAATTTCCATACCAAAGACTTCAAGTAATAGGTGCTGTAGAATATAATTATTTAATGGGGCTAGATAGTAAGCTCCAATATGAAAGATTTAGGGGCATACTTGCTTATAGCATTCCTGCTGTTATTTTTTCCTATAATGCAGATATTAATCAGGATATATTAGACTTAGCAGATTATTACAATAAGACTCTGCTAAGGTCAGCTAAAAAAACCACTAAGCTTATTTCTGCAATTTCTGATGAACTAGAATATCAGCTAGCACCAAGGAGCAATATTCACGGAGAACTTCTAGAAGTATTTGGTATAGGCGTTTTAATTATGGGTAAATCATCTGTTGGTAAAAGTGAAACCGCCCTTGACCTGGTAAATCGAGGACACAGGTTGGTAGCAGATGATATGGTAGACATAATGGCATTTGATAATAAACTTACAGGATCATCACCAGATAATATTCGCCATTATATGGAAATAAGAGGGCTGGGAATAGTGAATGTGAGAAGGCTCTATGGAACAGGTTCTGTAAAAAATAGTACACAAATAGAGCTGGTAATAGAGCTAGAGCAATGGAAAGAAGATTACGAATACGATAGATTGGGATTAGACAATCATTATGTAAAACTATTAAATGTAAAAGTACCCCATTTAGTAGTGCCTGTTAGAGCGGGACGAAATCTTGCCTTAATAGTAGAAGTAGCTGCCATGAATCAAAGAGAGAAAAATTTTGGATACAATGCAGCTAAAGTTATGACAGATAATATTTTTCATAAAAACTTAGATAAGGAAAACGATGACTTCGAATAGGTTATCGTTTTTTTATTTTTTAGAAAAATTTCCTAAAAAAAAATCAATTACTTTTTAATAAATTATCGAAATTTTGTTTTATTTAATAAATGCTCTTGACATTCCCAAGAATGTTATTTATACTTAAATTAGTGTTAACGATAATTGCTTATTAATTATTTTAGGAGGTCTAAATGACAATTACTAGAGCAATGAAGACTATGGACGGTAATACCGCTGCAGCTCACGTATCATACGCATTTACAGACGTTGCAACCATTTACCCAATCACACCATCTTCACCAATGCCAGAATCTATTGATGTTTGGTCATCAAATGGACGTAAAAATGTTTTCGATAGAGAAGTTATGGTTAAAGAAATGCAATCTGAAGCAGGTGCAGCAGGAGCATTTCACGGATCATTAGCAGCTGGAGCACTTACTACTACATACACAGCAAGCCAAGGTTTATTATTAATGATACCTAATATGTATAAAGTTGCTGGAGAAAGATTACCAGGTGTATTCCACGTTGCAGCTAGAACCGTAGCTACACACGCTCTTTCAATATATGGAGATCACTCAGATATTTACGCAGCTAGACAAACAGGTTGTGCTATGCTTTGTTCAAACTCTGTTCAAGAAGTAATGGACTTATCACCAGTAGCTCACTTATCAGCTATTAAAGGTAGATTACCATTCGTAAACTTCTTTGATGGATTTAGAACAAGCCATGAAATTCAAAAAATTAATGTTTGGGATTACGAAACATTAAGCGATTTAGTAGACTTTGATGCAGTTGATGCATTCAAAAATAACTCACTTAACCCAGAAAGACCAAAACACATGGGTACAGCTGAGAAAAATATCTTCTTCCAAAGAACTGTTGCAGCAAATAATGCTTACACAGAAATCGTTGGTATTGTAGAAGATTACATGAACCAAATTAATGAGCTAATTGGAACAGACTACAGCTTATTTAACTACTACGGAGCAGAAGATGCTGAAGAAGTTATCGTAGCTATGGGTTCTGTTTGTCAAACAATCCGTGAAACTATTGATGAATTATCTAAAGATGGATACAAAATTGGTTTAGTTGAAGTTCACTTATTCAGACCATTCTCAAAAGAACACTTATTAAAAGTTGTTCCAAAATCAGTTAAGAAAATTGCTGTTCTTGATAGAACTAAAGAACAAGGGGCTGAAGGACAACCTCTATACTTAGATGTTAAATCAGCATTCTATGGTGTTGAAGATGCACCAGTTATCTTTGGTGGTATATATGGTCTTTCAAGTAAAGATACTGTTCCAGGAGACATCAAAGCAGTATATGACAACTTAAGAAAAGAAGATACAAAAGATCACTTCACACTTTCAATCACAGATGATGTTACAAATACATCATTAGAAAGAGAAGACTTCAAAATTCGCCATGAAGGAACTACAAGATGTAAATTCTGGGGATTCGGATCTGATGGTACTGTTGGTGCTAACAAACAAGCTATCAAAATCATCGGTGATAACACAGATATGTACGCCCAAGGATATTTCGACTACGACTCTAAAAAATCTGGTGGTCTAACAATGTCTCACTTAAGATTTGGTAAAGAACCAATCAAATCAACATATCTATTAGATGAAGCTGACTTTATGTCACTTTCAAAACAAGCTTATGTAAACCAATATGACATCTTACGTGGATTAAAAGATAATGGTACATTCCTACTTAACTGTACATGGGAAGAAGACCAATTAGAAGAACATCTTCCAGCTAAGATGAAAAGATATCTTGCAAATCATAACATTGATTTCTACATCATTGATGCAAGCCACATTGCTGAAAAAATCGGTTTAGGTTCTAGAACAAATATGATCATGCAAGCTGCATTCTTCAACTTATCACAAGTACTTCCAGTTGATGAAGCAGTAGGATACTTAAAAGATTCTATCGTTAAAGCATATGGTCACAAAGGTGATGACATCGTAAACATGAACTATGCAGCTGTAGATGCAGGTTTAGAAGCTGCTCATAAAGTTGAAGTTCCAGCTGAATGGGCTAATGCTGAAGACGAAGCTAAAGAAGAAAACAAAGACCTACCTGAATTTGTTAAAAATATCTTAAAACCAATGATCGAACAAAAAGAAGATGACATCCCAGTTTCTGCTTTTGTTGATCTAGATCTTGAAAATGGTGAATTCCCATCAGGTACAACTGCATACGAAAAACGTGGTATTGCATTAAACGTACCAGAATGGCAAATGGAAAATTGTATCCAATGTAACCAATGTTCATTCGTATGCCCACACGCTGTAATTAGACCATTCCTAGTAACAGAAGAAGAAAAAGCAAATGCACCAGAAAACTTTGAAACAAAACAAGCTATTGGTAAAGGATTTGAAGAATATCAATTCAGAATTCAAGTTTCTCCATTAGATTGTACAGGTTGTGGAAACTGTGCTGATATTTGTCCAGCTCCAGAAAAAGCTCTACTTATGAAACCATTCGAAGAACAAGTAGAAAACCAAAAAGACAACTGGACATATGCTCACGAAGAAGTTGGCTACAAAGAAGATGTTATGGATGATAAAACACTTAAAGGAAGCCAATTCAAACAACCATTACTACAATTCTCAGGAGCTTGTGCAGGTTGTGGTGAAACTCCATACGCTAAACTTGTAACACAATTATTTGGTGACAGAATGTATGTTGCAAATGCTACAGGTTGTTCATCAATCTGGGGAGCAAGTGCACCAGCTATGTCATACACAATCAACCAAGAATCAGGTAAAGGTCCAGCTTGGGGTAACTCATTATTTGAAGATGCTGCTGAATACGGATATGGTATTAAATTAGCTGCAGAATCAAACAAATTATTACTAGAAACAAGAATGAACTCATTCTTAGATCTAAACCTTGATACACCATTAAACGATGCATTCAAAATGTGGTTAGAAGGAAAAGAAGATGTAAACGCATCTAAAGAAGCAACAGCTAAAATCCTTAACCTTCAAGACGAAACAGTAGATAGCGAAGAAGGAAAAGCAATTCTTAAAGACATTTACAATCTAAAAGACTACATGATCAAAAAATCATTATGGATCTTCGGTGGTGACGGATGGAGCTATGACATCGGATTTGGTGGTGTTGACCACGTATTAGCAAGTGGTGAAAATGTAAACATCCTTGTATTCGATACAGAAGTTTACTCAAATACAGGTGGACAATCATCTAAATCTACACCATTATCTGCAGTAGCACAATTCGCTGCATCAGGTAAAAAAGTACGTAAAAAAGACCTTGGTTTAATGATGACTTCTTATGGATATGTTTACGTAGCACAAGTTGCTATGGGAGCTAACCAAAACCAAGTAGTAAAAGCTATCAAAGAAGCTGAAAGCTACGATGGACCATCATTAATTATTGCATACGCACCATGTATAAATCACGGAATTAGAATTGGTATGGGCAAATCTCAATTTAGAGAAAAACAAGCTGTTCAAGCTGGTTACTGGCACTTATGGAGATTTGACCCAAGACTTGCTGACGAGGGTAAAAATCCGTTCCAATTAGACTCTAAAGAACCTACTGAGTCATTCCAAGAATTCTTACAAGGCGAAGTTAGATACTCTTCACTTAAGAGATCATTCCCAGAAACAGCAGATCAATTATATGCAGAAGCTGAAAAAGCTGCAAATGAAAGATATGAAACATATAAAAGACTTGCTGGTAAATAAGAATTAAAAATTAGTTATTAAAAATGCCATATGAAAATATGGCATTTTTTTTAAAATAATAAATAAAAATTTTAACAATATTTATTTAGGAGCTAAAATGAATAGAATAATTTTCTTTAGTAAAGCGCCAAATCTTATAAATAGCAAAACTAGACTAGAAAAATTTTTAAATGAAAATGAACGCCTAGAATTAATGAGAAAGCTTATCAAACAAAATTATAAGTTAGTAGAAGATAAAAACTTTAGCTCGATAATTTATTATTATGGAGACCTTTCAAATATTGCTTTCTTAGAAGGTCAAAAAACTCCTCAATCAGGTAATGATCTGGGAGAAAAAATGAAAAATGCAATATACAATGAACTAGATATTTATAGTAAGGTAGCACTTTTTGGATCAGATTTAGAAAATTTGAGTAAAAATCACATAGAAGAAGCATTTAAAAAACTTGATAACTTTGACATAGTAATAGCACCAAGTAAAGATGGTGGCTATGGTTTAGTAGCGATGAAAGAAAAAATAGATATTTTTACAAATATAAAGTATTCTACACCATTCGTTTTAGAAGATACTATAAAGCAAATAAATAAATTGAAAAAAACATACTATTTATTAGATCCGATAAGAGATATAGATACAATCTCTGATTTGATAATTGCTGAGTTTGATAATGATAATGTCACAGAGCTCGGGCATGGTGAATATAATTTAAATTATAGATTAAATAATGAAGTAATTAGGATAAATTTAGCGTCTCAAATAGGCCTTGGTGAAAAACAATTAAAATATGAATATGATGCCTTAAAAGTCTTAGAAAAATCAGGAGTAACTCCTAAACCCTATAAATTTTATGAGAAAGGTAAATTTTTACCAAAAAGTTTTATGACTATGGAGTATGTAGAGGGTAGACCTCTTAATTATAAAAGTGATATGGACATTGCTGCGAAGCTTTTAAGTTCTGTTCATAATTTAAGAGGAGAGTATGATAATTTCATATGCGCAAAAAAACCATTTCAATCTATGTTTGATGAATTTGTTTCTATGTTTAGCTATTATCAAGCTTATGAAAATAAGGACTTAGAAGTAGAAGCAAAAATTAATAAATTCCTAAATATTGCTAAATCCTCCGGCTTAGATGCTGAAATTAAAAAACCTTGTATCATAAATACGGAATTAAATAATAGAAACTTTATTATAGGTAAACATCCGGTAATAATAGATTGGGAAAAACCCATTATAGGAGAGTGTGAGCAAGATTTAGCTCATTTTCTAGTACCTACAACTACAAATTGGAAAACAGATACAATTTTAACTGAAGAAGAAATGTTATTATTTTTAAAAGTTTATGAACAGTATAGAAAAGTAGACTATGATAAGCTTTATAAATATCTAATGTTTAACTCTCTTAGGGGGATAACTTGGTGTTCTATGGCCAAGGTTGAGTATGAAAAAGGCAGATTTTTAAGTAACGATGACACACTGGCTAAAATTAATAAGTTTTTAAGTTTAGAATTTTTAAATATGTTGGAAAAATTTTATAGGATATGATATGGATAAAGAAAAATTAGAAGAACTTTCAAAAAAAGAATATAACTGCTCTCAAACTGTTTTTGCATATTTTGCTGATGATTTGGGCATGGACGAAGAACTGGCAATGAAAACAGCTACAGCTTTTGAAAGGGGCATGTTTAAGTCAGAAACTTGTGGATCTCTAACAGGAGCTTATATGGCACTAGGTTTAAAATATGGATCAACAGATTTTGAAAAAAAATTAAACTTACAAGAAATGGTTCACAAACTAGATGCTGAGTTTGAGCAAAGAAACAAAAGTAAAAAATGTATAAAACTTTTAGGTGTGAATGTAAACACTGAAGAAGGAATGAATGAGTCGCTAGAAAAAGATTTACTAGCAAGTGTTTGCGGTGTGTGCATAAGTTCAGCTATAGAAATCACAGAAAAAATTATGGAGGAATATGATGCAGATGAAAAATAAACTTTTAGCTAGTTTACTATGCTTAGGGCTTTTAACAGGATGTGGCAATAATACCAATGAGCAAGAGGCTAGTCAAAAAGCACCATTTGAAACCAGCCAAGAAGAAGTAAAGGAAGAAAGAGAAGAAAATAAAGAAGTAGCAGAAACAAGCGATGTTATAAGTGAAGTAAACTTTGATGAAATAGCTAAAAAAGCAGAAGGAACATCTGTAAACTTATATGGATGGGGTGGGGATGATAAGCGTAACCAATGGTTAGATGATTATATAATTCCTAAAATGAAAGAAGATTATGATATTGATGTAAATCGTGTAGGCATGGATATCGAGGAAATCTTAAACCTTATGGTAGCTGAAAAAGATTCTGAAGATGGTGATGTAGATGTAGTTTGGATAAATGGAGAAAACTTTGAAAATGCCAAAAATAATGGCTTACTTTATGGTCCAATAACTCAAGTACTACCAAACTTTAACGACTATGTAGACGGGGAAGATGAAGGAATTAAATATGACTTTGGTGAACCAGTAGAAAATATCGAAGCACCATACGGGGGAGCTCAATTTGTATTTATGTATGATAGTTCAAAAATTGATAATCCACCTAAAAATGCCGAAGAACTATTAGAATTAGCAAAAGCAAATCCCGGTAAAATAACTTATGCATCTCTACCAGACTTTACAGGCTCAGCTTTTATTAGAAATATTATTTCTGATATTCAAGGCTACGAAGACTTCATGAATAAAGATTTAACAAAAGAAGAACTAAAAGAAATGTTAAAACCAACTATTGACTACCTAAATGAATTAAAACCATACCTATGGAATGAAGGACAATCTTACCCAGCAGATAACCCAACTTTAACAAACATGTTTGCAGATGGGGAAGTAATCATGGCTATGAGCTATAACCCAAATGCAGCATCAACAGGTGTGGTTGATGGACAATTTAATGAAAATGTAAGAACAGCAGTATTTGATAAGGGAACAATTGCAAATACACACTTTTTAGCTATAAGTAAAGGTTCTTCAAATAAAGATGCGGCTACTGTCCTTATCAATTTAATCTTATCACCAGAGGCGCAAATATCAAAAGCAGATCCAGAAGTCTTAGGGGATCTCCCAATCATTGACTATGATAAATTAACTGATGAGCAAAAGAAAATGTATGATGAGATTCCATCTGGAGAATACACTCTTTCTACAAAAGAATTAGAAGAACATAGAATCCCAGAGATGCCAGCAAATATTGTACCACTCATAGAAGAAATATGGGAAGAAGAAGTACTAAACTAGAAAATTTACTAAGCTGTACAGGATTAATGCTTATTTTACTATTAATCCTAATTGGCTTTAGTAAATCATTATTAATTAGTTTTGGACTTTTTAAAGAAGTAGGGCTTGATAGTTTTACCTTTGACTTTTACAAGGAAGTTCTAAATGATAAGACTTTTATATCAAGCCTTATTTTTTCTTTGAAAATTTCAGTTATTTCTAGTATTTTAGCAGTTATAATTGGCATTTTTTTATCTTATGGAATATTTAATAGCAAAATTTACGATATTTATTTAAAGATTCCAGTAATACTACCTCATATTATTATGGCGATTTTACTAGTAAATATCTTTTCTCAAACAGGAGTTATTGCTAGAGTTTTTTATAAATTAAACCTTGTAGATGATTCACACTCATTTGTTCAGTTTTTTTATAATAAAAGTGCAGTGGGAGTTATTTTGACCTATGCTATAAAGGGTGGTGCTTATGCTGGTATGGTTTTTTTAGGAATTTATAGGAATATAGGCTCAAATCAATTAGCTGCTGCAAAAAATTTAGGAGCAAGCGATTGGCAAGAATTTTATTATATAATATTTCCATTTATAAAAAAAGAAACTATTGCAACATTTATCATTTTATTTAATTTTTCGATTAGTTCCTATGAAGTTCCACTACTAATTGGTCCTACAAGTCCAAGGACTCTTGCTGCAAAATCCTATATAGAATTTACAAAAAATAGCTTTTCTTATAAGCCAAAAGCTCTGGTAATAAATATATTTTTAAGTTTAATTGGCATAGTTTCCCTAATAATTTTGTACTTAGCAGAGGATAAAAATTATGAAAAAGATTTCTAAATTTATTTTATATATTTATATAGTTCTTTTAATTTTTGCAGGAATAGACCTAATATTTACAAGCTTTAGGCAAAATTATCCATGGCCAAACTTAATTTTAGCAAACTATTCATTGCGTTCTTATAATTATTTATTAAAAGACAAGAAATTTATGGTAGGTCTATTTAATTCACTATCAATAGGCTTATGTTCAAGTTTGCTTTCTCTTATAATGTCGATACCTCTTGCGAAAAAATTATATTATAAGCAGAAAGCTTTTAAAATGATTAGTTTTGTGATATTTTTACCATTTTTAATTGGTGCAACCAGTATTGGCCTAGGCTTGCAATTATTTTTTAAACAAATGGGATTTGCGGGGTCAAAGATTTTGATTATCATATGCCAATGCCTACTTATAATCCCCTATGAAGTAAGAATTATAAGACCTGCATATAGTTTTTTAGGAGATAATATAATTTATGCTGGAAAAATGCTTGGTGCCAGTGATAGTAATATTAGAAAAGAAATAATATTTCCAATACTTGCACCCTTTATAAAAACTGCGTTGATTATGGGTTTTATCCTATCGATTAGCGATTACTATTTAACACTAGTCTTAGGGTCAGGTCTTGTAGAGACATTTATGACTGTAGCGTTTCCTTTTTTTGTATCAAGAGATAGAGCAATTTCCTCAACTATTAGTATATTATTTCTACTAATCAATATTATCTTTATAATAATAGTAGAAATTATATTTAGATTGATTTTTAGGAGCAAAAAATGGACCTTATAAGTGCAAAAAACATAAGCAAATCATATAAAACAAAAAAAATTTTAGATAATATAAGTTTTGATATAGGATCTGGGCAAGTTTTATCAATAGTTGGTAATAGCGGTTCAGGAAAAAGTACTTTATTAAAAATATTATCAGGAATAATAGATGACTTTGACGGAAATATTTATCTAAATGACAAAAATATAACAAAGGTTGATATGAAAGAGCGAAAGTTTATACTTATGTTTCAAGATGATGAATTATTTCCTCATATGACTATTTTTGATAATATAGCTTTTGGCCTAAAAATTAATAGATTGGATAAAGGTTATATAAGTAAAGAAGTAGAAAAATATTTAGAATTAGTAGGCTTATATGATCATAAAAATAAATACCCATCCCAGTTATCTGGTGGGGAAAAGCAAAGGGTATCTTTAGCTAGAAGTCTGATTGTAAAACCTAAAATGCTTTTACTAGATGAACCATTTACAGCTCTAGATCAAACTTTAAGAGAAAATCTTAGAAATGAAACTTTTAAAATCATAAAAGAGCAAAATATCCCAACTTTATTTGTAAGCCACGATATAAATGAAGCAGTGGAAGTAGCTGATAAGCTTGCAATCTTATCAAATGGTAAATTTTTAGCCTATGATAATCCAAGAAAAATTTTTGAAAATCCAAAAAATATTGAAGCAGCAAAATTTATTTTCAAGGATAATATTATAGAAAATAAGCTTATTAAAAAGTCTGATGTGGAGATACTTGAAGGAGAAGGTTATATTATAGTTGATAAAGTTTACAAGGGAGATTATTTTACCTATACTTTAAGCGGCAATTACAAACTGTTAGTAGACAGTCCAAAAGAGTTTTTTGTAAATGATAATGTTGGAGTACAGATAAATAGTATTATTGAATTGGAGGAGTAATGAAAAAAGTAATAATAGATACTGATTGTACTATAGATGTTAAAGGGTGTGACCTAGATGATGCTTTTGCAATTCTTTTTTTGATTGCCCATCCAGATATAGAAATAAAACTAATTACAACTACATTTGGTAATAATAACGAAGATGTAACCTATAAGGCTACAAGACGTATGCTAGATGATTTAAATATAAATATTCCACTAATAAAAGGCGGCTTATATACAAATGATGCAGGTGAGGCTATAAGAAATGAAGTAGAAAAAAACAACGATATAATTATTCTTTCTTTAGGCTCAACTACAAACACTCAAAAAGCATTAGCTCTTGGCATGGATGCTAAAAAAGTAAAATCATTTGTAGCTATGGGTGGTATCACAGATAAGCTACGCTTTAACAAAAAAATAATGAGTGAACTAAATTTAAGTATTGATTATTTATCAACTATTTATTGCCTATCTAGACTAGATAACATCCATATAATAACTGGAAATAATTGTATGAAGCATAAATATCAATTGCCAGCTAATCCTTACTATAAAAGTAATTTTATGAATTATTTAAAGCCATCTTTAAAAAGAGTTACAGAAGAATTTATGGATGAATTTGGAGAAAATGAACTAGTGGTATGGGATGCTTTGGCAGCTTTATATATTACAAATCCAGAATTTTTTTCACATAGGTATAAAAATATAAGCTTAGACGAACATTTATTAAATGGATACTTGATAGATGGAGATGATAAAAAAGTAAATCTGCCTGAAATCAAAGAAAATATAAACGCTATGGAGTATATAGTAAATGTAATCGAAAAAAATAATTAAAAAAAGACGAGCAAAGTTCTGCTCGTCTTCTATATATTCTTGTAAATCTCAGCAATTTTTTCTACATTATAACCATTCCTATACATTTTTTGTAAAAATTTCATCATAATACCAGTCTTAAATTCTTTGTTTGTAAATTTTCTTGATGAAGAATATATAGGATAATCTAGTTGTTTTATTTTATATCCAGCTTCTTTTAAATCTAAGGATAATTGATAATCTTCCATAAGGGCTATATTTTTGTAGCCACCTATTTTTTCAAAAATATCCTTTTTTATAAATATGCCTTGATCTCCAAAGGCTATGTGTTTAGTCTTAACTCTTAAATTTGAAAAAAATTCAATAAAATCTAGCTTTTGATTAGTTGGTGTAAAATTTATAGTAAAGCAACCGACATCAAGATTTGAATTTTCTATTAAATTTATACAGTCACTTCCTATAATGCTATCACAATGAAGGAAAAATAAATAATCACCTCTAGCATACTTAGCAGCAGCATTCATTTGTCTAGACCTATATTTTGTTTCTTGAATTTTGGGATAAGAGATCATATCATAGGTCCCATCTGTGCTAAAACCGTCAGTAAATATTATATCAAAATCTCCTTTTATTTTTGATAAAACATCTTCGATTTTTTTTATATTTTCTTTTTCATTATAAGTTGGAATTATTATTGTTACCATTTATTTTCTCAATTAAAATTTTCAATAATAACGTTACAACTGTAAAAGCAAGTAATAAGATTAAAGATTTTTTAAATTCTGGACTAGTTACATCACCTATATTTGTGCCTACATTTAGATAAATAAGCATGCCAGGAATTACTCCAAAAAAAGTTGCCATTAGATATGGGAAAAATTGTATTTCTGTAAGCCCTGCTAGGTAATTTTCTAAGATATAGGGAATAGCCGGTATAAGTCTAGTTATAAAAAATGTTGATATTAGTTTTTTCTGATCTTTAGTATAGATTATATTAAAGTATTTTGGACCTATTTTTTCTTTTAATTGTTTATATACCTTATCTTTTGCAAATCTATTGGAAATTAAATACATAAGGGAAGTATTTGTTAAAACAGCTATCATAGTTAAAAAAAATCCCTTGCAAAAACCAAAAAGTGTTCCAGCTATAACAACTATGCTTAAGGCTGGTACAAATAGGGCAGGAAGTATAGTAAATGCTAGTATATAGCCGATAGGAGCTAGATAACCCATAGCTTCTATTTTAGCTTGAAGAGTATTAATATTTATGGATTTATTTAACCATACTATAAAAGCTATCGCAATGATAGCTTTTATAATATTATAAACTTGTTTTGTGTTTTTCATTGTATCTTTTCCTAAAGAAGGCAATAGCAACTGCAAGAATAGATATAATTATGACAAACATAAACACTCCACGCACTCCACCGTCGAGTTCTCCGCCTGTGTAGGAATATACGATAGTTGCTGGTAATTGTCCTAGTCCTGTAGCTAGGAAAAATCCCCAAAAGTCCATTGAGGTTAGACCAGCAGCATAGCTAACAACATCAAAAGAAATGAATGGTAAGAGTCTTGCTATTAGAATAGTGTGATTACCATATCTTGCAAAAAAGTCTTCTATATTTTCAAGAGCACCTTTACTAGAAAGCTTAATTACGGCATCACGGCCTAAAGATCTTGCTATAAAAAAGCATAGGGCTGCACCAACCATAGCAGAAGACCAGGAAAGGATAGCTCCTTTGACCCATCCAAATATAGCTGCATTGGCAAGAGTAATTAAAACTGCAGGGATTGGTGCGACAATAGATTGTAATATCATTAGTAAAAATGAAATAACTGCTGCTTTTTTACCAAAACCTCTAATATACTCGATTACACCATTTAATCCACCAGTACTTATAGCTCTTACCGCATTACTAATACCATTTCTAAATGACGGTATCAGGAAATATGCTAGTATAAGTATAGCAAGCGGAATTAGAACTGCTAGCTTAGAAGATTTTTCTAGTCTTTCTTCTTTAGGATCTGTGTTTTCTAAATGATTTGTCGGCATAATTTATCCTTATTTTTCAGATAAATCATATCCATCATATTCTTTTGTTCCATCAAAAGCGTTGATTACTTCGTGACCATCTTCAGCTAATTTATTAGCTATATCAAAAGATTTATTTCCTGAATAGCAATGTGTTAAGAATGGTTTATCTGTTGGTAAAGTTGGAAGTAATTCATCAACTTGATCAGATGGTACATTTATTGCTCCTGGCATATGACCTTCGTCGTAGTCTTTAGCATCACGTCCATCTACGATTGTATAGTCTCCACTTTCAGCTAGTTCTTTAAATTCATCTCCAAGTACTGTTTTTGCTTTAGTAATTGTTGTATATTCAAAGTCTTCCATTCCTTCTGCATTATAGACATCAGTAAAATCATTATCAACTAGTGTTTTATAAGCATCTTTTGAATCTTCAGCTTTATCAGCAACAACTACTACTGATTTATCCTTCCAATCTTCAATTTCTGATAACTTATCTTCTAGATCAGTAGCTGGTATGGAAATAGCATGTTTGATATGTCCATCTTTATAAGAATCTTCATCACGAACATCGATTACAAGATAATTTTCTTTCTTTTTGTTATCTTCTTCGATTTTATCTAGTTCTTCACCTGTCATTTCTTTGATTTCTTCATCAGCAGTATCATCTGTAGATTCATCAGTATTTTCTTCTGTATCAGCTTCTTCAGATGTTTGTTCATCTGTTGCAGTATCATCTTTAGTTTCTGCTGTATCAGTAGTTTCTGTTGTTTCGGTATTTTCTGGTTCAGTTTTGTTTGCATCATTTCCACAAGCTGAAAGTGCGAAAGTACCGATTAGCATAAGTGTAAGTAATTTGTTTGATCTTTTCATATTATTTCTCCTCTTTTAAAAAGTTCTAAAATATTTACCAATATCAATAGCGATGATATGGCATATTTCGTTAGTTTAAAAATATTGATGTCCACTAAAACTAATATTAAGATTGCAAATATAGATATAATACTTATTGGACTAATATATTTATATTTAAACCATTTATAAATTATATATGTTAAAAATAAAATTGCAAACAAAATATATATCAATTTAATGTGGTAATTGTTTTCTAAATTATAATTATAGTAAATTAAAGTTCTTTGCACTCCCATTTTCTTTTTTGTAAAGTATTGGAGTAAAAGTCCAATTATTATGAAAAGAATTTGGAAAATGCTTATTATTTTATTTTTATTCTTTGCTTGCTTTGTCATTAGATAAGTTGCCAACTGTTGTCATTTCAGCATTATCTTTAGGATCACCAACTTGTACTGGCAATTCATCATGCATTTGCCACTCATTCCAGCCGCCATCAAATAACTTAGCATCTATTCCTTTTTCATAGAATTTTAAAACTGGTAGGGCAGCTCTCCAACCTGTACCACAATAAAATACCATTTCTTTACTAGGATCAACACCTTCTTTTTTTAGCATATCTAGCATATCAGTGTAGGAGATGTATGTGCCGTTTTCATTTTTATAGTCAGCTTCATCATGGCCATAGATTGCACCTGGAAGTTCTCCAGCTTTTGGAATATAGGTATAATCGCTAGTTTCTCCGATATATTCTTCATAAGCTCTCGTAGATATATATTGAACGTCACTATTTTCATCTTCTATGTCTTTTTTAGCTTCATCTAAGCTTACTATCATTTCTGGATGTGCTGGATATTCTGCTTTAAAGTCGTCTTTGGCTTCTGCTTTATTTTCTTCTTTTTCAGTTTCGTAACCTTTATCCATCCAAGCTTTGATACCACCATCGATTAATTTTACGTTGTCTGCACCTTCTATTAAGTAGGCTAAGGCAACTCTTGGTGCACCAGAATCGGGACCATATAAAAATACTGTAGTATCTTTGTCTATACCATTATCTAGCATTGATTTTACAATGTCATCATCGCTTTTAAAATTCCAAACTGGTCCTTCTTCTATAGAATCAGTATTAATATGGATAGCGCCTGGGATATGATTTTTCAAATAATCTTGGCTAGCATCAGACTCTCCCCAAGTTACTTCAGCTATTATATAGTTATCAAGTTCTTCTTTGCCATCGATAACTTCTTTTACATCGTCAGCTGTAACGAAGATTTCTCTTTTTTCATTTCCACAGCAATCAAGATTTTCTTTGTGATCTGTTTTATCTGATGTTTGTTTGTCAGAATTTTTTGTATTTTCACTATCTTTGTTAGTACTTTATTCTGTTTTTTCGCTATCTTCTTTTTGATCTTTATTATTATCTGCTTCTTCTGCTTGTGTGTTATTATCTTTGTTAGTATTAGCGTTTTGATTAGAACAAGCTGCAAAAGTTATAGTTAAGAAAAGAGAGAAAAAAGAAAGACCAATTTTTCTGATAAGTTGATTGATATTTAATTTTTCCATAGTTTCCTTTTAACTCTCCTATTTATAAAATTTTGCTTTTAATGCATTTTTAAAATAGTCCGTTTTTACTTCTTCATCTATGCCCAAAAATACTGATGCAAAATGATGGACCTTGTTGTATTTTGAAAAACGCATAGAACAAGTTGCACAATATGTGTAGATTTCCTCATTTTTTATAGAAGCAGTCATATTTTCTGCAATTTCTTTTTCTTTTTTGCTTGCAAGGCCTCCGGCTCCACAACAATTTGTATCTACAAATTTATCATTGCATTTTGGAGCATGTTTTTTGATAATAGTAAAAATTTCTTTATTATATCTATCAGAACATGGGAAAAATACATTGCAAGGATTTTTTATATCCTTTATATATTCGTATTCATCTAGCCATTTAAATATTGAAATTATTTTTACCTTGTATTTATTTTGCATGTGATGATAGCAATTTGGACATGCAGTGACAATCCTATCTATTTTTAAATCTTCAATTTGCTTTTCTAAAGACTTGCTAGGCTCTTCCTTAAAACCAGTGCTAGCGACAGGATTTTTACAGCAATCAATAGAAAAGTCAAAACCATTTTTTTTAAATAATTCTATTAAAGCTTTGGAATTTTCTGGATAAAAAGCAGGAAAATTACAACCTAGATACAAAAGATCTTCAGATCTGCCTTTATTTTTAGCTAGATTTTTAAAAGGATAAGATTCTTTGTTAAGTTTGACATGCTTGTATTTTGGATTATTTTTTCTAAAAGTAAGTGAGATATACTTACCATTTAGATCCTTTGGACAAACATAGCTGCACTTATTGCACAAAAAGCATGAATAAGCTAGATCTTTTCTATTAGTAAAGCCTAATAAATTAATATTATATTTACTTAAAAATGGACAATTATCAGTGCACAAACCACACTTAATACAATTGTCCTCAACGTATTTTAGGTAATCCATATTATTTCCTATCATTAATTTATTAATTTTAAGTGTGTACTAAAGCCAAAGGCTTATCTTAAAATTCCCTTTATAGCTTATAAATATAATCAAACTTCATAGTGTACTTATTGCAATTATGAAAATGTTATCATATACTCGTCTTTATATTAACATAAAAATATATATTGTCAATACAGCGATGAGAAGGGATAATAATTTAGAGTATAATATAAAAAATATGTATGATATAATTAGTCCAAATGATGGAGGATAAAATGTCTATAAAATATGTAAATAATTTAGGCAAGATTACTATTGATGATTCTGTGATAAGCAATATAGTTGCAGCAACAGTTATGGAGTCATACGGAGTAGTAGGGCTTGCATCTCAAACTACAAAAGATGATATTTATCAACTTTTAAAATTAGAAAATATGAGTAAAGGTGTTGAGATACATAGGAAAGATGATGGAACAATTGCCATAAATATTTCTATATTTATTCTTTATGGAGTTAGAATTGCAGTTGTTGCTCAAAATATTATTGATAATGTAAAATACACTGTAGAAAAATCTCTAAATGTTAGGGTTTCAGAAGTAAATGTGTTAGTACAAGGAATTGGTGAGTAGGTATTATATGAGAGAAATTGATGCTAATAAACTCCAACAAATGATTATTGGAGCTTATGATTTGTTAAATGAAAATAGGGAGATGGTAAATTCTTTAAATGTCTTCCCAGTGCCAGATGGTGATACAGGTACAAATATGACCATGACTATGAAATCTGGGGTGGATAAGGTTAATCAATTAAACAGCGATTCTTGCTATGATATTGCCAAAGCATTATCCCAAGGAACATTGATGGGAGCTCGTGGAAATTCAGGAGTTATCTTATCCCAACTTGTTAGAGGTTTTTCCAAGGCTATAAAAGGTAAATCTATAATAGAAACTTCTGATATTAAAGAAATTTTTCAAATAGCTAATCAAACTGCCTACAAAGCAGTAATGAAACCTACAGAAGGAACTATCCTTACAGTTAGCCAAAAAATGACTGACAAAGCTAACCAATTTTACACTGATGATATAAGCCTTGATAGATATTTATTTGAAATAATTAGTGAAGGCCAAATTGCCCTTGATAATACACCAAACCAACTACCAGTTTTAAAAGAAGCAGGAGTTGTAGATTCAGGTGGACAAGGTCTTATAACATTATTAAAAGGAGCTTTTTCTGCATTAAATAGTGATATTAATATAAAAGATATTGAAAGTAAAAATGTAAAAGCTTATAAAGATTTGCCATTTGAATTAGAATTTGAACTAGCAACTACAGAACAATCTTACCAAACCATATTAAAAAATTTAGAAAATATGGCTGATGACATTGAACAAACTTTTGAACAAGAAATCTTAAAAGCTAGTTTAAAAACAGATAACCCTTATAGTTTGCTACAAATGCTAACTGTAGATGGAGAAATTTTAAAGGCAGAACTTACAAACTTAAATCCAAATATGGAAAAAGTTAAAGCGAGAAAGAAAAGCCAAGCTAAAAAATACGGTTTTATAGCAGTTAGTCGTGGAGAAGGTTATGATTCTATTTTAGAATCCATGAATATAGATGAAATTATCTCAGGTGGACAAACAATGAACCCTTCCACAGAAGATATTTTCAATTCACTAGATCGTGTTAATGCTGAAAATATTATTATATTCCCAAATAATAAAAACATAATAATGAGTGCAAAACAAGCAGCAGAAATAACAGAAAAAAATGCAGTGGTTGTTGAAACAAGGTCGATACCAGAAACTTTTACAGCTATGCTTGAATTTGATCCAGACAGCAGTATTGAAGAAAACGTAGAAAATATGAATGAAGTTATAAAATATCTCCATGTTGCTGAAATTTCCATTTCTATAAGAGATACATCTATAAAGGGTGTAGAAATTTCAAGAGATGATTATTTAGGAATCTTAGATGGTGATATAGTAACTTCAAATAAAAAAATTGTAGATACAGCTTTAAAAACAGTTGATCATGCCCTAGCAAAAGATAGCGACTTATCCCTAGTTACTTTATACTATGGAGAAGATATAGATAAAAAAGACGCTAAAGATTTAGTCAAAAAAATCAGCAAAAAACATAAAGACGTGGATGTTGAACTAGTTTATGGTGGTCAACCAGTTTATTATTACACAATAACTTTAGAATAATGGACCTACTTGACCTTAAAGGTATAGGACCTAAGAAAAAAGATACTTTAAGAAAACTAAACATATATACCGTAGCTGATTTGTACAATTATTATCCGACAAGCTTTGAAGACAGGACAAATAAGCTTAGTGTCGTAGATGCAAATCCACATATGAAATATTATTTCATATGGAAAATCACTTCAACTTCAAATCAAATCAGAACAAAACGTGGAATTATTAGTTATTTATTTGCTTTAGAAGAGAAAAGTGGACAAAAAATCAAAATTATTTGGTTTAATGATAGATTTTCCCAGCAAAAATTAAAGATATATGAAAGTTATAAATTTTTTACCAAAGTATCCTATGAAAATGGCATATACCAAGCAGTTAATCCTATATTTTGTGATCTAGATGATCAAGAAATAGGAAATATAATTGCCATTTATCCATTAACTAGTGGTATTAATCAAAAACAATTATCAAAATTTATTTTTGAAGCCCTAAAAAACTTTGATAGCGATGAAGAAATATTTGATAAAAGAATTTTAGAAAAAATTTCTTTTAAATCAAAATATGAAAATCTAAATGAAATTCATTTTCCAAGTGATAAAGCTCTATTGATGCAAGCAAAATCTCAAACAAAGATTAGTGATTTTGTAAAGGAGTTGATTTATATTGACTATATAAACAAAGAATTGCAAGCGACACAAGAGTTAAAACTTATTTATGATTTGGATAAAATATTAGATCACTTAGATTTTAAATTAACAAGGTCACAGTTGATTTCATTAAAAGAAATACTAGCAGATGCTAATAAAAAAGTACTGATGAATAGGCTTCTAATTGGAGATGTAGGTTCTGGAAAAACTATTGTAGCCATAATTGCTATGATAGTTTTTGCCAAAAATGGCTACCAAGCAGCCATGATGGTTCCAACAGAAGTATTGGCTATTCAGCAATACGAAAAAAATCTATCATTGATAGAAGGGTTTGATTTAAAATTTGCTTTACTAACAGGATCTAGTAAAAATAAAGATGCAATAAAAGCAAAACTTAATAACGGTGAAATCGATATTGTAATAGGAACTCATGCTCTTATTCAAGAAGATGTTTCTTTTAAAGATTTGCGCTTTGTAGTAAATGATGAGCAGCATAGGTTCGGAGTTGGACAAAGGCAAGCTTTAGGACAAAAAGGGACAAAAGTAAATTATCTTACAATGACAGCGACGCCTATTCCAAGAACAATAAGTATTAGAATTTCAAAAATTTTAGATTTATCTATGATAAATGAACTACCCAAAGGAAGAAAACCAATCACCACAAAAATTGTAAGTGAAGTTATGGAAAAATCTTTATTTGATCAGATTAATCACAATCTACAAGCAGGTAGGCAAGTTTATGTAGTTTCAAATAACATAGATGCTGATGATAAAAATAGCGTAGAAAATTTATATAAAAGATATAAAAAAATATTTAAGAGTAAAAATGTTAAAAAACTTCACGGCAATATGAAAGCTAAGGAAAAGGACAAGACATTAAAAGATTTTGCTGATGGTAAAATAGATATTTTGATATCTACAACAGTTATAGAAGTTGGTATAGATGTTGCTAATGCAAATACTATGGTAATTTATAATGCAAATCATTTTGGCCTATCATCTCTCCACCAATTGCGTGGAAGAGTAGGGCGAGGAGTTTATGATTCTTTTTGCTATTTAGTAAGCAAAAATGTAGATAATAATTCAAAACTTAATATACTGGTAAATAATGAAAACGGTTTTGATATAGCAAAAAAAGACTTTGACCTAAGAGGTGGTGGCAAGATACTATCAGCCATCCAACATGGTAGAAATATAAGTAAAATAGAATTTTTAAATATGAGCAAAGAAGAAATAGAAAAAAGTTTTGAAATATTTGATTACCTAAAAGCAAATGATTTTGATGGAGTCAATTTTACTTATATAGAGAAGTTTTTTGAGATAGATAGAAGGATTATTTTAAATTGATGAGAGTTGTAGCGGGGAAATATAAGGGATTTAACCTTATGGCACCCAAAGGTAAAAATACTAGACCGACTGATAATAAAATAAAAGAAGCAATATTTGACATGCTTTATCCGATAAAAACTAACGGCAATGCCTTAGATTTATTTGCAGGTAGTGGTCAAATGGGCATTGAATTTTTATCAAGAGGATTAGAAAAAGTTTATTTCAATGAATCAGATAGAAATAGTTTTAGAGTTTTAAAGGAAAATATAGAAAAAATCAAAGATGATAATTATGAATTATCCAAATTAGATTTTAAAATGGCATTGGAAAATTATAAAAATCAAGGAATAAAATTTGACTATATTTTTTAGATCCTCCTTATGCAGAGGATTTTATTAAGACCTCCTTGGATTTGATTTTAAATTATGAATTGTTAAATGAGGATGGTATAGTAATAACAGAATCAGATAGGTACATTGAAATTTCTGATACATATGATTTATATCTCGTTAAAGAGAAAAACTATGGAAGGAAAATAGTTAAAATTTATATAAAATGAAAGTAATTTATCCTGGAAGCTTCGATCCACCAACATATGGTCATCTTGATATTATCCAAAGATTAAGCTCTATGTTTGATGAAGTTATAGTTGCACTTTTAGTAAATGGAAGTAAAGAACCTCTTTTTACCCTTGAAGAGAGAATAGAAATGATTAGATCAGATGTAGAAGGGCACGATTTGAAAAATGTTACAATAAAAACATTTGATGGTCTAATGGTAAATTTTGCTAAGGAAGAAGATACAACTATAATTGCAAGAGGTCTTAGGGGCATGGCGGACTATGAATATGAAAAAAACATTGCCAGAGTAAATAGGTCATTATATGAAGGACTTGAAACAGTTTTTCTTTTAAGTAGTCCTAAATATTCATTTATAAGCTCAAGCGTGGTTAAAGAAGTAGCAAGTTTTGGGGGAGATATTTCCTCATTTGTAAGTGACGATGTAGAAATAAAAATGAAAGAGAAATATAAATACTAGGAGGGGATTTTATGGCAAGCACAATTACAGAATTAATAAACGAAATGGAAGATGTCATGGATGAGGCAAGTGCTGTTCCTTTTTCACGAAAAGTATCAGTAGATCCAGACGAAATTTATGAAATACTAAATGAAATGAAAGATTCATTGCCACAAGAAATTAAACAAGCAGAATGGACTTACCAAGAAAAAGATAGAATAATTGGTGAAGCCAATGCAGAAGCTGAAGAAAGACTAGCACAAGCTGACAAAGAAATTCAAAGCTTTAAAGAACAAGCAAAAGTACAATACCAAAAAATGATTTCTGACCATGAAATTACACTTCAAGCTAGAACAGAAGCTGATAGAATTTTACAAGAAGCAGCAACAGAGGCTAATAAAATCAGGCAACAATCATATGAATATATAGACAAACTATTCTCATCATCATCTGAAAACTTTAGCACCCTAGCTCAACAATTAGAAAAAAATAGAAGATCTATACTAGAATCAAGATAAGTATTTAGATATAATTTTTTGGAACTGAGGTATTTAATTAATAAAAAATAGACGCATTAGTATAAATCTAATAGCGTCTTATTTTTTTTGTGAAATCTTGGTTAAGCTCTCGTCCTTGACCCAAATTATACATATTTGATGCATCCAGCATTTTAGATAAAATAATTTTATCAGGCACAGAAAGCTTATCGGTATCTTTTTTGGTAAGGACAGGCTTAGATTTTGAGTTACTAAAAATGTATTGAGATTTTTGGTTAAAGGCTAGGACTTTATAAAAATCTAGGTCATAGTCATTAAACTTAGTTTTATTATTTAAAATATAATTAAGTATCAATCTTTTAATTCTAGAGCTTGTATATCTTTTTGTAGTTGCTTCTGCTATAAATTTTGAAAAATTATCATTTTTTAAAACTATTTTTTTTAAGTAATTATCCATTCCTATTTCATAAGCTAGGATATCATCCATTGATTTATTATTGATCAATAATAAATATTTAAATAAACCAAACTCATAATCCATATTAGGAATACCAAAATTTTCTTTGCTGTATTCAATTGCTTTATATGAAAAAGATGGAACATGATCTTTATAATTATCAAAAATATTATTCCTTATAGCAGTAGATGAGGATATATTTGTATTTTTTAAATCAAAATCTTTATTTGCTGAAGATATTCTATTTATAGGAACAGGGGTTATTTTTGAATTTATTTTTTTTATAGCTCTGATATATTCTAAAGCTAAGATATTATTAGAAGTGATAAAATTATTTTTACCGATAATTTCTACTGTGGCATCGTAGCGGGCTTTGGTAAATGAAGAAGATTCTAGTTTTTTTTTAGTCAAGGTCTCCAATTGACTAGACTTTGATATAAGCAAATTGACTTTTTCTAAAAAACTATTAGGATCTTCATTTTCTATACCAAAACAAAGGTAATCAACGCCCATTTTGTCTAAAATCTTAACAGACCCTAAGGCAAAGTATTCTGCAGATTGCAGGCTTATATAGACTGGCATTTCAATAACCATATCAAAACCAGCCTTCATAGCACAATCTGATCTAGAAAATTTATCTATTATTGCTGGATCGCCTCTTTGAACAAAGTCACCACTCATTAAAGTAATAGCAAGATCTGCCTTAGTTTTTTCTTTTGCTTGATCAAGTAAATATTTATGACCATTATGAAAGGGATTAAATTCTGAAATAATTGCTAAAGTTTTCATAAAATCTTTATACCCTAAGAAAAAATTATTTCATTATTCAGAAGATTTTATATATATTGTAAATATAACTATATAATTGTTTCCAATAAAATGCATATTATGGTATAATAATTTAAAGAAAATTTACATAGGAGGAATTATGATTTCTGCAAATGACTTAAGAAAAGGTGTTACTTTTGTATATGACAATGATGTGTACCAAGTGGTTGATTTTCAGCACGTTAAACCAGGTAAAGGCGCAGCATTTGTTCGTGCAAAAATTAGATCAGTAATGGGTGGAGGAACAAAAGATGTAACTTTTAACCCAAATGAAAAATTTGAAAATGCTGTTATTTCTACAAAAGAAATGCAATATTTATACAATGATGGTACACTTTACTACTTTATGGATCCTGAAACATTTGAACAAATAGGTATTGAATATGAAGCTGTAGAAGAAGCTATCCAATATGTAAAAGAAAATGATAATGTTCAAATTAAATTTTATGAAGGCAAACCATTTAGCGTTGATGCACCAAATTTTGTAGAACTTGTAGTAACAGATACTGAACCAGCTATTAAAGGTGATACAGCAACTAATGTTACAAAACCTGCAACAGTTGAAACAGGAGCTGTAATAAATGTTCCAGTATTCGTAAATGAAGGCGATACAATTAAAATTGATACCAGAACTGGAGATTATTTATCCAGAGTTTAAGGAGAAATAATGGCTAATAATTTTAGAAATGGTCAAGTGAGAATAGCAAATGAGATCCTAGACCAACTTGCAATTAGAGCAAGCGAGGAAATAAATGGAGTACATACTCCACAAGCTAATGATAATAAGCTAAATATTTCACAAAACGGACCAAAAAGCACAGTAAGCCAAGTAGACGGCAAATTACATGTAAATCTTATAGTAAATCTTGATAAAAATGTAAATGTCAAAAAAACTGTAAAAGATATTCAAGAAAACGTTGTAAGAGTAATCGAGTCTATGACTGGACTAAGAGTGTCTCGCGTCAATGTTGATGTACCAAAATTAGTATTCTAATGAAGCGTAGTCAACAAAGGGAATGGGTTTTTAAACTCATATACGAAGATAGCATAAATAAAATATCAGATGTAGAAAAAGCTTTAGCCTACCATGGTTTGGAAGATGAAGACTTTATAAGAGATTCTATAAATTCTTATAATGAAAACTATGAAAAAATAGAAAAAACATTGCAAGATTCTCTAAATAAAAGATATAGTCGTTTATCAAGGGTAGAAAAAGCTATTTTGTTTTTAAGCTTAAATGAAATGACCTATATGGATATACCAGTATCAGTTTCCATAAATGAAGCTGTAGAACTTGCTAAAGCTTATGCTAATAACAACGATTATCAAATGATAAATTCGGTTTTAGGTAAGATTGTAAGAAAATAGTATGTTAAAGGCACTTTCTGTTAAAGAATTTAATCAATATTTTAAGACAAGCATAAAACATGATCCCATCCTAACTAGAGTATATATAAATGGAAGCCTGGCAAATATTAGATTTAATGGTGCCCATTTATATTTTTCTCTAAAAGAAGGCAGCGATATTATAGATTGTGTAATATATTATTACGAGGATAAAGATATCGATTTTGACTTTAAAGAAGGTATGGATGTTTTAGTAAAAGGAAATTTTTCCTACAACAATTACTCATCAAGAGTGGTTATTATTACAAATGAAATAAAAGAAAATGGAGTTTCTTCAGAATATCTAGAATTTATAAAAATGAAAGAGGACTTTAAAAAACGAGGATATTTTGATATAGAAAACAAAAAAGATATTCCGAAATTTCCAAAAAACATAGGCCTTATCACCTCAAAAGATGGGGCTGCTATTGTTGACTTTATTTCTGTAATTAATCAAAAACCAAATAATATAAATGTAAAATTGTTTCCGGTAAAAGTTCAAGGAAATAATGCGGTAAATTTAATTATTAAAGGTATAAATGGCTTGGAAAAAATGGATCTTGATGTAATAGTAATTACCCGTGGGGGAGGCTCAAGTGAAGATCTTTCTGTTTTTAATGATAAAGAGATAATTGAAAGTGTATATAAAACAAGTACACCAATTATTTCTGCCATAGGACATAAAATAGATACAACTTTACTAGACTTGGTAGCAGATTTATCTTTGCAAACACCTACTGAAGCAGGATCATATATAATTGCCAATTATACAAATATCGAAAGCGAAATGAGAAAAAGCATTTTGCTCATGAAAGATATTATAAATGGGCAAATTAAGGAAAACGAATATAAACTCGCAATTTTAAAACAAAAATTAAATGCGGCTAATCCAAAAAATGATTTAAGTCAAAAAGAAAAAGATATTAAAAATCTAAAATTTTCTATGAATCTGGCATTAAAAGATAATTTAAACTTTAATCAACATAGGCTAGATTTGATAGAAGCTAGGCTTAGAGCTTGCGAAAAGATAATAGATGCTAGAAAAGAAAATATTATAATAAAAAATGCTAATGGTAAACAAGTTTTTTCGAAATATTCTCTAAATGCAGGAGATGAAATTGAGATAAACTTTAGCGATGGAAGGGTAAAAGCAATAGTAAGTGATGGATAAATCATTTGAAGAAAATTATAAAAAAGTTGAAGAACTCTTAGAAAAATTAGAGGATAGTAAGGAAAATTTGGATGAGAGTATCAAAATTTACGAACAAGCCAATGATCTTTACAAAGAACTTAAAGATCAGCTTGCAGAATATCAAGCGAAAATAGAAGTGATAGCTACTAATGAATAAAGAAGATTTTTTAAAAAAGTTAGATGATAATAAAAAAATAATAGAGAAAAAGATATCGACTTATTATGATAAAGATTATAAGTTGGCTGAAGCTCTTTTTTATGCTATGGATAGTGGAAAGAGAATTAGAGCAAATCTTTATTTTGAAACATTAAAAATGCTTGACCATCAGATAAGTGAATTAGATGTAGATTTTGCCTTAGCTATAGAAATGGTTCACGCATATTCTTTAGTTCATGATGATTTGCCAGCTATGGATAATGATGATTTTAGACGTGGCAAGCCATCCATGCATAAAAAATTTGGTGAAGATATAGCAATTCTTGCTGGAGATGCACTTTTAAATGAAGCAAGTTTTTTAATATTTGATATCGCAAATAAAAATCCAACTTATATAAAAGCTGGTAGATATTTATTTAACCACACTGGCTATAAGGGAATGATTGACGGACAAGTGCTTGATTTAAGACATCCAAAAACTTATGATAAAGATTATCTCTTAAATGTTTATGATAAAAAAACTTCCGACTTGTTTAAAGCTTGTATTGTAAGTGCAGCTCTAATTAGCCAAGTAGATGAAAAATCTACTGAAATACTAGAAGATTATGCCTATAATTTAGGACTTGCTTATCAAATTCAAGATGATTTATTAGAAAATACATATAAGGACGAACTAAACATATTAAATGTTATGGCAAAAACTGATGCAATATATTTGTTGGATATAATAAATGCCAAGGCTAGAGAAAATATATTACAATTTAAAAAAAATGATTTTTTATTATTCCTGGTAGACTATCTATCAGTACGTGAGAAGTAAGGATAAATTATGAAAAAATATACCAGACAAAGACTTATTCTTGATATTATACAGAATAATGAAGTGAAAACGCAAAGCCAACTTTCAGAAATGCTTAGAGATCATGGGGTAGATGCTACCCAAGCTACTATTTCTAGAGATATAAAAGAACTTAGAATATCAAAAGTTCAAACAGATGATTATGAATATAAATACACAGTTGTAGATACAGTTTATGATACACTAAATGAACGTATGGAAAAGATTTTTAAAGAATCTGTTTTATCTGTAGAAAAAAGCGGTCAATTTTGTGTTATAAAAACTATTTCTTATTGTGCAACTGTTTGTGGTCAATTTATTACCAATTCAAAACTAGACAATTTGCAAGGCATGGTAACAGGAATAGATACTATTTTTATAACACCAAAAAATCCTGAGAGTTTAGATGATCTAATTGAAGAATTAAGGGATATGGTTATATAATGCTTTCTGAGCTGTTTATAGATAATTTTGTAATCATAAAAAGAAATCACATATTTTTTGAGGATGGATTTAATGTTTTGACAGGAGAGACTGGTTCAGGCAAATCCCTTATCCTTGAGTCTATAAATTTGCTTTTAGGAAAAAGAGCTGATAAAGATATAGTAGGAAGATTTGCTGATAAAACTGTTATTGAAGGAGTTTTTGAATTAGATAACAAGGCTAAAAATATTTTGATTAATAATGGTGTGATTTTTGATGAAGATGATAATAAACTTATAGTAAATCGAACAATTTCAAAAAAATCATCTACTCTTAGAATTAATGGCAGAGTAGCAAATCTTACCATACTTAGAGAAATATCGCCAATATTAATTGATATCTATAATCAAGGTGATTCTAATGCCTTTATGAATAAAGCCAACTATATTTACCTAATAGATAATTACTCAAATGATAATGAAACTATCGATCTTAGAAAAATGATTAAGGCTTTAGTCAATCAAAAAAATGAGTGTTTAGTAAAATATAACAATTTGAATCTATCAGATGAAGAAATAATTCGCGAAAGAGATTTGATAAAATACCAAATCGAAGAAATAGAAAAGATAGACTTATTTGCTATTAACGAAGAAGAAATAGATGAAGAGTACAAAAAAATAAACAATATAAATGCCCTAAGAGAGTCAATTGAGGCTGCAAAAGAAGCTTTGGATAATAGCGATTATGATGTAAACTCTGTTTCTTCAATGCTAGGCACTATACTAAGTGAAATTAATTCTTTTTCTGATATCGATAGTAGGGTAAGTGAGTTTTATAATCGACTATCTGCAGTAAACGATGAGATAAATGATATTTATTCTGATATGGATATATATCAAGAAAGTTTAATTGTAGATCCAGAAAGGGCAGCAGAACTAGAAGACCTTATAGAACACATTTATAATTTAAAAAGAAAATATGGATCAAGTATCGATGAGATTATATCTTATTATGATGAAATCTCAGCAAGGATAAAGGAACTAGATGAAATAGAAGATCTAAGGAAAAATTTAGATAGTATATTAAAAGATATTGATCAAGAATTAGAAGAAAATGCAAATAAACTCCATGATATAAGAGCTAAAAAAAGTAAAGTCTTGGAAGAAAATATAAATAAATCCATAAAAGATTTAAATATAAAAAATGGGTTGTTTAAAATAGATTTTTCTAAAAAAGAAAATATAGACACAACAGGCTACGATGAAGTAGACTTTTTAATTAGAACCAACAAGGGAGAAAAATTAAAATCTTTGACAAAAACAGCATCAGGCGGTGAAATTTCTAGAATAATGCTAGCCTTTAAAGAAATTTTTGCAGACTTTGATGATGTAGATACCATGATATTTGACGAAATAGACACTGGTATTTCAGGTAGAACTGCCCAAATTGTTGGAGAAAAAATACTAGACTTATCGACAAAAAGACAAGTAATAGCAATAAGCCACCTGCCACAAATTGCATCTTTAGCAAGCAACCATATATTAATTAGCAAAGAGGATGTGGGAAATTTTACAATATCATCTACACAAAAAATAGAGGATGAAAAACGCATTTTAGAAATAGCAAGACTAATAGGTGGAGTAAATATTACTGATATTACAATAAATTCAGCAAGTGAAATGTTAACTATGGCGGAGGAATTAAGAAATGAGCGACAATAAATTTTACGAAACATCGATAAAATCTGATACTATTTATGATGGCAAAATTTTAAAACTCAGAGTTGAAACAGTTGAATTGCAAAATAAAAAATATTCTAAAAGAGAGATTGTAGACCATCAAAAAGGAGTTGGAATTATAGCCTATGATGGAGATGATAAATTATGGATGGTTAGTCAATATAGGATAGCTGTTGACAAAGTTATGCTAGAAATTCCTGCAGGTCTTGTAGATGCCAATGAAGCTCCAATAGAGTCAGCAAAAAGAGAACTACAAGAAGAAGTTGGTTTTTATCCAGAAACAATCGACTTTTTATTTACTATGCATGCTTCACCAGGATTTACCAATGACAAATTATTATTTTTTGTAGCTAACGATTTAAAAGAGTCAAAGCTAGAATTGGATGAAGATGAGAACCTAGAAGCTAAGTCATATCCAATAGATCAGCTTTATAATATGGTAGAAAACGGTGAAATTACAGATGCCAAAACAATCATTGCTATCCAATATGCAATGATGAATAAAAATAATTAATGGACTTTACTATTGAATTGGAGGGCTTTACAGGTCCTTTTGATTTATTATTAAAATTAATAGATAAGCAAAAAATAGATATATACTCTATAAATTTAGAAGAATTAACCAATGATTATCTTGCTGAGCTAGAAAGATTAGGTCCACAAATAGAAAATTTGAGTAGCTTTATTTATATAGCCTCCGTGCTTTTAAATATAAAATCAAATAAGCTTTTGCCAAAAGAAAAAGAAGAAAATCTAGAAGAAGATTTCCTAGTCTACCTTATTGAGTACAAAAAAATAAAATCTGTCCAAGATGACTTAAAAGAATTAGAGAACGAAGCTAGAAAAATCCACAGCAAGTATGCTGAAGACTTGGCACAGTTTGAAGTTAAAGAAGAAATAATTACCAAAGATGTACAGCTACTAGCCAAACAATTTCAAAAACTCTTAAAAAGGTTGGAAAAAGAAGAAAAACCAAATAATATTATTTCTCAAATCAAAATGCCAGATGTTAATGATTATCTTACAAGCTATAGAAAGGCTATGGAAATCAGAGATGATTTAAAGCTTGATTTGATAATTAATGATATCCATACAAAGTCAGAATGCATAGCAAGTTTTTTGGCATTGTTAGAACTATTTAAGCTAAAGGAAATATACTTAGAGCAGGCGACAGGAAATAAATTTCATATAAAAAAAAGAGTGGGAAGTAATGGATAAAATTTATCTAAAGGGACTTATTGAGGAAGTTTTATACGTTTGGGGCGAACCCATAGATATAAATAGTCTTTCACAAATAATTACTGATGCAGATAAAAATCAAATAAAAAAAGCCATAGAAGAGATGGTGGATGAAAGAAAGCAAAGAAAAAGTGGGCTCTTGATAAATAACTTTGATGGCAACTATCAGTTTGTAACTCGTCATAAACATGATAAGTATTTTTCTGCTCTTGTTAAAAAAACTGAGAAAAGGCTAACATCTTCAGCTCTTGAAACCCTATCAATTATTGCCTATAAACAACCTATCACTCGAGCAGAAGTTGATAAGATTCGTGGAATAAATTCTCAAACCACAATTGATAATCTTTTGGATCGTGGACTTATAAAAGAAAATGGTCGCTTGGATAGAATTGGTAAGCCAATTATTTATGCTACTACTACCTTATTTTTACAATATTTTAACATATCTTCTCTAGAAGAATTGCCGGAGATAAAAGAATTAGAAGAGGAAATTTATGAGGATTAACAAATTTATCGCCCAAGCAGGATATACTTCTCGAAGGAAAGCTGATGACTTGATTGCAGCTGAAAAAGTTAAAGTAAATGGGAAAATCCTAAAAGAGATGGGATATAATGTTAAGGATGATGATATTATAAGCATAGATGGGAAAATCCTTCAATTAGAAGAATATTTTTATTATAAGCTTAATAAGCCAGTTGGATATATTACAAGTAATTATGATCCTCATAATGAAAAAGATTTAAATAATTTAATAGATATTGACGAGAGATTTTTTGCTGCAGGTAGGCTTGACAAAGATAGTCATGGACTTTTGATAATAACAAATGATGGAGATTTTACAAATGCTCTAATTCATCCATCATCTGGGATTAGCAAAGAATATATAGTAAAAGTTGATAAATTGCTCAATCAAAATCAAATCGAAAAATTTAAAAGTGGTCTTGATATCGGCAATGGTGAGCTGACATCAGATGCAGCTATTCGTTATATAAAAAATAACACATATATTGTTGCTATCCGCCAAGGATACAACCGCCAAATTAGAAGGATGTTTAATGTGTTTGACTCAACTGTAATAGACCTAAAACGTACAAGAATTGGAGCAATTCATCTTAATGACTTAATAGCAGGTCAATACAAGAAATTTGATAAAAAAGAAATGGAATTTGTTTCTTTAATGAAGGAATAGTTATCTATTTCTTTTTTTATGGTAAAATTTTTATAGTATATGAAAAAAATAGGAATCATTGGAGCAGGAGCAAGTGGGCTTTATGCTGCAATCAATTTAAAAAATGAAAATACAGATGTAACTATCCTAGAAAAAAATGCTAGTATTGGCAAAAAGATTTTAATGACAGGCAATGGTAGATGCAATATTACAAACGCCGCATTTTATGATGATTTTTTAGAAAATATCGTAAGTAATCCCAAGTTTTTATATTCATCATTTAATAATCATGATAATTATGCCAGTATGGATTTTTTTGAAAAAAATGGTCTTAGCTTGATAACAGAAAAAAATCTAAGAGTATTTCCAAAAACTCAAAAAAGTTCAGATGTGATTAAGTTTTTTGAAAATAAAATTATAGAAAGTAATATAAAACTTGTCACTAATGCAAAAGTAAAGGAAATTTATAAAAAAGATTGTTTTATTGTAAAATCTGATTTTAAAGAATATAAATTTGATACTTTAATAATTGCAACAGGCGGACTTTCGTATCCAAATACAGGTTCAACTGGTGATGGATATATATTTGCTAAAAATTTTGGTCATAAAATTACAAAAACTTATCCATCCCTTGTACCAATATTTTTTGAGAATAAAGATATGACCAATATAAAAGCTATATCTTTGGAAAATGTAAACATAAAAGTTACTAGTGATAAAGAAAGCTATACAGAAAACGGTTCGATTTTAATAACGAAAAATTTTATATCCGGACCTTGCGTATTAAAGATATCTTCATTTTTAGTAGGTAAAAATATAAATGAAATATCTCTAGACCTTGTAAGTGAAGACTATGATTATATAGATAATTTGCTTATAAAAATATTTGATAAAAATCCTAATAAAGATATATCAAATGTTTTAAGTGAAATACTGACAAATGCTTTAGTAGAAGTTATCTTGACTAGATCAGATATTAAAAAAGATAAAAAAGCAAATCAAATTACTAAAGATGAAAGAAATAAACTTATAGAAAATATAAAAAATTTTAACTTAAAATTTGATAGATTCGCCGGCTTTAATTCAGCAGTAATTACCAAAGGAGGGATAGAAGTTAAAGAAATAAATCCTAAAACTATGGAATCTAAACTAGTAAAAGATTTGTATTTTATAGGTGAAGTTTTGGATATAGATGCTCTGACAGGTGGATTTAACTTACAAATTGCATTTACAACAGCATTTGCTTGTGCAAGTGCTATAAAGGAGAATATATGACATATATAATTGCCATAGATGGACCAAGTGGTTCCGGCAAATCAACTATTTCAAATAAATTGGCAGAAATTTTAGATATAGAATACCTCAATACGGGTTCTATGTATAGGGTAGCTACTCTATATTTTTTGGAAAATTCATTAGATGAAAATTCTACAGACGAAAAAGTAAAAAAAGCCCTTGATAATATAAATATCAACTTTATAAATAATGAAATTTATTTAAATGGCAAAAATGTAGAAAAAGAAATAAGGAATGATTTGATTACAAAAAATGTTTCATGGGTTTCTGCAAATGCTAGTGTTCGTAAAAGACTTGTTGATATGCAAAGAGAAATTGCCAATGAAAAATCTTTTGTCCTAGACGGTAGGGATATCGGCACAGTTGTATTTCCAAATGCAAAATACAAATTTTATCTAACAGCAAATGCTAGACAAAGAGCCATAAGAAGATTTGAACAAAATGAATCAAATCTAAGTGTAGATGAAATAGAAAAAGCAATAATAGCTCGTGATAACTACGATTCAAGTCGCAAGATTTCACCCTTAAAAAAAGCAGATGATGCTATAGAAATTGATAACTCTGATTTAAATATTAAACAGACTATCGATTTAATATTAGAAAATTTGGATAAATAAAGATGCTTTATAGATTACTACAATTTATAGCAACCATACTGATCGGCCCAATATTTCGACTAAGAGTAATAGGTAGAGAAAACATACCTGATGATGATGGCTATATTTTGTGTGCCAATCACAAATCAAACTGGGATCCTGTTTTTTTAGCAATTATCTTTAGCTCGAAAATAAAATTTATGGGCAAAAAAGAACTTTTTGAAAATAAATTCTTGGCGGTTTTTTTAAGAAGTATTGGAGTATTTCCGATAGATCGTGAAGGTCGTGACCTAAAAAGTCTGAAAAATTCGATAAAATTATTAAAAGATGGCAAGGTTCTAGGAATATTTCCAGAAGGAACAAGAACTCATAATATAAATAGAAAAAATGTTAAAGATGGAGTTGCCTACATTGCTATAAAAGCAAAAAAGGATATACTGCCAGTAGAAATAGTTTCTACTTATAAACCCTTTAAAAAAACTTATATTTATATAAATGAACCAATAGATGTTAATAAATATTTAAATATGAAATCCAAAGAAGCTATGGTGAAAATGTCTGATGAAATATTTAATGGTATTTACAAAAAACAGTTAGGATAAATAAGAAAATGGAAATAATAATAGCAGAAAATTCTGGATTTTGCTTTGGTGTAAATAGGTCAGCTGACCTTGCCAATGAAGCTTTAAGAAGCGATAAAGAAAAATATACAGTTGGTCCGCTAATTCATAATCCACAATTAGTAGAAAAACTTGAAAAACAAGGACTAAAAGTATTAACTAAAGAGGAAGCTTTAAAGGTAGAGGATTCTTTAATAGTTATTCGTGCTCATGGAGAAAGTGCTGAATTTAAAAAAGCACTCATGGACAATGGCAATGAAATCCTGGATGCAACATGTCCAGTTCTAGCAAATGTATATAAAAAAATTATTCAAAAAGAGAATGATGGTTATCAGGTAATTATTGTTGGAGATTCTAATCATCCAGAGATAATTGCTATGGACTCTTATTTAAAAAATGGTATAATAATAAATGATGAGACTGAAGCAAAAAATATTAAAAGTGAAAAAGCTCTTTATGTAGTTAGTCAAACTACAAATAGAGCTGATTTTTACTATGATATTGCAAATACGCTCAAAGAAAATAATGGTAGTGTTGTGATAGAAAACACAATTTGCAATGCAACAAAACTAAGACAAGAATCAGCAGCAAGCTTGTCTAAAGAGGTTGATTGTATGATTGTAGTTGGTGGTTTTAATAGTTCTAATACTAACAAGCTATATCAAGTAGTGAGTTTGTATAACAAAAATGTTTTTAGGATTGAAACTGTTAAAGATCTACCTTTGCAAAAGCTCTCGGAATTTAAAAAAATTGGAATAATCGCAGGTGCATCCACACCTGATGAGATTATTGAGGAGGTAGTTAGTAAAATGGACGAATTTACAAAAGAAGATTTTATGAACAGTCTAGAGGATAGTATGAAGAAGATCTATCCAAAAGATATTGTGACAGGAACAGTAATCGATGTTAAAGATGATGAGGTTTTTGTTGACATACAATATCGTGCAGACGGTATCATAAAACTAGATGAAATGACAGAAGAAGAAAAAGATAATCCTAAAGATCATTTTGAAGTAGGAAATGACATTGATGTTTACGTAATCAAACTTGATGATGGTGAAGGAAATGTCGCTTTATCTACAAGAAGAGTTCAAGGAATGAAAGCTTGGAAAGAGCTTGCTGAAAAATTCGAAAATGACGAATTAGTAGAAGGTACAGTAACAGGCTTTAACAAAGGTGGACTTACAGTTGATGTAGATGGAGTAAGCGGTTTTGTACCAGCTAGCCAAATAGCAACATACTTTGTTAAAAACTTCAAAAAATTTGTTGGTGAAACTTGGGAATTAAAAATAGTTTCTATTGACGAAAGAAAAAATAGATTGGTTTTATCTCGTAAAGATGTTCTTGAAGAAGAACTTGATGAAAGATGGGATGAACTTGAAGAAGGCCAAGTACTAGAAGGTGAAGTTGCAAGACTTACAGACTTTGGTGCATTCGTAGAAGTAAACGGTCTTGATGGTCTATTACACGTATCAGACATTGCATGGACAAGAGTAGAAGTTCCATCTGATGTATTAAACGTTGGAGATATAATCGAAGTTAAAATATTAAAATTAAACAAAGAAAAAAATAGAATTTCTCTAGGACGTAAACAACTTTTAGATAAACCATTTGATTCATTTGTAAAAGAACATGAAGTTGGTGATATTGTAAAAGGTAAAGTAGTAAACTTACTTGACTTTGGTGCATTCGTTGAAGTTGCAGATGGTGTTGAAGGATTAGTTCACGTATCAGAAATTTCTTGGGATCATGTTGAAAAACCATCTGATGAATTAAATCTTGGTGATGAAATAGAAGTTAAAATTATCTCATTAGACAAAGAAGAAGAAAAAATCGGTCTTTCAATCAAACAACTTGAAGAAGCTCCAGAAAGACCAGAAAGAAAACCAAGACGTGAAAAAAGAGAAAATTCTAATAACAATAGACAAAGAAGAAGACCAGAAAGATCAGCTCAAGCTAACTTTAGCTCAGATGCCGACTTAAATAACAACCTTGGTAACTTATTAGAACAAGCTTTATTTGAACAAGGTGGTTCATCTGATTTTATTTCTGAAAATGATTCAGAAGTTGATGATGTAATCGATGATTTTGATTCTGCTGAATCTACAGAAGAAAATCTTGATCAAGAAGTAGTTGACGAAGATATCGTAACTCTTGAAGATGAAGAAAATTTAGAAGAATCAGCTAATGATATCGATGATGTTGATGAAGACGAAGAATAAATAGAATATTAATCTATAACTAAAAATTTAAGAAGATGATTTCGGTCATCTTCTTTTTTAAGTGAGGATAAAATGCAAACATTACAAGAAAAATATAAAGATTATTTTAAAGGTAAAACTTACAATATAACTACTTTTGGTTGCCAGATGAACGAGCATGATTCTGAACGTATATCCTATATTTTAGAAGATCTAGGATATACTTATACAAGTCAAAGGGAAGAAGCAGACTTTATTATATTTAATACTTGTTTAGTACGTGAGAATGCAGAATTAAAATTATATGGTCAAGTATCATCATTGAAAAAATTGAAAAGAGAGCATCCGGAAAAAATTATCTGTGTATGTGGATGTATGATGCAAACAACAGAAGCTAGACAAGTAATTATAGATAAACATCCAGAAGTAGATATAGTTTTTGGTACAAAAAATATAAATTCCCTAGCAGATTTAATATATAGGTACTTAGAAACAAATGAAAGAGTAGTAGATATTTCTACAGATAATTCAAAAGATGATTTTGAAAAATACAATTCTACTAATGATTTCCAAGCCTATGTAAATATTATGAGAGGTTGCGACAATTATTGTACATATTGTATAGTTCCAGAATCAAGAGGTAGGGAAGAATCTAGACGTCCTTATTCCATAATAGAAGAAGTAGAATATTTAGTTTCTCAAGGCTTTAAAGAATTTACTTTGCTTGGTCAAAACGTAAACTCATATGGAAATAAAACCGACTATGACTTCACTTTCCCAGAACTTCTGGCAAGAGTTGCAAAAATTCCGGGAGTTGAAAGACTTAGATTTACATCAAGCCACCCAAAAGATTTATCAGATGAGCTTATAGAAGTAATGCGTGATAATGACAATATTTGCAATTATTTCCATTTGCCAATGCAATCTGGTTCCAATGATGTTCTTAAAAAAATGAACAGACATTATACTATAGAAAAATATCTGGAAAGAGCAAATAAATTAAAAGAAGAAATTCCGGGTATAGCTTTATCAACAGATATAATAGTAGGATTTCCTACAGAAACTGAAGAAGATTTCCAAAAAACAATTGAAGCTTGCAAAAAAGTTGGCTTTGATTCAGCCTTTACCTTTAAGTATTCTCCAAGACCAAAAACGGTTGCAGCAACATATCCTATAATAGATGACGAAATTGTTCAAGATAGGTTTCAAAGACTTTTAGATGAGCTATATCCAATGTTTAACGAAAAAAATGCCGAATATGTAGGAAAAACTGTAGAAGTACTTTTAGAATCAGAATCTAAAAATAATCCAGAAGTACTAACAGGCAGAACCGACACATTTAAATTAGTACACGTAAAGGCTCCAAAAGAGCTAATAGGGGAAATTGTAAAAGTAAAAATTACAGATCATACATCATTTACTATATCAGGTGACTTGGTAAATTAATTATCAAATCAACTATGGATAATACAAATTATTTAATATCCTTTAATAAAAATGTTATAAGTGATATTATTTTTTTGTTAAGGAGAAAAGAGGCGATAAATGAGAGATGTATTAGTAAAAGCCAAAGCAAAAATGGGCAAAATCCCAAATAATAATTTATATATTGACTTGGCAAATGAAGGTAATATTGAAAAAAAAATTGATATTCTTTCAAAAGCTTATCCTGATATTGATAATAGGAAAGATAAAGTAGCCTTGGAAGCGGATAATTTTAAATGGATGCTTAGTGAACTAAAAAGCATTGATTATTTTTTGCAGGGATTAGAAAGTGAATTCTTTAACCTTTATTTCTCAAAATATGAAATACTATTTTTACAAGAAATTATAGAATCCCTTGTAAATCACAATTACAAAAGAAACATAGTTAGATTTAGAGCAAATCCCTTATCAGATAATTTAATTTTAGAAGATAATATGGATTTGGAATCATTTATAAATGCAAATAAATCTAGCAAATATTACAGAACTTTACTCCCATATTTGAATGAAAATATGGAGGCGAGTTCTTTAATATTTTTATCATCGAATGCTTTAATAAAATTTTATTATCGTAGTTTGCTAAAACTTGCTAGAAAGTTTAATAATAAGGAACGTAAGCGTATAGAGAAATTTTTAGGTGAAGAAATAAACCTATTAAATTTTGAAATGCTTTATAGGCTAAAGTCCTATTATGATTTAAATGATAGCGATATATTCAATTACCTAATTGAAGGTGGCAATAACTTTAATGGGGCAAGGTTAAAAGAATTATCACTTTTACCAAGAGAAGACTTTATAAAAACAATGAATGATAGCAAATATAGAAATATATTTGATGAGTATAGCCACACTCATAGGCAGATAAGAAAAAGAGAGTTGAAACTTTATTATGGTGAAATAACCAAACAAGAGAGTGATATTCTTTATGTAGTTTCTGCTATGAATATTATGTTTATAAGTCGTGAAAATATCGAAGCACTTTTGGAAGTAGATGAGTCATTTACAGTTGATGAAGCGATGGAATATCTAATAGTGAGGTAATAATGTCAGTAGAAAAAATGTACCTGGTTAATTTGATATCCGATAAGGAAAATCTGGATGAATTTTTGGAAGATGTCATTAAAATTGGTGATATAGAACCTCTTGATGCATTTAACCAAATAACAAACAGATCTTTTAACGTAACAGCTAGTGCTGAAAATGTTGGTATCACTGAGGATATCAATCAATTATCAGGTTTTAGTAGAGAAGATGATGGATATATCAAAAAATTACAAGAATTAAAAGATTCTTTAGATTTAAAAGATAATCCACGAAGTGGTGAAATTGTTGACCACAATAGAGTTGATGAACTTTATGACAATTTAAAAGTTCTTTTAGACAAAAAAGCAGAATTAGAAGAAAAATCAAGAAAACTTGAAACTTATAAGAAAAATATAGATTTACTTAAAAAATATGACATAGATATAGAAAAAATACAAAACCTTAAATATTTTGACTATAGATATGGGGTTGTTACAGAAGATGGGCGTTTTATATTAAAAAATAATTATGACAATATCCCTTCTTTAATAATCCACTTAGATGAAGATGTTGATCGAACAAGTTTAAACGCTCTTAGTGAAATATACGCTATAGACGAAGCAACCTTTAATTTAAATGAAAAAACAAATCAAGTACTTGAAAATGAAAAAGAAAATACAAGAAGAGTATCCTTAAGACTTGACCAAGACTACAGTGTAAAAAGTAAGGATGCATCAAATCAAATTTACGATGAAATTATGAATGATGCAGACCAACGCTCAAATAACATAAATGCGGAGTATCAGTCAAGAGTTGATAATATGGATAAAATCTATAGCAAATATAAGGAACAAGTTGTTGATAAGGTAGTAGACTTTTTAGTTGATAGCGATAATTAGGAAAAAGGAAGAAATTAATGGCAGATAATCAAGAATTAAATGATGTTAAACTAGCTAATAGTGAAGATTATCTACATACTAAGCCAAAAAATAATAATGATTATGATTTGTTTGATAAGCATCATTACCTGATGGTTTTTCCTAAAAAAGTTGAAAAAGACTTATCAAGGACTATAAATGCCTTAGGTTTTGTAGATAATGAACTTCCAAGCGAAAATAATAGTTTAGATATAGATAATGAAATAAAAGAAAATGAAAAAGAAATTTTAGATTTGAATAAACAAATTGAAGATCTAAAAGATTCTTACAAAGATGTGATTGATTCTCTATCCTACAACTTATCTTTGAGAAAAGAAGCCGAGAACTATGAAAATAGTCTTGCAATAGGTGATAAGTACTTTTATTTCTCAGCTCTAGTACCGGAAAATGATATAAATAATGTAGAAAATCTTGAAAAAAAATATCCTGATACAAAAATCATAACAGAAGATTTAAAAGTTGAAAAAAAGAAAAAATCTAAAAAAGATAAGGATAAGCCCAAAAATATAAATGAAGAATCATATTTGTTGGTTTATCCAAAAAAGGTTAAAAAAGATGTATCAAGATCTATAAACACCCTAGGTTTTGTAGATAATGATATACCAGATAATCTCAATTCATCAAATATAGATAGAGAATATATAAAAGTTAATGACGAATTAACTAGCCTTCATCGTCAGATAAATACAATAAATAGTCAGTATGAAGATACCATAAATAATCTTTCATATTCTTTAGACCATGCTAAAAAATCTGAAGAATTAAAAAGTAATATGGCCCAAGGAGATAAGTATTTTTATCTATCCGGCTGGGTTCCAGAATCAGAAGTTGATAAATTTAAAACTTTAGAAGATAAATATGACAATACAATATTATCAACAAAAGATGATCAATCAGTAAATCAGCAACCGCCAACAAGACTTAAAAATAATAAAGTATTTAAACCTTTTGAATATTTGGTAAATATGTATGGAGCTCCAAGTTATGATGAAGTTGATCCAACTCCATTTTTTGCAATAACTTATATGCTATTGTATGGACTGATGTTTGGGGATTTAGGACAAGGATTAGTATTCTTAGCTCTAGGATTTTATATTTCTAAGAAAAATAAAACCTACGGCGCACTTTTAAAGAGAATAGGCATATCTGCATCTGTCTTTGGACTGATGTATGGATCATTCTTTGGTAAAGAAGATTTAATACCTACCCTACTTATAAAACCATTTGATAATGTAATGACGGTTCTTATTGCCTCTGTTGTATTTGGTATAAGTCTTATGGTGATTTCATATATCATAGGTATTTATAATAAAGTTAGCAAACAACATAACATAGAAGAAGGTATCTTTGGTAAAGAGGGACTTGCAGGACTTATGATGATGATTTCTTTTATCATAATAGTACTGAATCTTGTAAATAAAAGTCCGATACCAATGCCTATTGGTACTGTTATGCTTATACTTTCAATAATAATGATGGTATTTAAGCAACCAATTGCAAGAAAGATTACAGGTTCAAAAAGGCTTTACGATTCAAATAAGAGTGATTACTATATAGAAAGTTCATTTTCAATTATAGAAGCACTTTTATCAGTGTTTTCAAATCTTGTATCTTTTACAAGAGTAGGAGCTTTTGCTATAAACCACGTTGGTTTATATATGGCTTTTGAGGTTATGGCAAATCTTGCTGGTGGATTCTGGGGTGGAGTGATATTACTTTTAGGTAACCTATTAATAATAGGTCTTGAGGGAATGATAGTATTCATCCAAGGATTAAGACTAGAATTTTACGAAATGTTCAGCAAGTATTATGAAGGCAACGGTCGATTATTCAGACCAATTAGTAGTAAAGAAAATTAATTAGAGAGATTAGAGAGGAAAGAATATGATTTTAAAAATAGGAATGTTAGCATTAGCAGTAGTAGTTATCACAATTTATTCAGGTTTATATTTACTTAAAACAAATGAGGATTCATCAAAAGATAAGATTAAGAAGGCATTAAAAATAAATTTATCTACATTTGTTCCAGTAATGGCAATGATTATAGTTTTACTTCTACCAGCAAACGCAAGAGCAGCTGCAGCTGATTCTGCACAAAGCAATGTAGATGGACTTAGATATATAGGTGCAGCACTTTCAACAGGACTTGCAACAATTGGTACTGGATATGCAGTAGGTACAGTAGGATCTGCAGCACTTGGAGCAATTTCAGAAGACCAATCAATCCTAGGACGTACAATCATCTTCGTAGGTCTTGCTGAAGGTATTGCTATCTTCGGTGTTATCATTTCAATCTTAATCTTAAACGCATAAAATGAAGGCGAAAATATTAACTAACGACCCAAGTCTTATTGTAATGTTTAGACTTGGGTCTATTGAAGGGAACTTAGTCACTAACTCAGATGAGGCTTATAATACATTTAGAGCTTCTTTAAAAGAAGATGAGCTTGCAGTTTTAATTATTACAAAAACAATAAATTCATGGATTGAACAAGAAGTTAAGACTCACAGGGAAAGTGAAAATGCTCCTTTAATTGTAGTAATAGATGGTTAATTGGAGGTAATATGCTTGATATAAATCAAAAACTAAGAACCTTTAGAACAATGGTTTGGGATGAAGAAAAAGCAAAAAGTGAAAAAGAATTATATAATTCTACTAATATAAACAGTGAACAAATTGATGAAAAAAAGTCTAGTCTTGAAAAAGACCTAAAGGCTACTTTAGATAATAGAAAAAGTTTTGCAACTATTCGTGGAAATGAAAAAGTTTCAAAACTTGAAGAAGAACAAAAAACTAATTTCTATGCTCACAAAGAGCAATTACTAAATGATCTAGTAAGTGAAATAAAGAAAAGACTAGCAGAATATACAAAAACAGACGAATATAAGAAAAAATTACCAGAAGAAATTAAAAAAACTATTGGTGAAATAAATGAAAACGTCGATGATTTTGAAGTTTTGGTAAAAGAAGAAGACAAAAATCTTATTGATTATCCAAATATTGGAACTCTTGATGATAAATATATAGGTGGATTTATTTTAAAAGTAAAAGATGGATCCTATCAATATAATCAAACATATTTGAAGAAAATAGAAGAAAAACAATATGATATAGGAAAAACCTTATATAATCTGTTTGAAAGTGAGAGTTTGAATGAATCCAACAATTAAAACAATAAATGGACCAGTAGTTGTAGCCAAAAATGCAAGCTCTCTAAAAATTCGTGAGATGGTTTCTGTAGGTAAATTAAAGCTAATTGGAGAAGTCATTTCTGTAGAAGGAGATCTAGCAACTATAGAAGTTTATGAAGATACCTCAGGACTTGCTGCCAATGAAGAAATAGTAGCAACAGGTAGACCACTGTCAGTAAGACTTGGACCAGGCTTACTAAAAAATATGTTTGATGGTATAGAAAGACCTCTAGAAAAAATAAAAGACGAAAATGGAGCCTTTATTCCATCAGGTATAGGTTTTGAAAACTTAGATGAAGAAAAGCCTTGGGATGTTGATATAAAAGTTGCTGCAGGAGATAGCATCCATGTTGGCGATATATATGCAACTATTATGGAAACAAAAACAATTGAACATAGACTAATGAGTACAGTTGATGGAAAAATTACTGAAGTAAGACCATCTGGAACTTATAAGTTAGAAGATACAATAGTAAAAGTTGACACAATTGAAGGTGAAAAAGAATTAAAACTTTACCAATATTGGCCAGTTAGAAATCCTCGACCAGTTAAAAAAATAAGGCCACTTGAACTTTTACTTAGCACAGGACAAAGAGTGCTGGATGTATTTTTTCCAGTTGCAAAGGGTGGTACAGTAGCAATTCCTGGAGGATTTGGTACTGGAAAAACCATGCTTCAACACCAATTTGCCCAATACGCAGATGCAGATATTATTATCTATATAGGTTGTGGTGAACGTGGTAACGAAATGACCCAAGTACTAGAAGAATTTCCAGAGCTAATCGACCCAAATACTGGATATGGATTGATGGAGAGAACAATCCTTATTGCAAATACATCAAACATGCCAGTAGCTGCTCGTGAAGCTTCTATTTATACTGGAATTACTATTGCAGAATACTTTAGAGATATGGGCTACCATGTAGCCTTAATGGCAGATTCTACTTCAAGATGGGCAGAGGCTCTTCGTGAGATTTCTGGTCGTTTGGAAGAAATTCCAGCAGAAGAAGGATATCCAGCATATCTTGGTTCAAGGTTATCACAATTTTATGAAAGAGCTGGATATTTTACAAACTTAAATGGATCTGAAGGATCAGTTACTTTAATCGGTGCCGTTTCACCATCAGGAGGAGACTTCTCAGAACCAGTTACAGAAAATACTAGACGCTCTGTAAATGTATTTTTAGGACTTGATAGAAAACTAGCTTATTCTCGTCACTATCCAGCTATCAACTGGTTAACTTCATATTCAAACTATGTCGATACAATGAGACCCTTCTACCAAGAAAAAACTGGTGAAGATATAATAGCAGTTCGTAATGAACTAATGAATGTACTTTTACAAGAAGACGAAGTTCGTTCTATATTGATGCTTGTAGGTAAGGATGCTTTATCTGATGCTCAAAGAAATATTTTAGATGTTTCTGAATTAGTTAGAGTAGGATTTTTACAACAAAATGCCTACAATGATACTGATAAATTTGTACCACTAGAAAAACAAATTCAAATGCTAAATATTATCAGAAATTACTATCATAAGTCATCAGATGCTGTAAAAGAAGGTGTGCCATATAATAAAGTTTACAGTCCAGATCTAATAAATGATATTACTCAAATGAAATACACTATTAAAAATGATGAATTAGATAAATTTACAGTTTTAAATAACAAAATCGAGTCACATTTCTTAGGACTTAAAGGAGGAGAATATTAATGCGTAAAGAATATACAAAAGTAAAAAGAATAGAATCCTCCATCATTGAGATAGAAAATGTAGCAGATGTAACTTACAATGCTGTAGTATCTGTCCATGCTTTAGGAATGGACTTTGTAGGTCAAGTTGTAAAGATAGATGATGATACTATATCTATAGAAGTTTTTGGAAATACCCAAGACTTTTCTCTAGATGATATAGTAATTAGCTTTGAAGAAAAACCTCTTGCAATCCCATTAAATGAAAAAATCTTAGGACGTACATTTGATGGTCTAGCTCGACCAATTGATAATGGTGGAGAAATCTACTCTGAAAAAAATTATTCGGTTGAGGGTGAACCATTAAACCCAGTTGCTCGTGAGTATCCAAGAGACTTTATTCAAACAGGTATATCATCAATAGATACACTAACAACACTAATCCGTGGACAAAAGCTTCCAATATTCTCTGGATATGGTTTATCACACAACCAAATAGCAGCTCAGATTGTAAGACAAGCAAAACTTAAGACTGATGAAGACTTTGCCTTTGTATTTGCAGCTATGGGTATTAAAAAAGACGAAGCTATGTTCTTTGAAGATGCCTTTAATAAAGCAGGTGTCCGCGATAAGGTAGTAATGTACCAAAACTTAGCTGATAGTCCAATTATGGAGAGACTTATAGCACCAAAATGTGCACTAACAGCTGCAGAATATTTGGCATATGAAAAAGGCTATCACGTTTTGGTAATAATTACAGATATGACTTCTTACTCAGAAGCTTTGCGTGAAGTTTCATCAATCAGACAAGAGGTACCTTCTCGTAAGGGCTATCCAGGATATTTATATTCTGATCTAGCAACCTTATACGAAAGAGCTGGTATGATTCGTGGAGTAAATGGTTCCGTAACACTTATCCCGATTTTAACAATGCCTAATGATGATATTACGCACCCAGTTCCAGACTTAACTGGATATATCACAGAAGGACAAATTGTAATCGATAGAGGATTATTTAACAAAGGTATCTATCCACCAATCAATGTATTGCCATCACTATCTCGTCTTATGAAAGATGGTATTGGTGAAGGTTATACTCGTAAAGACCATGAAGATTTGATGAACCAAATTTATGAATCTTATTCCCACGTAGGAGAAGTTAGAAATATCGCCCAAATCGTAGGTGAAGATGACTTATCAGACATAGATAAAAAATATCTAGAATTTGGAGATGCCTTTGAAAAAAGATTTTTATCTCAAGATCCTACAGAAAATAGAGAACTAGACGAAAGTTTAGATCTAGGCTGGGAAATATTAAATATCTTACCAAAAACAGAGCTTCACAGGGTTAGTCCAGAAAATCTAGATAAATTCATAAGGTAAGTATTATGGAAATAAAATCAACAGCACCTACCAAGGCAAATTTAATTGCAGCCAAAGACCACTTAAAACTTTTAAATGGTGGTCTTGATATACTTGATAAATCAAGAAAGGCTCTAATTGGGGCTCATGATAGTAAAATAAAACAAAGAGACGAATTAAATCAAGAAGTAAATGAAACTATAGAAAAAGTTAGCAGAAATTTTAAGCGTGCTAGAGTTACAATGGGTGAATCAAAATTGGATGATATTTCAAGAATAGTCCCAGTTGATAATAGCATAACTTTAAAAGAAGATGAGTTTATGCAAACTAAAGTTTATGATATCAGCTTTGAACCATCTAAATTAAACTTATCATATTCATTTTATGAAACTAATGAAGCTTTTGATTTAGCTTTATTGTCTTTTAATGAACTTAAAGATAAACTTTATAAGTTAGCAGAGCTTGACACTACAATTAATAACCTTGATAGACAAATAAAAAAAACAAGTAAAAAAGTAAATTCTCTAGAAAAAGTTCAAATTCCTAAAACAGAGGAAAGAATTAAAACAATTACATCTTTAATCGAAGAAAAAGAAAGAGAAGAATTCTCAAAAACCAAGATGGTTAAAGACAAAAAATTAAGAGATCAAGAAAACACCACAAACTAATTTGTTGTGGTGTTTTTTACTTCTCTTTTTTTAGATTCTCTTAGTAAATTTGGATCAATAACCTTTATAGTCTCATAGTCTACAACATCATCATCCTTATAAGATTTTTGCATAGAAGCTGATAAAGCTAGGCCGACCATTATCAGGCAAATTAATTGGAAAGTACCTCCAGCTGATAAAAATGGAAGAGGTATACCGGTTACAGGCATAAGTCCAATAGTCATACCGATATTTTCAAATATATGGATAAAAAGCATAGCTGCTATACCAGTTACCATAAGTGATATAAAGGTATTATTTGATTTTTTTGCAATTCTTACAAGTCTTAAAATTATAACTGTAAAAAGAATTACTAAAATTATTGCTCCAATAAAACCTAATTCCTCTGCTAAAACTGAAAATATAAAGTCAGTTTCTTTTTCTGGTACATATCCATATTGAGATTGTGTTCCATTTAGATAACCACGACCACTTAGCATACCAGAACCTATAGCTATCATTCCTTGTTGTTGTTGCCAGTTAGAACCTGATGTATCTCTAGCTGGATTAAGGAAGTTTTCTATTCTATCTGCTCTATAACCAGATAGATTGGATAAAACTACAAAACCTGCAGCTAGTCCACCAATAGCAAACAATGCTATCCATTTCCAAGATAAGCCAGCTACAAAAAGCATAGCTGCAATAAAAAATAAATAAACCATGGCAGTACCAAAGTCTGGTTGAAGCAAGATAAGTACAACTGGAATAGCTACAAAAACTAAAGCCTCAATTAATTTTTTGGGCTCATTGATGGTATATTTATGTTTATCAAGGTAAGCAGCAAAGGCAAATATAAGACCTACCTTAACAAATTCTGACGGTTGAAATGAAAAGGAACCAATATAAACCCAAGATTTAGCTCCCCATTCATCAAGACCTTGACCAAAAATCAAGGTAAGAACTAAAAGTCCTAAACCAATTCCATATATCCACCAATAAAACTTTTTTAAAACATCCAAATCCATAGTACATAGTATAGCTATAATTATAAAACCAAGGATAGTTGATATAATTTGTGTTCTAACTTCAGAAAAATTTCCTCCATAGGCCGAGTATAAAATAACTAAACCATAAATACTAATAATTAGCGTTGCAAAAAGCAAAACTAAATCCAACTCTTTTATATTTTTTTTTCTAATATTAAACATTCAATCACTCCATATCTAATGCTATATTATACCATTTAAAACAATTATCATAAATAAAAAGAGAAAAAAACAGTATAATCATATTAAAGGTGAAGGTGATAATATTTTAAATAAAAAAGAAATAAACGAAGTCTTAGATATATTAGCTAATATGTACGAAGATCCAGACAAAAATCTTTTGCATTTTGAAACCCCTTTTGAAGCATTAATAGCAACTATGCTATCAGCTCAAAGTACCGATAAAAGAGTAAATGCGGTTACAAGTAAACTTTTTAAAGTAGCCAATACTCCTAAAGATTTTGCAAATATGGATATAAATGAACTAGAAAATTGGATAAAATCTATAGGCATATACAAAAATAAAGCAAAAAATATAAAAGAAACAAGTAAGATATTAGTTCAAGATTATCATGGAGAAGTTCCAAATAAAAAATCAGAACTAATAAAACTTCCTGGAGTAGGTAATAAAACTGCCAATGTAGTTTTGGCAAATGCCTTTGACATCCCAGCTTTTGCAGTAGATACTCATGTATTTAGAGTATCAAATAGGATAGGGCTAGCTGATGGCAAAAATGTAGAGCAGACAGAAGACCAACTTACAGAAAATGTTCCGAAAAAAGATTGGAATATAACTCACAAAAGATTGATAACTCACGGTAGAGCTATCTGCAAGGCGAGAAATCCCTTATGTGAAGAATGCGAATTAAATAAATTGTGTTTATATAATAGGAGTAAGAATGATTAAACTTTTTGCAATAGATATGGATGGTACTCTTTTAAATTCTGATAGTAAGATAAATCCATCAGCAAAAGAAGCTATACAACAATTAAATGAAAAAGGAATAAAAACTGTTTTGACAAGTGGCAGAGTAATGTCTTCAATAAAATATCAGAGTAAGGATTTAAATATTGATAATCCAATGATAGCTGCTAATGGAGCCTTGCTTATGCTTAATAGTCAAAAGAAATTATACGAATATCCATTAGAAGATAGTCATATAAAGGATCTAGTAGAATTTTGCCAAAAACATAAATTTATCTATCATTTTTATGATGAAGATACTTTTTATTCAAATAGACTTGATGACGAAAGGCTAAAGCATTTAAAAATTGATACAGATGATGGATTAAACTACCAATGCAATATTTCAATAACAGAAGATCCATATGAGGATTTAAAACAAAAAGAAAAACCAGCCTATAAAATATTAATAGGTTGTTTAAAAAGTCATCCTTATGGAGAAGAAAAAGCTGTAAAAATTATAAAAGAAGCTTTTGATGATAAACTTTATGTGACATCATCAGGACCAGGAGCAATTGAAATAATGGAGCAACATGTAAATAAATGGGAAGCTGTAAAATACTTATCAGACCAGCTTGGAATAAAAAAAGATGAAATTGCAGCAATTGGTGATTCTTATAATGATTTACCTATGGTAAAAGAATCTAAAATAGGCTTTGCCATGGGCAATGGAAATGAAAAAGTAAAAGAAGTAGCAGATTATGTAGTAGCTGATAACAATTCTAGTGGTATCAAAGAAGCAGCAGAAATAATTTTAAATTATAATAAGGAAAATCCAAGTGTTTAATGTAGTGTTAATAGCCCCAGAATATCCGGGCAATGTAGGCAATATTGGCAGAACATGTGTACTAACCGAATCTCATTTACATTTAGTAAGACCTTTTAAATTTGATTTTTCAAATAAGGCATTGAAAAAATCGGGTATTGATTATTGGGATAAGGTAAATTTGACTATCCATGATAGTATGGATGAATTTGTAGAATTTTTGGATGATAAAAATTTCTACCTTGTGGAAACAGGAGCAGCTACCAAGTATTCGGATGTAGACTTTAAAGATGGAGATTTTTTGATATTTGGTAGGGAAAAAGAAGGTATAGATCAAGCAATTTTGGAAAAATATAAAGAAAAAATAATCACAATTCCAATGACAAAGAAAATTGATAGGTCACTCAATCTTGCCAATTCAGTAAATATAGTTTTATATGAAGCTTTAAGGCAAAATGATTTTAAATTTTAGGAGAAAATAAATGTACGATATTATTATTTTAGGAGCAGGTCCTGCAGGATTAACAGCAGGACTTTACGCAGGAAGATCAAAATTAAAAACACTTATAATTGAAAAAAATATACCAGGTGGACAAATAGCAACAACTGCTTTTGTAGACAATTATCCAGGATCTATAGAAGATGCAACAGGCATGGGTCTATCAGATAGGATGTATGAGCAAGCCAAAGAATATTGTGAATTTTTAACTACAGAAGTAACTAGTGTTGAATTAAAAGGTAAGGTTAAAAAAGTTCATACAGAAGATGGCAAAACATTAGAAGCTAAAGTCATAATTATATCAACCGGTGCATCCCACAGGAAACTAGAAGTACCAGGTGAAAAAGAATTTTTAAATATGGGAGTTTCTTATTGTGCAACCTGTGATGGACCATTTTATAGTGGTCTAGATATATTTGTAGTAGGTGGTGGAGATAGTGCATTAGAAGAAGCAATTTATCTAACCAAATTTGGCAAGTCTGTAACAATTATCCATAGACGTGATGAGTTTAGAGCAAGTCAACTTGTAGTTGATAAGGCAAAAGCAAATGAAAAAATAAAATTTGAACTAGATTCTGTAGTAACAGAAATAAAAGGGGATAAGGAAACTAGTTCTCTTATAGTAGAGAATGTAAAAACAGGTGAGAAAAAAGAATTAAAAAGTGATGATAATAGTCCAATTGGGGTATTTATATTTGTAGGTTATATACCACAAACAGAAATGTTTAAAGATCAAGTCGAAATGAATTATGGGTATATAGTTACCGATAGCGATATGAAAACAAATATCGAAGGAGTTTTTGCTATAGGAGATAACCGTGAAAAATCTGTAAGACAAATGGTTAATGCGGCAGGAGATGGCTGTATAGCAGCAGTTATAGCAAACAGATACTTAGAAGGTCAAGTCTGGTAAACTCTTGACAGAATACTATCGTAAAGTAAAATGTTATTGTATAGACTTTTAGAAAGAATATTAGGAGGGAATAATGACAACTAGAGTAGCTATAAACGGATTCGGAAGAATCGGACGTTTAACATTAAGAAGAATTGCTGAAGTACAAGATGATATTGAAGTAGTAGCAATCAACGACCTTATCGATAAAAAAGGTCTTGCTTATGCTTTCAAATATGATACAGCTCAAGGCAGATTTAAAGGAGATTTCGAAGAAACTGAAGAAGGATTTAAAGTAAACGGCAAGGAAATTAAAATTTTCGCAGAAAGAAATCCAGAAGACCTACCTTGGGGAGATCTTGATGTAGACGTTGTTCTAGAATGTACAGGATTCTTTACAGAAAAAGAAAAAGCAGAAGCTCACTTAAAAGCAGGAGCTAAAAAAGTTCTAATCTCAGCACCAGGTAAAGGTGACATGAAAACTATCGTTTACGGTGTAAATCACGAAACACTTGATGGATCTGAAACAGTAGTATCAGCAGCAAGCTGTACAACAAATTGCTTAGCTCCAATGGTAAACGTGCTAAATAAAGAGTTTGGCTTTGTAACAGGTCAAATGTCAACAATCCATGCTTATACAGCAACACAAGCTATCCAAGATACACCAGCTACTAAAAAAGATTTAAGAGGCGGACGTGCAGCAGCACAAAATACAATTCCAGCTTCAACAGGAGCTGCAAAAGCAGTTGGTAAAGTACTTCCAGAAGTAGATGGTAAAATCGATGGAACAGCTTTAAGAGTACCAGTTATCACAGGATCAATCACAGAACTTTACTCAGTACTTGATAAAAAAGTAACTGCAGAAGAAGTAAATGAAGCAATGAAGAAATACTCAAACGATGCATTTGCATACGAAACTGAAGACGTTGTTTCAAGTGATATCATTGGCTATCCAGCTGGATCAGTATTTGATTCACAACTAACAAAAGTTGTAGAAAATGGAGATAACCAACTAGTTAAAACAGTTGCTTGGTATGATAACGAAGCAGGATACGTATCTAACCTAGTTAGAACACTTGATTATTTAGCTAAACTTTAAGAGATAGAAGAGGGCAGGGATATTTATCTCTAGCCCTTTTATTATTGAGGTAATTATGAATAAACAAACATTAAAAGACTTAGATGTTAAAGGAAAAAAAGTTTTAGTTAGAGTAGACTTTAATGTTCCTTTATCCAAAGAAAATAAAGGCGAAATTGCCGATGATACTAGAATCAAAGCAGCCCTTCCTACAATAGACTATCTATTAGAAAATGATGCAAAAGTTATTTTGATGAGCCATTTAGGAAGACCAAAAGGAGAATCTAACCCAGAATTTGTTTTGAAACCAGTTGCAGATTGGTTAGAAAACCACTATGGTGAAAAATTCCACTTTATTCCATCTCCAGAAGTAGTAGATGAAAAAGTAAAAGAAGATGTAGCAAATCTAAAAGAAGGAGAAGTAGCTCTTTTAGAAAATACTAGATTTGTAGCAGGCGAAACAAAGAATGATGAAGAATTTGCTAAAAAATTAGCATCGCTTGCTGATTTATACGTTAATGATGCCTTTGGTACAAGCCACAGAGCCCATGCTTCAAATGTTGGTGTGGCAAGTATATTACCATCAGCAGTAGGATTTTTAATAGAAAAAGAAATAGATGTTATGGGTAAAGCCCTAGAAGATCCAGAACACCCATTTGTATCAATCCTTGGTGGAGCAAAAGTATCTGATAAAATTGGAGTAATTGAAAACTTAATTACAAAAGTAGATACTGTTATTATAGGCGGTGGTATGGCTTATACATTCCTAAAAGCTCAAGGTAAAGAAATTGGTAAATCATTATTAGAAGAAGATAAGATGGATCTATCACTTGAACTTTTAGATCGTGCCAAAGAAAATGGTGTAGAAATATTACTACCAGAAGATGTAGTTATAGCTGATGAAATTGCATCAGGTGTAGAAACAGAAATAGTAGACATAGATCATATACCAACTGATAAAGAAGCCTTAGACATTGGACCAAAATCTGCAGAAAAATTTGCAGATAAAATAAAAGACGCTAAAACAGTTGTTTGGAATGGTCCTATGGGGGTATTTGAAGTTAAAGAATTTTCAAATGGTACTATAAAAATTGCACAAGCACTAGCTGAAGCTGATGCAACAACAATAGTTGGTGGTGGAGACTCTGCTCTTGCAATTGAAATGTCAGGATTAAAAGACAAAATTACCCATGTATCTACCGGTGGTGGAGCAAGCCTAGAATTTTTAGAAGGCAAAGATCTACCAGGAATTACTGCAATAGAAGATAAATAAGGAGTTATAATGCGTAAACCAGTAATAGTTGGAAACTGGAAAATGAATAAAACAGTATCAGAAGCTAAAGAATTACTAGAAGCTATAAAAAAGTCTGACCTAGATAGCGAAGTTGAAGCTGGAGTATGTGTTCCAGCAATAGATTTATGTGCTGCATCTAAAATTTTAGATGATGGTGTTGTTAAATTTGGTGGTCAAAATATGTATTTTGAAGAATCTGGAGCATTTACAGGAGAAATCTCACCACTAATGCTTAATGACATCAAAGCTGATTATGTAATCTTAGGTCACTCTGAACGTCGTGATATATTTGGCGAAGATGACAAATTAATTAATGAAAAAGTTCTATCAGCTTTTGACCATGACCTTACACCTATTTTATGCTGCGGAGAATCTTTAGAAGAACGTGAAGCAGATAAACAAGAAGAAAAAGTAAAAGCTCAAATTGAAGCCGCTCTAAAAGATGTAAGTGAAGATGACGTTAAAAAATTAATTATTGCTTACGAACCAATCTGGGCAATAGGTACTGGTAAAACAGCATCTAGCGATGATGCAGAAGCAATGTGTGCTTTCATTAGAAATCTTGTTGCAGAGCTTTATTCTAAGGAGGCATCAGAAGCAGTTCGCATCCAATACGGTGGATCTGTAAAACCAGCAAATGTAAAAGAATTAATGGCAAAAGAAAATATCGATGGTGCTTTAGTAGGTGGAGCAAGCCTTAAGGCAGAAGATTTTGCTGCTCTAGTAAATCATAGAAAATAGGAAATTTTATAAGGAGAATTAATAATGAGCTTAATTACAAGTGTATATGCAAGACAAATCCTTGACTCAAGAGGAAATCCAACAGTAGAAGTAGAAGTAGAAACAGAACTAGGTGGATACGGTCGTGCATCAGTACCATCTGGTGCATCAACTGGTGAATGGGAAGCAGTAGAACTTCGTGATGGAGATAAAGATTATTTCCTAGGAAAATCAGTTCTAAAAGCAGTAGAAAATGTAAATGAAAAAATTGCTGATGAATTAGTTTTAGTTTATGATGTTACAGAACAAGTAGCTATTGATAATAGAATGATTGAACTAGATGGTACAGAAAATAAAGGAAATCTAGGTGCAAATGCTATACTTGGAGTATCACTAGCAGTTGCAAAAGCAGCAGCAGATGAACTTGGACTTCCACTTTATGCTTACCTTGGTGGACCAAATGCAAAACTACTTCCAACACCAATGATGAATATCTTAAACGGTGGGGAACATGCTGATAACTCAGTAGACATCCAAGAATTTATGATTTTCCCACTAGGTGCAGATACATTCTCACATGCTCTACAAATGGGTACAGAAGTATTTCATAGCCTAAAATCAGTTCTAAAAGAAAAAGGATATAACACAGCTGTAGGTGATGAAGGTGGATTTGCTCCAAACTTAAAATCAAATGAAGAAGCCCTAGAAATCATTGTAGAAGCTATCAAAAAAGCAGGATATGAACCAGGCAAAGATGTATTTATAGCTATGGACTGTGCAAGTTCAGAATTCTATAATAAAGAAGATGGTAAATATCATCTAGAAGGTGAAGGAACAGTTTATACAGAAGAAGAAATGATTGACTGGCTAGAAAGTCTTGTAGAAAAATATCCAATAATCTCAATCGAAGATGGTCTAGATGAAAATGACTGGGAAGGTTGGGCAAAACTTACAGAAAGACTTGGTGGAAAAGTTCAACTTGTAGGTGATGACCTATTTGTAACAAATACCAAAAAACTTTCAAAAGGTATCAAAGAAAATGTTGCAAACTCTATCCTTGTAAAAGTAAATCAAATTGGTTCATTAACAGAAACACTAAATGCTATACAAATGGCAAAAGAAGCAGGATACACAGCAGTAGTTTCTCATAGATCAGGTGAAACAGAAGATGTTACAATAGCAGATCTTGTAGTAGCAGTAAATGCTGGACAAATCAAAACAGGTGCACCATCTAGAACAGACCGTGTTGCAAAATACAACCAATTATTAAGAATCGAAGATGAACTTTGGGAAAGTGCAGAATTTAAAGGATTAGGTGCATTTTACAACCTAAAAGATAGATTTAATGACTAATAATAAATAAAAGTGGGGAAGTATTTCCCTGCTTTTTTATTTATATAAATATTGGGTATTATAATATTAGCTTAATCTATAAACAAAAATTGCGTTGTGGCCCTTCCTGTGGTATCATATAGAGTGATGAAAACGGAGGTGTCTAGATGGAAAATTTCTTTGCAGTTATATTAATGCTTGCATCGCTAATTATTGTAGTTGGTGTTACTATGCAAGATCCAAAAACTGACGGACTAGGAACACTAGCTGGCCAAGAAACAAACGTATTTGGTAGAAGTGCTCATAGAACTAAAAATGAAATGTTAGATAAAGTTGTAATTGCTGGAGGAGTATTACTTTTCTTAGGAAGTATCATAATGCTAGCAGTTATGTAAGGGGCTACAGATAGACTTTAAGCTATCTAGCCTCTTTTTTTATAGAAAAGGATAAGATATGAATCTAAAAGAACTAATTTTAAACATAGTAAATGATGAAAACTATGAAGTGATGACAATTAAAGAACTAGAAAAATATTTGCAAGTAGATAAGTACACCAAAAAAGTAGTTTATGAAGAACTAAAAAATCTTGAAAAAGAAAATAAACTACGCATCTCCCATAAAAAGAAAATTATGCCCCTAAGTGAGGAAGAAAAGTCGTTAATAGGTGAAATTTCCCTTGCCCAAGCTGGCTATGGTTTTTTTATTTCAGATAATAAAGATTTTAAAGATGTTTTTATTTCGAAAGACAATCTAAATAAAGCCTTTGATGGAGACAAGGTAAAAATTGAAATAATAAAAGCTGCTGAAAAAGGAAAAAATGCTGAAGGACGAGTTGTCGAAATCATCAAAAGAGCCAATAAAAAAGTTGTAGGTACTTTTCAAGAATCAAAAGGTTTTGGATTTGTCGTAGCTGATAATAAGTCAATTGGTCAAGATATATATATAGATAAGAAACTTTCTAAAAAAGCAAAAAATAAAGATAAGGTAGTTGCTGAGATAATTAATTATCCTAAAAAAGGCAAACCAGAAGGAAGAATTATTGACATTATTGGCCATAAAAATGACAAAAACGTAGATATTTATTCCTTGGCAGCCCAACACGGTATACCTTATCAGTTTTCTAAAGAAACAAAAAAAGAAGTCCTATATATAAATAAAGAAGTAAAAGAAGATGAACTAGAAAACCGTACGGACTTCAGAGATTTATTTACAGTTACTATAGATGGCAGAGATTCAAAAGACTTTGATGATGCTATATCAATTGATAAAAATGGTGAAAATTACGATTTATATGTTCACATAGCTGATGTTTCTCATTATGTAAAAAGAGGAACAGCTATAGACCATGATGCCTATGATAGGGGAAATTCAACTTATTTATATAATGTAGTTATTCCCATGCTACCAAAAGAGCTATCAAATGGTATCTGCTCGCTGAATCCAAACGTAGATAGGCTTGCAGTATCTTTAAAAATGACTATTAATAAAAAAGGTAAAATAATTGCCAATGACTTTTACAAATCAGTTATAAATTCAAATCATAGGCTAGTCTATGACGATGTAAATAAATTTATAGATGATAGTGATAGCTCAGTTTATGAGGATGAAATATTAAAAGAAAAATTATTAATATTCAATGATCTACATAAAATTCTACGAGCAAAAAGAGAAGATAGGGGAGCTATAGATTTTGATTTTACAGAAAGTCAAATAGATGTTACCGATGATGGAAAAGTATTAAATATATCTGTTCATGAGCGTGGATCAGGAAATAAAATGATAGAAGAATTTATGCTTGCTGCCAATGAGACAGTAGCAACTTTATTTGGATATATGGATTTTCCATTTATATATCGTATCCACGAAAAACCTTCTAAAGATAAACTAGATGGTTTTAAACAAGCTTTAAATACTATGGGCTACAATATCCGAGGAAATGAACTACATCCAAAAGATTTCCAAAGAATTTTAGAAGAAGTAGAAGGTGAAAGCGAAGCAAATGTAGTAAATTTACTAATGCTACGTACTATGCAAAAGGCAAAATACAGTAAAAAACGTGATATACACTTTGGTTTATCCACTGAATTCTATACACATTTTACAAGTCCTATTCGTAGATATCCAGACCTTATAGTTCACAGACTATTAAAAACATATATAGATAATAGGTTGAATAAACTAAATCAAGTAAGCCTAGAAAATAGCTTAGAAAAATCTAGTGAACATCTATCAATGACAGAAAGACGCTCAGAAGATACAGAACGCGATGTAGAAGATCTGATGAAATGTAAATATATGCGTAGGTTTATAGGAGAAGAATTTACTGGTACAATATCTTCTGTGACAGATTTTGGTATATTTGTAGAATTAGATAATACTGTAGAAGGATTATTTATGTACAAATTTTCACCAGATAGATTTGAATACCAAGAAGAAAGCCTAAAAGCAGTAAATACAGACAATCACAAGATTTATTCTATAGGTGATGAAGTGAGAATAAAAGTAATAAATGTCGATATTTATAGTAGAAATATTGACTTCGATTTATTGGAGGAAAATGAAACAGTTAGCCAACAACAAGAAAGCCTTTCATGATTACTTCATAGAAAAAAAATATGAAGCAGGCATAGAATTACAAGGCAGTGAGGTAAAAAGTATTAAACAAGGAAAAGTAAGCATAAAAGAAAGTTTTATAGGTGATAGAAACGGACAAATGTATATCTATGGTATGCATGTCACACCATTTAAAGAAGCTTATGATCAAAAAATAGATCCAACTAGAACCCGTAAATTATTATTGCACAAAAAAGAAATAGATACCCTAATTGGCAAAAAAACTAAAGATGGCTATACCATAGTCCCACTTAGTGTATACGAAAAAAACGGACTAGTAAAAATAGAACTGGCCCTAGCCAAGGGTAAGAAGCAATATGATAAGCGAGAAACAATTAAAAGAAGAGAAGCAGATCGTAAAATTGATAGAGCTTTAAAAAATTATTAAGTTATTCCGTGTTTACGGGTTCAGCTCATATATATGGTCGATTTTATTTTTTAATATAATAAAAAAGGTATAATAGCCAAAGATAAAAATCAGGAGGCTAATATGAAAAAAATATTACCGGTAATTTTAGCGGCTGTTCTTATAATAGGATTTATAGATTATAGAGAAAAAAACAAGCCTAAAAACATTGAAAACAACGATCAGCAAATAGAAAATCGATTGGATCAAGATACAAGTAATAATATAAGTGAAAATAATATTCAAAATAACAATATTGAAAATCAAACAGCAAATGTAGACAATAATGATATAGATACTGGCATAGAATATGTAAAAAATAATGACTTTAATCAGCTTAGTGACGATGAAAAAGCAAATCTTTACACTATGGCTACAAATGCCATAGAAGAAATGGGCTATGATACTAGTGACTTTAGCTACGAAGATTTAAATTATCTTTATAATGCTTGTCAAAACTACATGATAGAAAACAATGTAGATACTAATTCACTTTCTGTAAGGGACCAAGCCAAACTATACAATATATTAAGATCCTATCTAAAAAATAAAAACTAAAAACCAGGGGAGATGTCCTCTGGTTTTATTTTAAATCTGACTTTATAACCATAAGCTTGCTATCTTCTAAAGCTTTTAGACTATGACTAAGATTTGGCTTTAGAGTTATAATATCACCAGCTTTTATTGTATAATCTTTATTTTCTTCAGTAAAAATAATTTCACCTTCATATATAACGACAACAACTGACATATCACTATTATGACTAGGGATACTCTCACCAGCTTTTAAATTTAGATGGGTAACTACTTGATTATCACTTTCATAAATATTATGTGCCTTTGCACTAGTATCCTTTACTGAATATTTCATAAAACCTCCTAAAACATTCTTGCTTACATTTTACCAAAACTTTCGCTATAATCTATATATAAGATTAAGGAGAATAGTATGAAAAGAAAAAATAATAAAATATCCAATATTATTGGCATTATCATAATACTTACTGCGGTACTAGCAAACAATAACTTTTTTGCTAAAGTAGATCCTAACTACCAAACAGGAAAAGTAATAAGAGTTGTAGATGGAGATACAGCAGTAATTAGAATGAAGAATGAAAACCAAAAAGTTAGATTTATAGGAATGGATACACCAGAATATAATCCAATAAGAAATATATCCGATCCATGGGGAAAAGAAGCCAGTGAATTTACAAAAAATTTATTAGAAAACAAAATAGTATACTTAGAAAAAGATGTATCAGAAACTGACAAATATAATAGATTATTAAGATATATTTGGTTAGAACCACCACAAGATCCGGGTAATCCCACATATGAAGAAATAGAAAATCTAATGATTAATGGAATACTAGTGAGAGATGGTTATGCAAGAGCAAAAACATACAAACCAGATACAAAATATCAATATGAATTAAAAGAAATCGAGAAAAGTGCAAAAAATAAAAAACTTGCTATATGGAGCTAAGGAGAATATAAATGGAATCTTATAAAAATTTGTGGGCAAAAAAACAAGAAACTAATGGAAATTTTGAATGGATGCCCCTATATATTCATCTTTCTGATAGTAAAAATGTATCAGCAATGTTGTGGGAACATTGGCTGAGTGATTCACAAAAAAATATAGTTATAAACTCTATAGAAAATGGAGATGAATTCCTTGCAAAAAATCTTGTAATGTTTTTAGGAGCTAGCCATGATTTAGGAAAAGCCACTCCAGCCTTTCAAATAAAAAAAGGATTTGCAAACTCAGATGATTTAGATATGATTTTAAAAGAAAAATTAGAACAAGCAGATTTTTTTGAAATATCATATACTCATCTTTCTTCAATAAATAAATCTCATCATAGCCTTGCAAGTGAATATCTATTATATAAATATGGTGTAAAAGAAGATATAGGAGCAATTGTAGGTGCTCATCATGGGAAACCTGTTGACACATTCACTATAATTAAAAATCAAGCTGCTTATGAAGCAAATTATTATCAAGAAGAAAAAAATACAAATCCAATATATAAAAAGTGGGAGCAAGTGCAGAAAGATATTTTTGACTGGGCCCTACAAGCAAGTGGCTTTAAAAGTGTTAGTGATCTACCAGAAATAAATCAAGTTGGTCAAGTAATATTAACTGGGCTTTTAATTATGGCAGATTGGATAGCAAGTAATACAAAATATTTTCCCCTATTTTCTATATATGATAGCATAGACTGTAATCTAGAAAAACGTGCTGAAGAAGGATTTACAAAATGGTTTAAAACTGAGCTTTGGCAAGCAGATTATAACTTTGATTATAAAGAAAGCTTTAATAAAAGATTTGGTTTTTATCCAAACAAACACCAAGAAAGATTTATAGAAACAATTTTGGATATAAATGATCCGGGTATTTTTATATTTGAAGCACCTATGTTTATCCCGCATACGCGGGGGTGATTCCAATAATTTAGGAACAACTAAAGTAGTACCAATTGAAAACATTTGTTCTGATGTAAAACGAACTATTAGCCTTACTAAGCTTATCGAAGATTAAGATATAGATGGCGTTATTTCTACTATAAATAAAATAAAAACTTCAAAATACGCACAAAGATTTGTAATAAACTTTGATTGGTTTTTAGATGAAAAGAATTTTTTGAAAGTGAGAAATAGCTAATATCTTCTATGATTTTAAATATTTTAGTAGGTATAATCTTTATAAAACAATAGCTTAGAAAGGTTAGTAATGGCATATATAGAAATTAGTAATTTAACAAAAGAATATAAATCTGGTAGTTCTAGAATAGTTGCCAATGATGATATAAGCTTTGACTTAGAACGCAGCAGATTATTAGTAATAGTAGGTGCTTCGGGTGCTGGAAAAACTACTCTTTTAAATATATTAGGTGGCATGGAACAAGCTAGCAGCGGAGAAGTTTTAATTGATAAAAAAGATCTTAGCAAATTAGATGAAAATGATCTTACGACGTATAGGCGCAATGATGTTGGATTTGTTTTCCAACATTATAACCTTATACCAAATCTAACTGCCCTAGAAAACGTAGAACTTGCATCAGAAATATCTACTAATCCTCTAGATTCTACAGAGGTTTTAGAAAATGTAGGGCTAAGTAATAGAGCAGAAAATTTTCCCTCACAGCTATCAGGTGGAGAGCAGCAAAGGGTTGCTATTGCAAGAGCTTTGGCTAAAAATCCCAAGATTTTATTATGTGATGAGCCAACAGGAGCTCTAGATTATGAGAATGGCAAACATATCTTAAAACTTCTTCAAGATGCATCAAGAAAACTGGGAGCTACTGTAATAATTATAACTCATAATTCACTTATAAAGCCTATGGCTGATCAGGTTATAGAACTTAAAGATGGAAAAGTGATTGAAAATTATAAAAATATAAATCCAACGCCAGTAGCAGATATAGAGTGGTGATTTTGTGAATAAAAGTTATTTGAAAAATATTTTAAGAGATATAAGAAATACCAAAGGCAAGGTAATCGCCATAGCTACAATGGTAGGACTAGCTGCTATGGTTGTCGTAGCTCTAACTATGACAGGTGCTACTATGAGAAATACCCTAGATAATTCTTTGCATACTTATGATCATCCAGATATAATTGTTAGCTCTAGCTATGGATTAGATTATGAAGATAAAGAAATTTTAAAAAGAGATACAGATATCGATAAAATAAGTTTTATAAAGAGTGCAGATCTGCTAAATAATGAAAACCTTATAAGAGTCAAGGCCTATAATAAAGATATTACAAAATCTGTAATTACAAAAGGTCATATGCCAAAAAACAAAAATGAAATAGTTTTAGATAAAATTTTAGAGGATAAGTACAAAATAGGAGATAAAATAAGTTTTTCATATATAGATAATCCTAAATTTGATGAAGAAGTAATGAATAATCTGGACTATGAAGTAGTGGGATTTTTCAAAACATCTGATTATTTTATGGAAGATATGAGAGAGCTTTCCTATACTGCAAAAAAAGAACTAAATGGCTATGCTTATGTTTTAGACGAAAATTTTGACTTAGACTCATACGGTGAAGTAAATATTATCTATAAAGATACTAAAAATCTTGATAAAACTAGTAAATCTTATAAAAAAATTGTAGAGGATAAAAAAGAAAATATAGAAGAAAAAATATCAAATAGACCACAAGAAGTTCTAAAAAAGGCAAAGACAGACGCAAATAAAGACCTTGATAATGCCCAAGACGAAATAAATGAAGCTAAGGATGATTTAAGTGAGGGAGAAAAGGAACTTGAAAAAGCAAGAAATAATCTAGATAAAGGATATATAGATTATGAAAACGGTAAAAAAACTTATAATTATGAAATTTCTAAAGCTAAAATAGATTTAGCAAATACTAAAAATGAGCTAACTACTGGTCAAAACAAAGTTGATAAAGGTTGGCAAGAATATAGAACAAATCTTGATAAATATAATATTGAAATGAAGCAAGGACAAAATGAATTAAATTCCAAAGAAAATGAATTATCTGCTAGTCAAAAAGAATTAGATAAGGCTCAAAATAATTTAAATGTAGCTTATAAGAAATTAGAAGATGAATTTCTAGATCCCAGAACTGAGCTTTCATTAGAAAAAATAAAATTGGATGAAAGTAAAAAGGTACTTGATCAAAAAAGTGAGCAAATATCATATTTGGAAAATAAAACAGATCAGATAGATACTTCCAGATTAGAAATAATGAAAAAAGAATTTGACCAATACCTATCACAATATCAATCTAGCTTAGCAGAATACAATAAAAAAAATGGCCAAATAGAATACCAATATAACTTGAAAAAGTCAGAAATTGATCAAAAACAAACTAAGATAAATAATAAAAAAGCCGAACTAAATCAAGGATGGATAAGCTTTAATCAAGGAAAAAGTCAGATGGAAGATCAAAAAAATAATAATTGGTCTAAGCTAGAGTCAGCAAAAAATGAACTTAAACAAAAACAAGAAGAAATTAACCAAGGATGGGCTAAATATGATGCTGGATTAAAAGAATTAGAAAATAAGAAAGTATCCGGCAAAAAAGAATTGGAAGAATCATATAGTAAACTTTTAGATGGTGAAGAAGAATACAAAAAAAATCTTCAAAAATTTGACGATCAAAAAGCTGATGGTCTTGATCAAATAAATAAAGGAGAAAATGAGGTAGAAGAAAATAGGCAAGCTTTACTAAAATTAAAAAGTCCAGAATATGAAATAGAAACTATATTTGATAATAAAGGTATAAATACTTATTATCAAAATAGCTTGAATATAGATGAACTTACTAAGGTTTTTCCTACATTTTTCTATCTTGTGGCAATGCTTGTCACTATATCTACTATGAAAAGATATATAGATGAGCAAAGAAATATAAATGCTACTTTAAAAGCATTAGGGTATACTAATAAGCAAATCAGCCAAAGATTTTACCTTTATGGTATAATTCCTACACTCTTAGGCTCTATAATTGGCTCGCTACTTGGTAGATTTTTGGTAACTGGCATTATAATTAATGCCTATTCATCAGGCTTTGGAAGTTTGGGTATTGATTATATAAATTCGCTAGCTTATATAAATTTTGCAGTTATTTTATCTGTAAGTCTTGTGGCACTTACAGTACATTTATCATCAAAAGAGACTGTAAAAGAAACTCCAGCAGCTTTACTAAGACCAAAGGCACCACAAGTTGGTAAAAAAATCCTATTAGAACGTATAAAAGTAGTTTGGTCAAAACTTTCATTTATGCAAAAAATTACGGCTAGAAACCTATTTAGATACAAGTCTAGGATGTTGATGACCTTATTTGGAGTAGGTGGATGCACTGCTCTAACATTCTTTGGGTTTGCAATGATTGACTCTATAAAAGATACTGTAAATTGGCAGCAAAATGATATAAATCACTATGATATAATTGCTATGGTAGATGATAAATCTAGCCATGAAGAGTTAAAAAATTACAAGGATAGAATAAAAGACTACGATTCTTTAGATATTAGATATGATGATTCCAAAATATCCATTAACGGAAAAGATCGAAAAGTAAGTCTTGTAATCCCAAAATCAAATGATAACTTAAATAATTTTGTAAGCCTTAGGAATCTTGATAGAGAATCTATCAATATAGCAAATGAAAAGGCAGTTATAAGCGAAAAAGCATCCAATCTTCTAGGTATAGATAAGGGTGATGAAATAAAATTTACTTATGACAATAAAAATTACACTATCCCGATTACAAATATAGCAGAAAATTATACAGGAGATTTTATCTATATCTCCAAACAGAGCTTTGAAAAAGTCACTGGCAAAGATCCAATATTTAATGCTAATTACTTAAAAGGTGATGCTAACAAGATTATAAAAAATATAGAAAATGAAAAGGCAGTAAATGCTATAATAAATACTTCAATAACATATGCATCTATGGATGTCTTGCTTGATAATTTAAATCTAGTAATAGGAATAATAACAATCATATCAATATTACTTGCCCTAGTTGTTTTATATAATCTGATAAATATAAATGTTAGTGAGAGAAAAAGAGAGCTTGCGACTATAAAAGTACTAGGTTTTTATCCAAAAGAAGTAACGTCATATATATTTAAAGAGATATTTATACTAACAATTTTGGGTATATTTGTAGGTTTTGGTTTAGGATACGCTATGTTTAGGTATATAATATATGTAGTGGCACCATCCGATATTTTATTATCCTACAGGGTACACTTTAATTCATTTTTATTTAGTGGATTGATAACACTGGCAATATCAGTTGTATTACTATTCATAGTTCACAAGAATTTGAGAAAGATAGATATGGCTGAGGCTATGAGCAGTGGAGAATAATTTATAAGGAGTTTTTAATGAAAATATTTTTAGTAAGACATGGATTTACCCAATCAAATAGAGCAAGAACTGAGTCATTTGAAGATACAAAGACGAATAAAAGTGGCTTTAACGTTTTGGTTAATACTAGAAGAACTCTTGAAAAATATAATATAGATAGGGTTTACACATCAGAATTAAAAGATGCTACACAAACTGCACAAATGCTAGGATTCCATGATTATGAGTCAGATCCTAGATTAAATGAACTAGATTTTGGTGACTATAGTGGACAACTTCTTGAAGAAATACAAGATCATTACCAAGGTGTATTAGATGATGAGGATGATATTTTTAATGTAAAATATCCAGGCGAAGAAAGCCGTAACGATCTTATAAAAAGAGTTGGAGAATTTTTAGACGAATTAGTAGAAAAAGACGAGGACGCTCTTTGCATCAGCCACGGTTTAGCTATAAAATCTGCCTTATTTTGGATATTAAAAGATAGATCAGACTGGGATAGCTTCTGGATAGAAAATGGTTCAGTAACTATACTAGAAATCAATGATGGTAAAAGATTAATCAAAGGTGTAAACATTATTTAGGATTATAACTCAAACAAGGTCTTAGGGCCTTGTTTTTTTATTGCATACATATAAGATATAATAGTATTAAAGGAGATAATTATGAGAATTATTTTAGTAAGACATGGTTTAAGTGAAGCAAATATTTCAAGATTTTATTCCTTAGAAGATACTGTACTCCATGAAAGTGGATATAGTGTTTTAAATAATACAAAAAGAAATCTAGAAAAATATGATATAGATCAAGTTTATGTTTCCGAGCTAAAAAGAAGCCAGCAAACAGCAGAAATATTAGGTTTTAATGACTATATAATAGATAAACGTATAAATGAATTAGACTTTGGTGATTTTAAAGGCAAGTTCTTTGATGATATAAAAAAAGAAGAGATAGATTTTTTTGAAAGACAAAAAGAAGACTTATTTAATATCAAATACCCTGCTGGTGAATCTATAAATGATGTTATAAAAAGAACTAGTGAATTTTTTGAAGAAAAATCAAAAGAAGATAAAAATATCCTATGTGTAAGTCATGGTATAGCCATAAAATCATCCTTATTTTGGTTACTAGAAGATAAAGAAAACTGGCAGAGATTTTGGCTGGAAAATGGTTCTATAACTGTTTTTAGAATAGAGGATGATGAAAAGATCATAGAAAGCGTAAACTTACTATGAAATTTATACACCTAGCAGATGCTCACCTTGCAGATAAGTCTAGTTTTGACAATGATTTGGGGACTATTATTAGGAAAAAATCATGGGAATCTTTTGAAAATATTTTTAAAAGCAATCAAGATATAGACTTTGCCCTAATTGCAGGTGATTTATTTGAAAGGCTATATTTTTCATCCAAGGATTTTGATAGACTATTTAAAATATTTGAAGAATTTGGAAAAGATATTTATTATGTAACAGGTAACCACGATTATTTTGATTCCTATAATACATTTTTTTTAAATAACAAGCCAAACAATCTCCATGTATTTACAGAAGAAAATTTGTCACTTTTTGAAAAAGATAATGTGAGAGTATATGGTTTATCCTACAAGGATCGTATTTATAAAGATGATTTTCCATATGATTTAAAGCTTGATGACAGATATTTTAATATTTTACTGGCACACGCAGACCTTAGTCCAAATTCAAGCAATTATTTAGATTTAGATCCAAATAAATTAAATTACATAGGATTTGATTATGTTGCTTTGGGTCATATCCACAAGGCATCAAATATCTATAACATTTATTATCCAGCTAGTATTGAACCTCATGATTTTTCTGATAAATATGATTATGGTTATATTTATTATGATGATGGGGAAATAAATCAAATAGACTCATCATTGATGAAATTTATAGATCTAGATATCTATCCTAGTACGTTTGATTCCTATGATGATATTTTAGCTTATGTAAATGAATCCTTATCTAATAAAATAAATTTTGTTAGGATAAATATCAAAGAAAAGTCTGACATAAATCTTTCTATCTTAAATAAAAAAATAAGTGCTGCTTATGTAGAAATAAAGAAAGATTATAACGAAAATATAAGTGAATCTACTTACCTATACCCAAATTCATTACTAAGCAAGTTTGATCAAAAATTTGAAGGAAAAAATGATGACATTAGTAACTTAGCCCGTCAAATAGGCATAGATGCTATATTAAGGAGCAAAAGATGACTGTGTTACTTAAAAAAATCAATATAATTTCCTTTGGTCAATTTGAAAATACTAGCATAAACTTTGAAGATGGCTTTAATCTTATTTTTGGTAAAAATGAATCGGGAAAATCTACTATTGCAAGTTTTATTGAAGGAATTTTGTATGGTTTTGATGATGGAAATCGTGTCCGTCATTTTAATAGAAAGCAGGAAATCTATAGACCTATAAATTCTTATAAGTATGCAGGTATGGCTATATTTAATAAAGATGGTATAGATTACAGGATTAGTCGCAATTTTGATAATGGTGAATATGAAATATATGATTTAAAAGATAATAAAATTATGGATGCTAAGGCTAGTAATCTAAATTTTCCAGGTGAGTTTATATTAGGTATTTCATATGATATTTATAAAAGTATTATTTCAAACTATCAAAGCCAAGAATCTAGCGAAAAAGCCAAGGCAAAAATTATAGAGCTACTTATAAATCGTGATGACTACAATTTTTCCTCTAGTGATGCCATAAATATATTAGATAATAAGCTAGTAGAAATAGGCTCAGACCGTGCTTATACTAAACCCTATGCAAAAACAAAGGCTGAAATAGATGATATTTCAAGGGAAATTTTAGATTTAAAAACTCTTCGCAATCAAACAAATAGAGACTTTGAAAAACTATATAAGAATCGTGATCAATTAGCTAAAAAAAGTAAAAAAGTAAAAGAATTAAAAAAATCTCGTGATGCTTACAGAGGAAATGTCGCTTACAAAAATTTAGAAGATGAAATAAAGTATAAGAACCAACTAAATTTTATCGAAAGTGAATTAAAAAAATATGAGGATATAACTAGCATAAAATATAAAAAAGATACAGATTTATTGGATAAAACAGAGGATTTGTCTGATAAAAACTTATTAAAGCATTACATTATATACATTTGTGGATCACTTTTACTTATTTTAATATGGAAATATTTTAAGCAAAATTATCTTTTAGCAATAGCTATTATTTTGCCAATCATAATGATTGCTATTGACAAAAAAGATAGTAAAGTTTCAGATGATCATGATAAAAAGTATAATGATGAGAGATATATCAAATATTTAAGCTTAGTTAAAGAAAGAGAAAAGATTGAAGAGGTTTTAAGAGTTTTAGAAAACCAAGATAAAACTAAGGATAGATCAAATATAAAAGAAATTCAAAATTTAGATATAAAAGAAACTGAAGAAAAAATAAGAAAACTGGAAATTGATCTAGAAGATTTAAATAAAACAAATATAAATTTAGAAAGAAAACTAGCTAGCTCAGAAGAGAAGCTAAATCACGAAGTAGATCTAGTAGATAGGCTAAATATATTAGAGCAAAATCTAATAGCTATGGAAGAAGAAATTCAAGCTATAAAATTAGCCAAAGATACTATAGCTGAGATTAGAAAAGATATTACAGAAAACAATGCTAATTTTGATAGGGAAATATCTGATCTAATTGCAACTATTACCAAGGATAAATATAAAAAAGTTAGCTATGATACAAATTTAAATCCAAGCATTATTAATAGTAATGGGGAGTCTATCAGTATCGATAAGCTTTCGACTGGTTTTTACGATCAGCTTAACTTTGCCCTTAAATTTTTGATAAATGAGAATAAACTAGATAATTTTATTATTTTCGATGATGCCTTTATAAATTATGACTTAGATAGGCTAAGACTGGCCCTATTTTTCCTTTTAGATTTGGCAAACGATAGGCAAATTATTTATATGACTTGCCATAATAGGGAAGAAGAAGTCTTAAAAAGTGAAGCTATCGATTTTAATATGATTGATTTGGAGGAAATATGATATATGCCCTAGCTGACTTACATCTTGATTATACTAATGAAAAAAGCATGGAAGTCTTCGGTTCAAATTGGGAAAATTACCAAGAGCGTATATATAATAATTGGGATAAGATTGTTGGCCCAGATGATACAGTACTAATTCCAGGAGATATATCCTGGGCTATGGACCTAGAGAATGCTTTTGTTGATCTAAAAAAAATAGATGAACTAAATGGAAAAAAAATTTTAATGAAAGGAAACCATGATTATTGGTGGTCTTCTTTAAATAAAATAAATAATTTAGGTTTAGAATCTATGTCATTTTTACAAAATAATTCATTTACAGTAGAAGGATATGATATTTGTGGTACTCGAGGATGGATACCAAGAGATCATAAAGAATTTAGCGACCATGATGAGAAAGTTTTCTCCAGGGAGCTAATGAGATTAAAAAACTCTATAAAGGCAAGTGGAGATAATAAAAAAATAGTTATGCTCCATTATCCTCCAATAAATCAGGATAAGAGTTTAAATGAATTTTATGATATATGCTTAAATAATAATGTTGATTATCTCGTCTACGGTCATTTACACGGATATGGTCATAATCTTATCCAAGAGGGTAATATAGGTGACATTAATATAAGATGTGTAGCAGGTGATTATATAGATTTTACACCAGTAAGGATACGATAAATGCAAAGAGAAATAGAAGTAAAAGTTTTAAATATAAATCCAGATGAAATTGAAGAAAAATTGATAAACTTAGGCGCAGAAAAAATTAGCCATGAATTTCAAAAAAATTATACCTTTATACCTAAGGATGGAAAATTTAAAAATGGCTATCTAAGAATACGCGAAACAGAATATGATGATAAAAGTAAAACACTTGAACTTACTTTCAAACGTGTAGAAAGTGACACAGATTTTCGAGTAAACGACGAATATACAGTAAATATTGACTCTGTTTCTATGATGATAAAAATTCTAGATGAACTTGATATTGACCTTGAATATGAGGGCAAAAAAGAAAGAGTTTCTTATATTTATAAGGAACAAAGATTTGATATAGATATTTGGGATAAGAATACTTACCCAGATCCATATATGGAAATAGAGTTTACTAATAAGAATAAAATGGATGAAGTAATTAATGACCTTGATATTGATAAAAACAATATTACAACTGCATCCATTTCTGAACTAAGAGCAAAACTTAATAATTAATACTTGACTAAAAATAACTTTTCGTGTAATATCTTTAAGAACCAAAGGAGGGTGAAAATGATAAGTATAAAAAATTTATTGACTTCAGAAGAATTGTACAAAGAAGATATTGATGAAATAGTTAATTTGGCAAATGATATTATAAAGAGTCCACTAGATTTTTCTCATATATGTGATGGAAAAATTTTAGGGACTCTTTTTTTTGAGCCTTCAACTAGGACAAGATTATCATTTGAATCAGCAATGATTAGGCTAGGAGGATCTGTAGTTGGTTTTTCAGATGCAAATGTATCTTCATCAACAAAAGGAGAAAGTTTACAAGATACAGTTAGAACAGTTAGCCAATATGCAGATATAATTGCTATGCGTCACCCACAAGAAGGTGCGGCAAAACTAGCCTCACTTACTGCTGACTGTCCAATAATAAATGCAGGAGATGGTGGTCATCAACATCCAACACAAACTTTAACAGACGTGTTAACTATTAGCCAATATAAAGGAACGCTAGAAAATCATACTATTGGTTTAGTAGGAGATTTAAAATATGGACGTACTGTTCACTCATTATTAAAAGTTATGAATTTATTTGATAATAATAACTTTATACTAATAGCACCAGAAGAATTAAAGCTACCTACATATGTAAAAGAAGATGTGTTTAAAGATAAGCACAATTACATCGAAACAACCAACCTAGATGAAGCTATGGACAAGGTAGATATTTTGTATATGACTCGTATTCAAAAAGAAAGATTTTTCTCAATGAGCCAATATACCAGATTAAAAGACTCCTACATTTTAGATAAGTCAAAACTAAAAAAAGCTAGAGAAGATATGATTATCATGCACCCACTACCAAGGGTAAACGAAATATCAACAGATGTAGATAAAGATCCTAGAGCTGTTTACTTTAACCAAGTAAAATATGGTATGTATGTAAGAATGGCTCTTATCATGAAATTATTGGAGGCAAATAATGCTTGAGATTACAAGTTTAAAAAATGGAATAGTAATTGACCACGTAAAAGCTGGAAATGGTATAAAAATATTTGAACTATTAGGACTTGCTGAACTAGATGAGCAAGTAGCATTGATTCTAAATGCCGAATCTACAAATATGGGCAGAAAAGATATTATAAAAGTAGAAAATCACCAAGATTTAAACCTAGATATAGTTTCAATAATAGATCCAAAAGCTACTGTAAATATCATAGAAAATGAAAAAGTTGTAGAAAAAAAGGACCTAGAATTGCCAGAAGTAGTAGAAAATGTCCTTACCTGCCAAAATCCAAAATGTATCTCTACTTCAGAAAGATCTGTTGTTTCTAAGTTTATATTAATAGATCCTGAAGAGAAAAAGTATAAATGTGCTTACTGCGATCACATTTATGATGTGGAAGAATAATGAAGCAAGTATTTAAAAACTGCTATGCCTTTGATGATGTAAAAATTTCAAAAGAAGTTATCTATGTAGAAGATGGAATTATTGTAGATGATTTTGATGAAAGTGAAGCTGATGAAATAATAGACTGTAAAAATCTAGCTTTACTTCCATCTTTTGTAGATATGCATGTGCATTTTCGTGATCCAGGTTTTACTTATAAGGAAGATTTAGAAACAGGATCTCATTCGGCTCTTGCAGGTGGCTATACTTCAGTACTTTTAATGGGAAACACAAATCCAACTGTATCTAGTCCAGAAATTTATAATGACATTATAAAGCGTGGTAAAGACCTAGATTTAATTGATATTGAGCAAGTATATACAATTACAAAAAATTTTGATGGTAAAACTTTAGACCACCTAGAATCTATGCCAGAATCTGTAAAATATATTTCGGATGATGGCCATGGAGTAAATGATGATATGGTTATGTATAAGGCTATGCAAAAGGCCAAAAATTTAAATGTGACTATGACCTTGCATGAGGAAGTAGCAGAAGTTTCAGATTTTGATTACGAAATTGCAGAAGATGCTATGACTATAAGAGATTGCTATTATGCTTATAAGTTAAATTGCCCAGTGCATTTTTCCCATGTATCTACCAAAGGTGCAATCACTGCTATAAAATATTTTAAAGACTTAGGTGCGCCAATTACATGTGAAGTAACACCTCATCACTTATTGCTAGCTGATAAGGGACGTGAAGAAGTTAAAGTAAATCCTCCTATAAGAAGTAAAGAGGATAGAAAAACTTTAATAGAAATGATTAAAAATGGCACAGTAGATGCCATATCCACAGATCATGCACCTCATAGTAAAGAAGATAAGGCAAATGGATCGCCTGGTTTTATAGGTATAGAAACAGCATTTTCTACTTGCTATGAAGTTTTAGTAAGATCTGGGGAGATTTCCTTAAATGATCTTGTAAGAATAATGTCAACAAACCCTGCAAGACTTTTAGGGTTAAATAAGGGAAAAATCGAAGTGGGTTTTGAAGCTGACTTTACTTTAATCGACCTAGATGAATCTTATATCTACAAAGAAGAAGATATAAAATCAAAATCTAAAAATTCGCTTTTAATAGGACAAGAACTTTATGGGAAAGTGAAAAAAGTTTATAAGAAAGGTGTTTTAAAATATGCAGATAATTGATCGTTTGTATAAGGAGGTAGAAAAAAAGGGCTTTGTATGTGTAGGTCTTGATACTTCCCTTGATTACATACCAGAAAAAAATAAGAAAGGTAAGAGTATCCATGATTCTATCTTTGATTTTAATAAAGAAATTATAGATGCTACTTACGATATAACAGCTATCTATAAACTCCAAATAGCCTACTACGAGTCCTACGGTATAGAGGGAATGCTTGCTTATAGGGATACCCTAGCTTATCTTAGAGAAAAAGATTTATTATCCATAGGTGATATCAAAAGATCAGATATAGCAGCATCTGCCAAACAATATGCAAAAGCTCATTTTGAAGGTGATTTTGAAACGGACTTTATCACCTTAAACCCTTATATGGGCATGGACTCCATAGAACCTTATAAAGAATACTTAGAAAGTGGACAAAAAGCAATTTTTGTTTTGCTTAGAACAAGCAATCCAGGAGCAAATGACTTTGAAGTTTTAAAAGCAGATAATGAAGAATTATTTTATAAGGTTGGAGATAAACTCAATAAATTAAATGAAAAATATATAGGCAATTGTGGCTACGGTCCAGTGGGTCTAGTGGTTGGAGCTACCCATACCAAAGAAGTAGAAGAAATTAGAAAAAGATATGATAAAAATTTCTTTTTAATACCAGGTTTTGGTGCTCAAGGAGCAGATAGTCTCAATGTTTATAAGCTTTTAAAAGACAATAACGGTGGAGTAGTAAATAACTCCCGTAAAGTTTTAAAAGCATATATGGATCATGATGATGGAGAATATAATATAGGTAAATATGCTAGAGAAGCTGTTTTAAAAACTAGAGAGGACATTCTAAAAAATGAAGGTCTATAAAAATGGTGTGATTGTTGAAAATATCGAAATAGCTCCTAGTATTTGGAAAATGAAAGTAGATATAGATTTAAAAGCAAATCCTGGTCAATTCTTTATGTTTAGGACAGAAAGCTTTAGAAATGAGCCGCTATTATCCCGTCCCTTTGGGGTGTGTGAGCAAAATGAAAATGAACTCACATTTTTGTATCAAGTTGTAGGATCTGGAACTGAAATAATGGCAGACCTTACCCCAGGACACAAGGTAAAACTATTAGGGCCTTTAGGAAATGGCTTTGATATTTCAAAAGCTGATGGCAAAAAAGTAGCAGTTGTAGCTGGTGGTATAGGTATAGCTCCACTTTTAGATTTGTGTAAAAAATTACCAGAAAAAGCAGATTTTTATGCGGGATTTACCTACGATCCATACTTTGTAGATGAATTTAAAGCTTATGTAAATTCTATTACAACAACTTCTTTTAAAAACGATAAGAAGTTTATCACAGAAGATTTAAATCCAGATGACTATGACATTATCTATGCTTGCGGTCCAAATGGACTTTTAAAAGCAATCCATGAAAAAAATAACAAAGCAGATATAGAAGTATCTATGGAAGCACATATGGCTTGTGGAATTGGAGCTTGCCTAGGTTGTACAATTCCAAGTGCTGATGGAGAGTTCTTAAGAGTTTGTAAAGACGGTCCAGTTTTTGATGCAAGGGAGGTTTTTAAATGAATATAGGAGTAGATATTTGCGGAGTTCACTTTAAAAACCCAGTTATTGCAGCCAGTGGTACTTTTGGCTTTGGCAAAGAATTTGCAGATTATATAGACTTAGATAAGCTAGGTGGTATTTGTTCTAAAGGCCTTACCTTAAATAAAAACTTGGGCAATAGTGGAATTAGGATTTATGAAACCGCATCAGGAATAATGAACTCAATAGGATTACAAAATCCTGGTATAGAATATTTCGTAAATGAAGAACTTCCATTTTTACTTAGCAAAGATACAGTAACTATTGCAAATCTTGGAGGCCATTCAGTAGAAGATTATGTAGAAGGTGCAATCATCCTAGATAAAACTGATGTGCCTATGATAGAACTAAATATTTCCTGCCCAAATGTAAAAGAAGGTGGTATGGCCTTTGGTACAGATCCTAACAAAGAAAGTGAAGTTATTAGTAAAGTAAAAAATGTCACTAATAAACCATTAATAGTAAAACTTTCGCCAAATGTAGGCTCTATACCCCAATTTGCAAAAGTTGCAGAAGATAATGGGGCAGATGCAATTTCACTTGTAAATACCTTTAACGCTATGGCAATTGATATAAATACAAAAGCGCCAGTTTTTGTAAATAAAACTGCAGGACTATCAGGTCCAGCTATAAAACCAATTGCTTTAAGAATGGTTTATGAAGCAGCTCACGCTGTTGATATTCCAATTATTGGTATGGGCGGGATAATGGATTACAAGGATGCCCTAGAATTTATTATGGCAGGGGCAACTGCAATTCAAGTAGGAACTGCCAATTTTGTAGACTACAATACTATGATTGATGTGGCAGATGGTATAGAAAAATATTTAAAAGACAATAATATAGAAGATATAAATGAAATCACAGGAATTATTTAGGAGATAATATGGATAAGACAATAGAATTATTAAAAAAATCAGATGCGCTATTAGAAGGTCACTTTTTACTTTCTAGCGGCAAACACTCTGATAGATATATTCAGTGTGCAAAATTAATCCAACACCCAGAATACTGTAAGGAAGTATCTGAAATAATTGCAGAAAAATTAAAAGAAAATAACATAGATGTAGATTTATGTGTAGGCCCTGCTATGGGAGGAGTTATAATCTCTTATGAAGTAGCAAAAGCCTTAGGAGTAGATGCAATATTTACCGAAAGAGTGGATAATGAAATGACTTTACGACGTGGTTTTGAAATTCCAAAGGGAACAAAAGTTATAATTGTAGAAGATGTTATCACAACAGGGAAATCTTCTTTTGAAACAGTAGACGTCATAAGATCCTGCGGAGCAGAAGTTGTAGCTCTAACTTCTATTGTAAATAGATCAAATAAAGAGGAAATAAATGGATTACCAGTTATATCAGCAACAAAAATAGATGTAAAAACCTATGATGCAGATGATTTACCAGAGCATTTAAAAAATACAGAAGCTATTAAACCAGGTTCAAGAAAAATAATACAATAAATTTGCTTTATTAAGTTTTAGCTAATATAATTTATAAAAAGTTAGGATTTAATAAAAAATATGAAAAACAAAACATCAAAAAAGGCGATTATATTTTTTGCCTTATCTATTATAATTTGTGCTGTAAGACCAGCATACGCAACAAAAGACAATACTAAAACAAACTTAATGAGTGGTATAAATAAAATAAATTACGAATCAAAATTACTAAAAAAATCACAAGCAGAAAAATATAAGAAGTTTGAAGAAGATTTAGATGAATTTTATGAAAAGGGATCTAGCAAAATTGATTCAGATAATATGTTTTATCTATTAAATACACCAGATTTTACAGCCGAAGAATTAGACAATGCCCTTGTAGGTACAGGACTTGCTGGTCTTGGTAAAGATTTTAAAAAAGCTGGTGATACTTATGGTATCAATCCACTTTTACTTATTGCTATGTCCAAACACGAAACTGGCAATGGTACAAGTGAGTTATTTTTAAATAAAAATAATCTTTTTGGATTTAATGCCTATGACTATGATCCATATAATGAAGCTAAAGATTTTAAAACGCCAGCAGATTCTATAAACACAGTAGCTAAGCACCTAAAAGAAAATTACCTTTCTACAGATGGTGCTTATTATAAGGGCATATCTACAGATGCAATAGGTATCAGCTATGCAACGGATCCAGATTGGTCAAAAAAAGTAAATTGGATGATGATAGAAGCAGCACGCTCTATGATAGATGAATTTAACAGCAAGGCAGGCATTTAACCTGTCTTTTTTACTAGATATAAAGAGGATTTTATGGATAGCAAATTATTTATAAAAGGAAAAGCAAGTGATGCTTACAATTTTTTTGGCAATCATTCTAAAGAAAAAGGATATATATTTAGAGTATTTGCAAAAGAAGCGGTAAAAGTCGAAATTATAGGAGATTTTAACGATTGGCAAGGGCAAAATTTGAGAAAATATAGCAGTGGAGTATTTTCTACTACTATAAAAAATGCCAGGGAAGATGATAGATACCAGTATATAATTACCAGTAAAAATGGTGTAAAAACTAAAAAAATAGATCCCTTTGCACAAAAAGTTTCCTTAGAAGAAAACTCCTCACTTGTAGGCGGTGATTCATATAAATTTAATAATAAAAAGACAAAAAAAACTCCAAATAATATCTACCAAGTACACCTAGGGTCGCTTTTAAAAGATAAAGAGTTTACTTTTGATAAGCTTATAGATCATTGTATAAAAAATAACTTTGACTATATTTCGTTTATGCCATTAACTGAATATAAAAATTATAAATCCTATGGCTATAAAACAAGCAATTTTTTAGCTTTTTCAACTAGATATAAAGATTCAAAAGAATTTAAGAACTTTGTTGATAAGGCTCATGCAAAAAATATTGGCATATTAGCAGAATTAGATTTATATGAATTTGATGAATCTTCTTACTTCTTAGAAAATTTTGATGGTACAAGTCTTTATAATTATGATTATGATGACATAAAATATAATTATTATGGAGCAATGAACTTTGATCCTAGCAAAAATTCTAGTAGATCATTTTTACTATCAGTAGTAAATTTTTGGCTAAAAGAATATAATCTAGATGGTATTGTTCTTGCAAATATTGAAAACGCAATCTATTGGCAAGGTCAAAAGGATAGGGGCATCAATAAAGAGTGGATAAGCTTGATAAGTAAAATAATAGAGATTATCCATAAAAATAAAGCCCTTGCTTTGGCAAGCTATAATGGTATATGTGATTTAGATTTCGATTTAGACTATATTTATGACTTAAGCTTTAGGCAAATACTAAGGATTATGCAAAAATCTCCTTTTGAAAGAAATAACTATAGGATAAATATTCAAAATTTAATCATAAATGACACTAGCAAAAAAATCTTAGGCTTTTCTTTTGTGGATTCTTTTTTAGATGAGGCAAGCTTAGCTATGAAAATTTATGGCAATGAAAAAATTAGTCAGCTAAAAACATTGATGACATTTTTATATAGCATCGATTCTTCAAAAATGATTTTTATGGGAGATGAGCTAGCTAGTTTTGATACTTTTTCAGTATTTGAAAAAACTACTTTAGACACGACTACTAATGAAAGTAAGGTATTTAATAAATATTTTAAAAACTTAACAAATTTATATAAGAATGAAAATGCCTTATCAAACAAAGATTCTTCAAGCAAACTTTTAGATTTGGAAGGTTATAGTATTTATGGATTTATTAGAGAGTGCAAAAATGATAAATTGCTAGTATTAATAAATTTCACAGATTTAGAATATAAAATAAAAAGTCCTTATAATTTAGAAGAATTAATTAATACAGAAGATTTGATTTATGATGGTAATGGAAATATAAATGGAAAAGTTAATAAAAATGATTTTATAAAAATAATGCCATTTGGATCAGCAATTTTTAGAATAAAATAGGATGAGCAAAAAACTCATCCTATTTTTTATTTTTCTGTTAAAGTATATTGATTTTCCAAGTTGTGGGCTATATTTGTAAATCTTTCAAGGATTATCTTTCTTGGTATAATACCTAAAAAATATCCATTCTTGTGGGTTACACATATGAAATTGTTATTTATAATTAATCTTAAAACATCTTCTAGATTGTAATTATCAAATAGTATTGGTACAACTTGATTCATCACTTGTTTTACTTTGAATTCAGCAAGTCTATCCTCATCGAAAATAGATAAATCGTCAGAATTTGTAACTATATTAGAAATGGAAATTAGACCTCTAACTCTATTATCTTTATCTAAAACTGGTATTGTTTGATATCCAGAAGATGATAGTACCAAGATAGCATGAACTAGAGAGTCTTCTTCGTAAACAATAGCTACATCACTTGCAGGAATCATTATATTTTCGGTAGGTTCTTTAAACATTTTTTCTATATTTTTACCAATCATATTTAGCTCCTTATTAAGATTATAAACTACCTTAAAATAAAAATAAAGTAAAAAAATACCTCGAGGCAAAACCTCGAGGTTATGTAAGCACACCCAGTTTTGAAATAAATTCTCACTAGAGTAACTATATAAACAAAGCTCGTGTTAGGTGACCTTACGGCACACAGAAAGATCTACTTAATGCTGCTACGTTCCCGTCCTGACATGGTTCATAGTTTTCTGTTGCGTAAGACCTAACAGTCAACACCCATTTATATAGGCTTTTAGTTAGAAAATATCCCTCTACTGGGAATTAAACCCTGCTATAGCGAATTGCAGGTTACAAGGCATCGCTAGTTCCCCGTCTAGTGCATGGCGGAGAGCATGGGATTTGAACCCATGATACATGAATATGTATACACGATTTCCAATCGTGCTCCTTCAACCACTCGGACAGCTCTCCATGCGATTAACATATTTAACTATACTATGAATTTTACTAAATGCAAAATTTTTTCATATGGTATAATGTTCTAGAAAGGAAAATTATGGTAAAAGCATTATATAGAGAATATAGGCCAAAAACTTTCGATGAGGTTTTGGGTCAGGATAGGGTAACAAATGTTCTAAAAAATCAAGTTAAAACTGGCAAAATTAGTCATGCTTATATATTTTCTGGCGAAAGAGGTACAGGAAAAACTTCTTGTGCAAAGATTTTTGCTAAAGCTATAAACTGCTTAAATCCCAAAGATGGATCACCATGTCTAGAATGTGAAAACTGCAAGGCTATAGAAGAAGAATCTACTATAGATATAGTGGAAATGGACGCAGCTAGTAATCGTAGAATAGATGATATTAGAAATTTAAAAGATAATGTTATTTATCCACCAAACAAACTAAAATATAAGGTCTACATTATAGATGAGGCTCATATGATTACTCGTGAAGCTTTTAATGCCTTACTAAAAATCATGGAAGAACCTCCAAGCCATTTAGTTTTTATTCTTGCAACAACAGAGATAGAAAAAGTGCCACGCACAATTTTATCACGTGTGCAAAGATTCGAGTTTAATAAAATTGATGATACCAATATTAAAACTCAAATAAATAAAGTACTAAATGATAGAAATATAAAAATGGATAATGAAGCTATCGATCTTATAATAAAAAAAGCAAATGGGGCTATGCGTGATGCACTAAGTATCTTAGATCAAGTTCTTTCTTATGGAGAAGATTCATATGATCTAGCTAAAGTGCAATCCTTGCTAGGTGTAGTTGACTTTTATGATGTAGATAAGCTGGCTAGTGCTATTATAAATAAAGATTCGAAGGCTAGTATGGAAAGTATCTTTATGCTTAGAAAGAATAATAAAAGCAATAATGATATTTTGGCAAGTTTAATCTCATATTTTAATGATATATTAATTTTAAAATTAACTGCCAATCAATCATACTTTGACAATGGCGAATACAAAGAATTTATAGAAAGAAGAGCCGAGCAAATTACAGATAGTGAGCTAGGTGATTATTTAGATATCTTGATAGAATATAACAACAAAATGAAGTTAACGGAAAATACAGATGTCATTAGCCAAGTTTGTATATTAAGATTATTAAATTTAAAAAATAAAGATAATCTAGACTCTAGAATCAGCTACTTAGAAAAAAATACTGGTGATGATATTATAGATACCGTTAATAAAATAGTAGATAATAAGATTTCAAATTTAAATCTAAATGAAATAAATATCCCAGTAAGTCATGGAAGAACACCTATAAAAGAAGAAAAAATATCAGAAAATATAAATGATAAATCTGAAAAAAATAATGAAAAAATCAAAACAAATACTTTATCATTAACATCGGTAGAAGAAGAAAAAATAAAATCAATGCTTATAAGAACTGCAGGTGGAGTGTTAAATGGACTTTTTGCAGATGAAGGTTTTAACTATAGGATAAATGAAAATATTTTTACCCTTTATATAAAAGAAGATTTTTATGTTTTGTTTATAGAAAATAAAATTGATGATATAAATGCAAATTTAAAAGAAATGCTAAAAGCAGATTACGAATTTGCTATTGATTCATATGAAAATATGAACAATAATATAAGTAATGCACCAAAACAAAAAAAAGAAAAAAACGAACAAGTATCTAAAGATAACTCTAGTAAATTAAGAGAAATCTTTGGTGATGAATTAATTATAGAATAGGAGAGATAATTATGGCAAGAGGCGGATTCCCAGGTGGGGGAGCAAATATGAATAATATGATGAAACAAGTTAAAAAGATGCAAGCAGAGATGGAAAAAGCTCAACAAGACATCGAAGAAAAAGAATTTGAATCCACATCAGGTGGCGGAGTAGTAACAGCAACTGTAAATGGAAAAAAAGAATTAGTGGGTCTTAAAATCGACGAGGATGTAATAGATCCAGAAGATAGCGAAATGCTAGAAGATTTAGTAATTGCCGCTGTAAATGATGCTTTAAAAAAAGCTGATGAATATAGCGGAGAAACAATGGGCAAACTAACAGGCGGATTAAATATACCTGGATTTATGTAATGGCGATTTTTCCAGAAAGTTTAGATAACTTAATAGGAGAATTTCAAAAATTACCAACAATAGGCAGAAAATCAGCAGAAAGACTTGCTATGAACATAGTAGATCGTGACCAAGCTGACATAAAAGATTTTGCCAATGCCTTATTAGAAGTAAAAGAGAAAATCCATAGATGTGAAATCTGCGGCAATCTTACAGAAGATGATATATGTGATGTTTGCAAAGATATAACTCGTGAAGAAGATTTTATATGTATAGTGGAAGATGTTAAAGATCTAATAGCTATAGAAAAATCAGGAGCCTACCATGGCAAATATCATGTACTAGGTGGTTTAATTTCTCCATCAGATGGCATAGGTCCTGATGAATTAAATATAGATAAACTTCTAAATCGCATAGAAAAAGAAGGGATAAATGAAATTATCCTAGCGATTTCTTCAACAATTGAAGGAGAAACAACAAGTTTATTTCTCACTAGTCTTTTAAATGAAAAAAGTATAAAAGTTACAAAAATTGCCCAAGGTATACCTGTAGGTTCGAACTTAGAATATTTTGACCAGCTCACCTTAGAAAGAGCTATAGAAGATAGGAGAGAAATCCGTGATTAAAGCATAAAGTTTACTATAACACTAATAACATTTTCTATTTTATCTGGTTTTTAGTAAAAATAGTTAAAATAACGAAGTAAAGTTATAAGAATTGCTTTATAAATAATAGTAGATAATATAGTTTAATAATAAATAAAAATTAAAAATCAAGAGCCCCAAAATGGCTCTTTTTTGTGCTTTTTATATAAATAATAGGAATAAAAATTTATGCACAGACATTTTAAATAGCTTATATCATAAAATATGAATGATTGGATTGTGTATAGACTATATTGATAGAGTAGTATAGCTTTAGTAATGAAATTACAAAGAGAGAATAGTAATAAAAAAGAGGACAAATAGTCCTCTTTTTTCTTTGTTTGTTGTACCAAACTTTATATGCATGACATTGCTAACTAGTAGGTGTAAAACTGTAAGATTCAAATATTTGAATTTTTATTTGGTGGAGATGATGGGATACTTTAGTACCTTTTTGATATTTCTATATGGTTGATAAATACACATTTTAAGATATACATTTGCTATTATTTCCGCTTATTTTGTTATCTTTTAATAATTTTAGTACTTATTTAGTACCTTTTTTTACTAGCAATCTCTATTCATCAATTCGATTAAGTTAGTTTCTGAAGTAGGGTAGAAGTGTGAGTAAGTGTCTAGGGTGGTAGATGTATCCTTATGACCTAATCTCTTTGAGATAAGAACAATATTAATATTATGATTTATCAGGTAGCTAGCGTGTGAGTGTCTTAAATCGTGTACTCTAATTCTTTTAATTAATGGCTTGTTATCATCATGATTCTTATTGTATTGTTCTATCTCTTCATTGCATTTCTTAAGACCTTTACTGATTCCATTTTCTATAAATCTCTTTTCCCAATTAAACATATAATCAGTATCTGAATTATTGTAGCATTTGCTTTTATAATCTCTTAATAGGTCAATAGTAGAATCAGGTAGGCTAATTTCCCTGCTTTCATATGTTTTAGTTTGGGTTACTACATTCTTGCCCTTAATTCTTTGAAGAGATCTATCGACTAATAATGTCTTATTATCTAAATTTAATTTGCCCCGTGTTAAGGCTAATAGTTCGCCTTTTCTAATACCTGACCAATATAAGAGATTGATTGCAGTCTTTGCCTTTATATCTTCAATGTTATTATAGACTGTCTGATATTCTTCAAGTGTCCAAAACATTTTTTCTTCAGGTATGTAGTTAGGGTTCTTTGCTCTTTTTACAAGTCTAAAAGGGTTATTAGGTAGACCATAATAGTTTACGGCGTGATTTAATAGTCCGCTGAATTCTGACCTAAGTCCTGTAATGTAACCATCTGAACAATCTTGTTTAATTAACTTATTTTGCCAATGTTTTAAGTCTTTGGCGGTAATTTCATTGAGAGGTTTATCAGGGAAAGTCTCCATTATCTTTTTATATTTTGATGTTTTAGTTAATTGGCTTCTTTGTCTTAACTGTGGGTACTGGTCTTTCTTATATAGCTCTATGAAGCTAGATAATAACATTGTAGGCTCTCCCTGTCTTGAAAGCAAGAATTCACGTTCAAACTCTAATGCATCGCTTTTTCTAGAGAATCCCATTTTCTTTTTCTGTCTTCTATTACCATCTCCATCTTTATAATAGAATTTGCAGTACCATTTGCCTGTGTTTTTGTCCTTGTATGCTGACATCGTTATTTATTAAAATGGTGTACCCGTATTATCGGGTCTTGCTTCGTCATCTTTTTCTATCTCTTCAAGTTCATTTATAAGTTTAAATTTAGGGCTTCTATCACGTTCTAAGTTTTGAATAGTATCTACTAAGTCAAACAGCAATCTGTTATCTTGCTCTTCGGAGATGATTGTTTCAGAAAATTCTGTTGTATAATCATTAAGGGATAATGTTATATCTCTAATATAAAGCTCATTATTATCAAATTTATATTTCAAATTAAGATTATATTCAGTACCACGTATCAAACATTTATAAGTACAATCATAGTAGTTTGATGGATCTTCAAACTTTTCCCATAAGATTTTCTCGTCTGCAGTTATCTTAATTAGCAGATTGATGAGCTCGGTGTCCTCATTTTTTACAAAGCTTTTATCATTTCCTTTTAATTCGCTCACGCTTACATCAAGAACATTAGAAATTTTATATAAGCTATCATCAGAAGCGTTATTAGTTGCATTTTCAATTTGAGATATAAAAGACCTAGAGAGACCAGTCTTTTCTGCCAAGTCCTTTTGAGTCAGACCCTTTTTACGTCTATAAAATGCTATGTTTTCACTTATAATACTCATTTTATCACCTCTTTATTATCAACATTATAACATTATTTATTAAATTCACAAGTAAATTAGTTTGCTATTTGGTAAATATAGTGTACAATGTACACAAGATACATTTAATACACGGGAGGTTATTAGTGAAATTAAAGATAAATAATATTAAATTTTTGATGAATGGAATGACTTATGAAAAACTCTCAGAAAAAACGGGGTTGTCTAAAACATGGCTCGCGACAGTTATTAATAGGGGTCATGCAAGCATGAATGTAGTAAATAAAATTGCTGAAGCTTTAGATGTAGATCCAAAAGAGATAGTTAAACTTGAAGACTAGAAAGGGGTTGTAAATGCTTTTAGATGTGAATCAAGTAATGGTAATACTTAACTGCGGTAAGAGTAGAGCATATAATTCTATAAAGATTTTAAATAAGGAATTAGAAAGAGATGGCTATCTTACTATTCAGGGTCGTATTCCTGCAGAATATTTAGCTAGTAGATTTAGACTTGATGAAGAAGATATTAAGCTACAAGTAACAGAAATGGCGAAATAGTGAGGTTGTTTCTTGAATGAAAAGGAAAAGGAATTAAAGAAAACTGAATATGAAAAGAAAAATCCCGACTATTTTACAGTAATACCTGCTATTGTAAGATATGATGATAAGTTAAGAGCGAATGAAAAGATTTTATATTCTGAAATCTTAACGTTATCAAGAAAGAATGGTTACTGTTATGCAAGCAATAAGTACTTATCAGATTTGTATGGTGTTAGTATTACTATTATTTCGAGGTGGATTAATAGCTTAATCAAATACGGATATTTGGTATCTGAAAATGAATATAAAGCTGGTACTAATTACATTCTTAGAAGAAAACTATATCCAACAAATGTTAAAGATATATTGAATAAAAGTTCAACATATATTGAACAAACGTTCAATAACGATATTGAACAAAAGTTCAAGGATAATAATACAAGTATTAATGATATGAATAATAAGAAGAGTAATAATAGTCGAGCAGATGAAAAGAATGATGAATTAATAGACCAAGTTGTTAATTATTTGAATGAAAAAACTGGTAAAGATTTTAAAGCTACTACAAAGCAAACTGTAAGCTTGATAAAGGCTAGAGCAAGAGATGGTAATAGTTTTGATGATTTTAAAAAGGTTATAGATACGAAAACTAATCAATGGTTATCTAATCCTGATATGAATAGATATTTAAGACCACAAACATTATTTGGTAACAAGTTTGAAGCATACCGAGAAGAATACTCTAATAACAACGGATTCAATAATTCAAATGAGATAAACAAATACGATTGGTAAAGGAGAAATGATTAAATGAATTTAGATGGAATGATAAATGATTATAAACAAATGGGCAAAGTAAACAATAGAAGTGAAAAAACACTTGCTGAATTGCTGGAGCAAAAAGAAAGAGAACTGCAAGCTAAAATCAATAAAGCTAGTAAGCACTTAGACAATGAAAGGTATATAAAAAATCTTTCAAGAATGCCTAAAAAAACTATAGATCTAACATTGAATGATATTAAGAATACATGGGAATCCGAAGAAATGCCTCAAGTTAATATGGCTATTGATTCAGTATATGATTTCAAAACCTTAGAAAAAGGTTTATACATTTACAGTAAACAACCGGGTACTGGAAAAACAACTTTACTTAGTGCATTAGCTAGAGCCGTATATAAACAATATGAAGAACCAATATTCTTTGCAACTGAAGAATATATCTTATCTAAAGTTAAGGAATCATATAACCCTGAAGCTCAAACTAGCGAAGATGAAGTTATAAGGGATATAGCTAAAAATAGGGCTGTGTTCATTGATGAATTAGGACAAAATAGTACAGATTGGGCAGTTAGAACACTTAAAAGATTATTAGATGAGATGATGAACAATGACTCAATTTTATTTGTTACTTCAAATTATGGTTTAAATGATTTAGCTGCGAAGCTATATTCAAAAGAAAATAACTCTCTTAACAGAACTATTGATCAATTTGTAGATAGACTTAACGGAATGACAAAACCTGTTAAGTTTGGAAATAAAAGTTATAGATAAAAATAAAGCCCTTTGCAAAGAGCAAGGGGCTAATAAAATAATGTACTAATAGTATAAACAATTTTAGCTAAAACTTCAACTGAAAATAATCGAGGTAAGAGATATAAGAATTATATTAAAATTCCTTAAGATTTAGTATGTAGATTAGATTCTAATCACTTTGGCATATAAACATATACTTCGATTTCTAAAATCTCTTAAATCGTAAAATATGAAGTTTTGTTATACAGAAATAAGATAGGAATAAATTTGAATATAAAAGAATACTTAGATAGAGAAAAAAATATATTTGATTTATCAAAAGAGATGATTACAGATGATATTGGTTTAAATTACATGATTGGATATAGAGAGGGATACAAAGAAGCCTATAATCAAGTTCGAAAGATTTTGAAAAATTTAAGCTGGTTATTGATACCTGAATATATATTTCATCAGATTGACCTGTGGGATTTAGTTTATATCATCAATCAATTTGAATATACAGATGAAGAGATTGATACCTTGATAAAAGTAAAAAAAGCTGATTTTGATATGTATATAAAGTTAGGAGAAAAATATTCTGAAGATATAAAAGAATCGATATATGATCAATTTTATAGTATGGATAAAACCAAATCTAGAACTTTCATAAATGAGCTATTGAACAAAATAACAATGGATAAAAAACTATCAAAACTAAAGAATTAATTAAGGAGATAAGAAGTGAATAATACTGACTTATTTGAAAGCAATTGCGTAACATTGCCAAATAATATAATAGGGCAACCTGATTTTATACTAAAATCTAAAAAGGAATGTGAGGAGATAAAACAAGGTGATTTTATTTTCTGCAAGCATATATTTAATAATCGTGAACTTAAGCAATCAGATATTGGAGTAGCAGTCATAGATGGTAATACTAATCTCTATGAGATTTCAAAACTAACCAATGATGAGATGGATAAAATAGACTTTGTAGCTAAAGTTACAGGGATATACAGAGACATTTAATGTCTAAATAATTACAGTGAGAGGGAAAAGATGAATAAAAAAGAAACTAAGAAAATAATTATGGATTTAGAAAGCGAATCGTACAACCTATATAAAGGCATAGAAGCCTTTTTATATAGAGTTCTACCACATAATACGGACATGGAAAAAGACTATTCAATGGCATTGTTAGGATGCTTAGCAAATCAATCAAAATTAGTACATGAGTTGGCTTATACATTATATGATGATACTGAAAGCGTATTAGATAAAGCGGAGGAATAAAATGGAAAAACTAAACGATTATATTATAGATCCTTGTTATGATATGTATATTGACCTAATTAGTGAGATGGGAGAAGATATTGTCTATAACTCATCATCAAGAGAATTTGAAGATGGTGAGGTTATAATAACATTGTGCGAGGGGCTACCTAGTGTGTATTTAAAATCAGATGGAAATAAATTAATTATGCAAATGCACATTCTAGCTACTGGGACTGTATCCACTACAGATATAACAAATCTTGATAAAATAAAAGATGTAATACCTGAAGTTATAGCAACAATGTATGATGAAAATATTATTATATAGAAAAATTGGAGCAAGGAATTCCTTGCTCTTTTCATATTGTGGTTAGTTTCAAGTTATATTTAGGTATAAATCAATCTTTTCTAATATCTTATTTAGTTTCTTGAATGGTCATGCTTCTCCTCTAATTTTATATAAATACAAACAAAAACTAACATTAAATACTTGATTATTGGCTATTATTATGCTTATTATTAAGGATTTACTGGATTTGGAATATTTTTATATCACATTTCTACATAATTTACTTAGCTAGATAAGATAGGAGAGGTGTAAAACAAAATGCTTATATTTACTAGTTTAATAACTATTGTTTCAAATTTTTATACCTTCTACCTTTTATTTAAGAACTCCAATCTAATATTTTGATGATGACATTTGATGACTTTTTATATTATATAGATATCGATATACTCTATAAGTAATACCATAAAAAAATATAATCTAAACATCTATAGTTTATCATACGCAAAATCTAAGAATATAGATTTATGTGAGCTAGACTGATTTTATCATATAAGAGATAGATGAAAAGAAGAGATTGACTAAATAATATCATATATAATAAACTTAAATATTTTATTAGTAAATTGTCGGTATATAGTAATAAGTAGTATATAACATTCATGCTTAGTTTGAGTTGGTTAATGGCTAGCTCTTTTTTAATGTTAAAGATTCATATAATATATATTTTATATATTATATGAATACAAAATGAAATGGAATAGTATTTAAGTTTATGATAATATACAAGTAAATAGAGGAGAAAGTTTCTTTCAATAAATAGGGGGATAAAATGACTAGTATATTTGATGTAGTTAATTACATTTTAAGTAAAAATGGAGAAATGACTTCGATGAAACTTCAAAAGCTGACCTACTATTCTCAAGCGTGGAATCTAGCTTGGGAGGGGAAACCTTTATTTGACGAGGAGTTTGAAGCATGGGCTAATGGTCCGGTTTGTAGTGAATTATTCAGAGTTCACAAAGGTCAATTTATCGTAAATAAAGAAATTTTTGAAGATTTTGGAGATGAAAATAATTTAAATAAAACCGAAAAAGAGAATATTGATGAGGTTTTAAAAACTTATGGCGATAAAGAGCCTTACTGGTTAAGTAACTTAACACATATGGAAAGGCCTTGGAAAGAAATCAGATTAAAAAATAATTGTAAAGATGGTGATTTTTGTAATGAAATCATACCTAAAGATTTAATGCAAGAATATTATGCTGGGTTATAATGGCTAAAAGGGTTAAACAAGGCGGAGAGCCATCATTATATAAAAAAACACGTGTTGCTGAAAGTCCAGATGCATTTTATGATAAAAATCCTTCTTGGAATTTACACAAATGCGATAAAAGCGGTGGGAGTTGGTGTGTAAATCATTCTGTATTAAATGATGATATTTATAAAAAATTAAGTGATTTTGAAAGAATGACTTGGAAAGAGATTGTTAAACAAACTGGCGGACCTAAAAAAGGGACCAATAATCATTTTATTGGTTTCAAAGATCTTGATAAAAAGGCCCAAAATAGATTAATAAAACTAAATTTAGTAAACTTATCAGATAATCTATTTTCTCTTAGGCTTAATGGAAGAACTAGATTATTTGGTTTTCTAGATGAATCGGGTATTTTTAGTATACTGTGGTTGGATAAAAATCACGAAGTTTGTCCGTCGATAAAAAAGAATACTTAATAATAAATATAAAAAGCATTTTAATAAAGTAGTTTATAATTTGTATCATAACTTAATTATGTTCAATATAGAATGATTAGGGTCACTAATATGTGACTCTTTTTTTGAACTTATATATATTAGGTATATCTTATATATATTAGGTATATAAAGATATGGAGTTCTATTTTAAATAGCTTATATCTTAAAATATAGAGATTGATTATTGAAACAAAAAGAGAATATACCAATAGAGATGAATTAGATCCAATTTTATTCCCGTAACTCTCGTATAACTGATAATTCAGAATCTATTTTTTCAAGTATCCTGTTTTCTCTCCTGTATAGGGTAGATTTGGTAGTATATAAATGGTTTGCTAGTTGTCGCTTGCTAATTTTATTATTTCCATGCATATTTAACAACAATTCGATTTCATCATTTTCTAATGACTGTAAGGCTGATTCTATGGTATCTATAAATACCTTATCTTTATACATTTCAGCATTTAAAATTTTAATTCTACAATCTAAATCTTCAACTTTTTTTATAAAATTTGGGTCTATACTTTCCTGATCGATATCGTTCTTTATTTTTTCTAAATATGTAGCTTGATTTGATAATGCTTCTTGTTCTTTTTTTATTTTGATGTACTTCTTAATTTCTTTTCTGGTTTGCTCTATACTCACTTAGACCTCCTAACATTTGTTATCATGGAATTACAATAGTAAAGAATTGTAGATACAATCAGTAATCTATATTCTCTAAAGTATATTCAAGGCTAATTATTATATCGGCTATTACCCTAGTAACAATATAAAACGCCCTTAAATCTCAAAATAAGCTCCTTAATATTATAGATACTATCTAAAAAACTCAAAAATAGTGTATAATATACAGTAAAATACATTGGCTTGAAATAGGCGTTATCATAATTAATGTAAGTCAATAATTACACAAAAGAATCATTTTGTGCAATAATTGTTAGTAAATAATAAGAATTGTGTATATTATACCATATAGATGAATGATAATTTTTGTCCTACTTTTATTATTTAGTGTTATCATATAAATAGATAGCTACTAATTATTAGGAGGATAAAACAATGACTAATCTAGATGACATAAATAGCAATAAAGTAGGTAGACCATTTTTACCAAGAGATGAGAGAAAAGACTATAAGATTACAATTAGGGTTGATAATGAGCTTAAGAAAATGATTGATGAACTAGTAGATAGTAAGAATCTATCAAGGGCTGAATTATTTAGAAAAGCTATAGAAGAATACTCTATCAATCATAAAGAAGAATAGTAAGTTCTCTTGATTGGAGGGCAATTTGGAGCAAGCAATCTCTTATGATAACAATATAGATCTATTTAAAGAATATCAGAAAACAAAATCTATTAGATTAAGAAATGAAATAGCATTAAAGAATAAGAAATTAATTTATATTGGAATGAAAGGCTTGTATAGCTCTAATGCAAATGACATTGAAGAACTGGAGCAAGAAGCCTTTATTTGTCTTCTTAAGGCTGTAGAAACATTTGATGTTAGTAAAGGCTTTAAGTTTTCAACATATGCTATTAGTTGTATCAAAGCTATTACTAGAAATAGATTAGATTATAGTATAGATTTATCTCTTGATGAGCCTATTCAAAATCAAGACGGAGAAAATCTATCGATGGTCGACACTCTAGAAGATGAAAGGGTAGACATTGAGAGTGATTGCGTAGATAGATATAATCGAAATCGATTTAAATAAATACTAACTAAAGAGGAATACAAGGTCTTAGATATGTTTTATATTAAGGAGATGTCTATGAAATGTATAGCCCAAAGTTTAGAATTTACTACTGGTAGGGTGCAAAATATAAAACATAATGCGGAGAAAAAGATTTATAATTCAAAGTACTTTCAGGATTATAGAGAAGAAGCTTTATACTATGATGAGATTATCTATATAAAAGCTTATGACTATTCAAGCCTTAAAGTTCAAACTTCTAATATTTCAAATCCTGTACTAGATACAGTTTTAAAATTAGAAAAAAGAGATAATGATATATTTAAAAATGTCTTATTAGGAAAATAAAATAAATAGTACTTTTTTAGTACTTCAAAAAAATAAAGCCTTGATATTTCAAGGCTTTTAGTGTATATGGTGGAGATGATGGGAGTCGAACCCATGTCCGTGGAAGCATCCTTATTAGCTTCTACAAGTTTAGTAAGTTTTTAAATTTCGCATAAAACTTATAAACTTACAAATATTTTTTATGCTAGCTTCATATTACTGAATATACTGCAAAGCTTAGGTATATTAGTTTGTCGCTAAAATTATGAAACAAATTGTAAGTTCGCGACTAACCTACAATTCATTGCTACCAGATTCTTAGGCAGCTAGTGCGAAGTTTGCTTCGCTATTATTGTTTGCGTTTATATTTAAACTGTGGATTTACGTTCCACACTCGACTTGCTACTAATAATTACTCGACCACGTCGAAACCATGGCATCCCCATGTAACTAATACTATACGTTTTGCATCTGTGTTGTCAAAGAGAGGTGGATTTTGTAAAATATATATTAAGAAAAGGTTTTTTTAAAACTATATTTCAATTTAGGGTATTAATATATTATATAAGACAAGTCTCTTTAAAAGGAGGGCATATGAGAAACTCAAATAAAACCGCAGCAATGTTATTAGCCGGTGGACAAGGTTCAAGGTTAAAGGCATTGACAAAAGATATGGCAAAACCTGTTGTACCTTTTGGAGGAAAATACAGAATTATAGACTTTGCTTTAAGTAATTCAACTAATTCAGAAATAAAAGATATAGGTGTCTTAACTCAATATAAGCCACAACTATTAAATCGCCACTTAGGCATAGGTTCAGCTTGGGATTATGATAGAAATCATGGTGGTCTACGCATCCTTTCTCCTTATTATACAGAAGAAGGAGGAAAATGGTTTGAAGGTACTGCTAGTGCTATCTATGAAAATATAAATTATCTTGACCAAGTAGATCCAGAATATGTTTTAATTCTTTCAGGCGATCATATTTATAAAATGGATTACAGGAAGCTTTTAGATATCCACAAAGAAAAGGGAGCTGATGCTACTATAGCTGTTATGGAAGTTGATTGGGAGGAGGCAAGCCGATTTGGTATTATGAATACTGATGAAGATGGAAGGATAACTGAGTTTGAAGAAAAGCCAGAAAATCCAAAATCTAACCTAGCTTCAATGGGTATCTATGTTTTTAATTGGAAAGTTTTAAGAAAAGCATTGATTGAAGATAATGAAAATCCAGAATCATCTAATGACTTTGGTAAAGATATTATTCCAAAAATGCTAAACGATAACCAACCGCTCTATGTATATAAATTTGATGGTTATTGGAAAGATGTTGGAACTGTTAGAAGCTACTGGCAAGCAAATCTTGATTTGATAAATCCAAACAATGAGCTTGGTATATATGATGAAGATTGGAAAATATATACAACAAGTTTAAATTTGCCACCACATAGAATTGGCGTAAATGGTACACTAAATGATGCTTTAGTTAATGAAGCATGTGTAATAGATGGAAAAGTAGATGATTCTGTTTTATTTTCTAATGTAACTGTAGAAGAAGGAGCTGAAGTTTATAATTCTGTTTTATTAAATGGATCAAAGGTAAATGCAGGATGCAAAATTTATAATTGCGTTGTTGCAGAAGATATAGAAATAGCAGAAGATATTGGACAAAGTGGTACTGACAAAGTTTATTTGGTAAGCTCTGAAGGTATCGAGGAGGAGTAATATGGATAATATTTTAGCATTAATATATAGCTCAGAATTTAATCCAGCTGATTATGGGGAATTATGCAAGGTAAGGCCTGATTATATGCTACCTTTTGCTAGTAGATATAGGATTATCGACTTTACATTATCAAACTTAACTAACTATGATATAAGCAATGTGATTTTATATGCTGGAAATAAAATGCGTTCTACCCTAGATCATATAGGTGATGGACGTAGCTGGGAATTAAATAGAAGACGTGGAGGACTGACTATTAATCCTCCAAATTATGATATTATAAACCCAACTGAAATAGAAACTTATTTTGATACTATTAGAGCCTTTGAAAATAATAATGCAGAATATGTTTTTATTACAAATCCTATGTATATCAACAAAGTTGATATAGGAGATGCCAAAGAACGCTTAAAAACAGAAGGCAGGGATGCATTAATTTTTACTAAAAAAACTGAAGATAAAGATGGATTTTTCTTAAATCGTAAGATAATTAATTCTAGTGAAGATGGCAAGCCAATTAGTGCTGGGTTAAATTTAGGAACTAGTGATGAATTTGATCTATTTGCTGGCTCTATAATTATTAAAAGAGAGATATTTTTGAGAGTATTAAGATATGCAGAAGAAAAAAATAGTATAACGACTATGCTAACAGCTATTTTTGAATTTCCAGAAGACCTAGACGTTGGTTTCTATAGAATAGATAATCAATTAGAGATCATTATGGATACTTATTCTTTCTTTGATGCTAATCTTAAATTATTAGACAGAGAGTACTTCAATAATTTATTTTATAAAGATGGACTTGTTTATACAAAATCTAAAGACGAACCATCTACTTCCTATACAAAAGATAGCAAAGTTAAAAATTCTTTGGTAGCAAATGGTGCAATAATTGATGGAGTAGTAGAAAATTCTGTAATATTTAGGGGAGTAAGTGTTAAAAAGGGAGCTGTAATTAAGAATTCTGTTATTTTCCAAGATAGTGTAATAGGGGAAGAATCTATATTAAACTTTGTAATAGCAGAAAAAGGTACCCAAATAGGAAAAAATGTAAAACTATTTGGAAACAGATCTCATCCATATGTATCAAGCAAAAATGAAATTTTAGAGGAATGGAGTTATTAATGAACATTCTTTATCTAACTGGGGAAGCAGTTCCATTTATAAAAACAGGTGGACTTGCAGATGTAGCAGGCTCTCTTCCAAAAGAACTTATAAAACTTGGTTGCGATATAAGAGTGGTATTGCCTTTATTTTCGTCAATAGATGAATCTTACAAGGCAAAAATGGAAAAAATCACCGAATTTTATGTAGACCTTGATTGGAAACATCAATATGCTGGTGTTTATGGCTTAGAGTTTGATGGGATTAAATATTATTTTATAGACAACCTTGAATATTTTGATCGTGAGAATCCTTACGGATACGATGATGATGCAGAAAGATTTATATTTTTTTCAAAGGCTTGTACACTATTAGGAAAAGAAATAAACTTTAAACCTGATATTATCCACTCAAATGACTGGCATACAGCAATGGTAAATGTATTTGTAAATGATTATAGGCGTGGAGATAGCTATTATGATGATGTTAGAACTCTATTTACCATCCATAATTTAAAATATCAAGGTGTTTTTGATCCTGAATATTTACGATTAGCAGGATTAGATGGATCATACTTTAATGAGAATGATTTAAAGTTTTATGATGCAATAAACTTTATGAAAGCCGGTATAATTCACGCAACTGCTGTAAATACAGTTTCTGAAAATTATGCTAGAGAAATACATTATCCATTTTATGGAGAGGGTCTTGATGGAGTGATTAGACAATATGATTATAAACTTTCTGGCATAGTAAATGGTATAGATTACTCAGAATGGAATCCAGCTACTGATCAAATGATTGATCAAAATTATGATATAAATTCAATAGATAAAAAAGTTTTAAATAAGCTTGCTATTCAAAAGCTTTATGGATTGCCAGAAAGAGAAGATGTTCCTATGATAGGACTTGTTTCTAGGCTAAATGAGATGAAGGGGATGGATCTTATCCGCTTCATTTTAGAAGAACTCTTACAAGAAGATATACAATTTGTACTTTTAGGAACAGGTGATTATACATACGAAGAAATGTTTAAATATTTTGCTTGGAAATATCCGGAAAAAATGGCAAGCAGGATTTATTTTGGAGGAGCAGAAGCTCATAAAATATATGCTGCAAGTGATTTTTATTTGATGCCATCTATATCCGAACCATGTGGTATTAGCCAGTTAATTGCCATGAGATATGGTACTTTACCGATAGTTCGTGAAGCAGGAGGATTGAAAGATACAGTTATTCCATATAATGAGTACACAGGAGAAGGAACTGGATATTCATTTTCAAATATAAATGCCCACGAACTTTTATTTACAATAAAAAATGCTATAAGTATATATAATAATCAAGAATCAGATCATGAAAGATTGATAAAAAATGCTATGAGCCAAGATATAGACTGGAATATGTCTGCAGGTAAATATTTTAAATTATATGAAAATATACGACCATAAAATGAAGACAAATAAAGATACTATTATTGAAAGAATACAAAATTATTTGTATTCTTTTTATGCTAAAGATATAAAAACTGCTAGAGATAATGAAATATATGATTGCCTATGCAGATACTTGATGGAGATTGTAGGTAAAAACTGGGTTGATACAAAAAAGATAAAAGAAGGCTATGAAGTTTATATTCTAAGCTTTGAGTATTTACCGGGTAGGTTTTTGACAAACGCTATCTACAAGTTAGATTTAAAAGAAGAAATAAAAGAAGCTTTAAATGAGATGGGATTTTCCTATGAAAAAATTACAAGCCTCGATAAAGAACCTGCCCTTGGAATAGGAGATATGGGTATGGGTTCGGCCTATCTTATAAATGAACTTTCCAATAAAAAAATAAAAGCAACAGCCTACGCTTTACGCTATGAATCAGGTAATTTTAAGCAAGTTATAAAAGACGGTATGCAGACAGAAGAATCTTCATCTTGGCTAAAATATGGATCAAATTGGGAACATAAAAAGTCTTTTACAAACGAAATTGAAATATATGGTAAAAAACACAAAACCGTTACCTATGATATGCCAGTAATTTCCGATGATGCAAGCTTTATAAATACACTTAGGTTATTTAAAGCAGAATCAACAAAAGATATAAATATTAACAAATTTTCTAAAGGCGACATTATAGACGCTTATGATGATTATATAGAAAATAGTTCTATAACAGAGTTTTTGTATGTAGATGACTCAAGCTATGAAGGCAAAATTCTAAGGCTAAAACAAGAATATTTTTTTGTAGCGTCAGCAATGAGAGATTTTGTTCGTAGATATATTCTGTATTATGAAAATATAGAGCATATAAAAGAACAGACAAATGTAATAATAAACGATATACATCCTACACTAGCTCTTATAGAATTTATAAGTATTCTAAGAAATGACTATGATTTTTCTATAAAAAAATCTATAGACTATACTAGGGAGATTTTCTACCATCTTGCCTTTTCTGTAACAGATGATTCTCTAGAAAAGTATCCAGTAGATGAGATAAGAAAATTAAATGAAGAAATATTTATTACCATAATGGACGTTCAAAATGAGTTGACTGGTGAAAACAATTATTTACCATTTGTAGAAGATGGATATGTAATATTTAAAAATATAAATCTTGCCCTTAGCAAAGACTATTTATTTTTATCAAAAATATTAGCAGAAGATAAGATAGCCAGCAAAAAATATATAAATCTAGGTACAGATAGGCTAATATATGCTAAAAGTGCAAATGAAGACCTAGTAAATTATTTAAAAAAATATGATATAGATTTTACAGATTATAATAGTTTAAAAAATATCGAAAAATATATAGAGGATAAAAATTTTTTAAATGAACTTGAAGATATTAAATTTAAAAATAAAGAAAGATTGATAAGGTCATTAGCAAATAAAGAATCGGATATTAATCCATATTCGATTTTTGATATGCAGCTAACAATAATGCATGAAAGCAAAAGACAAATACTAAATGCTCTAGCAATTGCTTATCAATATTATTATCTAAGAGATAATAGAAATGCTTATTTTATCCCTGTTACTTATATATTTTCTGGAAAAGCCAATGAAGGTTATTTTATGGCAAAGGAAACTATTAAGTTTATCTTAGCTCTTAAAAAACTTATTGAATCAGATAAAATAATCAGAAAAAAAATAAAAATTATATTTGTAGAAAATATAACAGTAGATGATTTAAGAAACTTATATCCAGCTTGTGATATTTATACAAATATAACACATCCGCTTTATGATAATCAAAATTTTGATATATTAAATTCTATATTTAATATGGCGAATATAGTTTCAACTAGGGGAGGCATTGTAAATAATCTTAAAACAAAAAATGAGTTTTATTTATTAAATGATGATTACAGAGTTTATAAAAATAGGAAAAATTTACGATCTTATAAGGCAAATGATATTATTTATCAAAATCAAGTAGTAAAATATACAATAGATAATTTGTTAAAAGAAAATCAACGAAATCTACCATATGATTTCTCTAAGCTTTATAATGAGTTATTAGTTTACAATGACTCATTTGAAATATTTTTAGATTTAGAAAACTTAATTAATCTTAGAAAAATAAGTAGTTTTGACTATTTAAATAAAGAAGCTTGGGCAAAAAATGAAGTTCACAATATATTGTGGGCTAATGAATTTAATTTAGATCATATAAAAAGGAAACTTAGTTTTGATAAATAATTATAAAAATGTAACTTATAATGATATAAAAGATTATAAAATGGGAGCTATTTATAGTAAGGATAAAACGACATTTAGAGTTTTTGCTCCTGAAAAAAATGTCAAACTTTCTATAATAAATGATTATAGAAATCCTAGAAAAAATATATATTCTATGAAACAAAATGACTGGGGTATTTGGGAGCTTACTTTAAATGGAGACTATGATGGATATTATTATTCATATATTGTAGATGACAAATATGAAGTGACCGATCCGTATTCTTTTACTAGCTCTATAAATTCTATGTATTCAGTAGTTTGTGATATGCAAAAGACAAATCCAGTAGGTTTTATAAACTCATCTGTTCCTCAAATCCCAGAAAATGAAGCTATCATTTATGAATTGTCTATCAAAAATTATACTGCCGATAAAACTAGCAATATAAAAAATGCTGGTAAATATTTGGGATTAACAGAAAAAAATTCTAGTTATCATGGATATAAAACAGGACTAGCTAATTTAAAAGAATTAGGCATTACTCATGTGCAAATTATGCCCTTTTATGATTTTATAAGTGTGGATGAAAGTGATCAGAGATTTTTTGATGATGATAACTATAATTGGGGTTATGATCCAGAGTTATACTTTACTCCAGAAGGCTCTTTTGCAATTGATCCAAATAATCCTAAGTCTAGAATAATAGAAGCAAAAAAAATGATAGATGCTATTCATTCTGAAAATATAGCTATAATAATGGACGTAGTTTTCAATCATACTTTTAAATCATATGATTCAAATTTAAATACTTTGGCTCCAAATTATTATTACAGGATGAATAAAGATGGTACTTTTTCAAATGGTTCTGGAGTAGGAAATGAACTTGCTAGTGAAAAACCTTTTGTGAGAAAACTAATTATAGATTCTTTAAAACACTGGGTTAAAGAATATAAAATAGACGGATTTCGCTTTGACCTTATGGCATTAATTGATGTGGATACTATAAAAATTTCTATAAAAGAACTTAGAAAAATTAATCCAAATTTAATTATTTATGGTGAACCTTGGATAGCTTTAGGCACGACTTTGCCATATAAAAAACAAAGCTTAAAAGGCAGCCAAAGATCAAATGGATTTGGAGTTTTCAATGATACTTATAGAGATGCCATAAAAGGAGATACGGATTCGTATGGCATTGGTTATATTCAAGGGAATTTTTATCTAAAAACTCAGATTGAAGAAGGCATAGCAGGGTCTATTTATTATGATGAAAAAAGAATGGGATTTGCTGACTATGCTTCAGAATCAATAAATTATTTTAATTGTCATGATAATTTAATCCTTTATGATAAGCTTATAATATCTATAAAAGATTTAGAAAATATAGATAATTATATAAAGCTTGCCCTTACTTTAATTATGCTTTCTTTCGGTAAGCCTTTTTTATATGAAGGTAACGAGTTTAATCATAGCAAAAATAATGATAGAAATTCTTACAATTCGCCATTGTTTATAAATGCGATAAATTGGCAAGAAAAAAAAGTGAATGTTGACATCTTCAACTATACAAAAAATCTTATAGATCTAAGGAAAAGTTTAAAGGTATTTAATAAAGTAGATCCAGAGGATATTAGAAATAGTCTAACATTTATGAATAATATAGACGATTCGTTAATTATCTATAAAATTAAGGCTGATGAAGGATATATATTAGTTGCTATAAATGCCAGTAAGGAAAATAAATATTTTGATAGCAAAGAGATAGGATGTTTTACTGGATATAGGGATTTTATTATGTATAAGATTTTTGACAAAAAGGGTAAATGTAATATTAGAAGTGTAGATTTAAATCTTGAAAAATTATCAGTTAATGTATACAAAATTTATTAGGAGAGTAAAATGGATTATAAAAAAAATTATGATTTATGGTTAAATAATGAAAAATTTGACGAAAAAACCCATAAGGAACTAGAAGAAATAAAAAATAATGATGAAGAAATAAAAGATAGATTTTATAGTTCACTAGAATTTGGAACAGCAGGTTTGCGTGGTAAACTCGGAGCTGGTACAAATCGTATGAATGAATATATGGTTGCCCAAGCTACACAAGGTTTTGCTGATACCATATCAGAAATGGGAGAAGATGCAAAAAAAGCAGGAGTTTCTATTTCATATGATGTACGTCACAAATCTGAAGAATTTGCAAAAATAACTGCAGAGGTATTTGCTGCAAATGGTATAAAAGTTTATATACACAAAGAAATTGAGCCAACACCAGTTTTATCATATACAGTTAGACATCTAAAAACATCTGCTGGTGTAATGATAACAGCTAGCCACAATCCTATGGAATATAATGGCTACAAAGCTTACAATGCAGAAGGTAGTCAAATATTAGATGAAACTGCTGATAAAATATTAGGACATATTGAAGAACATCCAGATTTTTTTGAAATCTCACGTATAGATTTTGAAAAAGGTTTAGAAGAGGGAATTATAGAGTGGGTACCAGAAAGTGTAATAGAAGATTATGTAAAGGAAATATTAGCTTGTACTATAAATGAAGATATTGATAAGGATATAAATATTGTTTATACACCACTAAATGGCACAGGAAATAAATTAGTTCGCAGAATTCTAAATGAGCGCGGTTTTAAAAATATCCATGTAGTGCCAGAACAAGAAAATCCAGATCCTGATTTTACAACGGTAGGCTATCCAAATCCAGAAATGCCAGCTGCTTTTGAATATTCAGAAAGATTAGGTAAAAAAGTTAATGCGGATTTATTGCTTGCAACAGATCCTGATGCTGATAGATGTGCAGTGGAAATAAATGATGGCAATGGAGAATTTGTATTTTTAACTGGAAATAAAATTGGTGCTTTACTTACAAACTATATTTTAGAAGCACTTGATAAAAATGGAGAATTACCAAAAAATGGTGCTGTTGTAAAATCATTAGTTACTGGAGATTTGATAGCACCAATTTGTGAAAAATATGGAGTTAAAAAATACGATGTTCTAACAGGATTTAAGAATATCTTTGCAGTAGCGAATGAACTTGATAGAACAGGTGAAGGTAAATTCATTTTTGGTTTTGAAGAATCAATAGGTTATAACTACAAAGATTTTGTTAGAGATAAAGATGCTGTAAATTCAGCAATGATGATAGCTGAAATGGCAGGATATTATAAAAAACAAGGTAAATCTTTATTAGATGTTCTAAATGATATTTACAAAGAACATGGATATTACTCAAATGATGTAATATCCATAACTCTTCAAGGTCTTGATGGTAAAGCGCGTATTGGTAGAATAATGGAAGAGTTTAGAAACAATCCATTAGAATCTTTAGCAGGTCTAGAAACAGTAAAAATCATTGATTATAAATTAGATGAAACTGGATTGCCAAAATCAAATGTATTAAAATATTATTTTGAGGATGATTCATGGGTAGCAATTAGACCATCAGGAACAGAACCAAAAATAAAACTATATATAAATGCAGTCTCAAAAGATAACTTGGAAATAGCAGATAACAAAAAACAAAAACTAATCGATCAAATGCAAGAAATCATTGACAGTATAGAGTAAAGTAGAAGAGGCTAGGGCATAGGCCCTAGTTTTTTTATTGATTTTTATAATGTTCAAAAATAAATCATATGTGGTAAAATATATACAAATCGTAAAGGATGGTTTATATGGAAAAATTTTTGAAAGCTGTTGATGATGTTTTTTCAGTACAAGTTATAGGAAATTTAACCCTATACCAATTATTTTCAACAATATTAAAATACATATTTGTAATTGTGGTTTTTTACTTTATATATTCTATTATTAGAATTATTTATTATGATGTAAGGACTACCCTAAAAAAAGAACAAGAGTCAGACACTTATTTGAAATTATTAAATCGTAATGATGGCTTTAGGTTTATAGTACAAGAATATTATTTTATCGGTGAAGACAATACTATTGGTCGTGATGATAGAAATACCATTTGTATCAAGGATAAGTATTTATCCAAATTTCACGCCCGAATTATTCAAGACGAAGATATATATTTTTTAGAAGATCTAGATTCTGCCAATGGAACATTTTTAAATGACGAAAGAATAGAAGATGCAATTGAATTAAAATCAAATGATATTATCAATATAGGTCAATTGCAATTTTTATTTATCCAAGGTGAAGATGATGAATAATATTATAGATGTAGAAAAAAAAGAGCAAAAATATATTAGAAAATCAATTTTTCTATTATTTATATTTTCTTTTTTAGCACTTTCTCTTGCTATGATATTTAATATAGCAAATTTATCAGCAACTGATTTTTACACATATTTAGCTATCTTAATTGTAATAGTTTTATCAACTATACTTACTCCAAAGATTACTAAGGCGGATAATATTTTACTGATGATAGTAAATATGCTATTTGCAATTGGTGTGGCTATGATATATAGGATAAATCCTTCATTTGGTAAAAGACAATTGCAGTTTTATTTAATAGGTATAGTCTTATTTTTCTTAACTTTTTTTATTTTAAGAACTTTTAAATTTTGGAATAAGATTAGCATATTTTATGTAATTGTTTCAGTAGGACTATTTATGGCTACATTAGTTTTCGGTTCCTACATTGGAGGAGCAAAAAACTGGATTGTTATAGGTCCTGTTACTATCCAACCATCAGAATTTATAAAAGTACCTTTAGCATTTTTTGTGGCAAGTTTTTATTCAAGATATAACGAAATATCTATGAAACCATTTGGCAGATATTATATGAATATAGTTATTTATATTTTTATAGGCTTCTTATTTTTACAAAAAGACTTAGGAACAGCCCTAATATTTTTTGGACTAATGATACTTGCCCAATTTGTTTATGAAAAAGATAGGGTTTTAATTACCATAAATATATTAGCGATGATACTAGGCTCTATTTTGGCATATTTTATGTTTGGCCACGTTAGAATAAGGGTTGCTACATGGTTAGATCCATGGTCTGATATAAATGCTACGGGCTATCAAATAACTCAAGCTTTATTTGCAACTGCTAGTGGTGGATTATTTGGAACCGGAATTGGTCTGGGACATCCAGATTACATTCCAGTTGCAGAATCAGACTTTATATTTTCAGCCATATCTGAAGAAATGGGTGTATTTATGGGGCTTGCTGTTATACTTTTATTTATGATTTTAGTTTATAGAGCATTTAAAATATCCTTAATTCAACAAGATAAGTTTTTTAGTATCCTAGCTTTTTGTATAGGAGTATTATTTGCTTTTCAAACATTTATAATATTAGGAGGAGTTTTAAAAATTATTCCTCTAACAGGTGTAACCTTGCCATTTATATCCCAAGGTGGATCATCCATGCTTTCTGGATTTATATTATTGGGATGTTTGCAATATTGTGCAAGTGACATCAAATATGGAGATGAAATAGATGAGTGATAAAAATAATCGCAAAGCTAGCAAAAAAAGAGCTCCAAAAGAAAGTTTTATAGATAAAATAAAAAAACAAGAAGAAGAGCAAAGGATAAAAAATAGCCGAGAGCTAAAAGTTTTATCCAAATCGACCTTGAATAAAAGATTACTTTTCGTAATGATTTTCTTTGTGATTTTGTTTATGGGACTTGCCTTATATTTAGTATATTTTGAGCTTTTTAAAGCAAAAACAATAGCTAGCAATGAAAATAATCGTAGAAACTGGGTAAATGAGGAAAATATAGCTCGTGGTAAGATTTTTGATAAAAATGGTAATATCCTAGCCTATAGTGATGTAGATGAAAATGGCAATCAAATACGCCATTATAATTATGGTAAAGCAGCATCAACGATTACTGGTTATACTTCTAAAACCTATGGTAAAACAGGCATAGAGAAAACTTATAACAACTGGCTGTTAAATCTAAAAGATGAAAATATGAGTAATTTTAGAAAAATGGTAGTAACTAATGATGTAGGAAATGATCTTCACCTAACAATAGATCAAAATATTCAAAATCTTACCTACAATTATATGAGTAATTATGTTGGAGCAGCAGTAGTTATGAACCCCAAAACGGGTGATATACTAGCAATGGTCTCAAATCCTACATTTGACCCAAATTATATCGATGCAAATTGGGATAATTTAATTGCAAATAATAATGGACCACTTGTAAATAGAACTACAACAGGTTTATACAGACCAGGATCTACTTTTAAAATAGTAACAGCGAATGCTATACTAGATAGTAATATAGACCAAAATTATGAAGATACTGGCTCAGAATCCATCCAGAACTTTGAAATTAAAAACTTTGATAACTTAGCCTTTGGTCACTTAGATTTAACAAAAGCCTTTATGTATTCTTCAAATACTTATTTTGCTAAAAAAACAACGGATATGGGCAAAGAAACTTTGATGAATATGACAGATAAGTATATGTTTAATAAACCATATCCATTTGATTTAGAAAAATATGATTCCGTTATACCTTATAAACAATTAAATCAAGCAGATCTGGCAATGACTGGATTTGGTTATGGAAAAACTCAAGCAACTCCACTTCATATGGCAATGGTAGCTTCAACAATTGCAAATGATGGTGTTATGATGCAACCAAAACTTGTAAAATCTATTACAGATAAAGATGAAAAAAATGTTTATAAGGCTAAAGATGAAAAATTGTCGATAGTAACTAGTAAAAGCAAAGCAAATACTATTAGAGATATGATGGTAGATGTAGTAAATGAGGGAACAGGTAAGGCAGCCTATATTGATGGTATACAAGTAGCCGGAAAAACAGGAACAGCTGATAAGTCAAATGGACTTATCGATGCTTGGTTTGTTGGCTTTGCGCCAGCCTATGATCCACAAATTGCAGTAGCCATTGTAGTAGAAGATGCAAATGATACTGGTGGTGTAACAGTAGCACCAATAGCTAGGAATTTACTGGTTGATATTTTTAACCAAGTAAACCTAAACTAATTATATAAGCTTATTTTTGATATTGGACCAGTAATGGTTCTTATCGAGAATAAGTTTTTTTATTGTATTTTTTGATACTTTAATATTTATTTTGTAGTCTTTAGTAGAATATTCCTTACCATCAAAAATAAAAACCGTGTGGTAATTATCTCGTTTAGACACAACAATATCTATACTTGCATCTTCTGGTAATACAATAGGACTAATGATTGCATTATTTAAATTTGAATAGATAGGTGCAATAGGTGTTAAAGAATAGCCCTTTAATGATTGGTGCAAAATAGATCCACCGCAGGATAAATTATAAGCTGTAGATCCGTGGGGAGTAGCAATAATAAGTCCATCACCAGAAAAATTTTCTACAAAATTTCCATCTATAAAAACCTTTAACCTTACTATTTGATTTTTATTGCTTTTTACAACAACTTCATTTAAAGACTCTATCTTTCTTTTATTAACAGTTGATTGTAAAATTGTTAGTTCTTGCATTTGATACTGATCGTTTTTAAAAGCAAGTATAAAATCTTCTATTTCATTTACCTCTACTTCTTGGTAAAAACCTAAATGTCCAGTATTAATCCCTATAAAAGGAATAGATGTAAAATTTGTATCATGGACTGCCTTTAAAAATGTTCCATCACCACCAATTACTAAATTTAAGACAGCATTTTTATCATAAGAATTGCTTACAACATAACCGTGTTTTTCTAATAATTGCTTTGTTTTGTAAAAGATACTTTTACTAAATTTTGATCTGTTTTTAAAAATATTGATAACATTTGTCATTTATCTCTACCTCTCTTAGTAATTATAACATATATAAAAGAATCCAATTGATAAAATATTTATAAAGATATTCTTATCTACTGGCAAAAATTTTCCTAGAAATAACTATTGAAATATAGAGTTTTTGAAAAAAAACATGAAAAAGTTTTTGTTGAATTAATTTTAACAATGTATTATAATTGACGTATCCTAAGGCATACGGTCCGAATTTAAACCTACAACTTTTATAAGGGATTGCGTCGTTCTAGTTTGGATGGAAAGCCTCCTTTGAGTGGACTTCAGAAATACTAGGCAGCTTGCCCACCTTCACACAAATGAAGGTATTAAAGTAAGGGCCTCCTTAGGACTTTTTTAAAATAATTGTTATAACACCTTTTTAGTGGGTATATAATAATTAGTACAAATTAAAGGAGAGATTATTATGTCAATAGCAGATTATATTGAAGACAGAGCAAGAGCTAAGCAAAGAGAAATTAAATACGAAATTTGGAAAGCTAAAAACCATGATAGTAGAATGAGAACACAAGGGGCTTTACTTGGAGCACTTGTTGGAGTTTCAGCTGGAGTACTTTTAGCGCCAAAATCTGGTAAGGAAACTAGAGAAGATATTAGCGAAGCTTTTGATGAAACAGTAAGAACAGTAAAAGAAACATCAACTGATATAGTTGATAATGCAAAAGATTCTTACGAAGATATGAAATATAGAGCTTATACAGATTTAGAACCAGTTAGAGAAGGTTTTGACTATGGTAAAGAAATAGCCAAACAAACTGGAGATCAAATTGCTGAAACAGCTGGAAATGTAAAAGATAATCTTACTGAAGGAGCTAGCGAAGTTTCTAGAATAGTTTCTGATACAGCAAGTGATGTTGCATATGATGTAAAATCAGGAGCAAAAGAAGCTAAAGAAGTAGCTGATGATAAAGGTGAAGATATAAAAGTAGAAGCTAGCAAAGGTAAAGAAGAAGTAAAAGAAAATGCTGACAAAGCATCAAATAAAGCAAAAGATGCTGGCAAAGAAATAAAAAAAGATATCGAAAATAAGAAAAAAAATAACTAGGGAGTTTTAAATGGTAACTATTAACTTTAATCTTCTTGGAAATATTATTCTTACTATTATCGGAATAATTGCACTTATTTATTTAATAATGACTTTAAAAAGTGCAAACGAATTAGTAAAGAAAGTTCATGGAGTACTAGATAAAAATGAAGACAATATTGATCAAGTAATTGATAAACTTCCTGGAGTTGTTGATCAAGCCAACATGTTAGTTAACAACGTAAATACAGTTGTTCAAGACCCTAACCTAAGAATGGCTATTGCCAAAGCAAATGATACAATGACTAACGTAAATAGTATCACTGACGATATCAGAGATACTGTAAACTATGTTGGTGAAACAGCTATAGATAGTATAGATACAGTTGGTGCAGGTATAGCATCAGTTGGAGACTATTCAAGCTTAGTAATGGACGTAGTTGATATTGTTAGAAACGTAATATCAGGCAGATAATAAAAACAAAGGTCATCTTAGGATGATCTTTTTTATTGAAAAGAGGTAAATATGGGTCAACCAACAATTAAAGATGTAGCCAAACTTGCTGGTGTTTCTATATCTACAGTATCAAGAGTTATGAATAACTCAAAACCAGTTAGTCCAGAAGCTAGGCAAAAAGTATTAGATGCTATAGCAAAGCTAGACTTTAAACCAAATGAACTTGCTAGATCACTAGTTATGAGAAAATCAAATCTAGTAGGTGTTATAGTAGAAGATCTAGGTATAGAATATATGGCTCAACTTATAAGAGGAGTCGAAGAAATTGGTAGAGTTTATAAATACGATATTTTGCTTCAAAGTTCCTATGGTAATGAAGAAGCATTAAATAATTCTATAGACTTTCTTGCTACAAAGCAAGTTGAAGGATTAATTATAATTACAGAAAATTTAACAGATGAAACTTTAATAAAATTAAGAGAAACTAGAATTCCTTTTATTTTATTAGATAAATACCATGCATATAAAAACTTAAATACTGTTAGAATTGACTATAAAAAAGAGCAATATAATCTTACAAAATATTTATTTGATATGGGACATGAAAATGTTTTATACATTGGCAATAAAGATGACAATGAATTAAATAGAGCAAAATTTGCAGGATATAAAGAAGCCATCAAGGAGCTAGAAAAAGAAAGATTTATTTTAAAAATTGATGGTTTAAATAGTGATGATGGGTATAACATAGGTGAGGAAGCTATAAACTTATGCAAAAAGAATAATATCACCGCAGTATCATTAATGAATGACGAAGTGGCAATCGGTTTTATAGACTATTGTACAGATAATGGTATAAAAGTACCTAACGACTTGTCAGTGGCAGGATTTGGTGATTCATCAATTGCAAGTATTTATAGACCAAATCTAACTACAGTTTCTATTCCTTATTACGACATAGGAGCTATATCTATAAGAGCTTTAATAAAAAGAATAAAAAATGAAGAAGAAATTTTATTAAATGATTGGGTTATGGAATGTAGCATAGTAGCAAGGGAATCAAGTAAGTAAGATAGTTGAAAAAACAAATATGATACACTATAATAATTATATAAACTAAGAGGAGGCTATTATGGCAGAAAGAAATGTTGTTATTAAAAATGAGACAGGTTTACATGCAAGACCTGCTGCATCATTAGTTCAATTTGTAAAAAATTATCCAGGAGATGTAAAAATCATTAAAGAAGGTAAAGAAGCAAACGCTAAATCAATCTTTAATGTAATGAGCCTTGGTATTGCTAAAGGAACAGAAATTACTTTAGTAGTTGAAGGTGAGGACGAAGATAAATTTGCAGATGAATTAGTTGATTTTATTGAAAACTTATCAGAATAATATTAAACATTTAAGGATACTGATTAGTATCCTTTTTTTTATAAATAATTAAGAAAGGTTAAAAATGACTACTGAATACAAGGGAATAAAGGCTAGTAATGGTATAGCCATTGGTACAATATATTTATTTAATAGAGTAGAAGTTGTAGTTGATGATTCTAAAATAGATGAAAGCATGGTTGATGATGAAAAAAAACGTGTAAAAGCTGCAATTGATGATTATATAAATGAATTAAATGACACAAATGGTGCAAATGAAGCGCAGATAAATATTGCAAATGCACATAAAGAATTACTTCAAGATCCATATTTTTCAGATACAATAGATGCAAAAATAGCCAAAGAATTTAAAAATTCAGAACTTGCACTTAATGAAACAATTAATGAAATGGTAGAAATAATGAGCCAAATTGATGACGAATACTTAAAAGAACGTGCAAGTGACTACAAGGATATAGGATACCAATTAATGTATAAACTAAAAGGAATTAAACCAAAAGACTTATCATTAATTGAAAAAGGATCCATAGTTATTTCAAAAGAACTAACACCATCTGATACTTCTAATATGAATAAAGAAAATGTTATTGGATTTGCAACTGATTTGGGTGGAAAAACTAGTCACACATCAATAATTGCTCAAACATTAGATATTCCTGCCTTAGTAGGTATGCAAGATATATCAAGCAAAGTAAAGGGTGGAGAAAAAGCTATAATTGATGGTGATGAAGGAATAATAATTCTTGATCCTAGCGATGATTTAATTGCTGAATATGAAATAAAAGTAAAAGAGCAAAAAGAAAAACGTGAGAGATTACAAGAAGTAAAAGATAAAGAAGCGATTACAAGTGATGGCAAAAAGGTAGAAGTTTCTGCAAATATAGGAAACATAGAGGACTTGAAAATTGCCATCAATAACGGCTGTGATGGTGTAGGATTATTTAGAACTGAGCTTTTATATATGGAAAGTGATCACTTTCCAACAGAAGAAGAACAATTTGAAGTATATAAAGAAGCCACACAAATGCTAGGCGAAAAACCACTTATAATTAGAACTTTAGATATTGGTGGAGATAAGGGACTAGATTATTTCAACTTTCCAGTAGAAGACAATCCTTTTTTAGGATATAGAGCTATCAGACTTTGCTTAGATCGCGAAGATATATTTATAACACAGCTAAAAGCTTTGATGAGAGCATCTGCATTTGGTAATCTAAAAATAATGATTCCAATGATTATTAATATTACAGAATTTAAAAGAACATTGGAATTAATAGATGAAATTAAAAAAGAATTTGATGAAAATGGAGTAGATTATAACAAAGACCTAGAAGTTGGAATTATGATCGAAACACCAGCATCAGTATTTATGGCTGATAAATTTATAAAATATGTTGATTTCTTTTCAATAGGTACTAACGATTTATCACAATATACTCTTGCAGTTGATAGAGGTAATGAAAATATATCAGAATTATATTCAAATTATAATCCAGCTGTTTTAAGAGCTATCAAACGTGTAATTGATGAATCTCACAAGGCAGGCAAATGGACAGGTATGTGTGGGCAATTTGCATCTGATACTCAAGCTACAAAATTACTTTTAGGATTAGGTCTAGATGAATTTTCAGCGTCTTCTGCAAAAATTGCAGAAGTTAAGGATACTATTATAAAATCTAGTCAAAAAGAGGAAGAAGAATTTGCAAATGCTCTATTAGATATTGAAAGCCCTGAAGAAGTAGAAGAAAAGGTAAAAAAACACAATTGATCAAATGCCAGTTTATATTAAAAATCAAATTAAAAATATAAATTATTTTAAAAATAATGGTATTAAAATAAAAGAAATAAATTTCATTAATCATGATAGGTATAGGGTTATGACAGAAAATCAAAAATTTGTTGTAAATTTATATGATAATGATACTTATCCAAAAATTGAGACTCTGGGGTTAAATAAGGAAGATATATTAGAAAAAGGTCAACTTGATCAAAATAATATATATCAAGTAAGTAAGTTAAATAAAATAACTAATCTTTATGATTATTTAAAAAATCATAGCAAAAAAGATAACTATGATTTGGGTTTTAAGTTTGGAAAGATTCTTAAAAAAGTTCATGGTATTCCAATAGATGAAAAAGTAAATTGGTTTGAGATATTTAATACTAGAGCCAACTATCTTTTTTATATGCATGGAGTAAATGAATATATAGGCGATGATGACTATATTTTAATAGATTATATAAATGCAAATAAACACCTTACAAAAAATGTCAATCAAAGATATATTTTTAATAAATTAAACTATGAAAATATTCTTATAGATGAAAACGGAAAAATAAGTATCTTTGGTTTAGATTTTAATAAGGTTGGAGATAGAGTGTATGATTTTGCAAGAATAAATTATTTTGCATTAGAATCTGAAGAATTTGTAAAAGGATGTTTTGACAGCTACTTTAAAGAAACAAAAGTTCCGGTTAAGTTTTATAGACTGTTAGCTTTATATGCCGCTTATAATATCTTGTATGATATTGTAGAATATAGAGACAGTGATAAGTGTGCATATAATAAAGAAGAAATAGATGACCTTTTAAAAATCTATGATGATTTCAACACTTTTATTCCAACTTGGCTTTAAAGAGGGCTTTATGCCTTCTTTTTTATGTGTCAATTGAATTTAAGAGTGATCTATGGTAAGCTTTTATTGTCAATTGGAGGTAATGTATGAAAAAGAATATCAGTATTTTTGTAGGATCTATATTATTTGCAGTTGGAGTATATTTCTTCCTTCTACAACATAATATAGCGGCAGGAGGTATTTCGGGGATTGCTCTTATACTTTCAAATTTATTTGGTTTTAATGTTGGTACAATAAACTTAATCTTAAATGCTATTGTATTAACTCTTGGTGCTATTTTTATAAGTGTAAAGTTTGTAAAAAGATCGATATTATCAGCTGCAACTGTATCAATATCCTTGATACTTTTAGAAAAAATTTTTCCTAATACTATATTAACAGATGATATAATTCTTAACGCTGTTTTTGGTCCTTTGATAATATCACTTGGTATGGGACTTATATTCTATAACGGAGGATCTACAGGAAGTACTGATGTTATAGCTACCATAATTAATAAGTACACAAATATACCTATACATATAAGTTTATTTGCAACAGATTTTATAGTAATTATCTTTTCGATTTTTGTAATTGGATTTGAAAAATCATTATATGCAATATTAGTAATTATGATTCAAGACATGGCCTTAAATAATGTTATACAAGGTCTTGGTAGAAAAATTGCAATATTTGTTATAAGTGATAAATATGAAGAAATAAATGAACTATTAATTAATAAATACCGTAGAGGGGTAACTTTACTTCATGCAGAGGGTGGCTTTACTGGTAGAGAAAAAAAATTAATACTTACAATATCTACTAATAGAAGATATCCTTTAATTAGAGAAGATATTCTAGAAACAGATGATAAAGCATTTATATTTACACATACTATTTCAGAAGTCTTTGGGGAAGGATTTACAACAAAAGAGTTAGGTTAGGAGATAATTATTAAAGAATTTAAAATAAAAAGATTTAATAAAAATAAGGCATATTTAGCAACTAAATTTGGAGATGCTGTTATTGACAAAAATGAAGTCAAGGATAAAAACCAGGGTGATCGTGTAAAAGCTTATATTTATCAAGACTTAAATAATGTTTTAAGAGCGGCTACAGATTTTCCTTATGAAATTAATAAAGTCTATGAGCTAAAAGCGGTTAAGATAGACAAAAAGGGTGTATATTTTCAAATGCCAAATAAAAATCATATATTTATGCCTTTTTCTGAAAGAACATATAGAGTTATTTTAGATATGACTTATCCTGTAGCCTTTAAAGTTGATAGCAATGGGGAAATTTATCTTACCTCGAAGATTAGAGATTTATTAACTACAGACCATGATTTTCATGAAAATGATGAAGTTAGTGGCAGAATTTATTCTATAAATAAATCTATAGGAGCTTTTGTAGCAATAGATAACAAGTACGACTCACTTTTAAGAATAGATGAGCTTAAAGGAGTTTTTGTTGAAGGTGAATTGGTACATGCTAGGGTAAAAGAAGTAAAAGATGATGGTAAGATAGAGCTATCTTTAAGGCAAAGAGCCTATCTAGAAATAGATAATGATAGTGATAAAATACTAGATTATCTTTATGAAAATGGTGGCTTAGCTTATTTATCAGACAAATCTAGTCCATCAAAAATCAACAAAATATTTGGCATGAGTAAATCAAGCTTTAAACGTGCTATTGGAAGATTATATAAGAACAATGATATCAAAATTTTTGATAACAGAATAGAATTAGTAAAGAGGATATAATGACAGAAAATAAATTATTAGCAGAAGTAAATGGTAAACAAATATTTTTAAGCGATGTATATGAATTAATGCAAGGTATGCAAGATAGTGAAAGATTCAATAACGAAGAAGGTATTCACGTTCTTACAGATGAACTCATCAACCAAGAACTAATTTTAAAAGATGCTAAAGAACAAAAGTATGATCAAGATGATGAGTTTATTGAAGAACTAGAAACTGTAAAAGATAATATGCTTAAAAATTATGCTATGCATAAACTTTTTGATAATATAGAAATATCAGATGATGAATTAAAAGAATATTATGAAAAAAATAAAGAATCATTATTCTCACCGGTAACATACACAGCTAGTCATATTTTGATAGAAGATTTAGAACAAGCAAATAAAATTTATGAAGAAATAAATGAAGGTCTAGATTTTGCTAAAGCAGCTGAAGAATATTCTAAGGATCCATCAGCTAATAATGGTGGACAATTAGGAACATTTCCTAAGGGTGTTATGGTAAAAGAATTCCAAGAAGGACTTGATTCTATGGAAGTGGGAGAAATTTCAAAACCAGTTAAAACACAATTTGGCTACCACCTAATAAAATTAGATGATAAAAAAGAAAAAAATACTAGCTTTGAAGAAATTAAAGATCAAGTTAGATCAACTTATGAGATGATAAAAAGACAAGAAGTATATGTAGAATTAGTAAATAAATTAGCAAAAAATGCTGAGGTTAAAAAATTCTACTAGGCAAAGCTTATGGATTATGATAATTTAAATAGTAATCTAAAATATAATATTGAGCATACTATGGGATATGCAGATGTAGAAACATCTACAGATCTAGTAAATAAGTTTATATTAGAAAAAGCCAATGACCACAATTATGAAGTCATAGACTTATTAGATTCTTACTATATAAAAAAAGGTGTGTCACCAAAGGCTATCATTCATCTAAATACTGATTCCAATTTTTTGCATAAAAATTTGGAATTGGATCAAAACGATGGAGCGAGGATTATAGCAGGCAAAAATATATATTTATTTAATGCTATTTTTGTTATAGCAGCTCTTTTGGATTTATCTACAAATGATTTTGATGTATTAATCACTAATAATAATATACAAAAAGATATAAAAAATTACAGTAGTTTAAAAGATATAATTAGATCTGATAATGTTATTAACCTTAATCTACATCAATCAAGATGTATAGCTGATGAATTCAGTGCTCTAAATTTATTAAATATAAAAGTTCCAGTTCTTAGAAAAGAACTGGAATATTCTTTTAAAACCTTTAGATTATCTTTGAATAATCTAATAGGTGGACATACTGGTGAAGACTTAGATAAGGTTAGAGTTAACTCTATTAAAGCTACAATGGGTTTGGTTAGAAAAATAAAATCTAAAGTAGATTTAGATATATTAAAACTTCAAGGTGGAGATAGATACGATTATATACCTAATTTTGCCAGTGTAGATTTTGCAATAAATTGCCAATATGAAAATGAATTAATTAATACATTCAAACTTTATAAAAATGAATACATAGAAAAGAATCTGAAATATGAGCCGGATATGGATATTGATTTAAGTGAAATAACTGTTTCAAATATAAATCCCATATCTGATGCGTCATTTAGCTACCTATCATCATTTGTAGAATTAATACCTACTGGTGCTTATGCAGTAAATTCAAATAACAATCAATTGATAAGCTCTTTAAATTTATCTACGGTAAGGACATTTGAAGATTATATAAACTTTATAATCGTATTAAGATCTCTATCAGAAGAAAGCATGAATGAGATGTTAGAAAAAGTTAAGACTGCAGCAAGTATAAGTAATAGTAAAGCCTTAACAGGATTAAGCTTACCTAGATGGAAAAATTCTGACACTAGTCTTACAGAAATATTTACCAAATCCTATGAAGAATTGACCGGTGATCAGTTAGAAGTAGTTAAAACTCAATATTCACTGGACTCCAGCATGATATTTTTTGACTTAGATGTTAAGATTGTATCATTAGGGGTAGAATATAAACAAAGAGATGATAATACGTTTTTTACAGATTTAGCAGATATAATTGCTGTTATAAATGTTATAGATAACGTATTAACACATATTAAAATAAGGAGCTAATATGACAGAAAAAATTGAACTTCATGGACATGAATTAGAATTTCAAAAAAATAGCGGTAAAGCTGTTATTGAAATAGACTTAGGAGAAGTATCTGACGAATGCTACTTAGTAGATGTTTTTTCGGTAGACGGAACAGACTATGTAGCACTTATTTCTAGTGAATCTAATGAAATTTATATTTTCTATTATGAAGATTCTTTTGAAAATGATGAAATAGATTTAAAAGTTGTAGATGATGAAGAAGAATTGGATAAAGTATTCCATTTATTTACTCACTATTGGGATGACGAATCATTAGATAAACTTGTAGATGATTATGATAATGACATCGAACATTTTGCTGATGATGAACAAGTAATAGAGGATAATGATACACTAGATGAATAATCCTTATTATTCAATTAGCCAGTACTATAAAGATACCTACGGGCAAAAGGTTTATAAATTGCCAGTAAAACTTTCACTAACTTGTCCAAATAGAGATGGAGCAACTTGTTATGGCGGCTGCATATTTTGTGGAGAGAGTGGAGGGAGCTTTGAAAATCTACCTTCATATATGACTGTAGATGAGCAATTAGAAAAAAATAAAGATTATATAGGCTCTAGGTATAAAGCAAAAAAGTTTATTGCATATTTTCAAAATTTCACCAATACTTATATGTCTTTGGAGGAATTTAAACAAGTTATTAGTGCTTGTGACAAGGATTATATAGTAGCAGTTTCTATTTCAACCAGATCTGATTGTATAACAGAAGATAAACTAATATTTTTAGAAGAATGGTCAATTGAAACTGACAAAGATATTGTTTTTGAATTAGGATTACAGACTTCAAATTATAGGACCTTGGAAATTTTAAATAGAGGTGAGGACTTAGCTGATTTTATATATGCATGCAATTTGATAAATAGATATAATTTTAGAATATGTACGCATGTAATCTTGTCCCTACCATGGGATGATATAAAAGATGTTAGGCAAACTGCTAGAATTATAAATGCTTTAAATATAAAAGAAGTTAAGATTCATTCATTATTTATAATAAAAGATACAAAACTTTATCAAATGTATGAGAATAATGAATTTGAAATGCCAAGCAAAAACGACTATGAAGTAAATGTAATAGAATTTTTAAGAACAATTAATCCAGATATAGCTGTCCAAAGACTTGTAGGTAGAGCACCACAAGAAGAAACATGTTTTTGTAACCGGGATACTTCTTGGTGGCTAATAAGAGATGAAATCATTGAAACTATGAATAAAAACGGATATATCCAAGGAGATAAATCCGAACGTATAATTTTTGATAAAATCAAGGGGGTATAAGAATGATTTATTATGTACTAGGACAATCAGGAACAGGAAAAACACAATATCTTGTAGATAAAGCTAATAAAGATAAAGAAAATAATTTAAACAATATTGTTTTTGTCAACACTGATGATGATAAAACTAGAATTTTAGATCACAAGGTAAGAGTAATTAATGCAAAATCTTATGGTATTTGCTGTATATGCTCACTAAAAGGATTTATTGCTGGTATATTAGCTCGTGACTACGATATTGGAAAAGTTTATGTTGATGGAATCTATGATATACTTGATTTAGATAGCGAAAATTTAGAAAAATTAACAAATGAACTAAATGAACTTTCTGAATATGCAAAAGCTGACATCTATCTTGGATTAAACTGGTCAAAAGACGATATCCCTGAATCAACTAAAGCTAATATAATTGAAGTTGAATAATATAATGGTGTTTGACCGTCTCTTAGAGGCGGTTTTTTAATTATGATGAATGAAAATGAAAAATTGGAGCTATTTGAAACTTTCAGAAAGGAATCCATAGATTTATTGGAAGAATCAAAGGTAGATAAGGAAACATTCCTATCCGCCAATCTAGCTTTTTTAGACAAACTTAATCTCAAACCTTTTACATCTATTAAAAGTACAAGAGAAGCCTTATATAATTATCATTATTACAATCTCTTGGCTAAAAAATCAAATTTAGAAGCTCAAAAAATAATTCACAATCCCAAAAAGAAGAAACAATATGTTAAACGTATAAATCAAAGGGAAAATTATTACTACCTAAAAGATATAGCTACTCTTAGATTTTTAGAGATTATTGACTATAAAAATATAGAAAGTTATTACATAATTTTAAAGTCTAATAGGTTAAAAGGAGAAATTTTTGAAATCCATGTCAAGTCCATGCAACAGGCTATACTTCACTCTAAAAATAAAGTGATTTTACAAAAATTAAGAGAACACAAAGTTTTTGATGAAGAAGAAAGACAATCATTAATTGATTCTTATGTAAATAAAACATATTAATATGATAGAAATAGTTATTACAAAAAATGATGCTAACCAAAGATTTGATAGATTTTTAAGAAAGTACTTTGAAAATGCACCCTTGTCAGTTATACAAAAAAATATCCGTAAGAAGAACTTTAAAATAAATGATAAACGTGCCAAGGCTGATACATATGTTTATGAAAATGATAGAATAAAAATGTATATATCAGACGATAATTATAATAAATGGCTTACAAGAACTGATTTTAAACCGACAGACTTTGATCTTGATATAGTTTTTGAAGATAAAAATATTATAATAATGGATAAGGAAAGCGGACTATTGACTCACTCAACAAGTAAAGCAGACTATGGAAATAATTTGGTTGATAATATGCTTTCTTACTTATATAAAACTAAGCAAGTAGATAAAAGTGTAAAAACTTTTAATCCGGCTGTAGTAAATAGACTTGATAGAAATACTGCTGGTTTAGTAATAGGGGCGAAAAATGCGAATGCTCTTCGATCTTTAAATAAAGCTATTAGAGAAAGTGAAATTGAGAAGTATTATCTAACAATTGTTAAAGGTGAAATAACCGATGACTTTACTATTGATACAACAATAAGTAAAAATGAAAATAAGAATAAGATAAAAAGTTCTAAAGATGGTTCGAGAATAATCACTCACTTTAAGTCAATTGAAACAAATGGCAAATATACTTTATTAGAATGTAAGCTGATTACAGGTAAAACCCATCAGATAAGATTTTCCTTAGGCAAAAACAATACTCCTATTATAGGTGACAGAAAATATGGAGATAAGAAGACTAACAAACTATTAAATGATAAATTTAAAATAAATAACCAAGTATTATTAGCTTACAAATTGAAATTTAATAATATAGAAAAATTAGGATATTTAAAAGATAAAACTTTTATATCTAAGAAAACAAGTGATATAGAAAAATTAAAGGGTCAAGTTTTTGATTTATAGGTAAAAAAATGGATAAAGTAATAGGGATAGACCTTGGTGGAACAAAAATAAATGCCTGTCTAATAAATAAAAATGGAGATATTTTACAAAGATCAAATGTAGAAACTCAAGCTAAAAGGGGTAAAGACACAGTTTTATCAAATATAAAAAAATCAATTATGAAATTAGACTATAAAGATGCTATCGCTATAGGTATAGGCACGCCTGGATTTATAGATGCAGAAAATGGAATAATAACATTTGCTGGTAATATAGAAGGTTGGACAGGTTTAAATTTAAAACATGCTGTAGAAGAATTTGTTGATATACCAGTTTTTGTAGAAAATGATGCAAATATTGCTCTTTTAGCAGAAAAATGGCTAGGTACTGGCAAAAATTATGAAGATATAGTTATGGTTACCCTTGGCACTGGAGTTGGTGGTGCAGTTTATAATGAAAAATCTGGATTACTTTCAGGATCTCATTTTCAAGGAGCAGAACTAGGACATATAATCTTACATCCAGGTGGAGATTATTGCACTTGTGGTCAATATGGATGTGTGGAAGCATATTGTGCAGGAAGTGCTCTTGTTAAAGCTTATGAAAAACTAACTGGTCAAGTTTTATCGGGTGAAGATATATTAAAGAATGTATCCAAGGATCTTGCAGCTCAAAAAGTTTTGGAAAACTACCAAGCTGATCTAGCTTATTTTTTAACTAGTCTTAGAAATATATTTGATCCCTCAGCAATAATTATTGGTGGAGGAGTTATTAATTCAAAGGAAATTTGGTGGGATGGTATGATTGAAAAGTTTAAGGAAGTTTGCAATAAAACTGAAAGTATAGACATTTTACCAGCTAAATTTTTGAATGATTCAGGTGTAATCGGTGCAGGGAAAATTGCTTTTGAAAGGATAAATAATGGAAAATAATAAGGTTCTAATCCTAGATGATGAAGACGCTATAAGACAATTTATGAAGATAAATTTAGAATACCAAGGCTATCAAACTGTAGAAGCTGCCTCAGGTGAAGAAGCCATAAGAGTATTTGAAGAAGAAGATCCAGCAGTAGCTATATTAGATGTTATGCTACCTGGGATAAGTGGTTTTGATGTATGTGAAGCCATACGCGAAAAGTCTCCTAGAACTGGGATAATTATGGTTTCAGCTAAGTCGCAAGATATAGATAAGATATTGGGGTTAGAACGTGGAGCAGATGATTATATAATAAAACCATTTAATCCTCAAGAATTGATTTTAAGAGTAAGGTCACTTATGCGTAGAGTAAATTTAAGTACAGTTGAAAAAGAAAATAAAGATACCAATACACTTTCAGATGGTCCATTTACCTTAGACCTATACTCTAAAAGTTTTTATAAAAATCAAAATGAAATAGATGTTACACCAACTGAATTTGCTATCCTTAAAAATTTCATACAAAATAAGGGAAAGGCAATGACTCGTGATGAAATTATGGAACAAACTTGGGGTGAAAATTATAGCAATGATACAAAAATTGTTGATGTAAATATAAGAAGAATAAGAGCCAAAATAGAAGAAGATCCAGCAAAACCTCAATTTATAGAAACGGTATGGGGCACAGGTTATAGATGGAAGTAGAAAGAAAAAATAAGTTATTAAAAGCAAATAATTCTTACAGACAAACCATTATTAGGATAATTATGCTATTTGTAGTTACAGTAGTTATAGGTTTTGAAATATTTGCCTATAACAGTATTAGAAATTACTATGAATCAGCACTGATTGGATCAATGCAAAATCAAGCAAGAATTAGTCAATTACAATTTAATACTTATATGAATAGATATGATTTATCAGAAATTATTATTGGTGATAAGAATGCATTTTATAGAAATAATGAAACTCAGGTACAAATTTTGGATAATTCCGGAGTAGTTCTTTTTGATTCTCAAGCGAGCAATCAGGTTGGAACAAAGCTTGGAAAATCTGATGTAAATGAAGCTAGAGAAGGCAAGCAAAGTACTTATAAAAGTCGCAATGAACTCACTAACGAAGAAATAATTTCTCTATCTTATCCTCTAAATTCTAACGATAATCAAGCAGGTATATTAAGACTAACATCTTCTATGACAAAGGTAAATTATAAGATAAGAAAAGATATGTATTTTTACATAATATTTGGTACTATTGTAAGTATCCTTGCTTTTTTTGTATCACTTATAGCATCCAGGCGAGTTATAGCTCCTATATTGGATTTAATAAATGTATCTGAAAAACTTGCTGCAGGTGACTTTAAGCAAAAAGCGGAAGTTAAAGGTAAAGACGAATTATCTGAACTGGCTTCTACAATTAATTTTATGAGTGATAGCATTGTAAAAAGAGAAGATATGAAAAACGAATTTATTTCGTCTGTATCTCATGAATTAAGAACACCTTTAACATCTATCAAAGGCTGGGCTATTACCCTTCAATCTAAGGACATCCAGCAAAATGCTGATATGCTTAATCAAGGGCTTTCAATTATCGAAAGTGAAGGCGACAGACTTTCAATGATGGTTGAGGACTTGCTTGACTTTTCTAGACTACAATCTAGTAATTTCAAATACGATAAAGATAAAATTGATATTATCGAACTAGTAAAACAAGTTCATACACAATTAGCACCAAGAGCTATAAATGAAGGGATAGAGTTCACTTTTACTAGTATATATAAGTCTATAATGGTTTATGCTGATAAAAATCGTATGAAAGAAGTTTTTATAAATATTATAGATAATGCAATTAAATTTACAAGTGAAGGTGGCAAAATAGATATACTAATAGATCAGATTGACGATAATGTATCAGTAACTGTAAAAGACAATGGTGAAGGAATAAAGGAAGATGAGATAGCTTTTGTATCTAGTAAGTTTTATAAGGGAAGCTCATCCAAATCTCAAACAGGTTTAGGTTTATCTATTTGTGAAGAAATAATTAAAGGACATTATGGAAAATTAATTATAAAAAGTAAGTACGGCTCAGGTACATCAGTTATTGTAGAAATACCGAGGTTAGATGATGACAAAAAAGATTAAGTACTTATTGGGATTTTTATTTGTAATATTTTTAACTGCTTGTTCAAATTCCAAATCCCAAGATTTAAGTGATTTGATACAAACTCCAGAGCTAGCAAATCCTGTTTTGGAAGGAACATGGCAAGTTAGTAAAGTAGAGGATATTACAGATAATACAAATGGCCAAGCACCAGATATAGGATCAAAACTGTATATTGATAAAAATTTAGTGGCAATGGATGACGAATATGCATTTCCGCCTACATTTACATCAAAATATGTAAATTTATATGAATATCTAGCCAATAGAGGCTATGACTTTGAAAAAATAGATAAAAATGAATCGGCTGTAGTTGTAAATGCAACTCAGGGTCAGTTTTTTGCTAGAGATTTTGTAATAAGAAGTGAAGATGAGATATTTTTTATAGTAGATGATAAAATAGTCTATTTATCAAAACTTGCAAAAAATGTAGACCAAGAAATCATCGATAAATATACAGCCTTAGCTAGCAAGGAGAGAATAGATACAAATGAAGATGACGAAGCGAATGAGGATACAGCTTTACTATTAGGTGTAAGGGAAAGAACGGATTCTAACAATGGCAAGCAAGATTATGACTATTACACATACTTTGTAAAAATAAATCCTGATGGAGAAGCAATTGTAAAAAAATCAAAAGATATTTTCCTAAGAGGGCAAAATGAATATTGGAAAGTAAGATCTTTAAAAAGCAAAGTAACCGGTTTGTATGACAATATAGAAGCTTATCCAGCTAGAATAGAAAATGAAATGAATAAGCAAGAAAATATAGATAAATATAGCTTTAAAGATTTCTCAAAAGATATAAGAATTAATTTTGCGGATATGAACTATATATCATTTTCTTATAATACAGATATCTCAAATAACACAATAAATAAGTATGGGGTATTAAGAACAGGAGATCTTGAATCTAATAAACTTGTAAATATAGATGAATTTACAGGAGAAGAAGACGCCAGTGAACAATTTGAAGAAATGGTTATAAACGAAGCTGCCAGTAAGGTTTCAGATATTAATCCGGAAAAAATAATAATTGACACATCAGATTTTGGCTTAGTAAGAGATAATGGTATTTGGACAATACAGACATCTCTTTATACAAAAGAAGGTCAACAAAGAACATCTAGTCAGATACCAATAAGAAACTATGTTGAGGAAAATTCTTCTGTACAAACCATTATAACGAGAGATCAGGTTAGAAATATAAACGCCCAAGAAAAAGACTATTTAGTTCTTGAAAATGGAAATTATATGATAATCCAAACCACTGATGAGATTTTATTTCATAAAATTGTCGATGGAACAATAGAAAAAATTCCTTTCTTTTCAATACAAACTCCAAATCCAACATCATTAATATCATTGGACCAACAAAGTGGAGCTAATGTGGAAAGTCTTGAAGAAGATTTTATAAGTAACAATGAAATAGTTGACTAAAATTAATTTATTGAAAGACTTTTTGTAAAATGTTATCATATTTCTAGGAGATAATATGGAATTAGTATTTGCAAGTGGAAATATAGATAAAGTTAAACAGGTAAAATTAATATTAAAAGATGTTGATATTAAGACACCTGAAGACTATAATATTAAAAATTTTGAAGTGGATGAAGATGCTCCAGATTTAAAGGGGAATGCATACAAAAAAGCAAAAGTTCTTTATGATTTAATAAGTAAACCGACTATAGCTGATGACACTGGTTTATTTGTAAATGCCTTGGATGGCAAACCTGGAGTTTATTCTCATAGATATGCTAGTGAAAATCCTAGCTATAAGGAAAATAGGGACAAGCTTTTAGCTGAACTTTCAGAAAAATCTGATCGTAATGCGTATTTTCAAACGGTTTTATGCTTTATAGATAAAGATGGCAATGATCACTATTTTTCTGGAAAACTTCCTGGTACTATAACTAAAGAAGAAATTGGGGATTATGAATTTGGATATGATCAAATATTTATGCCAGAAGGCTCAACAAAAACTTTAGGAGAAATGACTAAGGATGAAATAAACCAAATATCTCATAGAGGCAAAGCTTTTGAAGAGTTTAAAGAATATTTATATAGGTTAAATAAATGAAAGTTTTGGTAACTAGTGATACTCACGGTTTTTATTCGCCTATTAGTGACTATTTATTAGACCACGAAGATATAAAATTATTACTACATGCAGGGGATGGTGCATCAGATGTAGAAAATATTCATTATGAAACAGATATTAATTACGAGTTTGTCAAAGGAAATAATGATTATTTATCAGATGCACCTTATGAAAAAGTGGTGGAAATAGAAAATATAAGAATTTTTATCACTCACGGACATACTTACAATGTATATTATACAGATAATGAAATATTAAAACGTGCAAAGGAATTATCCTGCCAAATTGCTATATTCGGACATACCCATCAGTGTGTAAATACAATTAAAAATGATATAAGAATCTTAAATCCAGGTTCAATTAGTTTACCAAGAGATAATAATTATGGTTTTTTTATACTGGATATAAATGGTGATTCTTATGAAATAACAAGAATTCAAACAAATAAGGAGTTTAAATGACAGGATTACTTAATCTTATCGCACAATATTCATCAAAATTAAATATATTACCAGTAATAGTAGCGATGAATATAATAATTACTATCCTTATTCACTTTTTATCAAAGAGAAAAATAGTGAAATTTTTTCCTTCTTTTGCTTTAGGAATTATTTCTATTCTTTTATTAATATATTCATTAAATATATTTACAAGTCCACATGGGCTTGACTTAACTTGGATAGCTGTGTTTTTAGGAACTAGTGCTCTAGTTGGAATATTCACATGTTTTATAATTGATTTGATAAAATCAATAAGAAGTACAAATCTAGAATTAAATAATAACGAAGTTTATGTTGCTCAAAAAACAAGAACTGATAAAAAGAGAAAGGACAAAAATAATAGCAGAGTAGCAAAAAAATCTAGTAAAGATCACGATAACAAAAAATCATCTAGCAAATATTATACAAAAAAAATTAAGGCAAATCCAAATGGAGAAGTAAAAGCAAGCAAGAAAATAAATACTAAAGATATGATAATCTTTGAATCTGAAGAAGAATAAAGGTGATTTTATGGAAAAAGCAGCATTTTTTGATATAGATGGTACTCTTTTTAGAAACAGTTTATTAATTGAGCATTTTCTACTTTTAACTGCAGATGGGGTTATTGAAGAAGATGCTTGGCGCAATGAAATAGGTCCTTTATATGATAAATACGAAAATAGGTTAGGTGCCTATGAAGACTACCTAGACAAAGCATCATTAGTTTACCAACAAAAACTTGCTGGTATTGACCGAGATACTATAGATAAATATTCAAAAATAGTTATAGAGCAAAATAAAAATAAAGTATATAGAATAACAAAAAAAGCTGTAGAATACCATAAAAAGCAAGCTTTTAAAATATTTTTTATATCAGGGTCTCCAATGTTTTTGGTAGAACAATTTGGAAAAATTTATGGAGCTGATGAAAGTATATCAACCCTTTATGAATTTGATGAAATGAATACTTTCACTGGGAAAGTAACTCCAATGCGGGATAGCAGAAGCAAATTAGGGGCTGTAATGAACCTAACAAAGAAGTATAATCTAAATTTAGACGACTCATTTGCCTATGGAGATACAAATGGAGATATTACTATGTTCCAGTTAGTAGGAAATCCCCATGCAATAAATCCATCATTTGAGTTAATTAATAAGTTATATACTGACAGTGATTTGAGAACAAAAACTGTCATAGATATTGAAAGAAAAGATGTAAACTACAGTTTTAGATTAAGCGATATGAAAGCAAATTTTAAAAAGTTTTAAAAATTTTGATGTATAAAATTTTATTTTTAAAATCTTATAAGCTAAATTGTAAGTTAAATATGCAATAATAAAGTAATAGTGCATATTTTTGCTAATAATTTAGTTTTTTTTATTCTTACGATAAATATATCTAAATAATTATAAGTTTAATTATGTTAGAATAGTAACACGAGGTAATAGATAATGAAGGCAGAATTAAATGAACAATATCCAATAATTGAAAAACTTGAATATAATTTTTTGATAAATGAAGATATATACTCATTTAATACACTTATGTCTTTATTATATGACAAAAATTTTGTAAAGTTTTCTAAAAATGATTACTATGTAAAAGACTATGTTATAAAAAATTTAAAAAAATATTTTCGGAATTTAAGTGATATAGATCAAATTGCCATGACTTTAGAAAATCTTGTTACTGACGATTTAAATAGATATGAATTTTGGATTTCAGTAAAAGCTCAGTATAGAGCATTTAAAGATAAAAAAATGATAGATGACTTGGAATGTGACATTATAAACGATTTGGGTGTAAATTTTTTAATGGATAATTTTTATCCTACAATAAATAAAAATGACCCAAAACTTGTAGAATTAGCTGACAAATACAAGGTAAATATATATAATGACAAAAATTTAGTATCAAAGCTAAAAGAAAATATGGGCATATACTGTGATTTGAAAATAAAATCAAAAATTTATACTTTAGATCAAACTACCCATAAGCAACTTAGATTTGATACAAGTAGTATCTATACAGAAGATATTACCATCACCCAAACAAAAAAGATTTATGAGAAATCACAGTCATATTTATACAAATCTATTGTAGACATTTATGCGGAATATTATTTTAGAGGACTGTTAAGAGAAGTATTAGAAAGATATCAATAGAGCTTATATAAGCTCTTTTTAATTTAAAAATTATGAGAATATTAGGAATAGATCCAGGCATTGCAATCATGGGTTATGGCGTGGTTGATTTTGATGCAAATAAGGTTAAAGTAATAGAAAATGGTGTAATTACAACATCTAGCAAGACAAAAACACCGGAGAGATTAAATATTTTATATGATAATTTAGATGAAATTATAAGTGAATTTAAGCCAGATGAATTTGCCATCGAAGAATTATTTTTTAATCAAAATGTAAAAACAGCTATTACGGTTGGACATGCTAGAGGTATACAAGTACTTTGTGCACAAAAAAATAATTTGCCAATTTATGAGTATACACCGTTGCAAATAAAACAAGCTATAACAGGCTATGGTAGAGCAACAAAAAGTCAAATGCAAAAAACTGTTACTACATTATTAAATTTAAAAGAAATACCAAAACCAGATGATGCAGCAGATGCATTAGCTGTTGCCCTTTGCCATGCACTAAGTCTAAGATTTAAAGAAAACTTTAGGATGAATTAATGATTTCATATATTATAGGTGATGTAAGAGTAATTAATGAAGAAGATTTTATAATTGAAAATAATAATATTGGTTATCAAATTAAGTCTTCATTATCAACCCTTGCACAAATAGAATTGAATAATGAGTACAAAATATACACTTCCCTGCAAGTTAGAGAAGATGATATGAGCTTATATGGTTTTTTTTCCAAAGATGAACTTGAGATGTTTTTGCTATTGACATCAGTTTCTTCTATCGGGCCTAAGAATGCTATAACAATATTATCTTCACTTGGTGTAGAAGAAATAAAATTGGCTATAGCAAATAATGATATCGATGCTCTTATAAAGGCAAAGGGAGTTGGCAAAAAAACAGCCAGCCGAATTATATTAGAATTAATGGATAAGGTTAAACTTATGCCAATGTCTAATAAAAAAAGCACAAATTCACCACTTCCTAAAAATGAAGACTTGGATGTGGCAAAAGAAGCTTTACAAAATCTTGGATATGCACAAAATGATATAGCAAATGTATTAAATGAGCTAAAGGATATGGACTTATCACTTGAAGATTTAATAAAAGAAAGCTTAAAAAGACTTATTTAGGGGAAGTTTATGTATGATGAAAATGAAAGAATAGTTGGATCTAATGAATTAAAAGAAGATTTAACTAATGAAAATTCAATAAGACCTAAGTGGTTAAAAGATTATATTGGTCAAGACAAGGTAAAAGAAAAATTAGATATTTTTATAAAATCATCTCTTTCAAGGCAAGACCCCTTAGATCATGTACTATTGCAAGGACCACCAGGACTTGGGAAAACTACACTTTCATCAATAATTGCAAATGAACTTGGAGTAAACCTAAGGGTAACAAGTGGTCCTGCTATAGAGCGTCCCTCAGATCTAGCAAGTATTCTTACAAATCTTCAACATGGGGATGTTTTATTTATTGATGAAATTCATAGGATAAATCGTTCCGTAGAAGAAATTTTATACTCTGCTATGGAAGATTTTGTTTTGGATATAATTGTGGGGAAGGGACCAAATGCACAATCAATAAGGATAGATTTAGAAAAATTTACCTTAGTTGCTGCTACAACTAGAGCAGGACAATTATCAGCACCCTTAAGAGATAGATTTGGAGTGATGCTGTCATTAAATCTATATACTGCTGAAGATTTAACAACTATTATAAAAAGATCAGCTAGTATTTTAGATATAGAAATAGACGATGAGGGAGCTTATGAGATTGCGAAAAGGTCAAGAGGTACTCCTAGGATAGCAAATAGACTTTTAAAAAGAGTTCGTGATTATGCTATAGTTAGGAAAGAAAGTAAAATAGACTGGCTAACTAGCAAGGAAGGTCTAAATTTACTTGAGATAGATGATATGGGTCTAGATACTATGGACAAAAAAATTGTTATGACCATGTATCAAAACTTTAATGGAGGCCCAGTTGGCATTGACACAATAGCAGCTTCTACAGGCATAGAAAATGTTACTATAGAAGATGTATATGAACCATATTTATTGCAAATAGGATTTTTATCAAGGACACCACGAGGACGTGTTCTAACAAAGAAAGCCTATGATCATTATGGATTAGTTTACGAGGATTAGATGAAAACAGACGATTTTGATTATTATTTACCAGAAGAATTGATAGCCCAACATCCAGCAGAAAAAAGAGATCATGCTAGAATGCTTGTTCTAGATAGGAAAACAGGACAAACAGAAGATAAGTATTTTTACGATATTATTGATTACTTAAATCCAGGTGATGTTTTAGTAATGAATGATACAAGAGTAATACCTGCTAGACTATTTGGTCATAGAGAGGGTAAAGAAGAGTCTATAGAAGTATTTTTATTACATAACACCAAAGGTAAAACTTGGGAATGCTTGGTTCGCCCAGGCAAAAAAATGAAAATAGGCACAAAAATTATATTTTCAGAGGAATTAAAAGCTGAAGTAAAAGATATAAAAGAAGACGGAAATAGAATTATAGAATTTTTTTATGAAGGTATTTTCAATGAAATATTGGATAGACTTGGAAATGTACCTCTTCCACCATATATAAAAGAAGAATTAGATGAGCCAGAAGAATACCAAACAGTATATTCAAAAAATCCTGGATCTGTTGCGGCACCAACAGCTGGTTTGCACTTTACTAAAGAACTTTTAGAAGATATAGAAAATAAGGGAATTAAACTAGCTTATTTAACTTTAAATGTAGGCTTAGGTACTTTTAGACCTGTAAGTGTAGAAGATGTAAACGATCATAAAATGCATAGTGAGTTTTATACAATTAGTCAAGAAACTGCTGATATAATAAATGAAGCTCATGAAAATGGACATAGAGTTATAGCTACAGGCACTACAACCATTAGAACTCTAGAATCAGTTTATAAAAAACATGGCAAAGTTACGGAGGATTCTGGTTGGACAGATATATTTATATACCCTGGATTTGAATATAAAGTTATTGATGCCATGATAACTAATTTTCATTTACCAAAATCAACCTTAGTTATGCTAGTCGCAGCATTTACTTCTAAGGATATGATATTAGATACTTATAAACATGCTGTCGATGAAAAATATAGATTCTTTAGTTTTGGTGATGCAATGTTTATTCATTAAGGAGATATTTTGGGACTAACATTTGAAGTTATAAAAAAAGATAAAAATTCAAACGCTAGGGTAGGAGTAATCCATACTGCTCATGGAGATATACCTACACCAATATTTATGCCAGTTGGGACTCTTGGCACTGTAAAAACAATGTCAGTAGAAGAGCTAAAAGAAATGGATGCCAAAATTATTTTAGGAAATACCTACCATCTATATTTGAAACCTGGCATGGATATAATGAAAAAAGCTGGTGGCCTTCACAACTTTATGAACTGGGATAGACCAATACTTACAGATAGTGGTGGTTTTCAAGTTTTTTCATTAGCTGAACGTAGAAAAATAAATGAAAATGGGGTTGAATTTCGATCACACATAGATGGATCAAAGCACTTTTTCACACCAGAAAAGGCTATCAGCATACAAAATGATATTCATTCAGATATAATGATGAGTTTTGACGAATGTGTAGAAGCTCCAGCTGATTATGGTTATGTTAAACAATCGATGGAACGTACCATTCGTTGGGCAAAAAGAGGACTTGACTATCATAAAGAACATTCTCATCCAGATCAATCATTATTTGGTATAGTCCAAGGAGGCATGTATAAGGATCTAAGAGAAAAATCTGCATGTCAAACAACTGCTATGGACTTTGATGGTTTTTCAATAGGAGGACTATCAGTAGGGGAAACTAAAGAAGAAATGATTGATATATTAAATTTTACAACTCCACTGCTACCAGAAAACAAGCCAAGATACAATATGGGTGTAGGTACGCCAGATTATTTGTTTGAATCATATCAAGCAGGTATAGATATGGCTGACTGTGTATTGCCAACAAGAATTGCGAGAAATGGAACTGCATTGACATCTCAAGGACGTTTAGTTGTTAGAAATGCGGTTTATAAAGATGATTTCTCGCCTATAGACCATGCTTGTGATTGTTATACATGTAGAAATTATTCTAGAGCTTATTTAAGACATTTAATAAATGCCAATGAAATTTTGGGAGCTAGATTATTAACCTACCACAATCTTTACTTCCTACTAAAATTATGTGAAAATATCAGACAATCTATAATGGAAGATAGATTTTTAGAATATAAAGAAGAATTTTATAGTAAATACGGATACTAATGAAACTAGAATATATAATATTAATTATTCTTCTATTCGGGTTTTATGAAAAGTCTTTAAAAGACAATAAAATACATAGAAAAAATAGAGAATATGTTAATGATAATCTTAAAGTAGGATCTAAAATAACAACTATTTCCGGTATTATTGGAGAAGTAACAAATATACAAGGAGAAGTTGTAACTATTTTATCAGGTGAATATGATAGTGCTACAAAATTAAAAATAAAAAAATCTGAAATAGAAAATATACTTTCATAAGAGGCAGTTAATGTCTCTTTTATTTTATAAAAAATTAAAAAATGGTATAATTTTCCTATTAGGAAGGGTGATGCAGTGAGTAATTGGTTTATATATAACAAAAAAGATAATTATTTAAATAACTTAAAACATGACAATATTTCAAAGCTAGAGGCCTTGATACTAGCAAATCGTGATATAGTAGATGATCAAACTGTAGAAATGTTCTTAAATCCCAGTCTTGAAAAAATGCATGACCCATTTTTGTTAAGAGATATGGATAAGGCTGTAGATTTAATAATAGAAACTATGAAAAATGGTGGAGAAATTAGAATATTTGGCGATTATGATCAAGATGGTATAGCATCCGTAATGACTCTTTTAGATGGTTTACTTTTTTATTATGACAATATTAGCTATGATATACCTCAAAGAGTAAAAGAAGGCTATGGTATTTCTACTGCTATGGTAGAAAAAGCCATATATGACAAAGTTAGCCTAATAATTACCTGTGATAATGGTATAACGGGTTTTGATCAAATAAAACAATTAAAAGAAGCGGATTTAAATGTTATTGTAACTGACCACCATGAAATAGAAACATCCAATGATGGCGAATGGGCAAAACAAGTTTTACCCGAAGCTAATGCTGTTATTAATCCAAAAAGAATAGACCAAGATTATCCATTTACTGATCTATGTGGAGCTGCAGTTTGCTTTAAATTAATGTCAGCTTTATTTAAAAGATTAGATGGAGATTATGAATATTTGTATGGATTATTAGAATATGTAGCTATGGGCACAGTTTGTGACATAGTATCTCTAACTGATGAAAATCGTATATTTGTTATTGAAGGTATAAAAAGATTAAATTATACAGATAAACTTGCTATAAAAGCAGTTTTAGAAGAAAGCTCCTGGACAAAAGAAATTGATGTTTATACACTTGGATTTATTCTAGGTCCAACAATGAATGCTACTGGTAGATTATCTTCAGCAAAAATGGCCATAGAGCTTTTAATGGAAGAAGACATAGATAGGATATATGAACTTGCTAAGCAACTAGTAGATCTAAATAATGAACGAAAAAAACTTACCCAGGAGGGACTAGATAAGTGTTTGGCAATTATTGAAGAGAATGATTACTATGACAAGGATGTAATAGTTGTTTACGAGCCAAGCATAAATGAATCTATTTGCGGAATAGTGGCCGGACGTATAAAAGAAAAATATTATAGACCAACTATTATACTTACAAACTCAAGCACACAAGGTCTAGCTAAGGGATCTGGTAGGTCTATAGAAACTTATAATATTTATAAAGAAGTTTTGAAATTTAAAGAAAATTTAGAATCTTTTGGTGGTCATCCTATGGCCTGTGGACTTTCTATAAGCATAAATAATATTGATTATTTGAGAAATTTTTTAAATAATAATTCAACATTAACAAAAGCTCAAAAGCAAAAAACAATTAATATTGATAAGGCAATTGATATTTCAAAATTATCACTAGAATTTGCAGAAAGTTTAAATAAACTAACACCTTTTGGGAAAGATTTTGAAAAACCAATTTTTGCAGATAAGAACGTGGATATAGCTCAAGTAGCCATGATTGGTAAAGACAAAAAAACTATGAAACTATCCCTTCATAAAAATGGTGTCTATATAAATGCTATTAAATTTAATGCAGTTGATCAATACAATTATTTAAAAACAAAGTTTAATGGAAATATTGAAGGAAAGAAAATTGATGTAGTCTATTACCCAGATATAAATGAGTTTAGAGGCAATAGAAATCTTCAGTTAAAACTTATTGATATTAGATGAGGTAAATATGACAACGGATTTTGACTTAGAATATGAAAAATTAAAAGAAATAATCTTAGAAAATAATCCAAAAGCAGATATGGATTTAATAAAAAAAGCCTATTATTTTGGAGAAGTAAATCATAGGGGACAAAAAAGAAATTCTGGAGAAGATTATTTTATCCATCCTATAGCAGTTGCAAAAACACTGTCAAACATGAAGCTAGATGATCAGACTATTTGTTCTGGTCTTATGCATGATGTTTTAGAAGATACATCTGTAACTTATGATCAGATGGAAAAGGAATTTGGTCATGAAATAACATTTTTGGTAGATGGTGTAACTAAGCTAAAAAACCTCAACTATAGCTCCAGAGAAGAAAAGCAAGCAGAAAATATTAGAAAAATGGTAATGGCCATGTCTAATGATGTACGAGTAGTGCTTATAAAGCTTGCAGATAGACTTCATAATATGCGTACTTTAGAATATAAAACTCGTGAAAAACAAATACAGACTGCAACAGAAACTCTAGAAATATATGTACCCCTAGCTCATAGACTTGGAATATACTCTATAAAATGGGAGCTGGAAGATCTTTGTTTTAGATACCAAGAGCCTGAAAAATACTATGAATTAGCGGAGATGGTTTCACAAAAAAGGCGTGAAAGAGAAGCCTATATCAATGAAATAATTGAGACTTTAACGGATTCTCTAAAAGATAGTAATATAGATTTTGAAATAAGCGGTAGACCAAAATCTCTATACTCCATTTATAAAAAAATGATTAGAAATGATATCGTTTTTGAAGAGATTTATGACCTAACAGCAGTAAGAGTACTAGTAGATACTATAGCTGAGTGTTATGCAGTTTTAGGAAAAGTCCATTCTTTATGGAAACCTATACCAAATAGAATTAAAGATTATATAGGTCAGCCAAAGCCAAATGGCTATAGGTCACTTCATACAACTGTATTTGGAGAAGATTCTAGGCCTTTTGAAGTACAAATAAGAACCCGCCAAATGCACAAAGAATGCGAATATGGAGTAGCAGCTCACTGGAGATATAAAGAAAATAACACTAAAGAATCCGATTTTGATAATGCTATGGAATTTTTGCGACGTATCATGGAATGGCAAAATGAAGGTGGAGCAGATTCTGATAGTAAAGAATTTATGGAAACTCTTAAAACAGACTTTTTCTCCAGAGAAATATATGTGTATTCTCCAGCTGGTGAAATATATTCTCTACCAATTGGTTCATGTGCTATAGATTTTGCATATAAAGTTCACACAGAAGTAGGAAATAAATGTATTGGTGCAAAGGTAAATAGCTCCATAGTTCCTATCACACAAAAGCTAAAAACTGGAGATGTTGTAGAAATACTCACTAGTAAGAATTCTGCAGGACCAAGCAAAGATTGGCTAAATATTGTAAAAAGTCATCAAGCAAAAAATAAAATAAAGCAATTTTTTAAGAAAAATGGCAAAGAAGAAAATATAGAGCAAGGCAAAAATCAAATTATCCGTGATATAAAAAAACACAGAGAAGGCTACAAATCACTATTAAAAGATGAGTGGGTTGATGAAATCTCTAATGAATTAGGATTTCCAACTAAAGATGAGATGTACGCAGCTGTAGGTTACGGTAGAATAACTAGTGAGCAAGTTATACAAAAGCTCATAAAAAGAGAAAAAGAACTAGAAGAAAAAGAAAAAGCTATAAACGAGCCTATTGAACTAGTAAACAAAACAGAAAATAAACCATCAACCTCTAAAGGTGAAGTAAGGGTTAGTGACTTTGATGATGATATAGAAGTAAAGTTTGCAAAATGTTGCACGCCAATACCCGGAGATCCTATAATAGGCTTTATTACAAAGGGAAATGGTATTTCAGTTCATACAAAGTCATGTCCAAATATAATTAATAACCATGCTCCAGAAAGGTTGATAGATGTTTACTGGCAAAATGGGGCAAGTGATAAATTTCCTGTAAAAATTCAAGTGGCTGTAGCAAATTCACCATCTGTCATATATGATATTACAAAGATGATTTCTACTGTAAATGTCAATATTTCTGGCATCAATGCAAGACTTAACGAAAATCAAGAAGGTGTCATTGACCTAACTGTTGAAGTTAATAGCTTAGACCAGTTGGATGATGTTATGGCAAAACTTAAATCACTTAACACAGTTTATAGCGTATATAGGGTTAATAATTAATGAGAGCAGTAATTCAACAAGTAAAAAATGCAAATGTAGTAGTAAATAATGAAGAAATTTCAAAAATTGACAAAGGTTTTTTGGTTTTACTAGGTATCAAGGATAATGACACAATGGATGATCTAGCCTATGTAAAGAAAAAAATTGAAAAACTTAGAATTTTTGAAGATGAAGATGGAAAAATGAATCTATCAATAGAAGATGTAGGAGGAAAGATACTCTTGGTTTCACAATTTACTCTTTTTGGTGATGTGAGAAAAGGGAATAGACCTTCGTTTATACAAGCAGCGAGACCAGAAAAAGCTAATGAATTTTATGAAATAATGAAAAAAGAGCTTATAAATGATGGTTTTGATGTTAAAACCGGTAAGTTCCAAACCCACATGGAGGTAGGTTTAATAAATGACGGTCCAACTACAATATTAATTGATAGTGAGAGGATTCTCTAAATGCAAATTAAGAGATTTACCCTAGGTCCTGTTATGACAAATTTATATGTAGTTAGTAAAAATGGACATGGATTCATTGTAGATGCTGTAGAAAAAAGTGATTTGGTAACAGAATATATAAATAAAAATAATATCCAAATTGATTTTATTCTACAAACACATACTCATTTTGATCATGTACTAGGGCTAGATTTTTACAAAAATCTATATAATGTTGATGTCTATGCATCAAACGAAGCTAAATATATAGCAAATGACAAACATTATAATCTAGCTTTTGATTATGATGATTTATATGTACCCATAGATATTTATCTAGATGATGATGAAATAATCACAGATTGTAATATAAAAGTATTAAAAACTCCTGGTCATAGCTTAGATTCTACCAGCTATCTGGTGGATGATATTCTATTTACAGGCGATACACTTTTTAAATTATCTATTGGAAGAACAGATTTTCCTGGAGGAGATTATAATACAATTATTAATTCAATTAATGAAAAATATAGGATACTAAATCCAAATATAGATGTGTATCCAGGGCATGGCGAAAAAACAAATTTAGATTATGAATTTAAAAATAATCCGTTTTTAATATAAGGAGATAAGATGGAATTTAAAAGAAGCCATATGTGTGGCGAATTAAGAAGTGAAAATATAGGTGAAAAAGTAGTTCTTATGGGTTGGGTTGCTAAAAAAAGAAACCTAGGTTCATTAGTATTTTTTGATTTAAGAGATAAGACAGGCATAACTCAAATCGTAGTTCGTGAAGAAGATAAAGAAAATCATGATTTAGCTAGTCACTTAGGTCAAGAATATGTTGTTGAAGTTAAGGGATCAGTTAGAGAAAGAGAATCAAAAAATCCAGAAGTAGCTACTGGAGATATAGAAATAGTTGCAGAAAAAATCAATATTTTAGATAAAGCAAATACACCACCTATTTATATAAAAGATGATGATGACGTTGCAGAAAATCTAAAATTAAAATACAGATACCTTGATATGAGAAAAGCTTCTGTACAAAAAAATTTAAAGCTTAGATCTGATATTGTACGTACTATACGTGAATATATGTATGATAATGATTTTACAGAAGTAGAAACACCATTTTTAACAAAACCGACTCCAGAAGGAGCTCGTGACTATTTAGTACCATCTAGAATAAATCAAGGAGAATTTTATGCACTACCTCAATCTCCACAACTTTTAAAACAAATTTTAATGATAGGATCATTAGACAGATATTTCCAAGTTGTAAAATGCTTTAGAGATGAGGATTTAAGAGCAAATCGTCAACCGGAATTTACGCAATTAGATATGGAATTATCATTTGCAAACCAAGATGATGTAATTGCTGTAAATGAAGGCTTAATTAAAACATTATTTGACAAATACACAGACTATGATCTAACATTGCCAATTCCTAGAATGGATTACAGTGAAGCTATGGAATCATACGGATCTGATAAACCTGATCTAAGATTTGGATATAAAATTCAAAATATTTCTGAAATATGGAAAGATAGTGAATTTAAAGTTTTTGCTAATAATACTTCAGAAGGTAAGTCAGTAAGAGCAATTAACTTTAAAAATTTAGCTGATAAATATTCTAGAAAACAATTAGACAAATTAACTGATTTTGTAAAACACTACGGTCTGGGTGGACTTTCTTACATCAAATATGGTGAAGAAGTAAATTCCTCAATCAGCAAATTCTTAACAGATGATATTTTAAATAATATGGTAGAAAAATTAGAAATTGAAGATAATGACCTAATTTTAATTGCAGCTGATAAGGATAAAAAAGTTTTAGAAGGTCTAGGAGCTTTAAGAAACAAAGTTGCTAAAGATAATGATCTTTATGAAAAAGAATATGCCTTAACTTGGGTAGTAAACTTCCCAATGTTTGAATATAGCGAAGAAGATGAGAGATATGTTTCTCAACATCATCCATTTACAATGCCTAATGAAGATGATATACCACTTTTAAAAACTCATCCAGAAAAAGTAAGAACACAAGCTTACGATATTGTTATAAATGGAGATGAAATGGGTGGAGGATCTGTAAGGATCAATAATTCAGACTTGCAAAAAGATATTTTTGAAGCATTAAATCTAACAGAAGAAGATATTCAAAATAAATTTGGATTCTTTATTGAAGCCCTATCATATGGTACACCACCACATGCAGGACTAGCTTATGGATTAGATAGATTATTAATGTTATTTGCAAAAACAGATAATATTAAAGATGTAATTGCCTTTCCAAAAACACAATCAGCTACTTGCCCACTCACCGAAGCACCAACTATAGTTGATAAAAAAGCTTTAGATGAGCTTGGGGTTTCTGTAAGGAGTGATGATAATGGCACAAATGATTAAATTAGGAAAAGTTCTAGAGAATAATAACGGTCATTTAGTAGTAAGTGTAGCCCGCAATGAAGCCTGTGGCTCATGTGCAGCCAAGGGTACTTGTGGAAAAAAAGAAGAAACTATTATTGAAGTATATTCAACTGAGGATGTAAACGTAGGAGACAATATAATTATTGAATCACGTTCATCAGATATTACAAAATATTCTATATACGTATATGTATTGCCAGTAGTAATGATGGTAATAGGTGCAGTTTTACCAAGCATTCTTTTTAAAAATACAGGATATGATATAAACTTAATTACACTTTTATCCGTTATAGTATTTTTTGCTATATCATTTATTATTATAAAGGCGATAGATAAAAACCTTGCACATCAAAATGTTATGAAAGTGAGGAAAGTATAATGGACTACTCTTTAATCAAAGAATTTGATAAAGAAGCCTATGATGCTTTAAATAAGGAAATACAAAGACAAGAAGATAATATAGAGCTTATCGCATCAGAAAATTATGTTAAGCCATATATATTAGAAGCTGCAGGTAGTATATTGACAAATAAATATGCTGAAGGATATCCAGAAAAAAGATATTATGGTGGCTGTGAAAATATAGATGTCATTGAGCAAATTGCAATTGATCGTGCCAAAGAATTATTTCATTGTGATCATGCAAATGTTCAACCACACTCAGGATCGAATGCAAATCTAGCAGTATATTCTGCTCTTTTAAAACCTGGTGATAAAGTTTTAGCAATGAACTTAACAGAAGGTGGTCATTTAACACATGGTTCTAAGGTCAATTTTTCTGGTAAACTTTATGATTTTTATCAATATGGAGTAGATGAATCCGGTAGAATAGATTATGATGATGTTTTAAAAAAAGCTAGAGAAATTAAACCTAAATTAATAGTTTGTGGTGCAAGTGCATATCCTAGAGAGATTGACTTTAAAAAATTTAGAGAAATTGCTGATAAAGTTGATGCATTATTAATGGCAGATGTGGCTCATATTGCAGGACTTATTGTGGCAGGTGAACATCCAAATCCATTTCCCTGCTGTGATGTAGTAACAAGTACAACTCATAAGACTTTAAGAGGTCCAAGATCAGGAATCATTCTTTGTAAAAAAGAATATGCAAAAGCAATTGATAATGCGGTATTTCCAGGAAATCAAGGTGGTCCGCTCGAACATATTATTCTAGCAAAGGCTCTTGGCTTTAAGCAAAACTTAGATTCATCTTGGAAGGATTATGCAAAGCAAATAAAAGCAAATGCTAAGGCCATGGAAGAAGCATTAAGAGAGTATAATTTTAAAATGGTTTCAGATGGTACTGATAATCACTTATTATTAATCGATCTTACCAATAAAAATATAAATGGTGCTCAAGCTCAAGATTTATTAGACAAGGTAAATATTACAACTAATAAAAATACCATTCCTAATGAAAAACTTTCTCCACAAGTCACTAGTGGTTTAAGAATAGGTACAGCTGCTATTACTTCAAGAGGAATGAAAGAAGCAGAAGCTAAAAAAATTATCGAGCTTATTGCTCGCACTATTGATCAAAAAGAAGACCTAGAGATAATAAAAAAGGAAGTTCTAGAATTGACTAGTAAATTTCCTGTGTATGGGTATTAATTATGACTATGCCTATAGTAACATTAGTCGGAAGAACTAATGTGGGAAAATCGACATTATTTAATAGACTAGTTGGAAAGAAAAAATCCATTACTGAGGATATTAGTGGAGTAACTAGAGATAGAATTGTAGATAAAGTAGAGTGGCAAGGAGATGAGTTTCTACTAGTAGATACTGGTGGACTTGATATTTCTAACAAAGAGATGATGAATCAAGAAATCAAATCTCAAGTAGAAAAAGCTCTTTTAGAAACAGATTTAATTTTATTTTTAGTAGATGGTAAAGAAGGTCTTAGTCCATATGATGCAGAAATTGCAGATGTCATACGCCGCTACCATAAAAAAGTTATAATTGTTGCAAACAAAGTGGATAGTCATAAAGTACCTGATCATATTTATGATTTTTATTCAATGGGATTTGATGATCTAGCTATGATTTCAGCTGAGCAAAGCAAGGGTCTTGGAGATTTATTAGATAAAATTGTAGAAAATATTGACTTTGAAGCTTATGATCAAATAGAAGATGAAACAAGAATAGCAATTATAGGAAAACCAAACGCAGGTAAATCATCTCTTGTAAACTTGTTGTTAAATGATGAAAGAATGATTGTAACAAACGTTGCAGGTACAACTCGTGATGCTGTAGATTCCTATTGGACCTATAATGATAAAAACTACGTTTTAATAGATACTGCAGGTTTAAGAAAAAAATCAAAAGTTAAAGAAAATATAGAATATTATGCTAACCAGCGTACTTTTGATGCAGTAGATAGTGCAGAAATTGTTTTATTTTTAATAGATGCTACAGTTGGGGTAACTGAACAAGATACAAAAATAGCAGGTTATGCTCATAATCAAAGAAAAGCAATAATTATTGCAGTAAATAAATGGGACATAGTTGATAAAGATACAAACACAATGAAAAATATGGAGGCTGATATTAGAAATAAATTAGGATTTGCTTCATATGCACCTATTGTATTTATATCAGTACTTAAAAATCAAAGAATAGATAACTTATTAGATATGATAGAAGTGGTAGATAATAACTACCATACAAGAATATCTACAGGAGTTTTAAATAATATCTTGCAAGATGCAATTATGCTAAATCAACCACCACAAGATAAAGGTAAGAGATTAAAGATTTACTATATGTCACAAGTTGGAACAGCTCCTCCTAAATTTATGCTTTCTATAAATGATAGGGATATAATGCATTTTTCATATATGAGATATTTAGAAAATCAAATTAGAAAAAATTACAAGCTTACAGGGGTTCCTTTTAGCTTTGTTCTTAAAGAAAGAGGATCAAGAAAATGATTTTTTTACTTGCTATTTTCTCCTATCTTTTAGGATCTATTCCGAATGGTTATCTTATTGGCAAATACTGTTTTAAAAAAGACATTAGAACTCTTGGATCTGGTAATGTGGGCAGCACAAATGTACTTAGAAATTTTGGTAAGGGTGCAGGGCTAGCTACATTTTTTCTAGATTCCATAAAGGGATTTCTAGCAGTATGTATTGCGGACAAAGTTGCAGGAGTAGATGCTTTTGCAATATGCCTTGTATGTGTTGTACTAGGGCATATGTATAGTATTTTCTTGCATTTTAAAAGTGGTAAGGGAGTGGCTACTGCCTTTGGTGCTTTTGTTTATATAGATGTAAAGTTCGCATTAATAGTTTTAGCAGTATTTTTGATTGTTGTAATTATAGGTAGAATGGTATCACTTGGATCAATTTTAGCTGCATTTTCTGCCATAGTCGTAGGATACTTCTACTTTGGTTTAGGAAAGCTTTATTATGCAATATTTATTAGTGCAGCTATGATCATTTATAAACATAGGTCAAATATAAAAAGAATAAAAAATCATGAGGAGTCTAAAATATTTTAATTATGGAAATCTCAATATTAGGATCAGGATCATGGTCTACTGCTATTGCATCATTATTATCTGAAAATTATGATGTTTTGATATATGCAAGAAATAAAGAAGATGCTGATTATATAAATAAAAATCATAAAAATCGCAAATACTTAAAAGAATTTGATTTAGCTGAAAATATAAAAGCAACTAGTAATTTAGAAGATTTATTTAAAAATAAATATATAATTAATGGAATACCTACTCAAAGCATAAGGTCAGTTATAAAAAAAATTAAATCCTACATAAGTAGTGATAATGTTTTTATCAATTTAGCCAAGGGTATAGAGCTTGGTAGTCATAAAAGGATTTCAGAAGTTTTTTGTGATGAACTAGGGGATGATATATCATTTGCAGTACTAAGTGGACCATCTCATGCAGAAGAAGTCATCAAAAAAATGCCAACTGCTGTAGTAGCCGCTTCATCTGATATAAATTTATCTAAAGATGTTCAAAAATTATTTAATAGCGATTGGTTTAGAGTCTATAGTTCTACAGATTTAATTGGAGTTGAATTAGGAGGAGCTATAAAAAATACTCTAGCTTTTGGTATTGGAATGTTAGATGGATTAGGCTATGGTGATAATACAAAAGCTGCAGTTATTACACGTGGCATTCATGAAATGAATAGGCTATTAATTTCATATGATGCTAATCCTAATACTATTAATGGTCTAGCAGGAGTAGGAGACTTGATAGTTACTTCTACCAGCCTAAATTCTAGAAATTATAGGACAGGACTTTTAATAGGCAAAGGGTATAGTATGGAAGATGCTGTTGATAAAATACAAATGGTTGTCGAGGGCATACCAACAACTAAAGCCTTATACCAATTATCTTTGGAAAATGATATAGACTTACCAATCACCTTGGAAATATATAAAGTTTTATATGAAAATAAAAATCCTATTGATTCTGTTTCATCATTAATGGGTAGAAGTTTAAAGAGCGAATTCTAATTTAATATATATTTTAAAATTTTATATTTTTAAGTTATAATAGAATTAATAAAAGTAGTAAAGGGAAAATTATGTTTGACAAATTTAAAGATTTTATTGGTATTGACGACAATTATGATGACTATGATGACGAACAAATGTATTATGATGATAGTAATAAAGATGAATTAGAATCATCTACTTCTTCAAAAAAAAGGGAAGCTTATACCAATCTCTTAGATGATGATAATGATAAATCAGAAGGATCCATTACTTATGAAAGTGGTTATTCAGCTTCTAAGCCATCAACTAGCTATAGTTATGATACAAATAATTATAAGCCAGATTCATTTGCTAAAAGTAGTTCATCTAGCAATTATACAAGATCATCAAAAAGAGGAGATAATATAGTAAGTATGACAGAAAATAATTTTGCAGGTAAATCATCAATGAGAATATCTATCCACGAACCTCTAGATTATGAAACAGATGCTCCAAGTGTTATAAATGATATACTTGATAAAAAAGTAGTTGTTTTAAATCTTGAAATGGTTGATGCTGATATGAGACAAAGAATATTTGATTTTGTTTCTGGTGCTGTCTATGCTCTAGATGGAACTGTGGAAAGAGTTACAAAAGGTATTTTTGTAATTAGTCCTAGAGGAGTAGAAGTAGATAGTGCAGTTACAGAACAAATTTCAGATGGAAATTATAATCAATTATAAGATCGAGATTAAAATCGATCTTTATTTTTTATGAGTTTAAAATATAATTTAGATTTTATAAATGATAAAAGTAAGAAATCAACTATAAAAAAAGCTATCGCTATTTTAGAGAGATCTTATTATACGAACTTAGAAGAATCTAGCTTTTTTCTAGACCCTTATGAGCAAGAAGTTATAGAATCTATTGCAAATAAAAACAATATTGATCTTAAATTTATAGGTGGTAATGATTTAGCTGAGCGCAAAATATTTATCGCCAATTTCTTTTATGAACCTATTGAGGAATCTAATTACATAAGGATTTTAGAATTTAATCATCAAGGACTTAGCCACCCTGATGTACTAGGATCTCTAATGAGTTTAAATATAGATCGTGAATCAATAGGAGATATTGTTATAAATGGAGATTGTTGTCAATTTGTAGCTTTGAAAAAGTATGCAAATTTTATAAAATATAACTTGAAAAAGATAAAAAGAGAAGTTATAGATATAGAGTTAAAAAAAGATAATTTACTTGATATACAAGCTATTGATTATACTAGATATAGCGGATTTGTATCTTCATTAAGATTAGATAACATAATATCAGAATTTACAAATACATCTAGGTCTAAAGCTAAAGAAATCATTAAAGCGAAGTTTGTCAAAGTAAATTATGAAATAATAACAGACCCTAGCAAGATAGTTAGTAAAGGTTCTATGATCTCGATTAGAAAACAAGGACGTTTTATATTTGATGATATTACAGCTACCAGCAAAAAAGGTAATATGCATATTACATATAGGAAATTAAAATGACATATATAATTATAATAGTTTTAGGCCTAATAATTGACAGGCTAACAAAAACTTATGCGATAAATAACTTAATAGATAATCCCTACAAGGGGAGTATTTTTAACTTTACTTACTTGGAAAATAGGGGAGCAGCATTTGGAATTTTACAAGATAGAAGGATATTTTTTATAATACTAACACTAGCTATAGTCTGTGCTTTAGTTTATTATTTTCTTAAAAACTATAAAAAAAATCCAAAACTTTTAAATGTTGCTTTAACAATGATAATTACTGGAGCAATAGGCAATTTTTATGATAGATTATTTCAAGGTTATGTAGTTGATTTTATTGAATTTGCCTTTGTAGATTTTCCGGTATTTAATGTAGCAGATATTTTTGTAACTGTAGGTAGTATCTTAATGATCATTTACCTAATATTCTTTGAGGAAAGAGAAAAAGTATGAGTGTAAATATTGGCAATGATTGGGATATTATTCTTGCTGATCAATGGGATAGAGTTTATTATCAAAATTTAAGAAAAAAATTAATTACTGAGTATAGAAATTATACAGTTTATCCTGATATGTATGATATTTTTAATGCATTAAAATCAGTAGCATATGAAGACGTAAAAGTAGTTATTTTAGGACAAGATCCTTATCATGGTCCTGGACAAGCGCATGGCTATGCTTTTTCTGTACAAAAAGGTATAAAAACACCTCCATCCTTGCAAAATATCTATAAGGAAATGCATGATGATATAGGAACATATATTCCAAATAATGGATATTTAATAAAATGGACCAATCAAGGAGTCTTACTTTTAAATACATCACTAACGGTGAGGGCTCATCAAGCAAATTCTCATCAAAAAATAGGCTGGGAGATACTTACTGATAATATAATAAAAAAATTAAACGAGAGAGAAAAGCCTGTTGTTTTTATTCTATGGGGTAGAAATGCGCAGTCAAAGGAAAGATTTATTACAAATCCTAATCATTATATAATAAAATCTACTCATCCTTCACCACTCTCAGCCCATAGAGGTTTTTTTGGATCTAGACCATTTTCAAAAACAAATGACTTTTTAAAAGCAAGCGGACAAGAAACTATTGATTGGCAAATTGAGAATCTATAAATGATTCTCAATTATTTTTTTGCTTAAATTTAATATATTTTTATAATTATATAAGTAGTTTTCTCTGATAATTAATAAATTTGGATCAACCGGTAACTGACTTTGATTTTTTAATGAAAAAGTATTCAAAGCTACATAGCCAGCATTATTATCATCAAATTTTCCATATATAACTTGTATATTTATCTCGACTTCTTTTCTTACAATTCTTAGTTCATAGTTACTAGCTTGAAAAAATGACTCTGGAAGTTTTTTGTCACTATCAAGCCTAATTTGACAAATGTCATTATTTATAAATACTGACCTAAGAGTGATATTTGAATTATTAGTATTTATAGAAAGTTCTTTATTAAAATAATCACCTATATTAGATAGTCTTTCAGTAGCTATAATGTCATTTTCATTATGAATCATAATTGGTTTTGGCTTGTCTCTTTTTTTTATATCTTCTGTTAACTTGCTAATTACTTTGTACCTGCTAGGATCACTTCTAAAAATACCGATATTTTTTTCTATATCCATAAGTTTCATCGATTCAAAAACAAAATATTTTCGATGCTTAGATATAAGCTTGTATATATCAAAAGTTTCTGGAAAAATAGCTAGCATATTATGCTTATCTAGTCTCATATTTAAAAATGGAATATCAAATTTATCTCCATTATAAGTTATGATTTTTTTACCATCTACTATTTTTAAATATATGTCTAAAAGTCTCTTTTCTTCATCATTATCTTCTGCAAAATATTGAATAATATAGCAATTATCACCTTCATAACATATAAAACCTAGTAATACAAGCTGATCAGATTGAGAATCTAAGCCTGTTGTTTCTATATCAAGTATAATTTCATCTTTATTTAAATTTTCTGGGTAATATAATTTTTTATAAGTAATCATACAATTATTATACCAATTTGCCGAATATGTATTATACAATATAGTATAATAGTTAAAGATATTAGTTAAGAGAAGAATTAAAATAAGAGGTATATAAATGATTTATTTAGATAACGCAGCTACAACTAAAATATATAAAAAAGCACAGGATGCTAGGGCTATGGCTGAAGATCAAGCTTTTGCAAATTCCTCATCAATTCATAGTTTTGGAATGAAATCTAATAATCTTTTAAAAGAATCCAGACAAATAATAGCTAATGTTATTGGATCAAAAGCTGATGAGATTTATTTTACAAAGGGTGCTACAGAAGCAAATAACATTGCAATATCCTCTTTAAGTGGCGAATATAATATTGCAATAACTTCATCTATAGAACATTCTTCTGTATATGCTAGTTACAAAAATAATATATATAAAGATGTAATTTATTTAAAAAACGATAGCCATGGTTTTATTGATATAGATTGTTTAAAAAATAATTTAAGTGAAGATGTAAAAATAGTTTCAATTATATATGCAAATAATGAAACAGGAACTATCCAAGATATAAGAAAAATTAGTGATATTGTTAAATCTTATAATAAAGATATTGTTATGCACATAGATGCTACTCAAGCTATGGGTAAGATTTCATGTGATGTAAATAAATTGAATGTTGACTTAATGAGTTTTTCAGCCCATAAATTTCACGGACCAAAAGGTGTTGGTGGATTATATGTTAGAAAGGAAGTCTTAAATAAAATAAAACCAGTCCTATATGGAGGTTACCAACAAGTAATTTCAAGTGGAACTGACAATCATCCTGAGATTTATGCTATGGCTATAGCTTTAAAAGAACAAATAGATGCAAATGAATTTAATTATGTAAATGATCTAAACCAATATATGAGAGAATTAATTAAAAATAATATTAGTGACTATATTATTAATAGTCCAGATCACGACTATTCACCATATGTCTTGAGTGTTGGATTTGCTAAAATAAAATCAGAAGTATTGCTTCATATGCTAGAGAATAAGGATATATTTGTATCCAGTGGTTCTGCTTGTTCTAAGGGTAATAATAACCGTATATTAGAAGCTTTGAATGTAGATTCAAAATACAGTGATGGTGTAATCAGATTTTCTTTTAATGGTGAAAATACAAAGGAAGAATTAGATTATGTTATAGATGTTTTAAAAGATTCTATAGAAGAAATAAGAAGGGTTATGTAATGCAAACACTATTATCAGTAAGCTTTGGTGAACTTTTTTTAAAAGGTGCAAATAGAAAAACTTTTTTTAATAATGCTTTAAGTCATATTTTAGCTAATATTAAAGATATAGGATATGAAGATACTTATGTAGAAAGTGCAAAACTTTACATAAAAGCTAGTGAAGATAAATTTGATGACTTAATAAAAGAAATTGAGAAAGTCTTTGGCATAGCTTATATAGATGAAGTATATAGAGTAGACAAAAATCTTGATGATATTTTTGATGCTGCTAAGTATATTGTAGAAAAAAATTATTCTGAAGTTAATTATACATTTAAAGCAGATACAACTAGAGTAGACAAATCATTTGAATTTGATTCTCCAAAAATAAACGCCATGCTGGGAGATTATTTGCTTGATGAATTTGATAATCTTTCAGTTGATATTCACAATCCAGATTTTAAAGTATATGTAGATATAAAAAATAATGCTTATGTATATTCTAAAAGACATAAGGGTCTAGGTGGACTACCAATAGGTAGTAGCGGTGAAGGATTACTTTTACTTTCTGGAGGAATAGATTCACCTGTAGCTGGTTTTATGATGGCAAAACGTGGTATGAGAGTTAATGCAGTTCACTTCCATTCCTATCCATTTACATCCAAACAAGCTCATCAAAAAGCCGAGGACTTGGCAAAATTAATGTCGTATTATACAGGACCACTTAAATTTTATTCAGTAAATTTAGCAAATATTTATAAGGAAATTGCTACAAATTGCGATAGAAGAGAAACTACTATTCTTTCAAGAAGATTTATGATGAGAATATCAAATTTGATTGCTGAAAAATATACTTACCAAGCCTTTATCACAGGAGAATCACTAGGACAAGTTGCTTCTCAAACATTAGAATCTATTACAGTTATAGAAGAATCTGCTAAATTTCCTATCCTAAGACCACTAATCGCCTTAGACAAGCAAGATATAATAAATACTGCGATAAATATAGGCACTTATGACAAATCTATAGAACCCTTTGATGATTGCTGTTCAATATTTGCACCAGATAAGCCAGTTACCAAACCAAAATTTAAATATATACAAAGATCTGAAGAAAAATTAGATATACAAAAACTTGTCGATGAAGCTATTGATACTATGGAAATTATTGAAATTTAAGTTTTATTTGACAATCAAATAAAAAGATAGTATCATTTTAAGGTAAACCGCTCAGTTTAGGTACTGATCACCTAAACTGGCGAGAATCTAAGAATAAGGAGGAGCCCATGTACGCAATTATAAAAACAGGTGGCAAACAATACAAAGTATCAGAAGGGGACTTAGTAAGAGTTGAAAAACTTCCTTACGAAGTTGGCGAAACTGTTGAATTTGATGAAGTACTATTAGTTGCAAACGATAGCGATATTAAAGTTGGATCACCAACTGTAGCAAACGCAAAGGTATCTGCAACAATAGAAGATCAAAACAAAGACAAAAAGATTATCGTTTACAAATACAAACCTAAAAAAATGTATAGAAAAAAACAAGGACACAGACAACCTTATACTTTAGTTAAAATTGATAGCATCTCTGCTAACTAATGATTAAAGTAAATTTAATCTATAACAAAGACATTTTCAAAGGATTTGAAATTACTGGCCATGCAGACTATGATGAACACGGTAAAGATATAGTTTGCGCAGCAGTATCTATGCTAGCTTATACAACTGTAAATTCTCTTGATAGTTACGATTATGAGGTAGAATTTAGTGATGATGAAGAAACTATGAAACTATTAGTAGAAAATCCATCTCACGATTCAGAAGTAATTTTAAATACTTTTAACACAGGTATTTGGACACTAACACAAAGTTATAGTGACTTTGTAGAAGCTTACAAAACTATAATATAAGGAGATATAAATGATTTTAAATATTAACTTACAAAGATTTTCTAGTAAAAAAGGGGTATCTTCTTCTAAAAACGGTAGAGATTCAGAAAGTAAAAGACTTGGTACAAAAAGAGCAGATGGTCAATTTGTAAATGCTGGATCTATTATCGTTAGACAAAGAGGAACAAAAATTCACCCAGGTAACAATGTTAAAAAAGGTGGAGATGATACTCTATACGCATCTTGCGAAGGAATCGTAAAATTTGAAAGAAAAGGACGTGACAGAAAACAAGTTTCTGTTTATCCAAAACAAGATATTGCTTAAAAATTAATAAGCCTGCCTTTTCGGCAGGCTTTTTTTCATATGAAAGGATATTTATATGATAGATTTTGCAAAAATTAATCTAAAAGCAGGCGATGGTGGTAATGGAGCTGTTGCATGGAGACGAGAAAAGTATGAACCAACTGGCGGTCCTGCTGGTGGTGATGGAGGAGATGGAGGTAGCATAATAATAAAAGCTACTAGAAACCTATCTACCCTAGATGATTTTAAATACAAAACAAAATATAAAGCAGAAAACGGACAACCAGGTGGTAAATCTAAAAAATTTGGTAAAAAAGGTGAAGATTTAATTCTAAAAGTACCAGTTGGTACTATCCTTAGAGAAGCTGAAAGTAACACGATTATAAAAGACTTTAAAACTGATAATGAGGAGTTTTTAATAGCTAAAGGTGGTAAAGGTGGTAGAGGAAATGTTCACTTTAAAAATTCTATCCGCCAAGCACCAAGATTTGCTGAAAATGGAAAAAAAGGCCAAGAAATTGATCTTATAATGGAACTAAAAGTTCTAGCAGATGTGGGACTTGTAGGCCTACCAAATGTTGGTAAATCCACATTAATATCTGTAATTACATCAGCAAAACCCAAAATAGCTAATTATCATTTTACAACAATTGATCCAAATTTAGGAGTTGTAAATATTGATAAAGAAAGATCATTTATTGTAGCTGACATACCAGGGCTAATAGAAGGTGCCAACGAAGGTCAAGGCTTAGGTCATGATTTCTTAAAACATATAGAAAGATGTAGAGTTTTAGTTCATTTGGTAGATATTTCAGGGATAGAAGGTCGTGATCCAATAGCTGATTTTACTTTAATAAATGAAGAATTAAAATTATATAATGAAAAATTAGCTGATAAACCAATGATCATAGCTTTAAATAAAACAGACCTAGACTTTAATGACAATGCTTCTAAATTTATGGAAGAGTTTGGAAGTGACTATAAGATATTTAAAATATCTGCGGCTACAACTGATGGAATAAAAGATTTATTAGATGCAACATATAATTTACTTTTAGAATCAGAAAATAAAAAATTTGATCTTATTGAGGATATTGATGATAACTTCCTTAACGATTATTACAATAGGGAAGTAGAGTACGACTTACAATTTGCAAAAGAAAATGGTATTTATTTAGTTTATGGTAAAAGAATAGATAATCTTTTAGAAAGAGTAAATCTAGAAGATTATGATTCTAGAATGTACTTTGAAAGTAAATTAAGAGAAATGGAAGTTTTTGATAAACTTATAGAAATGGGAATTGAAGAAGGAGATAGTGTTGCTGTAGGTGATATTGTCTTTGAATACTTTGAATAGGAGGTAAGTAAATATGCTTACAGGAAAACAACGTGCTATGCTAAAAGCAGAAAGCCATGATTATAAACCAGTTGTAAATATAGGTAAGTTTTCTTTAACTGATGATGTTATAAATGCGGTTGAAGAAGCATTAGAAGCACGTGAATTAATAAAAATAAAAATTTTGAATAATAATATGGATGACCCAAATGAAATATTACAAGAATTACTAGAAAAATTAGGTGCGAAATTTGTAAATCATGTGGGTAATATATTTACTATATATAGAAAAAACGAAGATAATAAATTTGAACTTTGAGGGGATAAAATGAAAATTGGTCTTTACGGTGGAACCTTTGATCCCATTCATATAGGTCATTTAATTGTATTGGAAAATACACTTAATTTTATGGGCCTAGATAAAATAATAGTTCTTCCAAGCTCGAATCCACCACACAAACAAAATAAAAAAAAGACAGATACAAGTATTAGGGTAGAAATGGTTAAAGCTGCTATAGAAGATAATCCGAAATTAGAGTTGTCTACTTTTGAAGCTAATGATGACTCAGTCATCTATACTCATCAAACTTTAGATTATTTTAAAAATAAATATCCTGAGCATGAGTTTTATTATATTATGGGTGAAGATTCATTTATGACAATTGATTCATGGAGAAACTATGAAAAAATTTTAAATGATCATCTTATAGTTTTTGCAAGAACAAGCATAGAAAAAGATAGTGATTTAGTAAAAAAATTTGAACAAATCAAAAAAGACAATGAAAAAATTTACCTAATTGATAACCTAAATATAAATATATCTTCTACCCTTATTAGAGATTTAGTAAAAGAAAACAAAAGTATCAAATATTTAGTTCCTGATCCAGTCTATAAGCTTATAAAGGAGTATGAATTATATGTATAATTTAGAGGCTTGGGAAGATAAACTAATAGCAGATATTGGTAAAAAAAGATTCAATCATTGTAAGAGAGTTATGAAAATGGCTTTGTTATTAAATAGTGACATCGAAGAAGATAAGGTAAAAACTGCAGCTATTTTACATGATTGTGCTAAATATAACGAAGATAAATATATGATGCTCTACGGCGAAAATATCGATTCTTATCAGTTACAGTTTAAAGCTGTATTACATTCTTTTTTAGGAGCAGAAGTTGCCAAAAAAGAGTATAATATAAATGATAACGATGTATTGGATGCAATTAAATACCACACTACAGGCAGAGAAAATATGACACAGCTTGATAAGATAATCTACTTAGCTGATGCCATAGAAGAAAAAAGAAACTACCCAGGTGTAGATCATATAAGAAAGCTTGCAAAAAATGATTTAGATGAGGCTATTTTATATAGCTTAGATCATAATATTACTTATATAATCGAAAAAAATGATTTGATTCATCCACTTACAATTGATGCAAGAAATTACTTGATTAAGGAGAAAAATGAATAAATTAGATATAATACTAAAAGTTTTAGATGATAGAAAAGCTGAAGATGTAAATGTATTAGAACTTAAAGATTCTTCAATTGCAGACACATTTGTAATTGCTACAGGTACATCAGTTATTCAAACTAAAGCTCTTGCGGATTATATAGAAGAAGAGCTAGATAAAAATGGCTTTTCTCTTTTATCTAAGGAAGGATTAAGGGAAGGTGAGTGGATATTAATGGATGCAGATGACATTATAATCCATATTTTCACTCAAAGACAAAGAGAATTTTATGGCATAGACGATTTATGGGAAGAGTAATCTTTTCATAAATCTCCTGGTATCATAATGGAAAACAAAAATAAAGATAAAATAATAATCGGATTAATTATTGCCTTAGCTATAGCTATTGGCAATAATTTTATAAAAGAAAAACAAGGCGATAGCCTTAATGAAAACTTTACTTTACTAGATAAAAATGAAGATGATTTATTATTAGAGGATGAAACAGATGATGATGCAAAAGAAAATGAAGCAATGAAAGTACATATCACAGGCCAAATTAATAGAGAAGGTGTCTATGAAATAAAAGACGGTGATAGACTTGAAGATTTGATAAATAAAGCTGGTGGACTTAGTCCTGATGCTGATAGCAAGTCTTTAAATTTGGCCATGAAATTAGAAGATCAGATGAAGATATACATACCTAGTAAAGATGAAATTCTAGACCAAGAAGATGCTAGTACTGATCAAATAATTTCTAACGCAGATCCAAGTTCTCAAGAAGGAAAAATTAATATAAATGAAGCTAGTAAAGAGGAGCTGATGACTTTGCCAAATATTGGTGAGAAAAGAGCTCAAGCCATTATTGATTATAGAGAAAGCAAAAAATTTGAAACTATTGAAGAAATAAAAAATGTAACTGGCATTGGAGATAAATTTTATCAAGCAATGCAAGATCTAATAACAGTATAGGTGGTTAAATGAAATTATCAACTAGAAGCAGGTATGGATTAAGAGCAGTTTGCTACTTAGCTGAAAATGAAGATAAGGGCTATATACCAGTATCAGAAATTTCAGAAAAACTAAATCTTTCAGAAAATTACTTAGAACAATTAGTTAGACTTCTAAAAAAAGAAAATATTGTAGAATCAAGTAGAGGTCCAAAAGGTGGCTATAAATTAACTAAAAATCCAGATGAAGTAACAGCTGGAGAAGTAATCAGGGTATTAGAAGGTGATTGGAACATAACAGGATGTTATCCAGATGGACATTGTGAAGATAAGTGCAATGCCTACTTTGCCTTTTATAAAATAGATGAAGCAATAAATGATACTATAGATTCCATAACTTTAAATGAGATAATTAATAACAAAGTTGAGGTAGAAAAATGAAAAACTTAGGAATGAATGATCTTAGAAAATCATATATTGATTTTTTTGGGAAAGAAAAAGGCCATACTATATTAAAATCTTTTCCACTAATTCCACAAAATGATGAGTCATTGTTACTCATAAATGCAGGTATGGCACCATTAAAACAATATTTTACTGGTGAAAAAAAGATAAAAAATAACAGAGCAACATCATCTCAAAGATGTGTAAGGACTGGAGATATAGAAAGAGTTGGTAAGACTGAACGCCATGGTACTTATTTCGAAATGCTCGGAAACTTTTCATTTGGAGACTATTTTAAAAGAGAAGCTATAACTTGGGCTTATGAATTTTTAACAAAAAAAGTTGAAATTGATAGAAATGATCTTTGGGTAACAGTTTATCTTAATGATGATGAAGCTTACAATATTTGGAAAGATGAAGTCGGCATTAGTCCAGATAGAATATTACGCCAAGATAAAGATGAAAATTTCTGGGAATTAGAAGTAGGTCCTTGTGGTCCATGTTCTGAAATATATGTTGATAGAGGTCCAGACCATGCTATAGATGAAAATGATAATGCCCCAGGAAATGATAATTCAGATAGATTCCTAGAAATATGGAACTTGGTATTCACTCAATTTAATAAAGATATAGAAGGCAACTATATTCCATTAGCTCATCCTAATATAGATACAGGTATGGGTCTTGAAAGAATAGCAATGGTTGTTCAACAAAAAGATAATATTTTTGAAATAGATGTAATGCAAGATATCATATCAGAAATAGAAAAAGTTTCTGGAGTAAAATATAAAGAGAATAAAAAATGTGATGTATCTATAAGGGTTATTGCTGACCATGCAAAGGCTATGACATTTTTAGTATCAGATGGTATTATTCCTTCAAATGAAAAACGTGGATATGTTTTAAGAAGACTTATTAGACGTGCTTATAGACACGGTAAACTTTTAGGTATAAAAGGAGAATTCTTATCACAAATAGTATCTGAAGTTATAGAAACTTATAAAGTAGAATATGAAGAATTAGAAACTAATAAAGACAATATCATAAAAATTATTACAGATGAAGAAGAAAGATTCCAACATACCATTGACTCAGGACTTGAAAGATTAAACTCATTAATTGATGAAATGAAAAAAAATGGCGAAACGGTTCTAGACGGTAGTGAAGCTTTTAAACTTTACGATACTTATGGGTTTCCATTAGATCTTACAAAAGAAATTTTAAATGAAGAAAACTTTGATTTAGATGAAAATAAGTTTAGTGAGGAAATGGAAAATCAAAGACAACTAGCTCGTAATGCACGAAAATCAGACTCAGGATGGTCTTTAGATAATATAGTTACAGATGGCATTGATCCTACAGAATTTGTTGGTTATGATATTTTAAAAGTAGAAGCAAATATTTCAAATATTTTTGATGAAAGTGAAAATATTTCATCGCTAAATAAAGGTGATAAGGGTATAATATTATCTGATAGGACTTCATTTTATGCTCAAGGTGGCGGACAAGTAGCTGACACTGGATTTATTTATAATCAAGGTGGGAAAGCAAAAGTTACAGATGTTCAAAAGAAAAATGATGTGTTTTTCCATTCAGTAGAAGTTGTTGAGGGAGAAATAAAAACAAATCAAAAATACACATTTAAAGTTGACCAAGAGCGTAGATACGATATAACAAGGAACCATTCAGCAACACACTTGCTAGACCAAGCATTACGAGATGTATTGGGAGATGAAATTACTCAAGCAGGGTCATTGGTTGATGAAAATAGACTAAGATTTGATTTTACTTATAATGAATCTTTAACAAGTGAAGAAAAAAGAAAAATCGAAGATATAATAAACAAAAAATAAGAGAACAATTACCAGTTGTTAAACAAATAGTAAGCTTTAAGAAATCCCAAGAAATGGGAGCTATAGGACTATTTGAAGATAAATATAAGGAAAATGTTAGAGTAGTATCTATAGGAGATTACTCTAAAGAATTATGTGGTGGATGCCATGTAAATAATTCATCAGAAGTACTTATATTTAAGATCGTTTCAGAATCTTCTGTATCAGCAGGAGTTCGTAGAATTGAAGCGATTACAGGTAAAAAAGTTTATGAACTTTTACAAGATCAAAAACAAAGCTTAGATGAGATAGCTTATAATTTGAATGCAAAACCAAATGCAATTATTCAAAAAATAAAATCTCTAGAAGATGAATTAGAAAATCAAAAAGAAGAAATCAAAAGATTAAAATCATCATCTCATAAAGATATATATAAAGATTTAGGAAATAATGTAGAATCAAGAGATAATATGAATCTACTAATTCATAAATTTGAAAATGTATCTACGGATGAACTTCGTGATTATGAAAATAGATTAAAAAATGATTTTGAAAATTTAGTTATAGTCTTTGCAAGTGTAATAAATGAAAAAATTATATTTACAGTAACTGTAGATAATAGTCTGACAGATAAGTATGACGCAGGTAAAATTGTTAGAGAAATTAGTCAAGTAGCAGGTGGAAATGGCGGAGGCAAGAAAAACTTTGCTCAAGCTGGAGGAAAAGATATTTCAAAAGTTGATGAAGCTTTAGAAAAAGCACATGAACTCATCTAAAGGAGTTATTATGACAGAAAAACATGACTTTAATGAAACAATAGCTTTCAAGCCAGAAAGAGAAGATGAAAAAGATATAAGAGAAATATTGACAACTGTATATGATTCTCTAGAAGAAAAAGGTTATAAGCCAACAAGTCAAATAGTAGGATATCTATTATCAGGTGATCCAACATATATTACTGCTCATAATGGAGCACGTAAATTAATACGTGCTGTTGATCGTGACGAAATCATCGAAGAATTATTAAATAATTATATCAATGACTAGGATAATGGGTCTTGATGTGGGAGATAAAACAATAGGGGTTGCTTTAAGCGACCCTATGTTTTTGATAGCAAACCCACTAGAAACTATAAAAAGAAAAAAAGCAAGTTTGGATATTAAAAGACTTGTTGAAATAATAGATGAATATGATGTAGAAACAATTGTAGTAGGTCTGCCAAAAAATATGAATAATTCTATTGGACCACAATCTATGAAAGTAATGAGCTTTGTTGATCTTTTGAAAAAACAAACAGACAAAGAAATTATCTATCAAGATGAAAGAATGACAACTATACAATCAGAAAGAGTATTAATTGATATGGATGTCAGACGTGAAAATAGAAAAAAACATATAGATAAGATCGCAGCAAGCTTTATTCTACAGACATATTTAGATGGGAGAAGGAATGGATAGTATTGTTTTATATGATGAAGATAATAATGAAGTCGAATTTAATATAATAGATACTTTCGGAGTAGATGACAAAAATTACTGCGCTTTGCAACAGTATGATGATGAATTGATAATGATTATGGAAGTCATTAATGACGAAGAACAAGTAGTATTCAAATCAATTGAAAATCAAGAAGAACTTGATGAAATCATCAGCTTGTATGAAGAAATGAAAGAAGACAGTAATGGAAACTAATGAAATTAGAAAAATTTTTGATGAAAATAATCAAAAATTCACGAGGCAAAGAGAAATAATTTTTAATGTATTAAAGGAAAGCTCTTCAAAACATGTCACACCAGAAGAATTATTTTCAAAAGTACACGAAGAAAATAAGCAAGTAGGTATAGCTACTATATATAGAACCTTAAATTTATTTGAAGAACTAGGCATTGTAAGTAAACAAGAATTTACAGATCAAGCTTATACCTATGAACTAATAGATCCTATAAATGATCACCACGATCATATGATATGTACAAACTGTGGAAAGATCATAGAAGATGAATTTTTATCAAATAAAGAATTAGCAGATTCATTAAAAGAGGAATATGACTTCCAGTTAAACAATTATTCATTAAGAATTTATGGAATTTGCTCCGATTGCAGAAAAAATAAGGAGTAAAAATGTCAAATGAAAAGAAACTAAGGCTGATTCCCCTAGGTGGAATGCAAGAAATAGGTAAAAACTGCTCTATCATAGAATATGGTAATGATATGGTTATGATAGACTGTGGATTAACTTTCCCAAATGAAGAAATGCTTGGAGTAGATATAGTAATCCCTGATTTTACTTATGTAGAAGAAAACAAGAAAAAATTGGGAGGGATATTTGTAACTCATGGTCATGAAGATCATATTGGTGCTATCCCATATTTTTTAAAAAATGTAGATACTAATGTATATTGTTCAAAATTAACAAAAGGACTTTTAGCAAATAAGTTTAAAGAACATAACCTAAATCCTAATAAAATAAAAATGGTTAATGTAAATAATAAAGTAAAAGTCGGTGAACTAAGTGTAGAGTTTATAAGAGTAAGTCACTCTATACCGGATTCATGTGCAATAGCTGTAAAATCACCAGTTGGAACAATTTTATTTACTGGTGACTTTAAGATGGACTTTACACCAATAGATGGAGATCCAACAGATATTCAAAGAATAGCCGAACTTGGTAAAAAAGGTCTATTAGCATTATATTGCGATAGCACAAATGTTGAAAGGCCAGGATATTCTATCAGTGAAAAAGAAGTAGGAGATACTTTTATAAGAATATTTGGGCAAGTGACAGGTAGAATAATAGTTGCAACGTTTGCATCAAATCTTCATAGAGTTCAACAAATAATATATGCAGCTGAAAAATACAATAAAAAAGTTGCACTCTCCGGTCGTTCAATGATGAACAATGTGAGAATTGCAAGTGAACTTGGTTATTTAAATGTGAAGAATAACACAATTATTGATATGAAAAATGTCAAAAATTATGCTGATGATGAAATTGTAGTATTATCAACAGGTACCCAAGGAGAGCCATTATCTGCCTTAACACGTATGGCAAATCATGAGCATAAACAAATACATTTAAATGAAACAGATACAGTAATCCTATCATCATCAGCCATTCCAGGTAATGAAATAGCAATTAATAATGTAATTAATAAGCTAACAACAATTGGTGTAAATATTATTTACTCATCTCTTGAAAGAGTACATGCATCAGGTCATGCATGCCAAGAAGAAATCAAATTAATGTATCAATTAGCTACACCAAAATTTTTAATTCCTGCTCACGGTGAGGCGAGACAACTTCATACACATCGAGATTTAGCAATTGATATGGGAATGGATAAAGATAATATTCATATAATTGAAAATGGTGATGTCGTTGAATTTACTAAAAAATCAGCAAAAGTTGTAGGTAAAATTCAAGCAGGAAATGTTCTTGTAGATGGATCTGGTATAGGTGATGTAGGAAATATTGTATTAAAAGATAGAAAACATTTATCAGAAGATGGATTAATGGTTGTATCTATTACATTCGATAGAAATACGCAAACACTACTTGCAGGTCCCGAAATAGTATCTCGTGGTTTTGTTTACGTAAAAGAAAACCAAGATATAATTGAAAATGCCAAAGAAGTTGTTATAAGATCATTTGAAAAATGCCAAAAAGATGAAGTTAGAGCTATTAGCCAAATAAAATATCAAATAAGAGAAGATCTAAAATCTTATTTATATAATGAACTTGGACGTGATCCAATGATCTTACCAGTAATATCAGAAGTAGAAAATAATGAAATATATAAATTATCCTCATACTAATTTATATTTGCAAAATTTAATTGAAGATAGGGATTTTCTTGAATTGCGTGAATATGCATTAAAAGAAAATGTACCTATAATGAATGTTGAGACTAAAGAATTTATTAAAACCATTTTAATAAGCAAAAGACCAAAATCAATTTTAGAAATTGGATCAGCTATAGGTTATTCAGCTCTTGTATTTGATAAATATACTGATGCAGAAATAACAACTATAGAATTAGATGAAGAAACAGCAAACATAGCAAGAGATAACTTTAGCAAATATAATGCAAAAATAAATCTAATAAATAAAGATGCACAAAAAGCCTTGAGTGATTTAAATCAAGGCTTTGATTTTGTCTTTATAGATGCAAATAAGAGCCGCTATATGGATTATTTTATAGAAACATCCAAACTGTTGAATGATGGTGGAATAATTATTGCTGATAATGTCTTGTTTAAAGGAATGGTTGTAAATGATGATTATGTAGATAAGCGCATGATTACCATAGTAAAGAGATTAAGAAACTATCTTGCCTATGTAATGGACAGAAAGGATTTTCAAACTACAATTATTCCTATAGGTGATGGTTTAACTTTAAGCATAAAGGAGTAGAAATGTCAGAAAAAAAAGTTGAGTTACTTGCCCCCGCTGGGGATATGGAAAGATTAGAAGCTGCTGTAAAATTTGGAGCTAATGCGATATTTATGGCTGGTGATAGCTTTGGTTTACGTGCAAATGCTAAAAACTTTGACCGTGAAGCTATGAAAAAAGCTGTAGATTATGCCCACGAAAATGGTGTAAGAGTACACATTACAATGAATATAGTACCTCATGATCAAGATATGATAGGTCTTGAAGAATATTTACATTTCTTAGATAAAATAGGTGTAGATGCCTTAATTATTTCAGATCCAGGAATATTTTCGATCGCTAAAGAGTTAACGAATATTGACCTACACGTATCTACTCAAGCATCTGTAACAAATTCAGCTACTGTAAACTTTTGGTATAATATGGGTGCAAAAAGAGTAATATTAGCTAGAGAATTATCATTAGAAGAAATTATAGAAATTAGGAATAATACACCAAAAGACTTAGAAATTGAAGTTTTCGTTCATGGTGCAATGTGTATTTCTTATTCGGGAAGATGTTTATTAAGTAACTATATGACAGGTAGGGATGCAAATAGGGGAGATTGTGCTCAGGCTTGTAGATGGAAATATTCTATACAAGAAGAAAATAGACCAGGAGAATATTATCCTATAAAAGAAGATGGTTCCGGAACCTATATTATGAATTCTAAAGACTTATGCCTAATAGATGAGATAGATAAATTAATAGAAGCTGGAATCGATAGCTTTAAAATAGAAGGAAGAATGAAGACTGCCTTTTATGTGGCTACGGTAATTAGATCATACAGGCAAGTAATAGATGCTTACTATGAAGGAAATTATAATGAAGAAACTGTACAAAAATATTATAATGAACTTCAAAAAGCTAGTCATAGACATTACACAAAAGGATTTTTCTATAAAAAACCTGATAGCGAAGACCAAATCTATGAAAACTCATCATACATTAGAAAATATGACTTTATCGGAGCAGTATTAGAATATAATTCCCAAACAAAAGAAGCGGTGATTGAACAAAGAAATAGGTTTTTTAAAGGTGAAGAAATAGAAATATTTGGTAACTCAAAAGATTTTTATTATTATACAATAGATAATATGAGAAACGCTAAGGGCGAAGAGATAGATGTAGCAAATAAACCAAAAGAAAAAATTTATATGACTATAGATTTGCCTTTAGAAGTGGGGGATATACTAAGACGTGCAATTAATGAATAAATTTTAATTAAAAAAAGAGCCTAATAATTGGCTCTTTTTGATTGTTTATTTATCTTCATCTGAAGGATTTTCTGAAAGTTCATCAACTCTTGTTCTTCTACCTTCAGCTGTTGGGCCAGAAACGTATCCAGCTTCATCTACATCTGTGTTTCTGTATTCTGTATCTGTATTATATTTTACGTCAGGATCGTTACTACGATCTGTTTCTTCTGAGTTTTTAGCAACATTATCTAATTCTTCGTCGCCTTTATATTGGCTAGAACCAGATTCTTTTCCTGTTTTTGGATCTGCAATTTTGTTGTCTTCTTCATATTTTTTTTCTTCAGTCATTTTAAAACTCCTTTATAATGCATTTAGTAATATTATACCCAACTTAATTATATAATACTTAACAATCTTTAGCAATTACTTTTACTATTTCTATAATAGTTTCGGAAGATTTTTGTAAAAATTCTATAGGTAAAATTTCATATACACCATGGAAGTTTAGTCCGCCAGCAAATATGTTAGGGCAAGGTAGACCCATGAATGATAATTTGGAACCGTCTGTACCTCCACGGATTGGACTAATTAATGGTTCTATATCTAAGTTTTCCATAGCTTTTTTAGCATATCCAACTATTTCAGGCTTATCTTTTAGTACTTCACCCATGTTGTAGTAACTATCTTTTATTTCTACTTCAATTATATTGCCATATTTGTTATTTAAATAGTCTTTATTAGCCATAAATTGTTTTTTCATATTTTCAAATTCTTCTCTATCATGGTGACGTATAATATACTCCATTTTTGTATTTTCTATATCACCTTTAATATTTGTTAAATGATAGAAACCTTCATAGCCTTCAGTGTGTTCTGGTCTATTCACTTCACCTAGTAATCTATCGAATTCAAATGCAACTGTTGTAGAGTTGATCATAGTATTTTTTGCAGAACCTGGATGGACTGATTTACCCTTTATATTTACTTTTCCAGCAGCTCCGTTAAATGTTTCGTATTCTAGTTCGCCAATATATCCACCATCTATTGTGTAGGCAAAATCTGCTCCAAAGTTTTCAACATCAAAAGTATCAGCACCTGTTCCTATTTCTTCATCTGGAGTAAATGCAATTTTAATATCACCGTGTTCTACTTCAGGATTATTTACAAAATATTCTGCCATATTCATAATAGCAGCTACTCCTGATTTATCATCAGCACCTAATAAAGTTTCTCCACGTGTAGTAATTAGTGTTAAACCTTCTAAATCTTTTAAAACAGGGAAGTCTTCAACAGTTATTGATCTTTTGTCATTTAATTTTATATCTCCACCTTTGTAATCAATGATTTGTGGATCATCAATCTTACCTGGCATTTCTGGAGATGTATCCATATGAGCTATAAATCCAACTTTTGGTAAATCTTTATCAGTATTTGCTTTTATTTCAGAAAAAACAAAGGCTTCATCATTAATAGTTACTGTAAGGCCTAGTTCTTCTAGTTCTTTTTTTAATTCTTTTGCCAAAACCCATTGACCTTCGCTAGAAGGTTTTTGCTCATCTCCATTTTCTGGATCACTTTGTGTGTCAAATGTAATGTAGTTTAAAAATCTTTTAGTTATATTATCCATAATCTACCTCTTTTCTTAAAATAACTATACTTTGCTTTGTAATTTGAGCAAAGATTGGTATACTAATCTTTAGTGAAGGTGATTAAATGAAGGAAAAATTAAAAATAGTGACAGATAATAAAATACCTGTTTATGCGACTAAAGAAGCAGCTGGTATAGACTTATATTGTTCTAACAAAGAAGATATTAAGATAAAAGCAAAAGAAACTGTAAAAATTGATACTGGCTTAAAAGTACAAATACCAAAAGGATACTTTGGAGCTATTTACCCACGTTCATCAACTGGCGTTAAAAAAAAGTTAATGCTTGCTAATACTGTAGGAGTTATAGACTCTGATTACAGAGGTGAAATAATTATTTATTTTTATAATTATGGTGATCAAGAACAAGTTATAAAAAACGGGGATAGGCTGGCCCAACTTGTCATACAACCTTATCAACAATTAGAAATTGAAGTTGTTGAAAGCCTAAATGAATCTGATAGAGGTGAGGGTGGCTTTGGTTCCACTGGTAGATAATGGCTAATAGAAAAGTTAATAAGAAGTTAAAAAAGAATAAGTATAGGCTAATGATAGCCGTTTTTGCAGTATTAATAGTTTTTCTTATAGGTTTTTTAATTAGAAAACATAATGTTGAAAAGGCAATTAGCAAATATGATAGTGAGATATTAATTGTTAAAAGTGATGGAAACCAATTGGATTCTTTAACCTTAAAAGAAATTCGAAAATTAGGTGCTGAAAAAAAATCGGTTTATTTAAATAATGGGCTAGAAAAAGTAGATATAGAAGGTGTAGCTATCGAAAAAATAATAGGGAAGCTAGATGTTAATTTAAAAGATAGAGCATTTTTAATAGTTGAAGATAACAATGGCAATCAAAAAAGAATATCTATGTCAGCAGCGTTAGAACCTGAAAGAGTTTATTTAGTATATAAAATGGATGGAGAACCAGTTTTTGATATAAGTCAAAATTATGGAAAAATGCTGATTATTGATACAAATGCTGAATCTACAACATCTTGGGTTAACGATGTAAAAACCTTGGATATAGAATAAAACTCACCCAGAGGGTGAGTTTTTTTTATGGTATAATGTATGCTAGAAGAGGAATAGACTATGAAAGATAATTTTACTTACGAAAAACTAACACCTATGTTAAAACACTATGTAGATGTTAAACAAAATTTTAAAGATGCTCTCTTACTTTATAGGGTAGGAGATTTTTATGAAACTTTTTTTGATGATGCAATTATAACAAGCAAGGCTCTTGCTCTTACATTAACAGGAAAAGAATGTGGACACGAAAAAAAGGCTCCAATGTGTGGAGTACCACATCATGTTATAGATAACTATGTTAGTAAGCTTGTAAAAAAAGGATACAAAGTAGCTCTCTGTGACCAAATAGAGGATCCTAAACAAGCAAAAGGTTTAGTAAAAAGAGCTATAACTCGTGTTATAACCCCCGGAACTATTACAGATATGGAATCTTTAGATAATCGTGAAAATAATTATTTGCTATCTATCTTTCAAAATAAATTTGGTCTATCTCTATCATATTGTGATATATCTACAGGAGCTTTATTTACTATAGAGTTAAAAGGTTCTGATGATTTTATAGCAAAACAATCAATAGATCAAATAGAAAAAATAAATCCTTCTGAAATTATAATAAATGAAAATTATAGTCTTAAAGATTTATCTAAGTATTTAAATCAAAATACAAATATTTTCAAAAATTATATTGAAGATGATTTAAAATACGAACAAAGATCAGAAACCATTGTAAACTATCTAGGTGAAGAAAATATTAAAAAAATTGAGAATAAAAGATTATCGATAGTATCTTTAGCTAATTTATTAAACTATATTTATAAGTTTTATGATGATAAGCTAAGGCACATCAATAACATAGAAGTTTTAGAAATTTCAAATTACTTAGAACTTGAAGCAAATACAAGAACTAACTTAGAGCTTCATAGAAATTTAAATAATAACTCCAAAGATGATACTGTTTTAAAAATTTTAGATAGAGCAGATACAGTAATGGGGTCTAGAATTATAAACGAATGGTTAGAAAGACCCCTAGTTGATATTGAAAGAATAAATCGAAGACTAGATATTGTAGAATATTTTTATAACAGTCCAATTGACTCGCAAAATATTTCTAATTATTTAAATGATATTTATGACTTAGAGAGATTGGTAGCTAAAATTTCTTATAAAAGAGCAAATGCTAGAGATCTAATATCATTAAAAAATTCTCTTAAAAATATTCCTAAACTAAAAAAGTATTTAGAAAAAAGTGAAGATGAAAATATTGCGAATCTTGGTCTAAATATACCTAATGTAGAAAATCTCTATGAAATATTAAGAAATTCTATAGTTGATGATCCACCTATTTCTATTACTGAAGGTGGAATAATAAAAGAATCTTTTAGTGAAGACCTAGATATTTTAAAAAATGAATCAGAAGGTGCATTAAATAAACTTACACAGTATGAATCTGAACAGCGAGATAAAACAGGGATAAAAAATTATAAGATAGTATTTAATAAGAATAATGGTTATTCTATAGAAATAACCAAAAGTAATTTAGATAAAGTTCCTGATAATTATATACGAAAACAAACTTTAAAAAATCAAGAAAGATATACCACAGAAACATTAGAAAATCTGTCAAATCTAATACTTGGTGGCAAAGATAAAGTTAACGATTTAGAATATCAAATTTTTAATCAAATTCGTGATGAAATATTAGATCAAACACTAATGCTACAATCTCTTGCAAAAATGATTGCAAATATCGATGGTCTTAATACCCTTGCTAGGGTAGCTGTCTTAAATAATTATGTAAGACCCAGACTTACTAATAAAAATGAAATAACAATTAGAGATGGCAGGCATCCAGTTATTGAAGATAATCTTAAAGAGAATGAATTTATTGCTAATGATACAAAAATCGGTCAAGCAGATAATTTGATACAAATAATTACTGGTCCAAATATGGCTGGTAAGTCTACTTATATGAGGCAGATGGCAATTATAATAATATTAGCACAAATGGGTTCATTTGTACCTGCTTCTTTTGCTGAAATAGGAGTATGTGATAAAGTATTTACTCGTATAGGAGCCAGTGATAATATTTCAAAAGGTGAATCTACCTTTATGCTAGAGATGAATGAAGTATCAAATATATTAAAAAATGCTACGTCACATTCATTCGTTATTTTAGATGAAGTAGGTAGAGGTACATCATCAGATGATGGTCTGAGTATAGCTATGTCTTTAGTAGAATATATATCTAAAAAAACTAGATTTAAGACGGTATTTGCAACTCATTTCCATGAGCTGACAATTTTAGAGAACGAACTAGATAATGTAAAAAATCTAAAAATTGAAATTTTAAAAGAAGATAATAACCTTGTATTTTTAAGGAAAATAAAAGAAGGAAAATCAGATCGCAGTTATGGGATAGAAGTTGCTAAACTAAGCGGATTGCCTGATGAGCTTATCAAAAACGCTCAGAAATTTATGAAAAAAATAGATGAAGATAAATTAATAAACTTGGATAAATCAAACAACATAAAGAACACAATGAGTGAGATAAGTGATTATAAAATAAATGAGATTAAAGATATATCATCAAATGTCAATATAAATGAACTTACTCCTATAGAAGCAATTAATAAACTAAATGATTTAGTTGAAAGGATAAATCAATTATAATGCCAATAATGAAGCTAGATAACAGGACAATTGAACAAATTGCAGCAGGCGAAGTAATTGAATCTCCGGTTTCTGTTGTTAAAGAATTAGTAGAAAATTCTATAGATGCCGGAGCTAAAAATATAGTAGTAGAAATAAAAAAAGGCGGCAAATCTTATATTAGAGTTACAGATGACGGAGTGGGCATAGCAAATGATCAAATGTCATTAGCTTTTCAAAAACATACTACATCTAAAATCAAAAATTTTTCGGACCTATATGATATATACTCATTAGGTTTTAGAGGTGAAGCACTATCAAGCATAGCATCAGTAAGCCATGTATTAGCAATTTCTAAAAGTGAAGATGATGAAATTGGTAAAAAATTAGAAATAAAAAATACAAATCCAACTGAATCATCAATTGCTACAAATAATGGAACAAGTATCGAAGTTATGGATTTATTTAATAATGTACCTGTGAGAAAAAAATTTCTTAAATCTGATATAGCTGAATCTAATGCCGTATCTAAATTGATGTACTCCTTAGCAATTGCTTACAATAATACATCAATAAAATATATTAAAGATGGTAGAGTAGAGTTTAAAACTATATCCCAAGATCCCCTAGATATAAAAATAGCAAATCTTTTAGATGATAATCTAAAGGATAATCTTATAGAAATAAATGATAAAAATAATTTATATCAAATAGAAGGATATGTTTGCAAATCTAATTATTATAGAGCTAGTAGATTATTACAATATATTTATGTAAATAACAGACTTATAGATAGTAGTATTATTACAAAAACTATAGAAAAACAATATAGATCATTTATTCCACAAGGAAGATTTCCTGCCTTTTTTATTTTTATAAATACAAATCCTAAAAACATTGATGTAAATGTTCATCCCAATAAAAAAACAATAAAATTTTCTTATGAAGATGAGCTCTTAGATTTAATTGACAACGCCATTTATAAAGTTTTAAATAAAAACTTAGAGCCAAATAAAATAAATCTTAAAGAAAAAAATAAAGATAAGATTCCAGACTTATCAAACTATCAAAATCTTTTAGATAATTATAGTGGATTTAGTATAGTTAGAGAAGAAAAATCTAGCTACGAGGATAATAATTTTTTTAATGAGAAAACTAATATAAATGTAAATAAATCAACAAATAACAAAGACAAAGAAAATATAAATAATAAAAAAAATACCACTGAATACAAAGCTTTTGAAAATACATTTATTAAAAGTAATTCATTTTTGTATCTAACAAATATTTTTGATAGATATACAATATTTAAAACTAATGAAAATAAAATATATATTATGGACAATCGTAGAGCTGACCAAGCTCTTAAATTTAGTAAATATATATCGGAAGTAGAAAATTCCAAACCTGATTCTCAGATACTGCTACAACCACTAATTATAAAATTAAGATCAGAAGAAAAAAGCTTATATAATAATAAAATGGAATTTATATTAAGTCTTGGTTTTGATATAGAAGTATTTGGAGAAAATCAGTTAATTGTTAGAGCTGTTCCTCAGATTTTTGAACAAACAGTAAGCGAAAATCTTATAAAAGAATTGATTGACATGAATATAAGTAGTAAAAGTGAGTTTTTTTATAAAGATATCTATAAACTAATAAAACAGAATTCCTTTAGAAAAGGTGATAGATTAAATAAAGAAACTGCCGAAAAATTAATAGATGATTTATTTAAATTAGATAATCCTTTTAAAAGTTATGATGGAAAAACAGTTATTTTAGAAATAGAAGAAGATACTTTGGAGAAATATTTTGACAGATAATGTTATAATTATTACCGGACCTACTGCAAGTGGTAAAAGCGATATTGCAATTAATGTTGCAAAAGCTTTTGATGGAGAGATAATCTCTGCAGATAGCCAGCAGGTTTATAGACAAATGGATATCGGTACTAATAAGATAAAAAATGATCATTCTATAACTCATCATTTAATCGATATTATAGATCCTAACGAAAATTTTAGTGTTGAGGATTTTTCAAATAAAGCTACAAATATTATAAGAAAAATAAATGAAAAAGGTAAAGTTGCAATAGTAGCGGGTGGAACAGGTTTTTATATAGATTCCCTTATATTTGATATGAATTATGGAAAAGTCAAGCAGAATCCTGAATTTAGAGAAAGATTACAGAATTTAAACGGTAAAAAAGAAAATAATTATTTATATGAAAAATTATTAGAGATTGATCCTCTAACGGCAAAAAAATATCATCCAAATGAAACAAATAGAATAATAAGATCTCTTGAAATATACAATTCTACTGGTAAAGCTCCATCTGAAGTAAGAACTGGTGAAAAAAGATTAAATAAAGATATAAATCCAATTCTATTTTTTTTAAATTATAAAGATAGATCGGAAGTTTATCAAAAAATTAACAATCGTGTTATAAAAATGATAGATAATGGATTGATTGAAGAGTTTGCAGAAGTAGTAAAGGAATATGATTTAAATCAAGCTTCTCAATCAATGGCAGCTATTGGTTATAAAGAAATTTTTCCGTTTATAAACGAAGAAATTGATATAGATGAATTGATTGATCTTATTCAAAAAAATACTAGACATTATGCAAAACGTCAAATTACATGGATGAAACGTTACTTAAAATACAATTTTGCTCATGAAATTATTATGGATAATTTAGACACAAACGATGCAACAGATATAATTATTAGCACAATAAAGGATACATATGAATTTTAACGATATATATAATCACTATAATATTGATCCAGCATTTGATGATCTTATTAAAAATGCTGAAAATAATTTAGGAAATGATTTTGATAAATTAGAAGAAATATCAGAATTTAATCAGTTAAAGGTATTAAAAGCTTTTAATAAAAATAATTTAAATACACAAGATTTTATTTCTGCGACTGGTTATGGTTATGCAGATACCGGTAGAGAAAAAGTTGAAAAAATATTTGCAGATGTATTTAAATCTGAAGATGCTCTTGTAAGACCGAGTATTGTAGCTGGTACTCATGCTTTATCCTTAGTTTTATTTTCCTTACTAAATCATGGTGACAAGATGGTTGCAGTTACAGATGATCCATATGATACTATGCAACAAGTTATTGGTATTGTTGGCAATAAAAAAGGTAACTTACTATCAAAAGGAGTTGTGTACGACAAACTTTCATTAGATAACGATAATAAAATAGATTATAAAAATATAGCTAAAATCATTGATAAAGATACAAAGCTCGCTTTAATACAAAGATCAACTGGTTATACTTTAAGACGTGCTTTTACTATTGATGAAATAAAAAGAGCTGTTTACGAAATAAAAAAAACAAATCCAAATACAATTGTTTTTGTAGATAATTGCTACGGAGAATTTACAGAAGATAAAGAACCTATAGAAGTAGGTGCTGATATAGTAGCTGGATCACTTATTAAAAATTTAGGTGGAGGTATCGCTATAACTGGCGGTTATATTTGCGGTAAGGCTGACTTAATAGAATATTGCGCTAATACCTTGACTGCTCCAGGTATTGGTAAGGATGAAGGTTTAAGTTTTGGTACAACAAGACACGTGCTGCAAGGTTTATACTTTGCTCCTCATATTATAAAAGAAGCTATAAAAGTAGGATTATTATTTGGTAAAGTCTTTGATAAGCTCGGATATGATGTAATACCAAAAGTTGACGATCCACGTAGTGATATAGTCCAATCAATTATATTTAAGGATCCAGATAAGGTAATTACTTTTTGTAAAGCTATTCAAGAAGCAGCAACAGTTGATTCAAATTTAGTTCCAGAACCATTTCCTATGCCAGGTTATGAAGATCCAGTCATAATGGCATCTGGAGGATTTGTTGAAGGTGCTACTTCAGAATTATCAGCCGATGGACCACTACGTGAACCGTATGTAGCATATTTACAAGGTGGATTGAATTATTACCACGGAAAGCACGCTCTAAAATGCGTTTTAAGCAATTTTAAAAAACTAGGATACATATAGGTAGCCTAGTTTTTTATATTTCTAAATCAGAAAGTGGGTTTTTATTGATTGCATTTTTTAAATCCTCATCTTCAAGATGAGTGTATATTTGAGTGGTGGAAATATTGGTATGACCTAATATATCTTTTAATGCTCTAATATCTACATTACCATATTTATACATTAAGGTAGCTGCAGTATGACGGAGTTTATGAGTAGAGTAGATTGATGTATCAAAGCCTGCTTTTTTTAAATACTTTTCAATTGTAGATTGAACTGTTCTATTAGAGATTCTTTTTTTTCTTGTAGATACGAATAAGGCATCTACATACAAATCTTCTAAGTAATCTTTTCTTATTCTAAGATAATGGTGAATAAGTTTTAATGCATTTTCGGTTAAGTAGATGGTTCGTTCCTTATTTCCTTTACCAATTATTGTAAAATGATCATTTTCGATATCTGAAACATTTATACTAACAAGTTCTGATAAACGCATACCTGTAGTTAAAAAAGTAAAAACTATTGCCATATCACGAGCCCTTAGAAAATCATTTTTTTCTGTATTTATAGCATCTAATAGTTTCTCGGTTTCATCTAAAGTGAGGTAGACTGGCTGTCTTTTGCTAATTTTTGGATTTTTTAGTTTCACTGTTATATTTTTATCAATAACTTCAATTTCTTGGTATAAATAATTGTAAAAAGACTTGATAGCTGATATTTTCCTAGATCTTGTGGTAGAATTATCATTTTTTTCGTTATCGAGGTAGGATAAATAAGCATAAAAGTCAGTTATTTTCAGTTCTTGTAAGAATTTTGCGTTTATAATTTTATTGATTTCATTAGATTTAAATTCTTTTTCATAAAGATTTATATCTCCGAAATATGTTTTTCTTATAATTTGATATTCAAAAAATACTAGTAGATCATAAGAATATTCTTTTATGGTCTTTGGAGAAAGTCCTCGTATTGATTTTAAATAACTTAAATAATCGGTAAGTATTATGGGTTTTTGTTCAATCATAATATAAAATTCCTTTCTTTATAATAAAAATGATGTTTTCTAAAAACTTATGATTAAATTTTACCTCTATCAAAATTTTATGCAATTATTGCACAAAATTATTATTTTGTGCAATAATTTATATCTGTGAATCTCTTTCCTTTTGGGTTTATTTTAAATAATTAAATAAATTTATATAAATATATGTTATCTCTTTTTTATTTGGATATTTTAAAAATATATAATAAAAATTAGACTAGCTTTATAAAAAATCTATAAATTAAAAAAACTGCCAAAAGTCGTTGTTGGCAGTTTAGTTTGATTTCATTACTATTTCTAATAAATTATCTTGCATATTCTATTGCGTTTGATTCTCTTAAGACGTTTACCTTTATTTCTCCAGGATACTCTAACTCTTCTTCTATACGTTTTGCAATTTCTCTAGCAATTACAATCATTTCATCATCTGTTATTTTTTCTGGTTTAACCATTATTCTTAATTCTCTACCAGCTTGTAGAGCAAATGACTTTTCTATTCCGTCAAAAGAATTTGCTATAGATTCTAGATTCTCTAATCTTTTTATATAGTTTTCTAGACTTTCGCGACGGGCACCTGGTCTTGCTGCTGATATTGCATCAGCTGTTTGAACTAAAATAGATTCCACACAATTTGGTTCTACTTCACCATGGTGAGATTGTATTGCATTTATAACGTATTTGTTCTCTCCATAGCGTGTGGCTACTTCTATGCCTAGCTCTACGTGAGTTCCTTCCATTTCTTGGTCTATTGCTTTACCTACATCATGAAGTAATCCGCCTCGTCGGGCAACTTGGGCATCTGCACCAATTTCTTCAGCTAACATGCCCGCTAGTTGAGCTACTTCTACTGAATGTTTCATAATATTTTGACCATAGCTTGTTCTGAATTTCATTTTACCAACAAGTCTTACTAATTGTGGATGTAGATTTCTAACTCCGGCAGCTTCAACTGCTTGTTCACCATCTTCCATGATTCTTTGCTCTACTTCATCTTCAGCTTTTTGTAGCATTTCTTCGATTCTAGATGGATTTATACGACCATCTTGGATAAGTCTTTCTAAAGCTACTTTCGCTACTTCACGTCTGACTGGTTCGAAGGAAGATACTACTACCGCTTCTGGAGTATCATCTATTATTAAATCTACTCCTGAAAATTGTTCGAAAGCTCTAATATTTCTACCTTCACGGCCGATAATACGCCCTTTCATTTCATCATTTGGTAATGTAACCACTGATACAGTATTTTCTGCTACTTGATCTGCTGCATATCGTTGAATAGTAGTGGCAAGAACTTCTGTAGCAATTTTTTTGCTTTCAGCTTTTACTTTTTCTTCAGACTCTTTTATAAGTTTTGCAGTTTCATGGATGGTTTCTTTTTTAACGTCATTGAGAATTATTTCTTTAGCTTCACTATTTGTTAGGCCGGCAATAGCTTGCAATTTTAACTGTTGTTTTTCAATCAGTTTATCAATGCTGTCTTCTTTTTGTTGTAACCTCTTCTGATCACTAGAGATTTGATCAGCTTTTTTGTCAATCAATAAAGCTCTATTGTCAAGACTTTCTTCTTTTTTAAATAAGCGAGATTCTTTTTTATCGAGTTCTTCGCTTCTTTTACTGAACTTCTTATCATTTTCTTTTTGTAATTTAGATATCTCATCTTTTGCTTCCACAAGAGTCTCACGGCGTAAGGTTTCTGCTTGCTTATTAGCATCTTCGATGATTTGGCGACTGAGTTCATCAGCGTCACCTATCTTTTTTTCACTAGATTTTTTTTGATAAACGAAGCCTAAAATAAAAGCTAACAATACGAAGGCGACAGTAATGATTATAAAAACTGGATTATCCATTTAATATCACCTCCTATTAAATTCTCGGAAATTACTTTCCTTTATAATTATACCATAAATTGATAATTATACGAATAAGCAAAATATAATTCTTAAAATAAAAAAATTATTTAATTAATGATTTCGTTACTATTTTATTTGTTTATCATATATTTTCTTAAAGTAGTAATTTTAACTACATTTTTAATAGTTGAAGACTATAGGCAATAATTCATATAGCATAATTTTTTATCGATAGATTACACTTTAACTACGGTTTGAATTATTTTTTGAGCTTTAATATCTGCTTTTGATGCTTCAATATCTAAAATTAAAATATTAGATCTTTTATTATTTAAAATATCTTATTAAAAAAATCACCTATATGTACATATAGGTGATAAAAATATTTTAAGCTTATGCATTCATTTGTGATGCTACTTCTGCTGCGAAATCTTCTTCTTTTTTCTCTAGTCCTTCACCAACTTCAAATCTAGCAAATCGTCTAATTTTGATATTTTCTCCAACTTTGCTAGCTGTATCTCTTAGATATTGTTCAATAGTTTGATCAGGATTTTTGATGTAAGCTTGATCTAATAGACATACTTCTGAGAAGTATTTTTTAAGTCTTCCTTCGACTTTTTTCTCAGCGATCATTTTTTTCTTATCTTCAGGCATATTATCAGAAGCTTCGTTGATTGCTTGATTAACTAATATTTCTCTTTGTTCAGCAACATCCTTTTCATCAGCATCCTCTTCAGAAATGTATAAAGGATTTGCTGCAGCAATGTGCATTGCAATATCTCTAGCAAAATCTTTTACAGTATCAGTATTTGCAGAAAAATCTGTTTCGGTATTGATTTCTACTATAACACCAATTTTATCATTGTGAATATATGAACCAATAACACCTTCTGCTGCAACACGTCCTGCTTTTTTATCTAATGTAGCTTGTCCTTTTTCTTTTAAAAGTTTTACAGCTGCATCGATATTGCCATTAGTTTCTTCTAAGGCTTTTTTGCAGTCCATCATTCCAGCGGCTGTCATTTCTCTTAATTCTTTTACTAACTTTGCACTTACTGCCATTGTTTTCTCCTTAATTTTCTTCTGTTTTATCATATGCAGCTGTTTCTATTTCTTCTGCTGCATTTTCTAAATCTTCATTTGATAGAGGAGCTTCTTCTTGCTCTTCTTTTTCTTCTGAAGTTTCATCGTTATTATCTTCTTCTTGGATGAAATCTTCTTCAGATGGATCAAATTCGCTTCCTTGATTTGCTTCAACTACAGCATCTGCAATAATAGATGTTATAAGTTTTACTGCACGGATTGCATCGTCATTTCCAGGAATTGCTAAGTCAACATCATCTGGATCACAGTTAGTATCTACTATTGCTACAACTGGGATACCTAGTATACGAGCTTCGTGAACTGCAATTGATTCTTCACCTGGATCTACAACAAATAGTACATCTGGAAGTTTCTCCATATCTTTAATACCACCAAGATTTTTTTCAAGTCTATCCATTTCTTTTTGGTATTGTAGTACTTCTTTTTTAGGTAGAAGATCAAATGTTCCATCTTCTTCCATTTGTTCATATCTTTTTAGTTTGTCAATGCTTTTTCTAATTGTGTCAAAATTTGTTAACATACCACCTAACCATCTGTTAGCTACGTAGTATTGTCCAGATCTTTTAGCTTCTTGTTCGATAGCATCTTGAGCTTGTTTTTTAGTTCCTACAAATAAAACTTCTCCGCCATCAGCTACAATATCTCTAATAGTTGTGTAAGCATCTTCGATTTGTGTTGCTGTTTTTTGTAAATCTATAATATAGATGCCATTTCTTTCTGTAAAGATGTATTTATCCATTTTTGGATTCCATCTTCTTGTTTGGTGACCAAAGTGTACACCAGCTTCTAGTAATTTTTTCATTGAAACTACTGCCATATATATTCCTCCGTTTTCTTCTTCCACCCTCTTCTTTTGAATATCTAACCACAATTGGCAACGAGATACTCATCCGAGTGTGTGTATATTTTTGTAGTACTGTAATATTTTACTATAGACTATATAAAATATCAATACTAAAACATAGCTTCTACAAATGATTCTGAATCAAATTTTTCTAGATTGTCAATACCTTCTCCAAGTCCAATATATTTTACTGGTACATCTAACTCCACTTGAAGTGGGAAAATAATCCCGCCCTTAGCTGTTCCATCTAATTTAGTTAGTATAAGACCAGATATATCAGTAACATTTTTAAATTCCCTTAGTTGGTTTACAGCGTTTTGACCTGTTGTAGCATCTAGAACTAATATATTCTCACGAGTAGCACTTCCCGCATGAGTATCTATGGTTTTATTAATTTTTTCTAATTCTTTCATTAAATTTTTTTTGTTATGTAGACGACCTGCAGTATCACAAATTAAAACATCTACATTTTTACTTTTAGCTGATTTAATAGCATCAAATATAACAGCTGATGGATCTGCTCCTTCACTGTGAGCAATCATTTCTACATTAGATTTTTCTGCCCATTCACCAAGTTGTTCTATAGCGGCAGCTCTAAATGTATCTGCGGCAGCAAGCATTACTGATTTGCCTTCTTTTTGTAAATTATGAGCAAGTTTGCCAATAGTTGTTGTCTTCCCAACTCCATTTACACCAATTACTAATATGATAGCTAGTTCGTTTTGAATAATATTTAGATTATTATCTAAATTATTTTCGTCTAGTTTTTCAATCATTATATCTTTTAACACAGGATATATTTGATTTGAGTCTTTTATACTTTGTCTTTTAATCTCATCACGTAAACTATCTACTATGTCTAATGTAGAATCCATACCAATATCAGCTGATATTAATATTTCTTCAAGTTCCTCATACATATCATCATCAATTTTTACATTAGCAGTAAATAAATTTTTGATTTCAGATGAAAATTGATCACGTGTTTTAACTAATCCTTCTTTTAACCTCTCAAAAAATCCTATTTTCTCATCTTCTACTTCGTCATTTTCTCCATTAGTAGTTTCAGTATAATTTAGGCTTGGAGTTTTATCATATTCTGAGAAGTTATCAGATTCATATTCTAGATTATTATCAGAATCATTATCTAAATTTTCAAAATATATAGGTTCATCAGATACAGGTCTATCCCCAAAACTTACATCATCTTGATCGTCTTTTTCTATAGTAATATTAGAAGATTGCTGACTAGAAGTTTCAAAAACTATTTTTTCATCTTCATAATATTCATCATCAAAATCACTATCTAGGTAATCATCTTCTAATTCTTTATCTACTTGTTCATCATTTTTCTTTTTTTTAAAAAAGTCAAACATTTTTTCTCCTTAATTTATATTAGTTGGATTTAGGGCTGGAATAAAGCTAGTATTATTATATTTATTTATAAATTCATTTCTAAGTTTATTAACTGTATTCCTTACTAGATCTAAGTCGTCATCTGATGCTTTTACAATAATATTATACCTATGTTTATTATTTATTCTTGATATTTTACAAGGATTCGGTCCTAGTATCTCTACATTTTCAAAAGACTTTAATCTATCTCTAAGTTTTTTAGTAAATTCGCGAGATATATCAATTGTACTTATCCTATTACTATCAATTACTTTTATAGTTAAAATATTTTTAAATGGAGGATATGAAAAAGCATTTCTTTCTATAAGTTCGTTTTTATAGTAATTAATGTAGTCTCCATTTTTTACAGCTTGGATTACAAAATTTTCTGGTTTGTAAGTTTGGATAATTACTTTTCCCTTTTTATTGCCGCGCCCACTCCTACCTGCTACTTGAGTAAGCAATTCAAAAGTATTTTCTTGAGACCTAAAATCCCCAACATTCAAACTTAGATCTGCTGAGATTATTCCAACTAATGTAACATTTTTAAAATCCAAGCCTTTAGCAATCATCTGTGTTCCTAAAAGTATGTCTATTTTGTTATTTTTCATACCATCATACATTTTTTGATATGTAGATTTGTTACTAGCTTTCATGCTATCCATACGCATTATATCGGCATTAGGAAATAAAGTTTTTACCTCTTCTTCCAATTTTTCAGTTCCAGCGCCAAATTCCTTGATTTTTTTTGAATGGCAGTTTGGACAAACCTTAGGTTGATTTTTAGTTCTGCCACAATAATGGCATACTAGTTTATTAATATTTTTATGATAGGTCATCGCTACATCACAAGCTTCACATTTTATGACATAACCACAAGTTCTACAAAAAGTAAAAGAATTATGTCCGATTTTATTTAAAAATAAAATGGTTTGTTCTTTTTTCTTTAAATTATTTTTTATTTCTTCTTGTAACCTATAGCTGATTATAGAGTAATTAGAACTCTTAAGTTCTTCTTTTAAATCGATAATTTCAATATCTGGTAGATTATTATTTACTCTATTCTTTAAATGGATTAGATCATATTCTCCATTTTTAGTTTTACTCATAGTTTTTATAGATGGTGTTGCAGATGCTAATATCAAATTACATTTATTATAATTTGCCCTAAATTTTGCAATCTCATCTGTATGATATTTGGGATCTTTGGATGATATATAAGAATTATCATGTTCTTCATCAATTATTATTATCCCAAGATTTCTAAATGGAGCAAATATAGCAGATCTTGCTCCAATAGCAATTTTTACTTCTCCATTATTTATCATTCTCCATTGATCAAATCGTTCACTTGGAGTAAGTCCAGAGTGAATAATAGCAATTTTTTCATCAAAACGCCCTTTAAATCTTTCAATAGTTTGAGGCGTAAGGGAAATCTCTGGTACAAGAATAATAGCTTCTTTTCCTTGTTTAATTACCTCTTCTACCATTTGCAAAAAGATTTCGGTTTTTCCAGAGCCGGTCACTCCAAATAGTAAGAAATGTCCATCTGAATTTGATTTAATTTTATTAAATGCAAGTTCTTGTTCATTATTTAATTTGAATTTACTATATTGGTCGTATCTTTTAGTAATTTCTTTTTTTGTTTCTACTTTTTCTATGGCTATAACATTTTTTTCTACTAGAGAATTTAAGCTGGATTTTAAAGAATTAGTTTCTTTTAGTAAAATGCTTAACTTTGTTTTTCCATTTTTTTTAAGATAATCTATTATATCTTTTTGCTTATTTGCATTTTTATTTATTTTAATATCACTACCAGTTAGATAAGCATACTCATCATAACGTATATTTTGGGTATTTTTTACATCATATGATATACCAATTTCACCTTGATCAACAAGTGAAAAAATGTCTTGTTTTATATCTCCAAATTTTTTAATTATTTCATCCATGGTTCTATTTTTAGCTAAGAAGTTGAGAATATTAGAATCTTTTTTGCTTTTAGAATAATAAAATGTTTTAATATTTTTTATATCTGTTGGTGGCATCACTTGTTTGAGAGAGGCTTGAATGGGTGACATATAAGTTTTGCTCATAAAAAAAGCTAAATCCATTAACTCTTCTGAAATTAGTCTTCTATTATCAATAATTTCTAGGATGTTTTTTATTTCATAATCAGCATCTAATTGATCAATTATTCCATAAACAAAAGCAACGCTAGTTTTATTTCCCTTTCCAAAGGGAACTAAAACTCTCATTGCTATGTCAATTTTATTATTAAATTTTTCTGGTATATGATATGTAAAAGAACGATTTAAAAATCTACTTTTACTATCAATTATTACTTTTGCGTAAATACTATCACCTAATTAAGTCTAAAATTTGATTTGCAAGTTCAGTCTTAGACATTTTTTCTAAATTTTTAATATTATCTTTAGATATTATACTTGCTATATTAGTATCCATATTAAATCCTGCACCAGCTTTTGTAAGATCATTTGCAATAATATAGTCTGCATTTTTCTTTTTTAGTTTAGCTGATGCATTTTCTATTAGATCATCTGTCTCAGCTGCAAATCCTATTACCTTTTGCTTAGTCTTTTTATTTCCAAAATATTTAAGAATGTCAGTATTTTCTACAAACTCCATTTTTAAATTTTGACCTGATTTTTTTATCTTATGATCGCTAACTATACTTGATTTGTAGTCAACAGGAGCCGCTGCCATTATTAAAGCATCTGCATTATTGAAGTTTTCATCAATTGCATTTTTCATTTCTTCGTTAGTCTTAACTTCTATGCGATTTATACCTTTTATGTCAAATGGCTTTACAGGACCAGATACTAAAACAACATCTGCTCCACGTTTTTTAGCTTCATTTGCTATATTATATCCCATTTTTCCGCTAGAATGATTGCTTACATATCTTACAAAATCTATAGGCTCTATAGTTGGTCCAGCAGAAACTATAACTTTTTTTCCTTTTAAATCTTTATTTGTAAAATATTCTTCAAGATACTCAACGATATTTTTTGGTTCTTCAAGTCTTCCATCACCTACTGTATTACAAGCAAGGATTCCTGATTCCGGAGCAATCACTTTTACCCCATAAGATTTTAGTATTTCAATATTTTTTTGAGTAGCAGTATTTAAAAGCATTTGAGTATTCATAGATGGTGCTATAATAACATCCTTTTCACAAGCTAAATATGAAGCTACTAAAAAATTGTCGGCAATACCATTAGCCATTTTACCAATTGTACTAGCTGTTGCTGGAGCAATTAGCATAACATCTGCCCATTTTGGCAAATCAATATGGTGAACACTTTCATGATGGCCTTCCCACATATCCATATAAACTTTACACTTTGCCATTGTTTCAAAAGATAATGGACTAACAAATTCTGTAGCTGCAGGAGTCATAATAACCTGTAAATTTGCATTCTTTTTTTTTAGTCTAGAACATAGGTCTAATACTTTATAGGATGCTATACCACCACTTACCCCTAACAATATATTTTTATTTTCTATCATTTTTTTGTAACTTTACCCTCTATAACTTCATTTAGGGCTTGAGTAACTGGTTTTGCTTCCACTTGTTCAGTAAGAGGGGCTGATCCACTTACAATTCTTCTTGCTCTTTTTGAAACCATCATACAAATGTCGTATCTGCTTGGGCTTATTTCTGCTAATTTTTTAAAAGATGGGTTATTCATCTAAAATCTCCTTTATGTCAAAATCTTCTTCTCTAAATACTTTATGTTTTTCAGCATTGATTATTTCATTTACAGAATTTATTGCTGAGTTAATATGATCATTGATAACTAAATAATCATAGTATTTGATATATTCTAGCTCTTTACGAGCATTTTTCATTCTTAAATTAATATCATTTTCAGTTTCAGTACCACGTCCAACTATGCGATTTTTAAGTTCTGATAAACTTGGAGGCGCCAAAAATATGAAGACAGCATTTTCTGTATTTTTCTTTACATTAACCGCACCTTGAACATCTATTTCTAAAACAACTATTTTTCCTTCATTTATTTTTTTATCTACAAATTCCTTTGGTGTACCATAATAATTATTATGTACATGGGCATATTCTAAAAACTGATCTTCATCAATCATATTTTTAAACTCTTCGTGGCTCTTATAAAAATAAGAAACCCCTTCTACCTCCCCATCTCTTTTTTCTCGAGTGGTTGCAGATACAGAGTAAACTAAGTTTTTTTGAGTATTCATAAGATCGTGTAGGACAGTACCTTTACCTACACCTGATGGACCAGATATTACTAATAAAAAACCTTTCTTCATTACGCCTCCTTATTATAAATATTTTACTTTTTAGCCCCCTTATTACAAGTAAGAAAAAAAGTATAATAATTAATGAGGTGAGAAAATGACATATGACGGAATTGTAACTAGAAAAATAGTTAATGAATTAAAAAATGTAATTTTAGGAGGAAAAATACAAAAAATCACCCAACCTTCTAAAAATGATATTGTATTAAATGTATATTCAATGGGCAAAAGTTACAAATTGCTCTTAAGCGCAAACAATAATGAGGCTAGAATACATCTTACTAACAAAAAATTTGAAAATCCTGAAGTTCCACCAAACTACACCATGGTTTTAAGAAAACATATAAATCAAGGAAAAATCGTAGATATAACACAAAAAGGACTTGATAGAGTTGTTATATTTTCAATTAGCTCAATAGATGAAATGGGATTTGACACTAGTAAGAAATTAATTGTTGAAATAATGGGTAAGTATTCAAATATTATATTAACAGATGAAAATTATAAGATAATCGATTCTATAAAAAGAGTAAGCGAAAATATGTCATCTGTTAGGCAGCTATTACCAGGATTAACTTATGAATTTGTAGAAGATAATAAATATGATATAACTGATCCAGATTTTTCATATGATATAAAAAAATTGGACCAAAAACTTGCTGATAATACTAAGCCAGACAAAATATTTCATAAAAACTACACAGGATTTTCTCCAATTGTTGGTAAAGAAATTGTTTATAGAGCAGGAATAGATCCAAAAATTAATTGGGGACTTGTAAGTGAGCATGAAAAAAATAATATGAATAATATCTTATATCAATTTCGTGATGATATAATAAATAATAATTTAGAGGCTTTTTCTTACACAGACGGTAAAAAGATCAAAGAATTTCATACTATAGATCTAAGTAACTTAGACTATAGTAAAAAACATTATGAACTAATGAGCCAAGCAATCGAAGAATTTTTTGATGTAAATAAAACGCATGATAGATTAAATCAAATAAAAAAAGATCATATCAAAAAGATTAATTCTCATATAAAAACAACTCAGAAAAAAATAAATATATTAAATGATAATATCCTAAATGAATCCAAGATTAAATCTTTGCGAAAAAATGGAGATTTACTTTCTGCTAATGTTCATAGAATTAAAAAGGGTGATAAAGATATAATTGTAAAAGACTTTTATGATAATAATAAGCAAATAAAAATAAATTTAGATCCTTTAAAAACTCCATGGGAAAATGCGGAAACTTTTTATAATAGAGCAAAAAAAATCAAAAATTCAGTAGATTATGCTGAAAAAGATTTGCCAAAACAAAATGACTATCTACAATATCTAAATCAACTTATTGATTTTATAGAAAGATCAACGAGTATAGATGATCTAAATGACATTCGCGATGAAATGATAGAAAATAATATTATTAAAAAATATTCAAAACATAAGGTTAAAAATAAAAAGTCTAAGCCATATCATTTTTTAACAGATAACGATTCAGATATATATGTAGGTAAAAACAGTAAGCAAAATGACTATATAACTTTAAAGCTTGCTAATAGAGATGATTTATGGTTTCACGTTAAGGATGTACCCGGAAGTCATGTTATTTTAAGATCTGATAATATAGATGATGGAGATATAATAATTGCTGCTTACCTTGCAGCTATTAATTCATCTATTAATGATGAAGAAAAAATTGATATTGACTATACACAAAAGAAAAATGTTAATAAAGCTAAAGGCGCTAAGCCTGGCATGGTATATTATGAAAATTTTAATACAATAACTGTTGATACTACAGATGATCTAAGAACTCAATTTAAAGAAATTAAATAATAAAAAACCGGACTTTATTTCAAGTTCCGGTTTTATTTTTATAAATTATTTATTAACTGCTTCTTTAAGAGTTTTACCAGCTTTGAATACTGGTGCTTTAGAAGCTGGAATTTTGATAACTTCATCAGGTTTTCTTGGGTTTCTACCTTCACGAGCTTTTCTATCTCTTGTTTCAAATGTACCAAAACCTACTAATTGTACTTTATCACCTGCAACTAATGTTTCAGTAATTGTTTCTATCATTGCGTTTAGAGCTTTTTCAGATTCGCTTTTTTTAAGTCCGCTTTTTTCTGAAATGCTAACTAATAATTCTGATTTATTCATATTTCCTCCTATAAATCAATAAATAATTCTGTTTAACTCTAATGTTGATTATACAAAATAATTTTAGCTTTTTCAAGCAAAAATTAGACAAAAAGCCTAATCTTAGACTTTTTCACTAATTTATTTAGATATTCTATATATTTTTCTTTCAAATAAATATCTTTTACATTTATTAATAATTCATTTTCGTTTTCATTATATGAGTTAACTATTAATATCATATATTTATCATTATATTTAAAAATGTTACTTGGCTTACCTTTTTCAAAAGTATCTCCTGCTTTTAAAATAGGATCATCGTTATATACAAAATCAGAGCTAATAACATCATAGTTTTGTATAGTTTTATTAAGATAAGTTTTAAAATCTTCTGGTGATTTTAAGTTTTTATGAACTTTTTCTGCTTCATTTTTATCGTCAAATACTAAAACATTATACTTATACTGTTTGTGATACTTTTTATTGGCCTTATAGTATTCTAAAACCTCACTATCTTTAATTCCACTATGACCAATAAAATAATTATAATGTTGTTTTCTTATAGAATCATTATAAAGTATTTGATTAAATTTATTATCGTCAAGTCCTATAGCTTTAACATTGGATTTTAGAGAATCTTTACCACCCAATTCATCTTCTAAATCAGATCTAATTGTTGAAGCTACATTATCATCTACTTTAATATTATTATTTTTCAGATCATTTACCATAACCTGATCTTTAATCATAGAATCTACTAATTCTTTTTCTAATATATCTTTGTTAGTCTTGTTTCTATCAATTTTTTTATCTAGGTAGCCTTCTCCATACTTTTTAGAATAGTACTTTTGATAAAAATCCAATTCTTTTAAGTAGCTATTATTACTAATGGCAGTACCATCGACAATTGCAATATTTCCTTCATTGTCATTGGATTTTGCACATGCTGATATATTAATTATTAAAACTGTTAGTAGAGCAGTTTTAATTATCTTTCTTTTCATTAGAATCTTTATTTTCTTCTACTTTTTCATCTTTTTTTGTGTTATCTTTTTTGTCATTAGAAGTTTCATCATTTACTTCTGTTTTAGTATTTTGTTCACTTTCTACTTGTGAATCTTCAGTAATGATATTTGCTTTTTCTGCTAGTTCATTTGTGTATTCTTGATATTTTTGGTTTTCTAAGGTTTCTTTGATTTTGTCGCGATCTTCATCAGATAATGTATTAATAACTTTATTTACTTTTATGATATGCCATCCAAATTGAGTTTTAACTGGTTCGCTGATTTCTCCTTCTTTCATAGAGAATGCTTTATCTTCAAATTCTTTTACCATTTGTCCTTTTGAAAATTCTCCTAAGGCTCCGCCTTTATCAGCGTTTCCAGTATCTTTAGAGTATTCTTTTGCTAGTTTCGCAAAATCTTCACCATTATCTAGTTTTTGTTTAACTTCTTTTGCTGTTTGTTCATCTTCTACTAGGATATGATCTGCATCTACTTTTTCAAAACTATCCTTATTTTCTTCATAATATTTATCCACATCTTTATCACTTACTGGATTGTTTTCTTTAAACCAATCTAAGTGTTTTGTGTATAAAATATCTTTTCTAATTGTTTCTTTAAACATATCATTATCCATGTTGTAGTCTTCTAGCATTTTATCAAAAGCATCTTTACCATTTTGTCTATTTATATTATCTACTGTTTCCATGAATTGATCATTTACTTCTTTATCAGAAACTTTAATGTCATTTTTAGCAGCATCATCTTCAACCAATTTATCTCTAATCATCATGCTAACAACTTTTGATTTAGCGTTTTCGCTACTAGCTAAAAATGCAGAGTAAAAAGCCATTTCATCTTTGTATTTATCTTTGCTAAGTTCATCACCATTTACTACAGCTACTGCATTTTTTGGTAAATCTTTATTTGATTCTTTTTTGCTATCAGCTTTTTCTACTGATTCAGTTTTGTTATTATTTGTATCAGTATTTTTAGCTTCATTGTTGCAAGCTGCTAGAAACATTGAACTAGCAAGCATAATTGTTAATATTTTATTTGTCTTTTTCATTTTTACTCCTTACATTACTTATTACTTCTAATAAATCATAAGTATCAATTAATTTTGTGTTTGTAGTTGGGATTCTAAATGATGGATTAGCTGAAAGATCAAGCTTCATATCTCCTTTATATTCTTGGCTAATATCTTTTAGTTCATCTATACTAAAGTCATCCCTATTTGCAAATTTTATATTTATGTACCCATCTTTTTCTCTGATCTCCTTAAATCCGATTTTTTCGGCTAAAGATTTGATTAAAGATACATACATAATATTATCCACCATTACAGGTATATCGCCATAAATGTCGATCAAATCTTCTACTAATATATTATAATCTTCTGTATTTTCAATATTGGCTATTCTTGTATACATTTCTATCTTTTGCGATTGATCTGATATATAGTTATTAGGTATGTAAGCATTGACCTTAATATCAATATATACATCTGATTTTTTCTTTATATTTACTTCTTTACCAGATACTTTCTCAACAGCTTCTTGTAAATATTTTACATATAAATCATAACCAACTGCTTCTACATGACCACTTTGACTTTCTCCTAAAAGATTACCTGCTCCACGAAGCTCTAAATCTTTCATAGCTATTTTATACCCACTACCAAAATCAGAGAAATCTCTAATAGATTTTAGTCTTTTTTCACTTATTTCAGATAAAACCTTGCCACGCCTATAGGTAAAGTAAGCATATGAGGATCGCTTTCCTCTTCCTATCCTACCTTTTAGCTGGTAAAGTTGAGATAATCCCATCATATCTGCATCATAAATAATAATTGTATTGACATTTGAAATATCCATACCAGTTTCAATAATTGTAGTAGATAATAAAATATCTATTTCACCACTTATAAAGTCGTTCATTATTACTTCAATTTGCTTTGGTGTGAGCTTACCGTGAATAATCTCTATTCTTGTATCAGGAACTAGTTCTGATAGATGATTATATAATAAATCTATATTATGAACACGATTATAAACAAAATAAACTTGTCCATTCCTATTTAATTCCCTATCTATAGCAGCTTTAATAATATTTTCATCATACTCTATAACATAAGTATTTACTGGTAATCGTTCTTCTGGAGGCTCATCTAAAGTGGATAAATCTCTTATTCCTGCTAAAGACATTTGAAGAGTTCTAGGAATTGGTGTTGCAGATAAAGTTAAAACGTCTAAGCTAGTTTTTAGTTGCTTTAATTTTTCCTTATGCTTGACTCCAAATCTTTGCTCTTCATCTATAATCAATAATCCCAAATTTTTAAACTTAACATCTTTTGATAAAACTCGATGGGTGCCTATTACTATATCCACTTTTCCAGACTTTAGATCTTTTATAGTTTCATCTTGTTCCTTTTTTGTATTAAATCTTGATAATAGTCTAGCTTCAATTGGAAAATCTTTAAATCTTTCTTTCATTGTTTCATAATGTTGGCTAGCAAGAATAGTTGTCGGTACTAAGAATGCCACTTGATAACCATCGACAATAGCTTTAAACGCAGCTCTTAATGCCACTTCCGTTTTCCCATAACCTACATCACCAGTTAAAAGACGATCCATAGGTTTATCTTTTTGCATATCCTCTTTTATTTCTCTGATACTTCTTAATTGACTATATGTTTCTTCATATGGAAATGATTCTTCAAATTCTTTTTGCCAAGGTGTATCTAAAGAAAAAGCATGACCTACTTCTTTGGATCTTTGAGCGTATAATTTTACCAAATCATCAGCTATCTCATCTACAGCTTTTTTAGCTCTTGCCTTAGCTTTTGACCAGGTTGGAGATCCTAAGGTAGAAAGTTTGGGTTTTTCACCTTTATTACCTATATATTTACTTACTAAGTTCATCTGATCTATAGGTACATAAACTTTATCATTACCTTTATAATTGATAACAATAAAATCTTTTTGTATATTATTTACTTCGATTTTTTCAAGTCCATCATAAACGCCGATACCATTATTTTCGTGTACTACATAATCTCCAATATCTAAATCAGAGTAATTTATGATGTCGGTTGATGACATTTTATTTTTTATTTTCTTTTTAGATTTTTTCTTACTTGTACCATAAATCTCTTTTTCTGTAAAAAGATAAAAATCATAGTCAGGTAAATAATATCCTTCACTAGCTGAATCGTTAGTAACAGTTATTTTTGACTTAAAGTCATCAGATATTTCTAATATATCATTTTCTTTTAATGCACTTATTAAATTTTCTTTGTTTTCACCATTTCCTACAAAAAATAATGATTTACTTGTTTTTTCTTGATTTTTTAAGGATTCTGCCAAGTTGGTAATTTTTCTATTAAAATGTTCAGCTTCAATGGTCTTTAATTCCAAAAGTAGTTTTGGATTAAATAATTTTGTCCTCTTTAATATAGAAGTCAAGTTTATAATAGAATAGTTTTCAATTTTTTTATAGATGTCATTACTATTTATAAGTAAATTTGAAAAGTTATTAAAAACCTCTCCTCTATCTCTTTGAAGAGTAACATCTTCTAAAAAATTATCATAAAAATCATTTTGATCATCATAGATTCTAGATATATCATCAACAATAATTATGGTATCTTTAGACAGATAATCTATAAATGTTTCATAATTATCCTGTCTATAAGCATTTAATAAATCCCAATTTGCTACGTACATACTATTTTCTAAGTATGATTGTATTTGCTTAAACTTATCAATTAATCTTTGATCATTAGAATTTTTTATATTTTTTTCTAATTTTACAATATCTTCTTCAATATTTTCTAAAATCTTATCAAAATCTGATTTATCGTATATGAGCTCATTTAAGGGTGAGATTGAAACTTTATCGATTTTATCTATTGTTCTTTGATTTTTTTCATCGAATATTCTTATAGAGTCTATCTCATCATCAAACAATTCTAATCTTACTGGATTTTGATAATCTATTGGCCAAAAATCTATTATTGAACCACGGTTTGCATATTCTCCTTTATTTTCAACAAGGCTTGTAGGATTATAGTTTAAATTTATAAGTGTTTGTATAAATTCAGCTACATCCACAGTATCCTCATTACTAATACTAACAAAACTATTGTTAAATTTATCTAAAGGAGTTATTTTATTTAATAAAGCTTCTATTGTCGTTATTGTAATCTGCTTTTGATTATTAGATTGACTAATCAGATTTTCCATTCTAGCAGTTTTTATATCTTCGTCAACAGACTTTATATTATAAAAATTAATCTCACTAGCAGGATAAAAACTTGCTATTTCATATAGGTTATTTATATTATTCTGATATTCTTTAGCCTTTTTTTCATTTTGAGCTATAACTAGTATATTTTTATCTAAAGCGTCAAAAAGAGATAAAATCAGATGTGCTTTTATCCCTTCAGTTAGACCATATATATATATAGGTGAATCTTTAATATAATTTGCCTTTATCTTATTTAATTGTTCTGTATCTTCTAAAAGTTTTATTAATTGATTCATTTATCGTTATTTTCCAATAAGTCTATAGAATTATATTTATTCATAGCCTTATCTATATTAGTTTCTAGCATCATCTCGATAGCATCTGCAGCCATAATTATTTCTTCTCTAACTATATCAACATCTTTTCCGTTAAATCCACTTAGTACAAAGTTTGCTAAATCCATGTATTCTGGTTTTTGTCCTACAGAAATTTTTATTCTCGGGAATTTATCAGTTTGTGTTTGATATATTATAGATTTCATACCATTGTGGGTTCCTGCAGAACCTTTTTTCTTTATACGTATTTTTCCAAAATCAATGTCTATATCATCTAGGATAACAATAAGTTTATCATCATCAAACTTATAGAAATTTTTAAAATCTCTGACTGATTCACCAGAGTTGTTCATATAAGTTTGTGGTTTTATAAGCATAACTTTTTGGTCAGAGATTTCTCCCTGACCATAAAGAGCTTTATGTTTTAGTTTTTTTACATTAATGTTATGTTTTTCTGCTAAATAATCTATAGTTAAAAAACCAACATTATGTCTGGTATTTTCATATTGTAAGCCTGGATTTCCTAGCCCTACTATAAAATACATCTAATCTATATCCTCAAATAAACCACTTATGGATTCATAGGTATTTATTCTGTGAATTGCTTCAGCTAATAATGGACCTACATGTAGTTGCTTGATCTTGTCAATTCTTTTTTCTTCTGGTTGATAAATTGTATCGGTTATAATTACTTCTTTAACTTTTGATTCTTCAAGTCTTTGAATAGCTGGTCCTGAAAGAACACCATGTGTAGCTGCTATATATACATCTTTTGCACCATTTTCAATTAGATAATTTGCTGCATTTGTTATAGTACCAGCTGTGTCTATCATATCATCAACAAGTATTGCTGTTTTCCCTTTAAAGTCACCAATTACATTCATTACTTCTGAAACATTTGGTTTTGGTCTTCTTTTTTCAATAATAGCTATAGGTAATTTTAAGTAATCAGAGAATTCTCTAGCTCGTCTTACCCCACCTAAGTCAGGACTAACCACAACATACTCATCTGCTTTATCATATGCTTGGTCTTTGAAATATTCTGATAAAAGTCTAATAGCTGTAAAGTGGTCTACTGGTATATCAAAGTAACCTTGGATTTGTCCAGCGTGAAGATCCATAGTAATTACTCTATCTGCTCCAGCCTCTGTAATAAGGTTAGCAACTAATTTTGCTGTTATTGGTTCACGACCACGTGTTTTTCTATCCTGACGAGCATATCCATAGTAAGGAACAATAACATTTATATATCCAGCAGAAGCACGTCTACAAGCATCAATCATAATTAAAAGTTCCATTAAATTATCATTTGTTGGAGCAGATGTAGGTTGTACTATATATACATCTTTACCTCTAATTGATTCATTAATAATAATTTTGATTTCGCCATCGCTAAATTTTTCTATTTCTGCAGCACCTATTTCTTTACTTAAACTTTTTGCAATTGATTCTGCAAGTTCTGGGTTAGCATTTCCTGTAAGTAGTTTTAATTCTCCTCTGTGAATATATGATTGTGATTGATCAGATGTCATTTTTGCTCCTTTTCTTTCTCTAAATCTCTTTTACGTTTTTTTTCTGCATATCCAGCTACATTTTTTTGCTCAGCTCGCTCAATTGATAAGTGGCCAGCTTCTACATCAGATGTTATTGTAGATCCAGCTGCAATGTATGCTTCTTCTTCTATAATAACTGGTGCAACTATATTTGAATTTGATCCTATAAAAGCATTATCTTTAACAACAGATCTATGTTTAAATTTACCATCGTAATTTACAAATATAACTCCACAGCCAATATTTATTTTACTTCCTAAATCAGAATCTCCAATATAAGCAAGATGTCCTGCCTTAGTTCCATCTCCTAATGTTGAGTTTTTAACTTCTACAAAATTTCCAATGTGAACATTTTTTCCTAATTTAGCATTAGGTCTTAGGTGAGAATATGGACCTACATCAGTTCCTTCATCAAGAAATGATTTTTCAATAACGGAATTATCGATTTTAATATTATCTTTCAAAATAGAATCTTCTATTCTAGATGAACCTTCTATAGTGCAATTCTCTCCAATTTCACTTTTGCCTAAGATTTTAACTGGTCCAGATACAATAGTATCTTTTCCTATTATAACTTCAGGATCTATAATAGCCATTTCTGGATCTTCGATTACCACTCCATTCAGCATATGGTTTTCATTAACCCTTTTTTGAAGTATTTTTTTTGCCTCAGCTAATTCTTTCTTATTATTTATTCCATAAAATTCATCAGGGTCACTAGCTGTAAAGGCCATTACTTTTTTGCCATCATTATATAGAATCTCTATGCAATCTGTTAGATATAGTTCACTTTGTTCATTATTAGTATCAAGCTTAGATAAGGCCAATTTTAAATCTGAACCTTTGAATATATATATACCTGTGTTTATTTCATTTATTATATCTTGATTCAATTTTAAATCTTTGTGTTCAACTATACCTATAAAGTCTCCACTGTCATCACGAATTATTCTTCCATAATTTATAGGATTTTTGACTTTAGTTGATAAAACTGATGCACTATTATCATTTTCAATATGATTTGAAATAAATTCTTCTAGAGATGATTTGGTTATAAGTGGTATATCTCCATTTAAAACCAAGACTTGATCATTATCGCTTATCTCATTTAAGGCTAATGATGCTGCATATCCTGTACCATATGGATAATCTTTACCTATTTTTTGCTCAATAATAATATCATCTGGAAAAATTTTATTTAAATCATCTTTATTTTTACCGCCAATTATTATTGTTTGAGATTCATCAAATCTTGAAGCATCTACTACATATTTTATAATTTCTCTATTTAATAATTTATGTAAGACCTTAGATTTATTGGACTTCATTCTAGTTCCTTCACCTGCGGCCATAATTATAGTTTTTAACATAATCTTTTACTCTTAAGCTACTTCAAGGGCTAGTTTCATCATATCTGTGTATGATTTTTCTCTATTTTCTGCACTATCTGAAACATCCTCAACTAGTGAGTCACTTATTGTAAATATTCCTAGTCCTTTTTTTCCATATTTTCTAGCTGTCATAAATAGACCATAGCTTTCCATTTCTACACAAATCACTCCGTATTTGCGTAAATTTTCAAAAACACCTTTTGGTAAATCATTATAAAATTGATCAGAGCTGTGAACTTGTCCACAATGTGTTGTATATCCTAATTCTATAGATTTATTGTAAGTTTTTAATAGTAAATCAAAATCAGGTGTTGATGCAAAATTAATATTTGCAAATAGATTATCATTTATTGAGCTTTCTGAACATGCACTTGTAGCAATAACAATATCATGAAGTTTTATATCTTCTTGCATAGATCCTGCAGTACCAATTCTAATAATCGTATCTACATCGTATCCGCCAAAAAGTTCATTATAATAAATCATTGATGATGGTATTCCCATGCCTGATCCCATTACAGATAATCTTTTTCCATTATAATATCCAGTAAAACCAAGCATTCCACGTGTATCGTTAAATTGGCTTACATCTTCTAGGAAATTTTCCGCAATAAATTTTGCTCTTAACGGATCTCCTGGCATTAAAACTGTTTTAGCAATTTGATCAGCACTAGTTGCTGATATATGTGGTGTAGGTATATTCATAATCTCTCCTATTATTTAATTTCATATACTATGATAACATTTTTATATATTTTTTAAAACTAAAAAAAGATAGACTTATTTTCTATCTTTTCTCAATTTCTGTTATTTTATCTACTCTTCTTTGATGACGCCCACCTTCAAATTCTGTTTTTACAAATTCTTCTACGATCATTTTTGCTGTTTCGTTACCTATTACACGTGCACCTATACACAAGCAATTTGCATTATTATGAGCCCTGCTCATTCTAGCAGAAAATGCTTCTGATACACATGCAGCTCTTATGCCATCAATTTTATTTGCAGAAATACTCATTCCAAGACCTGTTCCACAAATTAAGATAGCAAAATCAGCTTGTCCATCCAAAACTTTTTGGCAAGCTTTTTGAGCAAAGTCTGAATAGTCTACACTATCTTTGCTATTTGTACCCACGTGTATTACTTCATGTCCTAGATCCTCTAGTTTTTCTTTGACAGAATCATATAAATCGATACCGCCATGGTCATTACCAATTGCATAGATCATAGCTAACCCCCTATTGTATTAATTCTATTTTAATGGTAACATACGGATATTAACTTTACAAGTAATAATAAAAAGCATATGATACTTAAATAAAGTAAAATGAAGCTAGGAGATAAAATGTTTGAATTTAATTTAAATGAACACAATTATAATTACGTTCATTTTATCGGTATAGGCGGTATTTCAATGAGTGGTATCGCCTCTTTACTGTTAAATAAAGGATATAAAGTATCAGGATCTGACAGATCAATGACTGATATAGTAAACAATTTAAAGGAAAATGGTGCAGAAGTATTCATAGGACAAAAATCGGAGAATATTAAAAATCCTGATCTTGTCGTTTATACAGATGCCATTTTAGATGATAATGAAGAACTTATTGCAGCTAGAAAGCTAGATATACCAGTTGTTACGCGAGGAGTGTTTTTAGGAGCTCTTATGAGAAACTATAAGCATTCAATTGCAGTTTCTGGTTCTCACGGCAAGTCTACCACTACTAGTATAATTTCAAAAATATTACTAAACTCAAATGAAGATGCTAGTATTCTTCTTGGAGGAGAACTTGACGATATGGATGGTAATGTTCATGTAGGTGATGATAAATATCTTGTTACTGAAGCTTGTGAATATAAGGGAAATATTAGATATTATTTTCCACAAACTGTTATTATATTAAATATTGATCAAGATCATTTAGATTATTACAAAGATTTAAATGACATAGTAAATACTTTTAAAGCTTATTTAAGAAATCAAGATAATAACTCAAAAACTATTTTAAACTTAAATGAAGAGAATAATAAGTTAATTCTCGATTCTGTACAAGGTGAACTTATTACATATGCTCAAGAAAATTATGATGCTGATTATGTAGCACATAATATAGCATTTGATGAAATTGGAAGACCAAATTTTGATTTAAAAATGAAAGATGGTAGTATTGAGCATTTTGAACTAGGTGTTATAGGTAGACACAATATAAATAATGCTATGGCTGCTATAATAGCAACCTATGAAAATGGTATAGATTTAGATACTATAAGGGAAAATTTAAAGACTTATACAGGTCTAAAACGTAGAATGGAAATAATCGGACATGTAAATGATGCAACTATTATGACAGATTATGGTCACCATCCTTCAGAAATTGAGGTAACTCTTGATGCTCTAAAAGAGCATACTGAAGGTAAATTAGTTTGTATTTGGCAACCTCACACTTATAGCAGAACAAAAACTTTATTTGATGATTTTCTAAATTGCTTTGATAGTGCGGATGAAGTAATTGTAACTGATATTTATGCAGCAAGAGAAAAATACGATCCTACTATCCATTCTAAAGATGTGGTAGATGCACTAATAGAAAAAGGAATAAATGCCAAATATTTGGCTACATTTGAAGAAGCTAGAGACTATGTCTACGAAATAGCAAACCCATCAGATCTTATTATTACAACTGGTTGTGGTAATCCTGATGTACTTGCTCATATGATAGTCGATGATCAAGTAAAAGTAAGTGCCTAAATTAAGAATGACCCCCATACGGGAGTCATTTTTTATATGTACATTTTTAAAAATCATTGGATAAATCTAAAGATATAGCCATTGCTTCATTTATTTTTATCATAACTGTATCATCAAAATTTCCAATTTTTTCTCTTAGCCTTCTCTTATCAATAGTTCTTAATTGTTCTAATAAAGCTACACTATTTTTTGGAAGACCAAATTCATTTCCCCTTATCTTTACATGAGTAGGAAGTTTAGCTTTGTTTAATTGACTAGTAATCGGTGCAACAATGATAGTAGGAGAATATTTATTCCCTACATCATTTTGAACAACTATAACAGGCCTAACTCCCCCCTGCTCGCTACCAACAACTGGAGATAGATCTGCATAAAACAAATCTCCTCTTTTAATCTTCATTGATTTCTCCTAAATAATTATCTATACTAATTATTTTACCACTTTTTTTATAAATTCGAGGAACACGAAGATTTATAGATGTCATCAACTCATAAGGTATAGTATCAACCTTAGCTGCTTCTTTATAAATATCTGGATATACAATAACCTCATCATCAACAGATACATCTACTCCTGTTACATCAACCATCATTTGATCCATACAGACTCTCCCAAGAACTTTACATAAGTGTCCATTTATTGAAACTTCACCTATATTTGAAAAAGATCTCATATATCCATCAGCATAACCAATACTTAAGGTAGCAATTTTCATAGGTTTATCACTTATAAAAGTTCTGCCATAACTAATAGATGTTCCAGCTTCAACTTCCTTTAAATAAATAACTCTTGTTCTAAAAGAAAAGCATTGTTTAAGTTCAACGTCTTTTTCTTCTTTTAATAAATCAGAAGGATATAGACCGTATGTTGCAATACCTACTCTCATCATATCACGAGTAATGTGGTGTTTAATTGCTCCAGCACTATTTCCTAAATGTACAAATTCTAAATTAAAACTATCATTTATATCTTTAACCATTTTGTTAAATTTTTCATGTTGCATTTCTGTATAATGAGTATCCGCTTCATCAGCTGTAGAAAAGTGGGTAAAAGCTGAAATAATATTTATATTTTCTAAATTATTTAACTCTCTTATTTTATCTTCTTCAAAATCACGGAAACCTATTCTACCCATACCAGTATCTAAAAGTAAATGAGCATTAACTTTTCCATTTATATTTTCATTTATTAGTTTAGCATAATCTAGATCAATTATAGGTATATCTATATTATTATCTATACATTTTTGAACATCTTTATAATAAACAGCTCCTAGAATAAGAATAGGTTTTTTGATATTTGCTTCTCTTAATGCCAATGCTTCAGTTACCCTTGCAACTGCAAAATAGTCTACATAATCCTCAATATATTCTGCTATTTTATAAGCACCAAGTCCATATCCGTTTGCTTTTAAAACAGCACAATACATAGATTTCGGATTGATTTTTCTAATATTTTGGATATTTTCTATAATTTTGTCAATATTAATTTCTACACAACTTTCAATCATAATTACCTCAATATCTTAATTGCTTCAGGCAAACTAGATATAATATCTGTTGCCATTATAGAATCTTCGCCGAGTTTTTTACTGGCAATATCTCCAGCTAAAGAATGAATGTAAACGCCAAGTATAGAAGCTTTATAAGAATCCATCCTTTTGCTAAGAGCTGCAATAATCCCTGTTAAAACATCACCACTGCCAGCTGTTGCCATTCCAGGATTGCCAATATTATTCTTGTAAAAATGCTCGCCATCAGTTACAATTGTATGATTTGATTTTAATACTAAAACTAATTTATATTTTTTAGCAAAATTTCTTGCTATATTTTCTTCATCTGATTTTATTTTATCAATAGATAGGTCTGTGAGTCTAGCAAATTCTGCTAAATGTGGAGTTATAATTATATTATTTTTTGAATCTAATATTGTCAAATCTTGACTTATCGCATTTAATCCATCAGCATCTATAAGAATATCTAAGTCAGTTTTATCAATAATACTTGCTATAAGTTTATTTAAATCTTTACCTTTGCCCATACCTGGACCTATGACTAGTATATCCTTTTCCTCTAATAACTTTAAAATTTGATTTAGAATTTTATCACTATAATAAAAATTTTCGCAGTCTATTTCATTTATTATTTGCTCATTAGCTTTAATTTGCAAAATATTAGATATGGATTTTGGAGCCAAAATAAAGCACATGCCAGCACCTGTTTTCATAGTAGATAAACTTGACATATAAACTGAGCCTGCCATGCCCTTACTACCACCCAAAATAGCAATTCTTCCATAATCTCCTTTGTGGGAGTCAGATCTTCTTGTAGGCATTAATTTTTTTATATCTTTATCAATATTCATAGAATTATTCTCTTTTATTTCGCAAATAGATATTGCATATTTTCCATCATGACTAATAGATATGTGACCATTGATTATTTTATCATTCAAATAAGCCGTTGGTTCAGTATTTTCATGTCTAATTTCTACTTTTTTTCTTATAATGTATGCTAAGTTTAGTCCACAGGCTTTAATGACAGCTTCTTTTGCTGCAAATATACCGGCAAAACTTTGCATATTATTTTTTTTATTAAAAGCATAAGAAAATTCATTTTCTGTAAAAATTTTTTTTAGAAAATCTTCATTAGCCTTTTTGGAAAAATTTTCAATATCTACTATATCTATACCAATCATAGCAAATCTTCACTTAGTTTTTTCGCATGATCTTTAATATCTTCTATATCTAAGTAAGTATATTTACCATTTTCATAAAGCAAATCACCATCTATAAACACATAGGATATATCATTTTCATAAGTTGAATAGCATAAAGAAGCTAGCAAGTTATTTTCAGGTATATGGTTTATATTGTCTATGTCAATCATAATTAGATCTGCACATTTTCCTTCTTCTATAGTTCCAACTTTATCATCTATTCCTAAAGCTTTGGCGCCATTTATTGTTGCCATTTTTAAAACTTCATAGGCTTTTAGATTATCTGCAGCTTTTAGTTTAGAGATTAATGATGCTATTTCAATTTCTTTAAGCATTGATTGTTTATTGTTGCTGGAAGCTGAATCTGTTCCCAAAGCAACATTTACTCCATTTCCTAATAATCTGCTAACATCACAAATTCCAGAAGAAAGTTTTAAGTTACTTGATGGATTGTGCACTATAGACACATTTTTCTCTTTTAATATTTCTATATCATTATCTGATAAATAAACCCCATGAGCAGCTATAGTTCTATTATCAAATATATGGCATTCGTTAAAAACTTCTGTAGGACTTTGATTATATTTTTTTTGACATTCTTCATTCTCAAATTTTGTTTCTGATAGATGAATATGTATGGGTATATTTTTTTCTTTTGCAAATTCAGATATTTTTTTTAGATAATCTTTATCCGTTGTGTATACTGCGTGTGGTCCCATAGCAATTTCTAGTCTATTATTTAATCCATTATATTTCTCATATAAGTTTATGCATTCTTTTATCATAAAATTATCTGAATCTGGACTTGTAAGACCTCTGGCTATCTGTCCTCTAAGTTTTGCTTTTTCTAAAGCTCTTATAGTTTGATCTTCAAAAAAATACATATCTGCAAATGTACTAGTACCAGTTTTTATCATCTCAGCAAAAGATAAAAGTGAAGCATAATAAACAATTTCTTCTGTTAGTTTTTCTTCTACAGGGAATATGTAATCATTAAGCCAAGTAAATAATTCATTATCATCACCATAGTTTCTAAAAAAACTCATAGCTACATGTGTATGTGCATTAATAAAAGCTGGCATAGTTATATGATTTGCACCATCAATTATTCTATCAGATTTGAAACCTTCTAATTTTCCTATTTTTGAAATTTTGCCATCTACTATATAAATATTATCTTTTTTTATTCTATCATCTACCATTGACAAAACATTAGTATTTTTTATTAGTATATTCATATTACAAAAAAAGGAGTGGTGCCCACTCCTTATTCTCCTATCTTTTCTTTCAATAAATTATTTATTTCTACTGGATTTCCTTTACCCTTGGTCTTTTTCATAGCTTGGCCAACTAAGAAACCAAAAGCACGGTCTTTTCCATTTTTGATATCTTCGATTGATTCTGGATTTTCTTCAAGTACTTGGTTTACTACTTCTTCTAATAATTCACTATCGCTAATTTGTAATAAATTTCTTTCTTCCGCTAATTTTTCTGGATCTTCATTTGATTCAAAGATTTCGCGAAGCAATTTTTTTGCTACATTATTATTAACTTTATCATCTTTTGCAAGATTTATTAATTTTGCAAAGTTTTCTATTGATAAGTTCATAGTTGATGGACTTTGTTCAGTTTCATTTAATCTTCTTGATAATTCTGTCAATATCCAGTTTGCAGAAATTTTTGGATCATTTACTAATTCATTTGTTTTTTCAAATAGCTCTGCAAGTTCTCTATCATTTGCCAATAAGTTTGCATCATATTCGGTCATTTCATATTCTTTTATATAACGACTTTGCTTTTGAGTTGGTAATTCCGGTAAATTTTCTTCAATATCTTTAATATAATCTTCATTCAAATATATTTCTGGAATATCACCATCTACTGAAAATCTATAGTCATTACCTACTTCTTTATTACGCATGTGAATGGTTTCTAATTTTTCGTCATCCCATCTTCTTGTTTCTTTTATACCAAATTCTCCATTTTCTAATAGTTTTCTTTGGCGTTCTTCTTCATAAGCTAAAGCTTGTTCTATGGCTTTAATAGAGTTCATATTTTTGATCTCTGCTATATTTGTTTTGTTTCCTGTATCATTATTTACCATATTGATATTAACATCTACACGCATAGAGCCTTGAGCCATTATACAATCTGAAACTTCTAAGAATCTTAATGTTGATGCAAGTGTTTCTACAAATTCACGTGCTTCATCTGGAGAATTTATGTCTGGTTTAGTAACTATCTCTATTAATGGAACACCAGCTCTGTTATAGTCCATTAGAGTTCTACCCTCTTCATCGTGATTAGACTTACCAGTATCTTCCTCCATATGAATTTCAATTAAGCCAACTTTTTTACCAGTTGATAATCCGACATATCCATTTTGAGCATATGGTTTATCAAATTGGGTAATTTGATATCCTTTAGTTAAATCTGGATAAAAATATTTTTTTCTATCCATTTTTTGATCATTAGCTATATCACAATTAAAAGCTAGACCAGCTCTTAAGGCAAGTTCAACAGCTTTTTTGTTCATAACTGGTAAAGCACCAGGATGACCTAAGCAAATTGGGCATACATTTGTATTTGGTACTGCCCCAAATTCGTTTTTACAGGAGCAAAACATTTTTGTCTTAGTTGCTAGCTCCACATGGATTTCTAGACCTATTATTGTTTTTGTATTCATTTTGCCTCCCCTAAAAATCTATCTGCTGCATTTATTACTTTATTATCTTCAAATCTATTTCCAATAAATTGGATAGATCCTGATATACCTTCTCTAACTGGTACTGATAAACCACACATACCAGCAAGATTTACTATTACATTAAATCCATCAGCTTTGAAATCAGAAAGTGGATCTTTTTCTGTTTTTTCATCAATAGCTGGAGGTAAGTTTGTTGTAGTAGGTGTTACAATCAAATCATATTTTTCAAATAATTCTTCTAATTCTTCTTTAATTAAAGTACGAAGTTGAAGACCTTTTTTATAAATTTTTTGATCATCGTCAGCTGATAAATACATAGTTCCAAGTGCAATTCTTCTTTGAACCTCTTCGCCTAGACCTTCTGATCTAGATTTTATAAATAATTCAGAAATGTCCTTATAGTCTTCAGTTTGATGACCATATCTTATTCCATCAAATCTACTCATATTTGATGAAACTTCTGAACTCATTATTATATTATAAACAGGATTTGCATAAAATGCGTATTTTAATTCAACTTCTTCTAAATTTGCACCTAAGTTTCTTAGTCTTTCTAAGGCTTGTTGATAGTCTGATTTTACACTATCTTCAATACCATCATAAAGAACACTATCCGTACTGATTACTGCTATATTTTTGCCTTTAAAATCATAATCCTCTTTTTCAAAATTGTAAGCTTCTAAGATAGATGTCATATCATTTTCATCTGGAGATGAAGTGATTTCAGATAATAATCTCAAATCATCAATATTTTGAGCAAATAAACCTACTTGGTCAAGAGTATTAGCCATAGAAACTACTCCGTAACGGCTTAGCAAAGAATATGTTGGTTTATAGCCTATAATATTTGTATATGAAGCTGGTCCTCTAACAGATCCACCTGTATCTGTCCCTAAAGCTACTAAGACATCTTCATTTGATACTGCAACTGCAGATCCTGATGAAGATCCACCAGCTATTTTTGCAGTATCTAAATTATTTTTAACAACTCCAAAATAAGAAGTTTTTGAGCTTGCACCCATAGCAAATTCATCCATATTAGTTTTGGCAATTATAATAGCATCTTCTTTTAATAGATTATCTACAACTGTAGCATTATAAATTGGTGTAAAATCTTCTAACATCTTTGATGCACAAGTCATTTTCATATTTTTATATGAAATATTATCTTTAACAGCTATTGGTAAGCCGAAAAGTTTTCCTAATTTCTCACCATTTTTTAATTTATTGTCTAGATATTCTGCTCTTTTTAAAGAATCTTCTTCGTTAAAAGAAATATAAGCATTGTGCTCATTTTTCTCAATTTTTTCTAAAGTTTCTTTTGTATAATCTACAACTGAAATTTCTCCAGATTTTAATCTATTTACTATATTTTCAATATTCATAAATTCTCCTATAAATTCCAATCTAATCTGAAATATCCAAATTCTCTATCCGGAGCATTTTTTAGCGCATCATCACGGCTTGATGATTCTTTAGCTTCATCTTCTCTAAAAACAGCCTTATGTGCATCAATACTTTCAGTCATTTTTATATTTTCAGTGTCAACATCAAAAATATCTTCTATAAAGTCTATTACAATATTAAACTTATTTGACAAATCCTCTACATCTTTGCCTTCTAAGTTTAAATTAGATAGACTATAAATCTTTTCTACTTCTTTTGCTTGCATCTTACTTCCCTTCTAATTCGTTTAAAAAGTTATAAAGTTTATCACCTTCATAAACTTCTATTCCAAAATCCTTAGCTTTTGTTAACTTAGAACCTGCTTTTTGCCCACAAAGTAGGATATCAGTATTTTTTGATACAGATCCTGTTACTTTACCACCATTTTTCTCTATTAATTCTTTGATATCTTCTCTTTTGTAATCTTCTATAGTTCCAGTGATTACAAATGTTAGATTTTCTAATTCATTTGAAGCATCGTCATTTTTAACTTCATTTAAATTGATACCCTTTGATAAAAGAATATCTATAGCATTACTAATCTTTTTATCATTAAAAAATTCTACAATATTTAGTGCTGTAATATCACCAATATCGTCTATTTCAACTAATTGGTCAACATTTGCATGACGTAAATTATCAAATGTTTTAAATTTGTTCGCCAAATCTCTGGCTGTTCTTTCTCCAACATTTGGTATACCAATAGCATATATAAATCTATTTAAATCCCTATTTTTGCTTTCTGCTATAGCATCAATTAAATTTTGGGATTTTTTTCTCCCAAATCTATCTAATTTAAGCAGATCAGCAAATTTCAGATCATAAATCTCATAAATATCTTCTATCTTTAATTCACCCATAAGTTGTGCTATAGTTTTTTCTGATAGTCCTTCTATATCCATAGCATTTCTAGAAGCATAATGCTGCATACGTGCCAAAAGTTGAGGAGTACATGATATAGAATTAGGACAAATTATATGGACATTTCCTTCTATCAGATCAGTATTGCAATATGGACAATGACTAGGCTTTTCTATTGGCTTAGTTCCCTCTTGCCTTTCGTCTACTACTCCCAAAATTTCTGGGATAACATCATTTGATCTTCTAATAAAAACTGTTGATCCTATTCTTACTTTTTTTCTTAAAATATCATCATAATTATTAAGAGTTGCACGTGAAACTGTTGCTCCAGAAAAATCTACCGGCTCTAGAATAGCCGATGGTGTAACTTTACCTGTTCTCCCTACATTCCACACTACATCTAAAAGCGTAGTTGTATATTCTTCTGCTTCAAATTTAAAAGCTACTGACCATCTTGGAAATTTATTTGTATAGCCAAGTACTTCTTGAGTCTTTTTATCATTTATTTTTATTACGACACCATCTGTTAATATATCAATGGTATTTCTCTCATTTTCTATTTTATCTAATTCTAAGATTATTTCATCATAGGTTTTTACTAATTTATGATAAGGATGAATATTAAAGTTTTCATTTTTCAGAAAATCTAACATCTCTAATTCAGTTGAAAAATCAAGATTTGTTGTAGAAATATTATAAAAATAAGCTGTCAAATTTCTCTTACGAGTTTCATTAGTATCTAAATTCCTTAAGGCTCCTGCAGCTGCATTTCTAGCATTCTTTAATTGAAATTCATTTTCTTTATTATAACGTTCCAGCTCAGAGAGGGGCATCAATGCCTCACCTTGAATTTCTAATAAAGATTGCTCTTCTATTTTTAATGGAATAGATTTTATTGTTTTTGCTTGAGCTGAAATTTCTTCTCCAACTATACCATTTCCCCTTGTTGCAGCATTTATAAGCTTTCCATCTTCATAGGTTAAATTAATTGTTAAACCATCAAACTTATATTCCATAACAAATTCTAAATCTGGTAATTTTTCTTTATGAGTTTGATTATATGAATCATGTAGCCTATTTGCTCTTTCTATCCATTCTTTTAATTCTTCATAGTTTTGAGCCTTATCTTGCGAATATAATCTAGAAATATGAAAGTGCTTTTCAAACTTTTCTAAAACCTCGCCACCTACTTTTTGAGTAGGAGAATTATCTGGGTGAATATCTGCTTCATTTTCTAATTCTTTGAGCCTATCATATAATTTATCATATTCACCATCAGATACTAAAGGTGCATCTAAAGTGTAATAATGATAGTTTAATTCTTCGATTTTTTTTATAAGTTCATTAATTTCTTGTTTTTTATCCATATTACACCTTAAAAATTGGAGCATAGTCCTGATTTAACTTTTTTAAACCTTTTTTATCAAAAGCTACAACAAGTTCATTGCCATCTTTACTTTCTTTTATTTGAACAATCATTCCTTCACCCCATTTTGAGTGGGATATCTTATCACCTACTTGGTAAATTTCATCGCTATTTTCATTTTTTTTAAGTTTCTTATTTAGTACTGATTGCCTGGTTTTTTCTCTCATGTAGTCTTCATTGGATGCTCTTTCAAAAGATTTTGAATTAAATGTATAAAAACTCTTATTTTCAAGTTCTGTGATATTGGTTCTTATTTCGTCCACAAATCTAGAAGTCTTATAATATATTGGTTTTCCATAAGCTCTTCTTACTTGGCTACTTGTTAGATATAATTTTTCACGAGCTCTAGTTATAGCTACATAAAATAATCTACGTTCCTCTTCCACATTTCCTTCATCAATTGATCTTTTGCCTGGAAAAAGTCCTTCGTCCATGCCAACTACAAAAACCACTGGAAATTCTAGACCTTTTGCAGCATGCATTGTCATTAGCATGATAGAATCATCCTTATCTTCAGTTTTTTCTAAATCTGATATTAAACTTAAGTTTTCTAAATAATCATAAATAGTATCTTCTGAATTATTTTCTTCATACTCACTAGCAGCAGATATAAATTCATTTATATTATCAATTCTTGCCCTATCTTCTACAGAGTAACTTGATTCTAAAACTTTAAGATATCCAGACTTATCTAAAACTTCATTTATTAAATCTGTAATAGTATAGTTTAAAGCTTTTTCAAATATTTCTTTTAGTGGATTATAAAATTTATGTGCCAGTTTTTTTAATCTATCTGATAACAAATGATCATAATCTGGATTAGTAATAAGATCTAGCATTGAAATATCATTTTCACTAGCGATAATACTCAATTGTTCAACACTTTTATTGCCTATACCACGCTTAGGTTCATTAATAATGCGCTTTAAAGCTACATCATCTTTTGGATTTACAATTATTTTTAAATAAGAAATTAAATCTTTGATTTCTTTTCTATCATAGAATTTTAAACCACCAATGACTTTATAGTCAATAAGATTTTTCATTAAAGCTTCTTCAAAAGGTCTTGATTGAGCATTAGTTCTATAAAGTATTGCTATATCACCATAAGAATAACCCGAATTTATAAGTGATTTTATTTCATCAACTACAAATTTACTTTCTTCACTTTCTACCGAGTTATTTTTATAAAGAACTTCATCTCCGCTTCCATTTGCAGTCCAGAGATTTTTATCTTTTCTTTTAATATTATTTTCTATAAGGGAGTTTGCAGTATCCAGTATATTAGATGTAGACCTATAGTTTTGTTCTAATTTAATAAGTCTGGCATCTTTAAAATCTTTTTCAAAGTTTAAAATATTGGATATATCTGCTCCTCTAAAGCTATATATAGATTGATCAGCATCTCCAACAACTATTACATTGTTATGATAGCCTGCAAAATATTTTATAAGTTCATATTGAGAAGTATTTGTATCTTGATATTCATCTACAAATACATATTCAAATTTTTTTTGATAATATTCTAAAACTTGCTGATCTTTTCTAAATATTTCAAGTGCTTTTTCTATCAAATCGTCAAAGTCTAGAGAATTGTATTCAAATTTGCGTTTTTCATACAAGCGATAGATTTCATAATATTCATTTTTGTTTCTATAATAACCATCTATCTTTAAAAACTCACCTGGACTTATAGACTTATTTTTTAAAGAACTAATAAGATTTTGTGCATCCCTTACGCTTATTTCATCTTTATAGCCCAAATCTTTGATTATCTCTTTAATTAAAGTTCTTTGATCATTAGTATCATAAATTGTAAAATTGGAGCTGTATCCAATTTTTTCAATATTCATTCTTAAAATTCTAGCACAAATTGAGTGAAAAGTGCCTATCCAAAGATGACTTACATCCATATTTAAAAGACTAGCCACTCTATCTTTCATCTCATTTGCAGCTTTGTTGGTAAATGTGATTGCTAAAATATTTCTAGGATCAATTCCTTCATTATCTATTAGATTAGCAATGCTAGTTGTAAGTACACGCGTTTTTCCGCTACCAGCACCAGCTAATACTAGCAAAGGTCCTTTTGTATGTAGGACTGCCTCAGCTTGTTTATCATTTAAACCTTCTAAATTCATCACATTCCCCCTTATCTATTTTATTATACCACATGAAAAAAGAGTAGACATAAAGCCTGCTCTTTTCATTGGTCTATATTTTAAGAAAATTAATTATCTTTATTTTCTCTTTGTCTTTTTAAATCCTTTTCGATTAGCTTATCTAAAACTAAATCATAGCCATTAGATCCATAATTTAGCGATCTATTGACTCTAGATATTGTTGCAGTTGATGCACCAGTTTCTTCTTCAATTACATTATAGGTTTTTCTTATTTTTAATAGTCTCGCTACATGTAAACGTTGAGCTATAGATTGGATCTCTCTTGCTGTACATATATCTGTAAAAAAAGCGTAACATTCTTCTATATCGTCAAGCATTAAAATAGCTTCGAATAATTCATCTATTTGTTCATTTCTTAATTTTGAATCTGTCATTTTTCCCCCGAATATATAAAATATGTCAAATCACGACATTACTATTATACTCCATTTTTAAAAATAAACATACTTTTATCAAATTATTATATCTAATAACTTTTCTATGCAAAAAACCATTAATATGATTCTAATTATCACTTTTATTTTTAATAGTTATATTTACTAGTTCTTTACACAAATTTTCGTTTCTAGCTAATAACGGTCCATGCAGATAAGTTCCTATAGTATTTTTATATCTAAATCCTTCAGTCTTATCTATACCATTATTACCATTACCTTCAATAACTATTCCAAAAGGTTTTTGGTCTTTGGATAGGAATGTTACCCCTCCATGATTTTCAAATCCTTGGTAGACACTTCCTGTTATGGCATCTTTTATTTCTATCTGTCCAGTGAACCTATTAGCATTTTCTTGATTTTCTGTATAATGATTAAAAATATTTAAGCCATCAATTTTTTTATTGTATGCATCAAAGTAATATTGACCTAAAAGTTGATAGCCTCCACAAATTGCTAGAAAGACTCCCTCATTTTCAATATATTTTTTTATCTCTTCTTTTTTATCTAATAGGTCAGCCTGGACTATTCTTTGCTCATAATCTTGTCCGCCGCCAAAAAATACAAAATCGTATTTACTAGAGTCAAATTTATCTCCTATACTGATAATTTCAGTTTCTACTACATATCCATTCTTTCTTGCCTCATAAGTGAAGGCCATCACATTTCCTATATCACCATAAGTATTTAGTAAATTACCATATAAATGACATATTATTATTTTATTCATAGACCTAAAACCTCCCTTAATCTAAGCATAGCTGTGTAGGTAGATAGGATATAGATATTATCAGTTTGCGAATCTTTTATTACATCATATATTTCATTTTCATAATCAAATTCTTTTATTTCTCCTTCAGATATTTCTGCAATTTCTAATCGTCTTTTCATGTCTTTTTTTCTCTTACCTGAAACATAAATATCTTCTATTTCAAGATTATCTAAATTTTCATAATAAGAGTCATAAATCCAACTTACATCTGTTCCATCTGCGTAATTATCATTTAATAGACATATTAAAGAAATTGGATTTTCTTCTAGAAGCATTAAATCAATAATTTGATTTAGACCAGTAGGATTTTTTACTAAATTTATAGTGATATTTTTACCATCTATATTAATATTTTCTTGTCTACCAAAAACATTTTTTTGACTTCTTAGACCTTCGTAAATTTCTTTATAAGTTAAACCTAGTTCTTTTGCAGCACTAAGGGCTGCCAGAGCATTGTATACATTATAAAGACCACCTACATTTACTTTATATAGCTCATCTCCTACTTTAAACTCAGAATAATTTGCATCTAATTTTAAAAGTTCATCTATAGAATAATCTATAGCCGGTGATATAAAATCACAATTTGGACAAGAATAATCACCTAATGAAGAATAATTATTAAGTTTATATTTTAAAATATTATGACAATGTGGACAAAGAATGCCATCTGAATTTATTTCAGCATCCATATTATAACAATCACTTGCATTTTTATAATCACGAATACCGAAGTAAACCCTATCATACTCTTTTATTTGATCGTAATTAAAGATAGGCAAATCACCATTTGCGATTATTTTAGCATCAGGCATCACTTTCATACCTTCCATTACTTTTGAAAAAATATTATAAATCTCTCCAAACCTATCCATCTGATCTCTAAATATGTTTGTAAATATAACGTAGTCAGGCTTTATATTTTGACCTATCTTTACTAAATTAGCCTCATCAACTTCAAGAACTGCTATGGTTTCTTCCTTAGAAGGATTATCTAGCAATGTGGTTATAATCCCTTGAACCATATTTGATCCAGACTCGTTTGTGTAAACTTTATCGTATCTTTGTTTTAAAATATTTACTATAAAATGGGTTGTCATTGTTTTACCATTTGTACCAGTAACAAAGATGAACTTGGTATTTTTTGACAACTCATTTAATATATTTTTATCTAATTTATAAGCAACATAGCCAGGTAGGGATGTTGCCTTACGATTTGTAAGCCTTAACCCTGCCCTAACTATTTTTGCTATTTCTTTTGTTAATTTATTTCTTATACTCATAAATTTAATATATCTTAAAAAGTGAACTTAGCAATATTTAACCTATAATTTTATAAGACATTTCACCTTCCATTATAACTACTTGTGTTTTATCTATTGATTCAATTCTTATATATCTCTGATTTTTCATATCTTGTATAAACTTATCTATATTTTGCTCAGATCCTTGGATATAGCATTCTACATCACCATTGTATAAATTTTCTATAGTACCTGTTAAGTTTAATTTATCTGCTATAACTTTTGATGTATACCTAAAACCTACACCTTGGACTCTTCCTTTAAATAATATTTTATATCTTTTCATACTTATCTCCTTGGCTATATTTTACCCTAGAACTTGAAATATATTTTAAATAAAGTTTAATAACTTTAACACCCCCTATGGGTGTGAGAGGAGGTAATATGAAAAAACGCTACGATGTAACAGGTATGACTTGTGCGTCTTGCCAAGCCAATGTTACAAGAGCAGTTGAAAAACTTGGCGTTAATGATGTAAATGTAAATCTTATCAATGAATCTATGAGTGTAGATTATGATGAAGATAAATTAAGCGATGATGATATAATCCATGCTGTAGAAAAAATAGGTTATGGAGCTAGCTTAAAAGATAAAGAAAAATCAGCCACAGCTGACAAACCTAATGAAAAAGACCAAGAAGAAAGTAATACTAAATTTAGGTTAAAAGTATCATTAGTTTTCTTAATCCCACTTTTGTATATAGCTATGGGACCAATGATTGGCTTGCCAGTTCCTACTTTTATACAAGGAAGAGAAGGCTCTATAAATAATGCCTTTATACAATTTATACTAACTATTCCAGTATTAGTAGTAAATAGAAAGTTTTTTATAAATGGATTTAAAGGATTATTTAATAAAGCTCCGAATATGGATACCCTAGTAGCTCTAGGAGCAAGTGCAGCAACACTTTATGGGATTTTTGCTATAATGCGAATGGCCTATGGTTTTGGATTTAAACAACCAGAAATTATAGATCAATATATGCATAACCTATATTTTGAGTCTGCTGCTATGATTTTAACTTTAATAACTCTTGGTAAATATTTTGAAGCTAGATCAAAGGGTCAAACTAAAGCATCTCTAGAAAATTTAATAAATCTAGCACCAAAAAAAGCAACAATTCTTGTTGATGGTAAGGAAAAAAGCGTAGATGTTTCTGAGATAGAAAAAGGAGATATAATCTTAATTAGACCTGGAGATTCTATTCCAGTGGATGGTGAGATTATAGAAGGCTCTTCCCTACTTGATGAAGCAGCTTTAACTGGTGAATCTATTCCTGTTAATAAGGGTGTTGGTGATGAAGTAATCACTGCAACTATTAACAAAGAAGGTTCATTTAAATTTAAAGCTACCAAAGTTGGAGAAGATACAACTCTTGCCCAAATTATAAATCTAGTAAATGAAGCAAATGAAACCAAGGCTCCAATCGCTAAAATGGCAGATAAAATTTCAGCTATATTTGTACCAGCTGTAATTTTAATTTCTATTGTTACATTCATAGTATGGATGGCACTAGGATATAATTTTGAATTTGCATTAAATCTAATGATTTCAGTTTTAGTTATATCCTGTCCTTGTGCCTTAGGTCTAGCTACACCGATGGCAATAATGGTTTCTACTGGAAAATCAGCAGAACTAGGTTTATTATTTAAAAACGCAGAAAGTTTAGAAAACTTAAGTAAAGTTGATACTATATTACTAGATAAAACAGGAACTATTACTGAAGGTAGACCTCAAGTTACAGATGTAAAAACTGACATAGACCATAATGAGTTTATGAAACTTGCAACATCTATAGAAAATTCATCTGAACACCCATTAAGTAATGCAATAGTTACCTATGCTGAGGAAAATAATATAGCTTCAGAAAATGTATCAGACTTTAACGCTATTTCTGGTAAAGGAATAAGCGCAACATATAATGGTCAAAGATACCTTGCAGGTAATTTAAAGCTAATGAAAGAAAATAATATAGATCTTAAAAACTATATAGAAATAGCTGATACTTATGCAAATGAAGGTAAGACTTCTATGTACTTTGCTGATGAAAATCAAGTAATTGGTCTAATAGCTGCTAAGGACTTACCAAAAGCAACTTCAAAAATTGCTATAGATGAGCTTAAAAATCTAGGTTATGAAGTAACTATGGTAACTGGGGATAACGAAAAAACAGCAGAAGCAATCAGATCTGACTTAGGTATTGATAAAAAATTTGCTGATGTCCTACCTCAAGATAAAGATAAAGTTGTAAAACAATTGCAAGATATGGGTAAAAAAGTAACCATGGTAGGTGATGGTATTAATGATGCGCCTGCTCTTGCAAGAAGTGATATAGGTATTGCAATAGGAAATGGAACAGATGTCGCTATAGATTCTGCAGATGTTGTACTAATGAGAAATTCACTACTCGATATAGTAAGTGCATTAGAACTTTCTAAATCAACAATTAAAACTATAAAGCAAAATCTATTCTGGGCTTTCTTTTATAATATAATACTAATTCCAGTAGCTGCTGGATTGCTATATCCTTTAAAAGGAATAATGCTTAATCCAATGTTTGCAGCTTTTGCAATGAGTATGTCATCTATTTTTGTTTGTATAAATTCACTAAGATTAAAAACTTTCAAAGCCGAATTTAAAAATCAAAATAAAATAGATGAATTAGAAAATTATATATCAAATAAACAAATAGAAAACTTACCAAATAAAGAATTAAAAGGAGAAGAAAAAATGGCAGATACAAACAAATTAGTAGTTAACGTAGGTGGAATGACTTGTGAACACTGTAAGAAAAATGTTGAAAAAGCATTAGGTGAATTATCTTTTGTGGAAAACGCAAGTGTAGATTTAGAAGCAAAAAATGCAACAGTAGACTTCTTCGGTAGTGCTGATGAAAATCAAATCAAAGAAGCTATCACAGAAGCAGGATACGAATTTAACGGTATCGAATACAAATAATGCATGCTGATAAGGCAAAAACAATTAGAAAACTAAAAACTGTCAGAGGTCAAATCGATGGTTTAATAAAAATGGTTGAAAATGATAGATATTGTATAGATATCAGCAACCAATTAATGGCTTCAATTTCTATTTTGAAAAATATAAATAAAGATGTTCTATCAGCTCATCTTAATCATTGTGTATATCAAGCATTAGAAAATGATGATCCAGATGATGCGAAAGAAAAACTTAAAGAAATTGAGGATATAATTACTAAATTAAATAAAATATAAAAAGACTCCCAAAAAAGGGAGTCTTTTTAAAACTCTATTATATTTTTCATAAATGCTTTATTATTCTCTAAAATCTTAAATAATATAACTCCTATAACACTAACCATGACAAATTCACTTGCCATAAATGAAAATAACATAGTTATAAAAGCTCCTGTACTATCTAGAATAAAATAAGTTCCTAAAGCAGGTACTGAAACTAAAAGTACTGGAAATAGGGAGGCTATAAATAAATTATCAGTTTTTGTCATAAGTCTAAAAGCTATATAAGATGATAAAGTTCCAAATATAACATCAAACCATGCCATTGGACTAAACATATTTGCTATAGCACATCCTAAAACTAGACCAGGTATATATTTCTTGTTATAGAAAACTAATAATACCAAAATCTCTGAAAATCGAAATTGAATTGGTCCATATTGTGGCATTGGAACAACTAAAGTAAGCACAACATATAATGCTGCGATGATTGCTGATCTAACTAAAAAGTTAGTATCATTTGTAAAATTATTTCTTTGTATCATTTTTTCTCCTTGATATTTTTTATAATGGGTGCCAAGAAACATTACTTAGCTATAATACCACATTATTATAGAATATAAAAATCAGATTGAAGCTAAACGTTTATTGAGTAAAGTAAAGATATGAAAAAACAATTAATAGCTATTCCCCTATTGCTTATATCCCTAAGCTCTTGTACACATAGCTTTGGCAAAAACAATGACGGATTAGTAGATCAAGAAAATATAAATATTGTGTCTGATATAAATGAGCTAGCTATAAATACTTTTTTAAAATCTAACAATAATTCAATAACTGATATGATAGTAGATGAAGAAAATAATTTAAATGAAAACTCTACACCAAAAGTTAAGTCAGACGTTAAGGAAGATATTATTAAAAATGTAGAAAAATATGCTGCAAACGATCCTAAAGCTCAATGGGTATATGACAATTTTTTTAATATTACAAATGTAGAAGCATATCTTACAGGAAATGATCCAGATACTATTGAATTTGTATATAATATGAATCATAATATAACAGATTTTCCAAAAACTCCTGGAGAATCTATAAAGCTTGAACGAAAAACCCCATATTATATCCAATGGGACAATAGATGGGCCTATGATGCATTAGGATCTAGAAATATCGGTATATCAGGATGTGGACCAACATCCACGGCTATGGTTTTATCAAGGCTAAAAAATGATCCAAGTATAACTCCAGACAAAATTTCAAGAGATGCAAAAAATTATATGTCCAATGAAGGTGTTTCCTGGTTATTTTTCCCAGATGAAGCAAAAAAATATAATTTATCTTCAAAAGATATAGCAGTAAATGAAAAAGAAATGATTGATGCACTTAAAAAAGGTCCCTTGATAGTTTCTGTCAATCGCGGTTACTTCACACTTTTTGGTCATATATTTGTTATAGATTCTTATAAAGATGGTAAATTTTTAGTTAATGACCCAAATAGTGTAAAAAATTCAATGAGACCATGGAGCTTTGATGAAATCAGCAATCAAATAGCCCATATATGGCAAATATATTAATTTGACAATAAGCTAATGGAAGCATATAATAGAGTAGTATTCTATTTTTGCACCATTAGCTCAGTTGGTAGAGCACCTGACTCTTAATCAGGGTGTCCAGAGTTCGAGCCTCTGATGGTGCACCACAAATTGAAAGCTGCGAGTAATATCGCAGTTTTTTTATTTTCAAAATTTTTCAAAAAAATAGACTGGCTTTACCAATCTATTCATCCTTATCTTGAATTATATAATTTGCTAAATCTAGTAATTCTCTAGCCATATAATAATTATCACCTAATAAATCATATACAGCGTCCTCAGTTAAAATTCCTTGATTTATATCATCTGGAATTTCTCCTTTATTTGATGCATCATGATCTTTTATAAAATCTTCACTATAATAATATTTCTCTAATTTTTCTAATTCTTTTTGATGATCTTTAAAGTCCTTTAAGGATTTAGAAAGATCCTCTAAAAGTTTTTGGTGTTCTTCATATATTTTTGTATATTCTTTTATATGTTCATAATTCATTTCATTTCCTTTCATAAATCATAGATATTATTTTATTAATATCAGCCTTAATCTTATAACCTTTATTATCGGAACCACTGTTTGTTGTTATTATTAAGATTCCTAATTTTTTAAGTAAAACAATTAGCTGTCCACCAGTTCCAGATGCAAAAATTACTTCATTATCAGATATCCAGATACCATAACCATAATTATCTTCTGATAAAAATTTTCTTTTAGTCTCATTAGGATTTTTAAACAATGGTCTTGTCATTTTTTCTATCCAATTGCAACTAACAATTTGTTTTCCGTTGTATTTACCATTATTTATTAATAATTTGCCAATGCTCAGCATATCATTAGCACAAAGATTAACCTTAGTTGCTCCTGCTAGATAATCACCATATCTTTCCCGTTTAGCATCATTTATATTAAGTTGATTAAATAAATTTTCATCTATAAAATCAAAAAGATTATACCCCAAATATTCTTGCATTGTTGCTGCTAATAAATAAAATCCTGCATTAGAATATAAAAAGTAGCTACCAGGTTTAGAATATATTGGATAATTTATTATATAATCAAATAAACCATCATAGTCCTTAGGATCTATATTTTTACTCATCAATACTAAATCCCTGTATCCTGTAGTATGAGTTAAGAGATGCTTTATTTTTACTTCTTTAAGATACCTTAGATTCTTCGTATTGCTAAGATTTATCTTATCTTTTAGTATAGGATAAATTAAAGTTTCTTCATTAAAATTATTATTAGATTTCTCTATTAAAATTCCACAAGCTAAAGCTAACACTGTTTTAGATATAGATCTGACATCAAATACTTTATCATTTGAAAAATCAATACATTGACCAGTTTTATTATCAAATATAATTATACTTTCAGCAGAATCTTCTTTATTAACTATCTCATTAGCTATTTTTTCTAAATCTAACATAAATTCCTTCATCAAAAAGCCATTTTATAAATATTTAAAATATCTTCTTCTTTTAAGTTTTTAAATCCATTTATTTCAGGTTTTGGTCTATTATTAACACAATTTCTTGCCATAATAGGTAAATCTTCTTTCTTAAATCCCTCTTTTTGTAAGTTTTCAGGAATTCCTAATGAAATAAAAAACTCTCTTAAAGATTCTATTGCCTTTTTCGCATCCTCAAAAGTAGATTCTGTTTTTTCTATATCAAAAACATTATATCCAAATTCAGCGATCTTTTCACTTCTTTCATTATCTAAGCAATACTCTAACCAGTATGGAGTAAGTATTGCAAGACCAACTCCATGAGTTATATCTCTTAATGCAGAAAGTTCATGCTCCATTGGATGTACTGACCAAGCTGTAAATTTTCCAGCATTTAATAAACCATTTATAGCCCAAGAATTTGCCCAGATAAGATTTGCACGTGCCTCATAATTATTAGGTTCTTTAATAGCTATAGGGCCATATTTCATACAAGTTTTTAAGATACTTTCAGCAAATCTATCTTCAAGATAAGCACCATCATTTAGTGTAAAATAATTCTCCATTGTATGGCTCATTATATCGCAAGTACCAGCAGCAGTCTGATATACACTTACACTGTAAGTGTATTCTGGATTTATAAGGGCAAATTTGGGTCTAGCATACTCTGATCCCCAGCCTAGTTTTTGGCCAGTTTCTTCATTTGTAATTACTGAACCAGAGTTCATCTCTGAACCTGTAGCAGCAAGGGTTAATATACTTGCTATAGGAATTGCATCTTTAGGATTTTCTTTTCCTATGACAATATCCCAAGGATCAGAATCAGTTTTAGCAGCAACTGCAATTAACTTAGCAGAATCAATAGTTGATCCACCGCCTACTGCAAGTATAAAATCAATGTCATTTTCTTTTGCAATTTTTACACCTTCACGAACTTTATCAATTCTTGGATTAGGTACTATACCTGGAAGTTCAAATATTTCGATTGAACTTTTTTTAAATAGTTTAATAATATCATCATAAAGTCCAATTTTTTTTATGCTATTTCTCCCATAAACTAATAGAACCTTATTACCATAATTTTTAATCTCTCTTGGCAGATTTTTAAGCTGATCTTTTCCAAATAAAATCTTAGTTGATATATTAAAAATAAAATCTTGCATTTTTTCTCCTTAATTTCCTTTATACAATGCTATTTACCCAATTTATCCTGTATATGAAAATTATTTTTCCTTTTAAATATATAATGTAACACCATTATTAGGAGAATGATTAGTGAAAAACAAGTCGCTAGTATAGCTCCAAATATTCCCATATTCATAGTAAAAATAAAAATATAATCTAAAATAATATTTGATAAACTCTCTATTATCATTATAAGCATTGATAATTTAGGATTACCATCATTTCTTATAAAATATTATTAGTTATAAAAACGGAGCAAATAATAATAGAACTTTTACATAAGTATATGCTAGATCAAAAACTTCCTCATCTGCTCCTAAGCCAAATCCTTTCATAATGTCTTCTTTAGTATTTTTCGCTGTAAGTATTATTATCGGAGTTTTTATATCATCTCTTAAAATCAAAACCATTATATTTACCAAGCGTGAGATCTAATATTTCAAATCATATGAATTAATAATGATATAATCATCAATTTGTTCTAAAGCTGTGAATAGTCTACTTCATAACCACTACTTTCAAGTACATCTTTTAAAGTTGATACTAAACTCTTGTTATCTTCTATTATTAGAATTTTAATTTAACCACCTACCTATCTCTTTATTATATTATAAGACATAATAGTCAAATTTCAGTCAATACTTTTACTAATACTAACATAATCAATAATGGTGTGAAAGAATGACTGTTTAAAATTTAATTTCATGCGTGAACTTATCATCTGTTCAACTCATTAAATTTATGTAATAAAATAGCACCTCATTTATAGGTGCTAAAGAAATTATTTATTATGATTTTTGTCATTTTAAAATATATTTTATATATAATAAGTTATATACCATTCTTATTTAAGATTGTGAATTATACATACTACTATAGTAATTACGATTCCTAATGTTCTATAGATTATTGCATTTGTATATTAAGTTCATATTTAGCTACTGATGAATAAGAAAAAATCTAGAAATTTTATAATAGCACAATATATCTAATCTATCTTATATCTATCAAATATATATTAAAATTTTTTGAAATTAAATCTATACCTAAATATTCCTATATAAAATTTTCTTTTAAATCATCTAAGTTTTCATCTTTTGCAAATATACTTTATGGAATATTTGAAAATATCATAGCAATAACTGATATGTCTGTAAAAACTTTTTAAAATATTTTCATAAAACTTACTTATTTATAATAATAAACAAAGAAATCAATACTTAATCAAATTTATTTTGAAACTATCTTTTATTCATTAAATAACACTTTAACATATACATTAATTTATAAAAATTATACATATATAAATATTTTTTGATAATAGTACTCTCTTATTACAAATTCAAGCAATTATATTCAAAAATTCAAATATAAAATCTAACCAATAAATAACATTTATAGTAACTGTTTTAGAAAATATAAAAAATATTTAATTGCTACTTTTTTAACAAAGCAATTGCTTCAACATGCTGGAGTCGACACTATGGATAAAAAGTTCATTTTTTCGTTTTCGCGAACATATCATTGACTTTTTTTAATGTTTTCCTCGTATTGGTAAACATATCATAGGGTTTTTTATACTAGTACGTATTTGGAAACATATCGAGTTTTATGTTTTTGATATATAATATACATTATATAATGTAGAATTTACTCATTTACAATATCCTTTTATTTTATCTGCATATTTGCTTAAAAGCTCTTTTGAATATACTTTACTTTGGTTAGATTCTCTCACTTCGTTCCAAAGAATTGCAGCAACTTTCATCTTATTAGAAAATTTATCACTACGTTCATCTAAGTTAAAATCTTTTACAAACTGGTTCCATTGGTTAGTAGAGTTATCATATTTTGCGTAATCAGAGTCTCCATTATATACATCAAGCATATCTTTAATTGTAAAATTTTTGTCGTTCTTTCTTTTTACTTTTCGCCAAGCTTCTGCCATAATTGCATTAAATTTAAATGGCTTAATTCCAGTTTGCTCTGAAAAATAGTCTCTAAATTTTTGATTGAATGAAAATCCACATTCTAGTAATGGAGTATTTAATGTTATATTATCAGTTATCTTTTTATTTTTATTCCTTGAAGATTTTTTTATTTTATTTCCCTTAAAATATTCTTCTATAATATAATTCAGTTCCTTTTTTGTTCCTCTATGTTCTAATCCAAGAGACTTACAAACTTTTGATAACTCCTCTCGATACCAATAATATCTGTTGAATTCTTCAAATGATTTTATATCTTTAAATTCAGGTCTACTTTCTAACATACACTTTCCCTCAATTCTCTTTTTTTCTATTCATTTGTCATCAATACTAGAGCGTCCGCCACAGCTTTCACATTAAACGAGTAAACACTAGCTATGTTTTATCGACATGTTCGTATGCAGAAACATATCCATGAACCTTTTAACAATTATCTCTGCCTATCGTTAAAAGGTTTCAAGCAAATAAACTTAGAGTTCTCACACTCCTAGATATTTAATATATATTTGACACGGATTCCACTCATCCCATAAAGTTGGAAAACATTCCAATTCTTTATATCCCATCGCGATATAAAAATGATTTGTAATATCATATTCTTTGTAGTGTCCCATCTGAACAGTTTTTACCTGTGAGTATGTGTAACCCATCTTCCTTGCCATAGCTTCGTATGCTTTGTTAAGTACCGAGCCAACTCCCATTCTATGGAATTTCTTTTTTATACCCATCACAAAAATCTCTGCACAATCCTTGCTGGTTGCGTTTAACACAATAAACCCAACAAGTTTATCATTAATATAACAAGCAAGAAAAGGCTTTTCCTGTGAATCTTGAATATATTCTTCTGTACTTTCTAGCATTCCAAACCATTCTTGAAGATCATACAATACTTCTCTCGATACAGATTCCTTTTCTAGTTTATTCTCAATTTCTTTTACTTTTATATTCAATCTAGTCCTCCACAAACTCTAATTTATTCTTGTCATCAATACTAGAGCCTCCGCCGTCGAATATTGCCAATCGAAGATCTTCAACAGACACTTCTCTTGGAGATTCTTGGCATGAGACCTACCGCTTTTTAACGTCGATTAACTGTGTTAATCTCGTGAAAGCATGGTTAGGGCTTCCACGTGTCTTGAGTGGACCGTGTGGATAAAATTTAGTATTTCTCAAAAGTCTCGTAAGTGTGAATAAATCCATTATATGTTAATACTGAAAAATACCAAGCAATACCGACTATTAGCATAAGACAGATTATTACAATATTTTTTACTATTTTTTTGATTTTTTCATAGCGAATTAATTTTACAACCTATTATAAAAATAAAATATCACCATTTATGAATTTCACCATTTATGTTAATTGCGAAAAAGATGTTATGGATGTAAATCTGAATAGTTAGCATGATTAGTATAATAATTACCCATAGAATTATGGGTTCATAATAGCTATATTTAGACTTTGCTTTGGAATTATTAATTAGTGAATTAGAAATAAATCTACTAAATAATTTGTATGCACCGTATCCTAAACCTGATCCAACTGTATTTGTAATTAAATCATTTACATCTGTAGTTCCAAAACCAAACATTTGAATAACTTCTATGGACAATGAAAATAAAAATCCAATAAGTAAAACTTTAGAAAAACAATTGTATTTCTTATAAAGTAGAGGTAGGAAAAATCCTAATGGAAGAAACAAAATTATATTTAAAATTGTATCTTTTGGGCCTCTAATCATATCTATAAATGGTATGAACGAAAATGTTGGAGAATAATTAGGTTTCAAGCAAATACCAGTTGTGGTTAAAACTCCAACAAGATAAAATGAAAATACAAAAGTCAAAATTATACGTTCTTTATTTTGATTATTTCTATATATTTTTAAAACTATAAAATATAATATTAATATTAAAACAGTAGGCATAAAGCCACTTATTACGTGACTAAAAACAAAATCCCAATCCATTCAAATAACTTCCTCTCTTTTATGAAAACATTATATTACTATTAATAGTTTTTATATTATTAAGCGCTAAATTTCAAGCGCAACGCTTATTTCAAAGTTGCAAAAAGAATCATAAATTAGTACAGCAGTTTTACTCATTTTTCCTCCAATTATCTTATAAAATTTTTTCTTGCATTAGTAGTATTTTTAAATAATTTTCTTTTTAATAAATAAATCATTTAACAATGGGCTTGAGTGGTCAATATGGATAAAATCAATATTTTCCAAAAGCTTCGAAAGTTGAAATATATTTATTCTCAATTATTTCTAAATTCTTCTAACATTTTATTGAGAACTAATGCATTTTCATATTCTTCAACGAATGCTCCCTCTTTATACTTAGGAAAATTCGGAATATTTGGCACTTGTAGATTTTTTAAATACTCTTTTCTATTATACCAATTATTCCTAATAAATTCTTTAAATTCCATACGCTCTTCTTCCGATTCAAATAATAGTACTACTTCAAAAAATTCCTGTCTAGAGAACCTATCACTGAAGGTTTCTTGAAAAAAGAAAAACTGATTTAATTTGTAAAGAAAAGTACTCTTCGTAAAATATCTATAAGAAAAATCCCAACTAAAGCTTTTGTTTTTGTCTAATGTAATTTCATCTATTTCAGGGCAAGGCGAGAAGTACCTACCCCCATCTAAAGCAACCCCACCTAATTCTTTCAATAATGTCTGATGATATTTAAATTTTATATCATACCAATGCGGCCTTGAATCTGTTTGAGAAAAAAGATAATATTCATATCCATTTCTTTCATCTCTAGCAATCTCATATTCTATAGTGAATTCTGGAAAATACTTATAATACTTCTGCATCTCACCATATGGACCATCATTCCAATTTTCATAGTCTTCAAGATAAATCTCAAATCTTTCTAGAACTGATTGAGTTAATCCAAATCGTTTTTTCCACAAATATTCAACTTTATCTAAATCTGCTGACCTATCTTTAGGCGTGTTAGTATCTTGAATTCTCGTATAAATGTAATTTGCTCTAATTTCCTGAAATTTATCTGTCAAATAATACGGAGTGTTATTGTCATTTAATATTACTATTACATCAATTGTTTTACCTAAAATTTGATAGCTTTTTACATATACAGTTGGTCTTAAACCACCAGAAAATTTCTTATCTTTTAGAAAATCAACGACATTTTGTGTATTTCTTCTTCCTTCATCTTCACTTACATCTCTAATGTTATAGTTGTCATCTTCATCGACTCCAATTATTATGAATGCATTCTTACTTTCCAAATTATTAGACATACAAATAACATCATGAAGTAAATCTTGCTTTCCTTTTTTATCAGATTTATACCATTCTTTTTTAAAATCCCAGTACCCACCTTCTTGCCTAAGATTTATCAATTCTAATATAACTTCTTGTTTAACCATAAATCTACTCCATTAATATTACATAATTGATTATATTATACCATTTCTAGACAAAGCAAAAACAGCCCAATATCTGAGCTGCCTACTTATTTATGATAATTTCTAACTTAGATTTAAATACAACTTTTAAATCTTCTTCATATACAACTATCTTATCTATAAGTTTTCTTACCAATTCTTCATCATAGAAATCTATTTCGAATTCTTGATTGTATAAAAACTCTTCTAATTCCATTAGTCTGCTTTGTTCATTCTTCTCTTCTGCCATTTCAAGAAGTATATTTTCTTTCTCATTCCTTAGCTCTTCCACCCTGTCTGCAAGGTCTGTATAGTTTTTCTTAGCATTAGCTACTTTTAAAAGCTCTTCTTGAACCTCAAGCATTTCTTTATCTATTTCTTCTATCTGCCTACTCCCATCACCTGTGATGACTTTTTCTATATTCTCTTTTATTATTTCTTTTAATTCACTGCTCTCATAAATAAGCTGATTGATGACTTCTACAACTGCTTCTTGTAGATCTTGGCTCTATATTTTTAAGTGTGGGATGCAAAGAAAAACAGAATAAACAAAAAGAGCAGCCTTTTAAGCTACTCTTGTAGAAAGTACAAAATGAGTTAATTATATTTTTTGTGTTTCCTCATACCAGCCTAAAAACTACTCTTACATCCATGTAGTTTTTTTGAGTCTTTTTGACGTATCCTTCTTCATCTTTTTCAAAGACAAAATGCTTATAAAACTGCTTAAAATGCAGGATTTCTAAATTTACATCTTTTGTATCAACGCTATAGTCTCCACATGTACCAAGACCACCCTGACGATAACGATACATTTGGAAGAGAGCCTCCACGCTCGTTGCACGATAGAAGTTGGCAAAAAAAATGATGTTTCCGGGTAAATGTCAATGCCCGTTCAATGGGCATATCCGCTACTTCTGCTGCTTCATCTCCATCATTGCATCAACAAACTGTTCCGGTAAGTCAGCATGAATATCGTGACTTGATTCATAACCAGATTTAAGCGTACTGTTTTTGATTAAAGTATGAACTTCTTCTGCATCTTTTTCGTCCATGGCAGATAGTAATATTCCTTTTTCATCATAATAGCTCGGCGCAGTTTCCTTTGAAGGCGCAACATGAAGAATGATTGTCGGACATTCTATTTCGCTCAACATCTTTTTCTGGTCAACTCCATAAAACCAGGAAAAATCGTAAAAAGTCTCCCCAAATCTTAAATCATAGTTTCCTGTTCCGTCCTGCATATTACGCGTTAAGAATATCATTCCATTCAGCCCGATTTCAGGAGGATAATACCAAACAATTGGCATTTTTCCACTATTTTCCCTGATTCTCTCGGAAAAAGGATTTTTGACTATAAAGTCCCAATTATCTTTTCCATCTTTATTGAAAAGTGATTTCATGTAAGTATGATCAAGATAATATCTCGTATAATTTTTCTCCACTTTTTGCGCAAGAAAATCATGGATTGTCTTAAACTCAAGATAAGAAAAAGTATTTTCTGCTCTAGCAGGCTCCGTAGAAAAGAAAGGTCCATCTTCAAGGAGAAGCCCTTTTACCTGTTCCTTTTCCTTTGCAGCTATTGCCGCTGATATTAAAGCTCCGGAAGAATGCCCCGAAAGAAATGTTTTATCACGGATTACATCTCTCATAAAATCAATCAAATCATCACGAATGGGAATAAGCTGATATTTGTCTGGATTTTTAGATGATTTCCCATGTCCGTAACAGTCTACTGCAAAGATGTGAAAATGATTTGAGAGTTTCGGTAAAACTTTTACATAATCTTCTTTCGATACCATCTGACCGTGAATTAGTAAAAGCGGCTCCCCATTATTAGGACCTTCTAAGTATGATATCTCACTGCCATCGGTCGCTTTGTATACTTTTTCTGTAAATCCTAACTGCTTCCCCTTTTTCTTCATAAACCGATCATTTCCATAATCAAAGTGAAGCGTTCGATATGCAAAACCCACTAGAATCACAACTATTACAATCAAAATAACCATAATAGTTTTTAATCGTTTCATACGTTTCATAATATCTTTCCTTTAATTGCCTGTAGCATCTCAGCCATTTTATCACCACTTATTAATGCTATTCCCTGATTTTGGTCACCCAGCAGGAGAATTGTGTCACCACTTTCTATATGGAACAAATTTCTTGCCTCTTTTGGAATTACAATCTGTCCTTTAGTGCCAACTTTTGCAGTCCATGCATAAAACCCCTGTTCGTTTTTCTCAGTTTTATTCTCATATTCCAAGTTGGTATGACTCTGTTTGCTTTTTTTCATATCTTTATCTCCTTGACATTCGGTATTCTTTGTTATACATTTCATACAAGTTATACCATGCGTTATTGCCTTGTCAAGTAGAAATATGTTAATACCACTCGACAATGCCGTAGCAATTTCATATGCTTTTTATGTTTAAAGTATTCCTACAAAAAATCACCCCGCCATTTCCTGACGAGGTGCCCTATTTTAATATATTCTTTTCATCCATCTCCTTTTATCGCAAGGCCTGATTTGAATTCCACAGCCTATTTCTCATCGTAAACCGTAATCTTTTCACTAAGTCGTCTGACCGTAAGTTCAGTGTATTCAGTAATCTACCTGACCCGTTTGTCGAGAAATATACAATTGCAAACAGTTTTATTGTCTGAATATCTCCAAAGCCACCTCCGACTACATTTCTGAAGTCTCAATACGTCAAAAAGCAGTTCCATAGTTACATTTCCGGAAGACAGAACTGTTTTTAAAAGATCTAAAAATGAGATTACGATGATGCACTTTTTCTTGGCAATACCATCAAAACCCGTTTATTTCAAGGCTTTTCTATACAGTTCAGTCCCTCACCTTGACATCAATACTACCGTCTCTACATCTGGTAGTTAGATTATATCTTATTTGTCTCTTATAACACAAAACAGCAACTTATATCTATTTTGTATTATAATTGTCTTCTCTAACAACTATTCTGATCATATAGTTTGAAGTTTCATATATTATTAATCTATAATGAGCAGCCTAATAGTATCCACCCTGCTCACTCCACATAAAATATCCATAGTGTCTACATACTCTGTTATAATCTACACTCTAACTGTTCCCACAAGGTATTTTTGAATAGAAAAATGGCTTTTAAGATTACTTTTAAAATCCTAAAAGCCACCTGTCTCAACAGTCTTCTAACCTCTTATTTTATTTCCTTGACATCAATACTATAGTCTCCACATGGCTTGAGTGGTCAGTATGGATAAATTTTGAAATTTTTCAAAAGCCTCGTATGTGGGAATATATTTATTCTCAATTATTTCTAAATTCTTTTAACATTTTATTTAAAACTAATGCGTTTTCATATTTTTCAACAAATGCTCCATTGTATTACCTAAAAGATATTTTAGAGTATCTTGTAAATCTTGTGCTGTTTCTTGTTAATATTCTTCAATTAACATCTTAGAGATTTTGTTTCTGATCGCTTTCTTATGGCATAAAAATTCCTCCTGATTAGTTTTTCTTAACCATAATCAGGAGGTTTCTATACACAGAATTTTACACAGTCTCAAATATCTAGTACTTCTACTATCTCTTCTCTTTTTTCTTTCATTATAATTTTTTTGATTACTTCTTCATCTAAGTATTTTGAGAAATCATCCAATTCAGATGTTACTTCAAATATTATATTATGATTTTCATCACTTAAATCAAAACTCGAGTCATATTTTGTTTTATCTGACCAATAATTCCAATTTATATCTGTCCTTTCATAATATACATAATTTTTTTTTGGAGTTACAAACACTCTTTTATTAATGAGTTTTTTTCCATCTTCTGCTTTAAACATTTCAGAATATAATTTTATTCCTTTGAATGCTTTATAATCACTAATAGAATCATTTGAAACATTTAATCTAATGTCTTCATACTTCATAAAATACCTCCTTATGTTAATCAATTTTACTATATTATCAACACCGATAAAGTAAATTAATTATTACAAGCTTATTATAATTTTTAAGCTTTAGAGAATCAACAACATTTTGAGTATTACTTCTTCCTTTATCTTTCCTGACATCTTTGATATTATACTTATCTTCTTCGTCAACACCTATTATCATGAAAGCATCTCTACTATCAGCCATGAAAATAATATCATGAAGCAAATCTTGCTTTCCTTTTTTATCAGATTTATACCTTTCTTTTTTTAATCCAAGTACTCAACTTCCCGCCTAAGATCTATCAATTCCAATATCACTTCTTGTTCAACCATACACCTACTCCATAAATCTCAACTAATTGTATTATACAATTTCCAAGGAAGAACAACAATCCTATCTTGACCTTAACCCCAAAATCCGGAATACGGATGGAGGGGTTCAGGTCAAGACTGCCGATATTTACCTCTCTGTTCCTTTGCTATGGTCTTTCTTGTTTGACTTAGTTTTGTCATCTGTCTTAAAGCTTTTTATTTGCCATAATATGGACTTTTTATCCTTATCTTGACTCTTTACTTGTTCTTTTGCTTTTAAGAGCTTAGAAGACAAAATACGGATATTTTTATGTTCCTTTCCGTTGTTGTCAATGCTTGTTTTTACTTGTCCAAATATTTTTACAAAATCTCCTTGTTTTAGGTTCTCTAAATCTTTTGTCTTATCTCCATAGGCTGAACAATTGGTATAAATTTTATTCCCATCGTCATCTTTTGAAACAAGAGAAAAGTTACTTACTTTAAACTTTTCTCCATTAGCATTTTCTCTTTCAAGATTTTCTACTTTTCCAGCTATATTACCCACGAGATTTATAAGATCATCTTTTTCTTCAATATCACTGACATTTTCAACAATCTTACCTTGTTCTTTCATATCATCAATCATATAGTCAAAATCATCACTTAGTAGACCTGTTGTGTCATTGTTCATATATAAAACGTATACTTCTTCAAGTGCCTTTTCATTAGTAACACCTTTTTCTATACTCACAAGTGCTTTTATAAAATCCTTGTAGTTATCATTCATCATTTCTTCTAAGTTTTCTCTAATATCTTTGTATTCCATAATTTCCTCCTTGTACTAAATAAGGAGAGCCTTTCGCTCTCCTCTATCTTTCTTGTCCTTTTTCACTTTTTTCTTGATTTTTATCTTTTTTTTCTTCTGATTTGAATTTTGATATTTGTCCTAATATTGATGGTTTCTCTTCCCTTGCGTGAAGATTATCCTCTACATCATAAGTTGATTCAAAGTAATCACTATCTTTAAAATCATTGTCATACCTATCTGGTATTCCATCATTATCAAGATCTTTTGCTAGTGGATCATAGAAGTTTCCGTCATCATCTATTTCTAAGCCTAAAGCTTGTTTTAAATCTTCTTCATCTACTGATACCAGATCATCAAAACTTGACATTTTTATGGCTTCAGTCATATCTTTAAGAGCTTGTGAATTAGATATATCTTCTTCTAGAAAAGATTCTGTTCTAATAGCAACATTATCTACATACTGAGTCCATGTTTTTTCTTCCAAATTTACCTCATATTGAATAGAGTGCTTACCATCTGGTGTTTCTGTATAGGCAAGTCCTATATGGCTTAAATCGGGATATAATTTGTCAAAGTCTTCATAGCTATTAGATTCTGAAAACTCATAGTTAGAATAATCAACTATCGCCCTTTTTAAATCTTCTAATAGTGGTGATTGGTTTTCTAATTCTTCCACTTCTCCCATATCTAAAAGTTTATTAATTTCAGCTAGTCTTAGTGTCTTATCCCTTAACTCATCTGCTTTTTCAAATGGCTTGGTCAATTCTACTTTGGCATTTTCTAAAGATTCTTTATAGTTTTCAAGGTTTTGATTTAACCTCTCAAGTCTTGAAGGCATTTTTTCAATTGCATTATCAAGCCTTGTTATATTAACATCAGTAGAGTTTGAAAACTCTCCAAAGTATTCTGCTTTTCCTAGTAGTTTAAAGGTGTGAGTATTAGTCATAAAGTTATATGAAACTTGTAAGTCTAAATTCCTATATTTACCAATAACCTTGCTATCATTTATCTTTACCTTTTTTATTTCTTCTAATAGCTTCCCTCCAGCTTCTTTCTTATCTAAAATTTTGTTTGTACCAAGACTAATTGAAGTGAATTTGTTATCTCCTTCTCCTAATTTCTCAACACTTACAATATCTTCTTTAACTGCTTGTATTTCCATTTCAGTTTTTAAAATACTTTGAGGATAATATTTATTTACCTTATCTTCAAGCTTATATTTATTAGATTTATAGTTTGCTTCCAGCATTTTTAGCTTTGTAACTTCGTTATCTAAATCCATTTTTTCTTTAATTAGAGGATTTCCAGTAGCTAAAGCCTTAATTTCTGAATAAGATAGACTTGCTTCATCAACATCTTCTGCAACTCTTACTGGAGTTTTTGAAGTCATAATTTGAGAAATGAATTTTTGCTTATTCTCTATTGTCTGCCATAAATAGGCATCAAAGGTATTTTCTGTTACATATCTAAAGATATTTACCTTATCATTTTCATTACCTTGACGAACAATTCTACCACTTCTTTGCTCTAGATCAGACGATCTCCATGGGACGTCTAAATCGTGTAAGGCTATTAATTTGTTCTGTACATTTGTACCTGCTCCCATTTTTTGAGTAGAGCCTAATAATACTCTTACTTCCCCTCTTCTTACCTTTGAGAACAATTCATCTTTTTGTTTGTCTGTATCTGCTTCGTGAATAAAGGCTATTTCCTCTTTTGGTATTCCCATATTCATTAGCTTATTTCTAATATCATCATAGATATTAAATTCTCCATCTCCTTTTGGTGTGGACATATCTGAAAACACTAATTGGGTCGATGAATTTTCTTTTGTCTTATCCCAGATCGAAAAGATATTTTTAACGCATACATTTACCTTTGAATTAGGATCATCGGGAAGTAGTGGATTTATTAATCTTTGGTCTAGGGCAAGTTTTTTACCATCATTTGTAATCTTTAGCATATTATCTTCTGTTGGATCGACTTGGTTATTTCTAACTGCATCCGCTCTTTCTGAAATAGCTTCTAATATTTCTTTTTGTTCCTCAGTAGGTTTTGTTTTAATAACTTCAAAATTTGCTTCAGGTACTGGTAAATTTAACATATCTGAAGTCTTTATATCTGCTACTTCTTTAAACATAGACATCAATTCTGGCAAATTATAGAACTTTGAAAATCTTGTCTTTTGCCTATATCCAGTTCCTTCTGGAGATAATTCAAAGGTGTTTTCTGTTTCTCCAAAAGTAGAATCCCAAGCGTCAAAATGTTCTAATCCTCTTGCCTTTAAATCGTCATATTGAAGGTATCTTTGCATAGTATAAAGCTCAGTCATTGAATTTGATATTGGTGTACCAGTAGCAAATACAACTCCCTTTCCATCTGTCATTTCATCCATATACCTACATTTCATATACATATCCGAAGACTTAAAGGCTTCACTCTGACCGATACCCGCAACATTTCTCATCTTTGTATGCAAGAATAAGTTTTTGTAATTATGAGCTTCATCTATAAATAACTTATCTACTCCTAGTTCTTCAAAGGTTATTACATCATCTTTTTTAAAGTCATCATTTAGTTTTTCAAGTCTTACCAAGAGTTTCTTCTTTGTCTTTTCCAGTTGTTTTACAGTGAAATTTTCTCCTCTATTTCTTTTGTTCTCATCAATAAAGGAAACTATATCATCTATTTGGTCTTGTATATGCCTTACCTGGTATTCCTTAGACATTGGTATTTTTTCAAATTGAGAGTGTCCTATGATGACCGCATCATATTCTCCCGTTGCAATCCTACCAATAAATCTTTTTCTATTTTTTGGTTGAAAGTCTTTTTTATCTGCCACCATAATGTTTGCTGACGGATATAATTGCATAAACTCTCTACCAATTTGAGTAGTTAGATGGTTAGGAACTACAAATAATGATTTACTTGCAAGTCCTAACTTTTTAGATTCCATAGCAGAAGCTACCATTTCAAAAGTTTTTCCTGCTCCTACTACATGGGCAAGTAGTGTGTTTCCGCCATAAAGAGTCCTTGCTATGGCGTTTTTCTGATGCTCTCTAAGTCTGATTTCAGTATTCATTCCATCAAAAGTTAAGTTAGAGCCATCAAGTTCTCTATTTCTAATTGAATTGAATTTTTCATTATAAATCTTCTCTAGCCTATATCTTCTATCAGGATCTTCAAATATCCAATTCTTAAATTCTTCTTTAATCAGTTCTTGCTTTTGACTTGCAAGCATAGTTTCTTTTTTATTTAATACAGAAGTCTTAGAACCATCATCATTTATTACTTGGTCAAATACTTTTGTATCTTTTAGATTAAGAGCATTTTCAATTAACTTATAGGCATTAACTCTACTTGTACCATAAGTCATGTTAGCAAGGTCATTAGTTGAGTCAACACTTTTACCTTCAATGTTCCATTCACTTGTATGTGGTGAAAACCTAACATTTATATTCCACCTATCATAACCTGGTGTTTTTAAAAGATTAAAAGTAAAGTCTTCTATATCTTTTTGAGGTATCCAAGTTGCTCCTAACCTTACATTTATATCAGAATCACTGAGTTCTTCAGGCATAACTTCCTGTAATTTTTCTCTTTGATATTTGAGCTTGCCTAACTCATTTAATAGTGTGTCTTTCTTTTCAGAAGGTGCTAAATCTATTACATTTTCAATTTCTCCGATATATGAATTGAGATAACCAATCTTTTCTCTGATATTACCACTTAAATATTCATCAGCCGATACATATGAAAAATGAAATGGATCGTCATTATTAAAGTTTTCAAAGGGCATTCTGTTATTTATTAGGTCTGTGTCCTTAATATCTAAAAATATCTCGCCCTCAAGCTCACCAATTAAAGTATCCCTATCTTTACTTGTGATAGATTCCATATATTCAAAATCTACATATCCTTTTTGTGAAACAGATAAGACTAAAGCTTCAAGGGAAGTATCTACATGGTCTACTACCCTTGCCTTTGTTATTGTTCTTTTTGAGAATATATCACTCTTAGCTTTGAAATTATTCTCATCATCAAGTATTTCTATTGATGATACCAAAGGAAAGTTTGAGTCTTCCTTTAAGGCTCTAGTGTTTGATAAGGAGTTAATAAAGCCATGTTTCTTTGAAAAGTTATCATAGACTTCATTTAACTTTGCTTGTGATTCTTTTATTTCCTCATCTGAAAAATCGTCCCTTTGCTTTTCTATTACATCTTTCAAAGCATTCATTATATCAAGATAATCTTTTATTTTTTCTTTATTTTTATCTGATATATTCTGCTTAATTAAGACTTAGTTTTCTCTTAGGTAGACCTCTTCATCAATAATAGTGTAGGAAAAATTCTTAACATCGTCTGTTGCTGGAAGACTTAATTCTTCATCTTCCAATAGTTCGACCTCTTCATATTTTGAATTTAAAGATATTTCCTTACTTGCAAAATCCATTAAGTCTTTTAACTTCTCATCTTCTCTTTCATCACAAGTTATAGTATTTCCAAATCTACCAGATACTTCTTTCATATCCCCTAATACCATCTGAGGATTATCTACAAAGTATTTATTATAAGTCAAACCCTTTTTATAAGTTGCTAGGTGTATCCAATCGTCATCTCTTTCTATAACTGAATCTCTCTTTTTTAAGAAAATAATATCTGAAGTAACTTCTGTACCAGCAAGTCCTTTAAATGTTGTATTAGGAAGCCTCATAGCTCCTAAAAATTCACATCTTGCATTAATATATTTTCTAACAGATTCATCTTTTTTATCCATAGTTCCAGATGATGTTATGAAGGCAATAATTCCACCATTCCTAACCTTATCTATTGACTTTGCAAAAAAATAATCGTGAATCAGAAAGTTATTTCTGTTATATTCACGATCGTTAACTTTAAAATCTCCAAAGGGAACATTTCCTATTACCAAGTCAAAGAAGTTATTTGAGAAGTTTGTTTCTTCAAAGGCTTTAATTTGAATATTGGCTTCGGGATAAAGTTCTCTTGCTATTCTTCCGCTTAGACTATCTTTTTCTACTCCATAGACTTTAGAGCTTCGTATTTCACTTGGCATATTACCAATGAAATTGCCGACCCCTGCAGACGGTTCAAGGATATTCCCAGTCTTAAATCCCATATCTGTTATGGTCTTATATATTCCATCCATTACCTCTCTAGGTGTATAAAACGATGTTAAGGTAGACTCTTTAGCATTCAAATATTCATCATTTGTTAAATTTTCTTTTAAAATATTTCTTGCTTCAAGCCATTGACCTCTCTTTTCTTCATCGAAGACATCGGCAAGACCACCCCAACCTAGATAGTCAGCAAGATAGGCTTGTTCATACTCTCTTGGACTCCTATTTTCATTTTCAAGTCTTTTTAGCATTTTAATAGCTTTGATATTTTTATCTAGCCTTTCTGATGGTGTTAGGTATTCTGAGTAGATATGATTTTTCAAGTCATAATTTCTAGCAAAACTTAGCCTTTCCTTATTAGGTTCATAGCCTAGATTTTTTAAATCTTTTTTACCCCTCAATAAATTTTCAGCTGAATTTCTTGGGACATTGTACCTATCCATCATTTGGTCAATTTCTGGATTGTAGTTATCAATAAAGCTTTCTTGTTCTACTTGTCTTTCAATTTGTTTTTCATATTCAGATAATTTGTATATCTCATAATTTCCACTATCTAAAAGGTCATCAATCTTTCTACTTTCTTCAAATGTTTCACCCTTATATAAGGGAATTTCTTCTCCATTAACTTCTACTTTAGTTTCTGTTTCAATTAAGTTAATTCCATCAAAGATATTCTCATCTTCTAAAATAAATTCTTTTCCAACCTTTACTGCTAGTTTTTCTGATGTTTGACTTAGATTTTCAAAGATTTCTTCAAGGTATGAATCGTTTCTATATGGAATTACTTCCGAACCCCTAAACATACCTCCCATATATTCCATATTATCTCTAATGGTTACAGTTTTAAGTCCTCCACTTAGTTCATCAAAATCTGTAATGGTAAAGTCCTTATCTTTATATCTAACCTGATCGCCTATCTTAAACTTAGGCTCTATCTTTTCCTTAACTTCTTCTTGAAATGATTTTTCCTCACTTAGTGTAACTTGTTCTTCTAAATATGAAAATTCACGCTCATTTACTTCTTCACCATCACCAAGGTCAATCCTATAGTGTTCGACAACTTTTCCGTCTACATAGTGGTCAAAATAGAATTTGAAATATCCGATATAATCATCAGTCATTTCTCCAAATTCATTTTCTCCAAGAGTTTGATTATGGTCTTTAACATCAATCTCCTTTTGTCTTAGAACATTTATTAAGTCTTTAGTTACTATCTGCCCACTATAATCGGGAACTAATTCGTGGTTTTCATTAAATTCTACAATCCAGTAGTCTTTTCTATTTTCAGTGTTTTTGCCATCAAAAAAAGAAGCTTCATCAGCTTCCTTTTCTTGGCTTATTTCATTTTCTAAGCTTCCACGTATTCCTTGATTGCCATTTTCTTCACTGTTGTCATCAAGTTGTTCATCTGTCCTTGGTATTCCTCTGGATTCTCTCTCATCATCTTCTCTGTCAATCCTTGTGTTTTCATCATCTTGACTTTCTCTCTCTTGATATAGTCCACTGCCTGAGTCTGAATTTCCTTCAGATGGTTCAAAAGTGTTTTCTCCTCGTACATTTCTTGAAGTTTCTTCCAGTTCTCCATGTCCTCGCTCCCTACCAGGTAAGACAGTCTTAGAACTGCGTAAGTCGGATTCGGAAATTTCTCCATAAATTCCAGATCCTTCTCCATCATGTCCAAGGTTTTCTCTTCGATCTTCATTGCTATTTCCTCTGTCGCTTCCATCTGTGAAAACTCGTCCATCTCTACTTCTTGACCTCCTCTATCTTCATTTGTATTTTCTATATCTCTATTATAGTCGCCACCGGCCCTTTCTGTCAGCAGCCTAGAACGATCTATTTCCTTAGATTTTTCTATTGTGCTATCTATAATATCTTCGCTAATCTTTGATATTACAAGACCTATCTGTTCTAAAGAAATTGTATTTATCCTAGAGAAATTATTTTTTAAATTTTCCATATCCATAGGATAGACTGTATTAAACCTATTAGCTACCGCATAGGATATTGCGTCTCTCATAAACTTTTCAAAACTAAGTCTATCCTCTATATCTATCCTTAAATCAGCAAGAGCCAAATTAATATATTCATCTCCATAAATTCGACTTAAAGAAAATATATTTTCATTAAGTGAATCACTAGCTTCAAATGAAGAATCTCTTATTATTTCTTTTAAAGCCTCGTTATGGTTTTCGTGGTCAAACTTCCATAAGCTAACCTCATTAATATTCCTATCCATTGATGTAGTCTGACTAATATCAAAAATGTATGAAATTTTTTTGTTTATATCACTTCCAACTAAAATCGGAATACCCTTTTGACCTCTCATAACAACTCTGCCAAAATATTTTTTCCACATATCAAAAGTCGCACAAGTTCTAGCTTCAGGTTCCTTGTTATATATACTTAATTGACTTGAAAAATCATATTTCTGATTATTGCCTATAACTTTTAAAAGTTTTAAATATTCTTTTTCATCTTGTAACACTTCATACTTTATAGCTTCTTGTATATTCTTAAAATCATTTACTTGCATTTCCTACCTCCCTTTTAGAGCAAAAAAAGACGATAGATTTTAAATTTCTACCGTCCTTAAATACCCAAGTAATTTTCTATTTATGGTTTTCTTTTAAAAAATCATCAATAGTTTTTCTTGATTCACTTTTTGCTTTTTCATTGCTTTCAGCTGTTCCACCTGTTGCAACTCTAATTTTTCCTAAATCTAAAATACCATTGCCTGCAAATATATGCCCTGCTCCTTTATAAGAATAGATCTTTGCCTTAGGGTTTTGTTCCTTTATTTCATTTGCCATGGCAAGGCTATCCCACATCAAATCATCCTCGCCTACAATCATCATCCTAATAAGGGGATTGTTAATGTCCTTTTCCTCGTGTTTTTTAAACTTATCAGAAAGAATTTCCCTAGCTATATCATAGATTTTGCCAACGTTGATTCGCTCCTTAGAATTCATTGGCAGGGCCACAATCCCTTCGTTTTTAAACTTGTTAATTCACTTTTGATTTTCTAATGGGTCTGCCAGGTCTGACTTATTCATGATAATCATCCTAGGCTTGTCTGCTAAAATATCATCAAGCATCGGATTTCTCGATGATTCTGGAATCCTCGCATCTATAATCTCTAAAACTATATCAACCAGCTTTAGGTTTTTTTCAATCTCCTCCTTGGTCTTTTTCATATGACCAGAATACCAATTTATATTAAGTGCCATATATACTCTTTTCTATAATATTAGATCAGACTTAAAACAAATTTTAAATATTACTACATTATATGTTATTTTTAATATTTTTTCTAACATTTTTCTTTATATAAACTTACCTTTTAACATTAAAAAATTAAAATTAAAAAATTATTGACATAAAAAGTAAAAATGATAAAATGGAATCGAAATAATTGAGAAAGGAAATCATTATCAATGAGAAATAAATTATTTATTCTGATATCACTAGTATTATCTCTCAGCCTAAGTGCTTGCGGAAACCAAGCTGCTAATGATAAAGATGATACAAAATCAGAAAACAAATTTGAACAAACATCTAGTCAAGATGATAAAGATGCTAAAAAGGAAGACGATAAAAGCGATTCTAGCGATAGTCAACCTATTGAAATTGTATTAAAACACGCTTTTGGTGAAACAAAAATAGAGAAAAGACCTCAAAGAATAGCTACCATCGGTTGGGGAAATCAAGATGTTCCTTTAAGCCTAGGTATTGTTCCTGTTGGATTTTCTAAGGAAAATTACGGAGTAGAAAAGGGAAAGGATATTCTCCCTTGGGCAGAAAAACAAATTAAAGACCTTAATGGAAGTCCAGAAATTTTCGATGACCTTGATGGACTAAATTTTGAAGCTATTTCAAATGCAAAACCAGATGTAATCCTTGCTGGTTATTCTGGAATTACAGAAGATGACTATAAGACTCTTTCAAAGATAGCTCCAGTAGCAGCCTATCCTGATAAACCTTGGCAAACTCTTTGGAGAGATATGGTAAAAATTGATTCTAAAGCTATGGGTATGGAAAGAGAAGGCGAGGAGCTAATTGGCGAAACCGAAAAACTAATCAACGAAAATGTCGAAAAACATCCAGAAATCAAGGGCAAAAAAGCAGTATTTATTATGGTTAACCAAGCCGACCCATCAAAATTTTGGATTTTTACATCAAAAGACCCTAGGGTAGCTTACCTTTTAGACCTAGGTTTAGAATTTCCATCTTCTCTTAAAGAATTTGAAAAAGATGATAGTTTTGCTGCTGAGTTATCCAGTGAAGAAGCAAATAAAATTGATGATGCAGATATTTTAATAACATATGGGGATGACACAACCCTTAAAACTCTCCAAGATGATCCCTTATTTGGTAAACTAAAGGCTGTTAAAAATGGAGCTGTAGCTGTGATTCCTGACAATACCCCTCTTGCAGCATCATGTATACCAACACCTTTGTCCATAGCTTACACAATAAATGATTATCTTGATTTAATATCTAATGCGTGCAAAAATGCAAAGTAAAAAAATAAATATTGGATTTATCTTTTTGATAAGCTTATGCTTAATAGTGGGAATATTTTTATCATTAAGCTTAGGTAGCAGAGATAGCAGCTTTCAAGAGCTGCTATCTGCTTTTAATATACATTATAAGGCTGATGATTTCGGTGTGTCAGTCATCAGAAAAAGAATCCCAAGAACAATTTTTGCAATATTAGCTGGTTCATCTCTTGCTGTAAGTGGAGCTCTAATGCAAACTATTAGTAGAAATCCAATAGCTGACCCATCTATCCTGGGAATAAATACTGGGGCAAGTCTTGCAGTTGTAGTAGGTCTATGTTTTTTTGGTATTTCATCATCCATTGCTTATATTAGTTCAGCTATAGTTGGTGGATTTTTGGCCTTTGGTCTAGTGTATGCCATAGCATCCTCAGGAAAAAGTGCCTTAACTCCTGTCAAACTTGCCCTTTCAGGAACTGCCACAAGCCTTGCCCTATCTTCACTTGTTAGTTTTCTTCTCCTGCCCAACAACAATATCATGGATCAATTTAGATTTTGGCAGGTAGGTAGCCTTGGTCCTGCAACTATGAAGTCAATACTTATTCTCTTGCCATTTATAGCAATAGGACATCTGATTGCCTTTGCAATAAGCCCTAGTTTAAATGCCATATCACTTGGAGATGAACTTGCAAAGTCACTTGGTACAAGGGTTGGCTTATGTAGATTTTTAGGCTCCTTGGCCTCTGTAATCTTGTGTGCATCCTGCACTGCTATCGGTGGCCCTATTGCCTTTGTAGGGCTTATTGTGCCACATTTTGTTAGGATATTGTTTGGTTCAAACCTAAGTTTCACTATACCCATATCAGCTATATCAGGTTCTATGCTGCTATTATACTGTGACATACTAGCAAGGATAATTGCAAGACCAAGTGAAATTGAAGTAGGAATTATCACCGCTATTATTGGTGGTCCCATCCTAATATATATTTGTCTAAAAAAGAAAGGGGGATTTGGTGGAAAATCTTCTTCAGGGAATTAGAAAAAGAAATAGAAGAATCCGTTTACTAAGATTATTGTTTTTAATCTTAGTCCTTGTGGCTAGTTTCCTTATCCTAAGTTTTGGGGATAAAACCTATTCTTTTTCTCAACTTATAAATATATGCTTAGATAAAACTAATAATCCCGCTTCTTTTGTTATTTTTGAATTAAGAATTCCAAGACTTGTAGCAGGAATTAGCGCCGGTTTTTCCTTTGCACTAGCAGGTTTTGTCTTTCAAACCATGCTAAGGAATCCTCTTGCCAGTCCAGACATAATAGGAGTCACTAGTGGCTCATCTCTTGCTGCTGTTATTTGCATAGCTTTTTTAAAAACTAATAAATATACCACTGGTCTAATTTCTACCATTGCTGGAATATCTGTTGCCTTGGCAATATTCTTTTTATCAAAAAAAGACGGCTTTTCTACAAGCAAACTAGTTCTAATTGGGATTGGTTTCCAGGCGATGCTTAGGGCAATGATTTCTTTCGTTTTACTCAAGTCTAGTAAATATGATCTTGGAGAAGTTATGAGATGGCTTAATGGATCTCTATCCTATGCCAAGCTAAATGACCTTTCTTTTATGGTAATCACAAGTTTTATTATTAGTATAATGATTCTTACTTACAAAAAAAGACTTGAAATTTTAGAATTAGGAGATAGCTATAGTCAATGTTTAGGAATTAACCCTGACTTATCTAGGATGATTTTAATCCTATTGAGTGTGAGTCTAACTGCATTTTCAACATCAGTTACCGGTCCCATTGCGTGCATTTCATTTATATCAGGACCTATTGCCCTAGGACTAGGTAAAAAGAAAGACCCTATTCTTACAGGACTTGTAGGGATATGCCTAGTGCTTGCTTCAGATTTGCTAAGTACTAATTTCTTACCTGCAAGGTATCCTGTAGGTGTAGTAACAGGACTGATTGGTGCCCCATATCTCCTATACCTTATAATAAAAATTAACAAAAGGAGTGCTATATGAAAGAACTAAAAGCCATAAACTTATCCAGTGGCTATAACAATAGAATAATCCTAAAAGATATTAACTTGTCTATTCCTAAAGGCAAAATTTCGGTAATTATTGGAGCTAATGGGTGTGGCAAATCTACCCTTCTCAAAACTATAGCCAACCTCATTGAAATACAAAATGGCAGAGTTACTTTAGATGATAAGAACATAAAAGATTACAAACTAAAAGACCTCGCCAAAGATTTAGGGCTTTTACCCCAATCTCCTATTCTTCCAGAATCAATCACTGTAGCTGACCTCATAGCTAGGGGTAGATTTCCATATAGAAAAGCATTTAAACCATTAAGTAATGAAGATTTGTCTGTAATAAATAGAGCTATGGAGATGACAAATATTACCGACTTGGCGGATAGGTTTGTAGATGAGCTTTCAGGCGGCCAGAGGCAAAGAGTGTGGATAGCTATGGCTCTTGCCCAAGATACAGATATCCTACTTTTGGATGAACCAACTACTTATCTCGATATAGCCTACCAAGTCGAAGTATTGGATATCCTAACGGATCTCAATATAAAATACTCTACGACAATTGTCATGGTGCTCCACGATATTAATCTTTCTTGTAGGTACGCCGATTATTTATTTGCAATAAAAAATGGCAGGCTTATAGCAGAAGGAAAACCAGAAAATATATTAAATGACAAACTAATTAAAGATATATATAATATGGAAGCTAAAATAATAACTGACCCAGTTAGCAAAAGTCCTATGATTGTTCCAATAGGACGACATAATAAGAGCCAATAAAATTATAACCACCACAGATTTTGACTTGATAATTTATTTGCCTGTGGTGGTTATTTTATATTTTATTTACAAAAACTTCCTCGGTTTTTTTATCTTTTATTTCGATAATCTTTCCATAATATTTGCTATAATCAATATCCCTCCTGTGGGAAATTGAAACTACTGTCTTATCGAGTCTTGCAAAACTTCATACTTTATTGCTTCTTGTATATTTTTAAAATCATTTACTTGCATTTCCTACCTCCATTCTATGGATTTCTTTTATAATAGCCATTAAAATATCAACCACAATAGAATTGCCGGCCTGTTTATACAGTTTGCTTGAGGTGCAATTCTTTCTTCTTGGATGTACTTCTTCTAGTTTGTCAACATCACTATCATCAAAACCCATGAGTCTTAGGCATTCTCTTTCTGTTAAATACCTATACTGACCATTTCCAATATCTATTATTCCAGAATTAGGTACTCTCATTTGTTTTGTAGAAATAGTATAAGAAAAATCTTTAATCACTTTGAGTCGCCCTATAAAACTGTTATCTATGCCTTTATTTAAAAATTTCAGCATATAAGGTTGGGTCATTGTGTAAAGTTCACTTACATCCTTTTCTAAAAATTCACTTAGTGGTCTTGTTTCTTTCCTCTCCAATTTATTAAAAGAAAAGTTATTTGCTCCAAGACACGAAACAACAAATATCCTTTCTCTTTTTTGAGGTATCCCAAAGTCCATTGCATTTAAGATTTCATACTTGCTTTCATATCCTAGGCTCTCTAACTCTTTTAGATAAATAAAAAAGGAGTCCCTCATATTTCTATCAAGGACTCCCTTTACATTTTCCCAAATTATCCATTTAGGTTTATCTTTCATTTCTTTTATTATTCTAATTGTTTCAAATAGTAAGCTTGATCTAGTGCCTGAGTTTTTTACTCCTCCCTGCTTTTTTCCAATTCTTGAAAAGTCTTGGCAAGGACTTCCATGCATAATTAAGTCTATCTTTTCATTAGAAGCTTTATATCCTACTACTGATTTTGGCTTATAGTCTTCTCCATAAAGTGCGTTGTATGATTTAACACAAGCCTTATCTATTTCTACATAATCAACAACTTCAAAAGGTATCTTTAAATTAATAAAAGCCTTTCTAATAGCACCTATGCCGCCGAAAAGCTCTAATATTTTCACCTTATTCATTTAGATTATTCTTGTACCTATCTACAAGCTCCCTTATACTATCTTCTATTTCTCTTAAAAAGTCTTCTTTATCTACTTCGCCAGAGCTAATCTTTGCAAGTTTCATTTCCCATTCAGATGTTGTTTCTGCCGACTTAAACTTATCCTCTACAATTGATACAAGCCTATTGCCTTTTTCTGTTACAAGTAAATTTTTCTTATCTCTTCTTATGAGATCCTTATGGATAAGATTTTCAATAATTCCTGCTCTTGTAGCTGGTGTTCCTAAGCCTTTTCTTTCTACTTCTATATCTTTATCCAAAGATTCTACTCCTGCATTCTCCATAGCCTTTAAAAGTGTATCTTCATTATAGTGGCTTGGAGCTTTGGTGAATTTCTCCGATATATTTTTAGAAGTTAACTTAATTTTATCTCCAGTCTTTACATCTGGTAATTCATTTTCTTGCCTTTCCTTCCCATAAGGCTTTAAATACTTGGCATAACCTTCATCGATTATAGTCTTGCCACTTGCGTTGAAGTTAAATTTATCATATTCATATCTGATTTTTCTACTAGATTCCTTTAAGTTGCCCGAACATGAAGCAAGTAATTTATTCTTAATTAAATTATAGATTTTGCTTTCTTTATCAGACAAATCTTTGGCTTTTCCAATACCTGATATAGTAGGAATAATTGCATAGTGGTCTGTAACCTCAGATGAGTTAAAAATAGACTTGAAATTTGACTCATTAACCTTAAAATCTTCTTCAAGTCCTTCTAATAATTCTTTCATAGTATTAACCATATCATCGGTTAAATATCTGCTATCTGTTCTTGGATATGTGATTAGCTTTTTTTCATACAGACCTTGTGCCAGACTTAAAGTATCATTTGCTGAATACCCAAAATATTTATTTGCTTCTCTTTGTAAGGTAGTGAGATCATAAGGCTTATCTGGTTTTGTGCTTATTTCTTTATCTTCTACCTCTGTAATAACTATTTCATCTTCTAGCAAGTTTAAAAGTTGCTCTGCAACTTCAATTCTATCAATCCTATCTGATACAAGTTTCAATCCTTTATAAGATAGGTCAACTGTATAATATTTTTTCTTCTTAAATAGGTTTATTTCACTATCTCTTTTAGCTATTAAATATAGAGTTGGTGTTTGTACTCTACCAACTGAATATGTTTCCTTGTAAATGCAAGAATAAAGCCTACTTAAATTCATTCCTACCAGCCAATCCGCAATAGCTCTTGCACTTGCCGATCTATATAAGTCTTCAAAGTTTTTTCCGTCTTTAAGATTTCTAAAGCCATCTTCAATAGCTTTGTTTTCCATTGAAGATATCCAAAGTCTTTGAATCTTCTTTTTACATTTAGCTTGATTATATACAAGCCTAAAAATAAGTTCTCCTTCTCGTCCAGCATCACAAGCATTTATAACTGTGTCGATATTCTTATCGTTTAAAAGCTTCTTTAAAACTCCATATTGTTTCTTAGTGCTTTTAGATACTTCATAAATATATTCCTCTGGAATTATAGGAAGAGTGTCTATTGTCCATTTCTTCCATTTTTCGTCTATCTTATCTGGACTTGCCATTTGAATTAAATGACCTACACACCATGAAACAATGTATCCATTCCCCTCATAATATCCGTTTTTTCTTGTTCTTGCTCCAATTACTTTTGCAATTGTAACTGCTACACTTGGCTTTTCTGCTATTACTAACTTCATTAATACCTCCATAAATAAAAAAAGAGCGAAAGATTTCTCTATCGCTCAAAGTATTTCTCCCGAATATTGTATTATTTTCGGGAGAATTCTACTTACTTATTAATTTCTTTTTCTAGTTCTTGAAGAACTTTTATAATCTCTTCAAATTTTGGATAGTCTCCATATATCATTTCTGCCATAGCCTTATAATCTTTTTCTATTTCAGAAAATCGGTATTCTCTTGGGACTAACCTTAGTTTACCATTTAATGCATCTTCATACCTTGCCCACTTTCTAGGGTAGAATTTCATTTTAAATTCAGTCACTTTTTTTAATAACTCTTTATCCTCTAAGGCTTTGTTTTTATAATCTGATTTTGCTATTTTATATAAGTCATAAAAGTGTCTTGCATATCTGTGGGGCATAGGAGAAGCTTCTGGTCTATTTGCTTCATGATGAAGTATAGTTGCCTTTTCCCAAAAAGTTCTCTCTGCTGATACTGTTCTTATATTAGTTTTTTCTTTAAATACATTTGGATATGCTTCACTAATTATTGGTGAAATTTTAACTCCAATTGCAGGTGTCCATGCTGCAAGGCTTCCTATTTCAAGCCTTATATTTTGTGTCAAATAATTAGATTCAAAGATTTTAGGATATTTACATAGAATTGTTTGTGGATCAAGAGTATCAACCCAAAATTCAAAGTCCATGTCCTTTAAATCTTGTTCTAAAACTTTTAAAAATTCATCTCTTAAAAATACTTCTGTCTTTTCATTAACTGCTTTGTTGAATTTATCTTGCTTGGTATTTGACCTTTTTAACCATGGTTCTTTTTCTTCATAGCCTAATACTCTCCAATCTAAGATTAAATCTATATCTTCAGAAAATCTTTCTATAAGTCTAAAACACTTTGAAAGTGATGTGCCACCTTTAAAAGTAAAATATTCTTTCCATTTATTTTCATTAAATAGATAGTCTAAGATAAAAGTAACCCAATAGTCTTTTTCAATGACTGCTTCAGATATATTTTTATTTCTTGCAGTATTGACTATTAAAACTCTTAAGTCTTCTATATTTTCCACATAAAACTTATTCATTTTTATCCTCGTAAATTTCTCTTATTACTTCATATATCCATGCTGGCACTGATTTTGATTCGTTCATTAAGTCTGTTCTTTCTTTTTCACTTAAATTTTCTCTTATCTTTTGTATAACTTCGCAGGTTATATTTTCTTTGCCCAAAGACTTAATTGCTTGAATAACTGTTGCGGTCTTTAGGGACATATTGGCAATTTCTCCTGGATTTACTTTTTTAAATTCTAAAACCGTATCCCCAATTTTATATTCCTTATATCTTCCACTAGATATATATTTATAGTGAGTTGGTACTTGTGTTGAAAGTCCTAATAAGTTTAAGGCTGTGCTACTATATGGTGCAATATTCCAATTGTATTTTCTTGCTATAGCAAGTGCCAACTCGTGAATTGATACTGCTTCATATTCTCCAATTAACTCACTATATTTTGGATTGTAATAAAAGCCATCAATGACACGCTTAATTTTATCTTCATCTGCTAATCTTTTTAATATTTGTCTAACCGTAGCATTAGATGCAATATCTAAAAAGTCATTTGCAAAAAATACTTTACGTGAGTCAAAATCATTTATTTTATCTGATATTATTTCCATATATGAACTCATTACAATTCTCCTTTGTCACGGATATTGTATCATATTCGTGACAAAAATTCAATTGTGCTTAATTTTCATATCTTTATAATAGTTCATCGTTTTCATCTAGAGATTCTTCATTGTCAGACTCATCTTCTGACTCACTAATATAATCCTCATCATCTTCTTCAAAGTCTTCCAACATTCTATCTTCTTTTGCTTTGACTACTTTAAAATAATATCCTGCTCCTATAACGCCTCCAATTACAAGTGCAACAATAAGAAATGAACCTATCCCGCTTTTCTTTTCTTCTTTTACTGGAACAGTCTTAGGTTCTTCTTTTTTTACTTCTTCTTTCTTAGGCTCTTCAACCTTTATAGTATTTTTATCTTCTGATTCAATCATATTTAGTAGGTCTTGCTCTCCTACTTCTGTCAATAGCCTTACATTATCTTGATTTGATGAGTGATCCACTATTAGGTGCATAGTTTTTCCACTTTTAGTTTGAAATGTTAAAAATTGTCTTACATCTACTGGATTTTCTTTATCTTTTTCTGTATCTCCACTTGGTGTAATATCTTTTCCATTCCTATCTACATTTTCAATTACTGAACCTCTTGCCTTATTTTCCTGTGTTGCTAGACTATTTACTGCCTTTGTATTACCACCTTTTACAAGTGGTGTTTTCTTAGGAGGATTTTTTGAAGGCTTGTTTGCTTCACTTGTATTTCCTGGTATTCTTGGAACATCTTGATAAGGAATTTCTTCTTTTGATGGTGTAAAAACATCATCTTTCAACATTTTTTCAAATTCTTCTTTTTGTGGTTCATAGATTGATTCGTTTTGACTTTCTATTTGCCCTTCATTTGTCATAGCAAATGTAGCTTTTGGTACTGTAAATGTAAAAAGGAGTAACGCTATGGCTACTCCTCGTTTAATGCTCATATTCATTTTTCTATCCTTTCTTATTTTACATTTTTAAATACATAGACTGCTTTTCTAGCATTGTCCCATTCTATTGTTTGGTTTTTACCATCTTTAATATCTCCATGACTTGCTCCAAAAGCTTTAGCAATATTTGAAATTGAAGCATGAATTCTTCCATTTATAATCACCGGCTTAACATCTGAATTGTAGACCTTTCCATCTGAATCTTTCATAACACCAGTATCAATATTTAGTCTTAATGTCTTTTTAGCTAGGATATTATTCTCTTTATTTGAGAAAATTGCTTCACGAGTAGAGTTGTCATACTCAACATTAAAACCTAGAGTATAAGCGATATATCTTACTGGAATCATAGTTCTTCCTTGATCTACATAAGTTTTTACATCCATATAGACTGTTGTCTTACCATCTTTATTGATAATGTTATAAAAGTTTTTGTCAACTTGGAAAACTGCAAATTCTTTTTCATCTTTAGCTTGTTTTTTGTCCAATTGTTTATCTTGCTCTTTCATCTTGTTAAGATCAAATTGATTTAGAATGTTCTTGTCATCAGCTTTCAAAAGTTCGTCCCACTCCTCATCTTGAGATTTCTTATCTTCTTTCTTCTCTTTGTTTTCTTTTTGGAGTTTTAGAAGTTCATCTAATTTTTTAGATAAGTCTTGATTTAGATTTTTATCTTTTCCATCTTTAGCTTGTTTCTCAAGTTCTTCTTTCGATTTTTTATTTACTCCCTCGATTAACTTCTTGGCTTCTTCAATTTTCTTATCTAAATCTTCTTTTAGCTTTTTAATTTCTTCTTCAGAAGCTTTTTGTTTTTCTTCTAATCCCTTAATCTTCTCTTCTAATTCTTTTTTTGTATTTTCAGAAGATTCTTTTAAACTATCAATAGCCTTTTGAAGCTCTTCAATTTTCTTACAGCATTCTGACTTAGAATTTTCTGTTTCTTTCTTTTTATTCTCTAATTCTTTTATCTTATTATCTTTTTCATCAAGGGCTTTTTCTAAGTCCTTAATTTTATTATCTTTATCCTCTATTTCTTTAGTCTTCTTTGCTAGTTCTCCTTCTAAAGACTCGAGCTTTTCTTGCATTTCTTTGATTTTATTTTCGTTTTTATCGGTCTTTTCTTTCTCAGCTCCTAACTCCCATTTTGTAGATGAATAATCTTCTTTTAGTTTTGCATTTTCATCTTGTAATCTTTTTAATTCGTCTTTAAGCTGAGTAATTTCTGCTATTAGTTCATCATTATTAGAGTTTCTAAGATTCTCAATTTCTTTTTCCAATTGAGCTATCTTTTTGTCTTTATCTCTAATCTCTTCTTCTAACTTAGACTTTTCTTGTTTCAGATTCTCTCCATTATCTTTGCAAGATTCTAACTTTTCCTTTAATTCATCTATCTTTGATTGGTCTTCTTGTTTCTTATCATTTAAGTCTTTGATCTGATTTTCTAAATCACTAATTTTACTTATAGAACTCTCTATAACTTTTTTACTACCATCTGTATCATCAGCTTTAGCTAGTACATTAGTAGTTGAGGTTGATGTTAAAACTAATAAAAGAGCCATAAAAAAAGCTCTTAGTCTGTTCGTATTAAATTTCTTCATTATGAATGTTCTCCTTTTCTTTTAATTTTTCTTCTCTTTTTCTATCATTGATTTTCTCCATTAATTCTTCCAAGCTAATATTGTTCCTCCTAAGAGTTACAATTATTTCTTCATTTTCAACTTGTATTTCTTCATCACAAATTTCCTTGTATTTTGCATTTAAATCTTTCAATTTCTCTTCTATTTTTTTCTTTTTGTTTCTAATACTTATAAGTTTTCTGTTCACATAATATCTCCCTTCTATCTTGGTCTTCCAAAACCATAAAAATGTGATTTCCAATATTTTGAATTTATTGATGTGTATTGAATTGGATCTCCTGCGTGAATCATCATTCCGTTACCTGCGTATATTCCTACATGAGATATTGGAGTTCCACTGTTATATGTTGAGTGGAAAAATATAATATCTCCAGGTTGAGCTTCACTTGGACTTACTGGATTACAATAGTCTTTGTATATTCTCCATGCAGTTGTTCTTGGCATTCTCTTTACACCAGACTTTGTAAATGACCAACATACAAAACCTGAACAGTCAAAGTTAGATGGTCCACTTGCCCCAAACACATATCTTTTGCCTATATGTTTTTCTGCTTCATTAAAAAGAGCCTTGGCAATAGCTGAATCAAAAGCAAGACCAGGATTTCCAAAGTTTGGATTATCTACTATTTCTCCTAAGTCCCCATTACCTGATCCAAAAACATCTCCCATATTTCCCTTAGCTTCAAGAAGAGCTTCATAATGAACTACATTGTCTGGATAATCTTTAAATATTTCCCTAACAACTTCATCCATTTCTTTTTTCTTTAAAGTTACAATTAACTTTTTATATTCGTACTCTTCTTTCTCATAGCTAGTATAAGGATTGCCACGACTATCATATCTAGTTCTTGCTACTGTTCTTGTTCTAATCTCAATCTCTTCCTTAAAATCAAGCTTATACATCTTGTCAAAAAGCTCTTTTAAATTTCCTTTTACTTCAGATGCTAATTTTACTTCTCCACATCTTGAAGTTATATAGGATAAAAGTTCATGGGTATTATGACCAATTTCTCCTTCTTTGTTTATGATATATTCATCATATCCAGGATGACTTGTTTTTACACTTTCGATTTGTGATTGTAGGTCATACTCCATTGATGAAAATTCTTGATTTACTTCACTTAGAACTGTATCTTGTGATAGGTATGTTGTTGTCATTACTGAGTTAACAGAGTTGCTTAATCCACTCATACCAACACTTCCACCACCAATCATGATTGATAGCATAAGACCTAGTCCTATTACTAGAAATAAAACCATCTTACTTTTTCTTACGATTAGCTCTTTAGAAGCCTTACCTAAACTTAAAATAGCTTTTTTAACTCTATCTACCAGTCTTGTTTCGTGCTTTTTAGCTATCATGCTCTTCATTTGCTTTCTTTGGTAAAACTTCTTAAATCTATTTTTCTTTATATAGGCGTCTGACTTTTTTAAATCTTCCAAGCCACTTTTAAACTCCAACTTGCTTTTTCTCTTTCTTATTTTCTTATCAAGTTTAGATAGCTTTTTTAAGGACTTTTTCTTTTTGTCTAGCTTATACTTCCTTATTCCATGCTGGAGTTTAGAGCTTACATTAGCGGCCTTTTCTCCAGATTCTACACCAGTATTGTCAGATCCTGAACTTAAATAATCTCTCACTAACTCTGAAGACTTAGCTCCAGATAATAAAACCCCAGAAGATAAACTTCCTTTAGTTTTATTATTTAATATATTATCCTTTAGCTTACTTTTAGACTTTTCAAGCTCTCCAATCTTTTTATCTGAGATAAAATCTTTAACATCTTGTGCTTTCTTAGAGTTTTTCGGTGTAGCTTTCTTAGATTCATTTTTTAAGTTATCAATTTTCTTTCGAGTGAATTTATCACTTTCATAATTTTTTCTCTTGTAGTAAGTCTTCTTTTTATTAACTTTCTTTTGTTCTGAAGGTTTAAGGCTTGTTTCCTTTTCATCTTTTATAAATTCTTGATTATTGTCTTTAACCTTCGAATTATCAAAAGTCTTATCTTCATCAACTTGGCTTAGCTTATTTTCTTTATCTATTTCATTAGAAATTTTTTCCTTATCTCTAAACTTCTTTTCTTGATAAAGTTTCTGCTTTTGCTTTTTATTGATATTAGTATTACTCTCGTTCTTACTTACTTCATCTTTAACAAGTTTATCTTTTCTATATATTCTCTTGCTTTTCTTTACTTCAATAGGTTTATCTTCACTTGTGTTGATTCTCTTAGACTCTTTCTCGTTGATTTTGTCTTGAAATTTATCCTTACTATGAATAAGTTTATCCTCATAATTTTTAAGAACTTGTCTTTTACTTGATGCCTTCTTATTACTTTTTGGTTGAGCCTTAGCTGAAATATCATCTGTTGTTAGTTTATTAGAATTAATATTTCTACTATTTACACTATCAAAATTTACCTTTTTGAAGTCTACATCTAAGTCTTCATCAAGTTTAAAGCTTTCATCTGTCTTTATTTCAAGATTAGCTTGTTTTGTTTCTCCAGCCTTATCCTTATTTTCTAAAACTTCGTTTCTAATTCTTTCCTTGTTTTTAGACTTCTGAAAATCTTTTAGTTTATCTTGTTTTTGATCTTTGGATAATACATTCTCATGAATTAGTTTAGATTCTTTTTCTGAAATTTTATCTCCGAACCTATCCTTATTCTTAATAATCTTATTAGTATAATCATCTGAATGAACAAGTTTACTATCCATATTTTTTTCAGGAGCGTCCCTATTTCGTATAATTTTCTTTTGAAAATCTTTTTTTAATTCTTTATCCATATCACACCTACTTAGCTTCTTCTGGTTTTGTTGTCATCAGCTTATATAGCATGGTATCTTTAGGGAATTTATCAATAAATGGAACAATAGTATTTCCGAAAAATAAGAGTCCCTCACCTGCGTTTGAATTAGTAATATAGTTTAACTGATAAGGCGATATTTTTAATTTCTTAGCAAGAATATCTCTATCTCCAGATGCTTGATTTAACATTAGAACAAAATCTGTATTATCAAAGATATTTTCAATTTCCTGACTTGTTAAAAGGTCTTTTACGTTTTGAGTTATACCTGTTGGAATACCTCCCCATTTTCTAAATCTTTTCCAGATTTCTACTGAATATGAAGCAGTTTGTGGATCTTTTAATAAAAGGTGGAACTCATCTATATAGTATCTTGTAGATTTGCTTCCTCTATTTAGGGAAACCTTGTTCCAAACCTGGTCTTGAATTACAAGCATACCTATCTTTTTAAGTTGTGTTCCTAGCTCTTTTATATCAAAACAAAGCAGTTGCCTATTTAAGTCAACATTTGACCTATTATTAAATACATTAAGACTTCCCTTAACATAAATTTCCATTTCTGTTGCTAGTTTTCTACCAACTCCCTCTTCTTGGGATAGAAGCATATCGTATAAATCTCCTAATATAGGCATATTTTCTGGTTTGGGGTCTTCAAAATACTTTTGATATATCTTTGGTAAGCACCTATCTATAACAGATTTTTCTGCAGCAGTAAGACCAGATCCTCCTACTACAAGTTCAAGCATAAACATTATGAAGTTTGCCTTATCCTTTAAAGGTGCGTCCCCATCTCCATAGTTCATATTTATATCTAGTGGATTTAGATAGTCCTTTGACTTTGCTGAAACTTTAATAACTTCTCCATTAAATTGTTTTACAAGGTTTGAATACTCGCCCTCAGGATCACAAATAATTACATCATCGTCTGTTACAAGAATTGCATTTGCCATCTCTCTCTTTGCTGAGAAAGATTTACCAGAACCTGGTGTACCTAATATTAATCCGTTAGGGTTCTTTAGTTTCTTCCTATCTGCCATAATCAAGTTTTGGCTAAGGGCATTTAAGCCATAATACAAGGAATTTGCCGAATCAATAAATAGCTCTTCTGTTGTAAAAGGCATAAATACTGCCGTTGATGATGAAGTTAAAAATCTTTTTATCTCGACTTGGTTAACTCCTAAAGGTAAGACAGAAACAAGTCCTTGCTCTTGTTGGTGAGATAATCTTTTTACCTGACAATTATGTCTATTTGCAATTGATGAAATTTGAGCAATAGTATTTTCTAATTTTTGATTAGTCCTAGCAAAATTCATCATTACTATAGATACTACAAAGAGCCTTTCATCTCTATTTTGTAAGTCAGATAACATGGACTTAACATCAGCCCCAAAAGTATTTATATCTGAAGGAATAATATCCATATCATATCCAGCACGAATTGCTTTCTTTTGTTCTTCAATTTTCATTCTGTCTAGGTCTGTGTTTTTTCTCTTAATGAGTTTAATGGCTTCTGCTTGTTCAACTACATCTATATGAAAAGCTACATAAATATTGTCATCAATATCTAAAAACTCAGATAGCATTCTGTCTGATAGCTCACTTGCTAGTATTTGAAAATGGCTTACTGCCCCAATATATTTTCCAAATTTAAAATTATTTGCTGGTGCAAAATTAAAAATATTAGGAGTTATATGTGATTTTGTAGACTCTTTCTTCTTCAAATCTTTAAATGAAAAATCAAAGTTCTTGTCTGGATTTAACATATCGTGAACAAGTCTTAGTCTTTCTTCTCCATCAAGACTTTCTGCTCTTACTCCCATAGATTTAAAGTTGGATAAAATATCTACTTTAAGTCTATTTAACTTTGCTCTTGCTTGCTCTAGGTTATCGGCTTCTGTTGTAAAGGTTATATACTTCATCTTTTTAAGTCCGTTATTTCCCTTTGCAAGTTGAAGCTTTAACATCTCCCTAAACTCTTTTCTTACATCGTCATAGAAGTCTCCCTTATCAGCAATTTTAATTGCGTCTTGTAGGTCTTTATTTCTTCCTAATTGATTTACATACGAAAGTTCAATGTGGACACTCGGATCAAAAGAATTTAAAAAGTTGGCAAATTGGTTAAAGATTAAATCTCTATCTTCTTCCAATGCCAACTGGTAATTTATATCTTGAAATGAAATTGTCTTTGAATAATTTTTTTCATCTAACTGGCAAATGCCCTCTGGTAACATTCTTATATATGGAATTGTATCCTCAACAGTAAATCTCTTTTTCTCTTTCTTTAAAAGTACACTTAGAAGACTATTTGTCGGATCTTTCTTTGTTTTTAGCCTTCTTACTTCCTTTCGGTCTTTTTTTAATTGTTTTTCCCTTAGATTTAAGTCGCTGATTTGCTTTTTTCTTTGCTTCAAGGTATGCCTCCTTTCTTATTCTCTTAGTTGGTTGATAAAACTTATGAAGATAGAAAAATTTAAAATATTTTTCAAAGGTTAAGGTGTCTTTTTCATATAAGGTTATAAAAAAGATTGGCAGGGTTACTATTAGCATTACAATGATTGAAACATCATTAGGTAGATATTTCTTTATAAATAAATAGGTTGGTATGCCAATTAGTCCTGCCACAGAAAAACCTATAAGTTGTCTTTTGGTTAAGTTAAAGGCAACCTTTGTTTTAATCTTGTCCAAATCTTTTGGTATTGGTACATACGCCATTTTAATCTCCCTCTACTTCTTCTTTGGAAAGTTCAAGTATATGGTCATAATTAGATGTTGTTTCCTCTTCTAGGTAGCTAATTCTTTCTTCTAATTCTTCTTGTTTTTCTTCATTTCTGTCATTGTATTCTCCTTGATACATAACAAATTCATTGTGACATCTTCCGAGTCGATTTATTCTCCTCTTTAAGTTTCTAATCTCTTCATTTCTTTTTTTCTCTTTTAAGAATTCATAAGTTCCTCCAAATAAAATTCCAAGTCCCAATAAAGCACAATTTTTCTTTTTTAACATTTATTCCTCCTAGTGCGTATTCATAATACTTTTTGCAACTGTTCCACTCTTAAACATCATAAGTCCAAGTAGTAGAGCATATCCTAATATACTAAACAAGCTTGCGTGAATATCTGTAATCTGTACCGTCCTTATTAAAACGGTGTAGATACCTAAACATATCATCAAAAACAAACCTTGTAGTCCCAAGGCAAAAAGTCCCTTGATATAATTTGTTCCAATCTGACCCCATTCTTTATTTCCCATAGTCGCAAATGGTATGGATGATACTGATGAGTAGACATATATTTCAAACATACGCCCATATACTATTAAGGTAATAGTTAAAGATATACATTGAATTGCAATCCTTACAAGGCTTGTTTCAACTAATATCATTAAAAGCTCACCTATTTCTTTTTCTTTTAATGTATCAACCATTGCAACTATCTGATCTCCTGAAACAGTGGCAGAAGTAGTGATTACCCCTGCCGCTTTGTTTACAAGATTTTGTGCCACATCAAAGACTGCCATTGAAAATTCAAAGGCATGGCTTGCAAGGTAGACTGCTATAAACATCTTTATAATGTATTTGAAAAACTCAAAAGTATCTGTATCGTGCATATTATTCTTTTGCATAACCATATTTATGAGTTCAATACATAAAACTGCCGTTATAATAAGACCTGCTATTGAAACAATCACATTATCATTAATGTTTTTTATGAAGTTATATACTTCTCCATTCCAACCCATTGGTGTCTTCCCAACATCAGTTGCAATAACTCCTACCTTGTCATTTATATCTAAGAACATGGACTCAAGATTTGCTTTGATACCTCCGAGTAGCATATCCTTAAAAAATTCAGTTAGCTTGTCAAAGATACCAAACATAGACTTTCTCCTAATTTAAAATATTTGCAAGTAGTGGAATTAATTTAATACCAATTAGTACAATTCCTCCACCAGCCATAAGCTGCTTAATACCTTGAGATTTAGCACCAGGGTTATCATTACCATAACCTTCCATTAAGTTAATAACTCCCCATGCTCCTAAACCTGCACCAATTGCAGTTACAAGTGTCTTTAAAACTCCAACTCCTGCTGTAAAAAATTCCATATTATTCCTCCTCGTTTTCTTTCTCTTTATTTTCTATTTTGTTTAGTGATTTAACTATAAAATTCTTGTAGACCTTATCTCCTTTTTTATTTTCTTTGAAATATCCAAAGACGTGGATCAGATCTCCTTTATTAAATTCTTTTACAATTTCTACCTTTTCTCCATATACTGAGCAATTTGTATATTCTTTGCTCTTGCCATATTTTTTAACAAGAGCAAAATTTGCTACTTGAACATTTTCTTCATCTTTTTCAAATTCTGAAAATTCAGCTTCCTTAACTAAATTTGCATTAATATTTATCATTTCTCTATCCATTAATTTCTTCTCCTTAATCTATAAATTTCAATTAAAAAAGCGACTGAACTTATATTTCAATCGCTAAATGCCTTATATATTAAATTGTTTTAGTGGGACTTCTTATCCTTACCATTTTAGCCTCCTAATTTTGAGTATAAAAAAAGACGATAGAATTTTTAATTTCTATCGCCTAACATTTATTACCTTTTAAATTTTATATGAAATATCTGATCTTCCACATTAATTATATTATAATATTCCTGCTTATGTTTATTAAAATATTTATCATAACCATCCTCTAAATGATAAATCAATTTTAATATCAAAAATATGAAGTCCCATGGATATAATTTTTCTGCCACTGGAAGCCTAACTACATTCTTTTCATTACTTTGAGATTTATTATTTAATCCTAAATGCAAATGTTGTTTTTCATGGAATATTTTTTCATATCCTTGTATATCAAAATCAATTCTCATATAATTTTCTACATCTTCAATTATATTATTTATATCACAATTATTCTCATCTATCTCATTATTTAATGAAGGTATAAAAGATAAATTATAACGACTTATCTCACCATCGCTACTAAATGCATAATACATTGATATCATTGATTCATCTTGTATTAAAATTTGATAATTTCTACTGCTAAGACATCTATTATATAATTCATAATAATTCTTATAAGTGAACTTGCCAGATAATTCACCTATGTAATCATTTCTTATTTTAGGAGTATTATGGCTTAAGATTAAAGGTATACTACTTAATCTCCATAATTCTTTAAATTGTCCAATAACTATATTATAATCGCTCATTTCATTCCTTATTAATATGTTTTGCTAACAATTTTTTTATGACATCTTCTGGCAAGTTATCAAGCATTTTTTCAATATTGGTAGTTGTGGTGTCTATTTTTTCTTCTTCTGCACTCAAAAGTTTTATCTTCTTTAACTCTTCATCTGTTGGTGATTTATATTCCAACATATAGTTATTATTTCTTACTTTCTGGATTTCAGATTTAAAATCATCCATATTTTGACCTAATAACCAAACTAGCCACTTTGATCTAGTCATAGCTGTAAAAATCTTATTTCTATTCAAACTATTTCTTGAAGATAAAGGTACTGAATTGCAATTTATTATTATTACTAAATTAGCTTCATTTCCCTTTGCTCTATATATTGATGTAAATATCAGTTCATTTTCAATTGTCGTTCTATTAGGCGTGTTCTTATCCATTAACCTTACTCTAATGTTATTTTCATATTGATTGTGACTTAATTTTTCATAAAATATATTCGAAAAATTTTTATGATTTTTTCGTAAATATCTTTCATCTAAATCAATAATCATAATATCTGATGGAAGCACATCTTCGTTATTTACAAAATTAATTATCATATCTGATAAATATTTATATTGCTCTTTTTCATTTTTAAATTCCAATGGATCAGGAATACTAATATCAGATTTTTCTTCATCTCTATACAAGCAAACTAAACTACCTTTTGAAAAGTCACCATACTTGTTTTTATATCCCATATCTAAAAAATTGGACTCTTCTACATAATTAACTAAAGGATTTTCTTCATTTTCCACATCTCTATATATTCCTAATCCTATGGCATGTGCTGTAGTTAACACTTCAACTGTAGTTCTATATGATATTTTCAAATTAATGTCTTTACATTTTTCTTCATTTCCAAATATTTCTATTTTTGATGGTATTGTAGTTTCTTCTTTTAAGGATTGTAATTCATCATAGGCATAGATCAAGAATCCAGATTTTTTTGTATTTAAGACACCATCTGTTTTAGTTCTTAAAGAACTCAAGCATAAATGAAAAAAATTAATACCAAAATCTTGTGCTTCATCAACAAATACATAATCGTATAATCCCTCAAATCCAGTACTTTTTAGATATTCATTTAACTCTTTACAGGTATATTCAAATGGATCTATTAAGTTTTCCGATAAATCTTTTGCTTCATTAAACGTCCTTCTTTTAAAATTATTTCTATCACACAAATCCGAATAAAATCCTTTAGTATTTCCACCCCATGCATGTAAGATATTAACTTTACTCATATCAGGTTCACCATATCTATCATAATCTCTATAAAAAGATTCAAATTGCTTAATTAAGCTACTTTTTAATGATATGGTATAGAATACAAAAGCAAGATTTAAATTTGGATTATTATAATGTAAAAATGCCAATTTTTTTAACATTAATATTGTCTTTCCACTGCCAGCTAATCCTCTTATTCGTTGGTGAGATTCTATGGGTGTGTGTACCATATTGAATTGTGTTGAATCATACTTCCCAATAAAAGTATTTCTTTTCTTTATTTGAGCTCCTAGTGAGTTTTGATGTAGTATTTCTCTTTGATCATCCTTTGTCAAATTATAGGATTTTTGAATAGCTCTATTAATTTTTAATATTTCTTCATCACTAAATAAAACCTTTATAAATAAATTTTCATTCATATATTCACTAATGATTGAAAGATCAATAAATCTAATATATTTGTCAAAATTCATACTAATCATCATCAAGCTACTATCATTTGTTATATGATTTAAAAAACATGATGCAAAAGTATTTTTTTCTTCTTCATGTTCATATAATATAAGTATCCCATAACAAGTTATAATAAAACCTTTTACATATTCTTTATGATCTGATTCATCTATTATTGGATACCCATAATATATATCATACGATATGTCTAACTCATCAATATATTGGATTAATAACTCAATTCTTTTTGCAGTTTGTGAACTAAGATATTTTAAACTCCCAAATTTTTCACTCATAATTGGTTTTCCTCTTTCTAAAAACATGAAATTTTATAGTCATTACATTAATCCTATTATAGCAAATTTACGTAATAAATAATAATTAGTTTCATAGTTAGTATATTCTTGTAATCAAATTATTTCTATTTAATTTTACTTTATCTTTTTTTTCAAAAAATCCTCTACATCAAACAAATTTTTCTTATCATAATCTTCCAATAACTTGTAATTCTTATGTTTTGTAATATCAAATTTATAAGACAAGAAAGGTCTTACTCCTCTTAGTTGGTATAGCATTTACCACCATCCTTTACAGTTATTTCATCTTGACTCATAAGTTTATTACCTGTCTTTTGGTAATTTAGATCAAAAGATTTTTGATTTGATCTTGTTTCTGATGTGTTATATAAGTCTATGGTTTCTTTTCCTAAAGTTTCAGATAACTCTTTTACTGTTGTTTTTTCCTTTCCTCCTAGAAAGAGTGTAGAGTCACAGTTACCAACTATTGTATCTGCATGGTCTTTATAGATTGCCTTTAATTGAGATTGTGCCTGCAGTATTATGCTTGCTGATATTTCTCTTGAACGAATGGTTGCAATCAATTTTTCAAATTTTGGAATTAAACCTATATTGGCAAACTCATCAAGTAGACACCTAACATGAACTGGAAGTCTTCCACCATACACATCATCTGCCTTATCACATAGTAGATTAAATAATTGAGAATACATTATTGAAACTACAAAGTTAAAGGTATCATCTGTATCTGATATTATTACAAATAAAGCAGTTTTTCCATCTCCAATTTTATCGAGTTCTAATTCATCTTCACTCATTAGCTCTCTAAGCTCTCTTATATCAAAAGGTGCTAGTCTTGCTCCACAAGATATTAGAATTGATTTGGCAGTTTTTCCTGCTGCAAGCTTATATTTCTTGTATTGCTTAACTGCAAAATGACTTGGATCTTTCTTTTCAAGAGCTTCAAAGAGCCTATCAATTGGGTTCATATAGGTTTCATCATCTTCTCTAACTTCACTTGCGTCAATCATATCTAAAAGTGTCTTAAAGTTCTTTTCTTCTTCTGGTGCTTCATAATAGATATAACCGATGAGGGCAGTGTAATATAACTTTTCAGCCTTTACCCAGAAATCTTCTCCTGCCTTTTCTCCATCTCCCTTGGTGTTGGAAATTATAGTTTGGACAAGCTTTAAAATATCTTTTTCACTTCTCAAGTATGCAAAGGGATTGTATTTCATAGATTTTTTAAAGTTTATTGTGTTTAAAATCTTTATGTCATATCCATTTTCATAAAGCATTTTTCCACACTCTAACACAAGTGTGCCTTTAGGGTCTGTTACTACATAGGAAGAATGCATTTGCATTAGATTTGGCTTTACATAAAATCTTGTCTTACCTGATCCAGAACCACCTATTACTAATACATTTTTATTTCTAGCATATTTAGGGTTTTTAGGTCTTGAGTTCATTGTTAGTCTTTCGGTATTAGTTACGAGAACATTGTTTTCAAACTTAGGGTCAATGTATGGAGCAATATCCTTGCTTTCTCCCCATCTTGCAGATCCATACTCTTTACCTTGCCTATATTTCTTTTTATTTTTACCTTTACTATAAACAATTAACTTTACAAGACCAGCAACTGAAATACCTACTAACAAGTCCCTTGGATTAAGGCTTGGTATATAGGATAAAGTTCCTATATCAGAAATTCCCACCATTATTCTATCAATAATATCTCCTCCAACATAAGAATTTATGTGCTTAGAAAAGATATTTCCAATGTAGAAGAATGATAGATAAGGAATGTTTGATAATATAAATTTCTTTGGGTTGTCTATTTTAATTAAGTTTTTAATATCAGAAAGAATGGCTTCTAATATCTTATTCATCGTAGAAACCTTCACTATCTAATAAAATTAGTAGGTAGTGTCTTCCCTTTGGTGTTATAAATGTTTGTATGCCTACAAGTGTACCTAGTGGATCAGCCCATTCCTTGACTTCAAAATATCCCTTGTTCTTATCTGCATAAGGTAAGAGTTTTTTTTCTTATTTCTATAAATTAATCCCTTATCCATTAGAAAACTTATAAACTGGTTTTGAGGTATTCCTAACTCCTTGGCAGTATTTCTAAAGTTTGTAAGTAGGTTATAATCTACTAATTTGTCATAATAATCTGCCTTTGGTCTTAATACTTCAATTTCTTCTTCTCTTTCAGCAATAATTCTATTGGCTACAAGAATTGCATCTGCAAGTAGCTCTTCATTAGTTTTCTTTTCTTGCCCTACTATATATCCTCCGTTTTTTCTAATACTTGGTAAGACTTCTCTAGTTACCCAAGCTTTGAATATTTTTGCTTGTGATAGTTTTGATGAAAGAATAAGTGAATACAATCCTGATTCGTTAATTATTGAAATATTCTGTATTCCTCCAGGGGTGTTCCATTTCGTTACACCCTTATCTTCCTTCATCTACATGGTCATAAATAGCTTTTCTTGGATTGACATATCCTAGCATAGTTGCTACTTCATTTGCTATAAAGAAAAACTCACCGTCTTTTTCAATAACAGTGAGTTTCCCAAAATTCTTATTTTCAAATATTTTTAAATTACTTATCATAAGCTTTGCTCCTTATGTTTATTTTTAACTTTATCTTTGCTAATGGTGTCCTTAGCCATATCTTTAAACTTATTTATTGTCTTCGTTATTGAATCTTTTCTATCGGTCTTTCTTTCAGAAGCCTTAACTGCTTTTTTAAAGGCGTGTTCCATTACCTTTATATCCTTAGATTGAAAAAACACAGAGTAGTTACCAGTTTCCTTATCTTTCATAACAGAAAACTTCACTCCGTATTTATTTAAAATTTTCTTTAATTCTTTTAACTCAGGATCTTTTAGATTGATTTCTTCTAACTGTCCCTTTTTAACCATATCCTTTAGCTTTACTTCTTCTCCGTTATTTTTTATTACATTTTTCAAGCCTCCTTGTTCTTCTATTTGCTTGTGTACTTTCTTTAAGGCATCAAGAATTGCTTTACTTGTTGCTTTTGCAAGTCTTACTTCAAGATTAAGACTCGACCTAGATACTTCTTCATTAATCATCTATTCCACCTCCATATAAAAGTAGCTCTTTGTATTTTCTTAACTTCTCTTGTTGGATTTTTCTTCTAAAATCTTCTCCCGTAACTTTAACTGGTATTGTCATTTCAAGTATTCTTGAATATATCCTCTGATACTCAAGGTCAATATTAGGATTTTGAATAATTTCCAATGATAAGTTTGTAGTAAAAATTGTCGGCCTACCCTTTAAGTATCTTGAGTTTATAATGTTATATACTTGTTCTCTTGCGTAAGATGTGTCCCTTTCAATTTCAAGATCATCTAATATTAACAATGGAATATTAGAGAGGTTATTGATAATTTCATTTGAATCTAGCTTAAATGCAGATTTTTGTATTTGATTTATTACTTGAGATAAATTCATAATCTTAACTTTAACTTGCTTTCTTTCGATTAATTCATTTGCAATTGAACAAGCAAGATAAGTCTTTCCACTACCAACATCGCCATAAAATAAAAGTCCTACATTGTCTTTCTTCATTTGTTCAAAGCTTTTGGCGTAATTATAAGCAACCTTATAGGCTTGTCCCTTTTCACTTAGGAATTTCTCAAAGTTATATTCGTGTTGGAGCGACGATGAGAAGCAACCTCTTTTAAGTGTTGATATTTTCATCAGTCTTTCTCTTTCTTCATTTTCCTTATCTCTTTTTATTTCACATTCACATTTAATTCTGGGAATAAACTTTGCAAATCCAAGGTCAACTAATTCTCCATCTACTCTTTTACCACATACCTTGCAATGGATATGTCCATTTCTTTCAATATCATTTTCTCTTAATACAAAATCTTTTAAGCTTTTCATAAACTCTCTCCTATATCGTAATTCATTTTCCTTGTTGCATTGTCATTAATGTTTTTTGCCTGATCATTAAGATACCAATTAATTATCGTTGCCTTGTGATCTTGATACACTCTGTTATTTGCTTTCATATATGACGACAATCTATCAATGTATTCATTAATTCTACTTCCTAACTCATTTGTTAAGTCCTTATAATCTTCATCAGTAAAAAATATGTTTTTATATATTCCATAAGGCTTTTGTCCCTTACTAAAATCATTATTTCTTAACTCATTATTACTAATATTGTTATAGTTACCTTCCGATTTTCGAACTTCTTGATTTTTTAATTCCATATTATTAAATATGCTCATAAAGTCTTTAACATAAATTCTGTTAGGTTTTCCAAGTCCTTGTCTTTTCTTCTCAATAAGTCCTATTCCTGATTTAATATCAAGCTCAGCTATTAATTTATTTGCTTTTTCACTTGCACAATTAAATTGCTCTTTTATACTTTCAATTGTGTAGTAAATAAAAACTTTTCCATCTTCATCTATCCATCCATTTTTACATGAAAGACCCATTCGATTAAGCATATATGAATACAAAACTTTAGCTTCAATAGAAATGCTCTCAAAAATCTCATCTTCCATTAATACCATAGGCAACCTAATGAAGTTATACATTTCAGATTGCCTATTATAAAAATAATCAAAATTCATTCTTACCTCCTCTCTTTAAAATAAAAAAGAGCAGCCTTATTTAAGCTACTCTTGTAGAAAGTATAAAATGGGTTTTATCTTATTATATTTTTCTTTGTGTCTCCTCATACCAGTTGCAAAACTACTCTTACGTCCATGTAGTTTTTTTGAGTCTTTTTGACGTATCCTTCTTCATCTTTATCGAAGACAAAATGCTTATAAAACTGCTTAAAATGCAGGATTTCTATATTTACATCTTTTGTATCAACGCTATAGCTTCCACGTGTCTAGAGTTTGGGAATTGGTCTATTATTTCGTATTTTTTTATCTCATATCCATTTGCTATAAAGTCCTTTAAATTTTCTACCTGTGTTTTAGGATTACATGATATGTATACAAACTTCTTAGGATTTATAGCGATTATTTTTTCTAAAGCTTCTGGCATTATGCCTGCTCTAGGTGGGTCTAGGATTACTACATCGTAATTTCTCTTTACATCTTCAATTTCTTCTAAGACATCCCCACATAAGAAATTTATATTTTCAATTTCATTTATTCTTGCATTTTCTTTTGCTTTTTCGACTGCTTCTGCTACTATTTCTATACCTGTAGCAGATTTAGCACGACTTGCCATTACTTGGGTGATGGTTCCTGTTCCAGAGTATAAGTCTAAGATATTCATACTCTCATCTATCTCTGCAAAATCAAGGGCTTTCTTGTATAGTTTTTCTGCAGTAAATACATTTGGTTGAAAGAATGAAAATGGAGAAATATTAAACTTAAGTCCTAGCATCTGTTCTGTGATATGATCTTTACCATAAAGTAACTTAACTCTTTCAGGAACTACTGCATCTGCTGGAGAGTCGTTAATCACATGGAATATAGACACAATCTTACCATTTAATTCTACATTGTTCAGAAAGTTTACAAAAAGTTTTTTTCTAATCTGATCAAAGCTTTCATCACTTGTTGTTACTAATATAGCCATAATCTCACCAGTTCTATGAGCTTTTCTTATTATAAAATGTCTTAACAAACCTTCTTTTTTAGATTTATGATAAAAATCCGTATTTTTTTCTCTAAAATATTCTTGTACTGCACTTCTAATTGTATTAAAATCTTCATCTATGACATTGCAGTCTATAGTATTTACAATTTCATAAAAACGATTTTGTCTGTGCAAGCCTAGTATTAGTTCTCCTCCTATATATGCATCACCAAAGGTGTACTCCATTTTATTTCTAAAAGCTTCTACTTTAGGTGATCTATTTATAGGTATTTCATCTTCATAGCAAATATCGTTATCTGCTAATAATTTTTTAACCATATCCTGTTTTAACATTAATTCTGTTTCATAAGGAAGTTTTTGGTAAGCACATCCCCCACATATATCTGCTTGCGGACAATAATTTCGACTATTTTCAAGCGAAGAATTTTCTAATAATTCTATATATTTTCCTTTTTTATAATCTTTTCTATTTCTAGTAATCTTAACCTTACAAGTTTGACCTAGTACACCACCTTTAAATTCAACAGTATTTCCGTCTTGATCTTGACCTATAGAAATATTTGGATATTTTACATCTGTGATTTTTACTTCGCTATTTTTCTTTTTTCTCAATTACATCCTCCCAGAATCCTTCTGCTTGTATATCAAATTCTTCTTTTTCATTTACTATTTTTAAACCTTTATTTTTCCGATGCTTTGGATATAGATTTTTATATTTGTATTGATTAAATCTATCATCTACCAGATAAATAATTCCCTTATCATTATTTGATCTAATCACCCTACCTGCTGCTTGATAAACCTTATTTAAGCCAGGATAGGTATAAGCATAATCAAATCCGTTTAAACCTTTCTTGTCAAAATGAGATTTTATTAAATTTCTTTCATTACTTACTCCAGGCATTCCTACAGATATTATCATAGCTCCTATTAGCCTATCTCCAAGTAGATCAATCCCTTCAGAAAATATACCTCCTAGAACAACAAAAGCAGTTTTTGCTGAATCTTTATTAAACTTCTTTAAAAACTTATTGGTTTCTTTTTCATTCATAAACCTATCTTGGATAATAATTTCATCATCAAATCGTGATTTATAATATTCATAAATGTCTTCTAGATAGGAATAAGATGGGAAAAATATAAAATAATTTCCTTTTTTTGAATTAATAAAGTTGTTAATTGTTTCACTTATATACACAATATTATTATTTCTATCTTTATACCTAGTGCTTATTTCTCTATTAAATAAAGCAAAATTATTTTCATTAAATGGCATATCCAATCTAAGTTTTAAGCTATCTTCAGCTCCCAATATTTTTGTAAAATAAATCATAGGAGATAAAGTAGCTGAAAAAAACACTACTGACCTTGCATTCTTATATGTATCAGCTAAAACTAAGGATGGATCAATGCATTTTATTTCAAATATTTTTTCATCCATATTTTCATCATAAGAAATGATAGAATAAAATCCTTTGTTATAAAACTCTTGTATTTTAAGAAACTTATTTATATCAAAGTATAAATTTAAAAGGTCATCATAATTTTCATCTTCTCTTTCTTCAACCAAGTATTTTTGTAAGGGTTTTAATAATTTTATAAATTTATTATCAAATTCTTCTATATGATTTTCTTGATAGTAATATAATTTCTTGCCATATTTATTATAAATTATTTCAAACGTATCGGCTATTTGTTCTAAATATTTTATAATCTTTTTATATTTTTTCTTATTCAATTTGCTAGCAAGTTCCCTAAAACGCCTATCAGTAAAGCTAAAGCTATACATATCTCGAGCTCTTTCTACTAAATTATGGGATTCATCAATTAAGAATACATAACGATCTATCACTTCATCAAAAAATCTTTTTAGATATGTATTTGGATTAAAAACATAATTATAATCACAAATAATAAAATCTGCATATGAAGATATATCTAATTCTAATTCAAAAGGACAAACCCTGTGCTTTTCTGCATAAGATGTTATAGTATTAAAATCCATCACTGTTTCATTGTCAATTATATCTTTTAAACAATCATTAACTCTATCAAAATGTCCTCTAGCAAATGGACAATCTACTGGATTACATTTCACTTCATCATTTAAGCATATTTTTTCTTTAGAAGTTATAGACAAGGATTTTATAAATAAACCCTGGCTTTCTAATATATTTATTGATTTTAAAGCTTCCTTGGACTGAGTATTCTTGCTAGTTAGATAAAATATCTTATCAGATAAATCTTCTCCTATTGATTTTATTGATGGAAAAATAGTAGAAATTGTTTTTCCTATACCTGTTGGTGCATCTACAAATAATTTTTTAGAATCAAGTATAGCAGTATATACAGCTACAGCTAGTCTTCTTTGACCCTTTCTGTATTCTTTATAAGGAAAGTCTAGTTTTTTTATAGAATTATCTCTTTTAACTTTGTTTTTTGCTAATATCTTAGAAAAGTTTAGATATTCGTTAAGTAAGTCATAGTAAAATTTTTCTAATTGTTCAAAGCTAAAATAATCTTTAAAAATTTTTGTCGAATAGTCTTCTATACTAACATAAGTTAAAGAGATACCCATGGTATCTAAATTATTATCTATAGCATAAAAATAAGCATAGCACATGGCTTGAGCCCAGTGTAATTTATTTGATCCATCCATTTCAGTAAGTAATCTGGTTGTAGATTTTATTTCATCGATTACACATCCATCTTTTTCTTTTAAAAGACCGTCTGCTCTACCCTCAACTTTGAACTCAACATCTTCAATAACAGTTGTATTTTTTAGAGAATATTCACTTTTATAATTATCACCATATTTTTTCTGAATGGCCTGATGAGCCCTTATTCCTTCAATCATTCTGGCATTATCACGAAATCTATTGTCAATGTCACCAGATCTCATTACAAATTCTATAAGATTTCTAACAGAAATTCTAACTAACATTTAATCACCTTGTTTTATTATACTATTTTATTGGGTATATACTGATAACAAGATAAGGAGTTTTTATGAATGAAACAATTAAAAATCAACTTGACCATAGAACTATAAGAGAATTTAAAAATGAGAAAATTGATGATAGCATTATAGAATCTTTACTAGACGTAGCCAACATGTCTCCATCAAGTAATGGCATGCAACTTTTTTCTATAATAAAAATCACTGATCAAAATTTAAAAGAAGAACTAGCAAAAAATGGTCTACAAGAATATATGGCTCGTGCTCCATATTTGTGGATATTTATAGTAGATTTATTTAGAAATTATAATATAGCAAAAGAAAACTACCAAGAAAATGATGAGATGATAGGATTTGATAAATTTATACAAGGATTTACAGATTCTATAATTGCAGCACAAAATGTAAGCATTGCAGCAGAAAGTTTAGGTCTTGGAGTAAACTATTTTGGTAATATCCACAATAATACAAAACACATTATTGAACTACTAGATTTACCCAAACTAACTTACCCAGCAGTTGGACTTGGTTTTGGGCTTGCAAATCAAAAACCACAATTAAAACCTAGAATGGATATAAATTTGAAAACATTTGAAAATTATTACCAAGTATTCGACAATTACAATGAAAAAATATCGGCATATGATAAGGAAATGACTACCTATTACGACTTAAGAGATGCAAATAGAAGAGTTGATTCCTTTTCTAAACAAATTCCTGTAAAGCAAGGCAGTCTAATTGCAAATAGAAATAAAATGTTTGAAACTCTTATAGATCAAGGTTTTATAGTAAAATAAAAAGAGGAGTCCATGCTCCTTTTTTTATTTTACTATTTACTTTCATCTAATAACTTTAAGGTATCTTCAGTACTTAAAACATAGGTATAAATTACATTCATTATTTTAAGCTCTGCTTCGTGTAGTTCTTCTGATGCTGCAATGCATGCATCGTGGACAGTTATAACATTATAACCTGCATCTGCAAGACCTCTTACAGTCGATGCTACACATTGGTCTGTAACCATGCCACAGACAACTACAGTTTCAATATCCATATTATCTAATAAGTGTAGGTAATTAGTGCCAGTTGTTACAGAATCAGTAGTTTTATATACTACTATTTCATCATCAATTGGCTTTAATGGATCTACTACTTGTGCGGCATATGAATTTACAGGCATAAGCATATTATTCCAACCATCTGATTTTTGAACTGGCGACCTATCTCTGCCGTCTTCTCTTTGACAAGCTATAAGACCATATGATACTAGTAAATCATTATCTCTAAAATAATTTAAAACTTTTTCAGTATTAGGTAAAGCTACTTGGTGCATTTTGTCAAAATATGGTTTCCAAGAATCCCAAAGTCCATCTTCTTTAAATTCTTTAGCTTCTCCAAAATCTGTTAAGCAAAACTCATTTTGATAATCAACAATTAGTAAAATTGTTTTTGAAAGATCAATGTCTAGATCTGGGAAGTCTTCAACATGTTCATAATATTTTGATACAAATTTTCTGTCTAATTTCATTTTTACCTCCACCAGTATTAGCTGACTAAAAATAAACAACTAATGTTAACATTTTCTCTGTTAGCATTATAACATAAATTTTATATTATCCCTAAGAAATAAACTGCCAAAAAAACGAAATTATTATGTCAATTATTTTAGTATTTTTATAAATCTATAGACCAAGTTTCTTTATTGTAGCACATATCCCAGAACATGTACTCAAAATATCCTGTTTTAACAATAATCTCTTCAAGTGCTTTTAATTCTCTTTCTGGCTTATCTTCTGCAAGTTTATTCATTAATTCCATGGCATTTTCGTTTAAATCTGTAAATTCTTTTGACGAATACATTTCAATCCATGATCCGTAGTTTTTATCTTCTAAGGCTCCTGGAATTTCGGCTAGTTTAAGACCTATATAACTATATGACCATGAACACGCAAGAAGTGCTGCAGCAACATTTTCTACTCCCCCAGCTTGTGCTTTATTTAACATATATGAAGTGTAAGCTGTATTTATAGCAGATGGTTCAGTAGCTTCTAATTCATCTTCGTTTATAGAAAAATCTTTAGCATAAGATCTATGAAGGTCCATTTCCATAAATAATACTCCATCAAGACCTTTTGCAAAAGAATTCATAGTTTCAAGATCTGCTGCTTTTGATGTACCTATTGCAAAAAGTCTGGCGTATTCTATTAAATAAACATAATCTTGCTTAATCCAGTGTTTAAATTTATCTAAATCAAGACTTCCATTTCCCATTTCTTGAACAAAGGGATGATTAAAACATGCTTCCCATAGTTTAATAATTCTTGGATAAATTCTATCTGTAAATTTTTCTGACATAAAAACCTCCTTGGATTCCACAAGGATATAATAAAGCTATATAACCACATCCCTACGTTAGTTCTAACTATATCAAGTTAAAGAGTTCGATTTCTCGTCTCAGAGAATGCACACCTTGTGTTAAGCTAATTATATCTAATTGCTATAGCTTATTCAAATATATAAATATTAAAGTCTATTAATCCAATAGTAATCATCTAGAAAACTGATACATAACTATTATCTTTTATATAAAATCTATAGGGATAGTCTATGGCTTCTTTGGCATAGTCTATGCCAATTCTTTTATCACTAACTATTTCAAAATTATCTTTATTATTTTCTAAATATAATTGCTTCCCAAATAAATTTTTTCCATTTAAATTTTTATCTATATTTAAAGCTTTTGTTAATTTTCCTGGACCATTGGTTAGATTTTTCTTTTGATATGTTGATAATTCCTTAAATACTTTTCCAAAACGATTTATACCAATATTATCAAACTCATTTAAAGGTTCAACTCCTCTAATAAGTACAGCTTCAGGCCTCCCTTTTTCTAAAGTTACAAAATTAAGCATAAAATGTATACCATAAGTTTGATAAACGTAAATAGTACCAGCATCTTCATACATGATTTTATTTCTTTGTGTTTTTTTATCAGCAAATGTGTGGGCTGCCCTATCTTCTATACCTAGATATGCTTCAGTTTCTACTATTTTTGTTTTATAAATAATACCGTTGTCATTTCTAATCAAAGTTTTACCTAATAAATCTTTCGCTACTTGTAATGTATCTCTATTAAAAAATTTTTTATCTAACATAAGCTCCTCTGATGTATTTATTATAAATATATGTTATCATATTATTATCAGAGTAGATAGAAAGCACTAAGTGTTAAGAAATGGGTTGTTGTTCTTAAACGAAGCTTATAAGCTGTGATTTTCTATCGCAACCGCTGCCTCTGATAGAAAGGGGAAAAATGAAAAATAAACTTACAGTAAACATGATCACTAAGATGGCTATTTTTGCAGCTCTTACTGTTATTTTTAGGAGATTCCTAACTATAACTATTTTTGCTAGTACAAAAATTGGTCTAGGTTACTTGCCAACTATAATGGCTGGAATTTTATATGGTCCTTTGGCTGGGGGAATAACCGGTGGAGTTGCAGATGTTGTTGGAATGCTTATAAAACCTGATGGGGTATTTCATCCTGGCTTTACATTAAGCAGCATTTTAATTGGTGCAATACCAGGATTTATTTCCTATAATATTTTTAAAAGAAACTTTAAAAATAAATTAGACTGGATTTGTGTCACAAGCACCATTGTTGTTTTTATGGGAATTAGGCTTTTACTTGACTCTTTGTGGCTAACTCATCTATATTCCAACCCATATTTATTTTATGTTATCCGCAATGTTTTAAAAGATGCTGTTGAAGCTGGAATAAACGCAATTATTTTAATTATCCTTATTCCAAAAGTTGAAAAATATGCATATGAAAAGCTCTAAGATATATCTTAGAGCTTATTTATTTTCATCTATAAAATCATTTATTAGTCTTACTATTTCTTCTAAATAAGAATCATCTCCTGGATAACCAACTACAAGATCTCCATGTTCTTTAACTTTTCCTACTATCATTAGATTTCTATATAGTTTATTTTCTCCAGTACCTAAGTATCTCATATCAGTTATAATACCTATGATCATTCTTGGAAAATCTATGTTATTTTCTTTTTCAAGCTCGGTCATAACTCCATGAGCCATAACTTCTCCAGCAACACCATCATCTATAGTTAGTCCATCAAGGCACGCTATTAAAATATTTGATTTTTTTAACTCGTCAGTATCGGCTTGTGATATTTTAATATCTGTGATAATATCATCGTTATTCTTTTTGTCATTAATATCTGCATTTCTTTGAGGAACATATAGATCTAATTCGGTATTATTCTCTATATATTGTCCAACTTCTTCTGTCCACTTGTACATAGCGTCATTAAAAAAATGACTTGCTAAATATCCTCTCATTTATTCTCCTTAAAAACTTCTGCCGGCTCCACCGCCACCAGTGGTTCCTCCACCACCTTTAAATCCTCCAGAATAGGAACCTCTTCCAGCAGATCCACCGCCAAATGATGATCCAAACGGATTTGATCCTCTATGATATGATGAATCAAAAGGATCATTATAGTATCCTCTTCCATAAGGTGGATATTTTCTATAATATCTACGAGATCTAGCTCCGTAAAGGTTCATTCTAGTGAATACATTTGATAATATTATAAAAAATATAAGCATAACAAATAATGTTCCCAAGCTAAAACCACCAGAATAATTTTGGCTGTTTACGTCTAAATAATAATCATAGTTACCATCTAATGTTACACCATACTCATCACTAACTTCTGCAACTAAGGCATTAAAGCCTTCATTAATGGCTTTAGAGTAGTTTCCCTGTTCTAGGTCATCCATCATAAAATTATCTATGATCCTACCCACTTTACCATCATTTAACCTACCTTCAATACCATAACCTGTGGATATAAATATCTCTCTATTACCTGTAAGATCATCCTCAGTTATCAGCATTAATACTCCATTTTTTTTACTTTGATCACCTATAGTCCATTCATTAAATATTTTTGCTGCTAGATCACTTGCTGGCAATCTTTGATTATTCTTTATCGTTGCAACCACTATTTGAGAACCGGTTTTTTGTTCTAGTTCATGATTTGTTTTTGTAATATTTTCTTTTGTTTCCATATCTAGCATATCTAGTTCATCTAGGTAAAAACTAGTTGGTGCAGATGGAATACTTGCAAAAGAATATAAAGGAAAAAAGATCATCATAAATAAAGCTACTAAGTTAACTTGTAATATTTTTTTCCTTTTCATAAAAACTCCTATTTATTATTAAAGTCTACTGTTGGTGCATCTTGTGCACTAGCGCTTGCTTCAAAATATTCAGCTTCTTTATAACCAGTAAAACCTGCAATTATATTTGTAGGAAATTTTTTCAAATCTGTGTTATATACTTTTACAGCTTGGTTGTAGTTGCCACGTTCAACAGATATTCTATTTTCAGAACCTGCTAACTCATCCATTAACTGAGTGTACTGAGTATTTGCTTTTAATTCTGGATAGTTTTCAACCACAACATTCATTTCACGAACAGCTTGAGACAGTTCTTCATTGGCATCTGCCAACTCTTTTGGTGAATCAGCTTTATTAATTCCTGAACGAGCCTCTGTAATTCTTGTTAATGTTTCTCCTTCATAATCAGAATATCCTTTAACTGTGTTTACTAAGTTTGGAATAAGGTCTGCTCTTCTTTGAACGACATTTTGCACTTGAGCATAAGCTTCGTTGACATTTTCACGACTTGCCGCTAGCCTGTTGTAAGTAGGAACAGTTAGAATTAATATTATAGCTAAAACTACTATTATGCCTCCTACAACTCCAAAACCTTTTCTTTTTTCGTATCTTTTGTTCATTATTCCTCCTAAATCTTTTATAAGATATTAATACCCATTTAAAAGAATAATGCTATTATTTGCTAGGCTAGCATTAACATCAATTATTCGTTGATTAGCTGATCCTTTAAACTTTAATGTCAAATCTTTTAATGAATCAATGAAAGGACCATCTACTAAAACGTCTACTTCTTCTAATAGTTTTTTATGAATAGGATCTTTGATTAATATTTCGTATATATAACCAGAATAAATCCATATTGGTTTATCTATTTGTTCTTTTATTTTTCTTATAATTTCAATTAAATCTACTGCATTTTCGAAAGGTTCACCACCTAAAATTGTTAGTCCAGATATTTCATCTTTTTTTAAATAATTAACAATCTGTAGTGTGTTTTCTTCAGTCCATAGATTACCATAATTTGGATCTTGATAATCTTTATTAAAACAATTCTTGCATTTTAAGCTACAACCAGTTACAAAAATACTTGTACGTATGCCAGGTCCATTTGCTATGTCATATTGTCTGATTTGACCATATCTCATATATGAAGCACCCTTGCTTTTATTTCCTTCGTTCTTCCCTCATTCCAAAAATTTTCGCCAAGATAGCCGCATGTTCTACGAACAACTGTCAGTGTAGATTTATCTTTATTCCCACAGTTTGGGCAGTACCAATTATTATCATCATCTAGCAAAATTTCACCATCAAAACCACATTTGCTACAATAATCGGATTTTGTATTAAATTCTGCATACTGTATGTGATCGTAAATGTATTTAATCATAGTAATAATAGCATCAATATTTGATGTCATATTTGGAATTTCTGCATATGAAATACAACCACCTGTAGATAGGGACTGAAATTCTGCCTCAAAGTCAAACTTTTCAAAAATACTTATCTCTTCTCTAACATCTACATGGAAGGAATTTGTGTAATATCCTTTATCAGTTATATCCTCTATTTCTCCAAACCTATCCTTATCAATGCTCGCAAACCTATGGGTAAGACTTTCAGCCGGTGTACCATACACAGCAAAGGCAATATTGTATTGATCACTCCATTTTTCTTTTTTCTCATTTAAAAGCTTCATAATTTTTAGAGCAAACTCTTTTCCTTCATCACTGGTATGAGATTTGCCTGTTACAAGCTTACTTGCTTCATAGATTCCAATATATCCAATGGTTACTGTGGCATAACCATTTTCAAGAAGTGGTTTTATTGGTGTATGTTTTGGCAGCCTTGCTATAGCCCCATGTTGAAAATGAATTGGAGAGCTATCACTTGTGACCTTAGCTAAGTGCTCATACCTTAAAAGGCCCACTTCTTTTACAAGTTCTAATCTTTTTTCTAATATTTCAAAGAATTTTTTTTCATCATTTTTGGCTAAAATGCCGATTTGAGGAAGATTGATAGTACATACTCCCATATTAAATCTGCCGTCAAATTTATATTTGCCATTTTTATCTTTATATGGTGGAAGAAATGCTCTACAGCCCATAGGTGAAAATACATTACCCTCATAATTTTTCTTCATTTCTTTTGCAGAAATATAGTCTGGATACATTCTTTTTGCAGTACATTCTCCAGCAAGTCTTGTAAGTTGATAATATTTACTATTTTCTTTTATATTATTTTCATCTAAAACATAGATTAATTTTGGAAAGGCTGGAGTAACATAAACCCCCGCTTCGTTTTTGATGCCCTTTATTCTTTGTCTTAGGACTTCTTCTATTATTTTTACTGTTTCTTCTAGGTATGGGTCACTTTCATCAGTGTGCATAAATAAAGTCACAAAAGGAGCCTGACCATTGCTAGTCATAAGGGTATTTATTTGATATTGGATAGTTTGTATGCCTGATTCCAAATCTTTTTGAGTCATAGCAGCTGCCATAGCTAATGCTTGGTCTTCGCTTGCCAAAGTTTCTTTGGCTAATCTTAGATTTTTATCATAAGATTTTTTTAGATATGGACTTAAGCAAGATATATTTATAGATTGACCACCATATTGGTTAGAAGCAATTTGCGCAATTATTTGTGTCATAACATTACATGCTACTTGAAAAGATTTAGGGCTTTCTATTAATTTTCCATTTACAACTGTGCCTTGATCTAGCATATTTTTCATATCAACTAGGCAGCAATTAAAAATTGGTTGGATAAGATAGTCTAGATCATGGATATGTATAGCTCCTGACTCATGAGCTTCTACTAAGTGGGCTGGGATCAGTTTTCTTTTTGCTATATCTTTTGCAACCTCACCAGCTATTAAGTCTCTTTGAGTGGATGCTATTAACGGATTTTTGTTAGAATTTTCATCCATTACATCAATATTTGTTTGATTTAGCAAACCTAATATATCATTATCAGATGTATTTTGCTCTCTTTTATAAGCTTGAATTGACTTATATGATTCATAGGCCCTAGCAGTAGCTGGGTTATTATTTTTAATCAACTCATAATAAACTGCTTCTTCTATATCATATATGGAAATTTCACTTTCATCTTCATATTTTTCTTTTATAATGTACGCTATATGCTCTGGCTGATTTTTTATGTATACTCCGCTTGGAGAATCCATAGCCTTAAGGATAGCAGCAGATATTTTATTTTCATCAAAGGCAACTTTTTTACCATTTCTTTTTACAACTTGTAACATATTATTCCTCCTATACTTTTGCAGTATACCATATATAGTCATAAAATAAAACTATATACTATATATAGTATTGTAGACTATAAAGCTAGGATATTAAAAGAGATGTTGCAATAAAGGCAAACATCTCTTTTGATTAAAATTTATTTATTTTTTTATAAAAGATAATTCTTTATTTTCATCCACATCTAAAACAGCTGTATCTTTTGCTCCAACTTTTCCTTCGATTATTAGTCTACCAAGTTTGGTTTCTACATTAGATTGAAGGTATCTTTTTACTGGTCTAGCTCCAAACTCTACATCATAAGAATGGTCTAATATATATTCTTTAGCTGCCGGTGTGATTTCTAGATCTATACTTAAATCTTTTAGTCTTTTCCTAATTTCGTTTATTTGTAAATCAATTATATTATAAACTTGATCACTAGTTAATGGGCTAAACATAACTATGTCGTCAATTCTATTTAAAAATTCCGGTTTAAATGATGCCTTTAATGATTCTTCTACAAGATTTTTATTTTCCTCATCTATTGTTCCATCATCTTTAAGTCCATCTAATAAATATTGGCTACCTATATTTGATGTCATAATTATAATAGTATTTTTAAAGTCTACAGTTCTACCCATACTATCTGTAAGTCTACCATCATCTAGTACTTGTAATAATATGTTAAATACATCTGGGTGAGCTTTTTCTATTTCATCAAATAATATTACTGAATATGGCATGCGGCGAACGGCTTCTGTTAATTGTCCACCTTCTTCATAGCCAACATATCCAGGAGCAGCACCAATTAATCTTGATACAGAATATTTTTCCATATACTCACTCATATCGATTCTAATCATATGGTTTTCATCATCAAACATAGCTTCAGAAAGTGCTTTTGCAAGCTCTGTTTTACCAACACCAGTTGGTCCTAAAAATATAAAGGATCCAATTGGTTTTGATGCATCTTTTAATCCTGATCTTGCTCTAATAATTGCATCTGAAACTGCGCTTATAGCTTGATCTTGGCCTATTACTCTTTCGTGTAGTTTTTCTGGTAAGCTTAAAATCTTACTTCTTTCGCTTTCCACAAGTTTTGAAACAGGTATGCCTGTCCAGTTGCTTACAACATCTGCTACATCTTCTTCAGTTACTTGTTCTTTTATAGAATCTTCATTATCTTTTTGTGATAATTCGCTTGCTTTTTTTAATTTTTCTTCTAAGGCTGGTAATGTACCATAACGTAACTCGGAAAGTTTTTCAAAATCATAAGACCTCTCAGCTTGATCTATTTCATTTTTGATCTTATCAATTTCTTCTTTTATATTTTTTACATCATCTATAGAAGATTTTTGTTCCTTCCATTTTAAGAAATCTTCATCGTATTTTTCTGATAAGTCGGCTAGTTCCTTTTCTAAAATTGAAAGTCTTTCTTTTGACGAATCATCTTCTTCTTTTTTAAGTGCTGTAATTTCAATTTGTAATTGAAGTAATTTTCTTTTTTGTTCGTCAAGGTAAGTTGGCATTGTATCAATTTCTGTACGAACTGTTGCACATGCCTCATCCATAAGATCTATAGCCTTATCTGGTAAAAATCTATCTGTAATATATCTGTCAGATAATTCTGCAGCAGCAATTACTGCACTATCTTGAATACGAATGCCGTGGAATATTTCATACTTATCCTTGATACCTCTTAAAATACTAATAGTATCTTCAATACTAGGTTCATTGACCATTACTTTTTGGAAACGACGTTCAAGTGCTCCGTCTTTTTCTATATATTCTCTGTATTCATTAAGTGTTGTAGCACCAATGACTTTTATTTCTCCACGAGCAAGCATTGGTTTCATAATATTTGATGCATCCATAGCTCCCTCAGTTTTTCCAGCTCCAACCAAAGTATGAATCTCGTCTATAAACATTATTATTTGGCCATCAGATTTTTGCACCTCTTCCAAAACTGCTTTTAGTCTTTCTTCAAATTGACCACGGTATTTTGCTCCAGCTACTAAAGAACCCATATCTAGAGAAAAAATTGTTCTACCTTGAAGTGGTTCTGGCACATCGTTATTTACAATTCTTTGTGCAAGTCCTTCTACAATTGCCGTTTTACCAACACCTGGATTACCAATTAAAACAGGATTATTTTTTTTACGTCTTGATAAAATTCTAAGTGCATTTCTAATCTCACTATCACGACCAATAACTGGGTCAATCTTACCTTCTCTAGCTTCTTTGGTTAGATCTCTACCAAACTTTTCTAATGGATTATTTGTTTCTTCTGGATTTTCAGTAATCACTTTTTGACCTTTCCTGACCTTATCTATAGAATTTTTAAAATCTCTATATCTTAGACCATATCTTTTATTAATATCGCTCACTTGAGTTTTTTCATTTAATAATGATGCGAAAATATGTTCCATAGATACAAAACTATCTCCCATATTATCTGCCTCATCTTCACTTTTTAATAAAATTCTAGAAAGAGTTTGAGTAGGATAGATGTCAGAACCACCGTTTGTTTGTGGTAATCTATCCATAATACTTCTTATATCATTTCTATAATTTTCAAAATCAATATCCATAGTTTTTATTATTTGAGAAACTATAGAATCAGAATTCTCTATTAAAGCATAGTTTAAATGTATTTCATTTACTTCTGGATTGCTATTTTTAATAGCATAACTATTTGCATTATTAAATGCTTCTAATGATTTTTGTGTAAATTTATTATAATCCATAATTTAGCCCCTTATTTCATTAAGTTTTTCATATAATTCATGCATTTCTTCATTGATTTCTGCAGGATTGTCTATAATTATTTCTAAAATTAGATCACCTGTATTATTTTTTCTATCCTTATATCCATATCCTTTAAGCCTTATTTTTTGACCGGAATTTACTTTCTCTGGGATAGTTACCATCAAGCTACCTTTTGGTGTGGAAACTTTTTTCTTAGTTCCAAAATAAGCTTGCCAAGGGTATACTTTTTCCCTCTGAATAATATCTATTCCATCAAGTTTTCTATTTTCTTCATCTTTGATGATTATTTTAGCTAAAATAAAGGCATTTATACCGTATTTTGAGCCATCAACTTTAATTTTATTATTATTCTTAATACCCGCAGGTACACTTATTTCTATATTTTTAATTTGATTGTTATGCTTTATTGCAACAGATTTATTTATTCCAGCTTCAGCTTCAGCTATGCTAAGCTCAATGTTTGTATTAATTGTAGTTTTTTTCTTAGCACTCGTTGCTTTTGAAGATTTTCTTGAACCTGCTCTTTGGTAAGTATTTCTAGCAAAGCTTCCAAATAATCCATCAAAAAAATCTGAAAAACCACTATCAGATCCTGCAGTATATGTGTAAGATCCGTTTCCAAAGTTTCCAAAATCAAATCCAAAATCACTTGGATCAAAGTTTTGACCACCTGAGAAGTTTGCGCTATTTCCAAACCTATCATATTTTTTACGTTTTTGTGGATCAGATAATACTTCATACGCTTCATTGATTTCACTAAATTTTTCTGCTGCGTCTTTATCATCTGGATGAAGGTCTGGATGATACTTTTTGGCAAGCTTTCTATACGCCTTTTTAATATCAGCATCACTTGCTTTTTTATCAACCCCTAATACTTCATAATAATCTCTATATTTCATGCTACCTCCATCATTTTATCTTTATTATTTGACCATCCCTGACCTTAATTAAACTATACCACTAGTGTATATATATTCAAGTATTTTTTTCTTTTTTTTATAATATTGAAACTCTTATTTAATATATAGATATAGAGCCTTCAATTGAAGGCTCTTGTTTTAATGATCATATGTTACTAAAGATATTACTTTATAATCTTCTAAAGCTTCTCTACCATTTAAATCTTCTAATTCTATTAAAAACTCAAATGCTATCACTTCTGCACCTAATGATTCAACTAGCTTTGCAGCTGCTTGTGCTGATCCACCTGTCGCAATTAAATCATCGATAATAATTACTCTATCACCTTTGCTAATAGCGTCTTTGTGCATTTCTAGTTCATTACTACCATATTCTAGCTCATAAGAAATCTTTTCTATTTCTCCTGGAAGTTTTCCTGGTTTTCTAATTGGAACAAAACCTTTATCCAATCTATCAGCAAGCGGTGCCCCAAAAATAAATCCACGAGATTCAATTCCTATAATATAGTCAAAGTCTAAATCTTTTAGTTCTTTTTCTAGCATATCTAAAGATTGTTTGTAAGCTTTCTTATCTTTTAATAAAGTTGTGATATCTTTAAAAGATACTCCCTCTACTGGATATCCTTCAATAACTCTAATTTTTGATTTTAAATCCATTCTATCCTCCATATTGATTATACCCTATTGTGACAAAACTTTATATTAATAGTTTGGGATTAGTAAACATATGCTTTAAAAATCATCTTTAAAAATATCATCTATATTTACTAGTATATCTTGTTTCTTTCCTTTATTATCAATTGTTTTTTTTAATTCTTCTGTATTTTCATAATCTAATTTAAAAATACCATAATACGCTTGTTCAAAATAAACGCTGTTATTTTCTTCATATATTGAATTAATAATTTTTCCACCTTCTGATAGTTTAAACATAACTATAGTATATCTATCTTTATTAGAAAGGTCAGAAACACTATATTCATTTGTTTTTTTGATTTTTTTAATATATCTAAGAATTTATTTACATCAGACTTTTTATCAATTGTAATTTTCTTAACTCCTTTACCATTATTAATATCAATCAACGTGATTTTAATAATATTCTCTAATTTAGGAATCTTTGCATGCCTAGGATGCGAATTATAATTTCTAATTAAAAAAATCCCAACAATGATAGTAATTAACAGTATCCATTTTTTATTTTTTGTCATAAATTTTTTTCCTTATCTAAAATTATTGACCTTATTAATAATAGAATTTTAATCGTTACTACACCAGATTTTATATATTAAAATCATTCTAATTCTATAATATATGAATATATTTAAATTATTTCATTTTCTTTAAATCGCTAGTTTAATATAAATACTACTGTAAAGTATTACTAGGAGCAAATATGTTAAATAAAAAACTTGATGAATATTTAAAAAATGATTACTATCCTTTTCATATGCCTGGTTCAAAAAGAACTGATATCTTAAGAGATGATTTACCATATCAAAGAGATTTGACTGAGATTGAAGGTTTTGATAATTTAAATGACCCTGGAGATATTTTACTAGACCTTAACAAAAAAATTGCAGAAATTTATGGAGTTAAAAACGCAATTATTTCTACCAATGGATCTACCTGTGGGATACTAGCTACCATTAGAGCTTTAACTTATGAAAATAATAATATATTAATTCAGCGTTCATCTCATAAGGCGATTTATAATGCAATTGAATTAAATAATTTAAATCCATCATATATTGATGTAGTATTAAGTGAAGAAAATGCTGTAGTTGATATAGATTACGAAGATTTTTATAAAAAAATAAGAAGCAAGGACTTTTCTGCAGTAATTGTAACATCACCTTCTTATGAAGGATATATAATAGATTTAGAAAAAATTTATAAAGAATGTCAAAAACAAAAGGTACCTTTAATTGTAGATCTTGCCCATGGTTCACATTTTCTACTTAATAATATGTGGCAGAATTATTTTGATATAGCAATAACTTCATTTCACAAAAATTTATCTGCACTAACACCTGCAGCATGTGTCTTTATTAATAACAAAAAGTATTTCTCAGAAATACAAAGGAACATGGCTATTTTTCAAACATCATCTCCATCTTATATTATTATGCAATCTATTGATGATATGGTTAATAATTATTGCAAATTTAACGATTTGTATAAAATAATGAAAGAAAATTTAGATGAACTCTATACTTTAAAATTAAAGCATCTAAAATTAATAGAACATCCTAATAAAGATAAGTCAAAAATATTGATTTCTACTAATAATAGTAATATAAATGGTGACATGCTTCAAAGTTTATTAAAACAAGAGAAAATAGAAATAGAAATGTCCTATCCATCATATGCATTACTTATTTCCACGATTTTTGATAAAAAAATTGGTTTTGATAGGTTAAAGGAAGCTTTGATAAAAATTGATGAAAATCTAGACAGCGGAGAAAATGCTAGCAATTTTTCATATTTTATACCAGAAACTATAAAAAGTATAAAAGATGCTCAGCTAAGCAAAAAAAAATGTATAAATATAAATAATGCAAAAAATAGAATTTCAGGTCAATTTATCTATGCATATCCACCGGGCATTCCCTTAGTTGTACCCGGTGAAGTGATTGATAGTACAATAATAAAAACTATTAATAATATGTTCAATAATGGCATTTCTTTAAATATTTCAACAGATGTATTAATAATAGATTGACATTTTTTTTTGTAACTGTTATTATAAATATGTATAAAAGCTACATATATAAAATATAAGGAGAATACATATGCAAAGAATTGTAACACTTAATACAAGAAATCTCCATAAATCAAAAAAAGATGGCGGATGCGGTGAATGCCAAACATCTTGCCAATCAGCTTGTAAAACAAGCTGTGGAGTAGCTAACCAAGAATGTGTTAGCAAAAAAGAAAAATAAGGGATTAACCCTTATTTTTTTTCTTTAATATTTCCTATTGTTTTAGTATAATAGCTATATCACAAATTAAGGAGAAAATATGATACACCAATATAAGGCCAAAGGCTTTAATATAGTTTTAGATACATATAGTGGATCTGTGCATGCTGTTGATGATGTTACTTATGAAATTATTTCATTATATGAAGATCACTCAAAAGAAGAAATAAAAAATACTTTATCTACATATAATCTTACTGATGATCAATTTTATGAAGCGTATAATGAAGTAAAAGAATTAGAACATGAAGGTATGTTATTTACCACAGATAATTTTTCTGATCTTGCAATAGATGTTACAAAAAGACCTACAAGTGTAAAAGCAATTTGTTTAAACGTTGCTCACACATGCAATCTTTCTTGTGAATATTGCTTTGCAAAAGGTGGTAAATACCATGGACCAGATGCAATTATGACTATAGATACTGCTAAAGAAGCCATAGATTTTCTAATTGCAAATTCCGGTAATCACTACAACCTTGATGTAGATTTCTTTGGTGGAGAACCACTTATGAACTGGGATGTAGTTACTCAAACAGTTGATTATGCAAGAAGTCTTGAAGATAAATACAATAAGCATTTTAACTTTACCCTAACTACAAATGGTATGCTTTTAGATGATGATAAAATAGATTATTTAAATGAAAATATGAAAAATGTTGTTCTTTCCCTAGATGGAAGACAAGAAGTACATGATGAGTTTAGGAAAACTATCGGTGGTAAAGGTTCATTTGAAACAGTAGTACCAAAATTCCAAAACTTTGTAAATAAACGTGGTGATAAAGAATACTATATGCGTGGTACATATACCGCCAATAATCTAGATTTTACCGAAGATATAAAAACATATTTAAATTTAGGATTTAAAAGAACATCTCTAGAGCCAGTTGTAGGAAATAAAGATTCTGACTATGCTTTAAAAGATAAAGATCTAGAAATTTTATATAAACAATACGAAAAATTAGCAGATATGATAATGGAATCTATAGATAATAATGATGAATTTATTTTTTATCATTATATGATAGACTTAGAAAATGGTCCTTGTGCACACAAAAGACTATCAGGATGTGGTTCTGGAACAGAATATATAGCAGTTACCCCTACTGGTACTTTATATCCTTGCCACCAATTTGTAGGAAATGATGACTTTGTTTTAGGAAATTTAGATGATGGTATTCTTCGTGATGATCTAGTAAATCAATTTAAAACTTGTAACTGTTATTCTAAAGAAGAATGCAAAGGTTGCTGGGCTAATATGTACTGTTCAGGTGGATGTGCAGCCAATAATTACAATGCAAATGGTGATATAAATAAGACCCACAATTACTCATGTAAATTATTTAGAAAAAGAATTGAAATGGCAATAGCAATTAAAATCTATGAATATATGAAAAACTCACAAGAAAGTGAAGTTATAGCCTAAAATTGTTAATACCTAGTAATATATTTGAATAATAAATATATTATTGGGTATTTTTATTGTATAAATAATTTTGGGAGGGATATTATGACAGATAACAACAAAAGAACATTTGAATCCGGCAACAATAATAAATCAGAAAAAAAGAATATTAAAGAAGATTTTGATAAAGCAGGAGAAAATATCAAAGAATCATTTGAGAATACAAATGATAATATTAAAAAAGAAGTTATCGAGGATAAAGATAGATTCGAAAGTGATGTTGAACATGCAAAAACTAATGTTGAAAACGACTTCAATTATGTAAAAAATGAAAATAAAAATGAGATTGACCAAGCAAAAAATAAAATAGAAAGTGATGTAGACCACGCTAATACAGAAGTTAAAAATGATTTTGATGAATTAAATCATCATAAAGAAGATAAAGAAGCAAATAATGATGAAAAAGTTGATACTTCAGATTATAAAAGAGTAAATGCAGAAGGAGATAAAACTCACCATAACCATAAAAATAATTCCAAAGATGATATTAAGAACTCAAAAAATAAGGCTAGCGAAGATAAACCTTTTTATTCAAACTGGTGGTTCTGGGTATTACTAGTAATTATTTTATGGGCAATTTGGTACTTTGGTTTTAGAAATCCAAATACAATTTAGTTAACCCTACGTTCAGAGGTGATAGATAATACCTTCACCTCTTTTACTTTGTGATTTTCTAAAACTTTTATTATTTCATTAGCTGTATTTCCTGTAGTGATTAAATCATCTATTAAAAGAACGGTTTTATTTGATAGGTTACCATTATAGTAAAAAGCATTTTCTAAGTTTTTAGACCTTTCATCTCTATTTAGATTATGTTGAGCTTTAGTATTTTTAATTTTCTTAAAACCTTCTAAATATTGGCAAGGAACATCATTTATAAAATGATTAGTTATCATTTTTATATGATCAAATCCTCTATTATTTAAAGTATTCTTAGAACTAGGAGATGGTAAAATATAGTCACAGTCAAACAAATTATATTTTTTCCCATAATTGTATAGAATACTGGAAAAAAATTTAGCAAGTGAGGTATTACGATTAAATTTATAATCTCCTATTAATTTTTTCATAAAGTCATTGTAAAAATATACTGTATGAGCTTCATACTTATCTAAAATAAAGCTATTTGCAACGTAATCTAATTTTTTTAAGCAATCTTTGCACAAAAAATAATCATAAATTTCATTTTCTTTGCAAGAATAGCATATATTTTTATCTAAAAATAGAAAATCAATCATTTTCTACATTCTCCATTTCATTTATCCAATAACTTAAGTTTGTATATCTCTGATTAGAAAAATTATTATCAACCATTTGTTTAATAATTCGTTTTTCACCTACAAGCACAACTAGTTTTTTAGCACGAGTCACCCCTGTGTAAAGTAAATTTCTTGTTAAAAGCATGGGCGCAACCTGCATCATAGGTATTATAACACAGTCAAATTCTGAACCTTGAGACTTATGAATTGTTATTGCGTATGATAAATCTAAATCTTTTATATCTTCTTTTTTATAAGTTACTACTGAACCATCATAAAATTCTACTTTTAGTTTCTCATCTTCTTGGTCAATTACATTTATAAAACCTATATCTCCGTTATAAACTCCCTCAGAATAAGTTAAGCTATTTTCTGCTACTAAATCATAATTATTTCTAATCTGCATCACTTTATCATTAAGTTTAAAATTTTTTTCATTTATAACAATTTTTTTATCTGAAGGATTTAGAATATTTTGAATATTATTATTTATATTTGTAGATCCCCAAGCTGTTTTCTTACTAGGACAGAGAATCTGAATATCTTTTATCTTATCTAGACCATAGAATTTTGGCAATCGATTATTTACTAAATCTGCTAAGACTTGACTAAAATTATTCTTATTTGCCTCTATAAAAAAGAAGTCTTTTCCTAATTCGTTTAATATAGGATACTCTCCCTTATTTATCTTATGAGCGTTTACTATTATATTTGACTTAAGACCCTGTCTAAATATTTTTTTTAGTTTTATTGTTTTTATGTCAGTATTGATTATATCAGCTAAAACATTTCCAGGACCAACCGATGGCAACTGATTACTATCACCTACCATAATTAAGGCGGTATTTGGAGAAATTGCACTTATTAATGATTCCATCAAATAAATATCAACCATACTCATTTCATCTACAATTATATAATCTTTATCTATTGGATTTTCTTCATTATATTCTGCTAAAGACTCATCTGGTTTTATACCTAGCAATCTATGTATAGTATAAGCTTCATCTCCTGTAGATTCTTGTATCCTTTTTGCAGCTCTGCCAGTAGGTGCAAGTAATGAGTATGTCAAATCATTATTATTTAATATTTTTTTTATAGCATTTATAATTGTGGTTTTACCAGTACCTGGTCCTCCGGTTATAACCATAAGCATATTTTTAAAAGCTTCTGTAATTGCTGTCTGTTGTTCTTTTGAAAAAACACTGAGATCTTCGTCAATGTTTACATCAAATATATATTGACTATCTTTTTTTTGCTTTAAGGTCATTGCTATATACTTTTCAGCCTTATAAAGAGATTTCTTATATACAAATTCTTCATCATTTATCTCAACTATATATAGCTTTCCAGTTATGCTATCTTTTTTAATTTGATCACTAACTTCTATAGTATTTACTTTTAAAAGTTTACTAACTTTATTAATTAAAAAATCTTTCTTTATAGTTGTGTGACCGTTTAACTCCGATTCATAATTTAAAATATGACTTATACCAGCAGAAATCCTAAAGGCTGAGTTTGAATTTATTTGCATATTACGAGCTATATTATCAGCCATAGTAAATCCAACTCCACTTATATCATCCACAAGTTTATAAGGATTCAATTTTATTATATCTATGGTATCCTCTCCATATAGCTTATATATTTTCATAGATAATTTATAAGAAATATTTAAACTTTGTAAATACAATAAGCTACTTCTAGAATCTTTTGTTTGCTCAGTCGTAAGTTTTATATCTTCTATCTTTTTTTTTCCTATACCTGATATAGTTTTTAATTTTTCAGGATCATTATATACAATATCTATTGAGTCTTCTCCAAACTCACTATATATTTGTTTTGCTGTTTTTCTACCTATGCCTTTTATATTTGCATTTGATAGATAATTAATTATAGCATCCTTACCTGAAGGTTTTAATAATTTTATTGAGCTTACATTCATTTGTTCACCGTATTTATCATGATAAATAAGTTCACCTATTACTTCTACATTATCCCCTTGATCAAAAAAAGGCATAGTTCCAACACAAGTTATATCAGAATCAGATGTTTCTACAACAATAATGTTGTATCCATTGTCTTCATTTCTATAAATTATGTTGGTAACTATGCCTTCTATTTTCATTTTATTATATTTCTACTCTCTTGATATCTGCTCCAAGATTAGTAAATTTTTCTACTATATTACTATAACCACGATCAATATGGTATATATCAGAAACTCTAGTTTCACCTTCTGCAATCAAAGCTGCAATTACTAAAGCTGCTCCTGCTCTAAGATCTGTTGCACGTACATCTGCACCATGTAGTTTATCTACACCTACAATAGTAGCTCGATTACCACTTGTAGCAATCGCTGCTCCCATTTTATTTAATTGTTCAACATGCATAAATCTATTTTCAAATACTGTTTCTTGGATTTTACTTTCTCCATCACAAATTGTCATTAACGCCATAAATTGAGCTTGAGCATCAGTTGGAAATCCTGGATAAGGAAGTGTTTGAATATTTGTTGGTTTAAGTTTCTTATTAACTTTAACTTTTATAATATCCTCATCGTCTATTTCATCAACTTCAGCACCCATTTCAATTAGTTTAGCAATAACCGGTCTAATATGAGAACCTATTACATTATTGATTGTAACATTACCTTTTGTCATAGCTGCAGCTATCATATAACTTGCTGCTTCTATTCTATCAGGAATGATTGTATGGCGGGTACCTGTTAGTTTTTCTACTCCTTCTATAGTAATAGTAGATGTACCAGCTCCTTTAATTTTTGCTCCCATTTTTGATAAAAATGATGCAAGGTCAACTATTTCTGGTTCCTTTGCAGCATTTTCTATTGTGGTTACTCCGTTAGCTAAGGTTGCAGCCATCATTATATTTTGAGTAGCTCCTACTGATGGAAAGTCTAAATAAACTTCATTTCCAATTAATTTACCATCAGTTTTTATTGAAATTTCATCATCATTTACTATATTAGTAGCACCTAGTGCCTCAAATCCTTTTAAATGTAAGTCTATGGGACGAGCTCCTATATTACATCCACCAGGAGCTTTTGTATAGGCTTCTTTAAATCTTGATAAAAGAGGTCCCATTACGACAAAAGATGCTCTCATCTTATCCATCAACTCAAAAGGAGTTTCACAAGTATTTAACTCTGATGAATCAATTCTAACAGAATCTTCAGATATATACTCTACTTTTGAACCAAGATGTCTAAGAACTTCTATCATTATTTCTACATCTTTTAGATCTGGTACACCATCTAAGATTATTTCTTCTGTTCCCAATACACAGGCTGCAAGTATTGGCAATGCAGAATTTTTTGCACCTGAAATAGTAACTTCACCTTCTAAAGGACCACCACCATTTATTACTAAAATTTCTTTTTTATCCATTTAATTTTCCTTTATTTTGTACCAAAAAGTCTGTCTCCAGCATCTCCTAAGCCTGGCACAATATAACTATCTTCATTTAATCCTTTATCTAGCTGTGCTATATAAATATCAACATCGGGATGTTCTTTTTGTAATTTTTCAACACCCTCTGGAGCTGCAATGATGCTTAAAAGTTTTAAATCTTTGCATCCTTTTTCTTTTAATCTACCAATCGCATCACATGCTGAACCACCGGTAGCTAGCATTGGATCAACTACTATCATATCTCTATTTTCAACATCTTTTGGTAATTTTGAATAATACTCAACTGGTAATAATGTTTCTTCATCACGATACATTCCGATATGACCAATCTTTGCTGCTGGCAATACTTCAAGTACCCCATCAACCATGCCAAGACCAGCTCTTAAAATTGGAACTATACCTAATTTCTTACCAGAAATTCTATAACCTGTTGTTTTAGCAATCGGAGTTTCTAGTTCATATTCTTCTAATTCCAAGTCTTTTGTAGCTTCATAAGCTAGTATTATAGATATTTCTTTTATAATTGATCTAAACTCTGTAGCCCCAGTATTGCTATCACGTAGAATTGAAATCTTGTGTTTAATAACTGGGTGATCTAAAACATGTACATTTTCTTGCATAATTCCTCCTAAAGATAAATTATATTATTCGATGCGGATTTTTTCATTCTATTCATTATACTCTTACCCAAGTCCTTATCACTTACCCCCTCTGCAAGTATGATGTCCACACCAACATTATCCATCTCTCTAAGGGCAGTAAATAAAACATGACTCATATAAGATAAATTATCTCTGCTACCAAAAGATATTGTTTTAAAATCTTCAAAATTAGAAATAGAATCTTCAAAAGTAAGAACACCAACTTTTTGATTTTCTTCTTTATATTTTAAAGCTTTTTCTAACATTATTTTTGTAGCATTCTCACCTATAAAAACTTCCATTTTTGCATCTGGTGAATAGTGTCTATATTTTTGACCAGGTGATTTCGGTATTTTTTTATCACTAACTAAAGCATCGTCTAGGCTAATAGTTGGTATGATTTTTTTTAAATACTCATATGTAAAATATCCTGGTCTTAAAATAACAGGATTTTCTTCACTACAATCAATCACTGTTGACTCAATACCTATTTTACAAGATCCTCCATCTAAAATCATAGGAATCTTTCCATTTAGATCATGGAAAACATCTTTAGCTCTAGTAGGTGATGGTTTTCCAGAGGTATTGGCACTTGGAGCTGCTATAGGTGTATTTGCTTGATCAATAAATTTTGATGCAATATCATCACTAGGCATTCTTATAGCAACGGTATCTAAGCCAGCCGTAACAGTATTTGGAACCAAATCTGATTTTTTCATAATTAATGTAAGAGGACCTGGCCAGCAAACTTCCATTAATATTTTTGCATCCTCACTTATACTGTCTACTAAATTATATAGCATATTATGATTTGAAATATGTAAAATTAATGGATTATCCGATGGTCTACCCTTTGCCCTAAATATTTTTTGGCAAGCTTGATCATTTAGACCATCTGCACCTAGTCCATAAACAGTTTCAGTAGGAAAAGCTACCAAATCTCCCTCGTTTATTATTTTTGCTGCGTCTTTTAGTATATCTTCATCTATATTTTCTTTGTTTAAGCTAAAAATCTTCGTAATCATTTTTTGCCTGCGTTTCTATCTTTTCTATCTCAGCTTCTACTCTATCACTCATAATTAGAGAATAAGTAGGATCCATGTGAATACTTAAATTCAATCCAGTTTCATCTTTTATTTTTCTTTGAATATCTGTTACAATTTTATGAGCTACTAGTAAAGATAAATTTTCTGCAATTTCTACATCTACAGATCCTTCAAGATGACCTTTACCATATTCGTGGATTTGTAGGCTATGATAGCCTATAATAAAATCATTCGCTAATATTATTTTACCAACTTTATTTTCAATCTCTGAGTCGACCCTTTGTCCTAAAAGATAGGCAGAAGATTGTTTAAACAAATCAAGTCCAGGTTTAAATACAAAACATGCTAAAATAACACCCATCAAAGCATCTACTTTTAGATTAAAGTACTTTTCAAGAAGTGCTCCTAAAATAATACCAGTTGTAGCTAAAATATCATTTCTAGCATCTGCCATAACACCAAAATTAAGATCAGATTCTAAATTTCTATATAATTTTCTGTTTAAAAAATATATATAAAACTTAGCTACTATACTTAATACTAATACTATTATGGCTATTGCTGTAAAGTTTGTTTGATTATCACCAGCATAATGATTAAGAGCATTGATAAATAATTTTGCTCCAACATACATAATTAAAATACCAACTAAAAGTGATATCAAACTTTCACTACGTCCATGGCCAAATGGATGTTCTTTATCTGCAGGTTTTTGGCTAACTTTTGATCCTACTAGTGCCATAATAGATACTATTGTATCTGATAAGTTATTAAATCCATCATTAACTATAGCAGATGAATTTGTAGAAAATCCTACTATTAATTTAAAAATAACAAGTATAAGATTAATCACAATTCCTACTATAGAAGATAAAGAAATTAATTCTAGCCTTACTTCAGGTGTATCATAGTTTTTATAATCTTTAATAAATTTTTTGGCCAAAAAGTTAAACAAATTATTCTCCTATTTGCTCAAGCTTTCTAGTTTGGTCTTCAGCAATTAACGAATCGATCATTTCTTCTATATTTCCATTTAAAAAATCATCCAATTGATAAATAGTTTTATTTATTCTATGATCAGTTATTCTTCCTTGTGGGAAATTGTAAGTTCTAATTCTTTCACTTCTATCACCAGTACCTACTTGTGACTTTCTATTATCAGCTATTTCTTTATTTCTTTTTTCTTCCTCCAATTCATAAAGTCTAGCACGTAGAACCCTCATAGCTTTTTCTTTATTTTTTATCTGACTTTTCTCATCTTGGCAAGTTACTACAAGTCCGGTTGGTTCGTGAGTTAATCTTACTGCTGAGTCTGTTGTATTTACAGATTGTCCACCATTCCCACTTGATCTATATACATCAACTCTTACATCATTGGGATCAATTTGTATATCTACATCATCAACTTCGGGTAATACTGCAACTGTAGCTGTAGATGTATGAATTCTACCACCAGATTCTGTTTCTGGTACACGTTGTACTCTATGAACTCCTGATTCATATTTTAATTTTGAGTAAGCCCCTTCACCTTTTACTACAAAAGTAGCTTCTTTTATACCACCTACTCCTTGGCTAGCAATATCTATTTCTTCAGTTTTAAATCCAGCCTTATCAGCATACATATTATACATTCTATAAAGGTCACCAGCAAAAAGACCAGCTTCATCTCCACCAGCACCTGGACGGATTTCAACAATAACATCTTTCGTATCATTAGGATCTTTTGGAATTAATAATATTTTCATTTCTTCATTAAAAGACTCAAGATTTTTCTTATTTTCATTGATTTCTTCTTTTAACATATCAAGCATATCGCTATCATTTGTTTCATTCATCAACTCTTGATTTTCCTCAATAGTTGCTTGAGCAGATAATATTTGCTCATATTTTTCAACTATTGGTTTTAATGAATTATATTCTCTAGAAATTTTTGTAAACTTATCTATATCAGACAATACTTCTGGATCTGCAAGTTTTAACTCCAAATCCTTATAATTATCTCTAATATGATCTAAATTTTCAAACATATTTATCCTTTCTGGGCAATGATAATTCTATCAAAGCCATTAAAATCTTTAATATTCTTTATATTTTTAAAATCAGATTTGATCAATAGGTTATTTATAGACTCCTTTTGGTCATATCCAATCTCAAAAACAAGATGTCCATCCTTATTTAAATAGTTTCCAGCATTTTTTATAATCGCTTTATAAAAGTCTAAACCATCATTTCCACCTACTAGAGCAGATTTTGGTTCATAAAATAGCTTTTCATCTAATTTTTTATAATCAGATTCACTTATATAAGGCGGATTCGATACTATAATATCAAATTTTCCTTCTACATTTTTAAATAAATCACTTTGTAAAAAATTTACATTTGTTAATTGTAATTTGTTTTTATTATCTTTTGCTAAAGATACAGCCTTATCTGATATATCTACCCCAATAATATGACTTTTACTTAAATTTTTAGCTAAAGCTAAAGAAATTGCTCCTGTTCCAGTTCCTATATCTAAAATTTCATCTTTATTAATATCAGAATTTATAATACAGTTTACTAAAATTTCCGTTTCAAATCGTGGTATCAAGGCTCTATCATCTACTAAAAGATCTAAGCCATAAAATTCCCAATGTCCTATAGCATATTGTAATGGCAAACCTTCATTTATCATAACTTCGATATTATTTAATTGTTCAATTATTTGATCATTTAGCTCATAATCTGGATTTAAATAAATAAATGATTTTGTCTTATCCAAGATATAAGTAAGGGCAATTACAAGATCATCATTATTTTTATCTAAAATATTTTTTATTTTCATTATATACACAAAAATAAGGTTAGTTGCCTAACCTTATTATTTTCTACCGTATCTTCTGTTAAATTTCTCAACGTTACCACCACGTTCAGCATTTCTTTGTTTTCCTGAGTAGAATGGATGGCAATTGTTGCATACTTCTACTTTAATTTCTTCTTCAGTAGATCCTACTGTGAATTCATTTCCACAAGAAATACATGTTACTTTTGCTTCGTGGTATTCTGGTTGGATTTCTTTATTCATTTAAACACCTCTATTTCTTGATTCAATAAGCATATTAGATTATACCATTTAAAAATATTAATATCAAGCTATAAAGAATTATTTATAAGATCTATTAGCTTTTCATTTGTTGGTGTTCTTTTCATAAAATCTATAAGTTCTACTATAGATTCTGCAGTATCCATTTCTGATTTTCTAATTTTGTATATAGCTTCTAACTCATCTTTGCTTAATAGCAAATCTTCACGTCTAGTGGATGACTTTTCAATATTTATAGCTGGGAATATTCTCCTATCTGATAGTCTTCTATCAAGGTGTACCTCCATATTACCAGTTCCCTTAAATTCTTCAAAAATCATATCATCCATACGGCTCCCTGTATCTACTAAAGCCGTAGCCAAAATGGTAAGTGATCCCCCATCTTCTACATTACGAGCTGCACCAAAAAATTGTTTCGGTCCAACTAAAGCTAATGGATCTAGTCCTCCTGATAGGGTTCTTCCTGATTGCGGTGTTATTATATTGTAAGCACGAGCTAGTCTTGTTATAGAATCTAAAAGAATTACTACATCTTTTTTATCTTCTACAAATCTTTTTGCACGTTCTAATATCATTTCTGCAATATCGATATGATTTTGTGGAGGCATATCAAATGTAGAACTTGCTACTTCTGTTCTCATATAATCATTATTAGGATCTCTATATTCATTTACAAATCTAATAAGATCTGTAACTTCTTCTGGCCTTTCATCTATCAAAAGCACAAAAATTTTAACATCATCATAATTCTTTTCAATTGAACGTTCTATATTTTTTATAAGAGTAGTTTTTCCTGCTTTTGGTTGTGAGACAATTAATCCTCTTTGACCACGGCCAATTGGAGAAATCATATCTATAATTCTTCCAGAAATATTTTCTTTTGTAGTTTCAAGTCTAATTCTTTGATTTGGGTAGATTGGAGTAAGGTCTTCAAATGATAGTCTATTAAATGCTTCACCTGGCTTTATACCATTTACATCAGAAACAAATATTAAAGGTGCAAATTTATCTTTGTCGTGTTTTTCTCTTGCAATTCCCTTGATATAATCTCCAGTCTTTAGCCTAAACATTTTAATTTGTTTAGGAGGAACATAAATATCATCGTCACCTTGTTCATATAGATCAGATCTTAAAAATCCAAAGCCATCTGGGAGAATTTCTAAAACACCTTCACAGTCAAATTTTTCACCTAGATCATTATCTCGTTTTTCTTTTTCTTCTTCTTCTTTTTCTCTATATTTTTCTTCTATTAATTTTATTAATTCATCTTTTTTATACTTTGTAACCGACGGTATTTCTAACTCTTTTGCTATTTCTCTTAGTTCGGTTACTAACTTTTCTTCTAAATTATCCATATTTATCCTATTAAAAAATTAAAGGGTCTATTGGATAAACCAAAACGACCCTAATTAAAGTTAATTATTTATTTGCTGATCCTTCAGAACCAAACATATCCAACTTTTGATATACAACTTCTTTTATGGCATTTGTACCTGGTGCTAGTAATTTTCTTGGATCGAATCCTTTGCCTTCTTTGTCTTTTCCAGCTTCAATATATTCTCTAGTAGCTTTTGCAAATGCTAGTTGGCATTCTGTATTTACGTTTATTTTTGATACGCCAAGTTCGATTGCTTTTTTAATTTGGTCTTCAGGAATACCTGTACCCCCATGTAATACTATAGGCATATTTACAGCATCTGAAATTTCACTTAATCTATCGAAATTTAGACCTTGCCAGTCAGCTGGATACACTCCGTGAATATTACCGATTCCTGCTGCAATAAAATCAATACCACAAGATGCTAACTTTTTACATTCATCTACATCTGCAAGTTCACCAGCACTTGTAACGCCGTCTTCTTCGCCGCCAATGCCACCTACTTCTGCTTCAACAGAGATACCTTTTGCGTGAGCAAGTTCTACAATTTCGCGGGTTTTTTCTAAATTTTCTTCAAGAGGAAGACTAGATCCATCAAACATTACTGATGTAAATCCAGCTTCTATACAAGCTTTCGCACCCTCATAAGTACCATGGTCAAGGTGGATTGCAACTGGTACTGTAATATCTAGCGAATCATGTAAATTTTTAACTAAATCTGCAACAACTTTATAGCCACCCATATATTTGTTTGCACCTTCACTTGCTGCAATAATTACTGCTGTTTGTTTTTGTTCACAAGCTTCAAGGATTGCTCTTGTCCATTCTAAGTTATTTGTATTAAAGTGCGCAATTGCATATCCATTTTCATAGGCTTTATCTAACATTTCTTTAGCATTTACTAACATATTCTTTATCTCCTTTTATGCTTCGTAAGTTCCTGGTTTATGTCTAGTCATAACTAAATCGGCTTTGACATTTTCTACTACTTTGTTGATAGCTTCATCAACTTCTACTTTTTCATTTATACCCTCACGGCGTGTAGAATATTCAACTTTTTTATCACCAGCATCTTTACCAACTGTAATCCTATATGGAATACCTATTAAGTCTCTATCGTTAAATTTAACTCCAGCTCTTTCTTGTCTATCATCAAATAAAACATCTATACCATTTTTTTGAAGTTTTTCATAAATTTCTTCAGATAAAGCTTTTTGCTCTTCATCTTTAATATTTATAGTTGTAATTATAGCTTCAAATGGAGCAACTGTTGTTGGCCAGATGATACCATTTTCATCATGATTTTGTTCAATAATAGCTGCTATGGAACGACTAACACCTATACCATATGACCCCATAACTATAGGTTTTTGTTTTCCATCACGATCTAAATAATAAGCTCCTATAGATTCAGAATATTTTGTGCCTAATTGAAATATATTCCCTACTTCAATACCTTCAGCAGACTTTAATTTTCCTGAACCATCTATAGCCATATCCCCTTCTTTAGCTGTAAGAAGATCTTCGGCTACTTCACCATCAAAGTCACGACCAAAAGTTGCATTCATGTAGTGGTGGTCTTTTTTATTTGCTCCAATAACTGTATTAGTCATTTTTGTAATTGATTTATCAATGATTATTCTTGGATTATTTAATAGACCTTTTGGTCCTGTATAACCTGGTTCTGCTCCTGTATATTCTAGGATCATTTCATCATCCATCATTTCAATTTCATGTTCTGGAACTTGTAAGTAAGCAATCAATTTTGCCATGTTTAATTCTCTATCTCCAGGAACGAATACAAAAACTGGTTGACCTTGTACTTTTAAGTCTACAGTTTTTACTAATTTCTCTTCTGGTACATTTAAAAACTCACTAACATCTTTGATAGTAGTTTTATCAGTAGTTTTTACTAGCTCTATATCTTTTAGTTCTTCTTTTTCATATTCTTTGATAAAAGCTGCTTTTTCTATAGTTGCCGCATAATCTGATTCATCTGTATAGAAAATTATTCCTTCGCCATTTTCAGCTGGAGCAATAAATTCATGTGAAACTCTACCACCCATAGCACCAGTGTCCCCTTGTACTATTTTATAGTCAATTCTCATATTATCAAAAGCTTGAACATATGCATCCCACATCTTTTGATATGCTGCTTTTAAGCCTTCATAATCCTCATCAAAAGAATAAGCGTCTTTCATTAGGAAGCTTCTAGCTCTTATAATTCCGTTTCTAGGTCTTCTTTCATCTCTAAACTTTTCTACAATTTGATATAGGTTTAGTGGAAGTTGTTTATAAGAAACTAGTTCATTTTTTACCAAATCTGCAAAATATTCTTCTGCTGTTGGTCCAAAACAGTATTCACGACCAAGTCTATCAGTCATTTTTAACATCTCTGGACCAAATGTTTGCCATCTTCCTGAAGCTTGCCAAAGCTCTTTTGGTTGAATCATAGAAGTTTCTACTTGAACAGAATCGTAATCTTCCATAGCATCACAAACTATTTTATAGATCTTGTTTTTTACTTTCATACCTAATGGTAAGTAAGAATAAATTCCTGTTTCTTGTTTTCTTACAAAGGCACCTCTAACAAGTAATTTATGACTTACTACCTCTGCATCAGCTGGGTCATCTCTCAATGTTGGCATATAATAATTTGTTAATCTCATTTGTTTCTCCTATTATAAAAATTTGTTGCTAAAATATTGTATTAAAAAATTTAAATTCTAATCTCGGGGGCTTTAGCAACGCACTTATTATAATATTTTTTAGTGTTTGCTCCATATATATTATTGTTACAGAATATTTTAAAATTTTGATTATCCATATAATCTCCTTTAGTTTATCATTGATAAAGATATTCTTGATTTTTCTTTATCAATATCAATGACCTTAACATTAATTATATCCGAATTCTTTAAAATTTCATTAGGATCTGTTATGAATTTATCACTCATTTTAGAAATATGAACTAAACCATCTGTTCCAACTCCAATATCCACAAAAGCCCCAAAGTCAGTTACATTTCTCACTTTTCCTTTCAATTCATCACCTATTTCTATATCATCAATGGTCATTATTTCAGATTTTGTAAGCACTTCTGGATTATCTTCTCTAGGATCACGGCCTGGTTTTTGGAGCTCTTTTATGATATCTTCTAAAGTTGGAACTCCTACATCTAATTCTTTACTAAGCTCATTTACATCAGCCTTATTCAAGTCATAGTTTTCTAATTTCTTGGCTATTTTATAACTTTCCGGATGAACTCCAGTGTTATCTAAAATTTCCGGTGAATCAGGAAATCTTAAAAAACCCGCTGCTAATTTATAAGTTTTATCACCTAGTCCCTTTATATTTTTTAAATCTTTTCTATAAACTAGTGTGCCCTCCTTAAAACTATCTTCAATCCTTTTAGCTAAGGTTGGATTTAATCCAGAAACATAGGATAAAAGCTTATAAGAAGCATTGTTTATAGTAACTCCAACTTCATTTACAGCATCTTCAACAACTTTTGAAAGTTCATCATCTAATTTTTTTTCATTTAAATCGTGTTGATATTGACCAACACCTATATGTTTTGGTTCTATTTTTACTAGTTCAGCCATTGGATCTTGGAGTCTTCTAGCCATAGAAATTGCGCCACGAATAGTTACATCTAAATCAGGAAATTCTTCTTCTCCTAATGCTGATGCAGAATAAACTGAAGCTCCAGCTTCATTTACTACCGCATAAGCTAAATCTTTGTCACTTTGTTCTATAAGCTTATTTACAAAAAGTTCAGTTTCTCTACTTGCGGTAGCATTGCCTAGAGCTATTAAATTTACATTATATTTTTCTATTAAATCGTTTAAAATTTTAATAGACTCTTCTTCCTTATTATGGGGTTGTACAGGATAAACTACTGCCTTGTCTAAATATTTTCCATTTAAATCGACAACTGCCACCTTGCATCCAGTTCTAAATCCTGGATCTAGGCCCATCACATTTTTGCCTTTAATTGGTCTTTGTAAGAAATATGGTTTTAGATTTTTAGAAAATACTTTTATAGATTCATCCTCAGCTGATTCAGTTAAAAAATTACGAAGTTCAGTTGTAATTGAAGGTAAAATTAGCCTTTTATAGGCATCATCTACTGAAATATCTAATAATTCCTTTTGATAATCATTGTTTGCTTGGTATAAATCAGCTATTAGTTTTTTATTATATGCATCAGCAAATTCTAATTTAACACTTAATGCACCTTCTCTTTCCGCTCTATTTATCGCTAATATTTGATAAGATTTTATATCTCTAATTCTTTTACAAAAGTCATAATAAGTTTCATAAACCTTTTCAGGATCATCTTTCTGTGTAGAAATAAGCTTTGCCCTAATCATGCCATCACGTCTTATAATATTTCTAGCATCTACATTATTTGATATATCTCCTGCAAAAATATCCAAAGATTTTTCAATGGCAGATTCAGGTGTTTCAAGCTCTTCATTTACAAAATTTTCAGCATATTCTAAAGCATTTTTTTGATTGTTAGCATCAGTTATTAAAAATTTATATAATGGTTCTAACCCTAAATCTTTTGCTTTATCAGCTCTGGTTTTTCTTCTTTTCTTATATGGTGCATATATATCCTCTAATATAGTTAGAGAATTGGCACTTAAAATTCGCTCTTTTAGTTCATCACTTAGTTTATCCTGACTTTTTAATGATGATATAATTTCTTCTTGTCTATTTTCGATATTTCTAAGTTTATTTAAATTTTTCTCAATATTTCTAATATCAACATCATTTAGATTGCCGGTTTTTTCTTTTCTATATCTAGCAATAAAAGCTACTGTTGAACCATCATCTAAAAGATTGATTACATTTTCAATATTTTTTTTGTCTATATTTAATTGTTCTGATAAAATTTGTGTAATATTCATAATTTCCTTATAAAAATAATAGTTCTAAGATGTATATAAGTAATAAATGTGCTGGGTAAAATATGTAAAATAACCATTTATTTTGCTTACCTCTTTGTCCATTGTAAAGCATTATAAGAGGTATAGATAAATATACAAATCCATAACTTATATGGATAGCATATCCATAAACTATAAATTCAAAATAAAAAGCTATTAATAAAGCAAGGCATGTTGAAATTTTACTATCTTTGGCTAAATACAAAAATACGATTGCTATTATACCATAGCCCTTATAGTCTGCTCTTAAAATAAAAGCAAGCTTATACCCAACATAAACGATAGCAATCATAGCTATTAGCTTTAAAATCGGATTATAATTACTCTTCCAAAAATAATCCATAGCATAAATAACTACAGCACCTATTAATAATGTAAAAATAACATTTTGACTTTCTGGATAATAAAAACTTCTATGGAGTGCTAAGTCAAAGGGAATTTCTGATATTAAAGCAAATATAAGCATTCTTAAGGTATATTTTTTGAAATTTCTAGTATAGATAATTGCTTGTACTGTAAAAAAACAAAAGATCGGCATGGATATTCTACCTAAAAATACAAATAAATCTGCAATAAGAGTAAATTTTTGATCTAAATCATATAAAAAATCTGTCTGAGCTAGATGAGATAGGAGCATAAAAATCATAGCAATATACTTTAAGTGTGCTCCTGAAAAATATGATCTATCCCTATACCAAACTTTTGTATACTCTTCTTTTGTTTTATATTGTAAAAATTCCATATTAATTACCTGTAATAAAATTAATTTTATATTTTGGAAAATTCATACTAATAATTTTACCACCTACATTAGCATAATCTTTTTCATCTATATCATAAATATTAGATGGATCAAAAAACACTATTTTACTAGATGGATCCTGGTCTGGACTAACAATTAATTCAAATTTATAAGAATCTTTTGCTTTTGAATACTTAAGCAGTATATCTATAAATCTCCCGTAATCATATTCATTTACATTCTCAAATTCTAAATCTATTTTATATTCATTATATTCTTGAATTTTTAATATAGGTCTTGAACTTGTAAAAGATATTTTTTCAGAAGATTTTAGATTAGTAATAGTCATAGTAGTATGGTTATGAGTTTTATTAATATCTCCGCTTACAAGCCTAATTAAATCAGTGTTAGAAAGTTTGTTTGCATTTGATTTTTCATTATATATTTTATTATTCTTTTTTTCTATTTTACTATGATTTTTTTGATTATTTTCTATATTAGCCATGCTAATTTTTTCATCTATTTCATTTTTATCAATCTTTACTGTTTGGCTAGATTCGAGATTGTCTTTTTTATTATCAAAAGATTTGCGAACTCTTCTACCTTGATTTTTTGAATTATGTACATTTTTGTTTTCCTTATTTTCTGCATTTAGATAATCTTTTATTTCTTTAAAATCCATTTTATCACCTAAAACAATACTTTCTTTTGTACTTAAAAATTTGTAAGTTGAGTATATAGTTTTAATCAGCATATAAATAAAAGAAACAGAAGTTAGAATTCTTAAAATATCTGTACCTATAATTTTATCAAGATGGACAATATTTAGAGATAGCATTATTAAGAAAGGAACTATTCCTGTATATTTGAAGAAATTTCCAAACTTACTATCAGCCTTTTTAGAAGAACTTATCCCTAAATTACTCATTCTAATTAAAATTTTTATAATTTTTACAAAGAAAACTACAAAACCCACTATATATAAAATAGTAATAAAATTATATACTTGAGGAAAATTATAGTATACATCATAAGGAATAGATTTTATTGCATAGTCTAGACCAAATGCTAGGGCTAATACAAATAAACCTGTTTTTCTAAAAGTTCTAGATACAATAAAAATCAATAGATTAAAGAGTATAAAAATCAAAGGAATCAATGTCACTCTATTATTTAATAAAATTGTTTGTAATTGTCTTAAAATAAATGAAAAATCCATAATAAACTCCTAATTTATTATATCAAATATTAAGAGATTACCAAAACTTTAAATATAAGAATTGTCGATTAAGAAAATTTAAGTATAGTTAATTTATAATTTGCTTCAATAGCTCAATTGGCAGAGCAACGGTATCGTAAACCGTAGGTTGCAGGTTCAACTCCTGTTTGAAGCTCCAAAGACCCTTGCATTTTTAATGTGAGGGATTTTTTTAAAAAATTTATAATTTTCCATCTACAAAAATCATCTCTAATTAATAATAAAAAAAATGCTAGCAATAAAAGCTAGCATTTTTTGTTTATAATAATATGTCTAAGTTGTATGTAGTTTTTATTCTGGATCAATTGCTTCTACTGGGCAAACTGATGCACATGTTCCACAATCAATGCAAGTATCAGCATCGATTACATAAGAATCATCTCCAGCTGAGATTGCTTCTACTGGGCATTCTCCTGCACATGTTCCACAACTAATGCATGTATTTTCATCTATTTTGTAAGCCATAATTACCTCCTATTTATTTTATACTAGAATTGTACAATCAAAATAAATTTTTGTCAAGAATAATTATTCTTTTATTTGCTTTTTTTAAATAATTATTCATATTGATAATCACTATCATATTTAATCTAATTCTTGTAGCTCACAAACTTTATAATGTTTTTCTATAGTTTCATCATCATTTTTATGTATGCGAACCTTACAACATTCTCTAACCATATTGTTAGCAATTACGACTCCCTCTCCATCTTCAGTTACTACTGATTGACCGTATTTTGGTATAGTTTTTTTAACTTGCAAGTAATTATCTTCTTCATAGGCTAAACAGCACATGAGTCTACCACATACACCAGAAATTTTTGAAGGATCAAGACTAATATTTTGATCCTTTGCACATTTTATTGAAAGAGGTTCAAAATCCGTTAAATATCTTGAACAACAACATTCCTGACCACACGCACCAAAATGTTTCACTAATTTTGCATGATCTCTTACGCCGATTTGCCTAAGTTCAATTCGACTTTTAAATGTACTGGCTAAGTCTTTTACAAGTTCTCTAAAGTCTACTCTTTTTGCTGAGGTAAAATAAAAAGTTAGTTTTGATCTATCAAATGTATAATTACAGTCAACTATCTTCATTTTCAAGTTATAGCTATCAGCCTTTTTTTGGCAAATTTCTTGTGCTTTTTTTGCATCTAATTTGTTTATAACATGGGTTTTTATGTCTTCTTGACTTGCGGGTCTTATAATTTCCTTTAACTCTTTATCAAACTTTTCCTTTGCTATATCTACATTAGCCAAAGCTACTTCGCCTAATTCTATTCCATTTTCAGTTTCTACAAGCACTTTATCTTTGTAATTAAATATATTATCTTCACTTTTAAAATAGTATATCTTGCCAGTTCTTTTAAACCTAACACCTATTACGTTCACTAATTCATACCTCCCTTGTATATACTAAATATGACTTCTTCTATAGCCAAATCATAATTTATATTATTCTTAAGTCCTATTTTTATTGTATATAACAAGTTAATAACTTCCTCTATATGATCTAAATGCATAGTAGATAATTTTTTAACATTTAAATCTGTATTATCTTGATTGTATGTATACTTTTCTTTTAAAACTATATCAAATACATCTATTAATCCATCAAACATTATATCAGCTTCGCTTTTATAGATTTCAAAAAAAGCCTTGTTTTGGTAAAACTGGCTAATATTCCCTCTATAAACTTCAGCTAGTATTTCTGCAAGCTTTGAAATGTCTATTTTATTTTCATTTTCATCAGCATCTAATCTTATAATTTGACATCTAGACTTAATTGTAGGCAAAAGTAAATCTTTATTTTTTGTTGTAAAGATTACTATGTTATAATTTTTAAGTTCTTCTAAAGTCTTAAGCATAGCATTAAAACCTTCAGTTCTCATATTATGTGAATTATGTATTATGTAGATTTTAATTATGTTATTTGAAGGTTTTAAAGCTGTGTCTTTTAACAAAGTTCTTATACTTTGTATATCGATTATATCTTTGCCTTTATCAATGATATATAAATCTGGATTTAAATCATTGTCTACAAAAACGCCTTTATTTTCAAAAATTTTTTTCGCAAAGTTTAAAGCATAGTCAAGATTATATTCTTCGTTTGCTGATTCAAAAATATAGGCGTGTGATAGTGTATTTTGATTAATTTGTCTATTTAAATCTATCATAGTCTAATATATTGATCAACATCTAAAATAAATATAGTAGCTCCTCCAACAGTAATATCTACTGGTACCGTATTTGATAATAATGAACTTTCAGCTGATGGATTGATAATAGTTGTAGTTGTATTTCTTCTCTTGCAATTTTGCTCAATTATTGAAAGAACATCGTCAAGTTTATCTTCTTCTACACCAATTAATAAAGTTGTATTACCTTTTTTGAGAAAACCACCTGTTGTAGATAATCTTGTAACTCTGTATCCATTATCTGTAAGTGCATCCATTAGGAAATTTACATCTGCATCTTGTACAATCGCAATTAAAAGTTTCATCTAGTCCTCCAATAAGTCTTTTATGAGATTTAAAACATCACTACTAACTTCTTCTATAGAACGAGTTGCATCTACTTGTTTTATATCTCTATTATATTTTTGTGCTATGTCTAAGTAGGCATCAAATATCTTCTTGTGAAAATTAAAGTCTTCATTTTCAAGCCTATCCGCCGAAAAATTTTCTCGTTTTCTTACCAAAGCCGTTTTATAATCTATATTAAAAAATATAGTCAAATCAGGTCTTATATTATCTGTAGCAAAATCATTTATTGCTTTTACTTCTTCTATACCTAGTCCACGTCCAACACCTTGATAGGTAAGCGAACTTAAAACAAATCTATCGCAAAGAATAATTTTTCCATTTTCAAGTCCTGGTCTAATCTTTTCATCGATTAATTGAGCCCTACTAGCTGCAAATAGTAAGCTTTCAGTTTTTGCTGACATATTTACATTATCATTATCAATTATAATTTCTCTAATCTTTTCTGATATTTCTGTGCCACCTGGTTCTCTAACCAACATTAACTTATAACCTTGCTTAGAAAGTTGTTGATTTACTTTTTTTAATATCGTAGTTTTTCCAGATCCATCTGGTCCTTCAAAAACAATTAATTTTCCATTCATAAATCTATTATAGCAAATATTTAGACTTTATGGCAATAAAAAAAGACCCTAAGGCCTTTAAATTATTATTCAGCGTCTTCGTTAGCTTCTTTACCTTCTGTTTCTTCAACAGTTGGTACTTCAGCAGCATCAACGTCATCGCCTTCTTCATCTTCTGAAATTTCTTCTTCACTAGCTTCTTGTAGTGAGCATATAACTTCATCATCTTCTTCAAGAAGTGTGATATTATCATTTTCGAAAATGTCTAAATCAGCTACTGTTTTTGCATCACCAATTTCCATTTCTGAAATTTCAACTTCAGCAGTTTGTGGAATGTATTTTGGTAAACATTCTACCTCGATAGTGTCAAGATTTTGTACTAATACTGCATCATCAATTCTTAAATCATCTCTACCTAATAGTACAACTGGAACACTAACTCTGATAGTTTCATTTTGGTTAATTGCTTGGAAATCAACGTGTAAATATTGATTTTTGTATGGATGTGTTTGGTAATCTTTAATTAGTACATCTTTATTTTCTCCATCAATATCTAAAGTAATGATTGTAGATGTACCAGCTTGTCTTAAAACTTTATCGAAATCTCTTGATGTAACTTGAACATTAAGATTTTCTTCACCTTTGGCATAAATAACAGCTGGAATTAATTCTTCAGCTCTTAATTTATTGACTTTATTTTTTCCAGTAGCTTCTCTGTTATTTGCATTTAATACTAAGTCTGCCATATTCCCTCCTTTATATATTCATACTGACTAATTATACCCTAAAATCTCATCCTTTACAATGCTTAGTTTTTATACTATTATATAAAATAGATAAGTAATTGTTTTATAATTTAAGGAGATTAATATGACAAAAAGAGTTGTAAAATTTGGACAACTTGATTTAACAGTTGAAGGTAATAAACTTCAAATAAATGATAAAGCTCCAAACTTTAAAGGTGTATTAGAAGACCTATCAGATTATGATTTTTATAAAAATGAAAAAGATAAGGTAAAAATCATTTCTGCTTTGCCTTCAATTGATACATCAGTTTGTGAATTACAAACTTTTTTATTTACAAAAAAAGAATCTGAATTTCCAGAAGATTTATCAGTTATTACTGTTTCAAATGATTTACCATTTGCTCAAAAACGCTTTAAAAAAGAAAAAGGAATAAAGAAAATAGGTTTTGTATCTGATTATCTAAATGAAGATTTTGCAAAAAAATACTCACTGTTAATAGAAGAGTTAAAACTAGTAAATCGAGCAATATTTGTAGTAGATAAAAACAATCTAATAAGACATATAGAATACTTAGATCAAAATAATGAATTACCTGATGTTAATGAGGCTTTCGAAATAGCTTTAGAGCTAACTGATCAAAAATAAAACCCTTAAGACTCAAAATCCTAAGGGTTTTTCTTATTTTAAAAATTCTTCATATTTTTCTCTATCATAAACAACATCTAATTCTCCTACAAAATTAGAGTATCTATCAGGATAGCAAAATCCTTCCTTAAATCTATATAGTCCATCTTTAGAATCAAGCGAAAATGTTCCTCCAAAATCAAAATAGTTATAACCGTTTTCACGGCACCACTTGATTTCTTCCCATATCATATTAAAATTAGGCATCTTATTTCTCATATCATTAGAACTTGCTGCATATAAGTAATAAACTTTATTACCATATGGAACCAATAAAGATGCTGATAAAGCTTGATCTTCATAATAAGATGTAAAAATTCTACCATCCATATGGTCTAATAATCTTTTAAAATAATCTTTTGGTCTATGACCTATTTTTTGTCTTTCAGCCATTATTTTTGTAAGCTCATAAAAATCATCTAAAGTTTTTTCATTAGTTGCTTCTATAGTTTTTATATCATTTCTATATGATTTTCTAATATTTCTACGAGTAGCTGATGAAAAGCTTCCAAATAAATCATCTTCACTCATACCAGATATAGGTAAGATCATATTATATCTAGGTTGAGTAAATGAATGAGGGTCCGTACCATAGCTTCTAAAATCAAACCCTCTTTTTTTATATTCATAAATAGCCTTTTCATCAAAGATTACTTCTGGATCCATTCTTAGTAAAAATGCATCATATTTTTCTTCTAAAACTTCTGCCTCTTTAATTAAGTCAGTAACTAAATCATATTTTCTAAAATCACAAACAGGTCCACGTGGAGCATACAAAAAGTATTTCCCATTGGGATTTTGTATTCCAATAACACTCATAGCTGCGATAATTTGCTTATTTTCTTCTAAGTATATATAGTCACTGGACCAATTCTCTTTAACTTTAGACCATGATGGATCTTGCATAGGTCTCGCGTAATCAGAATTTCTTACAAATTCTATATATCTATCTAAATCTTCCTTACTTTCTACTAATGGCATTGCCTCTCCCTAATCTATCAAATTTTCTAACAGAGTCAAAGTTGTAATTGACCCTATTCCGTTTTTACTTGTTAATATTTCTATATCTAAATTTTCTAAATCATCAAATTTGATGTCACCTATTATCTTACCATTTACATAAGAAGTTCCAACATCTATTAAAAGCTGACCATCTTTAAAGTAGCTTTTATCATAAAAATTAGCTTTACCAATTGCTGATATGAAAATATCTGCATTTTTAATTATAGCTTTATCATTAGTACTAGATGAATTTAAAATGGTAACCGTGGCGTTTTTTTTAGATAAAAATGTAGCTAAAGGTAATCCTATCAAATTTGTATTATTTGCAATAACTACATTCTTTGCTTTTATATCGTAATCTTCTATTAAGAATCTAGCAATTGCTTTTGGTGTTGCTGGTAAATTTTTGTATTCACCGTTTAAGGACTTGCCCATTGATAAATTAGTGAATCCATCCAGATCTTTAATTGTTATATTTTCACGAAGATAGTCAATATCCGAAAAATCTCCAAATGGTAGAAAAATTATAAATCCATCATTTTTATCAAAGCTATTTATATAATTAACAATAGTAAAGCTATCAGCATTATCCTCAAACTCATGATCAATATATTCTATACCAAATTCTATACATCTTTTTATTATAAAGTTCTTATAAAATACTCCTTCTTTACTTGGCTTATAAGTCAATAGCAAAACTTTATTGCTGATTTCATTATATTTTAATTTTGTTATTAATTCATTTTTAATATTATTTGTATTAAGTATTTTCATTTTATCTCCAATAAAAAAACGCCCAATTGGGCGTACTATTATATTTATTAAAAAATTCTTCTTGCTCCAGCAAATACTTTTTGGTAATAATTGCTATAAACATTATCATATTTTACACCTGACCTTGGTGTAGATGCATGAATAAATGTACCATCAGAGCTTGTTACAATACCTACATGGTCTATACCACTATGATTTGAGAAAAATACTAAATCTCCTGGTTGAAGATTATTTATCCCAACAGCGTAACCATTATTAAACTGTGCTTGTGATGAATGTGGCAAGCTTACACCTAATTGATTATAAGCATAAGTCACTAATCCTGAACAGTCAAAACCAACTGAAGGACTTGATGCACCCCATACATACGGACTACCAGCAAATTGGCATGCAATATTTGCAGCTTGTTGACCATTTTGGTTTACAGCTGGTGCTTTTTGAGCTTGCTCTTCTACAATAGTTTCCTCATCTACTACTTGTTCAGATGCTGCTGATTTATCATTATTTTGATTTTGCTTAGTTTTATTTTCTTCAGCTTGTGCTTGTTGTTGAACTACCTTTTCTTCTATCTTTTGATTTTCGGCTTGTTTTTCTTGTAAATCTGCTTCTTGTGTTGTCAAGTAATATGCAGAAACAAAAGCTGTTCTACCATTATAAGTAGTTTTTACCCAGCCATTAGCTATTTGGCCATCAACCTTAGCTCCTTTTGCTAAAGTCCCAATTATTTTGCCTGTTTTTGCTTGCTCTCTAACATTGATGGCAGCAGTGTTATGAACCCATCCAGTAAATGGTGTACCATACTGTACAGGTGATTCTTGTTTTTCTTCTACTTTCACTTCTTTTTCTTCTACTTTTTTAGCTTTATTTGCTTCTTCCTGTTTTTTAGATTCTTGAGCTTTTTTTGATTTTATAGAGTCAACTAAGCTTTGTGGATAATCATTAGATAGATACTTTAAATTTAAATATCCTTCATCAATTTTTAACCATTCACCTTCAATAACACCATCTACTTTATCTCCAGCCGCTAAAGTTCTTAAAACATTTGAGTTGTCTGCCATTGATTTAGATGATCTTATATAAAGTGCTTCTACATTTACAAACTTACTAACTTTTTGGTTAACTTCTTCATTATCTTCAATATCAACTTCTTTAGAATTTTCATCTAGATAGTTAACAACTTCGTCATTTGCTTCAGCCACTTCTAATTCTTGTTCATTTTCTTTATCTGAATCACTATCTAAATTAGAATCATCATAAGCAACTACATCTTCTTCCTTAGATTCTTCTTCTGTTTCTTCATTATCCGCTTGAATTTCTTCTAGATCATCTTTAGTATTTACATTACTTTCAGAAACTTGACTACCATCATAAGCTATTACTTCTTCATCATTAACTTCTGGTGATTCTACTTCAGATTCTACATCTTCTACTTCTGTTGATTCTTCTTCATTTTGGGAAGCTTTTTCTTTAGCTACAATGTTGATCACACTTGTTTTTAAGATGTTTTTCGCATTTTCTTCTACTTTAGCAACATCCTCTTCTTGCTTTGAAGTATTTTGAACTGTTCTTTTTTCGTTTGCTATAGCAGTATTTTTTAAATCATTTGTATAATCTGATTTTACAAAATTATAATCATATGTATTATCACTATAACTTGGTGTGAAAATAGCATTTGTATTTTTATCTGATTCTAAATTATTTATTGTTGAAGCATAAGCTGTAGCTCCTGCTGATACGGCAGCAACTAGAGATAAGGCTGCTCCAATTCTTTTTTTATTCATTGGTAAATAGATTCCCTTCTTTACTGTTATAAATAGTCTTGAAATTAAATCTGAATTAATTTTATACTAAATTAACAAATAAGTCAAGAAAAAGTTACAAAAAAATTACACTTTTGACGTATATTTTTATGTATATTGGTAAATATAAAGCAAAGCCAATAATTTTCATAAAAAATATCAACAAAAGTGTAATAATTAAAATATAGTAAACAAAAAATTTACATTTTGTAATGATTATGTATGGAGCAAATCTATAAGCCGTGTTCTGTATTAGACAATCATCTATCTAGACTTATTGTTACCAATAAGTTCAAGCGAACAACCATTCTGGATCAAAGCCGAGCAAGCTTTGTTTTCATCCCTTCGTTCTTGCACCGGATGGGGTTTACATAGCCTATATGTCACCATATAGCTGGTGAGCTCTTACCTCGCCATTCCAACCTTACCGAGAAAACTCGGCGGTATATTTCTGTTGCACTAGCCTGAAGATCACTCCTACTTGACGTTATCAAGCATCCTTGCTCTGTGGTGCACGGACTTTCCTCGTACTATGCCGCGATTGTCTGATTTACTCCGTACTTTATTTTACTCTTTATTATATATTTGTAAAATATATATTAAATAAATGTTCTAAAAGAATCACCTTTAGAATAAGTAAATATTTCTCTATTTGTCATTTTGCTAATTACATCTTGTAATTTGTATATAACATGATTTTCACTAGCAAAATGTCCAGCATCAATTATAGATAAGCCTCTATTTGAATAATCCATGCCCATATGATAAGAAACATCTCCAGTAATCATCAAATCACAATCTCTTTTTGTAGCATCTTCAAAAAGAGATGATCCGCTTCCCCCACATACCGCTACTTTTTTTATAGTTTTATCCATATCTCCATAGCATATAAGTTTTTCAGCTGATAATTGTTCTTTTACGTTTTTTGCAAATTCACACGCTTTTATTGGATTTATAAATCCATATCTTCCAAGTCCTATTTCTTTATCGATTTCTAAAACTTTTCTTTTTTGTATATTTAAAATCTCACATAAGTTATCATTTAATCCGTCATTAGCTATATCTAAATTTGTATGCATAGCAAATACAACAATATCATTTTTTATAACTTTTTTTAGACGATTATAAAAGGAATCGGTTAAATTTATAGACTTAATTCCATTAAATAAATATGGGTGATGAGTTATAATTAGATTGCAATTATTTTTAATAGCAAAATCAACTCCCTCATCTTCAAGATCAAGACTTATTAAAATGTTATCTAACTCGTCATTAATATTTCCTATTTGCAAGCCCGAATTATCCCATTCTTCTTGTAAATCCAAAGGATATTTATCATTTAATTTTTCTATTAATTCTCTAACTTCCATATTCTATACACCTCATCAATGGCCTTTAATCTCTGATTTATCTTATCAATTCCATCATTATTTGTGGATTTTCTTATTATATCATCTTTAAATTTTTTATTCTTTTTGTAATCTATAGCTAATTTTTCTTCTAATAATGGACTTTTATTTATAATATTTTCATGTCCATAGTATATATCACTTAAAGTTAAATTTTGTTTCTTTCCATATTTAGCTTTTAATATATCATAATATTTACCATGTTCATAAGTTAAAAAATCCCTGGTTATTTCAAAACTATTCTTATTTAAATATCCACGTAATCTTTCTGTAGCTATATTAGATTCTAAAACCATATAGTCTAAATTTTTGGCAAATTCTAAACTTTGATCTATAATCTCTATTATCGTATTGCCACCCATGCCAGCAATTATTGCCACTTGATTATCTTTTTTTTCAATATCTTTAAAACCATCTGTAACTTTAGTTTTAATTGTTTTACTGAGATTTTCATCCAATTTTTCTTCTAATTTTTTTAGTGATGGTGCGGAAATATCTGTTGCTAAAATATCATTACTAATTTCATTTTTTGCTAAATATAAAGGAACCAATCCATGATCGGTTCCTACATCTATGACATTTTTTCCACTGTCAATAATATTTATAATTTCTATCAATCTTTTTTTATTATTCATTATAAAAAGTCTTTCAATGATTCGCTTTTATTAGGTGATTTTAATTTCCTTAAAGCTTTTGCTTCTATCTGACGAATTCTTTCGCGAGTTACATCAAATTCTTTTCCTACTTCTTCAAGGGTACGTGGTGTACCATCTATTAGTCCAAATCTTAATTGTAACACTCTTTTTTCTCTTTGGCCTAAGCAAGATAATACGTCATTTAATTGTTCTCGTAACATAGTATAATTTGCTGCATCATCTGGATTTATAGCTGTTTCATCTTCTATAAAGTCTCCTAAGTGTGAATCTTCTTCTTCACCAATAGGAGTTTCTAAAGATACTGGTTCTTGGGCAATTTTTCTGATTTCTTGTACTTTTGTGACTTCTATGCCCATTTGTTCAGCTATTTCTTCATTTGATGGATCACGACCTAGATCTTGAACTAGTTGTCTTTGGGTTCTTACAAGTTTATTTATAGTTTCTACCATATGAACTGGTATTCTTATTGTCCTTGCTTGATCTGCTATAGCTCGAGTAATTGCTTGTCTTATCCACCAAGTTGCATAAGTTGAGAATTTAAACCCTCGATTATAATCATACTTATCAACGGCTTTCATAAGACCCATATTACCTTCTTGGATAAGATCTAAAAAACTCATGCCACGTCCAACATATTTTTTAGCAATTGAAACTACAAGTCTAAGATTTGTTTCAGCAAGTTTTTGTTTTGCTCTTTTAGATTTTAAAATAGCTCTTTTTAAATTTAGTTCATCTTCATCACTTATTTGCTCACTGCCTAATATCATATGAGCCATATGACTATCAGCAAGGTAGGTTTCTATATCATTATTAAATTCACCGCTTAATTTCTTGCCATTTTTTATATCTGATGATACTACTGCGGCTTCTTTAAAATTATCAATAATCATTCTATCAATTGTTTTTAAATATTCATTGTTCGCAGCTTTAGATAATAAATCTGTGAAGAACTCATAGTTATAGGTAACTACATCTTCATTTTCATTTAAATTTATTAGATAATCAAAAGAGTCAAATAAATCACATAAAGAATTTGCTTCACTTCTAGAAAGCTCTTTTTCTTCAATGGATTGGCTAGCAATCTTACAAATTAATACTTTTGCTTTTAACTCTTCGACTTTTTCTAAATCAGGATCTTCCACCATAATTTCATCAAACAATTTTCCCATGGCAATTATTCCATCTAAATTATTTAAAGAATTTTCTGATGCTTTTCCATTATATATCAACTCATCATTAGCTTGCTTTATTACTTTGGCAAGATTACCAAAGAATATGTCATTGGATAATTTCATTTTATTTTGCTTATTCAGATCTCTGCCTTCTAGTTTCTTTCTGGCAATTTCACCCATCTCCATTTGACGTGCTAGGTGTATTTCTTCTTTTGCTGTTAGTAATGAAACTTTTCCAATTTCTTTTAAGTACATTTTTACTGGGTCATCTACTTTTATGCCTGAAAAATCATCTATATCCTCATCTACAGCTTCTTCTTCTATTTTTGATTCATCTATATCTTCATCATCTGATATATCATCATCTAAATCATCATTTAATTCTTCATCATCTTCTATATCTTCATCAGTACTAGCTTCTGATTTTTCGACAATTTCTATTCCCTTGCTAATTATTTGTGAGATAACATATTTTTTGCTATCTTCTTCTATTTCTTTAAATGTTTCAAATGTATATACTTGATTGTAGGTTATCATACCATCTTGAGATTCACTCATTGATTGAAATTCTTCTATTATTTCATTTAAAACATCTTCATCAAGTAGTTTATCGCTATCGCTACTCATTAAAACTCCCCTTAGCTTTTTTATTAAGAGATTTTAATTCATCAAGTTTCTTAATTTTTTCATAGAGCTCTATCTTTTCAATTAATTCGCTTGGATAAATAGGATTGGTATTATCTCTTATATAATTTAAAATATATATATGATCCTCATCATTTTGGTTAAATTTCTCTAAATCTTTATTTACTATAAAGTCTTTCATATCTATAAGCTTGGTATTTTTAAGACTTTTATCAAAAATTTCTTTATTTTTTAAATAATCTTCTTTTTGGTTAAATATAAGTCTTAAAACTTCTAACTCATGGAAATTAAACTTTTGAGGATTACTTTTTACAATAACCTTAGATTTATTTTTCTTTTTATAATAATTCTTACGGTTTTCTTTCTCATTAATATTAGTATTATACTTGTCGACTGCTTGATTTAAAGTACTTTTATCTATGTTAAATAAAGTAGAAACATTATTTACAAATATTTCTCGAGTTAAATCAGAATCTATTCCTGCAAGAAATTCTACAAATAAATCAAGCTTTTCATATTTTTCATTGGCACCAGCATTTGAATACATGTCTAGTATTTGATTATACTTATAATTATATACATCTAAAGCATTTTCTTTTTTTTCTAAAAATGCTTCTTTCCCATATTTTTTAATAAAATCGTCAGGATCTAGTCCTTCTTCCAAGCTGATTATTTTTGCCTTAACGTCAGATTCTAAAAATATTTCTATAGCTTTGTTGGTTGCATTTATACCTGCACTATCTCTGTCATAGCAAATATAAACATTATCTGCATAGCGCTTTATTAATTTTGCTTGTTCATTTGTCAACGCAGTACCAAGACTTGCCACAGCATAATCTATACCAAAATTATTTAAAGCAATGACATCCATGTAGCCTTCAACTAAAATAATCTCAGTGCCTTTTTGCTTTTTATAAATATTTAGACCATATAGATTAAATCGCTTTTTAAATATATTCGATTCTGGGGAATTAAGATATTTGGGCATTTCACCAGCTATAGCTCTTCCACCAAAGCCTATTACATTTCCATAGTGATTTATTATAGGGAATATGATCCTATTCCTATATTTATCATAGTAATTTCCTTTACTTGATTTTTTAATAAGACCTATATCCTCTAAATCCTTCTTGTCATATCCTTTGTATTCTATATAATCACATAAATCTTGCCAGCTATTTTTAGCAAAACCTAGCATAAATCTATTAACAAGCTTACCACTTAGACCTCTATTTTTTAGGTAATTAATTGCCTCTTTACTAGTTAATAAGTTTTTATAATAAAACATCATTATGTCTTTATTAATTTCATAAAGTTCCTTATTTTTTGGATTAGCATTATAATCATTACTATATTCCATCCTAATACCAGCCTTATTTGCAAGAAATTCTAAGCTTTCAGGATAAGAAAGACCTTCTTTTTGCATAATAAAAGAAACAACATCTCCACCTACCCCACATCCGAAGCAGTGAAATAATTGTTTCTTTTCATCTACTGTAAAAGAAGGTGTTTTTTCATTATGGAAGGGACATAAGCCCTTATATGATGAACCAGATCTTTTAAGATCAACATATTCGCCAATAATATCGACTATGTTAGAACTAGCTCTAATTTCATCAATTTTTTGCTCTGAAATCATAGCCATATAATCACCTCTGTTAGTTAAATTATACTTATTATAATTTCGTATTCAATTTTCATATTTTTCAATAAAAAAGATCTTACAATACTAAAATTGTAAAATCTTTCTTATAAATAGACTAAGCTATATTTTCTGGTTTTTTCTTTAATTTTCCTAAAATTAATGCACCAATTATAGAACCAACAGCTACTGATAATAGGAAAAATAATGCTTGATTTAAGCTACTCATAGCAGGAAGAACAAATATTCCCCCATGTGGAGCTGGCGACTCTACATTAAATGCTCCTACTATGGCACCTGCTATTGCAGATCCTATTGCAACTGATGGAATAACACTTTGTGGTTCACTAGCTGCAAATGGTATAGCTCCTTCAGTAATAAAACTTAATCCTAAAATAAAGTTTGTTATCTTTGTCTCTTTTTCTTTGTCTGTAAATTTACTTTTAAATAATGAACAAGCTAGAGCTATAGCAAGAGGTGGTACCATACCACCAACCATTACTGCTGCCATATATGATCCAATTCCTGTATCTGTAAATACACCTATAGCAAAAGCGTATGCAGCTTTATTAATTGGACCACCCATATCAATAGCCATCATTGCACCAAGTAATGCACCTAATAATACTCTATTTGAACCACTTAAATTTATAAGCCAATTATTAATACCATTATTTATTCCAGTAAAAATTGGATCTATTATAAAGTACATTATAAGACCAGTAAATAATAGACCTAAAACCGGATAAATAAGCATAGGTTTAAGTCCTTCAACAGATTTCGGTAAATTTTTTGTCATATTTTTTATAGAATTAGTTAGATAACCTGCGATAAGACCTCCTATTAATCCACCAATAAATCCTGCTCCACGACTTGCCATAAGGCCTGCAACCATACCTGGCATTAAGGCTGGTCTATCACCAATAGACATAGCTATATAGCCTGCAAGTATTGGAATAAGGAAACTCATCGCATCCGAGCCCAAACCATTTAACATAGTAAAGGCTTGAGAATTTTCTCCTGTAAATCTTTCAAATAGAAAAGAAATAGCAAGTAAAATACCTCCGCCTATAACAAATGGCAACATGTGACTGATACCATTCATTATATCCCCATATATTTTTTGCCAAAAACTTTGCGAATCTTCTTTGGATGATACATATTTTTCATCAGCTGAACCTTCGCTATAAAATACATTTGCTTGACCCTTGATAGCCTTATCTACTAGCTCATCGGCTTTTCTTATGCCATCTGAAACCGGTCTTTGTATAACTCTTTTGCCGTCAAATCTTGCTGTTTCAACCTTTTTATCAGCTGTAATAATTACAGCAGTGGCATCTTTTATATCTTCGTTAGTTAATCTATTTTTAATACCATCTGATCCATTAGTTTCTACTTTTATATCAACTCCAGCTTTTCTGGCAGCTTCTTCTAAAGCTTCTTGAGCCATATACGTATGGGCAATTCCATTTGGACAAGCTGTAACAGCTACTATAAAGTCATTATTTTTACCTTCAGCACTAGCATTATTAGTTTCTGTTACATATTTTTTTTCTATAACTTGCTTATCTTTATTATCAGAATATTTATCAATAATACTATAAACTTCATCAGAATTATTAACGGTTTTGAGGTCATCTACAAATCCACCCTTCATTATCATCTTGGATAATTGAGCAAGAGTTTCAACATGAAGATTATTTTCACCATCTGGGGCGGCAATAGCAAAGAATATAAAAGTATCTTCCCCGTCTAAGGCTTCATAATCTAAGCCTTCTTTTTTTCTAGCAAATAAAACAGCTGGTTCTTTTACAGTTTTATTTTTTGAATGTGGAATAGCAACTCCGTCACCTAAAGCAGTAGACCCCTGATCTTCTCTTTCTTTTAATCCATTTATAAATTCTTCTTTAGATTTAATATATCCTTTTTTATAAAACTTACTTGCTATTTCTTCTATTACATCAGATTTATTATTTGCCTTTAAATCTAAAATCATTAAGTCTTTTTTTAGCAGATCTCTAATTTCCATATTCGTTAACCTCTACTTTTTCTAAAATTTTATAAATATATTCTTTACTTGCAATATCTTCACTAAAAGCTGTAGCTGTACCAGATGCTACCGCTAATCTGTAAGCTTGTTTTTTTGAAAGACCATTTTTTATTCCATAAACAAATCCACCAACCATACTATCACCTGCTCCAACCGAATTTACTAATTTACCATCAATAGGCTTAGCTTTTAAAATCATTTCATCGCTTACAAATATAGATCCATCTTTGCCCAATGAAACAATAACATTTTTTGCACCTAATTCTTGTAATTTTTTAGCATAGATTATTATATTATTTTCATCAATTTTTGTTCCAAATATATCTTCTAGCTCATCTATATTTGGTTTTACTAATAAGGGTTTATAGTTTAAATAATCTAATAATTCCCTGCCAGCTATATCTATGGTAAAATCAAGTTTATTAGTTTCTAATACTTTTTTATAAAAGTCGCTTCCTAATGATTGTGGTATAGAACCTGAAATTATTAGAATACCATCGCTGTTAATATTTCTTATTTTTTCTAAAAAACTATTGATTTCACTCTCACTAATATTTGGACCACCAGCATTTATTTCTGTTTCCGCATCATATTTAAGTTTTACATTGATTCGTGATTGGCCTTTTATCCTTGTAAATTCCTCTTTAATATGAAGTTTTCTTAAGGATTCGATAATAAAATCCCCAGTAAAACCACCTATAAAACCTAAGTTTATAGGATTTTCTCCTAAATTCTTAAGAAGTTTTGAAACCATTATTCCCTTTCCTCCAGGAAATTTCTTATCTTCGTAACTTCTATTCGTAGCTCCATCATTAAAACTATCAAGTTTCATTATGTAATCAATAGACGGATTTAAAGTTAATGTATAAATCATCAGTCCTCCTTAATATGTTTTGCTTGTTCAAAGCTACATATATTAGCAAAATATTTCTTACCTATTTTTGAAGAATCAGCTAAAATATATGCTTTATTTGCATTGTTAATAGCTGCTTTTTTTATTAAAGCTTCATTTATATCAGCTGTTGTATAATAACTGTCATCTACACCATTAGCTCCTATAAAAGCTATATCAAAATTCAAACTATTTATTTCATTTATCGTTTCTTCACCATAGCTGATAAATGTAGATCCTTTTACTTTTCCTCCTAATATAATAGTAGGAATGGAAAAACCACTTAGTTTTTCTAAATGCATTAAACCATTAGTTACTACCGTAATTTTTTTATTGACTAAATAATCTATCAAACAATGAGTTGTGGTACCCGCATCCAAAAATATATACGAACCATCTTCTATTAAAGAACTAGCTTTTTTGCCTATATTCTTTTTTGCAGATATATTAGACGTTTCATTATACTTATAATTTGTTTCTTCAAGGAGTCTATTTAAAGTAGCTCCACCATGAACTCTCCTTATTTCTCCATTATTTTGCAAGTAATCTAAGTCACGCCTTAAAGTTGATTCGCTTATATCAAGCTCTTCTAAAAGGGAAGAATTTGAAACAGTACCTTCTTTTTTTAAAATTTTTCTTATAAGACTAAGTCTTTCTTCTAGTATCATAAAAACAATATACTTCAAAAACAATCATAATAAATCAATAACTGTCATTATTTTTTATTTTGTTAAGTTTGGATTTTTTTAAAAATTTTGATCATCTTAAATATGTATAATTTTATTAGCAATATATTTAAATATGGACTAATTCTTTAAAATAACTTTAAAAATATTTTTATATCTATTATAATATATAATATAAAGTGAAAAAGGATAGAATTAAAGGATACTGATATTATGATGGAAAATACTTATTTTAGGGACATAGAGCAGGAAAATGATATATCAAATGTAGACATCAAAATACTTGATGCTCAAAAAAACAATTATAATAGAAATTATTCTTCAAGAATACAATTTCACCCTTTTACTTATTTTTATTATGTTAAAAAAGGTTTTGGCAAACTTTCTGTTGAAAATGAAACAATTAATGTACATCAAAATGACATTATTGTAATAAATTCAAATATTGGACATACTATATATGTTGATGGATCTTGTGGTGTATGTGAAATAATTGGTTTTGGTGTGGAATCTTTATCTATTTCAAAGATTAATAAAAAAAGTGGAAAGATTGATACAATTAATTTTTTTAATGCAAATGTAGAGGAAGACGATATAGACGCTCATTATTTTGATGAAATTTATGATGAATTTAATAGCGATGAAATTTTCTCAAAAGCAATGGCTAATTCAAAGGCTGCAATATTTATAGTAGAATTTTTAAGAAAATTTAAGAGTTCCATTACTGTAAAACACGATAGAAAAGTTAATAGACAAATAGACTATATAAAAAATTATATTGATAGCAATTATGCAGAAGATATCAAATTAGAGCAATTATCAGCAATGGCATATATGAATAAGTTTCATTTAATTTCTGAATTTAAACAATCATATAGAGTTACCCCTATTGAATATCTAATTTTAAAAAGAATAGAGATTTCTAAAAATTTGCTTATTTCTACTAACCATTCTATGGAGGAGATTTCTTCAATAGTAGGTTTTAATTCTCAATCATATTTTAATCAAGTTTTTAAAAAGAAAGTTGGACAAACTCCTTCTCAATTTAGGAAAAAACATAGATTATAATTTAATTTTAAAAAATCGTGTCATATTAAATGAGTATATTATTTAATGACACGATTTTTAATTTAACTATAATTTATTCCATTTTTTAAGATAACTTTTGTAAAAATCCATATTCTGAACAGTTTCTAAGATCCCTTTGTAATTGCCTTTTTTATCCCAAACTCCATAGTAAGTTACAGTATAATCACTGCCACCTATATCTCTAATCACTACAACTTTATCTCTAGCGCCCGATTTTAAATCAGAAATAATTTTTCTCACCTTACGTTCAGCTTGAGGTGGATGACAAGAATATACATCTCTACCTAAAGACGACTTAGGTCTTTTAAAAACTTTATCTCCATTATGATTATTATAATAAGAGTTTATATCTTCTTCATCTACAAAAGTTATTTCAATGTTCATGGTATCGAGCAATGCTTCAAGTTGATCTACTCTTAATCTACCTTTTGAAAAATATATATAACCCTCTGTATTCTCGTCTTTTTGTTTTGATGATTTATTATAAGTTTTAATCTGATTATTATTTATATCATGATCATATTCACTTAAATCGTTATATATATTTGAATAATCTTCATCAGATAGATTTTCCTCTAATAATGGGAACAATATATTTTCTTCTTTATAAGTCATTTCCTCTGCCCTAGCAAGAGTATTTTCTAATAAATCTAAATCTTTATTTTTTATAGCTTTGCTAAAACTTTTTAAGATTTCATAATCCACACCCCACATTACTTCTGAAGGGCCTGGCTTATTGTATTTTGATTTAAGTAAAGGATAAATTAAATCACCCTTTTTTCTATAGTGAATATTTAATAATCTTTTTAATTCTTTACTTTCTGCAAATTTTTCTTCCACAGGTAATGCATTATATGTTTCCAAAGCTTTATTTATATTATTATTTTCGTTGCTAAAATATTTTAAAACATCATTTTCATAAGTTTTTTTGATATTTTCATTTTCAGTGATTCCGTGAAAAAGTGATGAGTGAACATCACAAAGTTTTCTTACTTCATCTTTATCCATACCTTCACTTAATAGAGCTTGCTCAGCATCCATAATCTCAGATGATGATACCCCATCGAAATTTTCTTTAAAATCTTTTCTAACATTTTCTATGTTTTCACCATCCGATAACCTTCTTATATAAGATTTAATTAACTTTTGTCTTTCAATTACATCATTATCCAAGGATGAATCAATAACTTCATATCCAAGACTCTCAAGTTTTGATTCTATTTCTGAAATTCCTAGTAGCTTAGCCCCACGCTTTATTGACATTTTATTTGCCATATTTTTTATCATTAATGGATTATCTAAACCGATAAATCCAATACTTATTAAATCATTTTTTAACGTTTCATTAGAATGTATTAATTTTGCAATATTTTCATTTATATCAATTTTCATAGCTTATCCTCCATCATTAGTTTAACATATAAAGAATATCATTATCAGTAACATTTGTTACAAAATATTCAAAAAAATAAAACTGTAGTAAATTTTTTACTACAGTTCATATTAATAATCTACTCCTGTGGAGTACTCACTATTTGCATTCCATATTAAATATTCATTTTGTCCTTGATCGTAGATAGCGTCTATTTGAGCTTGAACTGCATCGGCATCATATTCCATCCAGTTTCCTTCACCAATCCATGATGCAGTAAAGTCCTGAATCCATGGTCGAGATAGCGGAGGATGATCTAATGCTCCTAATACTTCTTGTTCTTCATCTAAATATCTTTTTACAAGTTCGTAAGGCTGTAAATCTGGTTTGTCAAGATCAAATGAACCGCTCCCCCAGTGGGATGGATAGATCATGGCTGATATTACATCTGTTTGATTAGCCATTTTATCAAAATCTTGTCCTATACCTTCTGCATGTCTAACTTGTAATGCGTAACCAAATACATCTATTGATATTGGTACATCATATTTTTGTAGTTCTTCACGAGCTCTTTGCACAAAACCTGTAATAGCTGCTACTCTTTTTTCTCCCTCATCCATTTCTGTATTATTTTCAAATTCACCTTTAGAATAATCTAAAGTATCGCCAAAAGTTTCAAAGCCTTCTGCAAATCTAACATAGTCAAATTGAATCTCATCAAAACCAGCTTGAGCTGCAAGTTTTGCTATTTTTAAATCGTAATCTTGAACTTCTTTTAAAAATGGATTCATAAAAGCTTCATCCTGAGCATTTTTCCACAAACTTCCATCATCCAATGTAAATCCCCAATCAGGATGTTTTTCAGTAATAATACTATCTTTAAAGGTCGTCACTCTTCCTATTACGTAAATACCTCTATTATGAAAATCTTCTATCATAGCTTCTGGATCAACTATATCTATCTTTGAATACTTTATATCTTCATCATCTGTGTCAAAATCCATAGTTACATTGCCCCAGTCATCTTTTATATCTATTACCACTGTATTTAAATTAGAATTTTCAATCAAATCCATTATTTTATTATAAGTCTCTGGAGTATTTACATTGTAGGTATTAAAATATAGACCTTTGACACCATCTTTAGGATAATATTTAGATTTTTTTTCGTCTAATGATAACAATCTTGAAGTATCATAATCCATATTATAGTCATCTGGAGTTACACCTACTTCATAGGGTTCTCCTACCGGTTTTTCAACAGCATCATTTATAAGACCATTATCTTCTAAAATCTCTTCAGCAGCTTGATCTATAGTCTTATCATCTACTTTTGCTGATTGATCATTCTTGGTATTAGTGGATGTACAGGAAGTTAGAACTAACATAATTGAAAAAAAAATGTAAGTAAGTTTCCTCTTTATCTTCATATACTCTCCTTTAAATAAAAAAGGGCGAGCAAGCTTGCCCGCTCTTTTAAAGAAATTCTAAATTTTATTTTTATATTTGAATAACTTATATAATCTATCCAAATATTCCAATTACTTATAATCCTCTCGAAGTGCCCTTTGGGCTCTTCTTACTTAGTTATCTAAATTTAAGCTTTACTTAATCTTAGAGATAGATGTCAGATGCTTTGCATCTAACAACCATGTATAGATTGGGACTATTTATCTATTTTTGTTACTACTCCTGATGCTACTGTTCTTCCACCTTCACGTACTGCGAATCTTAGTCCTTCTTCTAGGGCTATTGGTTTTTGTAGTTTGATTTTGAATGTTGCGTTGTCTCCTGGCATTACCATTTCTACGCCTTCTTCTAGTTCGATATCGCCTGTTACGTCTGTTGTTCTAAAGAAGAATTGTGGTCTGTATCCACTGAAGAATGGTGTGTGACGTCCTCCTTCTTCTTTGGTTAGTACGTATACTTGTCCTTCGAATTCTGTGTGTGGTTGTACGCTGCCTGGTTTTGCTATTACTTGTCCTCTTGAGATTTCGTCTCTTTGGATTCCTCTTAGTAGGACTCCTACGTTGTCTCCACTTTCTGCTTGGTCTAGTGATTTGTGGAACATTTCTACGCCTGTTACTACGGCTTCTTTTGTTTTGTCTGTTAGACCTATGATTTCTACTGTGTCGTTTACTTTTAATGTTCCTCTTTCTACTCTTCCTGTTGCTACTGTTCCACGTCCTGAGATTGTCATTACGTCTTCTACTGGCATTAGGAATGGTTGGTCGTTGTCTCTTTCTGGTACATCAAAGTATTCGTCTACTTGTTCCATTAGGTCTAGGATTTTGTCTGTCCATTCGCCTTCTCCACCTTCTTGTAGTGATTTTAGGGCGCTTCCTACTACTACTGGGGCTTCGTCTCCGTCGAATTCGTATTCGTTTAGTAGGTCTCTTACTTCCATTTCTACTAATTCGATTAGTTCTGGATCGTCTACTTGGTCTTCTTTGTTTAGGAATACTGCGATTTTTGGTACTCCTACTTGGCGGGCTAGTAGGATGTGTTCTCTTGTTTGTGGCATTGGACCGTCTGCTGCAGATACTACTATGATTGCTCCGTCCATTTGTGCTGCTCCTGTGATCATGTTTTTAACGTAGTCTGCGTGGCCTGGAGCGTCGATGTGAGCATAGTGTCTATTTGGTGTTTCGTATTCTACTACTGATGTGTTGATTGTGATTCCACGTTCTCTTTCTTCTGGTGCTTTATCTATGTTTTCGTAGTCCACGAATTCGCCTGTTCCGTATTTTTTGTTTAATGCTTGTGTAATTGCTGCTGTTGTTGTTGTTTTACCGTGGTCTACGTGACCGATTGTTCCGATATTTAAGTGTGGTTTTGTTCTTTCGAATTGTTGTTTAGACATTTTATCCTCCCAAATGTAATCATTTTAAGAATATTCTACCATAAATAAAAAGAAAATTCTATATATTAGACCTATTATTATTTTCATTTGCTTATATTACTTTTTTAGTGTATACTATATGAGTAATGCCACTTTAGCTCAGTAGGTAGAGCGCATCCATGGTAAGGATGAGGTCCTCGGTTCGATCCCGGGAAGTGGCTCCATTTTTTTGCCTAAAATTCAGTATTTCAAAGTTCATTATAAATATAAAAGAAGACCATTAAGTCCTCCTAACTTTTCAGTTTCTTTTTTTACTAATTATATATCCAGATGAAGCTGCTATAAGAGTTGCTATTATACCAGTTAAACCTGTAACTCCTGTACCTGGATTTGATTTCTTTGTATCTATTTTTCTTTCTTTATCGCTTTGAATATTTTTTTGAGCTTCTGTTTTTTTAACTAAGTCTTTATTATTTAAATCTTTTTTATCAGATTTTTCTATATTTTTAGATTCTCCCTTAGTTTTATCTACTAAACTATTATTTATATTTGTTTCTAAGCCATATCCTATTTCATAAGATATTTCATCATTATATTCATACTCATCTGTTAGCCCTGGTACATCCACTGGTAGTTTTCCTGTTGATGCTACTTTACCAAATACTATATCTAATGAATAAGGAATATTAGGTCCAAATGTTTTTACTGGATCTTTACCTTTTTCTGTAGGATCCATACATTTTGATCCATAAGCTAATACATGGGCATCAGAAGATTCATATCTATCTAAATCATAAGGTTTACCTATACTTATAATTGTAGATTTTTTATTATTTTCTTTTGCATATCTTGTAAGCATATCTGGAATTTGCGCCAACCAATCATTTTTACTTAGTTGACCGGCTCTTCCTATTTCGCTAATCCCAATTATATAATCATAGTCTTTTGCATATTGTTTTATATCATCATTAGCTTGATCCGGATTTTCTTTAAAGTTTTCAAAAGTAAGTACATCTAAAGAAGCTCCTTTATCAATTACTCCTTCTTCTTGTAATTTTTCAAATCCATATTTAAATCCTGGGATTTCATTTTCATATGGAGTATAGATCAGAACTTTTTCTCCAGCTTTAGGATATAAAGGAAGAGTGTTATTTAAGTTTTTAGTAACAGTAATAGCCTTATCAGTTATTTTTCTTTGTTTTTCAAAATTCTCTTTATTACCTACTATCATTAAAGCATTATCAACTTTTTCTTCTAATGGTTTATTGTATTGGTCTAGGTCTAATATCCCTCTTCTATATTTAAGATCTAGGATTCTATAAACTGAATTATTTATTTGCTTTTCTGAAATATTTCCTAATTCTAATTCATTTTTAATTCTACCAACAATATTATCTAATTTTTCCAAATCAGAATTTTTTTGAAGTAAAGCTGGCATTAGTGGAATATCTACTCCTGCCTTTATAGCCATTATAACAGCATCTTCTTCTCCAAAATGATCAGCTATAGCTTGCATCTTCATAGCATCAGTAATAACTATGCCATCGTAGTGCATCTTGTCTCTAATAATTCCTGTTATTATATCATCAGATAAAGTTGCAGGTATGCCTATAATACTTCCATCTTTTTTAGAAATTACAGTGTCTTTTTCTAATTGAGGATATGATATATGAGCTGTCATTATCATATCTACACCCTCATTTGCAGCTTTTTTAAATGGAACTAGTTCAAGTTTTTCTATTCCTTCATAAGATTTATCAACTACTGGCAACCCTAAATGGCTATCTGTTGCTGTATCTCCATGTCCTGGGAAATGCTTTATAGCTGCAGAAACACCTTGATCTTGTATTCCTTTGACAACTTCTGATCCTAATTCTCCGACTAACTCTGGATTAGAGGATATAGAACGTAGTCCAATTACTGGATTGTTTGGATTATTATTTGTATCCATAACTGGCGCTAAGTTTACATTTATACCTAATGCTTTTATTTCATCAGCTATAATCTTTCCGTATTGATAAGCTAAATCCTTATCTCTTGTAGCACCTAAAGCCATATTGCCTGGTAAAGATGTTCCTGTTGCTAATCTAACTACTATCCCACCTTCTTGATCAATAGAAATAAATAATGGATCAAGTCCATTTTCTATTGCAGCTTTTTGGATATTATGTGTGAGTTTTGTTGTTTGCTTGGTATCTTGAATGTTTTCAGCAAACAAAATAACTCCACCAATTTTGTATTTTAAAATGGCATTTTTTATATCGTCATTTAATTCTGTGACTTCTTTTAGATTACCATTTTCATCTTCCCAATATCTAAACTCAAGCATTAACATTTGACCTATTTTTTCATCCAAGGTCATATTTGAAATTTTATCTTCAATTTTCTTATTTTTTTCTTTGTGAGTCTCTTTATTTTTGCTAACAGATTTATCATTCTCTATACTTTGCTTGTCTTCTTTTTTATCTACATCGCTATTTTCTGTCTTAAATTGATCATTTTCAATCAATTCATCATCAATTTCTAGTTCTTCTTCAACTTCAGGATCATTTTCTTGATTAAAAATATCATCTAAGTTGTCAGCATCATACTCTAAAACATTTTCCTCATTTACATCTGCAGCATGAGAATTTATACAAGGTGTTATACTTATTCCAATCGCTAGTAAAAGAGCGACTTTAAGTCGGACTTTTTTATCCATAGATTCCTCCTTAATATTTATATTTTAAGTATAATTTGAAAATTTTTTTAGTCAAGAAAACATTTGCAAAAACACGATATAATTAACTATAAACTTGATTTATAATTATCCATAAGAACTTTTGGGTAATAATTAATATACTAAGATTTATGGAGGAATATATGAAATGGGAAGATAGAAGAAGGAGCTCAAATGTAAGAAGAGGTCCTAGTATGAATACCCGTGGCTCTGGAGGAGGCGGATATCGTGGGCCTATTTTTATACCAACTGGCGGAAGAGGTGGTATTGGTGGCATTATTTTCTTTTTTATACTAATGGCACTAATTAGAGGTCTTTTTGGCATAGGCTCAAATTTGGGAAATGATAATTCAAATAATAATAATCAAACTCAGTACCAAGACCAAATAGAAGCTAGACCAAAAACTACTAATGAATCTGGTGGACGAGAGAGATTAGAAGATTTTTTATCAGTAGTTTTGGCAGATACAGAAGATGTTTGGCATGCAAAATTTGAAGAAATCGATGCAACTTACGAAGAACCAACCATGGTTCCATACACTGGATCAACTAGGTCAGCATGTGGTGTTGCCCAATCAGATATGGGACCATTTTATTGTCCAGTAGATGAAAGTATTTATATAGATGTTGATTTTTATAATCAATTGGTTAATCAGTTTGGAGCTGGTGGTGACTTTGCTTTAGCCTATGTATTAGCTCATGAAGTCGGACACCACGTACAAAAACAGCTAGGCATATTAGACCAAACTAATAAATTACGAAAAACTTTATCTACTAGGGAATATAATAAATACTCTGTGGCACAAGAATTACAAGCAGATTATTTTGCAGGTTTATTTTCCTACTATGTTGAAGAAAAAGGATACTTAGAAGCAGGAGATATAGATGAAGCTATGAATGCAGCTTCCGCTATAGGTGATGACAAAATTCAAGAAATGTCTGGTAGAAATGTAAACGTAGATACATTTACCCATGGATCATCAGCCCAAAGAAAAGAAGCTTTTGATTTAGGATATAAATATCACGATATTGATCACTCTATGGTTTTCTTTGATAGAATTCAATAATATTTTGATATATAAGAAGACCTCTTATGAGGTCTTTTTTTCTTTACAATCTGGACAGAGTCCTCTATATACTATTTCTTCGGACTGTATATCATAATCTTCTAGTTCATTAGGTAAGTTATGGTCAATAATCTCAAAATCACATATTTTTCCACATTGTTCACATATAAAATGCCCGTGAAATTTTTTCCTAAATTCATACATTTTACTATTCATATTAAAATCTAATTCTTTAACTATTTTTTTTTCTGTAAATAGATTTAAAGTATTATAAACTGTCGCTTGGGATATAACCGGATCAATTTCCTTTAAATCCCTGTATATTTTTTCTGCTGTTGGATGGGTGTGATTTAAAACCAAATAGTTCAAAATTAAAAGCCTTTGATGTGATAATCTTATATTGTTTTCTTCTAACAATTCTTTTAATTCCTTCATCCTATTTTCGTTACTGAGGTTTTTTATCTCATTTATTTTAGTTTCCATAGCACCCCCTATGAATAATAGTATACAATATAATAATAGTTAATCAATAGAATAAATGCAAAAAATTTTATGATAATTTAAAACTAAATATAAAATAAGCTACCATATATTAATAGTTGGTTATATCTATTACTTTGCCATCTAGTACTTCAAAAAGCTTTTGATTATAAGAAATTAGATTCATATCCATATTATTTTCATTTTTAAAATGATTTAAAACTTCAAGATTTGAATAGAAGCTAGAATTATAATATTCCACACTCCTTTGTAATTTGATGGATAATTATAGAATATTTTTAATGGGTCATATCCACCCCAAACAAATAGAACTGCATCTGAGTGCATATGTAGAGTAACGAAATCTTAATGAACAAGCACTGGATTAATTTCAATGCAAATTATTTTAGTTTGATCTGCAAAATATAAAGCTATATTTTTACGATCTTGATAAGCATAGTATAAATTAAACTTAGCTATTAACCGTATTTTTCTCTTATACCATCTGAGCCCTCTTTCTAAGCAGCATCATCGAGTATCTATTTAGCTTTTTTTAAGTCTACCTCATCTTTTTCAATAGTTATTTCATTAAAAACAAGCAAGACTATCTGCACTTGAATAAGCTGGTCTTCCTTATCAATCTAGAATAGTTTCAATTATTTCATCTGTATCCACAGCAAAATCAAAAGCATGTATAATATTCATTTGAGATGTTAGGTTATTTCCAATAGTATAAAATGGTACCAGTTAAGTATAATCCGTAACTTTTCCTTTATTAGCTACTGTTGGAAAAAATACCTCTATTATCTACAGTTTTGACAAATTCAATATAGCAAACTGGGAAATCTGTATCTTTTGCACTGATAGAGGTTCTAATTATAACACAAGCACCAGATTGTGCAGTAACTAGAGCCAGATCTAGCTCTTTGAAGAATAAAAATGTAACCTTGTCTCCAATATAATATTCATTTGGTTTAACTATAACTTGTTGGTCTTATTATTTGTCTATGCAGATTGATCATTTGTATTATTATTTTTCCGCAAGCTGTAAATATTAATATAAATAATAATATAGATAATTTTTTAAATAATATTTTCATATAAACCAGTTAGACAGATTACTAGTATATAATATAAAAATTTACAATATACATAAAAAATTAAAATATATATCTTATCAGAAAAAATTACTATAAATAATGATTGTGAATACAGTTATTGAAAATAAAGATTTATTTTAAGCATAAAAAAAAGCTCTTAATAGAGCTTTTTTTATTATTATCTAAACTTATGCAAGTTCTACTTCTGCACCAGCTTCTTCTAATTTTGATTTTAAGTCTTCTGCTTCTTCTTTTGATACGCCTTCAGCAACATTTGCAGGTGCACCATCAACTAATGCTTTAGCTTCTTTTAATCCTAATCCAGCTGCATCTTTAACAACTTTAATTACGTTGATTTTAGCTTGTCCAGCTGATTTAAGAACTACGTCAAATTCTGTTTTTTCTTCTTCTGCTGCTTCTCCACCAGCTGCTGCTGCTCCTGGAGCTGCTGCAACTACTGCTGCTTGTGCTGTTACGTCAAATTCTTCTTCGATTTCGTGTACTAGATCAGATAATTCTAATACTGTAAGTTCTTTAATTTCATCTAATATTTGTGTTACTTTTTCGCTTGCCATTTTAATTCTCCTTTATTATTTATTATTCAGCTTCGTTTTCTGTATTTTCATCTACTTATTCTGCAACTTCGCCATTTTCTTCTTTTTTAGCACGTACTGCATCAAGAGCAAGAGCAATTTTTGCAACTGTATTGTTAAGATCACCAGCAAGTGATTGGATTGGTGATTGTAATACATTTGCAAGCATTGAGTAAAGTACGTCTTTGCTTGGTAATGATGCTATTGCTGTCATTTGGTCACCTGTTTGGATAACTCCATCTAAAAGACCAGCTTTGATTAGAAGTTTCTCTTTTTCTTCATCTCCAGCTTTTCTATAATCAACAGCAACCTTTGGTCCTGTTACTGAATCTTCATTTGAAAAGACTAAAGCATTTGTACCTTTTAATTCGCTTGCTAAATCACCATATCCTAGTTCTTCAAAAGCAAATCTCATCATTGTGTTTTTGTAAACTTTGTATTCTGAGTTTCCTTCTCTGAATTTTGTACGAAGATCAGTGATTTCTTGCACGTCCATTCTATCAAATCCAACAAGTGTTACAGATTTTGAATTTTCGATTTTTTCTTTAATTTCATTAACAACTTCTTGTTTTACTGCTATAGCTTTTTCGCTCACTTTTTCACCTCCTAAAGGCTTTTGTGGTAGGTATTAAAAAATCCCCACTTTACATAAGCATATTAAATATGCTTACATCGGTGGGGATGTAAGTTTCTTTTATCCCACCTATACGCAATTATTAAACATTACTGTCTGCGTAGTCTTTGGTAGCCTGTTTATTTGACTATGATATTATATCACAGATTTTTAATTTTGCAAACTATTTTTCAACTAAATCCATTACTCTTTGAGGTGATAGTTTTACACCAGGTCCCATAGTAGATGTTACTGTTACTGATCTAATGTATCTACCTTTTGATGCTGCTGGTTTATCTTTTACTACAGCTGTTAATAGAGCTCTGATATTTTCAGCAAGTTTTTCTTGTCCAAAAGATACTTTTCCTGTTGGTACGTGGATTAAGTTTGCTTTATCAGTTCTATACTCTACTTTACCTGCTTTGATTTCTTCGATAGCTTGTTTAATATTCATTGTAACTGTACCAGTTTTTGGGTTTGGCATAAGACCTTGAGGTCCTAATATTCTACCAATTTTACCAACTGTAGCCATCATATCTGGTGTTGCAATTACAACATCGAAGTCTAACCAGTTTTCATTTTGGATTTTTTCTGCTAATTCGTCTCCACCTGCATAGTCTGCACCTGCAGCTAAGGCTTCATCAATTCTATCTTCTTTTACGAAGGCAAGAATTTTTTGTTCTTTACCTGTTCCGTGTGGAAGTACAATTGTGCCTCTAACTTGTTGGTCAGCGTGACGGCTATCAACACCAAGTTTTAAGTGAAGTTCTACAGTTTCATCAAAGTTAGCTTTTGCTGATTTTTCAACAATTTCTAATGCGTCGTTTAATTCATATTCTTGTGCATAGTCATATGAATTTTTAGATTCTAAATATTTTTTTCCTCTTTTTGCCATTTAATTCCTCCTTGTGGTAAGTCGAGTTTCCTCTCCCACTAATCTTCTACAGTAACTCCCATAGATCTTGCTGTTCCTGCTATCATACTTACAGCTGCATCTAAGCTTGCTGCATTAAGGTCTTTCATTTTTGTTTGAGCTATTTCTTCTAGTTGGCTTCTTTTGATTGTACCAACTTTATTTTTGTTTGGCTCACCTGAACCTTTGTTTAGGTTGATAGCTTTTTTGATTAATACTGGTGCTGGTGGTGTTTTAGTTATAAATGTAAAACTTCTATCCGTAAATACTGTAAGCTCTACCGGTATAATCATTCCAGCTTGATCTGCTGTTTGTGAATTAAATGCTTGAACAAAGTCCATAATATTAATTCCGTGTGGACCTAGTGCTGTACCTACTGGTGGTGCTGGAGATGCTGCTCCTGCTGGTACTTGTAATTTTACTACTGCTTGTACTTCTTTTTCTGCCATAATTTACCTCCTTGTGGTCATAGCGGGGGTTTGCCCTCCCACGTTCTAGCAGTTTATAAACTAAATTGTTTCTATGTCTGTAAATTCTAAGTCAATTGAAGTATCACGTCCAAATATATCTACTAATGCTTTTATAGTTTGTTTTTCAGCATCAACTTCTTTGACTTCTCCTACAAAATCCTTAAATGGACCTGCAATTATATTTACATTATCTCCGACAGCTACATTGATATCCATAATTGGTTTTTTCTCTTTTACACCAAATTTTCTAACTTCTGCTGGTGTAAGTGGCACAGGTTTTCTATCTGGACCTACAAATCCTGTTACCCCTTGAGTATTTCTTATAATATACCAAGATTTGTTTGTAACATTCATCTTAACCATAACATAGCCTGGGAACAATTTTCTAGTTTTTACTTTTTTCTGATCGTTCTTTACTTCTACGTATTCTTCTGTTGGCACTGTTACATCGATTATATCTGGGTTTTGCTCATTATCAATCATAGATCTAATTTTATCGCATACCCTATTTTCATAACCTGTATAGGTATGAACTACATACCATTTTGCCTTTTTAGAAGCTTCGCTTACTTCTTCTACTGTATCTTCTACAGCTTCTGATTGATCTTCTAAAGGTTCATTTCTGTCAAAGGAATCTGTCATCATGCACCTACATTAAATTATAAAACCTAATAGGTTTGCAAATAACATATCTAATAACCAAATTACTACTCCTGTTATAGCACTTATTAGTAATACTAATAATGTATATTGTAGTGTAGTTTGTTTATCTGGCCATTGAATTTTTTTTCTTTCTTTTGCGACACCGGCGAAAAAACCTTCATCTTTTTTTGCCATATTTTGCTCCTATTTTGTTTCTCTGTGTAATGTATGTTTTTTACAGAATGGGCAATACTTTTTTAACTCAATTCTTTCTTGGTGAGTTTTTTTATTTTTTGTAGTATCATAGTTTCTGTTTTTGCATTCAGTACATTCTAATTTTACTTTATCTGCCATTAAAACACCTCCTATTTAATATACGGATAATTCCTACAAGTGATAATGATACCATCCATATATATATTTGTCAACCTATATTTGCTCTAATTTTTCATAAAATGATATGCGCCTTGATACTAAAAATTCTCTTAAATCATCAAGGTCATGGTTTGAAAAACATTGGTCTTGATAGTTTAACAAAATTTCTTCTATATCAGGTAGTACATATACATCTTCATCAAACATTTTCCCAAGATATATATCCTCCCTGTCATAGTATACTTCTGGTGGGTAATCTTCTAATTTACTTGTATCAAAAATCACAAAGCTATCATCTGTATAAACTTTATTTTTTACTACTAAAACTCTCTCTTTAGGATCTACTTTTCTGCCTGTTTTAAAATCACGCATCTATACTCAAGCCTTCTTTATTAATAGTATCTACTATTTCCTGGCAAGCTTTTTTTGCAGTATCATCAGTCTCAGCCTCAACCATAACTCTTATTAGTGGTTCTGTTCCACTTGCCCTAACTAGTACTCGCCCTGTATCAGATAATTGATTGGAAATTTCATCTATTTTTTGTTTTACAATATCGTTATTTAAAGTAGCTTCTTTATCTTTTACTTTGACATTTAGCATAGTTTGTGGATATATTTTTAGATCTCTAGTTAATGAATATAAGTCACTCTTTTGATCAATCATAGCTTCCATTATTCTTAAGGATGTTAAAATACCATCTCCTGTGCTAGCATATTTTCTAAAAATAACATGACCTGATTGTTCCCCACCTATTTCATAATCATTTTCTTCCATAGATTGGTGAACATATTTATCTCCTACCTTAGTTTTAACATAATCTATCCCTAAATTATCTAGAGCCTTATATAGACCAATGTTACTCATAACTGTAGTTACTACTGTATTTGAAGGAAGTTTGCCTTCATCTTTCATATGTTTTGCGCATATATAAATGATAGAATCTCCATCTACAATATTCCCCTTGCTATCAACTGCTATACATCTATCAGCATCTCCATCAAAGGCAAATCCTATATCAAGTTGGTTATCTAATACAAATTTTTGTAAATTTTCTATATGAGTTGATCCTGAATCTACATTTATATTAAATCCATTTGGCTTATCATTTATTACATAAGTATCAGCACCAAGCGCATCATAAACGGGTTTTGCAATTGTAAAGCTTGCTCCATTTGCACAATCTAGACCTACTTTTACTCCTTCAAATGATTTATCAACTGTCTGTATTAAAAACGCAATATATCTATTACGACCGCCAATAAAGTCAACTGTCCTACCAATATCTTCACCAACTGTAAGATCGATGTCATTTATATCACTATCAATATATTTTTCTAATTTTTCTAAAAAATCATCATCCATTTTTTCGCCATCGGAATTAATAATTTTTATACCATTGTCATAGTAAGGATTATGGCTAGCTGTAATCATTACGCCACAATCAAAATCTTCACTCCTTGCTATGTAAGAAACAGAAGGAGTTGGAGTAACGTGTAATAGATGAGCATTTGCTCCTGATGATGTAATACCAGCAGATAATGCATCTTCAAACATATATGATGATCTTCTAGTATCCTTCCCTATTACAATTTTCCCACTATAGCCATTTTTTTTATTAAAATAATCTCCTAAAAATCTACCTATTTTAAAAGCATGATAGACATTTAGCCCTTTATTTGCTTCACCTCTAAAACCATCGGTTCCAAAATATTTCATAAAACCTCCTAAAGTGTATATCTGTTTATATATTTTTTATTATACACTTTGAGCTAATAATCAAAAGAATTGCTTGTAAAAAGTCCTTATGGGTAAAAAATAACAGAGGTGATATAATGAATTTAGAAACATTAAATAACGAAAAGTTTTATATTAATGGAGAATACGTTGAAAGTTCTAGTGGTAAATTTATAGATGTAGAAAATCCAGCTACAGAAGAAATCTTTGCAAAAATCCCTAGTGCTAACGAAGAAGATATAAATAAAGCAGTTGATGCAGCTTATGATGCCTTTAAAACTTGGTCAAAAACTTCCTTAGATAAAAGAGTTGCATTAGTAAAAAAATTAAATCAATGGATAAAAGATCATCAAGATGAGTTTGATGAATTAATACTACTTGAACTTGGCATTCCAATCAATATAGGTCATGATTCTCAAGTAGGTAGGCAAATAGATCGCACAAATGTATTTATCGAACAAGTCCAAAATATCGATTTAGAAACATCAATGGAAGGTGGAATATTAGTTCGTGAACCAATAGGTGTCATAGCGTCAATTACTCCATGGAATTATCCGCTTGGTCAAATAATTCAAAAGGTAATACCTGCTCTACTTTCTGGATGTACAGTAGTGCAAAAACCAGCAACAAATACTCCCTTATCTGCATATTTACTTGCAAAAGGTATTGATGAAGTTGGTTTCCCAAAAGGTGTATTTAATTTAATAACTGGTCAAGGATCAGAAGTTGGAGATATATTAAATAAGCATCCAAAAGTAGCTATGATTTCTTATACAGGTTCCCTTAAAGGTGGTGCAGAGTCTGCAAAAGCTGGAATGGATACAGCAAAAAAAGTTGTCCTAGAACTTGGAGGCAAATCACCTGCAGTATTTGTTAAGGGAGCCAATATAAAAGAAGGTGTTAGCCAAGTATTAGGTACAGTTTATAAAAATATCGGACAAACATGCTCATGCCTATCACGTGCAGTAGTTACAGAAGATATATACGATGAAGTTTTAGAAGAATTTTTGAAACAATATGAAGATTATCCTGTAGGAAATCCTACAGATAAAAAAACAGTTATAGGACCTCTTTCAAGTAAAAAACAATTTGAGAGAGTTAAATATTATATAGAAAAAGGTATTGAAGAAGGTGCTGAACTTATTCGTGGTGAAATACCAAACAAAAATAACAAGGGATACTATGTAAAACCTGTAATATTCACAAATGTAAAAGCTGGAATGACAATTCACGATGAGGAAATATTCGGTCCTGTACTTTCCATTATAAAGGTAAAAGACGTTGACGAGGCAATAAAGGTTGCCAACTCTGTAGATTACGGTTTATCTTCAGCAGTATTCGGAAAAAATGATAAAGCTATCGAAATCGCAAAAGAAATTAATGCTGGCGAATGCTATGTAAATACATCAGCAAAAGGACCAAATTTACCATTTGGTGGTTACAAGCAATCTGGTATAGGTAGAGAAGGTGGACTTTACGGCTTACTAGAATACTATGAGTTAAAATCAATATACACAAAATAAATTTCTGAAGAGCTTAGGCTCTTCTTTTTTTTGCCTAGAAATATACTATAATTGTATTATGACAAAATTAGATTATATACCAAAAACAAATATAAAAATGCTACATGTTGATAAGTCTTATACTTTTGGAGTTGATTCTATAATTTTATTAGATTTTGCAAAAATGAAAAAAAACAAGAATCTAATAGATATAGGCAGTGGTTCTGGCATACTTAGCTTAGGTGCGAATGACTACTACAATCTAAAAAAAGTTTACGCTATAGAAATCCAAAAAGAAAAAGCAAATTTATTAAAAGAGAATTTAAATATAAATGACATTTATAATGTAGAAGTTGTTAATAAAGATTTAAATAATGTTGATCTTGGGTCAAATTTAATTGATTACATAATAACAAATCCTCCCTACTATAAAATAACAGACAATATAAGAAATAAAAACGAAGAATTTTTAATATCTCGTCAAGAAAAATACCTAAAGTTAGAAAACATCTTTGACTTTGCAAATAAAACTCTTAAAGATAGAGGAAAACTCTTTATGATCCACAAACCTGAAAGGATGGTAGAAATTTTTAACAAATCAGGTAATTTAAAGCCTAAGAGAATAAGATTTGTTCAATCTACCTACAATAAAAAACCACAGTTTATTTTAATAGAATTTGTAAAAAATGCTAATGATGGAATAAAGATAGAAGATCCACTAATTATATACGAGAATAGTACTTATACAGAGGAAATGAAAAGAATAAACGGATCACTCTAAACAACGTATAATTTGTTAAATATTTGTAAATATGTTAAAATTATAATAATAAATTTTATTATATTAGGAGGAGATATGAAATTTAATCAACTAACACCAATAGTTTTAGCACTATCACTTTCATTAGTATTTGCTGGTTGCGAAAATAATAATCAAAAAGAAGAACCAGCTAATAAAACTGAACAAAACGAATCAGTAGAAAATACCGATAAAGTTGATAAAGAAAAAAACGAAGAAACTGATCAAGCAGGGGATCAAAAAGAAGATAAAGATGAAAATAAAGAAGCTAAAAGCAATTCATCTTTAAAAGACGGTACATACAAGGCAAGTGCAAACGGCTATGACCGTGAATTAAATCTAGAAGTAAAAATTGCAGATGGCAAAATTAGTGACATAGAGCTTTTAGATAATCACGAATCAGATCCTGTAATTAACAGAGCATTTCCTATAATTAAAGAAAGAATAATCGAGGCAAATAGCCCAGATGTTGATTCTGTTTCTGCAGCCACATATTCTACAACAGCAGTAAAACAAGCAACTTTAGCTGCTTTAGAAGAAGCTGGTCTTGAAAAAGACTCTATAAAAGTTACAAACTCCACAGGCTATGAAGAAGATAGAGAATTAAAAGAAGGTGAGGATAAATCAACTGATTTATTAGTAATCGGTGCTGGTCCAGCTGGCCTTTCTTCAGCTATCCAAGCTAAACAAGATGGAGTTGAAAATGTAACAGTTATCGAAAAAATGGATATCTTAAGTGGTAACGGAAAATTTGATATGAACTTCTTTGATATGGCTAATTCCGAAGCTATGAAAGCAAATAACAACGAAGTTACTAAAGAAGAATACAAAGAAAAATTTGCTGAAAATTCTTGGGATAGTGATGAAAGAATAGATGCTATGACAGACGGAGCTTTTGAAGTTGATAGTTGGTTAAGAGATCAAGGAATTAAACTTGAATACAACTTCGGTGAAGATGGATCAATGAACCACATGGCTAAGGAAGATGAATATGCCGGTAACTATATCCAAACAAAATTAGAAGAAACTGCAAACAAATTAGGTATCGAAATTATACCTGGAACAAAAGCTACAGATTTAATAATAGAAGATGGCAAAGCAAGCGGAGCTGTTGTAGAAGATAAAGAAAATACTTACAATATAAATGCTACATCTACTGTCATCGCAACAGGTGGTTTCTCAAATAATCCTGACTTACTTGCAGAATATATTCCAGGTGGAGAAGAACTTCCAACATCAAATCAAATAGGAGCAACTGGTGACTTTGTAAAAATAGCTAAAGATCACAATATTAAATTAGATGATATGGATAAACCATCTGTATTTCCAAAAATTTTAGATCCTAGACGTGACCTAACAGGAGCATTTGATAACAACTTTATCTTCGTAAATGAAGATGGAGAAAGATTTATAGATGAAACAAGCAGTGGTATCGAATACGGACAAGAAATGGTAAAACATCGCCCAGTTTATTATATATTTGACGAAACTGCCAAAGATTCATTCTATAGATTATCAAGCCAAGTTGAAAAAGGTTATATAGATGAATATGATTCAGTAGAAGACTTAGCTAAAGCTATAGGATGTGAAACAGATACATTAAATGATACACTTGACACTTATAACAAAGCCGTGAAAGGTGAAGCTGACGATCCATTTAGAGAAGAAGCTGGAGAAGAAGAAATAAATACAGATGGCAAATTATATTGCGTAAAAGTAACTCCTGCCCTACACATGACAAAAGGTGGAATTGTTGCTAATGAAAAAGCACAAGTTTTAGATAAGGATGATAACATAATTGATGGACTATATGCAGCAGGTGAAGTAACAGATACTTCTGGAGCATATTCATCAGCAGTTATATTTGGTAGAATCTCTGGTAAATCAGCAGCAGAAAATATCAATAAATAATTAATAAACATATAAAAACGCGTCTAATTTTACTTAGACGTGTTTTTTGATACAATTAATTAAAGGAGATTTTATGGATTATCAAATTTATTTTATTCCAACACCAATAGGAAATTTGGAAGATATGACAATTAGAGCAATAAATACTTTAAAAAAAGTAGATATTATTGCATGTGAAGACACCAGAGAAAGTAAAAAATTACTCGATTATTATGAAATTAACAAGCCTCTTACCTCTTATCATAAATTTAATGAAACAAGTAAATCAATAGAAATTATTGAAAATGTAAAAGAAGGAAAAACTTATGGAGTTATTACCGACCAAGGTATGCCAGGTATTTCTGATCCAGGTCATATACTTATAAAACAATGTATAGAAGAAAATGTATCTTATACAATATTGCCAGGTGCAAGTGCTATGATAACAGCTCTTGTAGGTTCAGGACTTGATAATAATAAATTTACTTACTATGGATTTATCCCTAAAAAAAAATCTGATAAGATTAAACTTTATAAAGAATTAGAAAATGAAAATAAAACATCAATAATATTTGATACCCCCCATAATTTAGAAAATACTATAGCTGACTTTAAGAAATATTTTTCTGATCGCAAACTATGTATAGCACGTGAGCTTACAAAAAAATTTGAGGAATATATATTAGAAGATATTTCAAAAATAAGTATAGAAGAAATAACTTTAAAAGGTGAATTTGTATTGCTATTATCAGGAAAAAAGCAAAGCAATAATCTAAAAATTACTGACTATGAAGATAAAATTAAAAATCAAATCGACCAAGGTATTAGTACAAAAGATATAGTCAAAAATATAAAAAAAACTACAGATTTTTCAAAAAATGAGATATATGAATATGTACTTTATTTAAATAAGTAAATCGGGCATTAAACCCGATTTTTAATTCACTCTATTTTCACTATCACCAGTTTCAATAACCTCTACTGCATTATCTAAGGCAAATTTAATTTGATTTTCTAATGCAGTTTTTGTAAAATATGCAACGTGATTATACATATCAACTTTAGGATTTTCTAGTAAACTATCAAAGATCTTATCATCATATTTAGGCTTATCATAGCCATATATATCAGCTTCGTTCTCATAAACATCTAAAGCCGCCCCATGAATCTTTCCACTTTTAATTGATGATAATAAGGCTTTTGTATCAATTAATCCACCTCGAGAAGTATTTACAATAAATGATCCATCCTTCATTTTGTCAAAAGCTTTTTTATCAAACTGGTGGAAGTTTTCTTTAACTAAGGCTGAATGGATTGTAATAATATCTGATTTTGCTAAAAGTTCATCAAATTCTACAAAATCCACTATGTTTTTTGAGTAAGTTTTTGGATGTGGAGTTGTCGATATTATTTCTACACCAAATCCGGTTAATCCTTGTGCAACTAAATAACCTATTGTGCCTAAACCATAAATACCAATAGTTTTTCCTCTAATAGTTTGCCCTAATTTATTTTCACTAAAGCGAAAGTCTTTTTTTCTCATATCTTTTTGAATTTCGCTATCCTTTTTAAGTAATTTTAATATCATCATTATAGTAAACTCTGCAATAGATTCTGGCGAATAATTAGGAGTATTAGTTATTATAAGTCCTGATTGTTTTGCTTTATCTAAGTCTATTTGGTCAAATCCAACCGATGTAATGGATATTTGTTTTATACCATAATCCGCAATCTTTTGATAAATATTATCTTCCAAAGAATTTTTAATCGTACATACCACACCGTCTGCATGCTCTAGTCTATTTATATTATCATTATTTATAACTTCATCTATTATATCCACTTCTATATTATTTTCTTCTTCCCAGTCCTTTATATATTTTATGGCTAGAGGATGTGGTTTATACACACATATTTTCATATAATGCTCCTTAATATAGTTTATATAATATATCTACCCTATTTTTAGGCAAAATAAAAAGAACCCAAGGGCTCTTTAAATTTCAAATTATTTTTTTCTGTTTTTTCTTTTAGCTGCGTCATTTTTTTTCTTTTTAATAACGCTTGGTTTTTCGTAGTGTTCTCTTCTTCTGTATTCAGAAAGTACACCGGATCTTGCGCATTGTCTTTTGAATCTTTTAATTGCACTATCGATTGATTCGTTTTCTCCAACTTTGATTTCTGTCATCTCTATCCCCCCTCTCGTATAACACAAAAATTTTTTCAAATTCTATTGTAAAACATTTTTAGCCTGGAGGCCAGTGAAATGCTCTGCCACCTAGAACATGAAAATGCAAGTGAGGAACAGATTGCCCCCCGTCTTCGCCGATATTAGTAACAACTCTATAGCCTTCCAAATTATTTTCCTTAGCCAATTTTTGTATAACTAACATAATCTTTGCTACAAGATCGCTGTCACTTTCATCAAGCGTAGCTAAACTTGTTATGTGCTTTTTTGGTATAACAAGAAAATGGATAGGTGCTTGTGGATCTAAATCATTAAAAGCAATTATATCTTCATCTTCGTAGATTTTGTCAGTAGGAATTTCTCCTTCTACAATCTTACAAAATACACAATCCATACTTCACCCCCATTAGTATTTATTTTACCACAATAAAAAAAGTGAGTCAATAAATTTATATTGGTAAATGCACATCTTCTTAAAAAAAATTAAGGGTATCTATAAATATAATATAAGAAACGATCTTTAAATGAAAATGTTAATTTTAGGATCTAATGGTGGAGTAGAAAGTGAAGTAAGGAACTGAGCTTTTAAGAAAGCAAAATATAGACTTTACAACCAGTGTTATAAATAAAGAAAAATATATACAGTATTAATAGATATAGTAAATAACTCAATCGATTCCAATGGTAAGGGTGGAACCGAAAATACTATAAGTGTTGATTTTGATGGAGCTGTTAAAACAATGATAGCTGCTAAAAAAGCAAGAGTAAGACAATATTATATAATATTTAAGAATAGCTATTGATAATACTGATGATCCAATAAAATCTTATATATTTGCAAACATTATGCAGATTTACATCTAAAAAAACATCTCAGACTTAAACTATACTATTATTCACACAGCAGTATTAAATTATGAAAAAGAAAAAGTATCTATAGAAATAACTGGCACCCAATCAACAAAAATGCAGGTAATCAATCTATATCACACCAAGATATAGCAGAAGTTTTAACTTACTTACTATTAAACGATGGAAATAAAACTTGATCAAGGTGATCCAAATATTAGACAAGCCTTAGAAAAATAAAAATAAGACAAAATAAAAGACAGTTTTTTAACTGTCTTTTTCTACTATTTCACCAACTAATTCATCATCAATTATATTAATAATATTTACATCAATAATAGTATTGGCAGCTATATTCTCTTTTACATTTACTTTTAAATAGTTTGTAGAATGTCCTCCACTATATCCTTCCAAATCTGATTTTGATTCTATTAATACTGATAAAGTTTTTCCAATTTGTTTATTTAAAAATTCTTTACGATTGGCTTCTTCTATTTTTTCTAAATCATGAAGGCGATTTTTCTTAGTCCTACCATCTATTTGATTGCTCATTTTTGCAGCACGAGTACCTTCTCTGGGAGAATATTTAAATAAATGCATTTTAGAAAATTTAATTTCTTCTGCATATTCCATAGTTTGTTTGTGATTTTTTTCTGTTTCACCGGGAAATCCTACTATAATGTCTGTGGTGATGCCAGCATTTGGAAAAACTTGTCTAATTTCTTCTACCTTTTGTTTATAAATTACTGTATCATATTTTCTATTCATAGCTTTTAAAATATCATCTGATCCAGATTGTAAGGAAAGATGGAAGTGGTCACAAGCTTTTTTTGTGGCTTTCATTCTTTCAAGAAATTCTAAACTAATATGTCTAGGTTCCATTGATGAAAGTCTTATTCTTTCTATACCTTCTACCTCTGCTACCGCTTCTATAACATCTATTAGGCTTAATTCATCATCAATATCTTTTCCATAACTTGATACATGTATTCCTGTTAAAACAATTTCTTTAAAATTATTATTAGCTAATCTTTTGCTCTCTTCTACTATTGACTCTATATCACGACTTACTATATTACCACGCGCATAAGGTATTAAGCAGTAGGAACAATACATGTTACAACCATCTTGAATTTTTAAATATGCTCTAGTCATTTCTGTTTGGTTTGAAATTTGTAGTTCTTCAAATGTCTTACTTTCACTTGGAGCAATTATTTTATCAATAGCTTCTTTATTTTGTAAAATATCTTCACAATGCTCTACTACATTTTCTTTATTACGAGAGCCTAGAACTATATCTACACCTTCAATTGATGCTACTTCTTCAGGTTTTACTTGTGAATAGCAGCCCATAACTGCTACAACAGCGTTAGGATTATCTCTGCGGGCACGTGAAATCATCTGCCTACTTTTTCTATCACTCATATTAGTTACAGTACAAGTATTTATTACATATATATCAGCATTCGCACTTACTTTTTCATAACCTTTTTTTATAAATAGTTCTTCAACAGCTTCTGATTCGTACTGATTAACCTTGCAACCTAAAGTGATTATATTAAATGTATTCGTCATTATTCAAATAAGTCCTTAATTTTTGCAAAGAATCCTTTTTCGTGAGCTTTTACATCTTCTCCAAGCGTATTAGCATAAGCTTCAAGGGCTTCTTTTTGATCTTTATTTAAGTTAGTTGGAGTAACAACATTTACATAGAAATATAAATCTCCAGTTCTCTTTGTTCTACCATCAATGATTCCTTCTTTTTTAAGTTTGAATTTTGTTCCTGTTTGAGTACCTGCAGGTATTTCAAATTTTCTAGTTTGATGCAAAGTTGGTATTTCTATTTCTCCACCTAAGGTAGCTGTAGGGAATGAGATAGGCATATTGTAATAAATATCTAGACCATTACGTTTAAATATTTCATGATCTTCAACCTCAATTATTACATATAAATCACCATTTGGACCACCATTTTCTCCAACATTTCCTTTATTAGAAATACGCATAACATTATTTGTTTCTACTCCAGAAGGAATATCTACTTTGATGCGTTCTGATTTTGTTGTTTTTCCTTCACCATGACAAACTTTGCAAGGATCTTCGATGACTTGCCCACTACCATTACATTTATCACATGTTACAGTCCTGCTCATTCTGCCAAATGGTGTTTGGCTTACTTCATTTACTACTCCGCTACCATTACACTTATCACAAGTATGGATAGAACTTTCATCACGTGCTCCTGTACCATTACATGCTTCACATTCTACTTCTCTTCTTATTTGAACTTCTTTGCTAACACCAAAAGCTGCTTCTGCAAAAGTTAGATTTATAACGTGTTGAATATCAGCGCCTTTTCTTGGTCTGTTAGAATTTCCACTACCTGAACCATAAAACAAATCACCAAATAAATCTCCAAAAATGTCTCCAAATCCTCCAGAAAATCCTCCGTTAAATCCAGCTCCACCATTTTCAAAGGCCGTTTCTCCGTATCTATCGTATTGGGCTCTTTTTTCCTTATCTGATAATATTTCATAGCTTAAAGTTGCTTCTTTAAATTTTTGTTCTGCTTCTTGATCTCCCGGGTTTAAATCTGGGTGATATTTTTTAGCAAGTTTTCTATATTCTCTTTTTATTTCTTCATCGCTTGCATCACGGCTTACGCCAAGCACTTCATATGGATCTTGCATTTTCCCTCCATTTACACTTAAAAAAAGCTATTTCATAGTGAAATAGCTTTTATTTTATTTAACTTATTATACTTATTTTGTTTAAGTTTGCTATTATAAATTAAATTTATTCTTCATCATCATCTATAACTTCGTAATCAGCATCAACTACATCATCATCTGGATTACCAGCTTCTGCACCTTCAGTACCAGCATTTGCTTTATACATTTGTTCACTCATTGAGTAGATTTTTTCTTGAAGAGCTTCTGTTTGAGCTTTGATTTCTTCTGTATTATCTGAGGCAATTGCATCTTCTAATTTTTTGATTTCTGCTTCAATTTCGTCTTTTTGAGCTCCTTCAATGCCAGCTTCTTCAAGAGTTTTACGTGATTGGTATACTAAGCTTTCTGCATTATTCTTTGTATCAATGCCTTCTTTTTTCTTTTTATCTTCTTCAGCAAATTGTTCTGCTTCTTTTACTTTTTTATCGATTTCTTCTTCAGTTAGGTTTGAAGATGAAGTGATAGTGATTTTTTGTTCTTTTCCAGATCCTTGATCTTTTGCTGTTACATTTACGATACCATTTGCATCTATATCAAATGTAACTTCAATTTGTGGAACACCACGTCTTGCTGCTGGTATTCCTGTAAGTTGGAAACGACCAAGTGTTGTATTGTCTGCTGCCATTTCACGTTCACCTTGTACAACGTGGATATCAACTTCTGTTTGACCATCTGCTGCAGTTGTAAATACTTGTGATTTTTTAGTTGGAATTGTTGTATTTCTTTCGATAAGCTTTGTTGCAACTCCACCTAATGTTTCAATACCTAATGATAGTGGTGTAACATCTAGTAATAGTAAGTCTTTTACTTCACCTGTTAGTACCCCACCTTGGATAGCTGCACCTAGAGCTACTGATTCATCAGGGTTGATATCTCTTTGTGGTTCTTTACCTACTAAGTTTTTTACTAATTCTTGAACCGCAGGAATTCTTGTTGATCCACCTACTAAAAGAACTTTATCAATATCAGAAGATTTTAATCCTGCATCTGATAGAGCATCTTCTACTGGTTTTCTAGTTTCGTCTACTAAGTCTTTTGTTAGTTCATCAAATTTAGCTCTACTAATAGAAATATCTAAGTGAACCGGTTGTCCATCAACAGCTGTAATAAATGGTAAATTTACGTTGCTTGTAGTTGTTGAAGATAATTCTTTTTTAGCTTTTTCAGCTGCATCTTTAAGTCTTTGCATAGCAGTTAAATCTTTTGTAAGATCTACGCCATTTTCCTTTTTAAATTCACTTGCTAGATAATCTACTAATTTATTATCAAAGTCATCTCCACCTAATTTATTATTACCACGTGTTGAAAGTACTTCAAATACTCCATCACCAACTTCTAGGATAGAAACATCAAATGTACCACCACCAAGGTCATAAACCATGATTTTTGATTGATCATCTTCTTTATCTAGACCATAAGCAAGAGATGCTGCAGTTGGTTCATTGATAATTCTATCTACAGTAAGCCCTGCAATTTTTCCTGCGTCTTTTGTTGCTTGTCTTTGAGCATCCGTAAAGTATGCTGGTACTGTAATTACAGCATTTGTCACTGTATCATTTAAGTATTTTTCAGCATCAGATTTTAATTTTTGTAAGATCATTGCAGAAATTTCTTCTGGTGAATATTTTTTGCCATCTATTTCAGGTGTTTTATAATCAGATCCCATTTCTCTTTTAATTGATGAAATAGTCCTATCTGGATTTGTTATTGCTTGTCTTTTTGCAGTTTCACCTACAAGTCTTTCTCCATCTTTTGAAAAAGCAACAACTGATGGAGTAGTTCTATTACCTTCGCTGTTTGGTATAATTACTGGGCTTCCACCTTCCATAACAGCTACTGCTGAGTTTGTTGTACCTAAGTCAATTCCTATAATTTTTGCCATATTTATAGCCTCCTATTTTGCTACCTTAACCATTGCTGGTCTAATTACTCTATTGTTTAATTTATAACCTTTTTGAAATGTTTCTATGATATGATCACTTTCAACTTCATCAGAATCTTCAGCTAAAACTGCTTGGTGAATATTCGGATCAAAAAGCTCACCATCTGATGATATCTCTTCTAAACCTTCATTCTTAAGAATACTTAACATTTCATCGCGAGTCATTAAGATTCCTTTGACCAAACCATCTTCTGGATTTTGGTCTTTTAATGCTCTATCAAAATTATCTAAAACTGGTAAAAGTTTTTCTACCAAATTACTTACAGCATATTTTTTAAAATCAGCTTTGCTTGCTTCTTCTCTTTGCTTATAATTAGTAAAATCAGCTAATAATCTTTGATATTTATCTTTAAACTCGTTAAAGTCTTCTTCTAATTTATCATTATTTATTTCATTTTCATCTTCATCGACAGCTTCATAATCATCATCAACTATTTCACCATCAATGACTTCATCTTCTTCTAAAATTTCTTTATCTTCTGACTGTTCTTTATTCAGCTTATCATCATTTAAATTTTTTTCATCCATCCTTAAACCCTTTCAATCATTAAGTAGTCTAGATATCATCATAATATCGGATATTACATCAATATAATTTAATCTAGTAAGCCCGATTACACCAATATGTCCAACCACATCATCATTTATTTTAAATGATGATGTTATGACAGTATTTTGCTTCAGTTCATCAAGCTCATTTTCATAACCAATTGATATATCCAATGTATCGTATATGTTGTTACCCAAAAAACTATTTAATTTCTCTTTGCTATCTAAGAGCTTTATAAAATCGCGGGTCTTAGATAAATCATCATATTCTTTAAAATTGAAAATATTTCCTAAGCCTTCTATTTGAATTTCTCTATTAAGTTTTCCAAAAGATTGATTTTGAAGTCTCTTTTCTATAATTTCAATTAAAGACTTATAATCATTTAACAAAGTTGTTTCAAGTAAATTTAGATTATTATAAACCTCATTGATATCAGTTTCTACCATTGTCTTTTTAAGAGCATTATTAATAAATATTAGCTCATCGCTAGTTATTTCATAGTCAAGGTAGATACTATCTTTAACTATTAAACCATTATCGAAAACTGCCAGTAAAAGTAATTGTCTATCTGATAATTGGATAAGCTCCATATTTACTATTTTTTTTATTTCATTTTTTAGTGTCATAGATACTGCTGTTAATTCCGTAAGATCAGCAAGCATCTTTGTTGCAGTCTCAACAATGTCTTCTGCATTGTGATAATTTTTATCAAGTAAGTTTATAATTGTATCACTTTTTTTAGCCTTACTTATATTCTCAATTTCATTTTCAAGAATATAATCTACAAACATCCTGTAACCTCTATCAGAAGGAAGTCTTCCACTTGAAGAATGGGCTTTTTCAATAAGTCCCATTTTTTCAAGAGAACTCATCTCATTTCTAATTGTAGCAGGAGATACATTTAAGTTGTAAGTATCTGCAAGGCTTTTTGAGCCAATAGGCTCACCATCTAAAATGTAAGAGTCTATGATAGAGAATAATATTTTTAGCTTTCTATCATTCAAATTTATCTCCTTTAGCACTCTTTAGTATCGACTGCTAATTATAATATACTAGCTAAAAACACCCTGTCAAGATTATATAATTAATCTTAAAAATTCATTAGATAAATTCATTCCTTCTTGGCTAAATTTAAAGTGTGTATCTATTATAAAAAAGTTTTGTCCTTCAAATTTTTCTATTTCTTTGCTATACTTTTCAATAAAATCACAGGCAAATTTTTCCTTAAATTCTTCTAGATTTATGCCCTCAGTTTCTCGCAATTTAAATATTATATATTCTTTTTCTCTTTCAGCCTTATCAACATAATAATAATCTTCTATAGGTAACTTATAATCATTAATTCTATCATTATATTGAATAAAATTTTTAGTATTTGTATATCTATAATTTGTAAGATAGCCTGATGCACTCATACCAAAAGCTATATAGCCATTAGCTTCCCAATATTTTTTGTTATGATAAGAATCTTTACCTTTTTTTGCAAAATTCGATATTTCATATCTGTGCAAACCTATATTTTCTAATTGTTCTACAATTTCATTAAAAATATCTACTTCTTGATCATCATCCATCAAATCCAGTTTCCCTTTTTTATCAAGGCTATAAAATCTAGAACCTTCTTCTAATATAAGTGAATACCAAGAAATATGTTCTGGAGAAATTTTTTTAACTAAATCTAGATCTTTTTTAACAGACTTATAATTCTGCTGTGGCAAATTTAGCATTAAATCAAAACTTAAATTATCAAATCCCATTTTCCTTATAAGTTCAATATCATTTAATGCAATATTTGCGGTATGATTTCTGCCAATTGCTTTTAAAACTTTATCATCAAAGGACTGAACACCAAGCGAAATACGGTTTATTCCTAAATCTCTATATAATAATAACTTATCTTGAGAAATAGAATTCGGATTACATTCTATGGTAAATTCTTTTACATCATCCATCTTAAAAGAATCCAAAGCTTTAACAATCCTTTCTATATATATGCCATCTATGTAAGAAGGCGTGCCACCACCTATATAAATCGAATCTATTTCACATGATAACTTTTCTTTACAAAGTTCTATTTCTCTAATTAAGTTTTCTATGTAATTATCTATTCTATGCTCCACATTCATATATGCACAAAAATCACAGTAATAACATTTTTTTTGGCAAAATGGAATATGTATATAGCATCCAACTTTCTGCATATGTACTCCTTAAGTTAAAAAAGATGGCGTCTGCCATCTTTAGTTAGACTATCATTTTATAATTATTTAATGTTTCAAAAACAATATCTCTTTTTTCAATATCCTTATCAATTATCATTTGATCATCGGAAATACCGTTTTTCCTTAATATATATAAATTATCTAAAACAAATATTTCACTACCAACTACATAAAAGTACGCATCAGCTTTTTCTTTTGAAATAGCTTCTAATTTTTTAAAATATTCGCTTCTGGATTCTAACCAATATTTTATAAATGATGATCCATCTATGCATTCGAAATCTTTTTCATAAAGATGATTATCTTTTTTATTTACATTCAAACTAATAAGCTCTGGTATATTTGAACTATCTATTTCAAATTTTTTAATTAGTGGTCTCATTGTTGACATTGATAGTCCTTGAGAAAGTAAAACTATAGCTTTATTCTCACGTTTAAGTGCCATATGGGATTTAAATTTAAAAATAGTAACCTCATCCCCAACTTTAAGTTTAGCTAAGGCCTTTTTAAACGTTGATTTTCTTATAGGTACTTTAGTTGTAAATTTTATTTCAGCTTCATCAGTTAGAGTATTGATACTTAGGTGATGGATTAATTTTTTATTTATTTCACTTCCTTCATCATATCCTGGCAATCCTAAATGAAAACTGGTACCTTCTTCCCAAACTAATTCTTCAGGTTTTTCCAATGTATAAGTATAAACATTTTTATATTCTTCTTTTATATCTAAAATTTTAACTTGATATTTGTCCATTATTTCTCCTTACTGATAACTATTATCATCAGCTACATTATACTGTTTAAATATTATTGTTCACACAAATGATTATCTTAATTTTTATTAATATCTAGGGTATTTTGAACGTAATTAAAAAATAATTTATAATCGTAAATCCAATTATCAAGTATACCAGACCTGTATATACCCACTATAAATATCATTAAAATTGGAAAAAATATAGCTCCCTTAACTCCAAATAATCTAAGACCAGCATATAGAGAAATTACTGATAATATAGGATGAATATCCACAGATGTCCCTATAATTTTTGGAGCAATAACTTGGCGGAGGCCAGTCCAAAAAGTCAAAATAATTAAAAGTGCTACTCCTTTATTGATATTTGAAAAAATAAATAATTCAATAATAGACCATGGTAATAAAACTATAACCGGTCCTATTAATGGCAATAAATCTACAAAACCTAAAATTAATGCTATCGGTATAAAATATTGTTGTCCTAAAAATTTTAAGCAAACAGCCATAAGTATAGTGCATAAAATAGCTAGTTTTAATTGAGCTTTGATATACTTCCATGTAGAATTTTTAAATATATTTTTTACCAATTTTAATTTATTTTTTATATTTTCAGAAAACTTTGTATTATATTTTACACTCACCTCATTTATATCACCAAGCATTATATAAAATGCTACTATAAAAGTAATTACGAAAAATATAATATTATTTGAAGTATTTATAAAAGCAGTTGTAAATCCGAAAGTGATATTTATAACATTTTTTTGTAAATTTCCTAAAAATTGATATAAGGAATTAAGGCTTGATCTTATAGTATTGGCAGCAAATGTTGGTAATAAATTTATTTTAGAATTAATAGATTGTATCCATTGATTTGTGGAACTAACAATCTGATCCCAATTTCCTATAATATTTCCTATCAGCCCACTTACTTGGTTAATTATAAATTGTAAAAGCCAAAATAATAAAAATAGAATTACAATTAATAGAATAGTTCCCACAACATAAGATATGACTGTATTTTTTATTGGTAAAAGATCATCAATTTTTTTAATTGTTGGAGCCAGTAGCATAACTAAAATAATAGCAAGAATAATTGGCAATAGAGCATCAATTATATTAACAGCCCAATATTTGATAAAGTAACATAGTAAAATAATTATCCCAGTCCTTAAAATAATTCTTTCGTATAATTTTTTGTTATCCATAATATTTCCTAAAGTTTTTATTTAAAAATATTATATCATGATAGTATTGTTAATAAAATATATAAGTAAAATTTCTATAAGAATAAAGGATTATGAAAATGACATTATGATAGTTGATGTTAAAGTGTAAATTTCAGATTTAGTGAAGCCAAAAAATTTTTATGAAGAAGTTTTAAAAATTATATGTTTAGAGTAAAAGCTTGAATATAAAAATGATGTAAATTTTTAGTAAGCGTTTATATCATAAAAAATTTTAATAATTTCTATCTAGTTTTAAAATAAATAGTAAAAGAAAGTTAATGATTTTTATTAAAAAGTTATCAAATTGGAAGCTATAGATAAAAGAGTATAAGCGAAGAATATATGTCTAATTATTATGATTCTTTTCCATGATTATGATTGAAATAATATAGAATCAGTTTAATATGGATAATTATATAGATAATAGCTTTCCAAATTTTGGAAAGCTATTTTTTTAATTATACTTATAGAATCCCTCTCCAGTTTCTACTCCTTTAAGTCCCTTATCTGCCCTTTCTTTTAGCTTCTCTACTGCTTTAGCTAAAGCTGAGTTTGGATCTTTGGCTTCTGGATTAGCGCTTGTAATATTAATTACTGTTGTAATTCCAACTATATCTATTATTTCAAAAGGTCCTCGTGGAGATCCTGTTCCAATTTTCCAGTCCATGTCTATATCCTGTGGGCTAGCTATATCATCACCATATAGTCTCAATCCAGCATCGATAAATGGAACTAAAATAGAATTTAATATATATCCAGGCTGTTCTTTTTTATTATAGCTGGGTACATTCCTATAGATTTTGCAAATTCTACCACTATATCAAAAACTTCTTCACTAGTTTTATCATGACCCATTACTTCAGCTAAGTTTTGTCTCCAAATTGAATTTGCAAAGTGCAAACTTAAAAATCTCTCTTGTCTACCTGTATAATCTCTAAATGTAGAAGGTAAAAAAGTTGATGAGTTTGTAACTAAAATTGCATCATTTTTTAAATAAGGCGTAATCTTTTCGTAAAAAGCTTTTTTCTCATCCACAATTTCCGCTATAGCTTCTATTACTAGGTCTGCGCTTGAAAAAGCTTCTTGTAAATCTGTAGTATATTTTATAACTCTGTAAGTATTCTCGTTAATCTCTTTAAGTTCATCAATTTTTTGTTCAGTAATTTCTGTCTCATCGTTAAAAAGTGCTCTTGGATAATCAGGTTTTTCAGCTCCAATATATGAAGGAGCTATTTCTAATTCTTTGCTAAAAATCTCATGCAATTTATCTATACGAGGTCTAACTCTTTGAATAGATCCTTCGCTTCTTCCCCAAATAGTGACATTGTATCCATGAAAAGCAGTTATATAGGCTATCTGAGCACCAAGTACTCCTCCACCTGCTATTGTTACATTTTTAATTTTCATAAAATTCTCCTTTATACCTCTATCTAAAAATATACCCAAAACTATAAAAATAAAGCAAGCATTATATGAAATATATTAAATGGTGTAATATTTTACTGAGTAAATTGTTATATAAGTAAGGAGGGCAAAATGGATATAGAAAAGATTTATCATATATATTTTGATGACATATATAAATTTATGCTCTCCTTTATAAAAAATAAGGAGATTGCCCAAGATATAACCAGTGAAACTTTTTTAAAAGTTATTAATAACCCAGATAAGTTTGAAAATATTTCAAATCTTAAATCATATCTTTTTACTATTGCTAAAAATACCTATATAAACTATTACAAACGCAATAAAATTTATATTTCAACGGCTGATATTGAAGATTTTGATAAAGATATCGAATCATTTGAAAATGAATTGATAGCTAATGAAGAAAAGCAAAATCTAAAAACTTCAATTGAAAAATTAAACGAACCACATAAGGAAATTACTAAGCTTAGGCTAGCTGGCTTAAATTTTAAAGAAATAGCAATAATATATAACAAATCTCCTAATTGGGCATGCGTAAACTTTTATAGGGCAAAAGAAAAACTTAAAATTATTATGGAGGAAGATTATGGAATGTAAGGTAATACGTGATTTAATCCCATTATATAAGGAAAACATGTTAAGTGAAGAATCAAAGAAACTTGTAAAAGAACATTTAAAAACTTGCAGTTCTTGTAGAAATTATTATAACTTGTTAACTAATGATACTGATGTGGAAATAAAAAATGAAAATGAATCTTTATCTTTTTTAAATAATACAATAAAAAATGATAAGAAAAATCTAGTCATTATGATCATATCCTTGTTAGTGAGTATTTTTTTAATAATAATATCATATGTCAGCAAGACAATACCGATTGATTATAAGGATAATTTGATAAATATAAAATCAGATAATGAAAATGTAAATATAGAATTTAGTGATGAAGTCACTCGTGTAGATACTGACATGGATACCTATGACGGATATAACATCTATTATGTAGATGGTTACACCACAAAAATAGACAAAAAATCAAATAATAGATACGTTGGGCTAAAAATACCTAAAGATGATGTTGATATTATCGCTTATACAAATAATGGAGAAAATACTAATAAAATCTTATATGATCCAAGTAGAGTTTTTGAAAGTGGTGGTACAGTAGCTCTCCCTAGATTAATACTAGGTATATATGCTAAGTTAGCTTTAATAATTCTAGGAATTTCTATTATACTTATATTAACATTCTTTAAAAAATTAAATGTATACAATAAAATTAGAATAATATCTATTCCTTTTTCATACCTAGCTTCTACATTTTTTGTAAAGGGCAAAAATTTATCTAGTAACTATCTTGTTAGAGATTTCATATTTATTATATTAACTGCCCTTGCTATATACCTATTTATATATTCAATAACTCTATATCTTAAGCAAAAATCAAATCATAAGTTAGAAATATAAAAGCGGCTTTTAGCCGCTTTAGTAGTTTATTTATCATTATTTTCATCATCATATTTTAATACAGCAAGGAAAGCATCTTGTGGCACCTCTACGCTTCCTAACTGACGCATACGCTTTTTGCCTTCTTTTTGCTTTTCAAGAAGTTTTTTCTTTCTTGAAATATCACCACCATAACACTTAGCAATTACATCTTTTCTAAGTGCTTTTACAGTTTCTCTTGCAATTACCTTACCACCAATTGCTGCTTGAATAGGTATCGCAAATTGTTGACGTGGTATTTCATCTTTTAATTTTTCCACTATTCCTCGTCCTCTAGCATAGGCACTATCTCTATGAACTATTATTGAAAGAGCATCTACAACTTCATCATTTATTAGAATTTCAAGTTTAACAAGATCTGATGGTTTATAACCTATTACTTCATAATCTAGTGAAGCATATCCACGTGTCCTTGATTTTAGACTATCAAAAAAGTTATATATAACTTCATTAAGTGGTATTTTATATTTAATAGAAACTCTTGTTTCATCAATATAATTCATATCAACCAATTCCCCACGTCGATTTTGAGCAAGACCCATTATTTGACCAATATAATCACTTGGACTTATGATTTCTGATATTGTCATTGGCTCTTCAATATATTCAATAATAGTTGGATCTGGGAAATCATTTGGATTTTGAATTTCAGTCTTTTCTTCTTGACCTTTTAATTTTAATTTGTAAATAACTGAAGGAGCTGTTGCTATAATATTTAAATCATATTCACGCTCTAGTCTTTGAGTAATAATGTCCATATGAAGAAGACCTAAAAATCCAGCACGTAAACCTACTCCAAGAGCCTGAGAATTTTCTTGTTCAAAAACTAATGACGCATCATTTACTTGAAGTTTTTCTAAAGCATCTCTTAATTTATCAAAACTTTCTCCCTCTGCTGGATATATACCAGAATAAACCATAGGTAAAACTTCCTTGTATCCAGATAGTGCTAGATCGGTTGGATTAGCTGCATTGGTAATTGTATCACCTACTCTAGCATCTTTTACTTCTTTAATACTTGCCTCTATGAATCCAACATCTCCAGAACGCAAATCTTTTGTTTCTATACGATTTTTCATGGTATAACCTACAGTATTTACTTCATAAGTTTTACCAGTATTCATCATTTCTATAGTATCACCTGGTTTTACAACTCCTTCGAAAACTCGTACATAGCAAATTACACCTCTATAAGCATCATAATATGAGTCAAAAATAAGTGCTTTTAGTGGTTTATCATCATGATCTTCAGGTGCTGGGATATTTGCCACTATATCTTCTAAGACATCTTCTATATTAAGACCAGTTTTTGCAGATACCAGAGGTATCCCATCAGTATCTAGACCTATTTGATTTTCAATTTCCTTTTTTACTTCATCCACTCTTGATGATGGCAGATCGATTTTATTAAGGACTGGTAAGATTTCCAAATCTTGATCAAGAGCTAGATATGTATTTGCAAGGGTTTGTGCTTCTACACCTTGGCTTGAATCTACTACTAAAATAGCTCCTTCACAAGCTTTAAGAGATCTTGACACCTCGTAGTTAAAGTCTACGTGTCCTGGAGTATCTATTAAGTTTAAATCATAAATATTGCCATCTTTGGCCTTATAATGTATTTTTATAGACTTAAGTTTAATAGTTATGCCACGTTCACGCTCTAATTCCATATCATCAAGCATTTGATTTTGCATTTCTCTTTGAGATAGATTTTCTGATTTTTCAATTAATCTATCAGCGAGTGTGCTTTTACCATGGTCTATATGGGCAATTATAGAAAAATTTCTTATATTGTCTTTTCTTTGTGTCATCTAATTACTTTCTCCATATGGATTATTATCTATATTTCCCATATCACTAAATGGGTAAAATCTGAAAAATGCATGTCCAACTATTTCATCTTTTTCAACTGGACCATAGTTTCTTGAGTCATTACTTGCGCCTTCTGCTCTATTATCACCCATTACAAAATATTGATTATCTAAAAGATACCATTCATAAGTATCACTTGTTTGTAGGGTATAATCAACAGAAGTATATGGTTCGTCCAATTCTTCGCCATTTAAATAAACTTTTTCATCTTTTAAGGTGATTGTATCACCAGGCACACCAACTACTCTCTTTACATACAATTTATTATATGCATCTGGGGCTTTCAATATTACTATATCTCCTCTTTCATAATCATGGAAATGCTTGCCTATTTTATTCATAAAAAGCATATCTCCATTATGCAAAGTGTTAAGCATTGAATTTCCTGATACCTTTGTGGCATCAAAAAATAACCATTTAATAACACCGGCAATAACTAAGGCTATTACAATAGATTTTATCCATTCCAAAACTCCATCTTCTTCTTTTTCGTTTTTAGGTGGTTTTTGTTTTTTTGTAATAGTTGGTCCCTTATTAGTTTCTGTTTCTATTACTACTTTTTCATTTTTATTTTCACTATTCATTTATTAATCCTCTCATTCATTATTATATTATAATATAAAAGTTTAAAACCACCAATTTTTTTACCAACTTTTTTAAATAAAACTTGTATGAATATAAATTATATGGTAAAATGTATCAGTCAAGCAAAAAAGACTAATTAAGAAAGAGGGTGAAATAATGGCAAATATTAAATCAGCTCAAAAAAGAATTGATGTAGCAAAAAGAAATACTGAAAGAAATAAAGCTAAAAAATCTGAAATCAAAACATACATTAAAAAATTTGATAAAGCTATAGAAGCTGGAAACGTTGATGAAGCTAATGAAATTTTCAAAAATGTTGATAAAAAAATGAAACAAGCAGAAGCTAAAAACATCATCCACAAAAATAAAGTAGCGAAAACAACTTCTAAATTACAAAAAGCAATCAATGAAGCACAAAATGCTTAATAAAAAATGAGCAATAATCAGTAATGGATCCACACATATGTCTACTGATAATTGCTCATTTTATTTTGCAGAAATTTTTCTAAGTAAAAGCAATAATTCTAATTCCATATCAAAATCTACTGATTTTTGCCTATATTCCATATCAAATATCCTGCTATGAATATCAAACAATTCAGTTAATGAAAAATTTCTACTAAAAGATTTTAATTTTTTTAATTCATAAGATCCTATTCCAAGACTTTTCATCATAAAACTATCATTATAACCATTTATATAAAGACTTTTGACTCCTATTAGATTTCTAATTTGTCTAATAACCATATGATATATCATAAATATATCTTCATTTGCCCTAGTCATTTTTAAAAAAGTTTCTACAGTATCTTTTGGATTTTTACTACTCATAGAATCAGTAAGATTAAAAATATTAATATTTAAAACTTCATCCAAATGGTCAAAAACATCTTGAGAATTAACAATTTCGTTACTAGAACTTGCAATTATTTTATCAACTACATTTACTATTTCATATAGGTCAATTTCACTATCTTTACTTAAATAAGAAAACCTACTTACAATTTCTCTTACCAAAAACTTTTGGATTTTTTTACCATTTCTCACAAATCTTTTTCCTATAAAAGATTCTAACTCTTTTTGATTCAATCTGTTTATTTCAACTATTTTACCGTTTTTTGCAACAGATTTATAAAATTTTCCTTTAAAGGGTGGATTATCTGAAAATATTAAAAGTAGGGCAAATTCTGGAAATTCTTTGAAATCGTCGGCTAATATATTTAAAGTATTTTCATATTCTTTAATAGATTTTTTTGATATATCTATATTTCTCCAGATAATATATTTTTTCTCATCCATCACTGGATATGTTTCGTAAGAATTTTTTATAGTCTCTATGTTAGTATTTCCTTTTATTTCTACTAGATTAAAATCAGGAATATTTACTTTATTTCTAACTTCTTCAATTATAGTATCATTTAAAAACTCTTCTTTAGAATCAAATAAATAAACTCCTTTCAATTTATCATCTATTAATAAGTTCATAAATTCTTTAAAATTCATTTAAAAAATCTTCCTTTCAAATATCTCTCTATTCTCACATCTTTATCAAAATAAATCTTAACCATACCATCATTTTGAGTATTATAAATTTTTACACCATTTAGATTTTCTATTACTTCCGCTGTTGGATGACCATATCTATTATTTCGACCAGCTGATATTAATGCAACTTTTGGGTTTACATTTTCTACGAACTGCTTTGATGTAGATGTTTTTGAACCATGGTGGGAAACTTTTAGAATATCTGCTTTTTGATCGATAAGATTTTCATATTCTTTAGGTAAATCTCCCATAGTTAATATGCTAGCTCCTTTTATATTTACTAATAACCCTAAGGATTCTGCATTTTCTTCTCCAGCTACTCCCTCGAATATACATTTTATATATCCATCTTTTAATCTTATTTTATCATCTTCTTCTATTATTTTAGGATTATATTTTCTTAAAGTATTTATATTATTTTTGCTAGTAACTACATTTTCTATATTAAAATTATTATTTAATATTTCAATATTTCCACTGTGATCACTATCTTCATGAGAGATAAAGACAGCTTTAATATTTTTAACTCCAATTGATTTTAAATATGGAATAAGAATTTTTTCTCCACTATCATAATTATCATATTTCGGACCACCAACATCAATTAAATAATAATCTCCCCTATCATTTATTAAAAACGCGTCCCCCTGGCCAATATCTATCATAGAATAGCTTATTTCTGTATTTAACCTATCATATCCTAAACTTAATACTATAGCTAGTAAATTTATAGTATAAAATTCTTTTATAAGTTTCTTGTTAGATTTTTTTATATAAACACTTACTAAAACTAGAAAATATAAGTATATAGAAACCAATATACTTTGATGAATAAAGTCAATATTTAAAAACTTTATACTATTTAACATAAAAGTTAAATTTAAAATTGAATTTATCAGATAATTTAACAAGGTAAACATCGGTAACATTATAAAATGAATAAGCGGATAAAATAAGACTATGACAAAAATAATATACATGCATATACTAAAAATAGGTAGTATTAAAAAATTTGCTAAAATGCTTAAAATATTTATTTTTCCATAATAATAAGCTACAAATGGCAAAATACTAGCTTGTATACAAGTTATAAATCCTATACTTTCACTTATCAAACAATTATTTAGATATTTTTTTAATTTTGGATATAGCAAGTAAATCCCACTAGTTGCTATAAAAGATAATACAAATCCTACGTTTAATATAGCAAAAGGATTTATAATTAAAATTAAAAATGCTGCAATCATTAGCGATTTTATTTTATCCTCTGGGAATTGATATAAAAATGCCAAAAATCCTATAAGATAAATTATTAAAACTCTAATTACAGAAAACGGAAAGGATATTAAAGATCCATATAATAAGGCTATTAGCAAAGCAAAAATATAGCCGTACTTATAATTAATATTTAGTTTTTTAAAGCAATATAAAATAAAAGTTACAAGCAAATCTATATGCAAACCAGAAACAGCTAATATATGAGTAAGTCCCAAATCTTTTATATCATCATTTTCAATTAAGTTTTCTCCCAAAATAACTGAAACTACTAAATCAGATGCTTGTTTATCCAAGTGGATTTCAAAAATATTATGTATATAAGTGTAAAATTCATTTCTAAGTTTTAATATAATTGAGGAATCGTGAGATTTTTTATAAATCTTATTGATTTTTATATTAGAAGCAATACTTTTAGAAAGTAAGTAATTTCTATAATTAAACAAATTGGGATTAGTATTTTTATTTGCTAAAGAAATCTGCCCATCTATTAAGAATTTATCACCTATTTCAAAATTTTCATCAGTAAATATTAAAGATTTTTCGTCAATTCCTTTCCCTCTAGCTTTAACAAAGTACCTATAGTCATCATTTACTTTTCTTTTTTCAATTATAGTTATCTCTAACTTACTTTCCTCATAATTTCTAAGCTTATAACTATCTAAATTTTGTGAACTAAGAAAAAAACCTAAAACAAAAGTTAGGGCAAATATTGATAACTTTTTATCTATTAAGGTAAAAATAAGCGCAGAAACAAATCCAATAAGCATTATTAGTAAAAGATTTATCGTTTCAAAATTAATAAATAATCCTATTCCTGCTAAAATTCCTATTAAAGCGATAAAAATATTCTTTCTCATAGCCAAACCTCGGGTATATTATATCATATGATTAACAAATAGTTTTAATTATAGAAAGGCTTACAATGCAAAAAGTTTATTTAAAATATCCAGAAATATATGAATTAAAAGCAAATATAATTTCAAGAAGAGTACAACATGGCACTACTCAAATAATTCTAGATAGAACTATTTTTATGCCAAAAACGAATGGATTTCTAAAAGAATATGGAAGTATTTCAAATCTTGATATTATTTCAGTTGAAGAAAAACGTGATAATATAATCCACACAGTAAAAGGTAAACCAAACAAATCAGAAGTTATATTAAATCTAGATTACAAAAATCGCAATAAAAACTTGGTTTATAATACAGCTTTTATAATTTTTAAATTAATTTTTGAAAGCTTTTACCAAGCCAAGGATTTAATTTTAAACCTAGATGCTGATAGAGCAGTTATAAAAATTACTGATTTTTATGAAGTATTTGATAAAGATTTAATTGAAAATCAAATTAATTTTACTGTTGAAAAATCTTTAAAAATAGAAAACATACAAGGAATTACATCTATTTATCCTTTAGGAGAAGTGATAAATAATGAAATATGCTTTGACAATACTAGTAAAATTCGCGGTTTTAAAATAATAGAAAGCGAAACATTTGGCAATGATTTAGAATTAGAGTTTTTAGCAGGCGGGGATTTGCTAAAATAATGATGGCAATATAGCCATCTTTTTTTATATTATATTTATCAAATTTTATACATATTTACATCTATAAGTTACCATACTATAATCAAATACATAGAAAGGAGGATAAAAATGAATATTAATATAAATAATAAACTAGGAGAAACAAGTAACTGAATAGTCAAAGTAAGTACATATACTCCTTGCTTTGACTATAAATAAAAGACAAGGGGGTCGTGGGAATATTCCTACACTTATGAAAGAACTAAAATTTATTTTAAATCAAATGTGGTCCAAAGACCCTTTCCTATATATCATAGTAATCCTTAATTCCATAATCAATGGTGTGCCATTCATATGGATATTTGCTCCTGCCTATGTTATAGATAATAAGGACAAAGGATTAGAATTTTTTATTCCATTTTTTATAAGATTATTTATCCTAACATCTTTAATGAAATTCTTAAACTCGTTCTTAACTGGCAATTACAGGGTGAGAATGAATAATATACGTTATAGTTTAAATATAAATATTATAAATTATAGCCTTAGTTTGTCATACCCAAAACAATAAAATAAGAAATATAAAGAGATCATTACTGACGCTATAAGATCAATACAATATCCCTTTGATGGTTTTGGAGGAATAATTCTTCATATGTCTTTAATTTTTGGTTTAATCATATCTTTAATTGGTTATCTTTGGAAATTTACAGCTCTATAATGGTGACTAATAATTCATATGATGGTATTAACGTTTTTCTCTTGTAAATTCATATATAAAACGACATTTATATATGATGCTTTTTGGAATGACATGGATTATACATGGGAATAATTACAACAATTTAACTATGAACTTCAAAGTCCAATTAGCAAGCTTGATATACTTATGTATGATTTATAATACGTTGTTTAAAAAGTATTATTCCAGTATTACAAAACACTGGGATAATGAATTTGTAAAATCAAACAGTAAAGTTTTTACACTCAATTTAAGGGCTAAGGCCATATCTTTAATCCGTGATGTACATATTTTCTATTGGCTGATATCCAATCTTCAAAATGGAAATATAAGACTATCAAAATTTTATATTTTGTTTGCTGGCTTATTTTCTTTTGTAATTATCGTTGACAATCTAGCAGATGGAAAAGAAAATTATTTAACGACTGTCTTTGACAATAACGGAGTATCTACATCAGGTGGTTTAGGTCAAAAATTAGCCTTAGCACGTTCCATGCAACACAAAGGTAAGTTTATAATTATGGATGAACCAACAAGTGCTATTGACCCTCGTAGCGAACAAGAAATATTCGAAAATATGCTAAAAATTACATAAGATCAAACATCACTATTCATATCCCATAGCTTGTCTTCTACTAAATATGCTGATAGAATTATTGTTTGTAATAATGGTCACATTGAAGAAAATGAAAGTCACACTGAACTTCTAAAAGCCAATAAACTATACGCAGAAAATGTTTAACACACAAAAAGAACTATATGCATAAAATAAGGAGTACTTACAAAATAATGGATTATCATCATTTTGTAGTGCTCCTTTTCAAATTATATTTTATTAACGATCCACTCTAATCCCATTGCCCATCCCATTGAATATAAGAATATTGAAGGGGGTTTACATAAAAGAATTATAGTTGAAAATTTTTTAAAACTCATATCAGATAAACCGGTTAAGTAGCATAGAAAGTCATCTGGAGCTACAGGTAATAAAATAGCCCAAGCAAAAAACTTCTCATAAGTCTTATCTTTTATTTTATGCTTATACTTATCAAAAGTATCTTCACCAAATAAGTTTAGTACAATTGATTTTCCAAATGTTCTGGATATAAAAAACACCAACATAGATCCAAAACAAATGGATATATAATTGTAAATAAATCCCCATAGTGGACCAAAGATAACAACTCCAAAGATTGTAGTTAATCCACCTGGTATTATCGGTACTACAATTTGTGTTACTTGCACAAGCATAAAAATAATATTTGCCCAAGCTCCATAAGATAATATAAAATCCCTAAAAGTATCTATTGAATTAAATAAACCTTCTTTGTAACCAAGATACCCTAGTACAGTCAAAATTAAAAGCACAATTACCGCTATAATATTATATAAATTTTTTTTGAAAAATTGTTTCATATTTCCTTCTTAATTGTATTATTAGTATAATACAATAATACATAAATTTAATAATTTTGTCAACTACGATAAAGATTGTATTTTTTGTATAAACCAATCAAAGCCATAGTACCAAGCCATAGAGTAAGCCAAGATAGATGGTGGTTTACAAAGTAAGATAATTTTTGCAAAAGTTTTAAAACTCATATTGCTCAAACCTGTAAGATAGCATAAAAAATCATCAGGAGCTGCGGGAAGCAATATAGCAAGTGCAAAAAACTTTTCATAAGTATTATCTTTTATCTTATCCTTGTATTTGTTAAAAGTTCCTTCTCCAAACATTTTTAATACAAGGCTTTGACCAAATGTTCTAGAAATTAAAAAATTAAGCATAGATCCTACACAAATAGAAAGATAATTATAAATAAATCCTTTTAAAGGTCCAAAAGTAATTACTCCAAAAGCTAAAATAATTCCACCAGGAACTCCCGGTACAACTACTTGCATGATATTTGCTATGAAAAATATTAAAAATGCCCACGGTCCAAATGACAAAACATAAGTACGAAAAGATTCTATAGAATCAAAGAGACCTTTTTTGTAACCATAGTATGCTAATAAAGCAAAAAATATCAACATGAGTAACGATATTATATTGTAAATATTTCTTTTAAAAAAATCTTTCATAATTCCTTCTAAAATAATCCATTTTAAAATTTCTATTTTATTTAATATACCCAATAATCTAATTTAATAATTAAACTTTAATATCGTTAATTATTATATAAATATATAAGGTGTATCACTTATAATGATACACTAATAAATTAAATTTACAAATTATTTTTTTATTATTATCTTTATTTTTATAATCCTTTTGGATAATATATAGGATAAAAAAATATATAAGCATTTTATAGAAATAATAGACATTTTCTCATTATAGAGTTCACTATATAAAATACTAAATAATTTTTTATAATAGCCTTATCTTTTTATTTTCTCTGCTTAATTCTTTTACTAATTTTCTTGCATTTATAAATAATTAGTAAATAATAGCAATTAATATGTATAACTATTTGAAACCTAATATTTCAACTATATTCATAAAATATCTTATATAACAAGTTTTGTAGGCTAATATCTTACAATATATATTAAACATATATAAAAACCTAGCAATAATGCTAGGTTCTATATTAATCATTTATATATTTTTTCGTAATATCTATTAGTCTTCTTGTTTGATGTTCAATTGCAGCTTTTACATCATTTACTATTTGATCATCTTCACCCTTTTGAGTTGCTGTTACTCCGTAAGGATTTCCACCTTGAGCATAAATTGAATCATCTGTATAACCAGTAGGAACTATTATTGATCCCCAGTGCATAGCAGAAGTATAAATTGCACGTATCGTATGCTCTTGTCCACCATTGTTATTTTTTGCTGATGCAAAAGCAGTTACAAATTTATTAACAAGTTTGCCACTAGCCCAAACTCCTCCCAGTGAGTCAATAAAATCTTTCATTTGACTTGATATATTACCAAATCTAGTTGGGGTTGAAAATATAATCGCATCTGCCCATACTAAATCTTCTGGTTTTGCAATATCAATATTTTCTGTTACTTTAATAGTTTTATCCCATGGTGAGTTTGCTATAACATCTGAAGTATCTCTAAGTTCTTTAACTTTTAATAGTTTAACTTCAGCTCCATGTTTTTCTGCTTCTTCTTTTGCAATAGATGCCATTTTATAATTAACTCCTGTTTGAGAGTAAAAAACTATAGCTAATTTTATTTTTTCCATAACCATATCCTTTCTGTATTCATTAAACTAAAGTACATAGATTAAATACCCAAATTTTATTAATATTATTTACTTTGTTTTTACATAAAAAAAGTAGGACAAAATCCTACTAATTTTTTATCCTACCACTATATTTAATATTTTTCCTGGAACGTATATTATTTTTCTAATTTCTTTTCCATCTAAATGATTAAAAATATTGCTATCTGATTTTGCTGCACTAATTGCATCTTCTTCGCTAGCTTCCATAGCCATTAGAACTTTGCCACGCATTTTTCCATTAATTTGAACTGGCATTTCAAATTCATCTAAGACTAATTTTTTCTCATCATAGCTTGGCCATGTTGTTTGATTTAGCATACCGTCAAATCTTGCTAGTTCCCACAATTCTTCAGTTAAGTGAGGAGCTACTGGATTTAAAAGTATAAGATATGTTCTAAAATCAGCTTTAGTAATTTTACCTATTGATCTCATTTCATTAGACAGTGACATCAAGCTTGCAATAGCTGTATTAAATTTAAGATTTTCATAATCTTCAGATACTTTTTTAATTGTTTGATGGATTGATACTTCTAAATCTTTCGAATATTCTTCTCCATCTTCAACTAAATCGAGCATATTATAAACGCGCTCTAGGTATTTTCTACATCCACGTACACCTTCATCTGACCATATAGCAGTTGATCCAAAATCACCTATAAACATTTCATAAGTACGAAGTGTATCCGCTCCATAATCACGAATAATATCATCGGGGTTTACTACATTTCCTCGAGATTTACTCATTTTTTGATGATCTTCACCTAAAATCATACCATGGCTAGTTCTTTTTTGATAAGGTTCTTTAGTAGGTACAACTCCTAAATCATAAAGAAATTTGTGCCAAAATCTTGAATAAAGCAAATGAAGTGTTGTATGCTCCATTCCTCCATTATACCAATCTACTGGACTATAATAATTTAATGCTTGATCACTTGCGATAGCTTCATCATTGTGTGGATCCATATATCTTAGATAATACCAAGAGCTTCCTGCCCATTGTGGCATAGTATCTGTTTCTCTTTTTGCAGGTCCCCCACAAACTGGGCAAGTTGTATTTACAAAATCTTTTATTTCTGAAAGTGGAGACTCTCCAGTTGCTGTTGGCTCATAAGTATCTACTTCTGGAAGCATTATAGGTAGTTCGCTTTCATCTACTGGATTCCAACCATGCTCTTCACAGTAAACCATCGGAATTGGCTCTCCCCAATATCTTTGACGAGAAAATACCCAGTCACGGAGTTTAAAGTTTGTTGTAGCTTCTCCTAGATTATTTTCTTCTATATACTCTATAGATTTTTTCTTAGCATCTGCTACATTTAATCCATTTAAGAACTCTGAATTTATAGAATTACCTTTGTTTATATCTGTAAGTGGTAATTCTTCTTTATTTGCTGTTTCATAAACAGGAATAATTGGCATATCAAAAGTTTTTGCAAATTCATAATCACGGCTATCATGAGCTGGAACTGCCATTATAGCACCTGTTCCATAGGACATTAAAACATAATCTGAAACCCAAATAGGAATTTCTTTTCCAGAAAGTGGATTTATAGCTGATATTCCATCAAGCATAACTCCAGTCTTATCTTTATTTAATTCTGCTCTTTCAAAATCGGATTTTTTGCGAGCCTCTTCTTGGTAAGATAAAACATCTTGATAATTTTGGATTTTTTCTTTATAATCTTCTAAAATTGGGTGTTCTGGAGAGATTACCATATAAGTCACGCCAAATATTGTATCTGGTCTTGTTGTGTAAACCGTAAGCTTTTCATCAACTTCTTTTAGATTAAAGTTTACATTTGCTCCATTAGACCTACCAATCCAATTTATTTGTTGTGCCTTTATCCTATCTTCGAAATCAACTTCATCTAAATCATCTATTAGTCTATCAGCATATTCTGTAATTTTTAGCATCCATTGATTTTTCATCTTGTGCACAACTTCAGTTCCGCATCTTTCACACTTGCCATCAACAACTTCTTCATTAGCAAGCCCTACTTGGCAAGATGGACACCAGTTTACACTCATTTCATTTTTATAGGCTAAACCATGTTTATATAATTGGATAAAAATCCATTGACTCCATTTATAGTATTCGGGATTAGTAGTATTTATTTCTCTATCCCAATCAAAAGAAAAACCTATAGATTTTAATTGACCTTTAAAATTCTTGATATTATCTTCAGTTACCTTTGATGGATGAATTTTATTTTTTATAGCATAATTTTCAGTTGGCAATCCAAAAGCGTCCCAACCCATTGGATATAATACGTTGTATCCTTCAAGTCTACGTTTTCTAGAAACCACATCTAAGGCGGTATATGGTCTTGGGTGACCAACGTGAAGACCTTGCCCTGAAGGATAAGGAAATTCTACTAAAGCATAATATTTTTCCTTGTCATGGTCTATTTCACTATGGAATGTTTTATTTTCATCCCATATTTTTTGCCATTTTTTTTCAATAGCGTTGGGATTATATTCTGGAATATTAGAAATATTATCTGTCATTTTTTCTCCTAGTTTTGGTTTGATAGTGCATTTACGTATCTTGGATAAGCAATTACGTCACGAATATTTTTCATACCTGTTACATACATTACAGCTCTTTCAAAACCTAATCCAAATCCTGAGTGTACAACTGTACCAAATCTTCTTAAATCTAAGTAATTTTGATAGTCCTCTTCTTTTAGACCATTTTCCTCAAATGATTTTAAAAGCTCGTCAATATTTTCTTCCCTTTGGGAGCCACCTATTAATTCACCAACACCTGGCACAAGCATATCAAAAGCTGCTACAGTTTTGCCATCTGCGTTTCTTTTCATATAGAAAGCTTTAATATCTTTTGGATAATCTGTTACAAATACTGGACCGTTTACAATTTCTTCTGATAGATATCTTTCATGTTCTGTTTGTAGATCCATACCCCATTCGACTGGGAATTCAAATTCTTTTCCACTCTCTTGTAATTTTTCGATTGCTTCAGTATATGTTACTCTTGCAAAATCTTTATTCCTTACTTGATCAAGTCTATCAAATAATTCTTCATCTATAAATTTATTGAAAAATTCCATCTCATCTTTATTATTTTCTAGCAAGTAATCAATAATGTATTTAATCATATCTTCTGCAACATCCATAGCTTGATTATAATCTGCAAAAGCCATTTCTGGTTCTAGCATCCAAAATTCTGCAGCATGACGTGGTGTGTTAGAAACTTCAGCTCTAAATGTAGGACCAAAAGTATACACATCACCAAAAGCTAGAGCATAATCTTCTGCTTCCAATTGACCAGAAACTGTTAGATATGCTTTTTTTCCAAAGAAATCTTTATTGTAATCTACATTACCTTCTTCTGTCATTGGTGCCTCATTAGGGTCTATTGTTGTTATATTAAACATTTCTCCAGCACCTTCTGCATCAGAACCTGTTACAATTGGTGGATTTACATATAAAAATCCACGTTGTTGAAAAAATTGATGGAGAGCAAATGCTAGAGAGCTTCTTACTTTAAAAACAGCTCTATATGTATTGGTTCTTGGACGAAGATGAGGAATAGTTCTCATATATTCTAAAGTTTGTCTTTGTTTTTGGATAGGAAATTTTTCTGAAGATTCACCTAAAACTTTAATTTCATTTGCTTGTATCTCGTATGGTGTTTTATTATTACCTGTTGCAACCAATTTACCTTTTACTGCTAAGCTAGTTGATAAAAATTGGTGAGAAAGTTCATCATAATCTGAATAATCTGCTCCTACTACAACTTGTAAATTTTTGAAAGTACTACCATCATTTAGTTCGATAAATCCTACATTTTTGCCAAATCTAGAATTTCTTATCCAACCATTAACTTCTACTTCCTGATCTACATACGAATCAATATTATTTAAAATTTCTCTAATCTTCATTAGTTTCATCCTTCCTTTTTTTAAGTTTTTCATTAAGTTCTTTTTCATAGCCTATATCAAGGGCTTGGTAAAATTTCTCTCCTACAAAATCATCTGGCAGATAAGATTGATCTACATATCCGCCAAATGAATGCGGATATAAGTATTTGTCATGAATTAAATTCTTACTTCCAGAATAATGAGAATCTTTTAATTTATTAGGTACTTCTCTATCTTTATTTTCTCTAACAAATTTCATCGCCTTATCAATCGCTAAATATGTTGAATTACTTTTATCAGCAAGAGATAAATAGGTTACAGTTTGAGATAAAATTATGCAAGCTTCTGGCATACCTACATTATTTATAGCATCAAAGGTATTTGTTGCAAGTACCAAGGCATATGGATCTGCATTCGAGATATCTTCTGATGCAAAAATAATCATACGTCTTGCTATAAATTTTATATCTTCACCAGATTCTAACATTTTAGCTAAATAATAAACAGCGGCATCAGGATCTGATCCTCTCATTGACTTTATAAAAGCAGAAATAGTATCATAATGCCTGTCGCCTTTTTTGTCATAGATAGCAATCTTTTTTTGTATAGAATTCTCAATTGTATCTTTGCATATATTTATTTTACCATCTTTCTCATTTTCTGAAAATACAGCAATTTCTAGAGCATTTAAAAGAGCTCTGCTATCTCCATTAGAATATTTTATAAGTGTATCTTTTGCGTCAGCATCTAATGAGACATTTTTATTTTTTAATATAGTATCCTTATCTAAAGCCAAATTTATTAAACTATTTAATTCATTATTATTTAAAGATTTTAGCTCAAATACATACATTCTCGATATTAAGGCTTTGTTAACCTCAAAATATGGATTTTCTGTAGTTGCACCTATTAATATGATTGTAGAGTCTTCAACAAAAGGTAAAAGATAATCTTGCTGAGATTTGTTAAATCTATGGATTTCATCTATAAACAAGATTGTTTTTTTATTCTCGTATTTTAAATTATCCTTTGCAATTTCTATTTTTTTCTTAACATCAGAAATTCCACTAGAAACTGCGGAGAGTTCTTCAAAATCCATATTTGTTGATGCTGAAATTATTTTTGCAAGAGTAGTTTTGCCTACACCTGGGGGTCCATAAAAAATCATAGAGTAAATCCTATCGGCCTTTATCATACGATTGATTATCTTACCCTCACCTACTAAATGCTCTTGACCAATATAGGTCTCTAAAGATTTTGGCCTAAGCCTATCAGCTAAAGGTGCAGATTTTTCTAATTCTCTTTGTTTATTTAGTTCAAATAAGTCCATATTAGCCTTTCTAGTATAAAAAAAGATGCAGCAAAAGTACAATTACTGCTCTTCGCTGGCATCTTTCTTATCTCTTAAATTAACAATTTCATTATAAAATGAATCGACATCTTTGAATTCTCTATAAACTGAAGCAAACCTCACATATGCCACAGGATCTAAATCTTTTAGTTCATCCATGACAAGCTCTCCAATATAGGTCGACGTAACTTCTTTTTTGCCTGTATGGTTTATTTTAATTTCCACATTTTTAGCTACTTGCTCAATTTCATCCAGAGACACGGGTCTTTTTTGACAGCTTTTTACTATACCATTTATGATTTTAGATGGATCATAGGCTTCCCTGGTTTCATCTTTTTTTATAACCATCAGGGTAATATTTTCATAGCGTTCATAGGTTGAAAATCTTTTACCACAATCCTCACACAATCTTCTACGTCTTATAGCTGTATCATCTTCAGTGGTTCTTGAGTCGAGTACCTTTGTGTTAGTTGAATGACAATACGGCCATTTCATATTATTTTAAGAAATCTGGTAGATCTATATCATCAAATGGATTTGATTTCGCTTTTTTTTCTTCTGCTGGGCGAGCTGGTCTTGGTTGTGATTCGTATTCAGATCTAGAGTTTCTAGTTGGAGCATTCATCTCGCTTGATCTAGAAGATGGTCTACCTTGATTATCAAATCCTGTTGCAATAACTGTAATTTTGATTTCATCTCCCATAGATTCGTCAGAACCAACACCAAATATGATATTTGCATCTGAGTCTATGTTATCACGTATTAGCTCAGCAGCTTCATTTGCTTCCATTAATCCTACCTCTGCAGCTGTTACGTTAAGAAGAACAGCCTTAGCACCTTCAATTGAGGTTTCAAGTAGTGGTGAGTTAATAGCAGCTTTTGCAGCATCTACTGCTCTGTTTTCTCCACTAGCTCTGCCTATACCCATGTGGGCAATGCCTTGATCAGACATTATTGATTCAACATCTGCAAAGTCAAGATTAATAACATTTGGTATAGCAATTAGTTCTGAAATACCACTTACCGCATCCATTAATACTTGGTCTGCAAGTTTAAAGGCATCTACCATTGATGTTCTTTTTTCAACAATTTGTAATAATCTATCGTTTGGAATGGTGATAAGTGTGTCTACATTTTCTTTTAATCTTTCGATACCAGCTTCTGCTTGAGATTGTCTTTTCCTACCTTCAAATGTAAATGGTTTTGTTACAACACCTACTGTTAGGATGTCCATATCTTTTGCAACACCTGCTACAACTGGAGCAGCACCTGTACCTGTACCGCCTCCCATACCAGCTGTTATAAACACCATGTCAGCACCTTTTAGGGATTCAGTAATATCATTTTTTGATTCTTCCGCTGCTTTTTCTCCAACAGTTGGATTTGCGCCAGCACCTAGACCTCTAGTAAGTTTTTCACCAATTTGTAGTCTTAAATCAGCATTTGATTCTTGTAGAGTTTGTAAATCTGTATTTACTGCTACAAATTCTACTCCTGATAATCCATTATCTCTCATGCGGCTAATAGCATTATTTCCACCGCCACCAACTCCAATAACTTTTATTTTAGCTAAAGAGTTGTCATCCATTTCCATGTTAATGTTCGCCATATTTTCCCCCGTGTTCTAGTTTCTTTTTAATTAATGATTTAGATTATCACTATATGAATCAGGACTTACTTTTACAACAGGATTTTTCCCATTATCTAAATCTATTTCTGTAATAGTTATAGATTTTTCCCTGGCATCATTTAGTATATTATCTAAAATTTTTAGTTTATAGTCTATGTCGTTCAAATCTCCGAATTTCACATCTATATCATTTATCATTATACCAATTTGAGTTTTATTTTCCAAATTTAATTGCTTGATATCGTTAAAATATGAAAATCTTTGGATAGATTTTATAAAGTTTAAACTTGCTTGTGAACTAGTAAAATTTTCACCAATTTCTTTTCTAAGATTTGCTCCATTTATTTCTTTGAGCAAAGATTTGTCGAACTCTCCTATATCCTCCCCTAAAAAAACACCTGTATTTGATATATATAAATCTTTGCCATCGGCATTTTGAAAAAATAAAGGATAATTCTCTTCTACAATTATACTTAATAAATTAGGAAAAACTTTCTTTATACTTGCACTTTCTATATATGGTAGTTTTGTTATATTAGGTTCTTGATCTTTTGTGTCATAAAACAATATATTTTCTCCAATAGGATTTCCTATTTGACCAATAATTTCAGAATCAGCACTTATATTATTACCTGTAATATATATTTGTGAAATTTTCATATAAGAATGTGCATATGCACTATATAATATTGAAGCAATAGCTAGTATAACTAGTACCAAAACATATGACTTACTAAAAAATTTTTTGTTCTTTTCCTTACTATGTTTTTTTGCTATATACTTTTTATTTACGGTTCTGCCGTCTTTTTTTAAATATCTATCATCATTAGAATTTTGCATATCATTTCTCTATTAGTTCTAAAACAAGTTTTAAAATAGCATCACTAGCACCGTCTTGAGCTAATTTCCCGCTATTTTGTCCCATTTCTTTTAATTTTTCTTTATCATTTATAATACTAATTATATTATTATATAAAATTTTACCGTCAAGATCTTTTTCTAAAATCATCAATGAAGCATTATTTTTTACATAAGTTTCAGCATTGTACTGTTGATGATTTTCTGTTGTGTATGCTTTTGGTATTAGTATAGATGGTTTTTTGACACTTGAAATCTCAGAAAGACTCATTGCACCGCTTGAAGCAATTACCAAATCGCTTACAGCATAAAATAGATCAATATTATCTATATAAGGGAATACTTTTAAATATTTATTATCTGGTAAATCTTCTAAAAATTTATCATAATTTTTTTTGCCAGTTTGATGCAATAAGTAAAAATCTCCTTTTAGCTTTTCTGCCATTTCCTTTACAGCTTTATTCATTGAATATGATCCATTGGATCCACCAAAAGAAAATACTACTGGTAGATTTTTATCTATGCCAAGTTTATCTAAATCCTCATTATTATAAGTACTTACAAAGTTATTTCTTACAGGATTTCCAGTAACAACTATATTGTCTTTAAATTTAAAGTGTTTGATTGCTTCTGCATATGATATACATACATAATCAACCTTTTTTGATAAGTATTTTGATGTCTTTCCTGGATAAGAGTTAGATTCGTGGATAATGGTTGGCACTTTTAGCTTGGCTGCCTGGTAAATTATCGGTCCACAAACATAACCGCCAGTACCTATTGCAATGTCTGGTTTAAATTCATTTATTATTTTCCTGGCCGCTTTAAAACCTCTCATATTTTTAGAAAGAGATTTAAAAAGCCTTCTGTTAATTTTTCTTGGCATTCCCATGCCTTCAATCGGCTCAAATTTATAGCCATATTTTTTTGCAATGGCTTCTTCAGGTCCGCCTTTTATCCCTACATATAAAATATTTACATCATTAATATTTTCTTGGATTTTTTGGGCGATTGCTACTGCTGGATATATATGACCACCAGTGCCTCCTCCTGAAATAATTACATTCATTTTATCATTCCTTTATATTTTTCTATTTTTTCCTTAAAGTCATTGCCTCTTATTTCATAGGACTTATACATGTCCCAGCTAGCACTTGCTGGTGATAAGAGTATTACATCATTTTTTTCTGCATTTTGACAAGCTAATCTTGCTGCATGATCCATATCATTAGCTAAAATATAATCAATATTTTCTAATTCGCAAATGGCTCTCAATTGTTCTTTAGTTTCACCTATAATTATCATCAATTTGCCATTTTCTTTAAACGCTTTTACATAATCACTATAGTCTATTTTTTTATCATAACCACCAGCGATAATTATGATGGGCTCAGAAAATGATTTTATTGCTTTTACCGCACTATCCACATTAGTAGCTTTTGAATCATTGTAAATTTTTACTCCATTTATTTCATTAACAAATTCTAGTCTATGTTCTATAGAAACAAATGTTTTTGCTGCTTTGGATATTGCTTGAAAATCAAGTCCATATAAGTAACATTCGAGCATAGAAGCCATTAGATTTTCATAATTATGAGTACCAATTATTTTTAATTCATTTGTATTTAGCACTTCTTTCTTACTTTTTTCATCTATATAATAAATTATATTTTTATCTATATAAAGTCCATTTTTAACTGGGCCTAGTGATGAAAATTCATAAATATTTGCTCTAAAATTGTCTTTGTTTCTTTGTAAAATCTCATCGTTTTTATTTATAATTAAATAGTCATTTTTATTTTGGTTTTTAGCTATATTTAATTTTGACAAAATATAATCATCAAAATCTCCATGCCAGTCTATATGATCTGGACTAATATTTAAAATACTTGCTATATGAGGATGAAATTTATATGTATTTTTTAATTGGAATGAAGAAAGTTCTTCGACAAATATTACATCATGCTTATACATTTGCCATAAAATTCCCTCACCAATATTACCGACAGAAATTGCATCTATACCTGACTGATTTAAAATATGTGTAACCATAGAAGTGGTAGATGTTTTTCCATTTGTTCCAGTGATTGATAGAAAAATCTTATTTGGAAATAATCTATAGGATAATTCTATATCACTTATTATTTCATATTTTTCAGCAAGTTTTAATAACGTATCATCACTTGGCTTTATACCAGGAGATTTTACCACATATTCAAAATCATAATCTGTCAAATCTGAAAGAGAAAGAGGGCTATAATTATAGCCCTTTAATTGATCTATTTCTTTTTTATTTTTATCATAAGTATAAACATCATATCCTTTTTTCGCCAAAGTTTTAACTGTTGATATGCCACTTACACCTAATCCATAAATTAATACTTTTCTCATAATATTGCCACCAATGTTATTAAGCATAATAGTACAGAAACTATTGAAAATGCTGAAACTATTTTAGGTTCTTTGTATCCTTTCAATTCAAAATGATGATGAATCGGAGTCATTAAAAATACTCTTTTTTTGTTACGGTGTCTGTAGGATAAAACTTGAATAATAACTGATAAAGTTTCCATTACATAAACTCCACCAAAAATTACAAGATATATAGGAATTTTTTCTATTATTGCAAGTGCAACAATAGCACCTCCTATTGCCATCGATCCAGTATCTCCCATAAAAACTGAAGCTGGATTGGTATTAAAATATAAAAATCCTAGTAAACTTGCAAACAATATAACAGAAAATAATCTAGTAGAATCTGTTGTCGCTAATAAAAATAAGCAAATAGCTACTGGTAAACTAACACTTGTTGCCAGACCATCAAGACCATCTGTTAAATTCACTGCGTTTGTAGTTCCTACTATAATAAATACTAAAATAGGGAATCCGAAAAAGCTTACATGTAAAGGATAATTAGAAAATGGAATAGTTAGATATGTAATACTCTCATTATCATTTACATAAGCTAAAACTGTTACTAAAATAGCAAGACCAAATTGTAAAATAATTTTTTCATTTGGTTTCAATCCTTCTGATTGCTTTAGTACTAATTTTCTAAAGTCATCTATAAATCCAATAGCACCATAACCTATAAATGAAATTAATATAATCGCTGTGCTCATATTAAAAGGAACATAAATAAGTGTCATCAATAGTGCAGATATTAAAAATATAATCCCCCCCATAGTTGGTGTTCCAGCTTTTTGATAGTGACTTTTAGGACCTTCTTTTCTAATATTTTGACCAACTTTCATATTTTTTAAAATTGGTAAAATTACATAACCTAAAATTATTGTTGTAATAATGCTTACAATAGTTATTTTAAATATATCATTCATATTAATTATCTATTCTTTCTGCTCCGTCTTTTTCGTATACCATTCCTAGTTCTTCTAAAGCATACCTTTGTATACGGTTTAAGTCTACAGTATCTTCAAGTTTTGCATTTAATCTATCTCTTTTTAGCTCTTGAGAAATAGTTTCGCTTGCTAAATTTTTATACTGATCACGTTTTGCAAGTAACTCATTTCTAGTAGTAAAAGTAAAATATCCTAGGCTTAGTACGATAGCAAAAGTTAGAAAAGATAATATAGCTTTAAATCGCTTATCTTTTTTCTGTTGAATCTTCATTTGATTTTTTCTACTGTACTTAGGGTTTTCTTTTGCCTTAAATCTCTTTCTATTGTGATTATTATTTTTTCTTGAATCTACTTTTTCTATTCTTTCCGCCATATTAAATCCTCTTACATACTCTAAGTTTGGCGCTTTTTGCTCTAGAGTTTTCTTTCAGTTCTTTTTTACTTGCAGTGATTGGTTTTTTTGTGATAATTTTTACCTTTGCCTTATGATTGCATACACAAACTGGTAAGTCCGGTGGGCATATACAATCTTTTTCTAATTCTTTAAAAGTATTTTTAACTATACGGTCTTCTAGAGAGTGGAAACTAATTACGCATAATCTAGCGTCTTTATTTAGATAGTCTATAACTTTTTGTAATGTCTTTTCTAAAACTTCTAGTTCTCTATTGACTTCAATCCTTAGTGCTTGAAAAACTCTTTTCTCTGGATGAACTTCCTTAGTTTTAACTGATTTGTTTACTAAATCTCTTAGCTTGAAAGTAGTATCTATTCGCTGTTTATTTCTAGTTTCTACAATATTTCTAGCTATAGTTTTAGAAAATCTTTCTTCACCATATTTAGAAAAAATCTCTTGAAGTTCATCCAAAGAATATCCGTTTACGATTTTTTCTGCTGTTAACTCATTATTGGCATCCATTCTCATATCTAAAGGTCCATCGTGCATATAAGAAAAACCACGTTGTGCATTATCTATTTGATATGAGCTGACACCTATATCCATCAAAGCACCATCAATTTTACTAATTTCTAGCTGATCTAAAACCTTATCTATATCTTCAAAATTACTTTTTATAAAAGTAACATTAGGATAATCAGACAGATTTTTTTTTGCGGCATTTAACGCATCTTGATCTTGATCTAGGGCTATCAGTCTACCATTTTCTGATAATTTTTCTAAAATTCTTTTACTGTGTCCACCTTTTCCTAAAGTAAGATCTACATAAATTCCATCAGGTTTTATATTCAAATTTTCTATTACTTCATCAGCTAGTACTGATATGTGATTAAATTCCATACTAATCATCCATTATATCGGATAAATTCACCTCAACTTCATTTATATATTCTTGCCATAAATCTAAATCCCATATTTCTATAGTAAGATTATTTCCAATAATCATGGCTTCACTTTCAATATGGGCATAGTCTCTTAAATTTTTATTTAGTAAAACCCTGCCTTGTTTATCAAAACTAGTTTTTATAGTGGATGAAAAAAACAATCTCTTTATAGCTCGATTTTTCTTATTTTCATTAACAAGTTCATCAAGTCTTAAACTTTGCCTTTCAAACTCATCCTTTGTATATATGACTAATGAGTTTTCGGGTCCTTTTGTGATATAAAATTCCTCGCCTAAGTCATTGCGAAATTCACTAGGTATCATTATTCTATTTTTAGAATCTAATTTGTGTGTGAATTCACCTAAAAACAACTTTTTACCACCTTAAACCACTTTAATCCACTTTATAATCATTTTATACTATATATAGTAAAAAATCAAACAAAAAAACCGGTCTAATTTGACCGATTTATCATAATTAAAACTTATTAAATTGTTGATATTATTGAAATCTAATGATGTTTGCTTCTTTTTCTTTATCAGACTTTTTAGGTCTAAAATAAGGTGGGAGATTTTTTTTATTAGACCATACTAGTAGTATTGCCCCCCCTAATATAAATACTATGGATATTAGTTGAGCTGTTCTAATTGGTCCCCAATATAAAGAATCTGTTCTAAGTCCTTCTACCAAAAATCTTAATATTCCATAGGCTATAAGATATAATGAAGTTATTTTTCCTTTATTTGGATTTTTCTTAATAGCATTTATTAATATTAGAAAAATTATAATGTCGCCTATAGATTCATATAAAAATGTAGGGTGTACTTTTTGACCATCAATTATTATTCCCCAAGGAAGATCTGTAGGTCCTCCGTGAGCTTCTTGATTCATAAAGTTTCCCCAACGACCAATGCCTTGACCTAAAGCCAATGATGGCACTAGCATATCTGTCATATCTAAGAAAGGAACATTTTTCTTTTTTCCATATAAATAGAGGGCTAAAGATCCAAAAATTATTCCACCGTGAATAGCTAATCCTCCGCCTCTAATGTTTAAGATTTGTCCTGGATTTTGTGAATAATAATCCCATTCGAAAAGTACATACCAAAATCTAGCACCTAAGATGCCAATTGGTATTATTACAAATAATACATCATATATAAAGTCTTCATCAAAACCACGTCTTACAAACTCTTTTTTTGCAAAGTATGTTCCAAGTAGCATACCCGCAATTATAATTAAGGCATACCAGCGGATTTCTATACCAAATACAGAAAAGGCTACTGGATCAAAATTAAATTCCATTATTCTTCCTCGTTAGGTGCATCCCAGTTGGTGTAAACTTCCTGAACATCATCATTGTCTTCTAGAGTATCTATTAATTTTTCTAATTTTCCGTGATGCTCGCTAGCAACTTCTATATCATTTTGAGCAATATAGGAGATATCTGATCTTTCTACTTTATAGCCAGCATTTTTTAAATTTTCTACTGCATCGTTAAATGCTTCAATACTTGTTATAGCTTCAAAGAACTCTTTTTCTTCTATAACATCATCTGCACCTGCTTCTAAGGCATCCATCATAAATTGATCAAAATCTTTATCAGCATTGTTTACTAATATTTCTCCTTTATGGTCGAACATAAACATTACTGATCCATCTGTACCTAGATTTCCTCCATTTTTATCAAATGCATGACGTACATCAGGAGCTGTCCTTTGAACATTATCTGTAAGACAGTCAACTATTACTGCAACCCCACCTGGACCGTATCCTTCGTAAATAATCCTTGAATAATTATCTCCAGCACCTTCTCCACTAGCTTTTTTTATAGCCCTATCTATATTATCATTTGGCATATTGTCTGCTTTTGCTTTGTCTATTGCTTGCTTTAAAGCTGGGTTATAATCTGGATTATCTCCACCTTGTCTAGCTGCTACAGTTATATTTCTAGCATGCTTTGTAAAGATTTTACCTCTTCTAGCATCTTCACTTCCTTTTTTATTTTTAATTTTGCTCCACTTATTATGTCCTGACATAAATCCTCCTATTCACTAAATAGCATTACCGCTTCTTTATTTAAAATATTTATATTACCACTGGTCAAATTGATTAGTTCAGACTCTGTTTTTTTAAAGTCCTCTTCTTTTATATACAATGTTTCTTTTACTTTGTCTGTATATTCCTTATCTATAACTTTAAAATTATTTTCATTTATATAATTTTCAATAATGCCCAGTAATTCATAAGAATGAATTAATTCTACTACAAAAAATGGTCTTTTGTAAATGATATTATTTTCTAATGTTTCACTTACTCCCCTACCATAAGCTCTCACTAGCCCACCTTTTCCTAATAGTTTACCGCCAAAATATCTTGTCACTACTACACAAATATTTGTAAGATCTACTTTTTCTAGAACTGAAAGCATTGGTAAACCAGCCGATCCTTTAGGCTCACCATTATCATTATATCTTTTTATTAATGGTGTTTCATTGATTATAAAAGCTGTACAATTATGGCTTGCATCTTTATACTTTTCAGAAATTTCTTCTATAAATTTATTGGCTTCTTCTTCATTTTCTACATGAGATATTGTAGTTATAAACTTTGATTTTTCTTCTTCAAATTCACTTCCTATAGTGCCTTTTACAGTTTTATAAGCTTTGGATATATTTTCCATATTTTTTCATATCCTCGATTGAAATTTCAAATTCTATATTTGTGCCATTTTCATCATAGTCTGTATTTAATATATCATAATTTGTCATCATATAATCTAGTATATCACCATCTTTAAATGGTATGTGCATAGTTACTTTTTGATAATTGACCTTTATAATACTTACAATTTTTTCTTTTAACTTTTCTAAATCTTCATCATTTTTTGCAGAAATATATATTCTCTCCTGATCACGTTTAAAAAGCTTTACATCCAGTTCATTTTCAACTTTATCTATTTTATTAAATACATAAAGAATATCTTTATCAGATGTTTCAATATCAGCTATAGCTTTTTGTATTGCATTAATCTGATGCTCGATATTATGACTTGAATCTATAACTATTAAAAGCATATCCGCAAATCTTATTTCATCTAATGTAGTTAAAAATGAATCGTTTAATTCAGCTGACAGATTATCAATAAATCCTACCGTATCTGTAAGTGTTACTTTGGTATTTGCAAAGTCAAGTCTTCTTGTAGATGTATCTAGAGTTGCAAAAAGCAAATCATCAGAATATACAAACTTCTCTTGTCCATATAAATACATCATCCCGTTTAAAATTGTGGACTTACCAGCATTTGTATAGCCTAAAAGAGATATATTTGTAATGTTTTTTCTTGCATTTCTATTTATTCTTTTCGTTTTTTCTATATCTTTTAGTTGTCTTTCAAGAGATTTTATATCACGAACCACAGCACGTCTATCTATCTCAAGCATTGTTTCACCAGGACCTCTTGTACCAATACCACCTGCTTGTCTGGATAGATAAGAAAACCATTTATTTAATCGTGGTAACTGATATTTTAATTGAGCTAATTTTATTTTTAGTCTGCTTTCCTTTGTGTGAGCCCTTTGGGCAAATATATCTAATATTAAACTAGTCCAATCGACTACATGGATTTTTAATTTTTCTTCCAAATTATATAATTGACTGGCTGACAGTTCTACATCAAAAATAACTGTTTTTACATCAAGTTTTTCTGCTAAGTCTTTTATTTCAGCTACTTTGCCACTTCCTATATAATATCTAGGATTTACTTTTTCTACTACTTGGCTAACATAAGCCACAGTATTTCCACCAGCAGTATTTATTAATGATTCTAGTTCATATATTTTATTTTCTTCATCATCGTCTCTTTTTAATACATTTACTTGTATAACTTCTTGCATAAACTCCCTTTCTTTTGTTAATTATACGACTTAGTTAAAATTTATAAAGAATACACATTATGGATTAAATCACAAAAAAATGATAAAATGAATTAATAAAATGTATAAATTTAAATTCAATATAATTTAGGAGGAATGATGGCTAAAAAAATCACCTCTATGGTACTAAAACTTATTTTAATAGTTTTATTAATATTAATGTCAATTGGCGTGGTTATGGCTGGTCTTAGCGGCGGAGCAATACTTGAGGTTATGAAAACAGCTCCAAAAATTGACGCTAATATTATAAAATATGAAATGAGTCAAAACTCTACTATAGTTGATGAAGACGGAAAAGAAGTTGACTCTATTGCCACAAAAGAATACAGGGAAATAGTCGATTATGATAAAATTCCCGAAAATCTAAAACATGCTTTTGTTGCTGTCGAAGATGAAAGGTTTTACAAACACCCTGGTCTTGACCCACAATCTATAATTGGCTCTGCCATAGAAAATTTTAGGGCTGGTGGCATAGTTCGTGGTGGTTCTACTATTACTCAACAATTGGCTCGTAATACTTATCTAAATAATGACCAAACATATCAAAGAAAAATTAGAGAAATATATTTAGCATTAGAAATAGAAAAAAATCTAGACAAAGATGAAATTTTGGGAGCATACTTAAATCGTGTATTTATGGGACAAAACTCATATGGAGTACAAGCTGCTGCAAAAACTTATTTTGACAAAGATGTTTCAGATTTAAATCTAGCCCAATGTGCAGCCCTTGCAGGAATTGTACAATCTCCTTCAGAAAATTCTCTTTATAAGGCTATTAAAGTCAGTGAAGTAACTGATCAAAAAGTTTTAGGAGAATTTACTATAGAAGGCGAAAAATACGCGGCAGTATTTAATCCTGCACCTTTTGAAAGAGAAAAATATGTTTTAGACAAAATGCTAGAACATGGTTATATCTCAAAAAAAGAATACAAAGATGCCAAAAACTTTGACGTAGCTTCTTCGATAGTTCCAGCAGAGAGAACAAATACTGAAATAGCAAGTTATTTTAACTCTCTACTTGAAAAGCAAGTTGTAAACAAACTTATGGAATTATATAACATGAGTGAAAATCAAGCTTGGGATAGACTCTATTATGGTGGGCTTAGAATAACAACAACTATAGATCCTGATATGCAAAAACAACTTGAAAATATATATGCAGACTTTTCCTCATATCTAATTGGAGATACATCTGGATGGAGTTCCGCTCCCCTACTTGATTTAAAATATGATGATTATGGAAATATTATAAATAGTAAGGGTAATTTAATTTACTATAGTAAGGCAAATTTATTAAATGAAAATAATGATATAAGGTTACGCAATGACGAAGCATGGTTTGATGAAGATGGAAATATTGTATTATCTACAAACAAAGCATATCTTGATCAAACAAATTTGATGTTTAGAGATTATTATTCACTTGATGATCAAAATAAAAATTTACGCACCCATAAAACAGGATATATTTCCTTTAAGACAAACGATGATATTAAACTCGATGATAATGATAATATAGTTATTTCTAAAGAATATTTAGAAAAAAATCCTAAACTCTTTACTTATTACGATGATGAAACATTCTCCATAAATAAAGACTTTTACGATATAGATTTAAACGGAGTTATCCAACCCCAAGCTTCCACAGTTGTAATGGACCACGAAAATGGGCACATAAAAGCTATAATGGGAGGACGTGATCAAACTGGTACAAGGATTTTAGATAGAGCATCTTCAATACCTCGTCAACCAGGTTCAGCCATTAAACCAATTGCTACTTATACTGCAGCTTTGGACAATGGTTTTAATCTAGCAACAGGTGTAGATGATGTTCCTTTATTAATGAATGAAGATGATGAACCTTGGCCAAAGAATGTTTATAATTATTATGAAGGTGTAGTGCCTATTAGAAAAGCTATTGAAAGATCTATAAATACTATCGCTGTTCGTACTTTAAATGAAGTAGGTATAGAAACTAGTATAGATTACCTAAAAAACTTTGGAATCATAAAAGAAAATGGTAATGACAACTTTGTAAGTGCATCAGAAAATAATCAAACAAATGATGAGAATTTAGCCGCACTAGGTGTTGGTGCAATGACTCATGGTTTGACCAATCTTGAAATGACTGCAGCCTATGCAGCTCTAGCTAATAAAGGTGAATATAATGAACCACTTACATTTTCAAAAATAGAAGATTCAACAGGCAAAGTTTTATTTGATGACAAGGATATAGTCAAACATAAAGTAACCAGTGAAGAAACAGCATATCAAATGACTTCTGCACTACAATCAGCAGGAGAAAGCTATGGTAATATTTACTTAAACGGTACCGATTTTGCAACAAAAACTGGTACAACCGATGATTATGTTGATTTCTGGTGTATGGGTTATACCCCTTATTACACAGTGGGAATTTGGATGGGTGCTGATGATCAAAGTATCAGAATGAACGGTACATCAATCCAAAGGGCAGCTTTAATGTGGAATACCATAAATAATCAAATATTAGACGGATATGAAACAAGAACATTTGAAAGACCTGAATCAATTGTAGAAATGAAAGTAGACACAATGAGTGGTAAACTTCCAACAGAACTATCATATATGGATCCTAGAGGTACCGTAATAACAGAAATATTTGGACCTGATAATAAACCACGTAAAGAAGATGATGTGCATACTTTAGTATCAATAGATACCAGAAATAATCTATTGGCATCTGATGTAACTCCAAGTTGGGCAGTTGCTCAAGTTTCATATTTAAAACCAAAAAGTAATTATATTCCAAAAGAATTCAACGATATTTATCCAAGAGATTGGAAGTATAGAGCTCCAACTGAATATTCAGATTTAATTTATGTTGCTCCATTACCAAAAATAAACACTGATTATACAGACGAACAAAAAGAAAATGATGAAGAAGATGATAACAACACAGAAAATCCAGAAGCAGCTGATAGTCCAGATGTAGACAAAAATAAACAAACTACTCCTGACTCACCAAGCTCGCAAAATGAAAATGAATCTTCTAGAAATAATAGATAAAAAACCAAGCTAGTTACATCCTAGCTTGTTTTTTTATAATTTTACTTTATGAAATCTCAAAAAAATCAGGGCTTAACAAGCCCTGATAGTCATTTTAGTATTTTTTTGTCTTATTCGAATGGTTATTAGATTTATTACTGTTTTTTGTAATAAGTCCTATAATCCATAATAATAAGCAAGCGCCAATTACTGCCCATAAAATTTGAAGACCTGTATTAGGTGCAGATCCATTAGCAAATGCTGCATTATATATCCAGCCTCCAATTATTGAACCTACAATACCTACAATAATATTCGCTACTGAACCCATTTGAGCATCTTTACCCATTATCATGCTTGCAATCCATCCTGCAAGAGCACCTAGGATAAGTGTCATTATAAATCCTTGTGTTGAAAACATATTTACTCCTTTCATTTTCTAAAATAATCTGGTAATAAAACATAAATTATTACAATATATATATTCCCTATTTTATTCTATTTAAACAATAATCTAACATAGTCCCTAATATCTTCTCTCTTGTGGTATAATAATTTTGAGGTGAAGGCCATGAATGATATTACAATTTTAATAATAGAAGATGAGAAAAAAATTTCTACAATAATGAAATCATATTTCGAAAAAGAAGGTTATAGGGTATTTCAAGAATTTGATGGACAAGAAGGTCTAGATACGTTTAATAAAGAAAACATAGATTTAGTTATTCTAGACTTGATGCTACCAAAAATACCTGGTGAAGAAGTTATAAAAGAAATTAGAAATCAATCAGAAGTACCTGTTATAATGGTTTCTGCAAAGGTTGAAGAAAATAACAGAGTTGATGGACTAAGACTTGGTGCTGATGATTATGTAACCAAACCATTTTCTCCAAAAGAGCTTGTAGAAAGAGTTAAAGCTGTTTTACGACGTATAGAAAAATACAATATACCTAGAGCAGACATTATAAAAACTAGTGATGGCAGATTAGAGATGGATCTTGAATATAACAGAATATTCAAAGATGGCAATGAAATACTACTAACTAAAAATGAGTTTCAAATTCTAAAAACTCTTTTTACAAATCCAAATAAAATATACTCTAGAGATGAAATTATAGAGCAAACTTTCGGATATGATTATGATGCTTACGATAGAGCCATAGACACTCATATAAAAAATATCCGCTCAAAAATTGAAGATAATCCAAAAAAACCTATGTATATCAAAACTATTTATGGAATGGGTTATAAATCAGGCGGGATAGATGATTACATTAAAGAGTAAAATAATCAGAAACTTTACCGCAGGCATATTATCCTGCGTTTTAGTTTTTTCTATTTTAGTAACTTTACTTGTCACATCTAGCTATATCGAACTTATAAAAGAAAATGCCGACTCAAGGCCAGATCAAGTTGCTACTTGGTTTAAGAAATTTAATAATGATCCTGCTTTTACAAAAAAAGATATGCAGGATGGTTTAGATAATCTAGCAAAAAATTTGGAAGTAGATATTTATTTTCAAAATTTAAATGGTACTATTTCTTATCCGGCCTATGGAAGAAATAAAAATAATCCGTTAAGAAAAGATGAAAAAGTATTTTCTGTTTATAATATTAACAGAAATAGAAGGTCAGGTACCCTACATATTATTTATAATGCAGATCCTGAACCAGTGCGAAAATTACAAAGAGATTTTTCTAGGGCAATAGTTTATTCTCTTAGTATTTCACTTCTTATAGGTATTATCATTTCAATAATATTATCAGAAAATATATCAGAACCTATAATGATTATAAGTGATGAAACTATAAATCTTAAAGATGGTAATTATAAAATTGATGATAGAATAAGTGATATTAAAGAAATAGAAACTTTGCAGACAAATATTAATTATCTTTCTAATAACTTACAAAAACAAGAAGAAATCAGAAAGCAGTATGCTCAAGATATTTCTCATGAGCTACGCACTCCCCTAACTAATTTACAATTATATATTGAAGCAATAAAAGATGGAGTAATAGAACCTGATGAAAACACAATGTCCGTTCTATTAGAAGATGTAAATAGATTAGAAGGACTTATAGAAGGATTGAAAAAAACTTTTGACCAAAATGTAGAACATTTAGAATTAAAAAAAGAAGATTTTAACGCATCTGAACTAACAGAAAGTATTGTACAAAGCTTTAGAGCTAGTGCTGGCTACAATAATATAAAAATAAATACCTATATTCAAGAAGACATCAATTTTTATTCTGACTATGATAAGTATAGTCAAATACTACAAAATCTTATTTCAAATGCTATAAAAGCAATTGGCAAAGATGGAGAAGTGGATGTTTATTTAAATGCAGATAATGAAAGTATTACTCTACGAGTTGCCGATAATGGTGTAGGCATAGCAGAAGATAAAATCGAACGAATATTTGATAGATTTTATCGAATAGAAGATTCTAGAAATACAAAAGAAAATGGTCATGGATTAGGGCTTTCTATTACAAAAAACTTTGTAGATGCTCTAGATGGTAAGATAAGTGTAGATTCACAACTAAATGTAGGAACAACATTTATTCTTACATTTATTAGATAAGGGTTAAAATTATGGCAAGAAGACATTCCAGTAAATCAAAAAGATCTAATAGATCTAAAAGTGCTACTAGAAATCTAAATAATAAATCATACTCTTCGAGTAGAAAAAGAGCCCAGCAAAAAAAGATAAAGAGGAAAAAAAAATATAGAAGAAGGCGCATTGTTTTAGCTATAATAGCCCTTCTTATCTTATCCTTTTTAGTAAATATAACAATAAACGCAATAAATAGATATAAAATAATGGGATATCCAGATTTTCGAGATGAAGTTTTAGAAGATATGGGGAAAAGTGTATTTATAGCTTCTTCAGAAGGCAGAAGCTTGAGTACAGCAGAAAAAGTAACCGATTTTGATGAGCTTTACAAAACTATAAAAAGAAACTATGCAGTAGATAATTTGAATAAAGAAGATTTTGAGAATTTTATAAGCGAATATAGCAACTATAGAAAGAGAGTCTATAGCTCAAAAACTGATCAAGAATACTTTCAATTATTAGAAAAATACTTAGATATCCTAAATGACAACAGAACATTTATCTTAGATAAAGAAACTTATGATAATCTTTTTGAATACTATAGAAAATCTAATGATAGTATGAGAAAATCAGTTTTAGAAAATCCTCAAGCTGTTGATAGGTACAAAAGGTTAATCACATCCAGCAATATAAAAACACCATCTATGAATGCAAATATAGAAGCTGACGGAGTACTAAAGATAAGCTTAGAGGACTTTAAGCCAAACGAATTTGATAATGATTTAGAAACTATAGTAGATATATTTTTAAAAAATCCTCCTATTACAACAATAATCCTGGACTTATCAAATAATGATTCTATAGATGACGTTTATAGAAATAAACTATTAGAAGTTTTATTAAACGAAAATTATACAGAAAATAATTTGATATTTTATAGAGGTAAACTTGCTAGTCGCACTTTAGATAATATAAAAAATGATCAAGATGATTACGAGAAAACAGCAAGTGTAAAAAATATAGCTGATAAATATAGTCAAGAAATTGAAAAAATAGATTTAAATGATTATATGTATTATGATGAAGTTAGTTTAAATATTAATAAAAATCCAGATTTCTCAAATAGAAAGATATATGTACTCACAAATGAACAAACAGCTAATGAAGCTATAAAGTTAGCTGATATTCTTCAAAAAAATGGAGCATATATAGTGAAAAACGGTTTTGATAATCAGCCTACTTCAAAAGACATTATTTATAACTTTAGATCAGATCTTTATACTTTAAATCATTCCGGTCTAGTAATTAGTATAAATAGTGCCTACAGCAAAGATGAAAAAAAATTATCATTATCATATGATCAAAAAATAAATTCAAAAGATCCAATAAAATCTATACTTAGTATAATTAATTAAAAAGTAACTAGCAATGAACTAGTTACTTTTTTTAATAAAAAAACCAGCAAGACTAAAAGCCTTACTGGTTAATATTTTAATAACTATCTAATTGTATCTTTTCTTACGATTTCTTTAGATTTTTCTTCACCTAGTTTACCACCCCAAGCTGATAGTGCTAGAGCTACTAGTAATCCTAGGAATGTAATTACAGAACCTGCTGAAAGTTTGTTTGAAGCATCATCTGCACCTTCTTTAGCTCCATCGACAGTTTCATCTACTTTATTTTGAGCTTCATTAGAAAGTTCTTTAACTTTTACAGATGCATCATCTAATGATTCTTGAGCTTGTTTGTTAGCTTTATTTAATCCTTCATAAATGTTATCTGTAACTTGTTCAGCTTCTTCTTGTGTTAAGTCAGAGTTTGCTTCAACTGCATTTGCAATAGCATCTCTATCTGCTGAATCTGCTATAGTTTGAGCTCTATCTGCAAGATCTTTAGATACTCTATCAATTTCATCTTCTGCTGAATCTGGGTTAACTGCAATATTTTTTGCTGCTTCGGCAATTTCATCTTTAGATTCTTCAAGTTGATTATTTAAATAATCTGGTTGAAGTTCTGGAACATCTGTGTCAGAAAGATATTTATCAATATCTGATTTTACTTCTTCATCATCAATATCTACATCTTTGATAGCATTTCCTGCTTTATCAAATCCTGAACCAATTGCATCATTTGTTGATGTAATTGCAGAACCTGCTACATTACCAACACCACTTGCTACATTACCAGCTACATTTGCTGCTGTTCCTAATACAGATGTTATAGCACTTAATACAAGTGATAGTAAAAGTAAAAGTGTAACAGCCCATGTTATAGTACCATGTAATTTACCAGATTTTCTAGCAGAATATCCTGCGATATATCCACCTGCTAAAAATGATAGTATAAGTGTAATTGCTGTCCAAATGCCTGTTCCTACTCCAACACCATCTAATGGGTGTGCATTAGTTGGTGAGAATAATCCAAATCCTAATGCTGCTGTAATTAAGCTTAGTGTCGCAAAGCAAGCTGCTGCTGTTACAGCTCCAGCAAAGATTGATGCCCAAGAGAGGTTGTTTCCTGCTGGAAGCACACTAGTTTCTTGTTCGTAAACTGGAACTCCTTCTCTACGTCTTTCTACTCTTTCTCTTTCGCCTCTGCGTGGTGTTCTACCAGCTTGACGATTATTTGATCTCTCAACAGTAGTTTCTGTTTCAAAAGTATCAACTTTTGGATCGTTATTTTTTCTATCTGTCATAATTCCTCCTTTTTATATAATAACAAATAAGAATGTTTCTTATTAATCTATATTACCCTTGTAATAGGAATTTAAAACTAATTTCTAAATTTAATAATATTTATAATTTTGGAAAGCATGAATAATTGATCTAATACCTAGTACTAAGAAGTATATACCTACTAGCGTTATTATAGTAAGAGAAGCGCTCATAGGGTTATTGATCATCATAGCTCCCAAAATTATACCTAAAATATTTAATACTAGTAGTGAAGTCCAAGCACCATTTGCAAAAATTTTTAATGGACTACTAATTACAATTCCCATAATAGAAGTAAATATAAACCAAATTGCAAATATATATGGTAGGGCCATAAATGTAGTTTGAATATCAGCTAATATTATAATACCTAGGATAATTTGTATAACACCAGAAAATATGCTTGCATTATAATTATCATAATCATAATATTTATTTAGTCTACTACCAAGTGTAATTTCTCCGATTCCAGATAAAATTACTGATATTCCTAATAAAACTGCTATACTCATTAAACTCGTCTGTGGATCTCTAAATGCAATAATTGCAATAATAATATATAAAATTCCTAATACAAGACTATCCCAATTTACACGGTTATTTCTTCCATCTGCCATAATACTACTCCTTTTATTCAAAGCTATTTTTTATTTTTCTAGCTCTTTCAATTTCACTGACCATATCCCTACCTGCCATCATTTTTTTAATATTTTTTACATCTAAAATAATAACTTCATGGTCTAATAGCTCTTCTTTACTTTCTTCATCTAAATATGACGTATTTATTATAAGCAAAGGAGTTATGCCATCCATCAACTCTTCGTATTGATCTAATAATTCTTTAATAAAATTCTTATCCACCACCTTTTCATAATCATAATTTTTAATATCTATAGCATATTTTTTATCATTTTTTTTAGCAAATAGTTCAAATTCATGACTTTTTTCATACTTTTCCTGGAATGATGCTATATAGTAGCCGTTTTGTTGAAAAGCTTTTGTAATAAATTTTTGTGAGTTAAAGTCAAATAATATATTTCTCAATGCCTTTAATAAATTACTAGGATTAATTTTGAAAAATCCTCTATATTCTGTGGTTTCTTCATATCTTTGTAAATCAAAACCTACTAGAATATTATCAATCACATTAAAATTTCCATGTGCTATAGCATTTCGAATATGCCTTAATAATGCCATAGTTTTAGTTTCACCATTTGCTAATGTCATTATAATCTTTGGACATTTCGTACAAATCTTATCTAAAAATGGTTTGATTAGTTCATCTGAAATCTCATCTGTAAAAAGCACATCTTCATCTTTGAGCTTCATTTTCTTCATTAATTCTATAAAAATAAAATCATCATATCTAGGATTTAATAATAGCTCATTATGCTGTGATTGCTCAGATTTTATATTTGGCACATACCATAATAGATAATAAATAGCTTCCCTGAGCTCATCGCTTAACTGGAGAGGAATATCTTTATGCTTTATTGAATATTCAATTTTATTATCTGGCGGATCAAATTCAAATTTTTCTGTAAGTTCCATATAAAACCTTCAAACACTTTTTGCTAAATTATATAAATTAATGTCTATAATAGTTAAATAAATTTCCATATCATTTTCACTTAAAAATCTATTTATAATATCTTGTGCAACTGCTATAGCTTCTTTATATGGATACCCATAAATGCCGGCAGATATCAAAGGAAACGCCAGAGAGTTAACGTTATTTTCTTTAGCTAGCTTTAAAGAATTCTTATAAGAATTTTCCAAATATTTTTTTGAAATTGCCGGATTGTTAGGATCATAAATAGGGCCTGCTGTATGTATTATATATTTTGTTTTTAAATCAAATCCATCTGTTATTATTGATTCTCCAGTTTTTATAGGAGCAAGTTTATCGCAAGCTTCTTGTAATTTTTTTGCTCCTGCTGCTTTAAAAATTGCACCACATACTCCTCCTCCCATTTTTAAGGAAGTATTTGCTGCGTTTACTATTGCATCGACTTCTAAATTTGTTATATCTTCATTAATTATTTTAAAACTCATTTTAGACCTTAGATAATTCTATTTTTTTAAAATCTTCACTAAAGTGTATATCCATATAGTGTAAATAATTACTTTACTAACTATATGAACTTAAAATCACCTTATATACTGCTCAATATCATTAAAAAAATCACTTACATAATAATCAGTAAATTCTTTCTTTGACCTATCAAAATAATAAAAATAATACGGACTACCATTTGCAACCATTCCTGTAACATCTACATAGGACCAATTGTCATTAAGCTTTATGACATTCCACTGATGTTCTCCAGAATATCCATCTGGTCTTTTCTTCTGTTTAGTATTTCCTGTTACTGAGTAAGTAGGAATACCTACTCTTTGGCAAAGTATAGCAAAACTTTGTGCAAAACCAGAACACTGAGATAGCCCTTTTACTAAAGCACCATACATATTATTTTCTATTATATTATCTGGACTTGCATCAAATTGATATTCATTATTTTCTGCAAGCCATTGGGCGAAATAATATGCCTTATCGTAATTATTATCATAATTTTCATTGGCATAATCCACTAGAACTTGCAATTGTCTTTCAACTTGTTCTGTTTCTTCTTCTGTCATATATGTTTTTGTGTTTTCTTCAATCTGATATCTTGGGACTATTTTAAATGTATCCTCATCAAACCAATAATTAGCATAGATATAAGCTTCCATTTTCCCTTGTGAATAATATGGACTGATTAAAAATAAATCTCTTATAAAATACATCTTGTCATCAAAATCATCTTCTAAATTTACTTTTGGGTCTTGTAAAGCCTCAGTAAGCAAACGGCTTACATAAAAGATATTATTTTCATCATCGTAATACTCCATCATGCGAGTGCCATACTTATCTTGTGTTTTTAAATCAGCAAATCTATCTTTTAACAAAAAATCAGGTTTTATTATTTCATAATTTAATTTTTTCGGCTTAAAATTAACATGCTTTAATATAGGACTTTTGGGTTTTACTTTTTCTTTTGATGGATAATTTTTATCAGCAAATTCTTCTTTTTTTGTATTTGGAATTGGTGAAATGCCACCTTCTTTACTTTTGCTCCCACAAGAAGTTAGCGTCAATAAAATAAGTACATAAATAAGCTCTTTCATTAAAATTCCTTTAGTTTTTAGTTATTTACATTTTACCATAAAAGTAAAGCCCCATAGAAAACTCTCCATCTTTATTAGATAGAACATTAACATCAATTCCCAAATCATCTGTATATTTTTTTACTAAATATAAACCCAATCCTGTGGATAAACTATTTTTCGATGACTTGCCAGTATATCCTTTTTCAAATATAAAGGGTAAATCTTGATTATCTATATGCTTACCATTGTTTGTTATGATTAAAATTTTGTTATCCCCTATTATAGTTTTAAAATTTATAGTGTCTATAGTATATTTTATAGCATTGCTAATTATTTGAGATATAATAAATTTTAATGTATAAAAATCACTCAAAACATACATATCTTTTATTTCATCTATAATTTTTATTTCTTTTTCTGAAAGTATTGGATAGTAATCAGAGATTGCCTTATAAACTACTTCTTTTATATTTAATTCTTTTAAATCATAGTCAGTTTTTATAGAATTTGACCTTGCAAAATATAAGATGAGATCTAAATCTACTTTTATAAGTTGGCTAGCATATAAAAGTTTTTCATAAGTACTTGACTTTATATCATTTTGATTATTTTCTAAAACTAAATCTAGTGATGATATTGGTACTTTTACTTCATGCACCCACTTTTCAATGATATCTTTGTAAGAAAGTAAATCAATTCTTTGCTTTTCAATCTTTTCGTTTAAAGACTTATTTAAATTAAAAATGTTATATACAGTGGATTTATAATCAATCCCCAAAACATCAATTAATTTATCCATACTTTCATAGTCCATCTTTTTATAAAATTTACTCAACGATTTTTTTATATTTCTTTGTCTATTTATTTCTTTTAATAAAATTATACCTATTGAAATTATCGAAAAAATTATAATTATTGCTAATATGTTTTTTATAATTTTTCCATTTACTACATATATTAAAAAAATAAAAAGAAAATTTGTTAAAATGATTATAACTATACTAGGTGTAATGTTTTTTAAAAAACTGTATTTCATACTTCCTCTATGTTTATCTTGTATCCTACCGATCTTACATTCACAATAAAATTATCCAATCCCAAACTTTTTAACTTTTTTCTAAGCCTATTTATATTCACATGCAAGATATTTTCATCAATATATTCGGTATTCCATGTTTGCTTTAATAATTCATCTTTACTTATAGCATTTGGATAAGCTTTCATAAGACTAGCTAATAATTCTCCCTCGTTTTGTGCAAGTATTACAAATGTATTTTTATAAGTTAATTTATTAGTAGAAGTTTCTAAAACTATATTGTTTAATCTTATTTCATCTGAGAAATTTTCATATATATTGAGAAGTTTCTTAGATCTTGCTATCAGTCTGTTTACTGAAACAGGCTTTGTCAAAAATTCATCTGCACCTAAATCAAACGATTGTAATTCATCTTCTAAAGTATTTCTGCTTGTCAAAATCAAAACAGGAGTTGTCAATTTATCTTTTATACTTGTTAAAATTTCATATCCTGAATAATTTGGTAAATTTATATCTAATATTATTAAGTTGAAATTTTTAAAGTAACTTATATCTAAAGATTGATCAAAATCATTAAAAATTACTGCATCAAAATCTCTAGAAATAAACAAATTTTTCAGTTCTTCAGCTAAAATTTTATCATCTTCAATAATAATTATTTTTTTCATAATTTACTCCAGTTTCGTTATGCTTATTTCTAAAAATCTTTTTAAAATAATGTATAAAATAACATTTAAAATAATGGGCAGTATAATTGTAAGAAGAATAAAAATGATACTTTTGCTAGTAAAGATCCTTTTACTTATATAAATAGATACCAATATACCATAGTATATGATATAAATAAGACTAAAAATATATCTTAAAATATAAAAATAAAAGTCTTTAACGTCAGTCTCTAATTTTTGTTTTGAAGCCCCAAGGTCTTTCATAATTCTAAATCCTACACTATTATCTAAAATTACTCTCATTAACCTCATACCTAAAAATGAATAAGAGGTAAATAAAGAAATAATTGCTAAATAACATATCATAAATAAAGATCCTAATATTTTTGCGTATGTATCTTTAATCATCCATATTAAACTTTCAAAACGTATATTATTTTTTTCAAGATCTTTCCTAAACTTTTCAGATACCTTTTCATATCCATTTTTCTCGGTATAATTCTTATTTAGTACTATATTATATGCATGATAATTAGTGAATTTCTTAAACTTATTATATAAGTTATCATTTATTACATAGATATTACTTTCTGTAATTACATTATTTGCAAAAATAACATTAGAATTTTGAATACCTTTTATTAGTAATTCTTTATTATCAATATATATTTTTCTCTTATTTTTTAATAAATACTTATTTATATTTGAGTTTATGTTCTTCATACTGGTTAAATAAATAGCCTCATTTGCCTTTAATTTTAAAGCATCTTCCTTAAAAATATATTTATAAGTAGAATAATCCATTATTATAGGATCATTTAAAATTTGATCATCACTCTTATCAGTCATATAAAATAATAAATTCTTAAAGTCGCTATCGTCAATTTTGTTTACTGATGATAAATTAACGGTATAGATATTATTCGTAATTTTCGAAAATTTTTTTATATTGTATATATCATTAATATTTTTAGAATCTACAAAAATGGTAAAATCAGGTCTTAACTCTTTGTTTATTTTATATTTGTTATATTGAGTTAAGCCATATAAAAACTCAAAGCTTGATATAATAATTAAAAAAATAACTAATATCATTGTAAATTTTTCTTTAGAAAAGATATCATTTAACAAAGCCTTAATCAAGAAAGCATTTTTATGAATTTTATTAATATGAGCTATTATAAAATTTATGCCAACAAAGATACAGACAAAAATAACGATACTTAGTATAAGCACTTCATTAAGGTAATAGTTATTTTTGAAATAATATATTAAAGTGATTAAGAAAAATAAGCTTGTTAATATTCTTGTATTATGTTTTCTTTTTACTAAATCTAATGGATAACTTTTTGTAAGATTTCGAGTTATTAATAAATTTGAAATCCCAATAAAAATGATTATACATATTAAAGATAGAAATATAGCATTTAATGAAATAAAAAATTTATGTTCACTAAGTATTAATTTTGTAAAAGAAATTGATAATAAGTTTAATAGTTCAGAAATAAATAGTGCTACTGGCAAAGAAATTAAAATTGTATTTATTAAGTCAGATAGTGAATCTTTCATAAGAATAAAAAACAAGTCTTTAGATTTTAATCCTAGACTTAATAAAGCTCTTAAGTCCATCTCTTTGCTTTTACTATTAAAAATAATTGTTTCTATAATCAAACTACCAATAACGAATAAAGAAACGATTAAAATATATTTTATATTATTAGTAACCGCTAACTGTTCGTCATAATATATATTAAAAAATAGTTCATTATTTACCAGATTTAGCAAAGTATATAGAAAAATAAAAGTTAGAGCTATTATAAAACTATTTATGAAATTTTCTTTATCCAGTTTTTTATAGCTTAATTTTTTCATATTATTAGCCTACTTTATAATTTGTTTGCTTACTAAATTTATCCTTTGTTTATAATCTTTAATACTTTCTCTATCTTTTTTGCTTATTTCATTATATATCTTTCCATCTTTTAAAAATAATATTCTACTACAAATGCTTGCAGCATTTATATCATGTGTTGCCATTATTATAGAGATATTACTACATTCATTAACATTTTTTAAAACTTTTAAAAATTTTCTGGAATTTTTTGTATCCAAAGCACTTGTCGGTTCATCAGCCAAAATAATTTTGGGATTAATAGAAATTGCTCTTATTGCTGCAATCCTTTGTTTTTGTCCACCTGATAATTCCTTAGGATACATATTTAAACAATCATATACATCCAACTTTTTAGCCAGTTTTTCGATGTTTTCCATATCTATTTCTTTATTATGAATTATAAATGGCACTTCTATATTTTCCAATGCTGTCATATTTTCAATTAGTCTATAATCTTGAAAGATATTTGTAACTTCGTTTCCTCTATACTTTTCTAAATCTTTGCGGCTAAATTTATTTAAATTTTTGCCGTCAAAATTTATCTGACCATTAGTAGCTTCTACTACACCAGAAATCATGTTTAACAAAGTAGTTTTACCTGAACCACTCATTCCCATTATCCCCAAAAATTCACCTTCTAACAAGTCTAAGCTAATATCATTAACTGCAGTTATATATTCATTTGTAGTTCCATATATTTTATTTAAATATTTGACGACCAAAATACGTTTAAATTTCATTTTTAACCTCAGTTAAAATATAGTATTATATATAAAAAGTAAACTGCAAAAATGCAGCTTACTTTACTTCTTCAATACTTTTTGCTTGTGTCATTTCACTTATCTTTGATAAATAGTAATTATAAACTCCCTCTACATCATCTGTTGATTTTAACCAAGTTGTAGTAACTTTCCCTTGGCTATTATCAAGATATGATAATATGAAATTTCCATTTTTATCATAAATTTCATATCCATCATTCAATTCATCAGATAAAATTGTTTTATAACCACCATCTATTCTCTCTACTGTCCTAGGTAAATCTCCAAAAACTTTTATTACTTCTTTTTCACCATAAGTAAGTGGATTTGAAGTTGTAATCTTAGCAATTTTATGATCATTTATTTTATCAGTGTAATAGTTATTCTTATTAAAATTTAACCAATATCTATTATCACCATCTGATATAAATATAAATCCACCGTTTTCTTTAAGTTGACCATCTATCATTATTCCTTTATCTAAGTCATCACCGCTAATCTCAGTATAGTTTATGCTTCCATCATCTGATTTTAATTTATAATAATTAACCTCTGATCTATATTCTTTTTTTAATAGTTTCTCTACAAACTCTCTTTTTACCGCATCAGAATTATTCATCAATTCATAAACTTTTTCTTTTTCTGTTGCATTTTCATTCTCATAATAGTTGTTATTAAATCCTACCAACGTACTTACACCTAATAAAACAATAGCTGTTTGAATAAAAAAATTAAATTTTTTCATAATATCCTCCTCTTGTAAGTAAAGAATACCACGATTTTTTTACTGATTTAATTACATTAGTTGTAAGAATTAGATTTAAAATTAGATTTGTCTATATTCACATTCAGATACTTGTATGCGCCTTCTAGGTCAAGATAATTATTTATAACATATTCTGCTCTCAAATTCTCAGGAACTAAAACCATGTACTTATTTGCAATAAGATATGCATCTAACAAAGTTTTTTCTTTAAGCAAAAATTTAAATATTTGATCTTTGCTTACCGGATTTATTCTGCTCTCATCAAAAATTTCTGGTGTATTGGGACCACAAACCATACTATCAGCTTCTGAAATAAAATATGAAGTAGATTTGCTGATTATATTAAACATAATAGCAAGCGTTCTATTTATCTTTGTAGACTGAAATGTCATAAGACCTATATAATCATCTTCTACAGAAAATGGATAGTGGTAAGGTTTTAAGGCATCATGCAACTCATAGATATATTTTTTAGAATCGTCATCAAATTCAAACTCGTTTGGGTTATCAATTATAAATCTCATTCTTTCTCTAATAATAGGACTGATATCTACATTCCCTGCTGATAAGAATTTTGGTGGTGCTCCTTCACTTGCAGCTGAAACACGAATTTTTTTGCTGTCTCTATATATTTTATCTATTTTCCAAACTTGACCAGCTAAGAATATATTTGCCTCTTCTTGAACTTCTGGACGTATTTCTATTTCCCCAATTTTTCCACTTTCGTTATAGACAGTAAATGCCTTTGCAGTTATAAACTGATTATAAAAACTGCCCATGTACATTAGTTTATCAAGATTTATACCTGTTATAACTTCATTTTCTAATATTTCTATATATCCTTCTTCTTGCATAAAGTCAGTAATTTTTTCAAATTCTTTATCTGTAATATCAGAAAAAGTGGCTAGTGTTTTGTTTAAATATTTATACTCTTCAATAGACAATCCATAATTTTCTAATAAGCTAGACAAAACTTGGTGGGCAAATACATCATAGGCCTTTGTAGTTGCTTCAATCTTGTCTAAAACACCATCTTCAAAAAGGCTGATTGCTGCCATTGCTTGCAAAGCATCATACACATCAGTATTTATTTGATGTAGGATTGATTTATGAGTTTTCCTTCCACTTCTGCCTAATCTTTGAGCTAAGGATAAAACTGTGTAAGGTGCACCATATTGGACAACAGAATGAACTGAACCTATATCTATCCCAAGTTCCAGAGTAGAAGTGGCAACTATAACATAATTTTCATTTTTAGATTCTTTTGCAAATTCTTCTATTTCCTGCCTACGACTTTTGCTAACTGATGAATGATGTGCAAAAATTTTTATATCATCACCATTATGTTTATATAAATTTGCCAACTGAACTGAAATAAGTTCTACCTTTTCTCTAGAGTTAGGAAAAATTAGCATAGGACCTTCTAATGAATAATCGTGCATTAAATTTATGTACTCATTTGAAACTTCTATTGCTTCTGTCAGATTAAAAGTATATTCAAAATCATTTTGAGTTTTATCTACTAAAATATTTGTATTTTTACCATTATTAAAAAAAGATTTTGCCAAATTATAATTTAAATCTCCAATTGTGGCAGAAAGTCCAATCATACGAGGAGCTTCGTATGTAAATCTTAATATACGGTCTAAGAGTGATTTTAATTGTAGTCCGCGATTGCCTGATAAGAAAGAATGTATTTCATCTACAATTATATAATCAAGATCAGCAAATAAAATTTTTGCTACTTCAGATTTTCCAGATAGCAAAGCTTCAATAGACTCTGGTGTTATTAATAAAATTCCTCTAGGAGATTCAATTAAATTATCTTTTTTTGCCTTGCTAGCTTCTCCATGCCAAGATGTAATAGGTATATTCATATCTAAACACATGTCATTTATACGTTTAAATTGGTCATTTATAAGGGCAATTAGTGGAGAAATATATAAAATCTTTACTCCCTTATCCCAATTATCAATCTTACTTATTGCAGGCAAAAAAGCAGCTTCAGTTTTGCCAGAAGCTGTAGCTGCTGATAAAATCAAATTATTTTCCGTATTAAAAAATGCTTTTATAGATGCATTTTGAATCTTAGTTAAAGCTGGCCATCCTTTTTCATGAATATAAAATCTAAGCTCTCTATTTAATAATTTAAATGAATCAGTCATATTATTTCTATCTCATCGTCCATATTGTCAGGATCTTTTGTTATACCAAGGATATCTTTAAATCGATCTCTTATAATGTCAATTATTTCAACAGCTGGATTTTGCCTTTTTAAATCAAGTATTTCTATAAAGTCTTTAATTACAGCTCGAGGTGTTAAAAATTCATCAGCTCCAGGTCTATTTAATTGACCTTCCATATAGGTAATTATTTCATCTTCAGAAATTTCTATAGATTCTTTGTAGTAAGCATTATAAACATTAACTAAATTTTCTAAAAGCGTATATATCTCTTCGTTAGTAAGTGGTTTTAAGGCTAAAACTGTACGATTTGTATTTACTAATTTATTATCCATACTTTCTTCGCTACCAAGTCTACTTTTTAAAGCCCCATAGGATGCTAGTCCTCTATTTTCATCAAAAACTGTTTTACGAGTTGCACCAAAGTTTATAAATAAGCCCTTAGCAATATTTGATTTTGCCTCATTGTAAATGTTTAAAATACGTTCATAATTTCTTTCGCGAATAACTGACTGTGGAATTTTATATAGGTTTACTGCTTCATCAAAATTTACAACAAAACCACTATACCCAATGCCCAAAAATAACTCGCTCATATTTTTTAATGCATCAAACCAATTATCGTCATTAATTATTTGATTTATTCCAAGGATTTTTTTTGCTTCAGTCTTTGTAGTGATATCTCCCCTTAGCCATCTAATAGAATTGGTTTTTAAAATTCTATTATCGTTTATAAAGCCTTCATAAAATTTAACTAATGCTTGTCCAAATTCAAATGATAGTCCTACAGCACTAAAATTGGCTAATACGTTTAATATTTCATTTGTAACTTCTTTTTGATAGCTTCCTTCAATTATTTCCGATATTTCTACACCTAAATTTTTTGCGACACTTTGGAATATTTGATTTAGCCATTCTTCTATTATGGAACTTAGTACATTGCCATTTTTTATTGTTTTTGTTTTTATATTATCAATGATTTCTGTATATAAAGCAACTGCCTTTCTATCTGTAGCATAAAATCTTCTGGATGGATTCAAATCTAAGCTAGAAACAACAAAGTTTTTTTGTAGAGCAAGTTGTTCTATAGTAGCAAGCATAAAACTTTTACCAGATCCAAAGTCACCAACCCAAAAACGAATATCACTTTCTCCGTCAGCCACTTTATCTAAAATTTTTATTACTTCTTCAACTTCTTTGTTTCTACCAACTAAAAGATGTTGGACACCCATATTGGGTACTACTCCAGCTTCTAGTGATTTTATAATAACTGATGCTTCTTTCGGATTAATTCTTGCTGCCATTTACATACTCCTTTATCATGTCTATATAAAATTCATCTATTATTATTTTATCATCCTCAATAACTAGAGTCTGATCACCTATATAATCATATAAGGATTCATTGATATTTCCTATAAAGGTATTTAAAGTAAGACCTTTATTTTTTGCCAATTTCTCCATCTCATCTGTACTCATATAATCATTACATAATATTTTTTTTAAAATATTATTATAGGACTCATCATTTACTTGTACTATATCTTCGTTATTATCTTCGATATCAATTGTATCTTCTTGATCAAAAAAATCATTTACTAAGCTTACAGTTTTATTTAAATTCTTTCTTGAAATATCAATTTTCTTATTATCTATTTTTATTTTTTTAGGGGCCTTTTTTTGCAAACTAATTATTTGATTAATAACATCTCTTGTAAGTTCTTTTTCTTTAACTATTTTTAAAAATTGATCATAATTTGATTTATCTATAATCTCAAGTAAGTATTTGTCATGATTATTTTTGTTTACATTATTTTTATAAATATAATATAATCCTATTATTTTATCTTCCTTTTGACCTTTTCTTTCTAATTCATTTAATATTTTTTCAAAATTATCATATCTTTCATATTCTTTTATGATATCGATTTTAGAGTCTATACTTAAATCTAGAAAATATTTTAGAAAATCTTTTAATTTATTAGGATTATTCTTAAAATAATCTCGGTATATATCATCAACCATCTTTGAATCCATATTTTTTAAATAATCATATTGATAATTCTCTATAAAAGATAATATTTCTCTATTTTCTTTTTCCTCTAGCAAAGATAAGGATTTTTGTATAGAAATTTTTCCATAAAAGGAAAATTTTTTCCTAAGATTATTTTCACTTATAATCAAAATAGCATCTAATATGTCCTTAGATTGCTTATAAGGTTTTATGATTTTGATTAATTTTTTTGTATCAATTTGCTTACAATCAAAAAGCTCTTTTAATGTAGATAAGTACAAATCCATAAGCAAGTTAAATACTTTTTTATTATTCCACAATACATTTGACCTTTTAGATATTTGATCTATTGCTATTTGTTCATCTTTACTAAATTTATACTTTCTTCTTAAATTGCCTTTAGGGTCCCACCATAAAGAAACTTGATTGTTATTTGTTAAATTGAAGTATTCTCTTGTTTGTTTATCTGCAGGCTTTAAATGTTTTTGTAGTTCATTTGCTTTATTTTCTAATAAAACTCTTGCTTTGTGATCTATATAATGCTCAATAATTTTGTATGATTTTTCAGCTGATTTTTTTGATAAGGGATTATAAAAATTTAACACTTGTGTTTCGGCAATTAAATATATAGTATAATATAAGTCAAAATTTACTGTCTCTCTTCTAAGCTTTGAAACCAACCTTGCAACTGTTGTACCATCGTCATTTAGATAAATTTCCAAGCAATCACAAAGTTTTGCGTATATTTTAAGGGCAGCTACATTTAATTGATTGATTCTCATTGCTTTTGATTTGTAATGACGATCTAGTTTAAGTATCCAATACCTATAATCTTTTATCATTGGATGGTTATTTTTTATTCTAGGTGGGATTTTTTCTGGAAGATCTAGGCTGACGTCAATTATTCCTGATATTTCATTTGCTTCTATTTTTCTTTTAAAAGTTTGTTTTTCACCTAATTGAAGCTTAGAGATATCACTAGCTATGTTATCTATCATTTTTTTGAAATCATCATATTTCATTTAAGCCCCCTTTAGAATAACCTTCCTTACATTATACCTTTTAAGTATTTTTGCGCTCAAAAAAACGCTAGTTTTCTAGCGTTTATCTATAACCCAAATTTTCTAGAAATAGCAACCGATTAGTGGTAGTAAGATTTTGCTAGCCCATCTTCATTTGCTAAAATATACTCATCTACCAAAAAATTGTTCTCATCACTATCTTTTATTCTGTATACTTCATAGCCCTCATAATCTCCCAGGTAGGAAATTCCACTATCTTCTTCAAATTCTTTTATAACAAATTCTAAAGCTTCATCATAATATTTGTTTTCCATACTTTGCCTAACCTATGTCAAAAAAATGCACTATTTCATAATCTTCATCACTATCAGAAATCCTTACACCATTTTCATTTACTAATGCAAAAGCTCCAACACCATCAGTCTCTTCATCCGTATTTATCTCATAGCAATCATAGCTTTCCCATTCTCCTAAATAATTTATGTCTGTATAACCATCATATTCATTTTGTACAAATTCTAAAACTTGATCTTTGCTTCTTTCTATTAAAGTCATATTTCGCCTCAATAATTAAGTATATTTTCCATAGTCATATTTACAGATGACTCATATAACTCACCAAATTTAATTAAATGAACCATATAAAGATATAGTCTATAAAATTCAAGTCTTAACTTACAGCCTTCTTCTAGAGGATATAATTCATTATATCTACTATAAAATTCATCATTAAAACCACCAAATACCGTTGTAATTCCTATATCAAATTCTCTATCACCATAAAATGGACTTGGATCAAACAAAGCTGGTGATCCATCTTTTAAAAACATATAATTACCTGCCCATAAATCTCCATGAAGTAAGGATGGCTCAGATTTATGATTTAAAAGTTCTTCTTTCATTATTTCGTAGACTTTTTTATATTTTTCAAAATCATATGAAGTCCATAAATCCAATTCTATTAATTGCTTAGCTAATACATCCATTCTTTGATCTAAGAAAAGTTCAGACCATGTCTCAACCCATTCATTAGTAAAAGATGTACTTGATCCTCTATATTCGTAGTCAAAACCAAACTTATCATTGGGACTTTTATATTTGTGCATATTTGCTACTGTTTCTGCAAGTTCGCTTTGTGATCCTATACTTCCTTCGTCTAAAAAAGATAAAAGCAAATAGGCATCACCATCACAGAAGCCATGATCAATTACTTTAGGAGCTTTTATACCAATCTTATCAAAAAGTTTTAATCCTGCTATTTCACCATCATAAAAGCTTCCATCACAATTTCTTTGAACTAGCATATAGTATAAATTATCATTTGAGTATATTTTATAAGCATCATTTACATCATCACCACCAGAAGCTGCTCTAATATCAGTTACTTCTACTGGTAATTGTTCAATAAATTTTTCCATATATAACACCTTCTTATAAGCTACTTTTACCCTTACTTATATTTTACAAACTTATAAAGGTATAAAATAATTTTTACAAACCATTTTTTAAAATTGTTATATGATATAATAAAAGAAAATCATATTAAGGGGGAATTATGTTTACCAACAAAAAAGTAACACCTATTTTTTCTGCCGCACTAAGTTTAGCATTACTTGCCTCAGGGACACATTCTTTAGGTAATGAAGCTTACGCTGCTGATCTAAATGAGAGTCAAAAATCCCAATTAGAAACTTCTTATTTTTCTAATAATGTTTCTAATAAAGCTAGCAGAATGCTTTTGGAAGAATATCCAAATTTAGCTAGCGGATCAGAATCTCAATTAAAAGATTTAGTAAATAAGTCTGATGATGTTATTAAAAAAACAAAACCAGTTGTAGAAAAACTTCATCCAGAAAGAGCCAATGAAAGCGAAAAAATCAAAAATCTAAATGATTCAATTTTTAATAATAAAGTTAAACAAGAGTCTGTTTTTCTATTATTTGAACTAACACCAAACAAGATTGAAAAAAGCAAAGATAAGTTTATTAAAACCGTAAATGATTCTATTAAAGTCCAATCAAAATCTGAATATACTCTAAATAAACTTAGAGGATATAAAACTATCTCAGTAGTTCATGTAAATGATACTCACGGCAGAGTAGAAGAAAACGAAAAAAATGAAGAGCTTGGTTTTGCTAAGCTAAAAACTTACTACGATGACAAAAATGTAGAAAATAATGCAATACTTTTAAATGCTGGAGATGTAGTTCACGGTACAACTTTTGCAACAATTTCTAAAGGTGAAAGTGTAGTTAATGTTATGAATCAAATGGGCTTTACTGCTATGACTGCCGGTAACCACGATTTTAACTACGGATATGAAAGATTGGTAGAACTAAATAATAAAGCCAACTTCCCAATATTTGCAGCAAATGTAATAAATGAAAACGGTAAAAATATTCTAGACTCAGATAGTATAGTTGATGTTGATGGAACAAAAGTTGGTATTTTTGGACTTACTACAGAAGAAACAAAAACAAAATCTTCCCCAGTAAATACAGAAGGACTTACATTTGTAAACTCAATAGAAACTGCTAGAAATGAAGTAGCAAATCTTAAAGAACAAGGTGCTCAAGTAATAATTTGCCTCTCACACTTAGGTGAAGATAAAGAAAGCACAGAAACATCCACTTTGATCGCAGAAAACGTAGAAGGTATTGACCTTATAGTTGATGGTCATTCCCATACAGAATTACAAAATGGTAGATATGTTGGCAATACATTGATTGCCCAAGCAAAAGCTCATGGTAACTTTATTGGTGATGTAACACTACTATTAGATAAGAACAATAAAATAGTATCTAAAAACGCTAGCCTAAAGCCATACAATAGAATGAAATACTTATATGCAAATAAAGATACTGCAGGTCAAATAGAAAAAGTAGCAAATGAAAATAAAAAAGTTTTAGATCAAAATGTTGGTCAAACAAGTGTAGAATTAGTTGGTACACGTGACATGGTAAGAACAAGAGAAACAAATCTTGGTGACTTTATAACAGATGCTATGATTAAAGCAACTGGAGCAGATATTGCAATCACAAACGGTGGTGGTATTAGAGAGTCAATTGAAAAAGGTACTATTACAAAGGGTGATGTATTAACAGTATTCCCATTCACAAACTTTGCAGTAACACTAGAAGTTCCAGGATCAGTTATTAAAGAAGCTTTAGAACATGGTTTATCAGAAGCACCAAACTCAGCAGGTAAATTCCCTCAAATTGGTGGAATGAATGTAAAATATGATTCTACTAAAGAAGCTGGTCAAAGAGTAACTGAGATAACAATAAATGGTCAAAATTTAGATATGAATAAAAACTATACAGTAGTTACAAATGACTTTATGGCAATCGGTGGAGATGGATATGAAATGTTTAAAGGTCAAAAAAAATTAGCAGAATATGAACTAATATCAGAAATATTTGAAAATGCAATTAAAAAATCTAGTACAATAACTCCAGAAGCTGACGGAAGAATGCAAGATATTAGCCAAATAAATGAAATAAACAAAGCTGCATAAAATAATAAAAACTCCTATTATATAATAGGAGTTTTTATTGAAATATAGACGTTTTGTGATTTTTAATTATATATAAACTATAACTAAAGTTGACAATATAGCTATAAGAGACTATAATAACCGGTGTTAAGGAAATTAACATAAAGGAGAGTATTATGAACAAAAAATTATTAGCATTAGCATTAGCAGGAACATTCGCATTTGCAGGATGTGGAAACAATGCAGAAAACAAAGACGACACTGATACAAACGATACAAAAGTTGAAGAACCAGCTGTAGAAGACGAAACAAAAACAGAAGCTGATGACGCTGCAGACAAAGCAGATGATGCTGCAGACAAAGCAGAAGAAAAAGCTGATGACGCTGAAGAAAAAGCAGACGATGCTGAACAAGAAGCTGACGATGCAGCTACAGAAGTAGAAGAAGATACTACTGATAACGCAGGCAACTAATAAAGTTAATAAAAAAGACGGGATAGCTTATCCCGCCTTTTTTAATTGAAATTTATTTAATTATTTATTTTTATAATAATATTTTTATTTTATATCAGGGTTCTCGTATCCATTTTTAACAATTTTTTCACCCTTACATGTGTTTATTCTTTGTCCTTCAAATTCTACGATACCACAATGTTCACCATTGCTCATTGGAACATCTTCTACTAGCGATTCTTGATATTCTTTAACTTTTTCTATCTCTTCACTTGTTTTTTTGTAATTTATCATGTCTTCTTTTTCTAAATCGTCAGTTACATTCGCTAAATTATCTTTACCTTTATTTTTCATTTTAATTCTCCTTTTAATCTTTATAACTATATACCCATTTTGACTATTTTAAAAGATCCCGAAGGATCTAATTTAGTTTTAGTGAGTAGCTCCACCTGTTAGGTTCAAATCATCTTTGTTATCATATTTTACTATAGCTCTAATCGCTGCATTTAGTCCTACTACGATATCTTCAAGGCTCATTGAAGCTGTATCTTTTTTATCTAATACTTGTTCTGTTAAATATGGAACGTGGATAAATCCCGCTTTGATGTTTCCATATTTTTCAGCTAAGTATAAATCTTGGTACATAATGTGGTTACATACAAATGTACCTGCTGTGTTTGATACGCTTGCTGGCAGTTTTTCTTTTTTTATTTCTTCTACCATTGCTTTGATTGGTAAAGTTGAAAAATAAGCTGGTGCCCCGTCTTCTCTGATAACTACATCTATTGGTTGGTTACCCTCGTTATCTTCTATACGAGCATCATCTTCGTTGATTGCAACTCTTTCTACTGTAATTCCATATCTACCACCTGCTTGACCAATTGATAAAACTACATCTGGATTTACTTCTTTGATTTTTGCTTCAACTACTTCAGCTGATTTATGAAAAACTGTTGGAATTTCTAATTTTATTATTTCTGCACCTTCTATTGTATCATCTATTCTTTTTACTGATTCTATTGCTGGATTGGTTGCTTCTCCTTCAAAAGGATCAAATCCCGTTACTAATATCTTCATTTATTCCTCCTAAAATGCCCAAAATCTCATTAAAAGTATGTGGGCAATTATCATTATTATTGAAAATAAGGTTTGCTCCTTTATTACCCCATTTCTATCTTTCATTTCAAGTAGTCCTACTGGCAGCACGTTAAAGTTACCAGCCATTGGTGTTAAAAGAGTACCACAATATCCTGCTGTCATTGCTATTGCTGCAGCTATTGCTGGATCTGCTCCTTGGGCAATTACAAATGGAACACCTATGCCCGCGGTGATTACTGTAAAAGCTGCAAATGCATTTCCCATAATCGCAGTAAAAATCACCATACCAAGTACATAAGCAATAGAACCTGTCCATGGATTTACTATTGGTATCATACCACCAATAATTGATGCTATTACATCACCTACTCCTGCAGCTGCAAAGATTGCACCTAAAGCTGCTAAAAGTTGTGGCAAAATTGCCACTGCACCAACTTGTTGGACCATCCTATCGGATTGTTTCATCATATCTTTAACGCTTGATTTGGTCATAATCATTACAATGATAATTGCCACTATAGCTGTAAATCCTAGCACTGATGAAGATGAATCAGGAATTAGTTTTGCTAAGATAATTGCGAGTATAGCCATAACTATAACTGGTATAAATATTTTATTACCAAGTTTATCTGATCCTTCGACTTCTACCCTCTGATCATTAATTACGGCACCTTTTACCATAATTCCATTCATTAGAGAAATAATACCAATTATAACTACTAATATCCCTGAAATTATTGATGGGATTAATTTACCAAAAGCAAATAATACACCAAGAATAATCCAAAATATAACTGTAGTAATCTTTTTCTCATTATCTTCTGATCTTGCCACCCTATATGCTGTATAGAAAAATTGTAGACCAATTAATACATAGATAATCTCCAAAAATTTCGGAAAAAAGTCTGATGTTGATATACCAAATATTGTTTGCATTATTTATCCTCCTTAATTTTTCTATCATCAAGGATATTTTTAACAACTCCTAGCCCAAAGCAAATTAATGCAATTGGCATTGATTTTGAAGCTATATCTGCATTTGTTACAGGGTATCCAAGGGATTCCATTTGACCGGTAATTAATAGTACACCACCTGCTCCTATAAAAGTGTTTTGAGCAAAGAAATTACCAAAATTTTCCATAGCTGTAGCACGAGCTTTTAATTTTTCACTTTGTTCTGGTGTAATTTGACCATTTTGCTTTTCAACTGCAGCTTCTGCCATTGGGAAAATAATTGGCCTTACAAATTGTACTAGACCATAGATTCTCATTGATAAAAATCCTGCAAGTTCCCTAAATAATAAATAAACATTTAATAAAGCACCTGGTGATAAGTTTTCACGTTTTTTAACAAGTTTTTCTGCTGATTGCTTTAATCCATGTTGCTCAGATAATCCAATAACTGGCAAAGTTATGATAAACAAAGTTACTATTCTTTGACTTACAAAATTTTCGCCAAGTATTGCTAAAAATTTTGGTATTGAGATACCAGCTACCATAGCTGTTACGAATCCTGATAATATAACTGTAAATACAATATTTAATTTAAAAATAAATCCTAAAACAATTATCAGAATACCTATAAGTTTTAAATATTCCATTATTTCCTCCTTTTTGAATATTTGTATAATAATAGGATATTTTTAATAAAAAGTCAATGGAAATAATTTTATCATCTTTCTTTCACAATAAATATATATTTTTTTATTAATACACCATTAATTCTATTTTAAGTTCTACTGACTAAGTAATTTATCAATTACCAGAAATTATTTATGAAATATTTTAAAAATTATTAATGATGGATATCATCTTAGATGATGATAGAATATAAATAATAATTTTATTAGTGATAGAAAACCAGAAAATAATGCTGATTATTATTTTATTATCGATGTCAGAACTAATAAAGAATATAATAAGAAACAAATAGCAAATGGTATAAAAGATAAAAGCTTGCACTTTATTACAAAACTACTGCCCGAAGTGAATTTGTATCAAATATTTTATCTTAAACAGAATATAAACATAAGACCTAGAGTAAATTTATATAAGTACAAACAAAAAACATCAGACATAAATACAAATTATGCCTGATGTTAAATCCAACTTTAAGGGGTCAGTTCAAACTAGGAGTTTTTTTATTTATCTAGAAATTCTAATATATCTAAATAAACTTTTGCCTTATCTTTTTCATTTAATATTTCATGCTCCATATCGTCGTATTCTTTATAAGTTATACTTTTATAGCCAACTTTTTTAAGGGTATCTAAAGAATTTTCCAAACCTTTTTTTGATCCTGTAACAATATCATCCTTACCTGTTGCAGAGTGAATTTTTAATTTTGGGTTTTTAAATTCATATTCACCAACTTTGTGCATTTTGTTATTTAAGTCAATAATAACAACAACAGCTCTTTCTAAGAATTGGAACACTCTAAAACTATCATTTCTTTTTTCTATAACATTGTCCATATTATAAGATATCCAAGTATCATCATCTTCTCCACCTGGTAATAGCGGAGTTAGGACTGCTGGTTGATATTCACCAAAATAAAAGCTAATAATATTTCCTAGAAACTTACCAAATGAAGCTATATTACTATGTTCAACAGTTCCTATTAAAACAAGTTTTTCTATAGTATCATCATGATTTTGTAAGTACATACGAGCAATCATTGAGCCCATAGAATGACCTATCATATAAATTGGTAAGTCTGGATATTCGCTATTAATAAATGAGTTTATAACATAAGTATCATCTATTAATTCCTCGGATAATCTCATAAAACCATTTGGATATTTTTCTGAAATACTCTTACCATGGCCTCTATGATCGTGAGCAATAACTGTATAATCATTTTCTACCAAAAATTGTATAAAATCTAAATAATTATAAGAATGTTCAGCCATACCATGGACTATTTGAACAATTCCTTTGGAATTTTCAGCTTCATAAAGCCTTACAAAAATATCATGACCATCAGTATTTGTAATATACATTTCTGTATGATCCTCAAAACTTTGCTTTTGTTTTGCGAACCATTTACTGCCATTATTCATTTTTTTGTAGTCACTAGTTTTCTTTAAATAATGAATTTGTGGTAGTATCAAAACTAAAATAATAATAGGAAGCAACCAAGAGTCCATAACTAATCCTCCAATTTTTGTACATTTATAGCAGACGGACCACGTGGCTGGTCTATTTTGTCAAATGAAACTTTATCACCTTGATACAATTTTTTATATTTTTCATCTGAAATTATGCTAGAAAAATGTACAAAATAATCTATATCATCATCTGTACTTATAAAACCATAGCCTTTTTTATTATCAAAAAATTTTACTATACCTTCTGCCATCACTTACCCTTTACTGCACTAATTAATATTCTTTGACTGTCCTCTTTTATACTTGAAAAATCATCTTCATCATAAATCTTTATTTCTTCAAAACCACTTTTACTGACCATATTTTTTATTTCTTCTATAGAATAAACTCGTTCTTGTTGATATTCGTAAATCCTGTCATAAGAACCATTTTCATTTTCAACAAAGAAATTAAGATGCATATCTACCAAGTCATCTTCATAAAAATTATCCCAAGTATAAAAAATATCTTCGTACTCATATACATAACAATTAGATCCAAAAATTTCTGTCATTTTATATTCTGAGTTTATATCAAAAACCAATAGTCCATTGTCTTTTAAATTCTTATAGCAGTTGTTAAAAAGTTTCTTTAGCTCTTTTTGATCTGTCACATAATTTATAGAATCTAGTAATATTACGATCAAATCATATTTATTAGGGTTTTCAAACTCTAACATATCATAGTAAATAAGATTGACATTGTTATTATCATATTTACTAGCAAAAACATTTAGCATATCTGTTGAAATATCTAGAGCATCAATATTTTTAAATTCATCAAAAAAATATTGAGTAAGCATGCCAGAGCCTGCAGCAAGCTCTAGCATATTTTCTTTTTTAATGTTATATTTATCAACTAAAGACAAAATATTTTTTGCATATCCTTCATAATCTATATCAAAGCTTAATTTGTCATATATATAAGAAAAATCTTCGTACATTATTTATCCTTAATTTCTTCTAAAGATAGTTTTGTTTTTTCTAATAAATCTTCATAGTTAGCGAGTTTTTCTCTTTCTTCATTTACTACAGCTTCAGGAGCTTTGTTTACGAAGTTTTCGTTATTTAATTTACCACTTGCTCTTTTTATTTCGCATTCTAGCCTTTTATTTCTTCATTTAGACGTTTACGTTCTTGTTTATAATCCATTAGATCATCTAAGCTCATTAATACTGAAAATTCATTAAATACTAGATTTACAAGATTTTCTTTATCTTTATCAAATTCATCTTTTAAGTATATATCTACTTCATTTGAATTTGCTAGATTTTTAAACTGTCCTTTTAGATTTTCTAGTAAGTCTTTGTATTCTTCATTTTCTGCTAGGATTATTAAATCTTGCTTAGTTTTTGCACCTACATTTAGTGTTGCTCTTTGATTTCTAATTGCAGTGATAGCTTCAATAGCAGAATTTACAGTTGCTTCTTCGCTAATAAACTCAAATTCTTCGTTAAATATTGGCCAATCTTCTACAATAAGCATATCTTTTTTATCTGGTAATGCCGAATAAATTTCTTCTGTTATAAATGGCATAAATGGATGTAAAAGAGCTATCATTTTATTTAATACATATAATAAAACTTTTTTAACATCAGCTTTTGCTTTTTCATCTTCACCATATAATCTTAATTTTGCAAATTCTATATACCAGTCGCAATATTCTTCCCAAATAAAGTTTTCTATTCTACTTGCTGCAAGACCAATCTCATATTTTTCAAGATTTTTTGTAACTTCTTCTATAACATTATTTAAACGTTTTAAAATCCACTTATCTTCTAAGGCAAGATTTTCTACTTTAGAGAAGTCTAGGTCATCTCCCTCGTCTATATTCATTAAAACAAAACGAGTTGCATTCCATAGTTTATTGGCAAAGTTACGGCTTGCAATAATTCTTTTTTCATCATAACGCATATCATTTCCAGGACTATTTCCAGTAATAAGGGTAAATCTTAAGGCATCTGCCCCATATTCGTTTACAACATCAATTGGATCTACACCATTTCCTAATGATTTACTCATCTTTCTACCTTGTGGATCACGGATAAGTCCTGTAAATAAAACGTGATCAAATGGAACTTTTCCTGTTGTATAAAGAGATGAAAATACCATTCTAATTACCCAGAAGAATATTATGTCATATCCTGTAACTAAAATATCTGTTGGGAAGAAATAATCTAATTTTTTATTTTCGTTTGGCCAACCTAGGGTAGCAAATGGCCAAAGTGCTGATGAAAACCAAGTATCAAGGGTATCTTCTTCTTGGGTTACATGAACACCATTTAGCTTGCCTTCTTCATCTGGATCATCCTCTGAAACTATTATTTCACCATCATCAGTGTAGAATACTGGGAGTCTGTGACCCCACCAAAGTTGACGAGATATAGTCCAGTCTCTGATATTATTTAGCCAGTTCATATAAGTTTTTCCAAGTGAATCTGGGATTAATTGTAGCTCTCCATCTTGGTAAACATCAGCTGCCATTTTAGCAAGTTCATCCATTTTAACAAACCATTGCTTAGAAATAAGTGGTTCTATAACAACATTTGTTCTTTCACTATAACCTACTGCATGGGTTAAAGTTTCTATTTTTTCTAGATAACCTTCATCTTCTAATTGTTCAATTATTTGTTTTCTAGCTTCATATCTATCAAGCCCAGAATATTTTCCATATTCATCTGTAATATGTCCCTTTGTATCTATTACTACACATTGACCTAGTTTATGGCGAGCTCCAACTTCAAAATCGTTAGGATCATGGCTTGGAGTAATTTTTACACATCCAGTACCGTATTCCATGTCTACATAGCTATCTTCTATTATAGGGATTTTTCTTCCAACTATTGGCAATATTACATTTTTACCTATCTTATCTTTAAATCTAGTATCTTCTGGATTTACTGCAACGGCAAGGTCACCAAACATAGTTTCTGGGCGAGTTGTTGCTATTGTTAGATATTCATCACTATTTTCAAAGAAATATTTGATATACCAAAGATTGCCCTCTTTTTCTACATGATAAACTTCGGCATCAGAAATAGCTGTTTCTGCTTCTACATCCCAATTTACAATCCTATTACCTTGGTAAATTAAACCATCATCATACATTTTTTTGAAAACACGTTTTACAGCACGAGTTAGATTTTCATCCATAGTGAAAGAATCATAATCCCAATCACAAGAAACACCGATAGTTCTTAATTGTTTTTTAATTCTACCACCGTATTGTGCAGTCCATGCCCAAGCTTCTTCTAGGAACTTATCACGTCCTAATTCTTTTTTTGTATGACCTTCACTTCTGATTTTACCTACTACTTTTGCTTCTGTTGATATAGATGCATGATCAGTCCCTGGTATCCATAAAGCTTCAAAGCCTGCCATTCTCTTATAACGAATGATAATATCTTGAATAGTATTATTTAATGCATGACCTAAGTGTAGTTGACCTGTGACATTTGGTGGTGGCATAACTATTGTAAATGGTTTTTTATCTTTATTGACATCAGCTTTAAAATATCCACCATCTTCCCATTTTTTATAGATTTCTTTTTCAAAACCATTAGGATTATATTTTGTATCCATCTATTACTCCTTTTCATAAAAAAAGTGGTTAACACTATAGCTCTAGGACGAGTTATCGCGTTACCACCTAAATTCCTTTTTAAATTAAAAAGACTCTTATCATACTTATGCGTATCACATTGAAATATAAATAAAAGCAACCTTCGAAAGCTTGTAGCTAAAGATTTGCACCAACCATCTTCTCTCTAAAAGCACTTACAATCTACTCCTCTTTTAATATTTCATATTAAATTTCTTTAATTATTATATTATCATAAATTAATTTGTCAAAAAAGAACTTATTCATATGAAAACATTTTACAATAATCTAAAAGAACAAAAGTTAACACAAAATTATTTTTTGTATATTTCTGTAAAATTAGATAAAATTAAACAATTATCAGCAATAAATTCTATATGAAAATATTTTCATATTATAAATTAAGTGTTATAATAGCACTAGGGTTAGAGGAGGAGAATTATATGGAAATTTTAGTTTATATTATTTCAGATGCAGATGGAGTAGGTATATCTAGATTAGCTTCAAATACTATGCAAAAGTTTGATATAGATTACAAGGAGAAAACTTTCACTAACATTAGAACTAATGATGATCTATCTACAATACTATATCAAATAAATACTAATAATTCTCAAAAAATAATTTTCAACTCTTTAAATGACCCAGATCACAATAAGTTTCTTAATGATTTTAGCAATAAAACAGACATCTTATCTATTGATTACACAAGCTACTCATTAAATAAAATCAGTGATTTTTTAGGAGTAGAACCAGTAGAAGGTTTGGCTGAAGATGATTATAGAATTGTTCACCATTATAAAAGATTAGATGCTTTGGATTTTGCTATTAAATATGACGACGGTCGAGATTTTAAGGGATTAAAATATTGTGATATATGTATTATAGGAGTTTCTAGATCATCTAAAACCCCACTATCAGTATATCTTGCTAGTATTGGCTACAAGGTTATTAATGTACCTATTTTGTTAGAATCTAGGGTGCCAAGGGAGCTTTTTGAAATTGATTCTAAAAAAATATTCGGGCTTACTTTAGATAAAAATAGGCTACAAAAAATAAGAAAAGAAAGACTCAAATCGATTAACCTATCTTCAAATTCAAATTACTCGGATATAGGTCATATTGAAAAAGAGCTTGATTTTGCAAATGAATTGATGGAAGATTTGGATTGTCAAATTATTGATGTCACATACAAATCTATAGAGGAAATTTCTGAATACATTATTAGCAGCATTGAAAATATTAATTAGGAAGGAAAAAACATGACTGAAAAATATGTTTACAGTTTTAATGAAGGCAACAAAGATATGAGGTCTCTTTTAGGTGGTAAGGGTGCAAACCTTGCAGAAATGACTACTATGGGTATTTCTGTTCCTTATGGTTTTACAGTTACTACTGATGCATGTACAAGATTTTATAAAGAAGATGAAAAATTATGGGAAGATTTAAATAACGAAGTATCTGAACACATCAAAGATCTTGAAAAAGAAAATGGAAAAACATTTGGTTCTACAGAAGATCCACTTTTAGTTTCTGTTAGATCTGGTGCGCCTATATCAATGCCTGGTATGATGGATACTATTTTAAATTTAGGTTTAAATGATGATGCTGTTTTGGGTTTAGCTAAAAAAACAGAAAATGAAAGATTTGCCTACGATTCTTATAGAAGGTTTATTCAAATGTTCTCAGATGTTGCAATGGGACTTGATAAAAATAATTTTGAAAAATTATTAACTGCTAAGAAAAATGATAGAGGCGTTGAGCAAGATACAGAATTAAACGCTGATGATTTAAAAGAATTAGTAGAAGAATATAAAGAAAAATATAAAGAACTAAAAGGTGAAGATTTTCCACAAGAACCTCGTGAACAATTAGATCTTGCAATTTCTGCAGTATTTAAATCTTGGGGAAATGATCGTGCTATACTTTATAGAAAACTAAATGATATAGATGATGCTATGGGAACAGCAGTAAACATTCAATCTATGGTATTTGGTAATATGGGAGATACATCTGGAACAGGTGTAGCATTTTCAAGAAACCCAGCAACTGGAGAAAATAAATTATTTGGAGAATATTTAATCAACGCTCAAGGTGAAGATGTTGTAGCTGGTGTTAGGACTCCTCAAGAAATACACACTCTAAATGAAGCTATGCCAGAAGTTTACGAAGAGTTTGCAACAACTGCTAAAAAGCTAGAGGAGCACTATCATGATATGCAAGATATGGAATTTACTATCCAAGAAGGAAAGCTATTCTTACTTCAAACTAGAAATGGTAAAAGAACTGCTCACGCAGCTGTAAAAGCTGCTGTGGATATGGTGGAAGAAGGTTTAATTGATAAAAAAGAAGCTGTCTTAAGAGTTAATCCAAAAGATTTAGATGGTTTACTCCACCCTACTTTTACTAATGAAGCTATGAAAGAAAATCAAGCTGTCGCACAAGGTCTTGCAGCATCTCCAGGAGCAGCTGTAGGAAAAATTGCTTTTACTGCAAAAGATGCAGCAAAAAGAGCATCAGATGGTGAACAAGTAATATTAGTTCGTGAAGAAACATCTCCTGAAGATTTAGAAGGAATGGTAAAAGCTAATGGTATATTAACTGCTCGTGGTGGAATGACAAGCCATGCTGCTGTAGTTGCTCGTGGTATGGGCAAATGCTGTGTATCTGGTGCTAGTGAAGTACACGTAGATGAAGATGAAGGAACAATGAGAATTGGCGATCAAGTTTATACAAAAGATGATACAATTTCTCTTGATGGTTCAACAGGAGACGTTTATATAGGATCTCTTGAAACTCAATCTCCACAACTAGAAGGAAACTTTGGAACATTTATGGGTTGGGTTGATGAATTTAGAGATATGAAAATAAGGACAAACGCTGATACACCTAGAGATGTAGAACAAGCTTTAGACTTTGGTGCTGAAGGTATTGGTCTTTGCCGTACAGAGCATATGTTCTTTAAAGAAGATAGGATTTTCCAAGTTCGTAAAATGATTTTAGCAAATGATCTTGAAACAAGAAAATCTGCATTAGATAAAATATTGCCAATGCAAGAAGACGATTTCTATCAAATCTATACACTTATGGGTGATAAACCAGTTACAGTAAGACTTCTAGATCCACCACTTCATGAATTCTTACCAAGAGGTGAAGCTGAAATTAAAGACTTGGCATTAGATCTTAATATAGAACCAGCAAGAGTTAGAGAAAGAATTGCAGAACTGGAAGAAGTAAACCCTATGCTAGGCTTTAGAGGATTAAGACTTGGCGTAAGATATCCAGAAATTTCTAGAATGCAAGCAAGAGCAATCATGCAAGCTGCTATCCATTGCCATGAAGATGGTATAGAAGTTGTACCAGAAATCATGATTCCTTTATCAAGTGATGTAAAAGAATTAAAATATGTAATTGATGAAGTAAATGATGAAATCCAAAAAGTATTCGAAGAAAAAGGAAAAGAAATCAAATACCTTGTAGGTACAATGATAGAAATCCCTAGAGCAGCTATAACAGCTGATGAAATAGCAGAAATCACAGATTTCTTTAGCTTTGGTACAAATGACCTTACACAAATGACATTTGGTCTATCAAGAGATGATGCTGGCAAATTCTTACCTTTATACCTAGAAAAAGATTTATTTGCCAAAGATCCATTCCAAGTATTAGATCAGAAAGGTGTAGGTTTCTTAGTTGAAACAGCTGTAGAAAAAGGTAGATCAGCAAATAAAGATCTACACTTAGGAATTTGTGGAGAACACGGCGGTGAACCATCTACTGTAAAATACTTATACAACGTTGGTTTAGATTATGCTTCATGCTCACCATTTAGAGTTCCAATAGCAAAACTAGCTGCTGCCCAAGCTGCTATCGAAAAAGAAAATAAATAATAAGTAAAAGACCTGGATTATTCCAGGTCTTTTACTTATTATTTTGATTACAAATTAAATCAAGTTATTTTCTTCTAACCAGACTTCTATATCTGTACCTTTTAATTTATCTTTTAAACCTTTAGCTGCCAATTTTGGAATTGGAAGGTTTGGTTTTTCGTAATCATTTAGTGCACTTACTGCATTCATGAGATATCTTATATCATATCTTGATGCATAAACTTCTGGAATTCCTTTTTCAACTCCACATAATGCATAGACAGCTTCCATAGCAGTTCTACCTGAGTATTCTGTTGTAAATACTGTATCTCTGCCTGGTTTATCTAGTGTTTCTGCAAATTGTCCCAAGAAAGCAAAGTTAACTGCTCCTTTTGGAACTACATATGGTCTATCTCCAAACTCACGTGGTTCAAAGTGGCTTGTGATATATGGCATCATTACTGGAATTGCAGAGCAGTCTTTAGCTAGTCTGTCAATTTCTGATGTAGGAACTCCTATATGATATAGCCATTCTTTGGTAATTTCTTTACCAGTACAGTCTCTCATTGGTTTATCTATATAGTTACCTTTTTTATCTGAGAATAGTCCATATACCCAAACGCATACATCATCTTTTGGCTGACCTACGTATTGAGGTTGTCTATTTATTGTCCAACTCATTAGCCAGTTTGAGTCATGAACTGTTACTATACCGCCTGTTACAGTTTTTCCTGTATATGGGCTTCTTTGAGTGATTTTTTCGATATAGTCAATTACTTCTCCACCATGAACTGTGACTGTACATGATTCCCAATTTGTTCTTTCTACATCTGAGCAGAATTTATCTGGATGACCAAATTCGTCAGATTTTAATGCTATGTTTCTCCATAGTTCCCAACTACCACCAAGATCTGCAGTTAAAGTAGCTGGAGTATTATCATCACCATAGCTTGTAGATTATGTCATAGATTCATTGGTAATTAAGACTAAATCATTTTCTGTTAAATCTATTGGTTTATCTTCTCACTTACTATTTTCTATAACTAATTTTGTAGCTACTTTTTCTCATCTGAGATATCAAAATCAACATCTGTTATAGTTACTCCATATTAAAATTTTGCATCTTGGTCTTTTAACCATTTTACACTATTGATTCGCATTGGTCATATTCTGTAAATTGTAGAGCTGATAAATCTGGCAATCCTCCAACATGGTAAATAAATCTGTTTAAATATGATTTCATTTCTAAAGTAGAGTTCCAGTTTTAGAAAACAAACAATGATCTCCATAAAATCCAGAAGTCGCTATTTAATGTTTCTTTACTAAATACCTCATCAATTTGCTTATTTTCCAATTAATCATCTACAGTTATTGTTAAATCCATTATTTTTTTAAAACTTTATCACTTAGATTGAATTTATCATTATTGTATCTTTGTCCATTTTTATGGATAATACGACATTTACTGTAGTTAGGATCATATAAATTTGTGTAAAAGAAATGGCCTAAGATTGATTGCTCAGGATCTTCAGCTGATGGAACTGCACTATAAAATTTCAAAGTGATGTCCCATTTTTCTACCACCACGAGCTACATAACCGTGGTATTCATCTTTATAATCTCCATCTAAACTACCAACCGGCATTTCTAATTGTTATATTTTCTGCTTTCATATGTGCATCTTTTACTAGAAAACCACCAGCAGATAATGTTCTTCCTATTATATATACTTTTTATCGTCTATATCCTTATGTTTTCTAGCTTTGACAAGACAACGGTCGTTACCATTTATAAAATAAACTCTATCATCATAACTTTTTTTATTCATAATTATCCCCTTTATGATAATACATTTTTTTAACTTATATTAAGTTAAAATCTCTTATAAATCTATAATCCTCACTTAAAAATAATATACATATTTCATAACTTTACCAAATTGAAACATTCTTATTAAATATTTTTTATATTGATTGTTTAATAATAAAACATATATTTATGATATCTATCTCATATTATAAAAATAACCAGTCGTAGAAACTGGTTATTTATATATGTTTTCTTATTAAATTTATAGTTAATGTATCACCGTCTAAATTTACTTCAGCTTCGTCTATCAAATACCCTATAGTGTTCAATTCTCCTTGACCATCAGAATCCAAAAGACCATCGTAATAATCTTCATATGCACTTAACCTAGGGTGAGTAAAATACTGTCTTAAGCCAGTAATATCTATATTTTCAGCATTAACTTTACCTTTTATGATTATACTTGTAGCTTGCTCGTTTATATTTATATTAGCACTTATATTTTGAAATTCATGGAGTACAAAATATTCTACAATAACATTTAAAATTTTTCTTGCCTTATCTCTTTCTTTAATCACGCTCTCGCCTTTCCATAAAATTTTTATATAGTGGTAGTAAAACTGCAGCTACAATTCCACCAGCAAGTCCATTATTATATAAGTTTATGCCACCGTGGATAAAAGAAGTATTTGTTGCAACTGCCTTGTGAACAAATCCTGCAAAAATACCTGGAATAAATCCAAATTCTCCTGCTATAGGAGCAAGTGTTGTAGAAAATAAAGCAGTTAAAATTGCAGTGGTACTTGATGGTTCATATTTATTTATAAGACTTGTTAAATAAACTCCTATCATAATTGGTAATATATTTCTAGGATGTTTTCCAAAAGCAGAAAATCCCATAACGTTAAAAATGCCACCCATAATTGGTCCATTTATAACACCGTTACTCATTTTTACAAACAAAATTGCTAGCAGACCATTAATCCCCATATTTACCATTACTAAATATTTGTTAGCTTCTATAGTATAGTCTGTAATTAATTTACCACTATGAGACATTAATTGCTTGTAACCGTTAAATCCTTGATTTTTAATAAGTCCGTAAATAATAAAACTAGCACAAAAAATAAGAATAAATGCAAAGGCAAATTTATCGTTTCCGTCATAAACTATATTTATTACAGGCATTTCTATGTCAAACATCCTTAAAATACCAGCAAAAATAATACCAATAATTCCTAAAGTAAAGCCAATATTATATAGAGAATACCCATCATGAAATTTTACAAAGGAAGTTGAAACAGGAATAATTATAAAACCAATTATAATGCCTGCTAAAAAACCTAATAATAAGCCTTTGATAATAGAAAAGCCTAAACCAAAAATCAAAAGACTAACCAAAGGACTTATTCCAGTGACAAAGCACATAACATGCATAAAGTTTGATATAGATAATTTTTTTAATTTTGTATATAAGTAAACACCAATCATAAGAGGCAAAGAGTTAATAAGATTTTTTCCAAAAAAGCTAAATCCTGTTAGAGCAAACATACCAGCTATCAACGCCCCTGTAAGAGCAGCTCCACTTTTTTCAGCAAATACTAACGAAATAAAAAGCATAAAACCAGCATTTATAAAACTTGCCCCTATACCTCCTATCTGCATATAATCTGAAACTAAAATGCTTGGAGAACTGACAATTTTTAAAAGTCCCTGATAAATATTTGTCGGAGAATCTAAAGATAGTCCATATACCATCATCAAGAAGCTAAAAATATATAAATCCTTGTATCTAATTTTACTTAATTTTTTCATAACTCTATATTTCAACTTTTTTACTTCTTAGCTCTAAATTTCTAATATCAACTTTAAAAGTCTTAGTTATTGATAAACTTCTATTTATAGGGATATCAAAGTAATCCATCATATCTGGTGTATATTTTTGACATATTGCGCGCATGATTTCAATTTTTTTGTTTTCATCAATTACTTCAATAGCTTCACCAATTATAATAACCGATTCAAAACTAGTAGTAAAAACTGAATTAACAAATTTACCATGATTAGAAGGATCATTAATTATTTCTTCAATTTCATTTTTATCATATAAGTGTGGTACTTCCACTTCACCTACAAAAGTAATACTTATATGATGATTAGAATTTATAAATTCAATTTTTTGTCCCTTTTGTCCAGTGTGAAAATATAAAGTGTCCTCAACTCTCACAATAGATAAAGGAACCCCGTAAGCCTCATTATCTTTTGCTAGGCAAAGTACTCCATACTGAGCATTATCTATTATTTTATAAGCTTTTATTAAATCATTATTTTTTTTATTTGACATATAAACTCCTAATAACTATTATATACCATATTTGTTCATCTAATTATAAACTATAAATAAATTGTTGACAATGAAAGCGTATTCATTTATTATTTAAGTAACTAGTTACTACGGAGGTTAAAATGTCAAATAATCCACTAGAAGATAAGCAAATTATATTTGCAAATATATTTATATTCTCCAATCGCTTACAAACAGCATGCGAAAAAATACAAAGAGAAATAACGATGAAACAATGGTTAATGTTAGCTATAGCCTCAAGCATAGATGGGAATAAAAATCTAACTAAAATAGGGAATCTCATGGGATGTTCAAGGCAAAATATTAAAAAATTAGCAAATCCTTTAGAAAACAAGGGCTTTATTGTATTTGAAAAGGGAGAAAATAATTCATTAAATATAATAATTACAAAAAAATATTATGATTACTCAAAAAATATGAGTTCTAGTCATTTAAGAACTTTAAATCTTTTATTTGAAAAATTTAATGATGAAGAAATAAAGGAATTTATGAGATATTTAAAAAAATTGGAAGATGGTTTAATTAATGTAGAAACTTACGGAGAAACAATCAATGAAAGGAATTAAAAACAAACTCATGCTTATAATCGGTTGTTTATTTATTATTATTGGACTTTTAATTATATTTTTTAATATCCCCTATTCATCTTTAAAAAATGAATTTAATAATGATTTGGAACAAACAATTCAAAATACAAAAATAGAAAAAGATGTTTTTACAGAAGATGATTTTAGGTCATATCCACTTGCTATTCAAAAGTATATAACAAATAATGGATTTATCGGTAATCAAAAAATGTCCTATTTAAATATTTTTTTTGAAAATACTGATTTTATACAAGATCCCAAAAAAATAAAATTAAAAATAGATTATAATCAATATAATTTTGCAAAAAGGCCAGCCAGACTCGCATACATAAATAGTTCCATTTATGGTATCCCTTTTGAAGGCTATGATTATTTTTTTAATGAAATTGGCGGAATGAAAGGTGTGATCGGAAAGAAAATACAAATTTTTAATCAAAAAGGATCCGATATAGATAAAGGGGCTTTATGCACATATCTTGCCGAATCATTATTTATTCCAACCTCATTATTAGAAAATGATATAATTTTTGGAGAAATTGATCCATTTAATGTAAAGGCTACTATAAATTTAAAAGGAATAAGTGTAAGCGGAGTATTTACCTTTAATGAAGAATATGAAATGATAAAATTTTATACAGAAGATCGTGCTGCAGTAAAAGATGACGGATCTGTTGATTATATTCCTTGGACAGCAAAGTGTGATAATTATAAAAAAGATAAAGATGGTATTAATTTCCCTAATAAGCTTAAAGCTATTTGGAATTATCCAGATAAAGATTTAATTTACTTCGATGGTAGTGTAAAATATTTTTCTTTTAAATAAAAAATAAGTCTTTAAAGACTTATTTTTTATTGCCAGCCATTCTTTCCTTGCCCCAGTAAAAAATAGCAAGAGTCCCTGGACCTATATGACTTCCAATTGTTGGTCCGATATTAAATATTTTTACTCCACCATCTATATTTGGTAAAGCTTCTTCAATCATTTCTTTAGCTTCATTAGCTAGTTCCATATTATCTGCAGTTGAGATAAAGAATTGATCATTGTAATCATCACCATCAATTGCATTTTCTTTTATTCTTTCAAGTAAATTTTTTAGTAACTTTTTTTTAGTTCTTATTTTTGCTGTTACTATCATATGTCCATCATCATCCACTTCTATCAATGGACAAATATGTAAAACTCCACCTATACTTGCCGCTGTTTTTGAAATTCTACCTCCACGTGCTACATACTCTAAATTCTCATTACTTGTATAGTTTATAACATGAAGCTTATTTTCTTGTGCCCAATTGTAAAGTTTTTCAGCATTCATCCCGTCTTTTTTTAGCTTTGACAATTTAGAAACCAATAAACCCACTCCTGCTGAAGCCATTTTTGAATCTATTGGGTAAACTTCTCTTTCCGGAAAATCTTCTTTTAGTATATTTATTGCTTCAAGTAATGATTCATATTGACTAGACATTCCTGTTGATAAGCAAATATGTACTACATCCTTACCAGATTCTAATAACGGTTTTAAATATTCTAAATATTCTCCTGTATTTATTCTTGATGTTGATGGAGTTGCTCCTTTCCTCATATTGTCATAGAAAGTTTTCATATCCAAAGATTGACCAAAATCATCTAAGTAATCTTCTCCATTTAATTCATAATTTGCATTTATAACACTCACATCAAGCTTTTCTACATAGTCTACTGATAAATCTATAGTAGATTCACAGCTTAATATATAATCTGACATATATCCTCCTCTAATTATTTTATATTTTATCATAAGTTATAGATAAGTCTACAAGTTAGCTGTCTTTATAACTCTCTTCATCTCTAAAAGCTTATACCCCAATTTTAAAAATCATTAAATACTTGTAAGTATTTGCTTAGTTAAAAATTTTCTATCAATTACTAAATCAAATACATCTAATACAAAATAATCATCATCTATTTTTAAATCTGGATAAGCATCTGCTTTTCTTATACATAAATCACTTATATCTAAAGAAAAGTCATCACATTGCCCAATTACAATGTACTGTGAAAAAGGATAAATTAAATTTTCCATTGAATCCAAGTATGGATAACCCACTTCTAAGGGTTTTTTTATATCCACATTAATCTTATCTAAAAATTCATTTAATTGTGGATAAATATCACTTATTTTTTCAATATAAAATTTACACATAATACAATCACATATTTCATTATAATTTTTATAAAAAAATTTAGTTTTTTCATTATTTACTTTCATAATATATCCCCTAAGTGCCTTATTAGTACTACTTTTTATGGTATCACTATATAACGTTCTATTCAATTTTAAAAGTAATTAATGTATAATAAATTTGAAAGAAACTTTTTTAGGAGGAATTATGAAATTAAATAAAGTTTTTTCTTTAGGTATGTCTCTAGTGGCTGCTTTAGCATTTACTGCATGTGGAAACAACGAAGCTAAAGATACTAAAGATTCTACAAATGAAACTGAAAGTACACAAACAGCCGAGACAACAGAAACTAGTAAAAATATTGATAAGCTAACTGTTCAATTTGTCCCATCTCGTGAGCCAGATGAAATAATTACCGTTACAGAACCTTTAAAGGATATGCTAAAAGACGAATTAGCTAAAGAAGGTTACAATGTTGAAAATGTTGATATATCAGTAGGTACTTCTTATGAAGCAACAGGAGAAGCTATGAGTGCTGGGACTGTCGATGTCGGATTTATACCTGGCGGCACATATGTAACTTATGATGATGGTGTAGACGTAATACTTACCGCTACACGTGATGGACTATCTGTAGAATCAGATGATCCTAAAGAATGGAATGACAATGCCCCTATAAAAAATATTGATGATCAAGTGACTTTTTATAGAGCATTAGTATTAGCAGGTCCTTCTGAAAAAGGAAAAGCTCTAGCTAAAAAAGTAAACAATGCAGAAGAATTAACTTGGGAAGAATTAGATGATTTAAACTGGGCAGTTATGGGACCTACTTCATCAGCAGGATACCTTTATCCATCACTTTGGATGAAAGATAAGTTTGACCACAGCATCTCAGATTTATCAAATGCTGTACAAGCTGACTCTTATGCATCATCATTCTCAAGACTAGCAACAGGTCAAGTTGATGCACTTGTGACATATGCAGATGCTAGAATGGACTATGCCGACCAATGGCAAAGTGAATTTGGCGGTAAAAATGATATTTTTGATGATGTACAAGTAATTGGTGTAACTGACAAGATAATGAATGATACAATTTCAGTATCAAAAACTAGTAAAAAAATGACACCAGAGCTAATAGAAGCTTTACAAAATGCATTTATCAACATCGGTAAAACAAATGAAGGTAAAGAAGTAATTGCTATTTATACTCACAAAGGTTATGAAAAAGCAAATCCAGATGACTATGAAGCTGAGCGTGAAGCCCAAAAAATGGCAAGAGATGCTAATTAATTATTTATAAAAAATAAAAGAAAATAAAGACCTATGCCATATAAGGCTTTAGGTCTTATTTTTTAATAATAAAAGGAATATATTAATGATAGAATTTAAAAATGTTTCAAAAATTTATGATGGTGGTTTTTTAGCTCTTAAAGATATAAATCTAACTATTCCCGATGGTCAATTTGTTTCAATAATCGGATCTTCAGGTGCAGGCAAATCAACTCTAATTCGTACTATAAATAAAATGCATGATATTTCTAGTGGAGAGTTGATAGTAGATGGTAAGGATGTATCAAAACTTAAAGGTCAAGACTTACGTAATTACCGTCGTACTATAGGCATGGTTTTTCAAGGATTCAATTTAGTAGAGAGAACTACTGCTCAAAAAAATGTGCTTTCTACTTTTGTACCAGATCTAAATTTTTTTCAAAAACTATTTGGTATATATACCAAAGATATGAAAAGAAAATCCTTAGAAGCTTTAGACAGTGTAGATATACTTGATAAAGCTTATTCACGTACAGATGCTCTTTCAGGTGGGCAAAAACAAAGAGTAGCACTTGCACGTACTATCGTTCAAAATCCAAAAATAATTTTGGCTGATGAACCAATTGCAAGTCTTGATCCAGTTTCTAGCCGCCAGGTTATGAATTATTTTAGAATGTTAAATAAAGAATATGAGATAACAGTAATAATAAATATACACGATGTAGAAACTGCTCTTGAATATTCTGATAGGATACTTGGTATAAAAAAAGGTAAACTAACATTTGATGGTAACCCATCAGAGGTAAATGACAATGTTATTAGAAATATTTATTGTCAAGATCCAAAAGATATAGTTGTGGAGTAAGCCATGAATAAGTTTTTTAGAGCAAAGTCTATTACCTTATCAAATGGAAAAGTAGTTGAAGAAAAAAAATCAGATGCCCTTTTGATTTCTCTCCTACTCCTTGTTTTTCTTATTATAGCTTTAAGGGTTACAGGTTATGATTCATCCTTACTTGCAAAAAATAGTCGCAATTTAACAGTTATTTTAAAAGATATATTTAATCCAGATTGGGATTATCTGCCAAAAGTTATAGGACCTACTATAGATACTATAAAAATGTCACTTTTTGGTTCTTTTTTAGGAGCTTTATTAGCCTTACCAGCAGCTTTTTTAGCAGCATCAAATATGGTAAATAATAGATTTATTAATTGGTTATTTAAATTAATGTTTACAATTTTAAGAACTTTACCTACACTAGTTATTGCCTTAATCGCAACTTACGTTTTTGGCTTAGGAACTCTAGCAGGTACATTTGCAATTTTTATTTTTTCCTTTGCCTATGTTGGTAAATTAATGTATGAAGAAATAGAAACTCAAGATCTAGGTGCATATGAAGCTATGATTTCTTTAGGTTATACAAAAGCTATGGCATTTTTTAAAGGTATTATTCCATCAATAATGCCAACTTACCTATCTACTGCTTTATTTAACTTTGAAGGCAATGTACGTTATGCATCAATTTTGGGTTATGTAGGTGCTGGTGGCTTAGGATTATTAATAAATGAAAATATAGGTTGGCGTGATTATAACAGAGTTGGAACCATACTATTTGCCCTAGTTATTACAGTTTTTATCATAGAATTAATTTCTAGAACAATTAGAAAGAAATTATCTTAGGAGGAAATAATGGATAAAAAAATAGAAAAAGTTTTAAATGAAGAACCTAACTATAAAATTATTCGTACAATTCTTACAATAATAAGCATTACCCTCCTATTTTGGTCATCAGGAGTTATGGATTTTTCAAAAGTTAGCAACCAAGGTTCAGATGTTGTAAAATCTATATTAGGTGGAATTATACATCCAGATATGACATTACTAAGTGATTTTTCTTCAGGAAGTTTATGGTATTTGATTTTTGAAACAATCTGCATAGCCTTTGTAGGAACATTAATTGGAGCTTTGATTTCCTTGCCTCTGGCATTTTTATCTTCTGCAAATATTGTTCCAAGAATTATTGCAGAAATATTCAAACTGCTTATTTTACTAATAAGAACAATACCTGCAATTGTATATGGTTTGATGTTTATAAGAGTTACAGGTCCTGGGCCTTTTGCCGGTGTTATGACTATGACTTTTACATCTATAGGTATGCTTACAAAATTATTCCAAGAAACAATCGCTGATATCGATACAGATATTCTTGAAGCATTTGAATCACTCGGAATAAATACTTGGGGAAAAATAAGATTTGGAATCCTACCACAACTTTTTGCAAGTTTCTTATCTACTATCATCTATAGATTTGATATGAATATACGTGACGCTACGACTCTTGGTTTAGTTGGAGCTGGCGGTATAGGCGCCCCACTTATATTTGCTATAAATGCTTATAGGTGGAATGAAGTTGGAGTAATACTGCTTTCACTAATGTTATTAGTCTTAGTTGTAGAACTACTATCAACAAGAATCAGAAAAAAACTTGCCTATGGCATATAGGAGATTTTTATGAAAATAACTATATTAGAAACAAGTGATATACACGCTTATGTATCAACAAAATCATTTACTAATCCTAACAAATACGAAAATCATTCTCTTTCAAAAGTAAAAACGTATATAGATGAAATTAAAAGAGAAAATGAAAATGTTATCTATATTGATAATGGAGATAGTATACAAGGATCACCTCTAGGTACATTTTATAAAAATAATAATGATCTTAAAAATCTAGCATATGTATATAACCTGTTAAATCCAGATGCAGTTATTTTAGGAAATCATGATTTTAATTATGGGCAAGATTATTTAAAATCATATATAAACTACCTATACGCCCCAGTTTTATCAGCAAATACAATCGATAAAAATAGCTTTTTAGATATTAGACCGTATATTATAAAAAATATTGAAAATATTAAAATTGGAATATTAGGACTTACTACTCAATATATTCCTCACTGGGAACGCCCAGAAAATATAAAGGGTTTGTCATTTAAATCAGCTCTAGAAACTGCAAAGTATTATCTTCCTATTCTAAAAAATGAAGAAAAGTGTGATATTGTTATAGTTTCATATCATGGAGGATTTGCTAAAGATATAGAAACAGGACTAGAACTTACAGCTCAAACTGGTGAAAATGAAGGTTATGAATTGCTATATTCTAATCTAGACTTTGATGTGTTTCTAACTGGTCATGCTCATAAAGAAATATCGGGTATTTATAACAATATAGCTGTTGCTCAGCCTGGATTTGCAGCTAGCAAAGTATCTGAGATAACCCTATATATTGATGAAAATAAAAATATAATAAAAAAAGAAGTAGAGCTAAAAGATCTAAAAGAAGTTTCCGCAAGCGAAAAAATAGAAAATTTTATTCAAGACGATATGTATAAAGTTAACAAATATTTGAGTCAAAAATGCGGGCAAATATCACCATCTGCTCTTATAGATACTGTAAATATAGCACAAATTTCTGGACACCCCTATATTGATTTAATAAATCAAATTCAAATGTCATATACAAATACCGATATAGCAAGTGTAGCTATTTATTCTAAAGAAGCCAAAGGTATACCTTATAATGTAACTATGAGAGATATAATTACAAACTATAGATTTAATAATACTTTAATGAAGATAAAAGTTAGAGGCAAAGAATTTAAGCAAATACTTGAGTATAACTCAAATTATTTTATGATAGATGAAGAAGGAAAACTTGTTCATAATCCAGAATATTTTATTTATAATTATGATATTTATTCTGGAGTTAACTATACTTACGATTATTCAAAAGAAAAAGGAAATAGATTGATAAGTGCGATCTATAAGGGTCATCAAATAACTGATGATGAAATAATTATATTTGCTACAAATAACTACAGAGCCATAGGTGGAGGTGACTTTCCAGTCTTAGATGGTTCACAAGTTATATGGGAATCATCTCAAGAAATTCCTCAACTAATTTTTGATTATATAAGTAAAGAAAAAAATGTAATTATAAATAACTATCCTAGTATAAATACAATAGGTTTTAAATGTGTAGACTAAAAATAGATTAGTTATCAATTGATAGCTAATCCTTTTTTAATTTTTATTTTCTTCTTAAAAGTAAATTTTCTTTTTCAAGCTTAAAAATCTTATACATAAGCCATATTATTCCAATAGTTAATATTGTATGACCAAGACCTGAAATACCTGAAATTGCACTTAAACTAATAGTTTCTTTGCCGTCAGATACGATAGTATAAATGCCTTTTAAAATCATGGTTACAATAAAAATGGTAAAACCTATTATATATGTATAGTATGCTTTGCTAATCTCAATAATTTTTTCATCATCATAATTTCTAACTATCAAATATATACCAAGTAAAGTTAAAAAACCAAGAGTTAGAATGTGAGTATGAACTAATTTTAAATAAGTCGGATCAAAAAATCCATAATATTTAGTAAATTTTCTAGAAAATGCACCAGAAAATATTCCTAAAATTGCTAAAGTTATAGATAATGCTAAAATTGAGCTTTTATTAAATTCTTTTGTAAAATATTTATATCCTAATATAACAATAAATAAGTAAGCAATAGTTTTTGGCATCATCAAAGCACCAATCGCTGGATACTTGTCTGCAAATAATACTACAGGTATATAAAAAGCAAAACTTAGTAATATTAGCCACCACATATTTTTTAAGCCAGGTTTTTCTTTTTCTCTGTATGACCAAATTATCAAAAATATTCCTAAAATTAAAAATGGTATGTTTCTGTATATGCCCCATGCATATGGCTCATTTGCACTTCCCCAGTTATTTTGCGGCATAAGTGTAAATAATATTCTAATTGTTGCTAGAATATAAACCAAAAATTTCTTTTTATTATCATAGTCTTTACTTTGATTTCTATAAAAATAATAATACAAAATATAAAAAATGGTCATAGTAATGCTCGTTACGAATTTCCCCCAGGAAAGAGCACTAACATTTGCTTCTAATCCACCAGGACTCAAATGTGAAATCACACGTGGAATCAAGTGAAAACTATCACCTATTCCTAAAATCATTGCCATAATTGCAAATAACTTTGCTTGTCTGTTGTCTTCAAAAATCAATCTCAATCCCAAACTTATAACTAAAACTAAATAACTAATATCAAATATACTTTCACCTAATTTCATTAAAAATACCTCCTTTAATCCATTCAATATGGATTCTATATTTTTCTAAAAAAGTTTCTCTATCCCATTCTTCTCTATAATTTCTTTCAATAAGACTATGTACCACAGCTCTAAAGAAAAATATTTTTTCTTCATCCACTCCCATATTTAAAGCCTCATTAAAAGCATTTTTAAAATCTTTATGAGTGTGTTCCCAATTAGCATTTAAACTTTCATCCCAATACAAATATCTATTTTTATATAATTTATAAACTTCTTTTCGAAAAATAATTTCTGCAATATCATTTCCAAATTCTTCCAAAGATTTACTTACATCACCTTTATTATTTTTTAAAGTAGTCATAAAAAGTATATGTATATCATAAGTTTTATTATCTAATATATAAAAATAGCTATCTTCTAAATTATTAAAATATTGGTAAAAACTTCCACGAGCGATCCCCAGCCTTTCTACAATAGTTTTAACATTTACTTCTGAATAAGGCTTCTGAGAAAATTCTGAAATTAAAACATTTGTAATATTTTGCTTTTTTTCTTCATCTAAATTATAAAAAGTAGCTTTAGGCAAATCTATTTCCTTTCTAATGACTCTGTGTCATAAAACGATTATAGATGACACTGTGTCATTTGTCAAATAAAAAAAGGCCTATGCCTTTTTATTTTTATCTTCTTGTTTGGAACTCACTAGACCTCCAACCACTCCTAAGATAAGTCCTACTCCAATACCTACTGGTATATTTCCTCTAGCTGAACCAACCCCTGCTCCAAGTACTATTCCTACAGATATCCATGTTCCCATTTTGTTATCCATAATATCCCCCTGATTTTTATTATATATCTTTTTTAAAGCATATTATTCTACTGATTTCTAAAAATCCTATTGATAAATGAAATGCAAGGCTATCCTTATTATCTAGCATACAGTCACTTGCAAACTCATTTATTTTTCATTTTTTACCCACTTTTCTCAAGCTTATACCAATTCTTTTCCATAATGATTTTTACGATAAGATTTTTCTACAAAGATTCCTTGAAGATAAGTAACAGGTGATAATTGGCAACCTTCTACATAGTCAAATCTTAAAGCAGTATTAGCAAATCCAATGACTATATTATCCACACATTTTATGTAACATACACTGTTTGGATCATCAGTCATTTCTTCAAATTCCTTTTAAAGTTCATTTACCGAATCTCACTATACAAACTTTAACAGCCATACGAGCTAAAACTAGAGCATTTTTTTTGCTTTCTTCTCTAATCATATTTATCTTATCTTCCTAATTTATAACTTTCATAATCTTCTAAATTTTCATTATTTATCCACTTTATAATCATAGTGGAAGCTATTTTTGAATAAACAGTTCCATTCCCGCCTACTCCACAGACTACAAATATGTCCTTATTTTCGGGATCTACTCCCATATATGGGAGTTCATCTTTACTAATACCAAATAATGCTGCATAAGAGTAATCAGCTTTTAAGTCTTTTTTATCTACAAACATAGAGTTTGCACCTTTTATCAAGTCATTTTTATACTTTGTAGCATCTTTTTCTTTTAATTTATTTGATTTTTCATCAAATCCACCTATCATTAGTCTACTATCAAATGTTTTTTTAAATAAGTATAAGCATCTTTGACTTCCCATATTAATAAATCTTCTTCATCTTTTATTTTTATAGACTGACTTACTGCAACGTAGGTTTTATACATTTCTACCTTTTGTAAGTTTTTTTGAAATTGATGTGGTGGATTATAACCACATGCAATGATGATTTTTTTGTAGGATTTTTTAATTATTTCACCTGCTATTTCTAGACTTACTATATTTTCACCATTTTTATTTATAGCTTCTATAAATCTAACACCTTCAACTATTTGTAAATCATAATTTTCACAAAAAGTTTTTAAAAGTCTAAGTACAAAGTCATATGGATTTAAGTTTATATCTGGTCCACATTTTAAACCACCATAAGCACTTATATTATAAGATTCTAATTCTTGCCTATCTACATAATTAACGTCATAGCCAATTTCTTTTTGCAGCTTTGTTTCATCTTTTACATCGTCAATTTTTTTCTTATCTGTAGCAAGTATTAAACTATCACTTTTTTTAAAGTTTTTTTGATTTATAACAAATAAGTCGTTTTCAATTGCACTTAAATCACTGACAGCTTCTTTAGATTGATTATAAAATTTCACAGCGTTTTCTATACCTATTTGTTCACTAAATTTTTTAACTCCTTGGTCAGACATATACTGAATAAGACCAGTATTAGCAGAAGTTGAGCCAGAAGCAATCCTATTTTGTTCAATTAAAGTTACTTTGTATCCATTTTTAGAAAGTTCATAGGAAGCTAAAGCTCCAGACATTCCAGAACCAACAACTAAAATATCGGATTTTTCTCTAATATTATTGTCAATTTTTAACGAAATAGGCTCAGTATTAGCTGGCCAATATAAATTTCCAGTATGCAATTTCATAAAATCCTCATTAATCTTAAATTTCTCTTTTATTATAATGTCAATAAGAAAAAATATAAATACTTCTTACATATTATCTTTAACGCCTACTGCAACCATTCTTGCCTTTGCTTTGACTTCTCCAGCTACTTCCATAGTCATATTAATAATTGCTTTTCTTTCTGTAAGCTCTTCTAAAGTGCTTATGACTATAATTTCTTCATTCATTGGAACTGGCTTTTTAAAATCCACTTCTATTCTTGCTGTTATATATCTTTTAATAACTGTATTCTCTGTAAGTTCTAGTCCCTTATCTTTGTGATTAAAGTAAGCTGCAGAAGCTGTTCCATGACAGTCAAATATCATAGCAATCATGCCACCAAATAAATTTTGAGGTACTCCACCAGTATATTTTCCTTCCGGTACTATTTTACAAATACAAGTTTTACCATCTTCACTAGGATAAGACTTTAAATGCAAACCCTGATCATTTTTAGAACCACAGCCCCAACAATGTTGGAAGCGTTCTCCATATGTATCTTGAATCGCTATTCTTTTTTGATTTTCCATAACTGTTATCTCCTTTCTTAATTAATTCTATTCCACTCTTCTTTTAATACCCTATTAATTAAACTACAACAAAATAAAACTTTTATTGCCTAATATATGTGCGTACTGGATATTCAGTATTACCTTCTATCATTTCCATTTTTCTATAAAAATTATTAGATACTTTATCATTCGCATCAGTAATTAGTAAAAATTGCCTGACATACTTAAATTTACAACTTGTTTTTTGATAGAGATTTTTACCTATAGATCTTCTATAATAACCAGGTCTTATTATAAGATCTTGAATATACACAACATGGTATCCATCACCAACACATCTAATAAATCCTATAAGTTTATCATTTTCAAATGCTCCCAATATATAGAGAGAATTATCAATTGATTTTTCTAATATTGTTAAGTCATCAAGATATGCATACCAAGAATTCTCTTTATAAATTTCTATAATTTGGTCTATATATTCTTTACCAAATTCTTTATATATAATGTTTTCCATTTTAAATTCCTTTTATCTAACATATTTAGTGTATATACACTTATTGCTTTTTTATTAGAAATGAGATCCATCCAACATCTATCAGCTCTAATTGTCCATAAGCTTACAGTAATTTCTGAATCGTCTCGATCTGATTATTTTATTTTTTTAATTCATAATATTTTACACTCAGTCAAAGTTTAACAAAGTATCTAAACTAAGTTTTAGAGCGTATTCAATGGAATCTCCACCAAATCCTCTAGGATCATATTTTTCTACATTGGCCAAAGAATCTGCAGTAAATAGTATTTCTCCCCAAGCTGCTCCTCTAAACTCTGCTACTGCTGCAAGGGCTGAGCACTCCATTTCTACTACTTTGCAACCTTCATTTATGCGATATTCTACCATATCCTTAGTTTCTCTATAAAATCCATCTGTTGACCAAGTTATTACTTCCTCATACTTTAAGTTGTGACTCATCAAGGTTTTTTCTATGACTTTTAAAGCTTTTTTATTTATATTTACAAAACGTGACGGAGGAAGATAATGGTAGCTTGTCCCTTCATCTCTTAAGGCTTTAGTTGGCACTAAAAATGTATTTTCGTCAATATCAACCAGGACCCCACAAGAACCTGTGCTTATTATTTGCTCACACCCGTAGGAGATCAGCCAATCTAAGATTTGTGCAGAGGCTGCGGCACCTACAGGAGCTTGAACTAAGCATATTTCTTCTCCTTTATAATTTATTATATAAATAGGATAGATTTTACTTATAGAATTAAAAGTTCCTATTATATGAGCATTACAATCATTTGCCAACTTATCTAAAGCATCTGCTAAAAATGTGAATAAGCATTTCTTAGGAAGATCAAGTTCAAGATTTTCATGATTAGGCAATATTATTGATTTTTCACTATCATCATATTCTAGTATTGGATATTGGTTTTTAAATATTGTCATTACATTTTCACCCTAAAATTTATATAGCAAACAAGCCTTTATATTACTATTTTTCCTTTACTTCCTTTCCCTTTATATCTTCTATATCTATCACATATATATTACAAGCTTTCCCACTTTTTGATATTTGCTCATCAACCAAGTGTTCACTTGGATAATATTTCATTGCAAATTCTTTTAGAATTTCTAAAGCTCGTTTTTCATCGTCCACTTTTTTACATTTACCAAAAGTTACAACACTTTCTACAAAGGGCGCCCAATCTTCTTCTTTTATTTTCTCCTCTCCAATAACAGTAAAACAAACTTTATCCGAGTTTCTTAAACTATCTACCTTATGACCTACTTTTGCACTGTGCATATATATACTATTATTTCCTTCATCGTATAAAAAGTTCATGGGAATAGCATAAGGATATCCGCAATCTCCATTTACAGCAAAGATTCCAATTCTTGCATTTTTAAGCAAATTTTTTATATTTTCATCAGTAATTTTATTTTTACTTCTTCTAATTTCTCTAAACATAGCATCTCCTCAATATATAAAATAAATATTATCTCAATCAATGTTTATTTAACTATTAACTTTCTAAGTATAGATTAAAATCCATAATATTAAGCCAATAATTATAAATATTCCTAATGATATATGCTAGTAAATATAAATAATTAGTGTATTAGTAGTTACTTAGCTAATAATCAATTTTAACATTATATAATAAGGAAGATACAGCAACAAATGCTAATAACTCCCTTACATTCCTTATACAATTAATAATAAAGTATTCTTATCATTTTCTTTCTTCATAAGTTTTATCAATAGATAATAAATCTTTAACTTCCTCAATAGAAATATCATCCATGGATCTACATGTCCAATTAGGATTTTTATCCTTATCTATTATCTTAGCTCTGATACCCTCTTTTATAGAATTTTTATTAATCGCGTATTGAATAACCCTAAGATCTAAATCTATTGTTTCTTTATAGCTTAATTCTTTACACACAAAGTATTTTTCGAATTGGATAGTTAGCATAAAGGGATCATGTTCTTTAAGTGTATTATAGCATTCTTTTGCAAAATAATCGTTTAGATGTTTTTCTAAGTCACTATATATCTTCTGAATGCTAGAATGAGAAAAATATTTGTTAATTTTTTCTATATTTTTATCAATGTTCGACTTACTAGCCTGTACTTCAAATTTTTTAGACTCTTTGCTAAACTGCTCTATTAGTTGATTGGATTCATAGTTTTTAGATAGGTCACAAAGTTTTGATATTAGATTTTCATAATCATTAGAGTTTATATATACATCAGCCAAATTATAACTTATCAAATCAGAAGCTACTAAGCTTGCTCCACAAAGTCCTACATATTGACCGATAGCTTGTGGTAATTTAGATATATAAAATCCTACCCCAACATCTGGGGTAAAGCCAAGACTAGTTTCAGGCATGGCCCAATTCACTGTTTCATCTACTATTATAAAATCAGAATTTATAGTTAATCCTATTCCTCCACCCATAGTTACACCATACCAATGACTTATTATAGGTTTTTTATAATTGTTAACATATTTATCTAAATCAAATTCTATTTTGAAAAATCCATCCTTATCTGCACAATCGTCATTTATTAAAAATTCATTATAAATTTCTTTAAGATCTCCACCAGCACAAAATCCTTTTTCTGATTGGCTATCAAATAAAACAGCTCTTATACCATCATCGTCTTCCCATTTTTCTAAAGTTTCATGTATCTCTTTTATAGTTTCATAATTTAATGCATTTATTAGCTTAGGTCTATCTAGATAGATTACACCTACTTTATTAATTACTTTTTCTTCAATCATTTTAAAACTCCTATTAAAATTATTACTTTACATTAATTACTAATATTCTTTACTTTTTCATTTACTTAATTTTTACCCTTTCAGTTGATTATTAAATAAATGTTAAAAAGTTTATATAAAAAACTTCACCTTTAGTTAAAGTGAAGTTTTAATAATGTTTATTTTGTTGTTTCAATTATAATTTTTATTACCTTATCAATATCAGTACTTGGATTTAAGAAAGCTAGCCTTAAAATTACCTCTCCGTCAATACTGGATGGTATACATAATAACTTTCCATCTAGTGCTAAATCATTTGACCAACTTGCATAGTCTTCAATCTCCCAATCTTTTCTTTTGAATACTACTATTGATAAAGTAGGTTCCATTACTAATTCTAAGTGTTCTGTATTTTTTATAGCTTGAGCACATTTTTTAGCATTTTCTATACAAAGTTCAACGGCTTCTGTATATTTTTTGCTACCATATGTAACAAGTGAATACCATAAAGGAAGCCCTCTCGTTCTTCTTGATAAGTGAATGGCCATATCTGATGGATTTGATTGACTATGGTCTACACCTTCTAGATATTCTGCATGTTGAGAAAAAGTGTTATAGACATTTTTTGGACTTCTATAAACTAAGCAACAGCAATCATATGGAGCAAATAGCCATTTGTGAGGATCTACTATAAATGAATCCGCATTTTCAATTCCTTTATATAAATCTCTAACACTTGGTGCTAAAATGCCAGCTCCACCATAAGCTCCATCTATATGTAACCATATATCATATTTTTGACAAACTTTAGAAATAGATTCTATATGGTCAATAGAACCTGTATTTGTTGTACCAGTCGTAGCCACAACAGCAAATACCCCTTCATTTTCTTTAATAAGTTTTTCAACAGTTTTGCCACTCATTACTCCATTTTTATCTGTATCAGCGGTCAAAACATCAACGTCCAAAACTTTTGCAATAGTTTTTACTGATGAATGCGTATCTTTTGAAATAATTAATTTATAACCGTCACTAGGTCTTCCATTAGGATATTTACCTTCATCTTTCCATTTATTTTTTGCATTATCTCTAGCACAAGCAAGAGCTGAAAGATTACCATGTGTACCACCAGAAACAAATGTCCCAATCGCTTCTTCTGGCCAGCCTAAATTCTCTTTAATCCAATCTATAACTTGATTTTCAGCAAATATAGATCCAGCGCCACATTCCCAAATACCTCCAAATACATTTGCTGCTGATACTACTTCATCAAATGCAACTGCAGCTCTTGTTGGAGCACAAGGTATATATGCGAAATTCATAGGATCATCTGCAGATCTTGTTGCTCTATTTAGAGTTTCAAAAATATCTAAGGCTTTTTTAGGACCTATACCATTCTCAGTGATTGTTTGTCCTACTTTTTCTCTTAATTCTTGTGCAGTATGAGCTGTCGTTTTTGGGTCAGAACCTGAAACCGTTCTTTTTTTTGCCCATTCTAGTGTAACTTCTACTGCTTGATCATCATGAGACCAAAATTTGTTTTCCATAGTTCACCTCAACAAAATTTTAAAATATATTATATAATAAAGATACAGGATATTTAAAATCATCGCAAGCACACACTTTGCAATGCTAAAGTTGATATAAACTTTTCTATTAATCCTTATCTTCTATAAGTTTTTCCTTTATTAAATATTCTCTAGCAACTTCATTAGCAGATTTCCCTTCTACATCTACTTTATAATTCATTTCTGTCATCTCTTTAGATGTAATCTTTCCCTTTAATTTACCTAATATCTCTTCAAGCTCTGGATATTTTTCTAAAGTATCTTCTCTTATAAGGGGTGCTGCTTGATAAGGAGGAAATAATTTTTTATCATCTTCTAGAACTTTTAATTTATTTGTAATGATTTGACTATCTGTAGAATATACATCTGTTATATCGATTGATCCATTTGATATTGCAGTATATCTTAAAGCTGGTTCCATGGTTTTTACTCGTAAATCTAAATTATATATTGATTTTAAACCTCTATTTCCATCATCTCTATCATTAAATTCTAAGGTAAAGCCTGCAAGTGCATTATCTTCTACATTTTTTAGATCAGAAACTTTTTCTATATTATTATCTTTTGCAAATTCTTCTCTTACAGCCACTGCATAAGTATCTTGGAATTTACTTGCTGGTAAAAGAACTAATTTATCTTGTTCATATATTTTCCTCTTTGCTAGATCATATACTTCATTGGGATCATTGGAAATTTCTCCAACATCTTCTTTTAATAGTGAGCTAGTAATTGTACCTGTAAATTCTGGATAAATATCAACACTGCCAGATTTTAAAGCCTCATATAAAAAACTTGTTTTCCCAAAATTTGGTTTTAGTTCCACTTCTATATCTGAGTTATCTTCGATTAATTCCTTATACATGTTAATAAGAATTTCAGGTTCTGCTCCAAGCTTACCTGCAGCTACTAGTTTTTTAGGGCTCTTTGCTCCAAAAGGAGTTAGGCTTAAAAGTGTTAGCAAAGTTACTGTTATTAAAGTAATAAGTATAGTTTTAGGCTTTTTATTTTGTAATAATTTTATTAATCCACTAAATAATACAGCCAATAATGCCGAAGAAATAGCGCCAATTAATATTAATGAGTAATTATTTCTATCTATTCCTAATAGTATAAAAGATCCCAAACCACCTGCACCGACCAGTGCTGCTAAAGTTGCAGTTCCTATAATCATAATCGCAGATGTTCTTACCCCAGACATTATAATAGGCATAGCTAAACTTAGCTTAAATTTCTTTAATTTCTCCCATTTTGTCATACCAAAAGCTGTTGCAGCCTCTTCTAAAGATGGATCAATCTCTGATAATCCAGTAACTGTTGCTTGATAAATAGGAAATAATGCATATATAACTAATGCAGTTATAGCTGGGATTTTACCTATTCCCATCAATGGAATAAACAAACCTAATAATGCAAGTGAAGGAATAGTTTGAAAAATACCAGTTATTTGCAAAATTGTTTCATTAGCTCTTTTTTTATTTGATAATATAATTGCAAGTGGAATAGCTATCAAAATTGCAATTATTAGAGAAATCAAAGATATTTCTAAGTGTTCATATAAGGCTATTAGCCAGTCTGCTTTTCTTTCATTAAATGTTGTTATTAAACTATTCATCTATAAGCTCACTTTCGTTTTCAAAAAACTGGCTGACAAATTTATTTTTAGGATTATTTATTATTTCAGTTGGTGTACCAATCTGAATAATCTTACCATCTTTCATAATACATATTCTATCAGCTAATTTTACTGCCTCATTCATATCGTGAGTTACAAATACAGTTGTTATCTTATAGTCATTATGTATTTTAGTAACTAAATCTTGTAATTGAGTCCTACTTATAGGATCTAGAGCCGAAAATGGTTCATCCATTAAAAGAACTTCTGGATTTGCAGCTATGGCTCTTAAAATTCCAATTCTTTGTTTTTCTCCACCTGATAATTCCTTAGGAAGTCTATTTTTATATTCTTTTGGGTCCAACCCTACTTCAAGCAAAAGTTTATCAGTAATTTTAGAAATGTTTTTTTTATCCATTTTTTTCATTTCGGGGATAAGACCTATATTTTCAGCTACTGTCATATTAGGAAAAAGGGCAATTTCTTGTAAAACATAACCCATTTTTAACCTTAATTCTCTTAGAGTATATTCTTTAATATTTTTATCATTTAAATAAATATCTCCTTCATTTTGTTCATTTAATCTATTTATAAGCTTTAGTGTAGTAGTTTTTCCGCTACCACTAGGACCGACTATTACAAAAAACTCTCCTTTATCTATATTAAAGTTTAAATTATCTAAAACTTTTCCATTATCCGGATAGGACATAGATACATTTTGATATTTAATCATTATAATTCCTTTCTTATTCACAAATGATTTGTAATAAATTATAAAGTTCATATTTCTATAATAAAAAGACTTTTAAATTCATACCCTAAATGTCTATCCTTGTTTAATTAAAAAAAGTTATTATCAGCAAAAGATAATAACTTTTTTTAGTTTGACATAATAATTTAGAATCTAGGCAAGAAATTCTTTTGCAAATTCACTTGCAGCTTTTAAATCTTCTTCATTAGGTCTACCCTTATGTAATCCCTTAAACTCTCCCTTACAATGAAATTCTCTTTTATCGACTGGAATCCCACGCTTATCAGCTTCATTTTTAACTTTCTTAAGTGTTGAGTTTAGCATAGCCGCAGAGCCAAAGTTAACAATTTTTCCTACTTTTTCCTTATCTAAGGAAGCGATAAACTTTACCACCTCAGGATCAATGCTAAATGCATAATAAGAATTTCCTAAAAAGAGTATATCTACTTTCTCATTTATAGGGCTAGTAATCGGTAAAGCCTTAACTCCAACGGCTTTTGCAACAGCTTCTGCAAGCTTTTTAGTATTGCCTGTTTTTGTATAATAGCGTACTGCAATTTTCATAATATTCCTCCAATATATATTTTTATTCTAAAGTTATTTTTTCTTAATATAAGTATATTAGGAATTTAAATTTAATAATAAAAAATCAAATACTAAGTTATTTAAGAGAAACATAATATTGCTTTCCTTTATTTACTTGATGTTGTGCTTTTCCATCTTTTCACTGAAAATATCAGTAATAATTTTTCTAAGTTCTTCGCGCTCTTTTTCTGGCAATTCCCCTTCTTTTTTAGCAACAGCATAAAGTTCAGGATACTGTTCTGCAATTCTTTCTATAGTCTTAGTTGTGGAATGTTTTCTTACAAAAAAGGGTATTTTTTCTATCCAACCTTCTGGAACAAGTGCTAAAATCTTATCTGCTGCTTGCTTATTGCTTACTACTGCTGTAGATAATCCCTTATTGAGCTGCTCTTGGTCATTTTCTGAGAATTCAATTAATTTCATATCTCCTCCTAATAGTATATAAATTTATTTATCTTTATTATAAATAATTCCAGCTATATTTTAGATACCCTAGTTATAGAAAATTTAACTAAAAACACATCAAAATAAATTACATTTAATAAATAAGCCATTTAACTTTTTTAAAAAACTCTTAGAATTCAAATACTCGTGAGTATTATAAATTCCTAGAAGATTTATAAAATAAGTATTATAGTTAAAAGTAAAATATATAGTTATAAATCTTCTACATCTATAACTTCAATATTATTTTCCTCTAAAATTCTTGCAAAAGCTCCTTTACCTTCTATAAGTTTTCCAGTAAATGAGCCATCATATACGTTGTTTACCCCACAAGATGGACTTCTTGATTGTAAGATTACTAAACCAATTTTATTTTTCTTTATTATATTTAAAGCTTTTTGAGCTCCTTTTTTAAATTCATTATCTACAGATATTCCATTCTTTTGTCTAACAAGACCATTTACAATCTCAGCTGGCGGTCTTGGTATAGCTAGACCTCCTAGGACTTCTGGACACATGGCTATAACTTCATAACTTTCTACAAAATTAACTAATTTTTTATTATAATTATTGCTACCATTGTACTTACAATTTTCACCTAATAAACACGCACTAACTGCAACTTTAATTTTTAAACAAACCTCATTCCTATATTATTTAAAACTATATAATAATTTTTATTTATTAAATATAAATACTACTAATCTAAAAACCCTAGGTAGCTTTGTTTAAATAACCTAGGGTAATTTTAAAAATATTATTTATTTACGAATAATTACTTTATACACCAGTAAAGTCCACATCTGGGAAAGCTTCAATTTCATATTCTGGGAATTTACTTTCTACATCTTTTACTACTCCTTCAAATATCTTTAGCCTATCATCAGCATCAAGACTTATAACAACATCAAATCTGATTGTCTTTTCACTCTTATCTACATAAAATCCATGCAGTTGCGTAACATATTTGTGAGAAAAAACTATTTCTTTTAGTTTCTTATGCATAGCTATAACATATGGATCTTGTGTATTAATAGAATAAACTCCTATAGCTGTCAAAATAATCTGATGTTTAAAATAAACTTCTAACTGGATATCTCTTATCATCTGATCAAGTTTATCGGAAGTATATGTATCTGGAACTTCAATATGTATTGAACCATTCCATGTATCTGGTCCATAGTTATTTAAAACTAGGTCATAGGCTCCCTCTACTCCAGGAAAATCTTCTACGGTCTTTCTAACTTCCCTTGCTAACTCAGGGTCATTCCTTTCCCCTAAAAGTTGTGATATAGTGTTTCTTATCATATCAATTCCTGATTTTATAATTATGATTGATATTATAGCACCTAAATAAGCTTCTAAAGACAAACCAAATGATATAAATATAGCTGCAGCTACTAGAGTAGAAGCTGAAACTATTGAGTCTAACTTAGCTTCTTGTCCAGAATTTACTAGAGAATCAGAATTTACTTTTAATCCTACATTTTTTACATAGCGTCCAAGGACTACCTTAACCACAACTGCTACTGCTACTATAATTAAAGATGGTGTAGTGTATGTAGGTATAACTGGATTCATAATCTTTTTTATTGCCTCTACTAAAGATGTAATACCTGCATACAAAACTATAACTGAAATAATCATAGCACTAAGGTATTCTACTCTTCCATAACCAAAGGGATGTTCCTTATCAGGATCTTTTGCCGCAAGCTTTGTTCCTACTATAGTAATTAAGGAAGATCCTGCATCAGATATATTATTTACAGCATCTAGAATAATTGCAATGGAATTTGATGCTAATCCTACTATTGCTTTTATAGCTGCAAGCACTACATTTGCTATAATCCCAACTACACTGGTTTTAACAATTTGTTTTTCACGCTCAGCAGCATTTTCATCTTGTTTTTTTAGATCTTGTAATTTTCTCATTTTATCTACACTTTCTAGCTAATCTTATTATTTTAAATTCAACTTATAAATTTTTAATACTAATTTCCTTATATACTTATACCCTATTTAGTAAAAACGTCTTTATTTACTTATTTTAAGATAACTTTTTAAATTTAGTTCAATAGTAACTAATTTGTATTTTAACCTCTTAGCATACTTATAGAAGTTCTAAAAATTTTTATGGAATAAGTATTATTTTTAACAAAAAGCTATAATATTTTTTTATAATTGCTTATAATAAATTTAGATTTAACTATTTTTTGATAAGTAACTTTAAATATGGTATTAGATAGCATCTTTTTCGTAATAAATTCTATATGTACAAAGAAAATTTTTATAAAAAAACTCAATTTAGTATTACTCTTTTATTTGATTTCCTTTTATAATTGACTTTATTAGGATAAAATAAAAAATTCGACTTAGCAGTAATAATATATGCTAAGTCGAAAATATAATATTTATATATACTAAGTTTTTTACCTAAGCTTATCCAAGCATTATTTTTTCAAGTTCAAGTGGTTCAATATATTGATCACCTTTGTATGCTCTCATATTTCCACCTGAAATTTCATCTATTAGAGCTACTTTTCCATCTGCTAATCTACCAAATTCAAATTTGATATCATATAAGTCAAGATCTTTTTTAGCTAACTCTTCTTTAACTATTTCTCCAATATTTAATGCTAAATCTTTTAGTTCTTCATATTCTTCTTCTGTCATAATATTTAGAAGAACTAGGGCATCTTTAGTTATAAGTGGATCTTCTCTATCATCATCTTTTAATGTAATTTCTACATATGGATCAATTTTTGTACCGTTTTCTATATACTTTCCATATCTTCTAATAAAAGAACCTACCGCATAGTATCTAACTATAACTTCTACGCCTTCGCCGAATACTTCTGCTTTTTTTACAACTGCTTCGTTTTTATCTAAATCAGCTGATACAAAGTGAGTTGTAAGTCCCTTATCATTTAGCTTTTCATAAAAGAATTTAGTCATAGCTACTGCTTGATGACCAGCACCTTCCATAGTAAGACCAACACTATTTGCGCCTGGATCAAATACCCCATCATTTCCAGTTACATCATCTTTAAATTTTAATAAATATTCTTCATCATTTAATTTATAAACATCTTTTGTTTTTCCTGTGTATACTTTTTCCATAATTCTCTCCTTATAAGTTTATTTTTATTTCTTTATTACCATTTACTACTTGACCAACTTTTACAGCATCATTTCCTAATAATTCTAGGGCTTTTCTCTCATCATATTTATCAACAAATACTACCATTCCTATTCCCATATTGAAAGTATGGTACATTTCCTCGATATCTATATCCCCCCATTGCTGAATTTTCTTAAAAATTGGATCTATTTCAAATTCACTTAATTCAAATTCTACTGATAAATCATCTTTTAAAACCCTTGGAACATTTTCATAAAGTCCACCACCAGTTATGTTGGCAATGGCTTTTATATCAATGTTTTCATTTAAATTTTTAATATCTTTTACATAAATTTTTGTAGGTATTAAAAGTTTTTCTCCAATACTTTGATTTTCATCAAATTTATCTTCTAAGGATACATTTGCTTGATCCATACTTGCTCTTACTAAAGAAAATCCATTGCTATGAAGTCCTGATGATTTTAATCCTATGGCTATATCACCTTCTTTTAACTTTTCTCCAGTAATTATTTTTTCTTTATCTGCAATTCCTACTGCAAAACCTGCAAGATCATAATCATCATCTTGATATATACCAGGCATTTCGGCAGTCTCTCCACCTATTAAGGCAGCTTCTGCTTGTAAGCATCCTTCAGAAACCCCTCTAACTAAATCTGCCATTTTTTCTGGATTAAGTTTACCTGTTGCTATATAGTCTAGGAAAAATAATGGTTTTGCCCCTTGGCAAATAATATCATTTACACACATGGCTACACAATCTATTCCTACTGTATCATGTTTATCCATTTGCATAGCAAGCTTTATTTTTGTACCTACACCATCTGTCCCACTTAGTAAAACTGGATTTTTAATCTCTGACAAATCTGGTGCAAAGGCTCCTGCAAAACCACCTATATCAGTTAATACCTCTTTACCATGAGTTTTTTTTACAATTTGTTTTATAAGCTCTACTTCTTCGTAACCCTTATCTTTATCTACGCCAGCATCCTTATATGTGAGTTTTGCCATTATATTTCCTCAAGATTTTGATCATCTTCGATAACCTTATCTAGCATTTCTTTTTTATGATCTTTTAGTTTTTGTGCTAAGTTTTCATCTGATAAGGCTAGGATTTGAATTGCTAAAAGGGCTGCATTATCTCCACCATTTATTGCAACAGTTGCAACTGGTACTCCCTTTGGCATTTGTACCATAGATAGTAAAGCATCTAGACCTGCTGTATTGCTTCCACCAACTGGAAGTCCTATAACAGGTTTTATAGTCATACCTGCCATAACTCCAGCCAAATGAGCTGCCATACCTGCTATTCCTATATAAACTTTCGCATCATCTTTTTGCATTGTATCTTCTAATACATTTAAAGCACGGTGGGCAGATATTACTGATACCTCATAGTCAATATCAAACTTTTTTAATATTTTAGTAACTTTTTTTGCTATTTCAATATCTGAAGCTGAACCCATTATAACTCTAACATCTGTCATTTTATCCTCTCCTATCTTTTTGTATAGTTTGGTGATTCTCTAGTAATTGTTATATCATGTGGGTGATTTTCTATTAATGAAGCTGGTGAAATCTTAACAAATTTTGCTTTTTCATAAAGTTCATTTAAATCTTTGCTTCCTACATAACCCATACCAGATTTTAAACCACCTAGTAATTGGTAAACTACTTCTCCAACTGGTCCCTTGTAATCTACTCGACCTTCAACACCTTCTGGTACATATTTTTTAGTATTTGTTTGGAAATATCTATCTCCAGATCCGTCTTTCATAGCAGCTAGTGAACCCATTCCACGGTATTCCTTATATTGTCTACCTTCAAAAAGAATGGTTTCTCCAGGAGATTCTTCTGTTCCTGCAAACAAGGAACCTGCCATTATTACTGATGCACCACAAGCTAATGCTTTTGTAATGTCCCCTGAGTATTTAATACCCCCATCAGCTATTACTGGAATATTATGTTTTCTAGCCTCTTCAACGCAATTAATTATTGCAGTTATTTGTGGTACACCAATACCAGTTACAACACGAGTTGTACATATTGATCCTGGTCCTATACCAACTTTTACTGCATCTACTCCAGCATCTATTAAGTCCCTTGTTGCTTCAGCAGTAGCTACATTTCCAGCAATTATTTGTAAATCAGGATATTTTTCTTTTAAATTTTTAATTGCATTTAATACATTTTTAGAATGACCATGAGCAGTATCTACAGTAATTACATCTACATTTGCATCAACTAAGGCTTCTACTCTTTCAAACATATCATTAGTTATACCTACTGCAGCCCCTACTAATAGTCTATTGTTTTCATCTCTAGCTGAATTTGGATATTGTTTTGATTTTTCAATATCTTTTATGGTAATAAGACCCTTTAATTTATTATCCCCATCTACTATAGGCAATTTTTCTACTTTTGCAGATTCCATTAATTTTATGGCTTCTTGCATTTTTATACCTTCATAGCCTAATACAAGATTTTCTTTTGTCATTATGCCATCTATTTGTACATTTGGATCATCTTGGAATCTTACATCTCTATTTGTAAGTATCCCTTGAAGATACATATCTTTATCTACAATAGGAACACCAGATATTCTATAGTTATTCATAATATCTAGAGCATCTTGTAGGATATTATCTGGATGAAGGTAAAAAGGATCTGTTATAACGCCATGTTCAGATCTTTTTACAACATCGACTTGCCTAGCTTGTTCTTCTATGGACATATTTTTATGTATAATACCTATGCCACCTTGCCTAGCCATAGCTATAGCCATTTGTGATTCAGTAACTGTATCCATACCTGCTGACATCATTGGTATATTTAATTTTATTTTATTTGTTAAATATGTTTGTGTATCAACTTCATTTGGTAATACTTCTGATGGTCCTGGTACTAATAGAACATCATCAAATGTTAATGCATCTCCTAAAAATTTCATATGTCTTCCTTTCTAAAATAATTAACTGCGTTTTCAAATATATTTTCTCTTTTTACATCATAAACATTTTTAAATAAGTCATCATCTATTCTTTCAGCATGTCCCATTCTTCCTAAAATTTTGCCATCTTTTGAAAGAATACCTTCTATATTATAGTTTGATCCATTTGGTGATGACTCATATACTGAAAATACTTGGTCATTTTCTAAAAGTTCTTTTAATTTTTCTTCACTAACAATAAATCTTCCTTCACCATGAGAAATAGGTATTCTATAAGTTTGATCTAAGTCAACTCCAAGAGTCCAAGGACTATTATTTGTTAAAGTTTTTGTATTTACAAAAGTAGCTATATGGCGAGAACTTGTATTATTTGTAAGTGTCGGATCATTCTCTCTAGGTACAAGAACTTTTCCATATGGCAAAAGTCCAGTTTTTACTAATGCTTGGAATCCATTACAAATTCCTAAAATCAAGCCATCATTTTCATTTAATAGATAATCTATAGCTTTAGATATTTTCTCATTACGTATTATATTTGCTAAAAATTTCGCTGAACCGTCAGGCTCATCTCCTAAGGAGAATCCTCCAGGTATAACGAAAATTTGTGATTTTCTTATTTCTTCTTCTAATTGATTTATAGAATTTTTAATATCACTTTCATTTTGGTTTTTAAATACTAGTATCTTAGTTTCGGCTCCTGCATCTTCTAAGGCTTTTTGAGTATCCCATTCGCAGTTAGTACCTGGAGCAGCTAATATTATTGCCCTTGGTTTTTCTACTGATTTGTCTGATTTTAATTTTCTAGTAACTTCTTTAGTTTCTAGTTTTTGATGTTTTACCTCTTCATAGCCTGGGAAAACTTCATCTAAGCTATGAATATAAGAATCATATAGTTTATCAGCTTTTAATTTTTTGCCATTGACAACTATATCATCAGAAAAGCTTCCTATATTTTCTATAAATTCTCGGTCATCTTTGTATTCTACAACAAATGATCCATACATTGGATTATATAAGTTATCATAATCTAATGTAAAACCAGTATTACCAATAGCTTGTTCATAAATATTTGCTAATAATCCTTTTCTGTCTAGAGCTATTGCAGAAATAATATTTCCATTTCTCATATCTTCTATAAGCTCATGATAATTATTTTCCAATTTTTCTAGGTCTAAAGTTCCATCTTCTCTATAAGGAGTTTCTATAATTCCTAGCTTGCCCTCTCCTTTTAGATCATTGCTTATAATATTTTCTACATCCTCAGTAGTTACTGCAAAAGATATTAATGTTGGAGGTACTTTTATATTTTCAAAAGTCCCACTCATACTATCCTTGCCTCCGATTGGTGGCATTTCAAAAAAGCTAGTTACTTCAAAGGCACCTATTAAGGATTTTAATGGTTTTGACCAAGCTTTGCTATTATCCATTTTTTCATAAAACTCTTGGAATGATAACCTTATTTGATTTAAATCAGAACCTATAGCAACTAATTTAGATATAGATTCTATTACTGCGTAATATCCTCCCAAATATTGGCTCATCTCAGATAAATTTGGATCAAAACCATAGCTCATTAGTGAAGCTGTTTTTGAAACCCCTTCTTCTACCGGTATTCTTGCTGACATTACTTGAGATGGGTTTAGAAGTTTTTGACCACCCAATGGATTTAAGACTGTATTTTTCCCCACAGATGAGTCAAACATTTCAATTAGATTTTTTTTAGAAGCTATATCTAAACTTGATACTTTTTCATAAAACTTATTTGGATCGTCATCTTTTTGTGTAATAATTGAAGGAACTTCTTCACTTACTACATCAACTTTTTCAGATCTATCAGCTCCATTAGTATTTATAAAATCATAAGAAAGCCTTGCTATAATCTTATCTTCATAATACATAGTCATAGTATTATTATCAGTTACTTTTGCCACTTCAGTAACTTCTAGGTTCTCTTCTGTAGCATATTTTACAAACTTATCTTTATCATTTTTGTCAATGACAACTGCCATTCTCTCTTGTGATTCAGAAATTGCAATTTCAAAAGGTTTTAAACCCTTATATTTCAAAGGAACTCTATCTAGATAAATATCTATACCATCAGCAAGCTCTCCTATTGCAACTGCAACTCCTCCAGCACCGAAGTCATTACATTTTTTTATAAGCTTAGCAGCTTCTGGATTTCTAAATAATCTTTGGATCTTACGTTCTTCTGGTGCATTACCTTTTTGAACTTGAGCTGATTCTGTCTCAATAGAAGTTACTTTGTGGGACTTTGATGATCCTGTTGCTCCTCCTATACCATCTCTACCAGTCTTTCCTCCAAGAAGTATTACGATATCACCTTCTATAGGATCAAGTCTTTTTATATTTTCTGCCGGAGCTGCTGCAATAACTGCTCCACATTCCATTCTTTTTGCTTTATAACCTTCATGATAAAATTCATCAACAAGTCCTGTTGCAAGTCCTATTTGATTGCCATAAGAAGAATAGCCTAGGGCAGCTTCGTGAGTAATTTTTGCTTGAGGAAGTTTTCCTTCTAAAGTTTTTTCATAATCTTCTTTTATGTTTCCAGCTCCAGAAAGTCTCATCGCTTGATAAACATAAGCTCTTCCAGAAAGAGGATCTCTTATTGCTCCTCCTAAGCAAGTTGATGCTCCACCAAATGGTTCTATTTCTGTTGGATGATTATGGGTTTCATTTTTAAACATTAATAAATAATCTTCTATAGATTCTTTACCATCTTTTAAAACTCTAACCTTTGTGTAAATAGAGCAAGCATTAATTTCATTAGAAATTTCTAAATCTTCAAAGTTTTCATTTTTTCTCATATATTTAGTAAGAATTGTTCCAAAACTCATTAGGTTAATTGGTTTTTTAATATCTAGAACTCTTCTCATTTGTAAATATTTTTCAAAAGAATCTCTAATTGCTTCATCTAATAAAGTTGCTGTATCAAATTCTATATCTAAAAATGTATTAAAAGTTGTGTGTCGGCAGTGATCTGACCAATAAGTATCTAAAATTTTTATCTCAGTTTCATTTGGATTTCGATTTTCTTTTTTAAAATAATCCCTTACCATTCTAAGATCATCTAAACTCATAGCCAAAGCATTATCTTCTAAAAATTGATTTAGTTTTTCATCATCAAAATCTACGAAAGTATCATAGCTTATATTCTCTAAATTCTTTTTATTTTCTGCTTTTAAAGTTGTAGGTATACCTATTAATTTAACTTTTTGAGAATCGACAGGATTTATTAAAAATTTTTCAATCTTAACTAACTCATCTTCACTAACATCGGATAGTTCATAAACAGTAGATGCTTTTACTTCTAAATTTTCATCATTAATTATAAGAGAAGCTGTATCTATAACACCTTTTTCTCTTTGATTAAATTGACCTGGTAAAAATTGACTAACTACTGTTTTTTCTAATGATGATTGTAAATCAATAGCATCATCAAAGGCATATACTTCATCAACTGGAGCTTCTGCTAAAACTTGATATAAGATTTTTTCTATATTTTCATTACTAGTTTCTATATCGTATCTTTTATATATTTTTAACTTTTTTAAATCTATACCTAAAGTATTATTTATCTTAGTTTTTAGATTATGTGATTCAAAGTCATAATCATCTTTTCTTCTAACATAAACTCTTTTTACAGACGGTCCAATATCTTTTCTAAAATATTTGCCATCAAAGTTTATTTTTTTTGCATCTTCATAAACTTTACTTATAGCTTTATCAAAATTATCTTCTGCACAAACAATATTTAAAACTCTACCTCCAGAAGTAAAGAGCTTTCCGTTTTCATTTTTTGTTCCTGCATGATAGATAGTTGAATTAATTTTATCTTCAAATGTTATCTCTTTACCCACTTCATAGTCTTTTGGATAACCATCAGAGGCCAGTACAAGGCAAACAGCTTTTTTGTTATTAGTTTTTAAATCAATTTCTTTAAGTTTTTTTTCTGAAGTTGCCTTCAATAAATCTAGAAGATCATTATCTATAAGCTCTAAGACAACTTGTGTTTCAGGGTCTCCAAATCGAACATTAAATTCTAAAACATAAATGCCAGATTCATTTATCATAAATCCTATAAATAGAACTCCCCTATAATCTATATTCTCCTTTTTTAATCCATGAAGAATTTTTGTTAAAATTTCTTCTTTTATTTGATCCTTATATATTGTAGCTTCTATATTAGGGGAATAAGTTCCCATGCCACCAGTATTTGAACCCATATCTTTTTCATAAATTCTTTTATGGTCTTTACTAGTTGGCAATGGAATTATAGTTTCAGAATCTGTTAAGCAAAGTAAGCTCATTTCAAAACCATCGAGATATTCTTCTATAATTATTTCATTATCTTTAGTAAAAATATCTTCTATTGTTTGATTTAATTGATCGAAATCTTCAATTATATATACACCTTTTCCACTGGCAAGACCGTCTCTTTTCAAAACTACTTTGCCATTTTTTTCCAGAAGATCTTTAGCATAAGAACTTGCTTTATCTTTATCATTTGTTTTTAGATAATCTGCTGTTTTTATATCATATTTATTTAAAAATTCTTTGGTAAATGATTTGCTTGATTCAAATTTTGATGCACTTTTATTTACACCGAATATTTTAAGATTATTTTTTTCAAATTCATCTACTATCCCTTGGCATAAAGGTAATTCTGGTCCTACTATTGTATAGTCGATACTATTATTTTTTGCAAAATCTACTAACTTTTCAATATCGTCAACTCCAATATTAATATTTTCTCCTATAGTAGAAGTACCTCCATTACCTGGTGCAAAATATATTTTCCTATCTTTATTTGCAATTTTTTTACCAAGAGCGTGTTCACGACCTCCAGAACCAATAATTAATATATTCACTAATAATCTCCTTAATGTTTAAAGTGACGTGACTTACTAAATACCATGCTCATGCCATATTCATTACATTTATCAATGGAATCTTTATCTTTAATTGATCCTCCTGGTTGTATAACAGAAATTATTCCCATTTCATGAGCAAGTTCTACTGTATCTGGGAATGGGAAAAAGGCATCTGATCCTAAAACTGCACCAGTAAAATCCCTGTTTTTAAAATGATCTCTTATAGATTCTAACGCCCATACCCTTGATTGTTGACCAGCACCACAACCTAAAGTTTGCATATCTTTTGCTACAACTATAGCATTAGATTTTACATATTTAACAACTTTTTGAGCAAATAATAGATCTTTTATTTCTTCTTCGCTTGGTTTTTTATCTGTTACAATTTTTATTTCATCTTCTCCAAAATCTTTACCTTGGATAAGTACTTTTCCGTTTAAGTATCTAATTTCTTCTTTGACTGTTTCATTATCAAAGTTTACTCTTACAAGTCTGACATTTTTCTTTTGTGTTAATATTTCTAAAGCTTCGTCTGTAAAATCACTTGCCGCAATTATTTCTAAGAAGATTTCATTCATTTTACTTGCTGTTTTTTCATCAACAATTCCATTTACTGCAACTATTCCTCCAAATATTGATTGACTATCGCATTCAAAGGCTTTGATATATGATTCATAAATAGTATCTTTTTGGGCAACACCACATGGTGATTGATGTTTTAGAGCGACAACTGCATTTTCTCCTAATTCTTGAGCTAATTCCAAAGCTGGATTTAAGTCGTTGTAATTATTGTAGCTCATTTCTTTACCATGGATTACTTCTATATTTTCCATTAATCCTTTTACAAATGGGTCATTGTAAAGTGCAGCTTCTTGACCTGGATTTTCTCCATATCTTAAATCATTTTCTTTTTCAAATCCATAAGTCTTATATTTACTTTCTTCACCAGTTAGCTTAGAAAAGTATCTAGCTATTACTGAATCGTAAAATGCAGTTAGACTATAAGCTTTCATTGCTAGTTTTTGTCTGTAAGCTAAGTCTATATCATCATTTCTAAGCCTTTGTAAAAGTTCATCATAATCACCTGGATCTGTTACTATTAGAACATCTTTATGATTTTTAGCTGCAGATCTTACCATTGATGGACCGCCAATATCAATATTTTCAATAATATCTTCTGGATTTCCTTTTTCTAAGGCTTTTTGGAATTCGTAAAGATTTACCACAACTATATCTATTGGCTTTATATCGTGTTCATTTATTGTATTTACATGATTTTCATCATCTCTTTTATAAAGAATACCACCATGAACATATGGAGAAAGTGTTTTTACTCTGCCTTCTAATATTTCTGGAAAGTTTGTAATTTGATCTATCTCAATGGCATTTACTCCTGCATCACTAATTTTTTATATGTACCACCAGTAGATACAATTTCTATTCCTAAATCACTTAAGTTTTTAGCTAATTCTTCTATTCCTGTTTTATCAGTTACTGAAATTAATGCACGCACTCTTCTTCCTCCAATATTCTTATTACTTCTTTTAGTGTCTTATGTTCTACTTTTAAAACTTCTTGGCTAATTTCATCTGCATTTTTACAATGACTTATATCTACTTGTTTTTGCAAAATAATATCACCATCATCTAGTTTTTCATTTACAAAATGCACTGTAACTCCACTTACTTTTTCTTTATTTTCGAAAACGGCATTGTGGACATTCATACCATAAAATCCCTTGCCACCATATTTTGGCAATAAGGATGGGTGGATATTTATAACTGTAAACTCATCTAAAATTTTTTTACTAATTTTAACTAGATATCCTGCTAGCACTATTAAATCAATATTATGCTCTTTTAGATTTTTAATTATTTCATCTTCATCTTTACTTATTAGAAAATCAATATTATTTTCTTTGGCATATTTAAGCCCAGGTGCATTTTTATTTGAGACTACAAACTTAATTTGACTATTAAAATATCCACTATTTTGAGCATCAATTAGTGCCTTAAAATTACTTCCTCCTCCTGAAATAAAAACAGCTAGATTCATTTTTTATCCTCTATGATTGGATATTCACCAGTAAAACAAGCTGTACAGTATTTTTCTGCTTTATCGACAAGATTTAACATATTTTCAAGCTTTATAAATTCTAAGCTATCTGCACCAATTTGTTTTCTTATCTCTTCTACACTTAATCTAGCTGCTATAAGATTATTTCTATCTGGAGTGTCTACTCCATAATAGCAAGGATATGTAACTGGTGGAGATGTCACTCTAAAATGAACTTCTTTAGCTCCAGCTTTTCTCATTCTTTTTATAAGTTTTGCACTGGTAGTACCGCGTACTATAGAATCGTCTACCAAAACTATCCTCTTACCATCTACAACAGATTTTTGAGGATTTAATTTTAATTTTACAGCTAGATCTCTTTCTTTTTGACTTGGTTTTATAAAAGTTCTGCCCATGTATCTATTTTTTACTAAACCTTCAGCAAATGGTATCTCTGACTCTTGAGCAAATCCTATAGCAGAAGGAGTTCCAGAATCAGGGACTGGACAAACCAAATCAGCTTCTATAGGTGCTTGCCTATATAAGACTTCTCCGCACCTTCTTCTAAACATATAAGAGTTTATATTTTCAATATTTGCATCAGGTCTAGCTGTATATACATACTCAAATATACAATGCTTTTCTAATTGTTCATTTTGTGATGGATATGATTTAATACCTTGATCGTCTATTATAATTATTTCTCCAGCTTGAATATCTCTGTAATCCTCTATATCAAGAATTTCTATTGCTGAATTTTCGCTAGAGATAATAGTATCATTTTCATCACTTCCTATCATCAAAGGTCTAAATCCTTGATAATCCCTAAATGCAATAATCTTATCCGGCATAGTTACTACACAAGAATAAGCTCCCTGTATTACATCCATAGTTTTTCTAATAGCTTTTATCATATCACCCTCATAGTATCTAGCTATCAAAAGTAAAATCAATTCGCTATCAGTATGGGTGTGAAAGGATATCCCATCTTCTTCCAAAATTTCCTTTAATAAATCATAATTTGTAAGATTACCATCGTGGGCTAATGCAAACTCATTATTTTTTGTAAAGCTAACTAATGGTTCGATATTATAATCTTTATTGCAAGCTTCTGGTGAGCTTCTTACATGACCAATCCCAATTTTATAATCATTATCCTCTAAATCAGTGTCTCTAAATACTTCACTGACTAGTCCCATGCCCTTTATCCTATTTAAAGTTTTTCCGTCAGAAAGTATGATTCCAGCTGAATCTTGCCCCCTGTGTTGGATAGAACTTAACGAATAAAAAAGCTTTTGGAACAAACAGTCTTCAGTTTTTATCGCTACTACACCACTCATAAATAAATTCTTGTTACCCTCCTAACTTATTCAAAAACATAAAGAAAAAGAGAACCCTATTGTGGGTTCTCTTTATGCATGGCAAAATAATCCTATTGGAAATCTTAATTTTTTTATATAAGCAAAGATAGAGTATGAAATACAAGAAAACATACTTTTATTTAAAAATGTATAGTTGTATACACGTAAATTTTTCATAATACCCCTCCATCTATCCCTTAAATTTTTGTATAAGTATATTATAAATAATTTTAAAAATATTTCAAGGAAAAATATTAAAAAAATTTTACAATATTAAAATAGTCCTACAATTTCACCATCTTCATCTAAATCAATTTGATAAGCATTTGGTACTTTTGGAAGTCCTGGCATGGTTAAAATATTATCTGTATAGGCAACAATGAAACCAGCTCCGGCATTTACTCTGACATCTCTAATTGTAATTTCATAATCATCGACAGTCATATTTTTCTTAGGATCATCTGATAGAGAATAAGGAGTTTTTGCTACACATATTGGTAAGTCTTTATATCCTAGACCTTCAATTCTAGTAATTTCTTTTTCAGCCTTTTTTGTGTATACAACTTTTTTCGCTCTGTAAATTTCTTTTGCGATTGTTTCTATTTTCTCTTTTGTAGATAATCTTTCATCATATAAATATTTAAATTCATTATCTTTTTCGCAAAGTTCAACTAATTGATTAGCAAGCTCTACTCCACCTTCTGATCCATCAGTAAATACTGTTGTTTCAATAGCTTTTACGCCTAGTTTTTCAGTTAACTCTTGCACTAATTTTATTTCTTTTTCAGTATCAGTAGCAAATTTATTTATAGCAACTATAATATTATTTCCAAATTTTTTCATATTTTCTATATGAATTTGAAGGTTTTTAAATCCTTTTTCTAGATAGTCTAGATTTTCACTAGCTAGCATATCAATTGGCATACCTGCATGGTATTTTAGTGATCTAATTGAAGTTACAATCACTGTTGCATCTGTTTTTAGTCCACCTAATCTACACTTAATATCATTAAATTTCTCGGCACCTAGATCTGCTCCAAAACCAGCTTCTGTAACTACATAATCAGCAATACCTAAAGCAGTTTTTGTAGCAATTAGTGAGTTACACCCATGAGCTATATTTGCAAATGGACCACCATGAATAATTGCTGGTGTATTTTCTGTTGTTTGAACAAGGTTGGCTTTTAAAGCTTCTTTCATAATTACTGCAACAGAACCTGTAGCTTGTATGTCGTCTACAGTTACAGGATTATTTGAATAATCGTAAGCTACTATCATTTTGCCAACTTTTTCTTTAAAATCTTGCATGCTTGTTGCAAGGCATAAAACCGCCATCATTTCTGTTGCAACAGTTATATCAAACTTATCTTCACGAGTTACACTATCAGTTTTATTTCCTAAGCCAATTACAATATTTCTAAGAGCTCTATCATTTAAATCTACACATCTTCTCCAAATAATTTGTTTTGGATCTATATTCTTTTCGTTACCTTGGTAAATATGATTATCTAACATTGCTGCAACAAGATTTACGGATGTTGTGATAGCATGAAAATCACCTGTAAAATGTAGATTTATTTCATCCATTGGTAAAACTTGACTATATCCACCACCTGCTGCTCCACCTTTTCGGCCAAATGATGGTCCTAGTGAAGGCTCTCTTAAAACTGAAATAGCTTTTTGTCCAATCCTATTTAAAGCCATTGATAATCCAATATTCATAGTAGTCTTACCTTCTCCACTTGGTGTAGGATTTGTAGCTGTAACTAAAATTAACTTTGAGCCTTCTTTTTTCTTATCAGCATAGCTTAAATCTAGTTTTGCCTTGTATTTTCCGTACTTATCATAATTTTCTACTTCTAAATCCTTACAAATTTCATCAATATCTTTTAATTCAATCTCTCTTGCAATTTCTATATCTGTCTTCATAAACCCAACCTTTCATCAAAAAACTTTCGTACATTTTCCTATAATAATTAAAGATAAATATTTTTAACTACAAGTATATTATCTAATTATAAATTTATAAATCAATAATTTTTAAAAACAAAAAACTCAAGTATGCTTTGTTTTGGCAAACTTGAGTTTTTATTTTTGGCTATCAAAGCCATTTAAAATTTATAAAGTTATATCTTTTCCTTCAAGAATTAAATTCATATTTCTCATAGAACACATAGCCCCACACATAGTGCATGTATCTTCCTCTTCAGGTGATGATGCTGCTCTGTAGGCTCTACACTTATCAGGATCCATAGCAAGTTCAAACATACCTTCCCAGTCAATTTTTTGTCTTCTTTTACTCATCTCAAGATCCCACTTATCAGCATCTTTTAATTTTGCAATATCTCCTGCATGGGCTGCAATTTTTGCAGCAACTATTCCCTCTTTTACATCATCTACATCTGGCAATCTTAAGTGCTCTGCTGGTGTTACATAGCATAGGAAATCTGCTCCATAACTTGCTGCAATAGCTCCACCAATAGCACTTGTGATATGATCATAGCCCGGTGCAATATCAGTTACTAATGGTCCTAGAACATAGAAAGGTGCATTGTGGCATAATTTTTTTTGTAATTTTATATTTGTTTCTATATCATTTATTGGAACGTGACCTGGACCCTCAATGATAACTTGGACATCCTTTTCCCAAGCTCTTTTTGTAAGCTCACCTAAGGTAATAAGTTCAGCAATTTGTGCAGGATCTGTTGCATCATGAATACCACCTGGTCTTAATGAATCTCCTAGTGATAAGGTTACATCATATTCTCTTAAAATATCTAATAATTCATCATAATATTCATAAAAAGGATTTTCCCTATTATTCATTTTCATCCAACCAAACAATAAAGATCCACCACGAGATACAATTTCATTTATTCTTCTGTTTCTCATAAATATTTCAGCGTTAGCTTGATTGATACCGCAATGAATTGTTACAAAATCAACTCCATTTTCAGCATGATTTCTAACAACATCTAAAAATTCCTCAGCCTTGATATGACTTAAACCCTTATCTAAAAATCCAACAGCATCATACATAGGGACAGTTCCTATCATTGCAGTAGATTTTTTGATCAATCTTTCTCTAAATTCTTGAGTTTTTCCATAATTTGAAAGATCCATAATTGATTCTGCACCCATTTTAAGTGCTATATCAACTTTCTCCATTTCAAGTTCAAGGTTATTGATGTCTTTTGAAATACCAAGGTTTACATTGATTTTTGTTTTTAATCCTGTACCAATTCCTTCTGGAGAGATTGAGTTATGATTTTTATTTCTTGGAATAACAATCTCACCTTTAGCAATTTTTTCAACTAAGTACTCTTCACTAACGTTTTCCTTTTTTGCAACTATTTTCATTTCTTCAGTTACAAAACCATGTTTAGCCGCTTCCATCTGTGTTTTATATTTCATAAATTAAAAAAACCTCCTAAAAATTACTTATAGGAGTATAAATATGCTCCATTCCCGTGCAGGCATTATCCTGATTGGTTTAATGGTCGAAGTCAAAACTTCCTCTCAGCACAAAGCTCCCATAGGTTGATAATTTACAATTACTATTATAAGGGAGATTTCATGTTTTGTAAAATATAATTAGAAATAAGAAATACTTTGTATATTTTGTGTTATCAAATTAAATTTCAATAATTATTAAATTCAAAGATTACATTCTATTATTTCTAATAACTTGAAATTATTATATAATTCTTTAATTAATGAGCTTGGAATAATTAATTCATTACTACCAGGAAAATATCCAGTTATATACACAATTTAAATACTACTACAAACTAGTATAACAAAAAGACGGTTATTTTTATTTCAATTCTGTTTTATTAAAAGTTCTACTTGCCAATGAAGTAAAAAATATGAAGATTATCAAGGCACTAGTAATTATCATAATATGATTAATAGATGTTAGCTTATCATAAACTACATATCTAATCTCCATTATCGGAATAAAGTTTAGTATCTTTACTTTATCAAATAAGCCTTCTGGTTTTCCGTAAGCCATTAATAATGAAAATGATAGTATATATATTGCTGATAAGCTTAGAGTTTTTCCTATATCCCTATATAAGAAAGAAATAAGGACACATACAGAAAACATAGCGCTATTTAGCAGTATAGAGTAAAGGATTATTTTTATTATATGTATTATTCCTCCTGATATACCCATAGTTGTAAAGCCAAGTTTTGGGATCATTCGTATACATCCTGCTAGAGGAAAAACTATAATGAGTAAATTATAAATGATTAAACAAGTTATGATTTTAGAAGTAAATATATCTTTTCGTAAATTTCCAAAATAGATATCGTTATTTATAGTTCGATTTTTAAATTCTATTCCCAATAATGATGATGTTATAAGAGTTGCTAAAATTACTATTATTGTGGAGTCAAATACCATAGCATCAAATATTCCTATGGAGTCTTTACTACTTTTTAAGTCTAAAATATAGCTCTCTGCACCAAAAATCCCCATTAGTATAATTGATAAAAAGGAGATGAGTATAATTTTATTATGTTTTATTTGATATAGGTCTTTTTTAATCAAGTTTTTCATTTTACCCTCCTATTTCAAATCGCATTTCCTAAAGTATACTTTTGATAAGATATTTAAAATTACTAAATAAACTAAAGATACAAGCAATGCTTCAATATTTCCTGTTGCATTATCAATCAATAGTCTTGCTTGTCCTAGTGGGAGTATATGCGCAAAGCTTAAAGCTTTTTGTGAATTTAACAAAAATATTGTTAAAAAATACAAGGTAGTTGAAGCTACTAGTATCGTGCCTGGCTTTTTTAGTAAAATTGCTAAAAAAAAAATTATACTTACAGAAGCACTATTTAATAAAATGCTTATTAAAATGATACTAATAACCTGTGATAAAGAGTAAGTATCTCCCCAGCCTTTTATTGCTGAAAATATAATAGTTACAATAATTGGCTGGAATATTAATATTAAATTAGAAAATATTATAGAAACTAAGCTTTGTGTAAAAATCACATCTTTCCTCTTATGACCTGATGCAATATATTTATTAATTTGCCTTTCAGAAAAATTACCACCGATGTATAAAGCGATAAAGATATTCGCAACTATAAATATAAGAGGCATATTGTAAAGAGTTTTGTATAGGGCTTCTGATCCATTTTTGATGTTACTGTCAAGTAGCAATACAGAACTCATAATTAAAGATGCAATAAAAATAAATAGATTTCTTTTGTCCTTTTTTACTTGATAAAATTCTGATCTTAATATATATCTCATTGCTATGACCTTATCTTTGCAAATACATAATCTTCTAGTGATTCTCTTTCTCTACGCATTTCTCTTATATTAATTTGATTTTCAAATAGCAAGGTAGATAAGTAATCAATATTCTCACTGAAGTTTTCTATTAATAGATGATCTCCTTCTATATCTATGGATACATTAGGAAATTTATTTTTTAATATGCTGATTGTCCTACTGTTATCGCTAGTAACTATATAAATATAATCTTTTCTTTTATTTAAAAGTTCGTCTTTAGATATTTCTTCTATGATGTTTCCTTCATCTATTATAATGAAATCTGTCGCAGTATTCTCAAGCTCTCCTAAAATATGACTTGAAATTAAGAAAGTCTTACCTTTATTTTTATTTAGGTCATCTATAAGGATTCTAATTTCTTTTATTCCCTCAGGGTCTAGACCGTTTATCGGCTCATCCCAAATAAGAAAGTCAGGATTTCCTATAAGGGACATGGCTATTCCAAGTCTTTGCTTCATTCCCAAAGAGAAGTTACGTGCTTTTTTATTTCCAACACCGCTAAGTCCAACAAGGTCTAAAAGTTCACCTATCTCACGTTCATCTTCTTTTCCTAACTGAATTTGTTGAGCCTTTAAATTCTCTTTAGCACTCATAAAAGGATATAAGGAAGGTCCTTCAACTAATGTTCCTATCTTTCTTCTAGCTTCTTGTAGTTCTTTTTCTCTTGAGTTTCCAAAAAGTGATAATTCTCCGCTAGTTGGAAAAGCTAGTCCTGTAATCATTCTTATAAATGTGGTCTTACCTGCACCATTTTTACCAATAAACCCATAAACTTTACCTTTTTCTAGTTTTAAATTAATATTATTAAGTGCAGTATTGTGTTTATATTTTTTTGTTAAGTTTTTTGTTTCCACAATTACTTCTTCCGTCATTTTTTCCCTCCAACATTACTATATAATCTAAACTCCTAACTTGATTAAATACCTATGATATGACCTGCAAATATTACTATTGGTAGTAATAAGCTTCAAATTATATTCAACCTTATAAATAACTTGTTATTTTCTTTTATTCCAAATATTAGCCTTACTAATCCAATAATTGGGTAGGCAAACATAGATGTAAATCCTGCTGGATTTAAATTTGTAAAGGTATAAAATATGATATTACGAATATAATTGCGCCAAGTGCAAAAAAATTCTACCATTTTTTCATAGACATTCACTTCACTTAATTTTAGATATTGAATATTTTTATCTCAAATTATTTCATCAAAATTCTTGTTTTTTCAATACTTTAATCGAAACTATAAGTGATAATAATGATAGAATCAGTATAGAAGTGACTTCACAATAAACATAAGGATTGTTAGCATTAAATATTAATATGAAGGCGGAACTCCATGGTAAGATATAAGGTAAAATGTTACTTGACTGCAAGAATCCTACTGAAAGTATAATAGAGACAGCTCCTGATATCAAAGACAATATAAATGCGTTTCTCTGTACTATACAAATTATTAAGTTTGGAAGTAATATAGCAAAACCTAGTATACAGGTTTTAAAATATAATGTTATCAAGGAAATAATATAATCAGCTAAATTTAGTCCTTTAAAAATTATTAGTCCCCCAATCATGGTTAATAAAAAGCTAATAAGAGTCATTATTAAATGCAATCTAAACCATGTAATTATTTTTTCAATAATAAAACTACTTTTTCTTTCAAGATAAGGTAAAATATTTTGTACTATATTATTTGCATACTCCCTTTGAAATATTAACGTAATAAAAGTAATACTTATTGCATGTATAAATATAAAATTTCCAATCATTATATTAGATTTTACCCACTCATTGAGTCCTACCCTACTTACTGATTCACTCATAAATATATCCTTAACAACTAACATACCTATTAATAGTAATGAAAAATATATTGAGTAAGTATAAATTTTTGTGTTCTTAAGCTTTAATAATTCTCTATTTAATTTCTTCATATATATCACCAACTATTTCCTCAAAGTATTCTTCCAACGTAGTTTTCTCAAAATATATTTCTGAAATTCTACCCCCATTAGAATATATTAATTGGATAATCATTTCAGAATTAATATCATTTCCCTCTATTCTTATAGCATTTTCATCCAATAAATAGTTTTGACTTAACTTGTGTTTTTTGAGAATCCCCATAATTTTTTCGGAATCTTTCGATTTAATTACCAATCTCTTTTCTTTATGAACTTCGTTTATATTCACACTCTTAACTATTTTTGTATTATGAATTAGATTGATCTGATCCACAATTCTTTCGATTTCTGGTAAATTATGACTTGATATTAAGATAGATTTTCCTGATTTTGCTAATTCTTTTAATAATCCTCTAATTTCGATTACTCCTGAAGGATCTAATCCATTAAAAGGCTCATCTAATATCAATAAATCCGGGTCAGTTAACAAAACTCGCCCTAAGCCAAGTCTTTGTTTCATTCCTAAAGAATAATTTGCAAATATTTTATCTCCATGCTTTGTAAGACCCACTATATCTATGATATCTTTTATTCTTTTATCACATACATTTAATATTGACGCAAAAATTTTCAAATTATCATATGCAGATAAGTTTGGATAAAAAGCTGGATATTCAATTAAATATCCGAATTTATTAGAAACTACACCATTAAATTTGATCTTTCCATAATCTTTTCTTACTAGTCCAACTATACATTTCATTAAAGTAGATTTACCCGCACCATTTCTACCAAGTAGTCCCACTATTTCTCCGCTATCTATTGACAAATTTACATTATCTAAAATTATAGTTTCCCCATATGATTTTGTTAAATTTGTTATTTGTAGATAATTCATTAAATTTATTCTCCTTATTTATATACAAATCTTAGAATACTTAATAAATATAAGTTAATCAAAATAATCTTTATCTAATTGTTCGTCTAAATAATCGTTTAAATTATTTTCTAACTCATTATATCTATCTAAAGGAATTACATTTTTAGAACGTCCATTATCTACCATAATAATATATGGTATCTTATCAGTATTAATGTCTATATCATTTTTTCCTTTATCAGTTTTATCAATATTAAGTATCCTCAAATACATTTTTTCATTTAAAGCTAGAGACTTAAGCTGCTCATTAATATCTTTATTTTTATTATTAGTTATCAATAGACTATAAGTTTTAATGTCCTCATTCTCCGAATAATCTGAAACCCAATTTTTATCTTTTTTAGCATTGGATAATAATAATACAACAAATGCTAAGATAATTATTGTTATAGAAATTTTAAATTTTGATTTTTTCACTTCTATCTCTCCCTTTTACTAATTTTTAATACTAAAAATAAGTTACTTCTATACTCATTAACATAAAATATATATTACATGACTCATTCTTTTAACATTCTAATATAAATTAAATTTCATTTCAGCTAACTTTTGTGAATAAAAAAGCACTAGAATTATAAAATTCTAATGCTCGCATTTAAAATGAATCAACATATCCTAATTCACGCACTTTATCTATCATTTCTTGGTAATTTCTAACGCCTAACTTTTGATATATTCGTGATAAGGATACTGCCAGGCTTCTTACATTTGTATTTAGTTCTTTGGCTAACTCTTTCCTTGATAGCCCCTTTGAATATAGTTTAACTATATGAATTTCACTTTTTGTTAACGGCTCTAACATATGGTTTTCTTCTGGAAAGATGGCTTTGCCTTTCAGGGCGATAGATTTTATATCTTCTATTAGTTTACTTGTCTCTTCTTCTTTGGAAATAAATCCTTTACATCCAATTCTTTTTGCTCTTTTAATATAGAAATCTAATTTATAGGCTGTTAAAATGACGATTTTGATGTCTTCATATTTATGAATCAATTCTTCAGCTAGGTCTAAACCATTTATTGTTCCTTCTATTCCTGTCAAATTAATATCTATAAGTAACAAATCATAGTTAAGTACAGATTCATTTAAACTAAGGTCTCTAACATTATTTACTATATTTACAGAAATAGATTCGTCCGTCTCTAAGCTCATTTTTAAAGAAGTTGCGACCATTTTATGATCTTCTATTAATAAGATTTTCATTGACAACCCTCCTATCTACTGGAACTTCTATTTTAAATTCCACAAATGATTCATCTAATTCCTTTTGATTCTTAGAAAAATCAAAATCAAATTTTCCACCATATTCTTTTAAGTTGAATCTTAATATATTTAAGCCTATATTTCCCTCTACTATTTTTTCTTCATGGTCTAAATAATCCCCATAATTTTTTATGGTAAGATGAATTTTATCCTTTACCGTTTTAAGAATAATGTCCGTACTATAACCTTTTGAATGTTTTAGTGCATTTATTAATAATTCATTGATACATTTGTAAATCAACTCAGCATAGGGACTGGGCAAGTCTATATTTCTATCACATTCAAATTCTATCAGCATTTCATTGTTTAAATACATGCTTTCTAAATCTACTATAAGCCTGTTGTAGGCGTCATAAAGAGAGTTATAATCATTGAGCATTGGATTAAAGGCATTTATTTCATGACGAATCAAATCGTTTAACTTATCCAGATTTTCTATAATGTATTTTTTGCCAGATCCTGAAAGATTATCCTCTATCCACCTTCGTATTGCTATGATAATCTGTAGAATGTCATCATGTAAAAATGTCTGGATCCTTAGAGTATTTAATTTTTCAATTTCTAAATTTCTATGTTTTTCAAGATAATAGGTATCCAGCATTTCCTCAAAAGTTATCATGTTGGATTTTTTATGTTTTTCAAATAATCTAAATTCTACTAAAATCATGAAGAAGCTTAAAGAAAATAATATCACTCCTGAAAAAGATAAGGAGGTTAAATACAACATAATAAATAACAGTATAAATTCAGGAAATATTTTTTTCAGAGAACGGGAGAAAAATACTAAACCACTTTTGATTTTTGTCTTACTCATCCTATATAGCAGTACCGATTCAATGAAGATACATGTAAATAGTTGATACTCACTTATAGAAACTAGCCCCAAACCTTCATACTTCTTACATATGAAAAAAGTGATTATAAATAAAGCTTGCAGTATTATCATTGTTTTACTTTCATATCTTCGAATATTTTTATCATTTAAATATAGTATAGTTGGAGTTAACAATAAAATAATCACAACATAATTAAATATTGAGGATGCTAGAAAGGTATTAAATTTCATCATAATTATTGATATGAGAATTCCTATTGTTGTAATTAATGACATGAATTTGTTTTTATTGGATGGACTTATAAGATTAAAACTTGCAAATAGTATCAAGCTATATATTAATAGTTCGATGTGTTTACCTATTATTAAGTCTCTTAATATTAAGTCTTCTAGAAAATTAAAAATAATAAATAATTCAACTACTAGGCTATGGATTAAAATATATTTTTTTTCAGAATTTAATATGCATATAATATAGGATATGAAATTTATAATACTTAGTAAAAAAACTATTAAAATTCCTATATCTAATGTCTGCTGATATCTTATAAATGGTGCTATAGGCATGAATAAAATAACTTGAAGTAATATATGCATAATTAAAATTAAATTTTGTTTTTTCATCCTACCTCCTTATTGCTATCTATGTCTTCAATCTAAATATTAAAATTAAGTTTAATTCAATTCTACTATCTATATTATTGTTATTTCTATATTAAACTTTTTGATTTATCTATATTTAATCCTATACTTAATTATAAGCTCAAGTAAAACAAATTACTTCTAACTTATGTGAATAAATTTTGTGAAACTAGATTTTTTCTATGTTAATCTTATTTTTAAATGTAAGATCGTTATAAGTTCCTCTTCATAAATAACTATCTTTTGTAATGATAATTCCAATATTTTTATTATTACAATAAATTAAATTCTTTTTTAAGAAAAGTTATAATAATAAAAAAGACTTTCAGAATATATTCTTTATCCTAAAAGTCATATGAAGTATTTATTTTTTCTCAAGTAAAACTATAGTCTCCACGCGGCTTGAGTGGTCAGTATTGATAAAATTTTATATTTCTCAAAAGCCTAGTATGTGAGAATATGTCAATCAGTATACATATTATAATTTATTATATCATTTTAGAGCAAAGAAAAAACAGCCCACAAAAGAGCTGTTAAGATTATTACTTTCTTGGTCTAGTCGCATTACCTATATTAGATGACCTACAAACATTGCTATAGGCAGTAATAAGATTAAAAGTAGGTTCAATACTATAAACAACCTATCCTTTTCCTTTACCCCAAATATTAAACCTATTAGTCCAATAATTGGGCAGACAAACATTGATTTGAGTCCAGTTGGTCTAAGACTTGTATAGCTTTCAAATATTCCTACTGGAAGTAGGTAAGAAATAACAAATATTACAAGTCCAAGTAGAATTATCTTCTTGCTTAATTTCTGTTTAATAAATACTCCTCTTTCTTCGAAATTATATTGTTCGAATTAAATCTATAGTCGGTCTATCTAATATTCTCATTAAAGAAAAGTGGTAGATTAATAAATTTATACAATATACTACTATCGAAAATCCTAGGAAAATTTTGTAATCATAATATTTAAGTAAATTTAAAAAAGTCAATCTAGATGAGAATATAGAAATAATAAACATTATACCTATACTGGTCAATACAACTATAAGTAATGATTTTATCTGCTCATTTATATATTCTTTTTCATAAACCCTTTTAAGTTCATCCAAATCCATTCCACAAGAATAAAGGCTTCCTATTTCTTTTTTTCTACTCATCAAGCTTAGATTTATAGATGAATATCCATTTGTAATATTTAAAACCAATATTATTAATCCTATACCTAACACAATTTTCATTAGGCTCTGTAAACTTTCAAATTCTTTCCTTTCTAGCTCTTCTCCTACAATGATATCAAACCTATCTTCAGGTAAAATTTGTTCCCTAATTAATGTTTCCGAATACTCTTGTGCATCTTTTACACCGGAGTCACTTACTTTCATATTCAAAGTATAAGGATAATTTCTATATTTTTCATCGCCTGCTTCTTTCATTAGATTGAAAAATGTATCAAAGTCGGTGTAAATTTTCACATCAAAAGGCATCGTTCTGGACTTAAATTTCCTCAAATCTTTTATTGACTTTGAAATCTTAATACTTGTTTGGTAATCATCCCCGATACTTATATCCAGACTGGTTGGATTCTCAAAATATGGAATTTTCTTTGCCTTAGATATAGGTATGGAAGAATCTTCTTGGATCATGTTATAAATTAGAAACTCTCCCTTATTTCCTCCAAGTTCTTTTAAGTCTTCTTCTTCTAAGGCTATTAAAAATCCATTCATTCCTTCCGCATTATATTTTTCAATATTTTTTTCAGCCTCTTTATCTAGGTTTACATTCCTAGCTTCTTTTGAAAAATCTTTATTATTTTCAACTATTACATATTTTTGTTTGGAAATATAGGATTTTTCATTAGAAATTTTTTCATCAATTTCTTTTAGTACCGATGGCACTTCATCCTTATCACTATAATAATCCACAGAAAAGTTATATCCATTATCATAATATGAATAGTCTCTAAGATAATTTCCAATTCCTATTACAATTACAAATACTGAAATAATAAGAATTCCAATAGCTGAAATAAATCTTTGTGATTTTATTGAAGCTAAGTTGTTAATTCTTAGTTCTTGCCATAAGTTCTGTTTCTTCTTTTTCTTATACTTGGAAAAATCTATATTTCCTCTGATGCCATCTATTATATTTATCTTTGAAATCTTTTTTGCAGGAGATTTTATAGCCAAGGCAACAATTATAAAAGATACTAAGAGTATGGCTAAACTTAATAATGGATTAAATCTTACTACTTCAAAGGCACTTACTCCCTCACCTTTTTGTATATTACTATACAAATAATATATAAAGGAAAAACCAGCTATGTGACCTAAAAGTATTGGAATTGCTGATATAATTAAACCTTCCTTTAAAAGCATCAAATAAATTTGACCATTAGTTGATCCTATAGATTTATATATAGATAGCTCTCTAATTTTTCGAAGACCCCAAACCCAAAAGATATTTTTTATAAAAAATATAAAGACGACTATACATCCGAGGATAGATAATACGATAACCGCTTTACTCATAATGTTTTGTAAAGCATCTCTTTCGATACCGTAATAATTTATTAAGCCATCCGAAAATTCTAGTTCTACATCCCTACCAAGTTTATTATTTATATCTTCCTGAATATTTTCTTTATTTTTATAAGCTTTTTCAAATGAATCAAACTTCACATACGTTTTAAAAGATGACATTTTTTCTTGTAACCCTAAAGCAAAGTTTAGTCTACTATATTTGTTATAAACGTCTCCATAAATCCCTACTACAGTAAAAGATTTAGTAGAATCTTTTTTAAATTCTTCCTTATCAGTATTTGCACTAGTAGGTCCTATTTCTTCCCCATCTATAAATCTCTTACCTATTTCAAGTTTTATTTCATCACCTAAATTAATATTATTTTTCTTTACAAAGCACTCTGATAATACAATTTCATCTTCTTTTTTAGCAAATCTTCCTTCTTGAAGTCTTGAATAATCCTTCATTTCATTTATGGCTTTATCTTGATAATTAATGACTATTAAGTCATCACTATATTTAGCATTATCTGGATTGAGTGACATTTTTCCAATTAATTTGATATCTTCAATAGATCTTAGTTTTTCTACTTCTTCATTTGATAACTCATCTTTGATCTCAGCATGATAAAAATTATTTGACATGGCATATCCATAGTTGGCTTGTTTATTTATATAACCGTAATAAAAAACCACAGTAAAAAATAAACTGACAATCAAAAGTGAGATGAAAATAGGAAAATTTTTCTTATTCATTTCTTTCATCTCCTACAATTTTGCCGTCAACTATAGTTATAATACGACTAGCTTCTAGAGCAACTTCTTCATCATGAGTTATGATTATAATTGTTTGTTTTAAAGTCTTATTAAAGTATTTGAATATATCTATTATTTCTTTAGAGTTTTTCCTATCTAGATTTCCTGTAGGCTCATCAGCTAAAATAATTGATGGACTATATATTAAGCTTCTTGCTATAGCAACTCTTTGTTGCTGACCTCCTGATAATTCACTTGGGAAAGAATCTAGCTTACTTTCAATACCTAATTTTTTAACGATATCTAATAGTTCTTCTTCATTTATTTCTCTCTTATCAAGTTTTAATGGAAGTTCTATGTTGTGTCTAACTGTTAAATTTGGTATTAAGTTATAGAATTGATATATAAGACCTACTTTTCTTCTTCGAAAATAAGCAAGTTCTTTTGAAGAATACTGAGAAATATCATTACCATCTATATAAACTTTTCCATCATTTGGACTATCTACACCACCAATAATATGTAAAAGAGTTGATTTACCAGATCCACTTGGTCCGACTATTGCTACGAATTCTCCTCTTTCTATTTGTAAATCCACTCCATCTAAGGCGATGACCTTATTATTTCCCTCTCCATACTCTTTTCTTAAACTTTCTACTTTTAAAATTTCCATACTTCCTCCTTATTTTAAGGTAAGTATATAAAAGTAAAGTGATTTTTAGGTGACATTGTAAAATTTTATTTCAAATCTCGCTCCTTGGCTTGTATTTGTCACAGAAATTTCTCCATTATTTTTCTCTACTATTGTTTTTGCCATAGCAAGACCTATACCAAATCCACTAGAATCGGGCGTTTTATAGAAACGTTTAAAGATTTTTTTGATATTCTCTTTTTCTATGCCTCCTCCATTGTCTTCAATGGCAAGAGTTGTGTATAAAGGATTTTTGTGAGATTGAATTGAAATTTTGTCGCAAAGAGGTCTATTATTTGCATTTTTTAAAATATTTATAATAGCCTCTGCAATCCAATAAAAATCTCCACAAATAATATTTTCTTTTAAGATTTTCGATATTTCTACATTAGTAGATCTTTTTAAGTCCAAACTGTCCAAAGCATAAGTCACCAATTCATATAATGACACTTCTTCTTTTTTCATAAGACCTTTATTTGCATCAAGGCTTGAAAGTTTAAGTAAAATATCTGAAAGGGAGTTTAATCTAATAAGTTGTCTTTTCAAAATTTCAATATTCTCATCTTCTGGATAATCTATTTCCAAGTTTTCAATAGAAAATAACATTGACGTAATTGGTGTTTTTATTTGATGGGCTATATCTTCTAAATATTCTATTTGCTTTTCGCTATTTTTATTGCTTGTTTCTTTAGCTTCTACTGTTTCAATAAAAAGCTTATAGATTTTATCTTCGAGTATTGAAAAGTCATCTTGTTTCATAGGTATTTTATAATTTTGATTTTTCATATTATCGATTAGATCTATAAGCTCATTTACTCTAGTTTTCTTTCTAGATTCTAGGACATAATATAGAAAGCAAAGACTTAATAGCCATAATACATATATCATCTAATCCATCCTATATCCTATTCCTCTAACGGTTGTTATTATTTCTTTATCAAGTTTTTCTCTAATCCTTTTGATAGTTGATGTTAAGGTATTGTCGTTAACAAACTTATCTCTATCCTCCCAAAACATTTCTAAAAGTTGGCTTCTTGTATAGACTCTATGAGGATTTTTAATAAACAATACTAATATTTCATATTCAAGAGCAGTTAATTCTATTTCTCTTCCTTTAAAATAAACTTTTGAATTATTTAGATCTATTTTTATATCTTTGTATATAATCGTCTTATCTTGATTTAATGGAATAGTCCTTAAAACTGCGTCAATTCTTGCTCTTAGGATAGCTAGAGAAAATGGTTTAGTTAGATAATCATCTGCACCTTGGTCAAGTGATTTAACAATGAAATCCTCATCATTTTTAACTGTTGTTACTATCACCCTTATATCTTTATCTTTTAACTTTTCGATCAAATACTGACCATCTTTGTCTGGTAGATTTATATCTAGAAGTACACAATCAATGTCTACATTAATCTTGTAGCTTGCTTCATAAAAAGACGATGCTATTTCTACCGTATAATTATTTTTATTTAGATATTTTTTGATTTGTAAGGCTATTTCTTTATTATCCTCAATGATTAAAATTTTCTTCATAATGGTTCCTCATGTTGATAATTAATTTTGTTTGCACCTCTTCATTATTATTAATCAAAATAAAAAAAATAATAAGAAATTCGTAGCCAATATGCTGTAAATTTCTTAAAAAAATTTGTTCTAAGTTTTTTATTATTTACATTTATAATTATTGATTTGTATTAATGTACTCTAAGATATCCCCAGGTTGACAATCTAGCTCTTTACAAATGGCAGCTAAAGTATTAAATCTAATACCTTTTGCCTTTCCTGTTTTTAATATTGATAAATTTGCTTCGGTTATTCCTATCCTTCCTGCGAGCTCTTTTGATGTCATATTTTTCTTTTTTAACACTTGATCCAGATTTATAATTATTTGATCCTTCATTTTCAAATTATACTTTCCGAATCTTCTTTTAAGGATTTTCCTGTATTAAATATCATTATTGCTGAAAAAGCTATAACCATCAAAATTATATTCGTTAAATAATCCTTAATAGTTAAATTAAAAATACTGCTAATGTTGTCCACTTTAAAATAATTGAAAGCTAGCTTAGAAATAATTTGGCAAATTGTCAAAATTAGAATAGCTATTAAAATATTTTTCGAATGTTTTGAGTTTAAGTCCGAAAAATAATCTTTCTTCTCTAAATTCACTAAAATCTTCTCGAATTTATCCAATGAAAAACCAGCAACAATGAATATCATAACGGCACTCAAGCATGAATAAATAATAAAAGGAAGTGAAACTTCTTGTAGATTAAATTGTTGAGATTCTACTACTTGTATTACATCATCTTTAAAAATCAGAGTTAATACACTTCCAAGTAAGGTAAAAGCTGCTCCCAAATATGAAATATATCTTAAAACCTTAGATAATATAATCTCTATTTTAAAAATAAAACTCTTCATAACTTCTCCTCACCACTTTCGCTTTATCTCTTATCATCTACATCTTTCCATTCTTGTACTCTATCCTCCAGATCATTTAAATCTTCTTTAGAAAGTTTCCAGGTTAATGAAGATGGCATCATAGGCATTCCCTCCATTGTAATATAAGGATAATTTTCATAAATATAAAAATCTATATTTGTAGCTTTTTTATCCTTTCTCTTGCTGGTTAATATAAAGTGATAAGATTGTACTGCATCATCTGGTATTTCTTTAAAATAATCGTCAAAGTTTTTATCATTAATATTTTCTACACTCATTCCTGTCAAATTACTAAAGTAGTCTAGAACTTCTTGTTCTTCTGTTTCTACAATTTTTTTATTGTTAGAATCAAATATTTCAATCTTTTCTTCTTTTTTACTCCTAGTTTGTTCTGTCATAGTATTTGGACTACAAGAAGTAAATACTATAGAAATAACAAGAAAAATAGCCATTATTAAAAATCTTTTTCTCATGATGATCCTTCCCATTAAATTATTGTAAAACGATAATTATCTTTGTTTATTATTGTAAAACAATAATTATTGTTTGTCAATATCATTCTTAATAACTTAAAATTTATCAAAGTCTTATTGTGTTGCTACTTCCTTGTATTTATATTCATCATCATTTTTTTCTGTGAACATATCGTTGACAAGTCCAATATGTAGAAGAGATAAATCAGAAATAGAAAGACCAAGTTCTACTGCCATTAATAGGAATAAGGGTGTAGTCATTGATCTTTCTATTGGTCTAACTTTTTAAGAACTTCTTCCGTTTTTATATTAAGTCCCAATAACTCAATTAGCTGAGGCAGAATTTGGTAAATTGAAAATGTTTAGAAATTATCTAACCATTCTTCTGGACTATCAGGAACAGATTTGTCTCCATGCTTTGCCGTTACATAGACTATGTTTTCCAAAAATCTAATATCATATGTCAAGATTACTCCTTAATTTTAGGCATCAAAAAAGCACCTATCATTTTGATAGATGCTTTCAAATATATTTATACTATCTTATTCTTTTAGAATTGGAACCCATAATTCCATTTGATAATCCTCTGAGTTAGGGTCTCCATCCCCATATACTTCAAAATCGGGACTTTCATCATGTCTATATCCTTCTTTTGGGAAGAAATATGAAATAATATACTTCCATCCTTCGTGGATGCACTTTGGTATAGGACCTTCTAAGCTTACAATAGCATACTCTTTTTCAGGAATGCTGAGTATATCTAAACCTAACTCATCAGCTTTTACCTCATCCGTCAAATCAAAACCTGCTAAGTATATAAATGAATCTTCTTCATCCATTAGATAGTCATATCCAACACCATAAATTTGACCATTACCAAACTCTTTAAATTTTTCTCTGGGTACTTTTTCTACCAGTCTATCCCAAACTTTTGGGAAATTTGAACTTTTAGTTACATCTGATTTAATACCAGCTACTTTAAACGCTTTCTTTTTCTCAATCTTAATATCCATTTGATTTCCTCCTTGAACTGAAATTGAAAAGTAGATTCTTGGGAAATATTGATATTTTTCTCCTTTTTTTACTTGTCCTGGAGTTAGCTTATGAAAACTTTTAAAAGCTAAAGCAAAAGAATCTTGAGAATTATAGCCATATTTTATTGCTATATCTATAATCCTTTTATCTGAATTTTTTAATTCAATTGCTGCATTTGTCATCTTTCTTAACCTTATATATTCAGATAATGAATATCCTGATACGATTGAAAATATTCTTGAAAACATTGGAAATGAATATCCTGTTATCCGTGTTATTTCTTTTTCATCAAGTTCATCAGTTAAGTTATCTTCAATATAGTCAATTGCTAAGTTAAATGATTTCATTATATCCATATTTCCACCACCTTTCATTTAAATTGTACAAGGATTTATTAAATTATACCCAATAATATTAATACAAATGTTATATCATTTAAAATCTAAAAAGATTATGCATTCTTTAATTGCAATTGCTTATGAACACTAATAGCAAAAGGAATCGTAATTATTGTTGTCAATGCATCCGATATTGCTTGAGCATATATCACACCATCTAATCCCATCATTTTGGGTAATAGTAAAATAACTGGTATAAATACAATGCCTTGTCTTAGGGAATTTAAAAAAGCTCCAGCTAAGGCTTTACCTATTGCTAAATATAATGTTGCATAGGTAAATTGAAATCCAAATGTTATAAACATAATTACTGCTGCTCTTAAAGATGGAATTGCTATCCTTATTACATCCTTATCTTTTCCAAATACTGATAATATACTTGGTGCAAATAAATATATAATAGCTGTCCAAACTATACAAAATAGAGTCGTCCATTTTATGCTCGCTTTTATCGCTTCTTGTACTCTTCCATAATTTTTAGCTCCGTAATTAAAACCTGCTATAGGTTGTAATCCTTTCATATATCCTGCTACTACATTTGTACCAAGAGTTACTATTCTAAGAACTATTCCCATTGCTGCTATTGCTTCCTCTCCATAAAAAGAAGCAGCATAAGATATTTTACTTATTGCTATGGTTTGCAAAATCTGAAGTATTAATAGAGATATTCCTATTTTTAGTATTTCTTTATAAATTGCAAGTGTAGGTTTGAAGTTAGGTATTTTAATTTTAATTAAATTTTTATCTCCTATAAAGTAAACAAAATACATCAAACTAGTTATAGCTCTAGCTATTAGTGTTGCAATTGCAGCACCTTTCACTCCTAAATTTAATTTAAAGATGAATATCGGATCTAAAATTATATTTGATATAGATCCTACAATCATTGCTTTCAAGGAGATTTTGGCTGCTCCTTGTGAAACTGCTAAATTTCCTAAAGTAACATTTACCGCTCCTAAAACTCCACCTATTATAAACAGACTAGTATATGTTTTAGCAAGTTCCATAATAACTGGAGTCGCTCCCATAAACTTCATCACACTATCTAAAGAGTAAAATAACACAATTGCTGTTATTATCGCCATAATAGCGTTAGAAAATAAAGAAACTGTAGCTACAATATTTGCTTTTTTGTTATTTTTCGCTCCTAATAATCGTGAAATATAAGAGCCTGCTCCTGCTCCAAATGTTAATCCTATTCCTAAAAAGATAAGTTGAATTGGAAATGCAACTGAAACGGCAGCTACAGCTTCTTTCCCAAGTCCCGAAACAAAATAGGTATCTACAACATTGTATAACGCTGCTACCAATAAGCTAATAACCATAGGAATCCCAAGCTTAAAGAGTGCTTTATCAATATTTTCTTCTTTCAATATTTTTATTCTATTTTCATTCATTTTATTATTCTCCATTTCTCAATATATAACTTCCAATATTTATGCAAGAAAAAAAGGCATAAATACAATACAGTATCTGCCTTTTGCTTGAAAATATAACAAAAGACTACAAACAAAACATTGCCAGTAGCCTTTTACATTTAGTTATATATCGAGAAATGCACACCAAAATAAAGCCATATCAATGACTTGACTGTGTATTTCCCGATGAAATCTTAAATGCAATCTATTTGCTATACTCTGTACAATGTTTCATCGGTTTTATTTGTACAGAGCTAAGCTTGTTCTTAGGATGATTTTTTAATAAAATAATCATAAGTATACCTCTTACAATTTATTATATTAGTTTTAGATAAATATTTCTACTGAAAAAGTTAAATATATATTTTATCAATAATTTTCATCTTTTAATACTTAAATTTTGTCAGCACTTCTTATTGACTTTTAACCTTTAAGCAAACACTATCACTATTTTATTTTCTGAATCATTATTTGCTATTGCTTACTCAAATATAATTATTGGGGAATCTTTAAACATAGGTCTTGAAATTGATATTCTTTGTTTTTCCATTTGACGGACTTACTCCACCCATATTAATAACAAATATCAATATTTTTGAATTTCGCCATTTATGTTAACCGCGAAGAAAATATCATAGATATAAAGTTGAATAGTCACAACATAATCAATATCGTAATAATCCATAAAATTACTGACTCATAAAAGTTATACTTAGATTTTACTTGACATTTTTCAATCAATGACTCAGAAAAAAAGCCATTGAGCAATTTGTATATACCATATCCTAAATCTGATCCAACAGTATTAGTAATCAAGTCATTTACATCTGTAGTTCCAAAACCAAAGATTTGAGTGATTTCTATGGACAATGAAAAGATAAATCCAAGCAATAAACCTTTAGATAAACTATTGTATTTCTGATAAAGTAAAGGTAGAAAAAATCATAACGGAAGAAACAAAATTATATTTAAAATTGTATCTTTTTGTTCTCTAATCATATCTATAAACTGTATTAATGAAAATTTAGTCGAAAAATTTGGTTTTAAACAAATACCTGTCGAAGCTGAAACTCCAGCAAAATAAAAAGAAAATATAAAAGTTAAAATTATGTGACCTTTGCTTTGCCTATTGCCAAATAATTTTAATACTATAAAATATAATATTAATATCACCGTGATAGGTGATATCCACTTATTGCGTGACTAAAAATAAATTCCCAATCCATAAAAAGTCCTCCAGTGTTTTTTTATAAATACATTATTAAAAGATTCCTCTTTATATTTTCTAAATTTTAACCTCTTTAAGCTTAACTCACTAGATTTCAACAATCTTAAAATATTAGGGGTTTGAAAGCACATAAGTGAGAATATATCAATTATGATTTATTATATAATTCTGGAGCAAAGAAAAAACAGCCCTATATAACAAGAGCTGTCTACATTTATTGTATAATATAGTGTTTGAAAATATCATTAACCTTTACCTACATGGTTTCTTTACGTCTATATTTTTTTGGAAAAAATAATTATTACTTTTATTAAACTACCATCCTTTTTTTAATGATTGTTTCTTCTTTTCTCTTTTACTCCATTCTCCTTCTTTAGAATTAATCAACAGAATAGTTGATAAAATTATTATGGATACTAAACTAATAATACAAATACTCTTATTCCAATTAACTGCACTATCATAACTTCGATAATTTATTAGTCCAAGACTTGCAGTAATAGGATACATATTTGCCAAAGTCATACTACCTACTGCAAACATTCCTCCATAACCGTATACGAAAGATAGAATAGCTCCTATCATATAACCATTAGACAATCTACTGGTTAAAATAATAACTGGCAATACTGCTATATATAAAAATAAGCAATTTAATGTGATCTGTATAAATGCTTGTCCTACTAGTTGCACAGAGAAGCCTGGAAACTTAACCAAAAATTCTGCAATTACTGTAAACAATGTACAAACAATACCTAAAAAAATAGCAATTAAGCCACAAACTAATAGTTTTCCAAATAACAATTTTCGATAAGAAATGGGAACTACTTTTATATTTTTTAATGTATCGTCTTTTTGCTCTCTTGCTATAATATATCCTGCAATTAACGTAATACACATAGGGAAAATAGTGGACATATTATTCTTGATTACCTGTTCAATCAAATAAGTAAAGTCCCATGTAGAGCCATCATTTGCCATTGATGTGAACAATGTCAATACAACCGAAAGAAGCATTAGTATAATTCCTGCCCATATAAAATTGTATCTTTTTAGTTTTATTAATTCAGCTTTTAGAATACGACGCATCTCTATTCCCCCCTCTTCTTATATAAATAATCTATAAGTATAAATGATAGTATTGCTGTAATACTTAAAATCAAAACTACTTGAGATGTTGAAGGGATTAAGCCTGTTAATTCTTCCAAGTTCATTTTGATTCCATGTGCTGCCATATCTCCCGCACCCCAGAATGTAGTTAAAGGAGTAGGAAGAGTCCACAAAGTCATCTTTGGTAAAGTATCATATAAAGCTGTAGCACTCATATTTAGTACACTGTAAAAAATACAAATCAAAACAGAAAATATATAACTTTTACTGAAAAAAACTACTAGTACAATAAGGGGTAATGTTCCAGCTGTAATAAAAATTCCTGTTTCAAGTGCTAACAACAATTTATATCCAATACCATATATTTCTGTAGTAAAGCTTCCACATATAAATGTTGCAAATGTAGATGCGACACAAAAAATTGCTCCAAAAATAAATAATACAATAATCTTAGCAAGTATCATTTGTGTACTTGTTACGGGAATTGTCCTTAAATTTTTAAATGTATCATTATCTCTTTCCATAAAAAATAAAATAGCAGCTATCACACCTATAATACAAGGTAACAAAAATTGTACTCCATATCCTAAAACCATATTAAATAGTCCATCAAAAGCATCTTTTTTATCAGCATATCGTTCTAGCATATTGGGCGTAGTCATTAAATAAGTTAAAGGAACTGGAAATAAAAAAGCTGATATAACCACAAATAAAATGAACTTTTTCCTTTTTAATTTCCAAAACTCACACTTAATCAAATCAAGCAATTCCTTCACCCCCTGTCACACGCTTGAAGTAGTCTTCAAGGTTTTCTTCATATGTGTGTGCTTCCGATACTTCAATATCATTTTTCACAAATGAAGTTATTATCTTCTCAATAGGTAATTCAAGATTATATAATTTTAATTTATTATTATTTTCAATATCAAACTGTGTTTCTCCAAATGTTTGCTCTAAAATTCTTGCTGCTTGTGGTGCATTAGAAACAATGAAACGTGTATGCTTATTACTCTTTTTTTCTAAATCTTCAAGACTAGATTCTTCTAATAATATGCCTTTGTCGATAATTCCTACATCATCTGCTAAAAGTTGTATTTCAGATAGTATATGACTTGATATTAATATTGTTTTTCCTCTTTTTTTACAAAAATCTAAAATAAATGAACGTATTTCTGCAATACCAATTGGGTCTAAGCCATTAATGGGCTCATCAAGTATTAGGATTTCTGGATCATGCATAATTGCAAGAGCAATTGCAAGTCTTTGTTTCATTCCCAAGGAATACTCGGAAAATAGTTTTTTGTCATTATATGGTAGCCCTACTAAATCCAACGAATCCTTAATAGCATTGCGATTTGGAACGCCTCTTAGCGTCTCAAAAATACGCAAATTTTCCGTAGCAGTTAAATTAGGATAAAATCCTGGAGATTCAATTAAACTTCCTATTCGTGGAAGGGTCTTTTTCTCATTTCCTTTAAGTGGTTTTCCAAATACATAAACTTCTCCGCTAGATGGTTCAGTTAAATCTAACAACATCTTCATTGTTGTAGTTTTACCTGCTCCATTCCTCCCTAAAAGTCCATATATTCTTCCTTTTTTGACATGGATATTTAGATTATCAACACTTTTTTGTTCTCCATAAATTTTTGTCAGATTTTTAGTTTCTATAATATAATCACTCACTAGATTTACCTCCTTTTATTTGTAATTACATTATATATTACTATCCTTGCATTAACCTTATATTAACCTTGCATTAACCTTGCAATAAAAAAGTCCTTGTAAAAACAAGAACTAAAATTTTATTTATATCTATTCGGTGTCGTATTAAATTGAATTATGAAATTTGTAAATTCTCCTTCTTTACTTTCTACGCTTATTTCTCCTTGCATAACTTCAACCATTTGCTTTACAATAGCAAGTCCAAGTCCACTTCCTTTTCTACTTCTTCCTGCATCGCATTTATAGAGACGGTCAAAAATATATGGTAAATTAGTATCAGAAATACCTATTCCATTATCTTTTATAGAAATAAATACTCGTCCATCATTGTTAGAAATACTAATGTATAACTTAGAAGCTTTACTGTGACTTATTACATTTTGTAGTAGATTATTTATTATCCTTCCATACTTATCTCTATCAATTTTTATAAAAATTGGTCTTTCAGGCATATCTATTTCAAAATCAATATCATTTTCTTCTAGTATAGGAATCCAATCTCTTAAAATACGTCTAGTTAATTCAATTACTTCTACGTTTTCTATTAATAACTCAATTTCACTTGATTGTAATTTAAACCATTCAAAAAGTATATCTATATATTCTTTCAAATCATAAGCTTTAGATCTAGCAATTTGAAAATACTCATCACCTTCTTTTCCATTTACAACTCCTTTATCAATAGCATCTAAGTAACCTATCAAGGTAGTAAGTGGTGTTCTTAAATCATGTGAAAGACTAGTCATTAATTCTTTATTTGTCTCACTATCTATCTTTAAATCTGATATTTCTTTTTCTAGCTGGTATACTATAGCATTAATCTTAAATGCAATATCAGACGTGATTTCATCATTAGAGGCAAGTATCTTATGACCTACTTCACCTGAAATCATATCTGTTAAAATAGAATCCATATTTTTTATTTGTCTTTTTACTTTTTTATTTTTATTGTATTGAAGAATATTAAAAACTATGGAAATAAAAAATAAAATTATTAATATTTTATTAGCCACACTTTAAACCTTCCCATTGAAACGATATCCTACACCTTTAACTGTTTGAATATAAACTGGTAAACTTGTGTCTTTTTCTATCTTTTTTCTTATTCGGCTTATTATTGCCATAATATTGCTATCATCATAGAAATAATCCTCGTCCCATACTTCTTCATAAATCATTTGCTTAGTAAGTATTTTTCCTTGATTTCTTATTAGATAAATTAGAATATCATATTCCTTAGGCGACAATTCAAAAGTTCCTAGGTCTGTGCTTACTGTTCGATTATTTGTATCTATTTCTAAACCTTTAAATGCTAATACTGACTTAGCTTTTGATCCACTATAAAAATTTGCATATCTTCTTAGTAAAGAAACAACTCGTGCAATTAATTCATCCATATCAAAAGGCTTGGTAAGATAATCATCTGCTCCAGATTTTAGTCCAATAACTTTTGATTTAGTATTATTTTTTGCTGTTAACATTAGTATTGGAACATCACTAATTTCTCTAATTCTTTCCAATGTTTCGAAACCATCCATTCCAGGCATCATTATATCTAGTATTATAGTTTGATAATCGAATTTCTCTAATTTTTTTAAGGCAGAAGTCCCTGAGTAGCAATAGTCTGCGTCTATCTCCTCATGAATCAAACTTTGTTTTATAAGATTACATAATTCCTTATCATCATCTACGATTAATATTTTATACATACAATTCCTATCATCTTCTGTTTAGTATCATATTATATCTATGAATATCTCAAATTAATCAAATAGCTTTTATTACTATTGTTCTATCAAAACCACCATCTCCACGTGGCTTGAGTAGTCAGTATGTATAAAATTTGAGATTTTTCAAAAGCCTCTTATGTTGAAATATATCCATAACTTATAGGTAGTCCATTATAAATCTAAACTATCCTTATTTAACAAAAAGTCAAATAAATTAATAGTGAGTATTCCATTTTCATCTAAAAATGGTTTTACTCGATCTTTTACGATGATTATTTTCTTAAATGAGTCATCAATATTTAACAAGGACGATTTTTCTTGATTTATTTTTTCTATGGATGGAAGGCTATATGCAGATTGAATATAATATCTTTTACTTCCAAGATTGGCTATAAAATCAACTTCCAACTGTTTCTTTACATCTTTATTATTAACATTTTCCCTTTTCATGACCATTCCTACATCAACCATATAGCCACGATATTTTAGTTCATTATAAATAATATTTTCCATTAGGTGGGTTGGTTCTATCTGCCTAAAATTTAATCTTGCATTTCTAAGTCCTACATCTTCAAAGTATATCTTATAAGGCGTGCCTATATATTTCTCCCTTTAACATCATATCTATATACTCTTTTTAAGATAAAAGAGTCTTCAAAGTAGCCTATAAACTTATCAATTGTATTTGCAGAAATTTTAGATTTTTTTATGGACTTAAAAGTTGAAGCTATTCTACTTGGATTAGTAAGACTTGAAATACCTGATGCTAAAATATTGAGTAAATTTTCTAGTTCAGAAGTTAAGCGTATATCATACCTATGAACAATATCTCGCAAATATACATTTTCGAGTTGCCCCTTTAGATAGTTCATCTTATCTTCATCCGTTTTCATTAAAGCTCCAGCTGGTAAACTGCCGTAAACTTGATATTCAACAAAAATGCCTTCTTTGTCACCATCATAAGTTTGAAGAAATCAGAAAATACAAGCGGCATAATATGAATTTCATCGCCCCTACCTGCAAACTCAGTTATGACATCTTTAGATAAGAATCTAGAATTACTCCCAGTAATATAAACATCAAAATTATATTGACGCAAAAACTCATTTAAGACTTGCTCAAAAGATTTAAGCAATTGAACTTCATTTAAGAGGATATAAAATTTATAGTTGTCATTAGTTTGGCTCATGATATAGTCTAAAAATTTTTTAGGATCTACTAATCTTTCACCGCTTAATACATCTAAATCCATTAAATCTTCGCCAATTTTTAATAAATCACTACCTGAATCAAAGGCAAATTTTATAATATGGTTTTCATCAACGCCACTTTGGGTCAAGTGATTATAAAATAGATTATTAAGTAAATAAGGTTTACCACTTCTTCCTATTTAGAATTATTTCCATTTTGGAACTTAATCTAGGTATATTGTAAATGATAAGTCCATGTAATTCAACTCTATTTAGGAATAATTCCACAATGAACATATTCTTAAATAAGTTTTTAATGTCATTAAAGTATTTGCTCTATTTTTGTTCAAGTATTTGGTCATTTTTTATGACATAATACTTATAGAACAAGCTCTTGTCACATGTGGTGAGACTATTTTTTGAATTCACAAGACCAGAAATGGTCCGCATTGTTAAAAGGCGTGTCTTGTACTGTTGATTTTATTGTATATTTACTTTTTTTCTTGTCAGTTTTCTATTTCAACTTCAACTGAAGATTTAAATATTACTTTAAGCTTTTCATCATAAACTATAATTTTTTTCTATTGAAAGTTAATTTGTAATTGAAACCATCTCTTGCGTTTGCTATTACATTAATATTAATAATTGTAATTACATTTGCATTAATGTCAAAATTAGCATTAACAGCTAACGTTATAAAAATTAATACTACAAACTCCTAGGCTCAATACCATCAGCTTGTATCACCGGTCTGTTTTTTCATTTTCAATATACATAAATTTACCTCCTTTAAATTTTTAATAAATTTTAATCATTTTCTTTTTTCAACAAATCCTTATTAACTCTGTATCCAATGATGAAGTAAAATAGCATTTGCAATACAACTATGATTGTCATAGTTGTATTATTTAGACTATTACTAAATATTATTATAATATTTAATAATATAAAAAATATAGCATATATTCGTAAAAGTTTAGCTGCATACTTATGCGCATACTCCCAGTTTTCTTTTGATTTAATACTTAATGCTGTTCTAAATCCACTATGCTTACTGATATTTCCCTTTGCTTTATAATTATAATAAAAAGACAAAAACAACCCTACTATAGGTAATAGACTAATTACAATTTTTTCAAAATTCATACTCATACAAAAACCTCTAAAAATCTTAAAATCTGCTAATTTCAACACTATTATAACTATAATCTTAATTTCTTGACATCAATACCACACTCTCCACATGTACCAAGACCACCCTGACGATAACGATACATTTGGAAGAGAGCCTCCACGCTCGTTGCACGATAGAAGTTGGCAAAAAAAATGATGTTTCCGGGTAAATGTCAATGCCCGTTCAATGGGCATATCCGCTACTTCTGCTGCTTCATCTCCATCATTGCATCAACGAACTGTTCCGGTAAGTCAGCATGAATATCGTGACTTGATTCATAACCAGATTTAAGCGTACTGTTTTTGATTAAAGTATGAACTTCTTCTGCATCTTTTTCGTCCATGGCAGATAGTAATATTCCTTTTTCATCATAATAGCTCGGCGCAGTTTCCTTTGAAGGCGCAACATGAAGAATGATTGTCGGACATTCTATTTCGCTCAACATCTTTTTCTGGTCAACTCCATAAAACCAGGAAAAATCGTAAAAAGTCTCCCCAAATCTTAAATCATAGTTTCCTGTTCCGTCCTGCATATTACGCGTTAAGAATATCATTCCATTCAGACCGATTTCGGTTTGTTTCACTCACATTAGTTCGTTCAACTCACTTAAGTGAACAAAAAATTCCATGAACAGGAATTCCTATCCATAGAAAAGTATTTGGTTAATTATTATTTACCAACATTATTTGACATAGAGCCAAAAAATAAAGTTTCTTTACTTACAATTTATAAGTCAATAAACTTACTTGCTAGCTTGTACACTTGATTAATTTCTTTGCTTTGTAAGTCCCAGCTAACCAATTCATTCTTAATTAACTCAGGGAATTTTTTACTGATATCTCTTAAAGCATTTCCAACCGATTTTCTTACATATTCACTCGAATCTTCTTTTAAATTGACTAATCTTTCAATAGCTTCATTCGGATTTTCTTTGAAATATGGTCTACTTGTCCATATCCTTAATCCCTCCGTTACTGCTCTCCTCGTATTCGGGTTATCATTTTCTAACCATTCATCAATTATTGGAAGTGCTTTTTCATATCCTATTTTCTTGCAAAATTCATCAAATGCCTTTGCCAATACTTCCTGAACTCTCCAATTGTCATCTTTGGAAACTTCATCTCTCATAAATGTTAAAATTTCATCGTCATCTGATAGGTGACCTAATAAAAATACGCCGTACATTCTCACTTGATATACATTAGATTTATAAGCTAACAATGCTAATTTTTTAATGTATTGATTATCGTTAGACTTATAATCTTCTAGAGCTCTCTTTTCTTCCTCTTTGAATCCATGCTCTATCAAAGAAAATTCTTCTTCTAAACTAGATATATATTCATTCAAATTAACTCACCTCAAAAAACAAGTAATAGTTATTGATATTATACCCTCATTAAAATACTATCAATCCTCTATCATCATAAACAGATTCACTTGTATTATTCCCACATCTTATCGCCCTATCAAGAGCCATGATTGTAGCGATAACACCATCTATCTTTTCTGTAGATTTTTCCTTGTCCTCTTTTATTTTTCCAGCAGATCTGTTAGTAAGAAGATTTGTAACCTTTAGTCCATGTTTTCCGGAATCATACTCTTTGAATACTTCACAGGTTGCTTTTTTTATACCTCTATATTTTCGTAATCAATACTACACTCTCAACGTGGCTTGAAAGTACAGTATTGATAACTTACAAATTACTCGTTTTTGGAAGCATATCTTCTATACAATATAACGATTACTCTTATTATCGTTATATTGTTTAATTCATTCATAATTATTTTACCCCACTACAGATTTCTTTTATCAACTCTTGATATTATTCTTTTGAATAAAACTAAAAAGAGAGCCTATGCATTCATAGCATATTGGTTCTCTTAAAACTCTACAATACTATCACAAACTGATTCTAAAAACTCAATATCATGTGATATTATTAAAATCAGTCTATCTTTTTTCTTCACTTTTTTTATATTCTTAGCGACTATTTTCATATTTCTATAATCTAATCCACTGGTTGGTTCATCAAAAAATAAAATTTTCTTACCAGACAACAAGGCTGATAAAATAATCACTCTTTGTTTTTGTCCTCCAGATAAAGTGTGCGGATTTCTATCAATAATATTTTCAAGTTCCATATATTTTAAGTACGTATTTACGATATTTTTATCTCTAATTTTTGATGTTAATAATATTTCATCAAACACAGTGTCAGTAAATAGTTGATAGTTTACTTCTTGCATAACTAGCAAACTTTCTTTTATCCTATTTCTTCTATTAAATCGCTTATCAGCCTTTAAAATCTCTCCATCGTTTGTTTTGTATAGTCCACATACAATTTTTGCAAATGTAGATTTACCAATCCCATTTTCCCCAACAATTCCAATTATATTGCCATAAGAAAATTTAAGATTATCAATAGATAAAATTGTTCTAGCATTTCTTTTAAAAATCAAGTTTCTTATTTCTAATGAGGATTCCTCATTGAAACTCTCCTCATTATTAACTAGGTTTATATCTTTATAAGAAGAGTGCCTAAGTCCCGTTTTCAAACGTTCATCTTCACTTAACTTTTCAATTTCTTCCATATTGTATTCTCTAATAATTTTGCCATCTTCCATATAGATTGCTCTATCTACTATGTCTTTTAAATACCACAATCTATGTTCTGCAATAATTATAGTTTTTCCCATAGCTTTAAGATTTTCAATTGTCTGTGATAGCTCTTTCATTGATTTGATATCTAAACTTGAAGACGGCTCATCAAGTACAAATATTTCAGGACTTAAAGCGTAAGTACTTGCAATGGCAATCTTTTGCTTCTCGCCTCCTGAAAGGTTGAATATATTTTTATTCATTAGTCTTTCAAGGCGAAGGTCTTTTTCAACTTCTATAATTCTTTTATTAATTGCTTCAGTATCTATACCATAATTTTCTAAGCCAAAAGCGATCTCATCTGTAGTATCAGTTGTATAAAACTGAGTTTTAGGGTTTTGAAAAACTGAACCTACAAATTTAGATAATTCATGTATTTCAGTTGTAAAGGTATTAATGCCATTTACTCTGACACTTCCACAAATATCCCCATCATAAAATTCAGGAATGATTCCGTTAATAAGCTTTAATAGGGTAGATTTTCCACATCCACTCTTACCACACAGAAGAATACACTCTCCTTTATTTATTTTTAAGTTTATATCTTTTAATGAATAATTAGCTCCACCCTTATATTTAAAGCTTAATTCTCGAATTTCAATCATAAATCCCACCCTAAAACTTTCATAAATATTACTGTTGATAAAATCAAAATCATAAGAGTTAAAGCACCAATATCATTTTTTCTAAACTTAATTAGATATCTACTTGTTTTTTGAACAGGCGCATCAAGTCCTCTTACAATAGCCGACTGAGATAACTCATCACCCATTTCTATAACACTTACAAAAAGAGGGACAAAAAAATACTCCATAATCAGAGTAGGTTTTTCTAATACGTTCTTTAAATTAAAATTGATTCCTCTAGTTTTCATTGCCATATTAATGTGACTCCACTCATCCCTAATTGTAGGAAAACATCTAAATAATACAGAAATCATTATAAGAGAGTCTTTTGAAAATTTTAATTTTTGCAAAGTCGCTACTGCAAGAGAGGCAGACGTAGAATTTAAGATCCATTTTCCAACAATAATACAAGGTAAAAACTTCCTTCCAATTGCAAAAATAAATAAAAGTAGGTTTATGAGAAAATTTATGTTCAAATGTACTAATGATTTCTCTAAAATTACACTTATCACAAAAAACAGAATATATCGTAAGGCTGATTTTTTATAGCCATCGCTAATAATAATTGCAAGAAAAAATGATGTTATAAGACTTTGATAGATTAAACCAAATCCTAAAAAAATTAAAACATTCGCAACTATAAGCAAAATAAGTTTTGTCCTGAGGTCATATTTTGACCCCAGAACAAACTTTGCATCATCCATCATAATACTCCTGCGGATTTAAGCTTTTTATTTAGTATTTTCTTTGTAAAGTAAGAACCTAACAAAGAAAATATAAATGTTCCAATAATCATAACTGGTAACATCCATATTGGTGTCCAAGCCCTTACAGTATTACAAAAGCTTTGATCTAAGCCACCTTTTATTACACTTTCAAAAAATGCTTCTCTCATAATCCAAATTGGTAAGAACCCACCAAATAAGTTTAGAGAAAAAAACATATGACTAATTGTGTTTTTCTTAAAATTAGTATAATCTCCACCTTTTGCTATAAGCATAGCTATTATTCCAGCTGGTATTGCAACTAAAGGAGCAATTGGGATATGTCCTGTTGCAACCAACAATATACTTGGAAGAGTAGCTGCAATTACAATTGCCGTACCTGATTTTGTTTTTGCAAGAAGCATATGATAGGTTGGTGCAGCAAGTAATGCTACAAGCATAGGCATTAGTAAAAATAATACAGGAACAGGCATAGATATTGCTCCTATAACTAAATAAGTTACAAAATAAAGTGCTATTAAAACACCTGCTGTAATTGCATTTTTTGATGATTTCTTTTGTGTTTTCATTTTCTTTTCCTCCTTTAAAATTGATTGTTACTATACAATCTTCCATTCTTTTGACTTCTCTTGATAATTCCATAAGTCTTTATACAGACCGTTATTTTTAATTAGTTCTTCATGTTTTCCTACTTCTTCTACTTTTCCCTTATTTAAAACAACTATTTTATTTGCACCCATAACACTTCTTAGCTTATGAGCTACAACTATCACCGTTTTATTTTTAATTAAATTTGAAATTGCTTCTTGTATGATAAGTTCATTCTCGGGATCAAGCGAAGATGTCGCTTCATCGAGTAATATTATTGGAGCATCCTTTAAGATCGCTCTTGCTATGGATATTCTTTGTTTCTCACCTCCAGATAAAGTTGCTCCTCCTTGACCAATCATAGTATCAAATCCATTTTCCTTTTTTATTATAAAGTCATATGCCCCTGCCATTTTTGCTGCATTTATGATTTCATCTTTACTAGCATCTTCATTTCCAAATTTAATATTGTTATAAATAGTATCTTTAAAAAGATATACATCTTGAAATACCACAGAAAATTTATCCATTAATTTGTAAGGATCTGCTTTAGCTAAATCTATTCCTCCAATTTTTATTGTTCCTTCATCAGGATCGTAAAACCTTGATATCAGCTTAATTAGTGTAGATTTTCCTGAACCAGAATATCCTACAAAAGCTGTTAATTCATTCTCATTGATATCCAATGTGACATCATCAAGAACTTTAGACTCTTTATAAGAAAATGAAAGATCTCGAATTTCAATGTTATTGCTTACTTTTAAGTCTTCTTCACCTTTCATAGGCTCTGCATTTAACAATCTTAGGATATTTTCTCCTGACACTGATGCTATTTGTAACCCATTATAATTTACAAGTGCAAGCTCTAAAGGATCAAAAATTCTTGTACCTACAAATAAGAACATTAAAAATGTGTCAATTTCTAAGTTTCCATTTAAAAATAAATAAGAACCTACTAAGCTCATCAAAGGAAGCCCTATTCTTAAAATCATACTTGCTATAGTAGTTAACGAGCCTACACCTTTCTCATTCTTAATATTTGCATCTTTAGAATCTTCAATATCTCTTTCAAGTTTAGTTAATGTTTCTTCTAAGCTATTGTAAGCTTTAAGTGTTTTTATCGTATCTAAATATTCATTTATATCCTCATCTTCTTTTATTTTTATCTTTTTTGTTCTTAAATAGATTTTTTTCTGAAAATTTTGCATAAGTCTTAACAGTAAAATAGAAATTGGTAAACCAATAAAAGTTGCTATTCCCATTTTTACATCAATTATCAAAAATAAAATTGAGCAAACAATAGCTACACATATACCACTAAAAAACTGTGGCAATTGATGAGTCACTGCTGTTTCTATTTTAAAAAAGTCATTCATAAGAGTATCTAAAATCTCCGTTGAGCTTTTGCCTGAAAGATAACCTATAGGCAGTTTTCTTATATGATCTGCTAATTCTATTCTTCCATCTGCTGCCACTTTATATCCAAGTTCGTAGGTGTATTTTGTAGCTAAATTCTCAAAGAAAATTGTTACAAAGAAAAATACTGCCATTATCACAAAATATTTCCATAAAAGATTCGTGTCTATTTTTCCTGTATTTCTACTTAGAAATAATGCTTCTACAATTTTAGCTAGTGCAATAAATGGTATAAGGTTAGAAATAGATGCTAAAATGTTTAGAACAATAGATTTTCTTATATTATTTGCCTTTCCTAAGGTAATATTTTTTATCATTATCTCTCACTCCCTTCTATATCCATTTGCCAAATATTTGTTTTTTTATAGATATCATAAAGCCTCTTGTATATCCCATCTACACAGATTAAATCTTCATGTTTTCCTCTTTCTACAAGTTTTCCATCAGATATTACTAAAATTTGATTTGCTTTCTCTATCGTATTTAACCTATGGGCGATCATAATAACTGTCTTATCTTTGACTAGTTCCGATAAAGCTTCCTGCATAAGATATTCATTTTCAGAATCTGCAAAACTTGTAGCTTCATCTAAAACCAATATAGGTGAATCCTTTAAGATTGCTCTTGCCACAGCAATACGTTGTATCTCTCCTCCAGATAAATAAGTTTCCTTTCCTAAACGAGTTTCATATCCATGAGGAAGCTGTTTAATAAAATCATGACATCTTGCTTTTTGGGCTGCTCTTATAACTTCTTCTTTAGTAGCTCCTTTCTTCGCCATAGCAATATTATTAAAAACTGTGTCTGTAACAAGATCACTATCTTGAAAAACAAAAGAAATATTGTCCATTAAATCTTTTATTGAAATATTTTTTATATTTACTCCGCCAATTTCAATAGAACCTTCTAATGGGTCGTAAAATCTTGGTATTAAAGTCCCTATTGTTGATTTTCCTGCTCCTGAATATCCTACTAATGCAGTAACTTCTCCTTGTTTTGCACAAAAACTAATATTCTTTAAAACCTCTTCTTCTCCATAAGCAAAGCTTACATCTTTAAATTCAAGATTGTAGTCTAATATATCTTTATCGTTACTTCCGCTTAACATTTCTTTTTCATATATAAGCTCATATATTCTAGCCACAACTTCATTTAACAAATTCATTCCTTCTGCAAAATCTCTAAGTTTCAAAAGAGGTACACTCATAGCTGGGGCAATTATTAAAAAGAAAATAAAAGTAGTTAAAAAATCTAAGCTATAATTTTTGGATAATAAGCTTATCCCAACAGGTACTATAAATGTTGCTACTGAAAGTATGAACACTCTAAAAGACACAAAACCCGGTCTTATCATTGAAGTCATAGAACTTGTAAAATTTTTATAATCATTTACAGATTTTGAAAAAGTTTTAAATGATCTAACACCAGAACTAAATATTTTAACTTCTGGCATACCTTTTACATATTCAGTAGTTACAGAATTAATGTTATCAAGAATCCTAAAATTTTCAGCAAGTCCGCCTGACTTTATAATCTTTGCCATAATCGCAATTTGAATTCCAAGTCCTATAAGTAAAACTAACAATGTTATAAATCCTAACAACAAATTCATCTTAAACATGACAACAATCATCGCTAAAATTATTATTAAAGTCGAAATAAGATTTGGTAATTGGTGAGAAAAATATCCTTCAATTTGATTCATATCCGAACCTAACACTTGCCTTATTTTAGACTTATTATCTCCATTGAAAAATCCTAATGGTAACTTTCCAACGTGATTCAATATTTTTTTCTTTAAATTTGCTATTAAGATATATGAAAATTTATGACATAAGATGCTGCCAACGTAGGTTAAAAGATAAGCTAAAATTACAGCTACAAGTCCATAAATACAAAGATTTATTGTGTTTTTATCTAATGCTCCATATAAAAACAGAGACTTAATAACCTTATATATTACTAAGATTGGGCATATACTTAGTAACATTCCCAAACTAACAAATATTATTCCACTGATAAGTCTTCCTTTTTTTACTTCACTGTAGGAAATAATATCTCCAATAGATTTCTTTTTTTTCATCTATAATATTCCTCCTTTTCTCAGAACGAGTTCGTTCATTTACCCTAAAACTAATACAAGGAAAACATACTTAATGTTTCCCTTGTAAAATACTTATATTTTGTTTTTATCTAATGAAGTCTTGGAAAAAGTTCGCTAATCACTTCAAAGGCTCCATTTGAGTTTGTTTTATTTTCTCCTTTATTGATTGAGTCAGTATATATTGTTCCAACAGCCCCATATAAAATAAAAGCTGCAAAACTTTTTACATTTTCTCTATCTATTCCCATATTGTTTTCTATTTTTTTATCTTCGATTCCTTCAATAATAAATTCAGAATAGACATCTATAAATTTTCCAATATAGTGAGTTAACTCCCAAAGCCTATACGAATTATCTGTTATTGAATTATTGAGAGAAAAATTATATTTTTTCGTAAATTGACCTATATCTTTTACTATAAGTTCTCTTAAGATTTTTATTCTTTCTTCGTAATCTATTTCCTTGTTTTGAAGTATATCTAACTTATTTTTTAATTTATCATCAAAATATGTTTCCATGCATGCCAAGAATATATCTTCTTTTGATTTAAAATAGTAATAAAACATTCCCGGAGCGCCATTAACTTCTGCGAGAATATCTCGAACAGAAACTTTCTCATACCCATACTTTTCAAAAAGTCTGGATGCTATATTTATAAGTTCTTGTTTTCTTTCTTCTGGATCTTTTACATTTCTCTTTGTCAAAATATCACCACCTATTGACCGACACTCGTTCTATTGATATAGATTATCATTTTCTTATACTTTTGTCAAGAGTCCAACTAAAAAAATCAAGCATAAGTCTAATTGTGATAAATTCAAATTTTAATTACGACCATATTCTAATACGGATGTAAAAAATGTACTTTTGCAAAATAGAATAAAATCATAACCACCGGCTAAGCCTGTGGTTTGTTTTGCCCCTATAAGGGGATGTTACCGGCAACATTCCATGCTTCGAACTTTCTTTCTCGTGCACCTATTTTCACATCTGGTGCTAAAGCACCTTATTCTTTGCTTTTGTTTACTTGCTCACCCGTGAACGATTCTATAAATTCTTTTATACTTATTTAGTCTGCCATGTAATCTTATTTTAATTGATTTTTTATATATTCTTGTATCTTTTTCGCATTCTTGCCTGCTGTGTCTACATAATATCTCTGCACCAAAAATGTCTACTTCCATATTTGTATTATAAGTGTAGATACCTATTGAAAAAGGTAAGTGGCATAGCAACGCCGCGAGCAGTCATTGCTGTTTGTCCTATAATATTTCCTGCAAAAATTCCATCCATTAGTGGGTAAAGACCTATTACTATCATTCCTATTACAGCAGGTATAGATAATTGAAAAAGTAAATCTATAGGTCTTTTTGTTAATAATTGTTCTTTCATATCTTGTTTCATAAAATTTTGTCCTTCTTTCATCCATATTTTATAAGCAAATTTTAAGTTTGATTGAAGAATGCCCTAATTTTTTCCATATTTTTTTCATCTTTACCACCATGCCATTTTATTTTTCCCTTCTCCATAAACATATAATAATCACAACAGCTTTCTACTAATTCCAAATCATGTGTAATAATGAAAATAGTTTTACCGTCCTCTTTAAGTTTTATCATTTCATCAGAAACTTCTTTCATATTCTTAAAATCAAGACCACTTGTAGGTTCATCCAAAATTAGAATTGTTCTATCAGAAGCAATAGCACTAGCGATTGCTACTCTTTGTTTTTGTCCTCCAGACAATGACATTGGATGACAATCTATAAAATCCAGTAGATTTAGCTTTTCACATATTTCATCAACTGTGTTTTCTTTATTTTCATTGTTTTCTATACTTAAAAGAATTTCTTCTTTAACTGATTCAGTAAATAATTGATGATTTACATCCTGCATCACCATAAAACATTTTTTCAGCCTATCTCTAGTGGAATAACTTTCTGCTTTTATCTTTAAAGTTCCTTTTGATTTTTCTTCAATTCCACATAAGCATTTTGAAAAAGTTGATTTACCAGAACCATTGATTCCTAAAACAGCCACAATAGATTTTTGGGGCAATTTAACATCCTTAATTTCAAGAAATGGTTCTTTCCCATAAGAAAACATAAAATCTTTAATCTCTATTTGTTCCTCAAATTCTGTGTTTTTAATAGACTTATTGGTATTACTAGGATGAATACTCCTTAATCCCATAGCATTTAGAGTGCAATTAGGTATTTTTTTGAACTCAGCAGAAGAAAATACACTATGAACTTTACCATCTTTCATATAGATAAATTTATCTGCAATATCTATTAAATATTTAAGCCTATGTTCCGCAATTACTACAGTTGCCTTTTTTTCTTTCCATTTCCTTATAGTATCTTTTAACATTCCTATAGTTTGAATATCTAAATTAGAAGACGGTTCATCTAATACATAAATTTCAGGTTCCATAGTAGCAGCAGAAGCACAAGCTATCTTTTGTTTTTCACCTCCTGACATAGAAAATAGACTCCTGTCAAGTAAGTTCTTTATATCTAATTCTTTTGTTACATTGCCAATTCTTTTACAGATTTCTTCTCTTGAAATTCCAAAATTTTCACAAGTAAATGCAATTTCACTTGTAGAATCTACATTGAAAAATTGAGTTCTTGGATTTTGAAATACTGACCCTACATATCGACTTAATTCATCAATCGGATTTTCAGAAATCTTGTATCCTCTTACTATAACTTCTCCAGTCAAAGTCCCCGTATAATATCCAGGAATCAACCCATTTATCAATCTACTTATTGTAGTTTTTCCACAACCAGATTCACCACAAAATACAACCACCTCTCCATCATTGATCTTTAAGTCAATATTATAAATTCCGGCGCTCCTATCACCACTATCATAAGTAAATGACACATCTTTAAATTCAATCAATACTTATCACCTCCTATATAAAAATAATCCTATAAAAGCGATTGATATACATAAAATAAGCGCATCATATAGAGTAAAACTCACTTTTACCACACTGGTTCTTCTTTTCAAACCACCTAATCCTCTACTTATTGCCGCTGCTGATAATTCATCACCTATTTTTACAACTGAAACAATTAAAGGTATAGTTACATATTCCAAGTATAAACTAGGATTTTTCCAAGCTTTTTTATTTTTAAAACTAATACCTCTCATTTTCATAGCAGCTTTAATAGAACTGTGCTCTTCTTGTAAGGTCGGAATAAACCTAAATACTACTGCTATAGGAATAATAAATGCATTTGGAATTTTCCACTCTACCATAGCTGCTATAAACTCGCTTGTTTTTGTGGACATTACGACATAATAGCCTAACATAAAGATTGGAAACAATCTTAAAATCAAAGCATTTAGTAAAACAAATATCGTATTTATAATAGTGGGTAAAGTGTACATATTTTTCGTAAAATGTGCCATAACAGCCAATATAAATAGCCCTCCATAAATGAGAGCTATCTTAAACTGTCTATTAGACAAAAGTAATGCTATTGCCACAATAGCGGATATAAGGCTAATTAAAATATCCTTATATCCGACAGACATTATAGTTGTGATAAATATCATAAATAAAATTTTAGTACGAGGATCTAAGAAAAAGCCTTTGGGTTTATTCAGTATATATACCTCATACTCTTCCATTAAACGATACCTGCTCTTTCAAAATGCTTTTTAAGCATCTTTCTTCCCAAATTCGCACCAATAATTGAACCTATTAAAATAATTCCAATTGCTGCAACTCCCATCCATGATGGCATATATTTTACTAGATCTGTAACATATTGTTCTCCCATTTGCTGCTTAATACCTGCCATATAGGTATCTGCCATTACCCACATCGGCATTTGACAACCAATCATTCCACAAGAAAACAACCAAAATCCAATTGTATTCTTTTTGAAATTTCTAAATTCACCTGACTTCATAACTAAATCACTTATAATTCCAAACAGAATATAACCAGCTAATGCTAGCCATGTGTATCCCATAAAATACCAAAACACTCCAAGAATAATTGACATTACAGTAACCATTCCAAACTTATCTATTTTTGTTAAAAAAAGCATAAAGGGTATTCCTGTAAAAATTGGAATAAGCAGGTATATAACTGGATATAGTATAGGAATAGCATTTAACATTCCTACTACAAAAAATATTACTAAGTAAATCGCTGTGTAAATTCCTACATTAATTAAATCTTTTGATGATAAACTTTTTTTCATTTTTTAATCCTCCTTGTATTTAGTAGCATAAAAAGCTACTCTGTTTATATTTGAATTATTTTGATATAAAATATTTTTTACTTATTACAGTTTCCAATTAACAGCTATTTGTCTTGCTTCAATAAAGTTCTTATATATACCATCTGTTTTTATGAGTTCTTCATGTGTACCTACTTGCGTTATTTTTCCATTTGCTAAAACGAGTATTTGATTTGCATTTTTTATTGTTTTTAGCCTATGTGCAATCATTATTACTGTTTTATTTCTTGTGAGTTCCTCCATAGCAACCTGCAATTTATCCTCATTTTCAGGGTCTACATTTGCAGTAGCTTCATCAAAAATAATGATAGGTGCATTCTTTATCATTGCTCTTGCAATTGATATTCTTTGTCTTTCTCCACCAGATAGACTTGCACCTCCCTCTCCTATAACTGTTTCATATTGTTCAGGAAGCTTCATAATAAATTCATGGCAACAAGCCTTTTTAGCAGCCTCCACAACTTCCTCATGTGTGGCATCTGGTTTAGCAAATTTTATGTTATTTTCTATTGTGTCTTGAAATAAATATACATTTTGAAAAACCATACTAATTTGTCTCATCAATGATTCTAATGAGTATTCTTTTATATCATGACCACCTATGCTGATTTTTCCTTTATCTATATCCCAAAATCTTGCTATCAAGTTGCAAAATGTGGTTTTCCCAGATCCTGATGGTCCGACTATTGCCGTCATCTGTTTCTGCGGTATATCAATAGATATACCATCAAGAATTTTTTTATTTGAATATGAAAACTCCACATTCTCAAAAGAAATATCAAAATTATTCGGATTTATTTCTTTTCCTTCAATATCCATCTGTGGAAATTCTTCTAACTTTTTGGTTTGTTCAATAGAACCACTAACAACTCTGAGAGCAGTTGTTGCACTCCCTGCCATTTTAATTTGTGAAAAAGCAAGAAATGAAATTATAATCGTCATAACTGTATTTAAGAATGAGAGTTCTCCATTGAGATAAAAGAAAATGCCTGCACCTATTATTAAAATGCTAAACAAATCCAAAAGAATATTTTGCAAAATTGTATAAGGTGTAAACAGTTTTTCACAATCAAGATTTATTTTTCTACTATTTTCAATAGCACCTCTGACTTTTTCATCTCCTTTCCCTGTTAAATTGAAGGATTTTATAACAGACATTCCTCCAATTTGCTCTAAAATGGCATCAACTAATTTAGCAGACGCTTTTTGTCTTTCAGGAAGAACACTCCTTGATTTGTTTTCCATTTTTGAGAGAACAAATAAGTACAATAGGCATCCAATTGCAACAATAAAACCTATTCTCCACTCAAATGCTAAAATCATTATTGTAAATATTATCGTGTTTATAAAACCTGATAATGTATTTACCATAACCATTGCTGCGGTATTTTCTACATCTTCCAAAACAGTTGTGGAAATCCCAACTACCTCTCCAATATTATTTTCGTTAAAGAATCCCATAGGTATCTTTTTTAACATTTCACCTATTGCTACTCTTTTATTTGCCACCATGAAATAACTTGCATGGCATTGCTGTAATTGTGAAAAATAATTTGTAACACTTCTTCCCGCTATACTTACAACAAGAAGAATTAAAGCAGTCCATGCAGGTGTCATGCTCATATCTTTTTCGACAATAGCCTTTACTATAAAGTAAATTGCGCTAATTTGAAACATATGAAAAATAGCAAATAAAAAACTCACCCATATAGAATGGTATACATTTTTCTTTTCATCACCTGAAAAATCCAAAATCTTTTTTAAAGCACTTATCATTCTATTTCACCATCCTTTGATCCAATGTGAGCTTCCCACATCTTTTGGTATAGCTTACACCCTTTCATTAATTCTTCATGTTTACCGTGTGATACAAGCTCTCCATTCTCAATCAGAAAAATCTGCTCTGCATCTGTTATAGTTGATAACCTATGTGCAATAATAATGACAGTTTTATTTTCTATTAACTTCGATAAAGCATTTTTTATGATAACTTCATTTTCCGGGTCTATATATGAAGTGGCTTCATCAAGTATGACTATCGGAGAATCTTTTAACATCGCTCTTGCTATTGATATTCTCTGTCTTTCTCCTCCGGAAACATGATTTCCGCTGCTTCCGACAACAGTATCATAACCCTGTTCCATCTTCATAATAAAATCATTACAACCAGATTTCCTTGCAATATCCTCGACTTCTTTATCACTTGCATTTGGATTTCCCATTCTGATATTTTCTCTAATACTTTCATTGAATAAAAAATTGTCCTGAGAAACAAAGGCTGTCATACTATATAATTGCTTTAGCGGAATATCCTTAATATCATAACCACCGATTTTTATACTACCTTCAGTTATATCCCAATATCCGGCTATTAGTTTTGCTAAAGTTGATTTACCGCTTCCACTTGAACCTACAAAAGCTACAGTTGATCCTTCCATTATATTCAACGATATTCCATGAAGAATTTCTTTTTCTTCGTCATATCCGAACTTTACATCTTGTAGCTGAATATCATATCGATCAATGTCAGCATCCTTATCGGAATGTTGTTGTTCTTTCCCTTCCAAAATTAAGTTAATAGAATTTGCAATAGTTCCCATTTTTGCAAAACCGTCAACAAAATTTATTGTCTCAAGTAAAGGGCCAGCAATACCTAAAGATAGAATAATAACAGATATAAATACTTCTGCACTTAAGCTTCCATTAATATAGAAATACCAACCAAACGGAAGTACCGTTATTAATGTAGTTGTGGATATATTTTTAGATAAGGACACAGGTAACTGACAGCTCTTCATCCATTCATAAAAATATCTCGCATTTGCAATGACTTTGTCTTTATACTTTGCGTACGACCTCTTATCCTGATTGAATGTTTTTATTACTTCTATACCGTTGATATACTCAACGATTGCAGAATTCATCTCTCGATTTACTTTTACAGAACCTTCGTATTGAACGGCATAATTTTTCATTACTAGGCCCATAAAAAGCATTCCCACAGGAATAGATACTAATGACAAAAGTGCCATTCTCCAATCAAGAAACAATAAATAAATAAGTATACTCAAAGATCCCAATAGATTCGATGTCATTTCAGGCAACAGGTGAGCAAGAGGTTTTTCCATACTTTCAACCTGATCCACTATGATTTGCTTAAAATCTCCGCTTGGAACCGAAATTATTTCTCCCAACGGCATCTTAGGAAGCTTATCAAGCATTCTCAAGCGAATATCTTTCAATACACTAAAAGTCGCTTTATGAGATACAGATAATGCCATAGAGTATAAAACAGATTTTAAAATATAAGATAACAAACCTATTCCCATCCATAGAAAATAGACCTTGAAATCTTCAACTCCATTCAATAAATAAACTAAAATACGACTTGCTGCAATATATGGAACAATTCCAGCAATAACACCGAGACTTGCTATAAATACAGATGTTTTTAGTTTTGAATGTTCCTTATGTGCAAGCTCCCACAATATTGTGGCAGGACTTTTTTCTTTCATATTTAACACCTCCATATATAGATAACTTTATTAGCTAACTTAGTTATCTTTACTTTAAAAAATATAAGGGTGATTAATACCCTTTCCCTTATATTTAAAAACCTCGCAATTTCTCCCATCCATCATAAAAAAACTTCGAAACTATTCTTGTGTTTAACTTTACTTCTTCTTCTGTTTGAGAATGTATTATAATTTCACACAATGCATTAATATAAGCATGGTTTAACAAATGCATTGCATCTTTAGGGACTTCTGATTTTATATTCTTTTTCTTTGAAATAATCTGAAACGCTTTATGTCTATTTATATCTTCCTTTTCTACCAGAAGCTCTATAAAATTATCATATTTAGTGCCATATGATTTATATATTAAAAGATTAAATAAATCTTTTTTGCTAAACATATACAATGCAGATTCAATTGATCCTTCAATATTAATTTTTGATAGATCTTCCCCACAATTTTTTTCTATGTTTTTAAAAGATTCCTCTTCAAACTTGTTATAAAAACCCAAAAGTTCGTTTGCCAATGGATCAACTAAACTGATAAATAAATCTTCTTTATCATTAAAATGCCTGTAAAAAGCACCCGTTGTCACTCCAGCATCTTTACAAATTTTTCTTAAATTAGCTCGTTCATAGCCATCATTTAAAAAATTAACTTTGCCACTATCCATAATCTTTTTATGTGTTAAATCATAACCAGTAATTTCTGTCATATCCTCATCTCCCTGACTAACGTCTCAATTTATAAGTTTTTATCATATGGATAACTTAGTTATCATTATATATACTTATCTTCTTTTTGTCAATACGAACAGTAGAAAACCATGCTTAAATATGATATAATTAATAAAACTTAATACACGCTTAACACTTATAACTTTAATATCAAGCACAGTAAGTGTACGGACATTTACGAAAAAATTAATGGAGCAGACCTTTACGGAATGCTCCATTTTTTTAATTTTTACCTTGTTAGGGAGAACCCTAAGACCCCGAAATATATTTTATAAAGGAGAATAAAATGTCAAATAGATTTAGAAATGAAAGAATAGAAATTAAACTAACTAAGGAAGAAAAGGAAGTTTTTAAAAAGAAAATGAAACTTGCAAATTGCAAAACTATGTCCCACTTTCTTAGGAAATGTGTATTGGAAAAAGAAATTTATGTTATAGATTTAGAACCATTTAGAAACCTACAATGGCTGCTTTCAAATGCAACAAATAATATAAACCAGATCGCAAAGGCTACTAATACAACTGGTATTATTTACAAAAATGAAATCGACTCAATGAATAAACAGATAGAAAAATCATCTAAAGAAATATGGCAGATCTATTCCCTACTTCTTAATAAATCAAAAGAAAGTTCTGGTGATTAGTATGGCAATTATAAAAATACATCGAGACTGTGTAAAATTAAGAAAAGTCCCATTCCTATAGGAATGGAAAAACATTGATACACAAAAAATGTATCAACCCTTACACTTATGTCAGGATTTAGGTTGATACACAAAATTATTTACAGACCCAATTTTAGTCTTATGTATCTCCTCTTGAATTTATTATACTATAATTCACTCGCTGATTTTATAATAATCTCTTCTGATATCACTTTAAGTAATGGTATTTCCTTTAATAAGGCTTTCGAATCTTTAAAAGGTTTATAAATTCCTCTTTCATTCAGCCTAACTTCATTTGACTTGCTATGAACAAGTGAATTTCTAGTTTTATATACTCTATTAGCCAATTTCTTAAATATATGTTTTTTGTCTCCTATTAAATCTATTGCATCTCCATTTGAAAAATTAACCGTATTGTTTTTATAGTATTCTATAATATCTTCATCAATTTCATTCAATTTTTCTGTTATCTTTTCAATATCGATATACTTCATTAATGTTAATTCCAATGCTTCTAATTCACTTCCTACCGTACTTTCAGTTCTCTTTTTATTAATTAAATCTACAAGTTTCATTATATCTTTTTTTCTTTTTGTAGAAAATCCAGGATCTAACAATATTTCCTTAACATTATTAACAACACCTTCTTTATAGATTTCTTCATAAAAATATTCCATGATATGATAAAATCCTATAAATTGTACAAACGGATCTTCTGAAGAGACCGCCATATGGTACTGTTCTGTTAAATCTTGTTTATATATTAATCTTGGTGCATCTAACTCTTCGCTTTTGTAAAAACTATTTTTATTCCTATACCTAATATTTAATAATTCATCTAAGCTATTCATAATCCTGAAGGAATATCCGTAGTTATAGCAAAAGTTAAATAAAAATGAATTAATATAATCATTAAGTTTACTTTTATCAATATCTTTTTTATATGAAACAATTAATGAATAAGGATTTCTAAAACAAATTCTTAATAAATTAAATAAACTTTCGCCTTCATCTCCTGGCAATCTAGGAGGAAAAATCATAAAACCTCTTTTTAAACTTTCCAAGTCTATTTCTTTAATGATATTCCATACCATTAGATCTGATATTTCTTGAAATTTATATTCAATATTATTCATAGAATCTTTAATATTAGTAGATATTATTCGTTCCTCAAATTTATATGGCAATAGTCTTCGAACCATTTTATTTGTTTGATAAATAATAACTTCATAGCTATTATTATTTGATACTGTAAATTGTGACAAATCGGATTTCATTGCATCATCGCTAATATTATTATAGTCAGATTTACTAAATTCAAAACTTTTTTCACCCACAATATAACTAATACTATCTTCGCTATAATCTATATTAAATTCTCTATTAAATCTTCTCAATATAAATTTTACTTTATCAATAAATTCATCCCATTCCATATTTACTCTTCTCCTTGAAAACTTGTATATTCTTATATATGTTGTATTTTTATGGCTTTTCCCACCTTCATATTAGTATCATCTTACTTTATATAAGTTGAAACCACTTCTTTTATGTGTATAAATAAGATTTTGTTCATCTTCTTCAACACAACCTTTGAAAATTAAATCTTCGATAACACCTCCATATATTTTCTAATTTCATCTTCTATTTTAAATAGTCTACTGTATTTTATGAGTCGTCTTAGATTTTTATTTGGTGATTTAAAGTATCTTTTTATGGCATCTGTATAAATTTGCTTATCTATTTTTTCTCTGTCGATTATGATGTCGCAAATTGTTCTTTCAATATCATAAACTGGGATAAGATTGCCTTGGGGTGATTTTATTTCTGACTTCCCAAGTTCGTATAAGTCTTTTTTTACATAGTGAACTTGTAGGTCTTCGTATCTATTTTTGATGTGGCTTGCATTGTAGCCTTGGGGTACAGATATATGAAATACATTTGGAGTTCTGTCGGATAGGTCTTGGAGGTATAGGGCTGTTTGATGGGAAAATATAATTCGATTACTATTTGATGATATTAAAACAAAATCGTCTATTACTTTTCCTTTTAATTGATATAGCCCCGGTCTTAGTCTTTCTAATTGTCCGCTCTTTGTTAATTCTGATAAACTATGCCTAGTATATCCAAGGTCTTCTACTTCTTTGTTGGTGATTACTAAATTTTCTTGTATATATTCTTTAAGTGTATTCATAGTCTGCCTCCTCTCGTTTACGCTTTTATTATATGTTATAAAAGCGAATTAAAGTTAGCTTATGAGTTTGCCATTTTTTGAAAAAGGATGTAACGAATCCTTACACCCTTTCTAAAATTATTCTTTCTTAACTCAATATTCTAATTTAGTAGATATCTCTAGTAATATGTGTTTACGGTTTTTACATACTTCAACTTCTATTCTACTTATTTACTTCCAACTACACGGTTTGCTTAATCCTCTAATCTTTTGTTCACATAAAATATTCTGTCCTGTATTTTGGTATAAGTTCTATATGGTATATACAATTCCTCCCTTGTATCAAGCATTAAATATATATTTTCTACAATATAAAAGAGTAAGGAATTCTTACTCTTCCATACTATTATTCAATTTTAAATAATTTATCAGTTTGTGATAATTCCACAATAATATTCGCTTTACTCAATAGATCTGCAGGCAACTTATCTTTCAATATTGAAACTACCAATTGAATGTCTTTTTTAATAACAAAATCCGAAACTTTCACCAATTGATTATCATGCATCAATTCTTTTTTATCATTTAATAAAAAATGCAAAGAGGATATTCTTTCCTCATCCGCAAACATTATATATGCCAAATCAAAACATAGAATTTCTCCTTGTTTTTTGCCTGAACTCATATTTGAGTTAAATGTACTAAATTTATATACTGGCTTGTTTGTCTTTTTATTATTAATAATCTCATATGTCAGAGCATATTTTTCTCCATATAACTCATATGATACCGAAGAAAAATATCTATTAAATTTCGTTATTTGCTTCTTAAGTTTTTCTTGAAAATCATAAGAATATAAATATTGATCAATGTTTTTAAGTTCATTCTCTGTTGTTTCGAGAATTGAATCTACCTCGTTTATTTGTGAAATTGTATTTTCATACTCACCTTTTAATCTATATTTTTCATTTATTTCAGAAATAATATTTTCCAAATCATTAAAAGAATCACTCTTGGAAATTTTTATAGATAATTTTTTTTCATCACTTAACAATTCTTTTAAAGTTCTCTTCTCATTTTTAATTCTATCATTTAAAACAGGTAATTCTTTTGTTATAAATGAAACCTTCTCCACTATCATTTTATTGTGATATACAACTAAATCTTCAAATGTTTTATGCAAATTAGGGATATATTCTTTTGATTCACTATACAACAATCTTAATTGATCTAAATCAATTGTAGACACATCTTTTTCCATCTCATTTTTTGCTTCAATGATCATGTCCCTTCTTATTTCTAGTTTAGTAATAAGTGGACTTAACCTATTTATTTTATATTTTATTTCATTTAGTTTATTTAAATCCTCTTCAAAATTTTCATTTATATTTAATAAAGATTTTTTGTTATTTAACTCAACTATTTCATCTTCAATTATAGCTAATGCAACCTCATATGAATTTTTCTTTTGTTTTTTTTCAAGCCTTTCTTTATATGCATTTTCCTGCTTTATCTTATTAGTAAGTGCTTGTTTTTTGGCTCCACTATCAAATCCACATCCTAAAAGATATAAGTATAGAGTTTCATATTCAACATCAGTAGTAAAAGAATTTAATGTTTTTAGTGTATTATTAATACTATTGTCCTTATATCTAATATTATGAGATATTATTTGCTTAAAAGAAGGTTTTTCGTTTTTATTTTCTGGAAATATTTTTGCTAATAGTTCATTTTCAAAATCTTTTTTCAATATTGATTTACCATTTATTTTCCTTATAGCATTTTTCCCTGATAAAAAATTACGCTCAATAACTAATCTTTCTTTTTCTTGCACGTTAAATCCATTTATAAGGGTTAATGTTACTAACACTTCCTGATTTATTAAAAAACTTTTAACCTCTTCATATACTTTATTTTTATTTTCTTCATCTGTGTAAATATCCTTACCTTCTCCTCCCAGGCAAAAATAAATTAATTTTAAAACTGTTGTTTTACCTACATTATTCCCTGTTGATTTTAAGTCATCTGTTAAAGGGGTGTCATCAATTATTAAATTCATACCTGTATGAAATTTCATCTCTCGAATTGTTTCATATTTAGTAGAAATTTTCAGCTTTTCTATAAACATTTTCTTACTACCCCCTTCTCACTTATTTGAGCTAATTGTATTAAATATAACCAGTCAAGACTCAATACGAACACGGAAAATGACATGTTATTTGACTTTTTTACATTATAGTATAATTCTAAAAGCATTTGTTCTGTTTTCTTTTCAAGCTCTGTTAAAATAACATAACCATTATAATAAATACTAAGTTCAGGATGAATATTATCTGGTAATAACATGATTATATCCCTCCGGATTATTAAATATTTTACATCTAATAAAAGCATCTACAACCAGTATATCCGTACACAATTGTAGTTCTTCCATCGGTATTTCTATATAATTACTACTTCCAATTATAACTTTCATAACACGATTAATTATTTCATAAAAAATATCTGTAGGAGTATAATTTAATCTATTTAATTCTATATACTGCCTTCTAATCTCCTGTAATACAGAAAAACTTTTATTTTTACCTTCTCTGTCAAACTCACTGTATATTTCATCAAGTCTGTGATAAAAAATTTTATACTCATCAATTATGTCTCTAGCATCTTCTAAATCATTAAATAAAATTTTATCCTCTATAGCAAAAGAGTTGATTTCTGGAGAACCAGCATTAATATCAAGTGTCTCATCTGCTAAAATGTTAATAACTTTGGCTAAATTTGACTCAATTTTAACACAATCAACATCCTGTCCTAACTCAGATTTTATAAAATCATATAAACACCTTTGCTTAGAAACTGTTTGATTTAAAGTTTTTTTAAGAATTAACCCAACATCCCATATATCTTGCTTTGGATTAAATTGCATACTATATGGATTTTGAAAAGTTTTATTTTTTAGAGAAAAAGGTGCATTCTTAGAAATAGACATAAACTTATAGTTATAATCTTTATATTTAGTATATACATTTTTGCTTAGAGAATTTTCAATTTTTGTTTTTGTACAGGTTGAAGAAACTTGCACAACAACTTTATTTTTATGATCTATTAAATCTATGCCATCTATATTTTGGTATGAGAAATTTAAATTTTCTAATTCTAAATCAAAAATAATATTACACAAATTGGCGAAAAAATTTTCAGAATGGATATTAAGTTCCAAAAGGTTTAATTTACTTCTCACTTCTATTCTATATGCTAGCGTATTTAATTTTTCTTCTATGTAATTAAAATAATTTGTCCTATTCACTTAATACCATCCTATTTCTTACTATTTATTCCTTAAATAATAAATATGGTTCTATCTCCAAAGCATCTGCTATTTTTTGTACATTATCCAATGCAATGCTTCTTTTTTTACACTCTAATGCACTTATATATGTTCTATGCAATCCGGGTTTTTCAGCAAAAGCTTCTTGTGTTAAACCCACTTCATTTCGATGTTTTTTAACGTTTTTAGAAAAAACTTCTATGATATCCATTATACACTACCTCTATTTTTCTAAAATTTTATCACTGTTGAATACAATCAGTCAACATACAATAAGTAACGTATTCTTACATAAGCAATCAAATTTTAAAATACTATCGTTCCTAATTTTCTCTTAAATCTCTTGTTTCTTAATTTCTATATAGTTACATAATCAAGAAAATTATATAATTTAAACCTATAATGCTTAAATAATTTTATTAGACTTTTTTATTAAATTATTTTAATAAAACTCTGATGGTTCTTATTTATCAAGTCTTTTTTCTGTATCACTATTTTATCTCAATTGAATGTGATAATCTCTTTATATGATTTAATTCATATAAATCTCTTATTATTTTTTTCCGATAATACGCAAGTTTATTTTTAAATATAGGTCTTTTTTTATCATTAAATATAAACATAAAGTCCTGATCCAACCTTGGGTATTCTAATTGCAAAAAGAGCAGCCTTTTAAGCCGCTCTTATAGAAAGTACAAAATGAGTTAATCTTATTTTTTGTGTTTCCTCATACCAGTCTCAAAACCACTCTTACATCCATGTAGTTTTTCGAGTATTTTGACGTATCCTTCTTCATCTTTATCGAAGACAAAATGTTTATAAAACTGCTTAAAATGCAGAATTTCTAAATTTACATCTTTTGTATCAACGCTATAGTCTCCACATGCATAGTCTGAGGAAACATATCTACTGCTTTTATTTTTTTAAGCTCATATCCCCTATCCATAAACCTTTTTATATCACGTGCCAGAGTTTGTGGATTGCATGATATGTATACTATTTTTTCTATATCTGCATTTGCTATTGTTTTTACTACCTCTTTATCTAGTCCTGCTCTTGGTGGGTCTACTGTTACTGCGTCGATTTTATTTTCTTTTATGAATTTGCTATCGATGAATTTTGCATTTTTTGCTATGAATTTATAATCTTTGAGATTATTTCTTTTGGCATTTTCTTTGGCATCTTTGATAGCATTTTTATTTATTTCTATACCTACTATATGATTATCGTTGATTGACATGGAGCTTGTGGCTGATCCACAGTACAGGTCTAGGAGTTTTTGCTCATTTCCTAAAAATTCTCTTGCTAGTGTATATAAGTTTTCTATTTGATAATCATTTACTTGGTAAAAGTCGTTGGCACTTATTTTAAATGATTTATTATTTATCTTATAATCTAGGTAGCCATTTCCACTAATAACAATTAGTTGTCTAGCGTTTAAGAGATTTATGGAATATTTATGTTCGTTATATTTTTCTTTAATAAAGTTAATTGAATCAGCATTAAAATTTCCATGAATATTTAACAAAATATCATATTCGCTTGATCTAATAGTAACTTCATCTATAGGTCCATCAAATTCATTATTTATAGACCTTGTTATATCTTGGATTTCTTTTAGATTTTTAGATAAAAGCTCATTTGCTATCAAGCAATCATCTATTTTTACCTTTTTTTTAGAATATGCTTCTAGATAATTTAGTCCACCATCTTCATCTACTTGTAAGCGTACTTTATTTCTATATCTTAGTTCTGGACTTTCTAAAATTTCTAAATCTGATAGTTCTATTTTTGTTGACTTTCTTATTGCATTTATTATTAGATTCTTTTTTAATTCTAATTGAGTTTTATAATTAATGTCCATTATAGAACAACCTCCACATTCATAAAAATATGGACATGGAGGCTTTCTCTGATAATCACTTTTTATTTTAGTATTTAGTTTTTTAGCCTCTAAGAAGTTTTTCTTTTCTGCTATGATTTCGGCATCTAGAGTTTCTCCATAAACTGCATTCTCGACAAAGACAATTTTTCCTTCTGTACGAGCTACTCCTCTGCCATCTTGTAGGACATCAATTATCTTAATGTTTTTTAAAATCATTAGATAACTTTTGCTTCTCCTTTATAGATTACTCCACCTATTGGATCTACAGTAATAGTATCTCCATCTTTTACAAGGTTTCTAATATTAAAGGCACCCACTACTGCTGGTAAGTTAAAGTGAACTGCTGCTATAGCTGTATGGCTTGTTAGTCCACCTTCTTCTGTAACAATAGCACTTGCCTTTTGGATATATTCTGTAATATCTGCATCTGTAAATCTGGCTACTATTATGTCGCCGTCTTCAAATTTTTCTTCAAGTTCTTTTTGTGTTGATGCTATGCACACTTTTCCTGAAACTGATTTTGTTCCAATACCTGTTCCGCTTGTAATTATATCTCCAATTGTATGAACTTTGATTAAGTTTGTATTTCCTGAAATACCTAATGGTATACCAGCTGTTACAACTGTAATGTCACCCTCTGATACAAAACCTTCATTGATCGCTCCAAAAATAGCACGATCTATAAGTTCATCTGTTTCTATTGCATCTTGTATTACTATTGGATATACTCCCCAAACTACAGATAATTGACGTGCAACTCTTTCTGTAGTTGTTGCTGCAATTGAATTTGTTTTTGGTTTAAATTTAGATATTACTCTTGATGTGTTACCACTTGCTGTACAAGAAATAATTGCTTTTGCATCTAGTGTTTCTGCAAGGTCACAGGTATTTTTTGCAATAGCATTTGTTGTAGTAAATGATGAAGAAATATTTGTTTGGTAAATATTTTCTTTAAAGTCATCAGATAATTCTGTTGTTATACAAATATTTCTCATTGTACTAACTGCTTCTACTGGATATTTTCCTCCAGCTGTTTCCCCTGAAAGCATTACACAGTCAGTACCATCTATAATCGCATTTGCAACGTCTGTTGTTTCAGCCCTAGTAGGTCTTGGATTTCTAATCATTGAATCAAGCATTTGTGTAGCAGTAATAACTGGTTTTGCAGCTTTATTTGCTTTTCTAATGATTTCTTTTTGAACAATTGGAATAAGTTCTGTTCTAATTTCTACACCTAAGTCTCCACGAGCTACCATAATACCATCAGATGCCTCGATAATTTCTTCGATATTATCTACACCTTCTTGAGATTCGATTTTAGAAATGATTTTGATATGTTCTCCACCATTATCTTCTAGAATACGTCTGATCTCATAAACGTCTTCTTTTTTACGAACAAAAGATGCAGCTATTAGGTCTATATCATTTTCTATACCAAATTTTATATCATCAATATCTTTTGGTGTAATTGCAGGAAGATTTGTTTTTGAACCTGGTAAGTTTACTCCTTTGTGATTTGAAAGTACTCCGTTGTTAAGAGCTTTACAAACAACATCTGTGCCATCTCTGATCTCTGTTACTTCTAGTTGTACTAATCCATCATCTATATATATGACTGATCCTACTTCTACGTCATTTGGAAGTCCTTCGTAAGAAACAGAAACTATTTCCTCTGTACCTTCTACATCACGAGTTGTAAGGGTAAAAACATCACCTGGTTTTAAGAAAACTTCATCTATATTAAAGTTTCCAGTTCTAATTTCTGGACCTTTTGTATCAAGCATAATTGCTATAGGTCTGTTTAATTTTCTTCTAACTTTTCTAATAGTTTTCATTTTTGCTAGGTGTTCTTCATGTGTACCATGTGAGAAATTAAGTCTAGCAACATTCATCCCATTTTTAATAAGATCTTCAATAATTTCAGGTGATTCAGATGAAGGTCCTATAGTACAAACTATTTTTGTTTTTTTAAGTATATCTGGTATTTGATTCATAAATAACTCCTTTTCTTACTACTTTGATAAAGTGTTTGCTAATTCGTATAATTGTTCATCAAATTGGGATTCTTTATTAACAGCATCCTCAATATTCACCTCAACAAGTTTACCATCTACATATCCTATAGCTAAATTAGTTTTTTCTTCTCCAAGTAATTCTACGGCACGAGCACCCATAGTTGATCCTAAAAGTCTATCAGCAACAGATGGTGAACCACCCCTTTGAACATGACCTAGTACTGTTACTTTTGTTTCTATGCCTGTTTTTTCTTCAAGTTCTCTTGCTATAGAATATGGATCACCAACTCCTTCAGCAAGAGTAATTAGGTGGTGTAATTTACCTCTTTTTTTACCGTGCTCCATTTTTTCTACTATATCATCAATTGAAAACTCATGTTCAGGCACTATTATAGATTCAGCTCCACCAGCAAGTCCTGAGTAAAGAGCCAAATCTCCGCAATTTCTACCCATTACTTCAACTACTACAGCTCTACCATGAGAGCTTGAAGTATCACGTAGTTTTCCTATGGCATCACTTACAGTTTCCATAGCAGTGAAAAAACCAATGGTAAAATCTGTATATCCCATATCATTATCGATAGTACCAGGAATGCCAACTGTTTTTATTCCTAAATCAGATAGAGCTTTTGCTCCTTTGAGTGACCCATCACCACCTATTACAATTAGTCCTTCTATACCATAATCAGATAATATTTGAGCTGCTCTTTGTTGGCCTTCTTTTTTTGTAAATTCTGTACTTCTTGCCGTGCCAAGTATGGTACCACCTTTATGGATTATATCTGCTACTGAGGAGACATTCATTTCGTAAATGTCACCTTTCATCAGCCCATCATATCCATTTCTAATCCCCTTTATCCTCATACCATTGTTTAACGCAGTTCTTACCGCTGCTCTAATAGCTGAGTTCATACCAGGGGCATCGCCACCACTAGTTAAGATACCTATTGTATTCATATAAACTCCTTATTTCAACTTAACATTTTCTTTTCCTAAAAAATTTTCTAACTTTTTTATATTTTGATCGCTGGTATCTACCCACAACCTTTCATCAAGCTTAAAGGACTTGTTACGATCTTCAAAATAAACCACAACTGGAGTTTTACCTCTGTAATCCTTTAGCACGCTTCTTAAATTATTATACTCTTTATAATTAGTTTTTAAGTATAAAGTTCGTAAATCTAATTTTTCTATATCAATAAATTCTTGTGTTAAGAGTTTTAAGTCGTCCTCATCCACTTGTAATTTACCCTTAACCAATACAACATTATCATCCTCAATTAGATTTCTATATTTCTTATAAATTTCTGGAAAAATTACCATTTCTATTGTTCCGTATAAGTCTTCTATATTTGCAAAAGCCATTAGACTTCGTTTTTTAGTCATTATTTCAGACTTACTAGTAATAATTCCAGCCATAGTTACAAACTTATTATCAAGTTTTGTAATTTCTAAATTTGTTAGTTCGTCTTTATAATTTGTTCTAAAAGTAATAGTATTTTTTAGTTTCTCATTTGCTTCACTTAGTGGATGATCAGAAATATAAAAGCCTAAAACATCTTTTTCTAAAGATAATTTCACTTTTTTTGGATATTCGTTTACATCAGGAAAACTAATATCTCTAGTTTGATTATTCTTTTCTTCATTAGCCATATCTAGTAAATTCATCTGACCTTTTACATTTACTTTTTGCCCTTCATGAACATTAGTCATTGCTTTTTCATAAACTGCCATTAATTTTGATCTGGCATAACCCATTGAATCAAAAGCACCGGCTTTTATCAATGATTCCAATCCTTTTTTGTTTAAAGCTCTACTATCATAAGCTTCTACTCTTTCTAAAAAATCTTTAAAGTTTATAAATTTACCATCATTCTCACGTACCGCAACAATTGCATTGATAAAGTTTATTCCTAAGTTTTTTATTCCTGATAATCCAAATATAATTTTACCATCTTTGGCAAAAAACTTTTGATAGGATAAATTTACATCTGGTGCAATTACTTCTATGCCCATACTTTTTGCTTCACTTACATATAAGTAAAGCTTTGATGCACTGTCCATTACAGAAGAAATTAGATTTGCCATATATTCTTCTGGAAAATAATGCTTTAAATATCCAGTTTGCACTGCAACTAGAGAATAAGCTGCCGAATGGGATTTATTAAAGGCATATTTGGCAAAGGAGATCATTTCGTCATAAATTTTATTTGCGGACTTTTCACTTACTCCATTCCTTATACATCCTGGAATTATCACTTCACCATTTTCATCTATTTTTCCATTAACAAAAACTTCTCGATTAGCTTGCATGACATCCATTTTTTTCTTACTCATAGCACGTCTTAGATTGTCAGCTTCTCCTAAAGAAAAACCTCCCAGTTGTTGGACAATTTGCATTACTTGTTCTTGGTAGACTATTATTCCATAAGTAACACCCAAAATTGGCTTTAGCTTTTCATCTAAAAATTTTACATCTTCTGGATGATTTTTGTTGTGAATGTAGGTTGGTATCTCATCCATAGGACCTGGTCTAAATAGAGAGTTTGCCGCAACTAAATCATCAAAAACTGTTGGTTTTAAGTTTTTAAGGAAGTTTCTCATACCTGGAGACTCAAACTGGAAAATACCTATAGTTTTTGCATTATTAAACTGAACAATTATATTAGGATCATTTTCATCAATTGTTTCAATATCTACATCTATACCGCGATTTGTTTTTACATCTTTTATGGTATCTTTAATTACTGTAAGGTTACGCAGACCTAAGAAATCCATTTTTAATAGACCAAGTTCTTCTATTTCTGTCATATTAAATTGAGTTACAACTTGGTCATTTGATAACGCTAAAGGAACAATATCTGTTAATATTTCTTTGCTAATTACTACACCAGCAGCATGGATTGATGTGTGTCTTGGAAGAGCTTCTACTTTCCTTGCAGTATCAATTAATCTTTTACTTTCAGCATCACTATGATAAGCTTCCCTAAATTTATCTGATTCTTCTAATGCACGATCTAGAGTCATATTTATCACTGCAGGCACAAGTTTTGCAATTTTATCAACCTTGCCATATGAAATATCCAAAACACGACCCACATCTCTTATTGCATTTCTAGCCTGCATTCTACCAAAAGTAACTATCTGAGAAACATGGTCTCTACCGTATAGTTCATTTACATATTCTACAACTTCATCACGTCTAACATAATCAAAATCTATGTCTATATCAGGCATAGATACTCTTTCTGGATTTAAAAATCTTTCAAAAATCAGATCGTATTTTAAAGGGTCTATTTGAGTTATATCTAGTGCATAAGAAACCAAAGATCCTGCGGCTGATCCACGTCCTGGTCCCACTGCTATATCATTATCTTTTGCAAATCTTACAAAATCCCAAACTATTAAAAAGTAATCTACATATCCCATATTACTTATTACATTTACTTCTTTAGTAGCTCGGGCTCTTATTTCTTCGCTTACTTTATCATATTTTTTTGCCAATCCTTCATCTACCAATTGGGTAAGATATTCTAAATTTGTCATATTTTCTGGTAATTTTGAAAAATATGGCAGATGGGGGTTATGAAATTGTATTTCTACATTACACATATCAGCAATTTTATTAGTATTTTCAATTGCTCTTTCGTAATCTTTAAAGATTGCAGTCATTTCATCAGGTGATTTTAAATAAAACTCATCGCATGGCATCTTCATTCTGTCATTGTCTTTTAAAAGAGCACCTGTTTGTATGCATAGCAAAACATCTTGGTAATAGCTATCGTCTTTATTTATATAGTGAACATCATTTGTAGCAACTAATTCTATATCAAGGTCATTGTGCAATTGAGATAAAACTTCATTTGTTCTTTTTTGTTCTGGCAAGCCATGATTTTGTAATTCAAGGTAATAATTTTCTTTACCAAAAGTTTCGGCGTATTTTTTTGCTGTTTCATATGCTCCATCAATATCATTTTCTAATATTCTTTGATTGACTTCACCACTTAGGCAGGCGCTTAAAGCAATAATATCTTCTGAATATCTTTTTATAAATTCAAAATCCACTCTAGGTTTGTAATAATATCCATTTACATAAGCTTCAGATACTATTTTTAGTAAATTTTGGTAGCCGTTATTATTTTTAGCTAATAATATCAAATGATAATATCGTTTATTTGTAGGATCTTTTATGAGATGGTCTTTTTCACTAACATATACTTCACAACCAATTATAGGTTTTATGCCTGCTGCTGTGGCTTTTTTATAAAATTCTATTACTCCATACATTTGACCATGGTCAGTGATAGCAAGTGAATCCATACCAAATGATTTAGCTTTTTCAATAAGCTTGTCTATTCTTGAAAAACCATCGAGTAAAGAATATTCTGTATGTACATGTAAATGAGTAAATTTATTTTCCATTGTTTTCTCCAATTAAAAAGATTTGCTTATCACAAATCTTCAGCCATTTTTATAAATTTTTGTAACCTGTAATTTACCTTTGATTTGCTCATCGGTGGCTCTAGCATTGCTCCTAGTTCTTCTATAGATGCATAAGGATTAGCAAGTCTCAGCTCTCCTATTTCAATCATATCTTCTGATAATTTTTCAAATTCATCTTCTTTTATCAACAGATTTATGGCATCTACTTGTTTTAAAGATGCATTTACTGTTCTATCAATGTTTGCTTTATCAAAATTTGTTTGTCTATTTATATCATTTCTTATAGACCTCATAGCCCTTACATTTTCTAGTTCAAATAAGGATTTATTTGCCTCAATTAAAGCCAAGAAGTCTGAGATCTTGTCGCTATCTTTTAAGTAAACTACAAGACAATCTCTTTTTGTATTTATCTTTGGATTTAGCTCAAATATCTCCATAGATGCTTTTAATAAATCAGCAAGATTTTTATCACTTGTAGAGATTTCTAAATTATATCCTCTTTGTGGATCATTGACTGAACCTTTAAATACAAAAGATGTTTTTAAAAAAGATTTTATGTCGTCAAAGGAAACTTCTTCTAAATCATTAGAAGTATTTATAAAAAAATCCTTATTTTTTTTCATAATATCTTCACAAATACCATCATTATCAATTATTACCGTGAAAAGTCTATCTCCACTCGGTAAATCTTTTATCTCAAAAACTGATGAGTACTCATACGAATCTTTTATTATATTATAAATATACCTAGCTTCAGAATTAGAATAAGTTTTAAAGACTATACTATATCCCTTACTTGAAATTCTTATGGAACCTATAAATTCCAGAACACAGAGTAATTCTGCAAGAGAATTTATTGGTTCTTTTTTTAATACTTCTTTTTTACATCTTTTTGAAAAAGACATAGTCTCACCTAGTTAATTAATTTATTTTTTACCTTATCAATTATATCTTGATCTACTTTTGCATATAATAGATAATCTTCAAAAGTCTTGTATTTTCTTTCTATATAGTCATAAGCTTCTTTCATATAATATGGATTTGTAATTCTAAATACAGAAAGGGGCTCATGCTCATCATATCTTTCTATATATCCAAGATAGGCAGATGAAATTTCATAATCTGCAATTATATCTGCTCTAGCTACATTGGCAAGACCCAGCAGTATCATAGAAATAATTCCCGTACGATCTTTACCCTCTTGACAGTGAAATAGTATTGCTTTTTCTGTCTTTGCAAAAACTTCCATAATCTGTCTTATCTTTGAAAAATTATCTATAAGATTTCTATATGTTGTGCCAATAGATATTTCTTTATTAATTATTTGTTCTATCTCTTCTTTGCGAAACTCATTATCTGGTGCCAAAGATATATGGTTAAAATTAAAATTATCTATAATTCTCTTGTGTTCTTCACTACCAAAAGGGATCTCTCTCTCACGTCTTAAATCAATAATAGTTTCTATACCATAGTCTTTTAAAGTTTTTATTTCACTATCACTAATATCATCAAGATTTGCAGTTCTCAAAAAATTATTCCATTTAGTTATATTCCCATCTAAAGTAGGCACTCCTCCTAAATCTCTTGCATTTTTTACATTATCTAAAGCTAATCTTTTACAATACTGCATTTCACCACTTTTCCTTATCTCTATGTTTTTTTATAACTATGTAATCTTCATTTTTTAATCGTTTGTACATACGTTCTGTCATATAAACAGATCTATGCTTACCCCCAGTACATCCAAAGGCAATTGTTATTGTATTTTTACCTTGGTTCTTAAATTCTGGGATTAAGTAAGAAATTATTTTATATACATCATTTTCAAATTGATCTAAAATATTAAATTGGTCTAGATATTTCTTTAATTTCTTATCAGTGCCATTTAAGGCCTTTAGATCCTTTATGTAATATGGATTTGGAAGAAATCTCATATCAAATACATAATCAAAATCTTCACTAATGCCATTTTTGTAACCAAAAGAAAGTAAATTTACTATCATCGAATCTTTTTTTTCTAATGAATCTTCTATAACCTTCTTTAGTTCTTTAGCTGTATAATTACTAGTATCTATAAATCTATCTGAAATTTTTGTAATAGCTTTTAACAAATTTTTTTCTTTTTTAATACCATCAGAAATATTACCAAACTCACCTAAGGGATGTGGTCTACGCAATTCGTTATATCTTTTTAAAATCATAGAATCACTACAATAAATATAAATTATTTCGGTATCACTATTTTTTTCTTTCAAAGATTTGAAAGACTTATACATATTGCTATCTATATTGTGAGATCTAAAATCTATTACTACTGCCATTTTATCTATGGGGTTTTCTTGAGTTTCATTTAGTTCAATAAACTTTTCTACTAAGTAAGCTGGAGAATTATCCATTGCATAGTATCCCATATCCTCATATGCCCTTAAAGCTGTGGTTTTCCCTGATCCACTTAAACCAGTAATTATTTTAAGCTTCATTATAATTCTCCGATTAATTTAACCTCGCGTTCTAAAGTAAATCCTGTTTTTTCGTGTACTATTCCTGCTACTTCTTCTATAAATGCTAACATTTCCTTACAAGACGCATTGCCAGCATTTATTATAAAACCACAGTGTTTTTCACTAACTTGGCAATCGCCTACTCTATAACCTCTAAGACCACATTCATCAATTAATTTTGATGCATAGGATCCTTCAGGTCTCTTAAAAGTAGAACCTGCAGACTTTTTGTCAAGTGGTTGCTTTGTTTCTCGTCTATTTGTATAATCTTCATATTTTAAAACTGCTTGATCTAAAGCATCTGGTAAAAGTTCGAATGTTGCTGAAGATACTATCAAATCTTGCTCAAATATTTTAGAATGTCTGTATGAAAAATTCATTTGCTCATTTGTAAAATTGTATTCATTACCTTTAAAGTCAAAGGCTTTTACACTTTTACAAACATCTTTTATTTCCTTGCCATAAGCACCAGCATTCATTGCAACCGCACCACCTATTGTTCCAGGTATACCAGAAATTTCTTCCATGCCTGTTAGATGATTACTAATAGATGTAGTAGCTGCTTTATTTAAAGATGTTCCAGCAAGAACGGTCATAGCTGTTCCATCTAATTTTATATCATCATAGTTTTCAGATAAAACTAACACACATCCACGAATACCTTTATCTGTAATGAGTAAATTTGAACCTAAACCTATAACAGTTGTTTTTATGTCATTTTCATTATTAAATATTAATAAATTTTTTAATTCATCTTCATTACTTGGTTTAACTAGTACGTCGGCTGGGCCTCCTATCCCCCAAGTTGTGTAATCTTTTAAGGGTTCATCAAAAAGTATTTCACCAAATCTCTTTGACTCATAAATAGATTTGTAATCCATATGTCCTCCTAGATTTAATAGATTAAATCAAAGTTTTCTATCTAAATTATTATACCGTAATTTAAAATCTTTGTTTATTAAAAAAAATTTGTAATTTCGATAAAGATTTGGTAAAATAATAAAGATTAATTGTAAAAGCTAGGAGGTGTTTATATGGCAAAAACATGCGAAATTTGTGGTAAAGGCACAAAAGCAGGTAAAACTGTTACTTTCTCACACAAAATCAACAACAGAAATTTTAAACCAAATGTGCATAAAGTAAGAGCTATAGTAGATGGATCTCCAAAATCAATCAACGTATGTACTAAATGTTTAAAATCTGGAAGAGTACAAAAAGCATAATCGAATGCTTTTTTTATTTTGAATTCAAAATAAAACCACTAGGACTTAATCCTAGTGGTCTTTTTTTATCTAGTTAGATCCATCTCTATCCCAGAATCTTTGTTTAGTTAAGTTTTCTATAAATTTATCTATATCTTTGCTATCATTAGTCACCATTACTCCCTCAGCTTTTTGTTGATCCTCTGAAAGAATATCACTTGCATCTCCTATAATCCAAAGAGGTTTGTAGTGCTTAAATGTTTCCTTTGCAAATTCACCAACATTTTTGCTAAATTCATGACTTGGTTTTTCTGGTACTACTATGATTAAAGCATCTTCTAATACTGGATGGATTGTCTCGTATCTATGAGTTACCATTACACCATCCTTAGTATCTTGTAAATCCGCTTGTATTATTTCTGCTTTTGCTTTACTATTCTTAATTGATTTTACTAAAGACTTAAAGTCAAAATCATCGTCACTATCAGAATAAATTCCTACTTTTAAAGTATCTGGTTTAAAAATAGTATTTTCTTGTGAAAATTCTGGCATTTTTACTTTTAATGCTTCTTTACTTGCCTTAATACCTACTGGATCAAAGCCTCTCTCAGCGTCTGGAGTATCCGCCCCAACATTTTTAGCAATTTCTTTTGCCATATCTTCATCAACGTTTGCAAACATATCTACTACATTTTGTCTAATTTCTGGTCTTTTAACTTTGGAAAGTTCAAATGAAAACGCACTTTTAATATGTTTTTGTTCTACTTCGTTAAGTGATTTATAAAATGCTGTAGCTTGTGAAAAATGATCTCTAAAGCTATCATCGCGATCTTTTATTACCGTTCCATCAATTTTCTCTTGGTAATGTTCATATCCACCATTTTCTGGACTTTCATAGTATGGAGATTGATCATCAATTGCTGATTTGTGATAAGAAACTGGTCCTTTATTTATTATATCTTGATGCCAGCCATCTCTTTGGTTATTATGAACTTCAGAAATTGGTCTATTTATTGGAATTTGTGCAAAATTTGGACCACCAAGTCTTAATAATTGTGTATCTGTATATGAGAATAATCTACCTTGTAGTAATGGGTCATTTGAAAAATCAATTCCTGGTACAACATTTCCCGGATTAAAGGCAACTTGTTCTGTTTCTGCAAAGTAATTGTCTACATTTCTATTTAATGTGATTTCACCAATTTTTACTTTTGGTATATACTCTTCAGGCCATACTTTTGTAGGATCTAATATATCAAATGGATAGTCAAATTCTTTTTCTTCTGGCAAAAGTTGAACACAAAAGTCCCATACTGGATAGTTTCCTTCGTCAATTGCATCGTATAAATCTTTCCTTTGGCTATCTGGATCATTACCTGAAACTTTTAGTGTTTCATCCCAAACCCTAGAGTGCACTCCTAGTTGAGGGTTCCATTGGAAACGAACAAATGTTCCTTTTCCTTCAGCATTTACAAATCTAAATGTATGAACAGCAAATCCATCCATCATACGTAGGCTAAGTGGTATAGCTCTATCACTCATCGCCCACATTACTGTATGTGCGGATTCTTGGTTTCTTGAAACAAAATCCCAAAATGTATCATGAGCTGATTGGGCTTGTGGAACTTCTGTATCTGGTTCTGGTTTTACAGAATGAACAAAGTCAGGGAATTTTATAGCATCTTGAATAAAGAAAACTGGGATATTGTTACCAACTATATCGTAGTTTCCTTCATCAGTATAAAATTTTAGAGCAAATCCACGTACATCACGAGGAGTATCTGTAGATCCTCTAAAACCTGCTACTGTAGAAATTCTTGTAAATAAAGAAGTTTCTTTTCCTTCTTCTGTAAATAATGAAGCTTTTGTATATTCACTCATATCTTTTGTACATTTAAATACACCATGAGCTCCTACACCACGAGCATGAACTATTCTTTCTGGAATCCTCTCATGGTCAAAGTGCATTATTTTTTCTCTTAAATGAAAGTCTTCAATTAATGTTGGTCCACGTCTGCCAGATTTTAATGAAAATTCATCTTCAGCCATTTTTAGACCTTTATTTGTTGTAAAAGCTTTACCTTTGTTATCAACCTTATTAGCTTCTAAATCTTTTTGTTTTTCATTATCTTTAACTTGCTCTACTTTATCTATATCTGGAGGAGTTAAGGGAGCTTTTTTATGATCATATTTTTGATTTTTATCTTTTTTGGGCATTTTTATCTCCTTTAAATATATTAATAATTCTTACGTATATACATACCCTTATATAACAAAAAGCCACTATTAAAGTGACTTTTTGTTAAATATTTCATAATACTTATCTATTTGATTTTTAATATCTTTTCCAAATACATCAGAACCTGATACTACTATATCTGTACCAGCTTCTATAACTTTTTTAACATTAGTTGTTTTTATTCCACCATCAACTTGAATTAAGACATCTAAATTATTGTTGTCAATATAATCTCTTAAAATTTTAATTTTCTCGATAGAACTTTCCATAAATGTCTGACCACCAAATCCTGGTTCTACACTCATTACTAAAACCAAATCAATTTTATCAAGGTAAGGGATTATCAAATCTAAATCAGTTGCAGGTTTAAAGGTAAGACCAACTTGCATATCATTTTCTTTTATTTTTTCTATTGTTTGGTCAAGATTTTCACATGCTTCATAGTGAATAGTAAGTCTATCTACACCTGCTTTTTTAAACTCTTCTATATATTTTATTGGCTCATATATCATAGCATGTGTATCAAATAAATAATCATTTTTGTCACGAATATCGCTGATCACCTTAAAACCAAAAGATATATTTGGTACAAAAGAACCATCCATAACATCTATGTGTATCATTTTTAAATCTGTATCTTTTGTTTGATCCAAATCTGCTTGTAAATTTGAAAAATCGCAACTTAGTATTGATGGGGCTAGTTCTACCATTTATTTTCTCTCCTATTTTTTAGTTCATTAAACATCATTAGATAATTATTATATCTAGATTTTGCTATTTGACCAATTTCTACTTTTCCTTTTACTTGGCAATTGGGTTCATTTATGTGATTACAATTGTTAAACTTGCATTTAGAATTAGACATCTCTCTAAAGGTGTATTTTAAATTATTTTCATCTTCTAAAAAGTCAAAATCAAAGTTATCAAAACCTGGAGTATCAAAAATGAAAGTATTTTCCTCTATAGCAAATATTTCTGTATGGCGAGTTGTATTTTTACCTCTTTTTAATTTTTCAGAAATTTCTCCTATTTCAAGTTCTTTTTCAACTAGATTATTCAAAAAAGTTGATTTACCTACTCCTGAAGCACCTGAAACTGCTGAAGTTTTATTTTTTAATATTTCTTTTATCTTTTCTTGAGGGAAATCATTGTAATTATCTAAACTTACAATTGTGTATCCTATATTTTCATAAATATCTTTTATATTTTGAACCTTTTCACTAGGTGACAAATCTTTTTTTGATAAGATAATAACTACATCCATGTTTTCATATTCACACATGGCTAGATATTTATCTAAATTATACAAATTTAGAGGTGGATCATTAATGGTTACAAAAACTAACATCTGATCTACATTTGAAATATTTGGTCTTTTTATAAGATTTTTTCTTTCCAAGATTTCTGTTATATAAGCTTTATCTTCATCTTGTATATCGATAATTACATCATCACCTACAAGAGGTTTGATGCCTTTTTTCCTAAAGTTGCCACGAGCTTTTGACATATAAATTTTGTTGCCTATATCTACATAATACAATTCTTTTTGAGCTTTGATTATTTTACCCTGCATTGCTTACGTCATATACTCCTAATGTTTCATCATCTATTATAACCTCTAGCTGTGTTCCTACTTTTGCTTTTACATTTAATATAAGTGTTCCTTCTTCATTTAAGTCAGCACTAGACATTTGTTGGTTTATTATAGCCTGACTTCTTTGTCCATTTACAACATCAAATACCATTACATTAAAGTTATCTTTTTCTTCTGGTAATTTTACTCTAAGTTCTACGTTTCTTAAGTCATTATCATCTGTTGTCTGAGTAGTTTCTTGTTGACTTTCTTCTGCACCTAGACTTACTGTTAAGTCTATTTTTGAGTTACTAGCTACTTGAGTCCCTTTGGCAATTGACTGGCTCATTACTAGCCCTTGTTGAGTATTTGAAGACTTTTCATAATTTATATCTCTTAGGCTTAAACCGTATTGATTTATTATTGATTTTGCTTGCTCTTCTGTTTTTCCTATTAAGTTCGGAACTTCAATTGTTTTTACTCTTTGGTCAGGACCTGTACTTACTGTTACGTCTATTTCTGTCCCGGATTGCAATTTTGTATTAGCTCTAGGATCTTGGCTAATTATTAGGTCACGATCTACACTATCACTAGATTGGGAATTTGTCCTACCTAGCCTAAGTCCAATCTCTTTTAAGCTTTCTTCTGCTTGTGATAGGGTCATATTTCTTAAATCTGGGACTTCTACCTCTCGTCCCCCACTTATAACTAAATTTACAACAGAACCACGCTCTACTTTAGTATTTTGCTCTGGATCTTGGGACATTACTTTTCCGATTTCATACTCATCGCTTTCTTCTGTTCTAGATATATTAGCTTTTAGTCCTCTTCTTTCTAGTTCATTTACTGCTTGAGATTGGTCTAGATTTAGTACCATTGGTACATTTACTGAAGTTTTACTTGTGGATCTAGATCTCAAAAAATATACAGCTCCTAAAAGTAATATAGCTATTAATAATAATGGCCATATTTTCTTACTAGTTTTTTTATCCTTAGTCTTTTCTTCTGTTTCATTATTGGAAACATATACTGCTTCTTTTTCCTCTTCTTCTTTTTCAGCTTGGACTTGTTCATTGTAAACCTTTTGATAAGAACGTTCTTGGGGAACAACGATTGGTATTCTAGCAGTATCTGTTAAATTCTCTTCTTCTTTTATATAATTCTCATCATCTAAAGCATCTATTAGCTCACGAGCATTTAAAAATCTATTAGCAGGTTCTTTATCTAAAAGCTTCATAATTATATAGTTTAAATGGTCTGAAAGCTCAGGATTCAAATCTTTTGGTGGCTTAGGATCATCTTGGATATGCATTACAGCAATACCTACTGAGTTATCTGCATCAAATGGTACACATCCTGTAGCCATTTCATACATAACTGCACCTAGAGAATATAAGTCTGACTTTTCGTCTACTATTTTTCCCTTTGCTTGTTCTGGCGAAATATAATGAACTGTCCCTAAAATAGAACTAGTATATGTTATAGTTGCATTTGAAGATACCCTTGCAATACCAAAGTCTGTTACTTTCAAAAGTCCATAATTATCTATTAAAATATTTTGTGGTTTTATATCTCTATGGATAATCCCTGCTTGGTGAGCTGTTTTTAAAGCTTGGGCAATTTGAGTTGAGTAATCTATAATATCGTGATTTGATAATTTGCCCTCTTGTACAATAAGGTCTTTTAAGGTCTGACCGTTTACATATTCCATAACTATATAATGGATACGCTCGCCATTGTACATGTCTTCACCAATATCAAAAACATTTACTATATTTATATGGGAAAGTTTAGCTGCAGATTGAGCTTCAATATTAAATTTTTTAAGAAATTCATCATCTTCAGCATATTGGTCTTTGAGTATTTTAATAGCAACATATCGATCTAAGAGCTTATCTTTGGCTTTGTAAACTTTTGCCATACCTCCTACACCGATTTGCTCTATAATCTCGTACCTATCGTCCAAAATTATTTTTTCCATAACATCCTCTTAAATTTTTACAGTTGTAACTGTTATATTATCTCTACCGCCAGATAAGTTGGCCGCTTCAATTAGTTTACTTGATATATCATATACATCTGTATTTTCACTAATAATACTTCTTATATCTTCTAAAGATAACTCGTTTGTTAAACCATCTGTTACAATCAGGATTATATCATCATTTTCCATATCAATAGTCTTACTATCAATATTTATACTAGGTCCTATACCTATTGCTCTAGTTATAGCACTTTTGTTGATGAAACTATCTGCTTCGTCCTCTTTTAAAGCACCGCTATCTATTAGCTCATTGACAAGGGAGTGATCCTTTGTTATCTGGCTTATATCGCCCTTTCTATATAAATAAAGTCGAGAATCTCCTATATGGCTAATATGATATTTATTGTTAGTATAATCAACGCAAAGACAGACAGCGGTAGTGCCCATCTTTTCCTGTTTTTCACTTGCTAGCTTGTATACTTCACTATTTGCATGAGATAAAGCTGCTTCTTGTAAGTCTAATATTGATTGATAGTCACTTATTTCAGAATCTTTAATAAATTCTGTAAAAGTTTTACTCGCTAGGCTACTTGCTAGTTCACCATCGCAATGGCCACCCATTCCATCAGCAACTATAAAAAAATCATAATTTTTAATCGAAATATTGCTATAATAATCTTCATTGGTATCTCTTAGTTTCCCAATATTTGATATTGAACTAAATTTCATATCTACCTCGCGTAATTATTTCTCAGCTGACCACAGCTGGCCTCTATGTCTTGACCCATAGAATACCTAATTGTAGCATTTAATCCTTTTTTTGTAAGCTTATCTTTAAAATCATTTATAACTTTTTTGCTAGTCTTATCATGTTTAAATTCTTCAATAGGATTTAATGGTATTAAGTTGATATGGATGTTTTTTCCGTGCATAAGTTTTGATAAATTTTCTACATCAATATCTCTATTATTTAACCCATCTATAACTACATATTCAAAAGATATACGTCTTTTGGTCTTATCCAAATAGTAATCAGTGGCTTTCATAAGACCAACTATATTATACTTTCTTGCTACGGGCATGTATTGACGTCTTTGTTCATCAGTAGCATAGTGTAAACTTACCGCAAGGTTTACGTCAAGACCTGTATCAGCAAGTTCATATATTTTTGGAGTTAGACCAGAAGTAGAAAGAGTAATAGAACGATGAGAAAGATTTCTACCTTTATCATTTGTAATAATTTCTATAAATTTCGTTATATTTTTAAAATTATCTAAAGGCTCGCCTATCCCCATAATTACAATATTATTTATATCACCATTTAGTCTTTCAAGCTCATAGACCTCATCTATTATTTCTGCTGCACTTAGATGTCTTACTAAACCATTTTTCGTTGATGCACAAAAAGTGCATCCCATCCTACAACCAACTTGTGATGAAATACATATAGTCTTGCGATTATCATATTTCATAAAAACCGCCTCTATAATATTGCCATCATTTAATTCGAAAAGATATTTTTTAGTAGAATCTATATTGGAAGCATAAGTTTCAAGTAAATTCACCTTTTGGATTTCAAAATCTTTACATAACTGTTCTCTCATATCGGTTGGCAGATCCGTCATTTCATTAAAATCATTTATTTTATTTACATGAATTTGACGAAATACTTGCTTTACTCTAAATTTTTGAAATCCTAGGTCAACGAAAATGCTTTCTAGTTCTTTAATTGTTTTATCATTTATAGTTTGTTTCATATTATTTCTTCTTAAATTTGCTTATAAAAAATCCATCTGTTTTATCAATATAGTTTACATATTCTATGTAATTTTTACCATCGATTGGGATAACTTCTAAATTATCCATAGCAGATAAATATGAAAAGCTTTCTTTATTTTCTATATTTCCAATAGTACAAGTTGAATAAACTAGAACTCCATCTTTTTTCAAATACTTAATAGCTTGATCTAAAATATGCTTTTGTAATTCTGCTAAGGATTCTATATCTTCCATACTTCTATTGTATCTTATTTCTGGTTTTCTTCCCATAACCCCTAGTCCCGAGCAAGGTGCATCTACTAAAACATAATCAAAAGTATCTACAAATTTATTTTTACAAATACTTGCATCAAAATTAGAAAGTTCTATATTTTTAAGCCCTAACCTATCAATATTTTCTTTTATTAAAGGTAATTTATCTTTTGAAATATCATTGGCAATTATGTGAGCTTTATTATTTGTATATTCACCAATATATGAAGTTTTTGTTCCTGGAGCTGCACATAAGTCTAATATTTTACAATCATTTTTTGGATCCAATATTTCAACTGTTTTCATAGATCCTTCTTGCTGGATTGTAAATAAACCATCTTTAAATTCATCTGTATTTACAAGACCCGCTGGGTTTAAAATTTTAAGAGCATTTTTAGATAAATGTCCATCTTCTATTTCAAATCCTTTATCTAATAGTAAATCTCGTAAACCATCCTTATCAGTTTTCAAATTATTTACTCTTATTGAGATAACTTGCTCGCTATTTATATATCTTAAAAAAGCTTTAGTATAATCCATTCCATAATTTTTGTAAATATAACGAGTTAATTCTTCTGGTAGAGAATATCTAATGGAAAGTGATTTTATATCATCACTTTCTTTTATCTTAGAAATTTCTTTTTCGTCTCTAATAAAGTTTCTTAGGATAGCATTCACAAAGCCTTTTGATCTTCTATTTTTAAGTTTTGTTAATTCAACTAGTTCATTTACTATGGCATAGTCTTTAGTATTTAAAAAGTAAATATTATAAATACCTATTTCTAAAATAAGCAACACAGATGGATGTATTTTCTTAAGTCTAACTGTTGATAGTTTTCTTATCATATAGTCAAGATATATCTTATTCTCTAAAACACCATATACATTTTTTGTAACAAAAGCTAAATTATTTGCAGAATCTGCTACTTTATTTATCTCATCGTTAGACTTAGCTTCTTTATATACAACTTTATATAAGATATTAAATGCTAATTCTAAATCAGTCATCTAATTTTATTCCTTTTTTAAAATCATTGCCCAACAAAAATGACTTAGTATCCATAACTTTTTTGCCAGGAAATTGTAATTTATTTATCCTAACAGCCCCATCTCCAGTACCAATTATGATATTATTTTTGCTATCTGCTTCATAAATGTAGCCAGGATTTGACTTATATTTATCTAAAATTTCTGCTTCTAAAACTTTTACATTGTCCCCTTCATAGGAAAAATATGCCTTTGGGAAGGCCACTAGGGCTCTTATTTGATTATAAATTTCGAAGCTAGATTTTTCCCAGTCTATCTTACCCATTTCTTTTGAAATTTTGGATGTATAAGTAGCCTTATCATCATCTTGTTTGAGGCGGTTTTTATAAAGTTCATCAAAATTTAAGAGGGTATCTCTGATAGCTTTTGACCCTAGGTCTGACATTTTTTCTTCTAAGGTATAATAATCATCCTTAAAATCTACATCTACAATATTTTGCATTAAAATATCACCACTATCCATACCTTTTTCAATTAGCATAGTAGTTGGTGCTGTTTTTATATCTCCATTTAGCAAGGTAAATTGCATTGGTGCTGCTCCTCTGTATTTCGGGAGTATTGATGGATGTAGATTTATAATGCGGTCGTTAAATTCTTCTAAAAGTAACTTTCCTATTAATTGACCAAAGGCAACTACCACTATAAAATCAATTTCTAATTCTTTTAATTGATTTACAAATTCTTCTTTATTTACAGAATCTGGTGTTTCTACAGGTATATCATTATCAAGTGCATATTGTTTAATAGGTGTTGGTGTCACTTTGTTTCTTGATCTTTTTTTGTCTTTAGATGAAACTACTAGTTTAACATTTATATTTTCTTCTTTATAAAGAACATCCAAAGTCTGCACTGCAAACTTTGGATTGCCCATAAAACATATATTAAGCATTTTCGACTTCATATGAAATCTCTTCTATATATTTATCTCTAAATAATACCCCGTTTAAGTGGTCTATTTCGTGAGATAAAATTACTGCTGGGAAACCATGAGCATCCCAGATTTGTTCTTTACCATTTTCATCTAAATATTTTACTTTAACGTGTTCTGGTCTTTTTACAGTTGCGTTAAAATTAGGTATAGAAAGACAACCTTCTACTCCTACTTGTTCTCCATCAGCTTCTATAATTTCTGGATTGATTAGTTTTACAAGACCAGTGACTTCGTCATGTGGATCTACCACTATAACACGTTTTAATATTCCTACTTGAGGAGCTGCTAGGCCTACTCCATCGGCTTGATACATTGTCTCGCCCATATCATCTAATAATACTTTTATTCTTTCAGTAACTTTTGGGACTTCCCTGCATTCTTTTCTAAGAATAGGGTCGCCTTCAATTCTTATATTTCTTATAGCCATTAGGTTCCTCCTATTTAATCATATTTTACTTTTTGCTTTATTTTATTCAATTTTCATCAAAGTCTATAGAATATACTTTGCTTATTCCATCATCTCCTATAGTCACACCATGAATTTTTTCTGCTAATTGCATGGTTATTTGCCTATGAGTAATCATTATAAATTGCGAGTTAAGAGATAGTGATTTTAAATAATCTATATATCTTTTTATATTTGTTTCATCTAAGGCTGCATCTATCTCATCTAAAATTGCAAATGGAGCTGGATTTGTCTCAAAAATTGCAAATAAAAGTGCAACAGCCGTCAATGCTTTTTCTCCACCCGAAAGTAAGGAAATAGATTTAAGAGATTTTGATGGTGGGCGTGCTTCTATTTCCACGCCAGCTAAAAGCTCATCATTACTATCTAGTCTTAATCTAGCATCTCCGCCCATAAATAAGATTTTAAATATTTCAGAAAATCTAGTATTTATAATATCAAATTTTTTCTTAAACTCATCTTTCATTTCATCTTCTAAGGCCTTAATTAATTTTTCAATATTAGCTTTTGACTCTTCTAAATCTTTTAGCTGATTATTTATAAAGTCAAATTCTTCTTTGGTTTGCTTATAATTTTCTAATGAATCAGCTGTGAAATATCCTATATTATTTATTTTCTTTTGCAAGTTTATTAGCTCTGATTTATTTATATTCTTAATATCAGCATCTTTATAAGTTTTTTCAAGCTCATTTATTTCTTTACTTAAAAATGGTTTTATTTCGTCTAATAAGTTGTCATAATCTTTTTTTACTGACTCTAACTTATAGGTTAGCTCTACTTTTTTGATATTCAATTTATTAAGTTCTTCTTCTAATTCACTTGCTTGATTAACTAACTTTGAATTTTCTTGATTAGATTTATTAAGTATTTCATTTCTATCTTCTAGCTTAGATTCAAGATCTTTTATATCATTTGATAGTTTTTTTATTTGACTTACTAATTTATTATTTTTTTCTTCAGTGTCAGCTATTAATTTTTCAGTTTCTAGCTTTAATTTACTCTCTATCTTCTTGCTTTCAGACAAATTAGCTAATTCCGCTTTTAAAGCTGATATGTTATTTTCAATCATATTTATGTCACGATTTAAAATTTCAACTCTATTTTCGTTTTTATTTAAATCTTTCTCTAAAACTTTGATTTGTTTTTCATTATCATTTACTTGTGCATAATAATTTTTTAATAAAGATTCATATTTAACTTTTTTATTCTTTAATTCATTTAAGTCTATATAATCTATATCCTTATCAATAAATTCCAAATCCTTATTTAATTCTTCTTTTTGATCTTTGAGACTATGAAGCTTATAAGAAAGATTGGATATCTCGTTATTTATTTCATTAATGGATTTTTTAAAAAATTCAAAATCACTTATCTCTTGTTTTTCATCTGCAAGTAATTTATTTTTATGATTAAGTAAATTATCAAATTCACCCTTAATAGCAATATTTTTATCTTTTAATTCAGTGATTTTTTTCTTAGTTTGATCTAATTTTTTATTTCGATTTAATAGATTAGTATTTGTTTTTTTATTTTTATTAGAACCAGCAACCATAGAACCCCAGCTATTTATAACATCTAAGTCTAAGCTGATAATCCTATAACCATTTATTTTTTTCGATAGATTAGTTGCATCTTCAATATCTTTTACTACTACTGTTGATCCTAAAAAATGATTTATAATTCCAGAATATTTTGGGTCAAAATCTAATAGTTCATATGCCATAGCAATAACTTCTGGCTCATTCGGACTTGATTTTTGATATGATTTTATAGAATCAATTGGTAAAAAAGTGATGCGCCCAATATTATTTTTATTTACAAACTTGATTAATTGTTTACTATCATCCTTACTTCTTGTGACAATATTTTGAACAGCCTGTCCCATCAAATTGTCTATTATTTCTTCATAGCCATTTTTTACACTGATTAAATTTGCTAAGGTATCTTCATATAGATAATCAAGATTATCTGCCTTTGTTTTGTTTAAAAAATTTTGTATAGAATAAAAATATCCTTCATTGGATTCTAACAAATTTTTATTAAATCTATATTCATTTATAGCTGTTTTTAATTCAATACTTACATTATTTAGTTGTTTTTGACGATTATCTATATCTTTATCAATTTTTTGTAAATCACTTTTTGTTGTATTAATTAGATTGCTAATTTTGTCACTAGTTTCTAGGTCTTTTATTTTTTTATCTGACAGTTTATTTAAATTATTATTTAACTTATCTATTTCCAAATCTATCTTTTTAATTTTTTCTTTATTTTGTGCTAGTTGTTGGCTTCTTTTTTCATTTAAAAGCTCATTAGTTTTTGCATTTATCTCTAAATCATATATTTGCTTATCTAATATATCATGATCTTTTTTAATTGTCTTTATATCTAGCATTAACTTGTTATTTTTTTCATTTACTTCAGCAATATTTTTTTTAAGACTTTCAATATAAGACTTAGCTGCTTCTATTTCACTATTTTTACTTGCAAAATTTTCTTGATTGCTAGACAATTTATGGCTAAGTTCTTCATATTTTTTATTATTTGATAAAAGATTTTCTATAATTCTATCTAAATCCTTTTTATTATAATCAAGTTCCTTACTATTTAATTCAATTTTATTTTTATTATTAGCTATAGTTTTATTTGATTTAGCAAGTTTATTTTCAATATTTTCTTTCTGTGTAGTTAAGCTTTGCAAATGATCATTGTATGGATTTAGTTCATTTTTTATTTTTTCTAGACTATTATCTTTATCGTCAATATTTTCAAAAATATTTTTAACTTCTTTGTCTAAAATATTTTTTGATTTTATAAGATTATTTGATTTTTCTTTTAAATATCCATAAGCTTTTTTGTCTAAGTTTCTTGTTAATTCATGCCACTTTTCAAAATTCTTTGCTTCTACTGACAATTTTTCCAAATCTTTGGACTTATATTCCCATTCACGCTCAATTATTTCTAAATCATCACTAACTTTTGTAAGCTTTTTGCTAGCTTCATCTCTCCTATATTTGTGTTTAGAAATCCCACTTGCTTCTTCAAAAAGCGCTCTTCTTTGTAGATTTGATGAGCTAATTATTTCATCAATGCGACCTTGACCTATAAGAGAATATCCTTCTTTGCCTATGCCTGTATCTAAAAATAATTCTCTTATATCTTTTAGCCTAACTTTTTTACCATTTACTTTATATTCATTTTCTCCGTCACGATATATTCGCCTTGATATTACAACTTTATCGTATTCTACAGGTAAGGAATGATCTTCGTTTGAGAAGTTTAAATTTACTTCTGCAAGATTCATAGAATTTTTTCCACCATTAGCTTGGAAAATAACATCATTCATTTTTGATCCACGTAGGGATTTAACAGATTGTTCACCTAAAACCCATCTAATGGCATCAGAAATATTTGATTTTCCAGAACCATTTGGTCCTACTATAGCTGTAATTTGCTTTTCAAATGGTATTATTGTTTTGTTAGCAAAGGACTTAAATCCTTTTAGTTCAATACTTTCGAGTCTAATAGTAAATCACCGCCGTAGTTTTCTTTTACATAGTTCTCTATAAATCTATCCACATTAAATTCTATTTTTTTATCGTTATATAGGATAAATTCTTTGTTGCTTGCTTTAAATTTCAACTTTATTTTGTATTTATTGTAAAAGTACTCTTTATTAGCTTTATTATTGCCAGCAATTAATGAAATATTACGATTATTTGTAAAATTGTTAGCTGGTCTTCTAAGCTATTACAATTTATAATTTCTTCAATATATTTTCTATATATCTCTGCTTCTACCAATTGTCTAAAAGCTGGATGAAAAGGACCTGCAACTACATCCGCTCCTTCATTTATATTCTCAGTTGTCTGCAAGCCTATCCTTATAATATTTACCCCCGCATATTTATATAGCATAGCAGCCTCAGCAGAAATTTTTACTGCTTGATCGATTGTTAAAGGATGGTATATATCTTCATTATATAACACCTCTAATTTTGTATCTTTTATGACAAGTGTTGGATAAATTCTAACAATATCTGGACCTATTTTTATAGATTTTATAACTGTATCTATTGTTTTTTTATAAGTATCATTAAAAAGTCCAGGCATGATTTGGTGACCTAAGGTAAATCCATAATCTTTTATCATTTGTGAAGCTTCATAGCTTGTCTTTACACTATGACCACGTTCATTAGCATCTAAAACATCTTGGCTTAAAGATTGAATACCCAGCTCTATTATATCTACCTTATATTCTTTTAAGATATTAAGAATAGAATTATTTATATAATCAGGTCTAGTTGAAAGTCTGATTCTATCAATAATTCCCTTCTCTTTATATTCTTTTGCAATTTCTAAGTAGCCTACCATTACATCTTTATCAAGTCCTGTAAAGGATCCACCAAAAAATGCAATTTCTTTTAAATTGTTATTTTTAGGAAAATACGCTAAATTTTTTTCTATTTCACCTATCACCTTGCTAGGCTCCATCTTATCCTTATAATTTGTAATTTTTATTTGATTACAAAAAGCACAATCATGTGGGCAACCTAAAAAGGGAATGAATATGGGTATTATATACTCTTTTTTAGTCATTTTTTATTCTTTCATAAGCGTTTTTCGCTGCATCTTGTTCTGCTTTTTTCTTATTCTTACCAATACCTGTTGCTAATACTTTATTTCCTACCTTTACTTGCATAGTAAATAGCTTATCGTGTTCTGGTCCTTCTTGTTTAACTAAGGTATATCTTAATATTTTTTTGTCATGGGCATTGTGGTATTCTTGAAGCTTAGTTTTATAATCATTAAAAATAGTATCATCATCAATTATTTCTTTTGCATCTTCCATATAATTTTCTACTAAAAATTTATATAGATAGGCAAAACCTGCATCTAAATAGATTGCAGCACAAACAGCTTCAAATGTATCTGCTTTTACATGTTTTTTTAGCTGACCCCCATGTTGTTTTTCACCTTTGCCAAAATTTAAATAACTTGTTAAATCATATTTTTCACTAGCTTTGGCAAAAGAATCAGTGCATACTAGGCGTGATCTGGTTTTAGTAAGCCAACCTTCGGGTTTATTATTATAATTTTTAAATAAAACTTCACTAACTACTAAGTCTAATACACTATCTCCTAGAAATTCTAAACGCTCATTAGATTTTGCTTTTATCTTTGCTTCATTTGTATAGGAAGAATGAGTAAAGGCTACATCTATCAATGATTTATCATTGAATGTGTAGCCAATCTTATCTTCAAATTCTTTAATTTGTTCTAAACGTGCTTGTGATATCATTAAAGTTTACTCTCTATAAGACTTGCTATATCATCTAGAGTTTCAATTTCATCTAGTTCATCTTCTTCAAATTCTATGCCATATTTTTCTTCAATAAGCATAATGAAATCAAGCATATCAATAGAATCTATGTCAAGGTCTGATAATTTTGTACTCATATCTAATTCAGTAAAATCTATATCAAGATTGTTATTAGCAAGTTGTGTTAACTCATCTATTACCATTTAATTCTCCTTCAATTTTTTCTATTACATTCATATCTATATAATTTAATAAGCCCAAGATTGCATTTGAAAATGCTGTTGCATTTGTATTTCCGTGGGCTTTATATACATAAGATTTTACCCCAAGTAAAGGTGCTCCTCCAACTTCATCTGGGCTAAATTTACCTGCTAATGATTTGATATCATTTTTTAGTATTGCTCCTGCAATTTTGTTCTTATTGGATTTATAAATTATTTTTTTAAGCTCTGATCCAACAGATTTTAAAACGCCTTCTGCTGTTTTTACAGCTATATTTCCATCAAAACCATCTGCAACTATTACATTTACTTTTCCATAAAATAAGTCACGAGCTTCAATATTTCCAGTAAAATTCATATTAGAATCTTTTAAAAGTTTGTAGCTTTCTTTACTAAGAGCATTCCCTTTATGTTCTTCAACTCCTACATTTAATAGACCAATTTTGGGATTATTCACATTCATTACGTTTTCTAAGTATACTTTTCCCATTAAAGCAAATTCGTATAAAAATTCTGCTTTACAGTCCATATTTGCTCCAGTATCCATTAAAAGTGTAATCTCATCATTTAATGATGGAACTCCTACCGCTAGGCAAGCTCTTTTTATACCCGGTATTCTACCTAGAATAAATAATCCGCCAGCAAGTAGTGCTCCTGTAGAACCAGCTGAAATTAATCCATCATATCCATCTTCTTTTAATTTTTCATATGCTAAAACTATGGAAGCATCCTTTTTTCTTCTTATAGATCTTACTGGATCTTCATCGTTTGAAATAAACTCATTTGTAGGAAGTATTTCATAGTTTTTTATTCTATCACGAACTAATAATTTTATTTCTCTATCATTTCCTACAAAAACCGGTATAAAATCTCTTGTTTCAAGGGCTTTAATGGTCCCTTCTATTATGGGTTCTACTCCTCCATCCGCTCCAAAAGTATCAATTAATATTTTCATATTTTCCTCTTTTTTTGTATAAAAAAAGATAGTGCTAAAACACTATCTTATTCTACATCAATTATTGCTTGGCCTTTATATTCTCCACAGTTTGGGCAAACTCTGTGAGCAAGTTTTGGCTCATGGCAATTTGGACACTCAACATAGTTTGATCTGTTCAAAGTATAAGCTGAGGCTCTTCTTTTATTTTTTCTAGTTTTTGATGTTCTTCTTTTTGGTACTGCCATCGTTACACCTCCTCTTATCAGTTTTAGCAATCTTTTATATTATATATTGACTTATCCCCGATGTCAAGGTATTTATTTAACTAAATCTTGTGTATCTCTTGCTATCATAAGCTCTTCGTTAGTAGCAATAACCATAACCTTCACTTTAGAATCAGCTGTAGAAATTACATGTTCTCCACCACGAATATTATTAGCCTCTGGATCTATTTTTATACCAAATTGTTCAAATCCTTTTAGTATATCTTCTCTCATTTCGATTGAATTTTCACCAATACCACCAGTAAATACTATAGCATCTACATTTTCTAATTCTGCCATATATCCTGCAATATATCTTTTAGTTCTTGTTGTAAACATATCTAATGCAACTTGTGCTCTTTCATTTCCATTTTTAGCTGCATCTTCGAGGTCTCTAAAGTCTGAACTTACACCTGAAACTCCAAGTACACCTGATTTTTTGTTTAATATATTGTTCATTTCATCAGCTGAAACGCCATCTTTTTCTTCGATATATGTTACTACTGCAGGATCTAAATCACCAGATCTAGTTCCCATTACAAGTCCTTCTAATGGAGTAAGTCCCATAGTTGTATCAAATGATTTTCCATTTTTTACTGCTGTAATTGATGAACCATTTCCTAAGTGAGCTGAAATAATATTTGTATCCTCAACTGATTTTTCTAGTAAATCTGCTGCTCTATTTGTAATGTAATTGTGGCTTGTTCCGTGGAAACCATATTTTCTAATAGCATCTTCTTCATAATATTTATATTCTATACCATAAAGATATGTTTTTGCTGGCATTGTTTGGTGGAATGCTGTATCAAATACTGCTACATTTGGTACATTTGGTAATAATTCCTCACAAGCTTTTAGTCCCATTAAGTTTGCTGGATTATGAAGTGGTGCAAATTTTGCGGCTTCATTAATAGCATCTTTAACCTCATCTGTAATTAAAGCAGATTTTGTCATTTTTTCTCCACCATGTACAAATCTGTGACCTACAGCATCAATTTCTTCAAGGCTATCGATAACTCCATTTTCACTATCGATAAGTGCATCAAATACATGAGATACCGCTTGAGTATGGTTTTCCATTGCTTGTTCGATTACAAATTCGTCGCCATTATTTTTTTGTACTAGACGGCTACCTTCGATACCGATTCTTTCTACTAATCCTTTTACCATTACTTCTTCATTTTCCATGTTAAATAATTGGTATTTTAGTGATGAACTTCCACAATTGATTACTAATATTTTCATTTTTACTCCTTATATTTTTATACATACATTATTATACCTATACCCTTACAATATAAAAGTTAATAGGTATACTTCGCCATTAATTTTATATCTTTTTTATCTAATTGCTCTTTTGAATCAATGACTTTGAAAATAGCTTGCGCACTTGCAACACTATCTCCAACATTTATTTTACTTGTTTCTATTCTATATACATCCGAAAGCTTTGGATCATCATTCCTTTTCACATAAGCTATCTTTAAATAATAAGTATTTCCATTATAACTTACTTTTCCATCTTCTGATACCCAATAAGATTTTCTATCTTCATTTTTATAATATTCATTATCTTTTAAAATTTCATTTTTTATTTTTTCATAATTGCTATCTATATAAATGTTTAAGATAGATTCTGCCAGATATTGAGCCTGTTTTTTATTGTACAGGTCATTTATGTACTCATTTGTATTTTCATTTTGAGTATAAATAAAAGTAATTGTTAAAGATAGAATAAGAAAAATAATTAGCGTATATATTGATATAAAACCCTTCTTCATAATCTATCTCCAAGATAGATCTTGCTTTCAAATCTTAGCTTTCTATCATTTTTATTTAAAATAATAGTAGCTATGTCATTAGATAAATCATATTTTACATATAAATCTTTGCATTTTGCGATTCTAATTGTTCCGCTTTTAATAGTAGAATCGAATACATCATCTGTAGTTTTTGAAATATTATCTCTAACAGCCATTAAATAATTATTACCATCAGATGATTTGGAAGTTTTAAAGTATACACTTGAGATTTTATTGCTATTTTCATCTAGAATGTAAGCTTTAAAATTTGTTTCTCCAGTATCTTCTATTAGCTCAATCTTATGGGATCCTCTTATCACATTTTCTATATACATCATCGCAACTACTGTCTCTTTATAATTCACTTCATTTTCATAAGCATTTTTACTAGCTTTTATATTAATCGAAAAAATAGCGCTTGTAACTACAATGAGTAAAGATATAATAGCTATACTAGCTAAAAGTTCAACGAGAGTAAAGCCTTTTTTTCTCATAATTATCCTCAATAACTTCTAAATGGTATCTACCAAAACTAGCTGAAATTTTATCTAAATTTTTAGAATATTGCTCTCTATTTATTGATATATCATATCCATTAATATTCCTAATACTTTCATCGTAAGAAAGCTCACCATTTACTGTATTTAGTTTTTCTACTTCTATAGCTTCTTCTAGTGCAAAAATAACTTTACTATCTTCTTTTAGAGCATTTGAGCTTTTTATCAAATTATTAAGTGATGGTAAGAGTAAAATTGCAATAAGTGTTAGTATTGCTAAGGCGAACAAAGTTTCAATCAGAGTAAACCCAGTCTTTTTCAATTCTAGTATGCCCTCCTGCTACAGTTGATACAAGCTTATAAACCTGATCTATGTCTAGATCATCTTTTCTTTTTATGTATATAGTACCTGCATTTGAAATACTACCACTTGCAGTATATGTTATAAGGTTTGAGAAATTTTTTTCATTAAATCCAATTTCTAAATAATTAAGTTTCCTATATATAATATCGTCTTTACTTTCTTCGCCTTTGGGTTTTATAGTATAGGAATAATTATTCAAAACAAGTTGGTAAGCTCTACCAGTGGATAATGCTTTCATTTTAGCAAAATTTACATCATTTATCATAGTTTGAATTTCACTATTAGCTTTAAAGCTATCCACAACTTTAAACTTTAATGCCCCAATACCCAAACCAATCGACATTATTGTTAAAACTACAATTAACTCTATCAGAGTAAATCCATGCTTTTTCATATTTTAAATCCCCGGCAAATTTATTATTAAAAACGAGATAAAAATATATATGCAAAATGGTATTTCTACCTTAGTCGACTTGTTTTTTATAGCAATATATCCACCTGATATGGCACCAAGCCAAAGTGAAATAAGGATAAAATACAATAATTTACTATTATCTAAAAACAGAAACAGAGCAAAATAATAATAAATATCTCCATCACCAAGACCATTTTTTGATATATAATAAATAGCTCCATAGATTAAAGAGAATATTAAAACATTTTTTATAAAAAGTACGTCAAAGCCAATAATTTTTAATCTGTATATAAATCCAAAAATTGACAACACAGCTATTTGTATCATATAAATATCATAGCTTTTAAGGTCAATAATAGCTATTATCAAAGCTAACATTATTGCAAAATAAAAAAGTATTGATTTTAGTATATAATTATGATCAAAAAACACTAGGGCAAATAATCCACCTATTATTTCTAAAATCAAATTATCTTTGCTTATATTTTGCTTGCAATATCTACATCTTCCTTTTAAAAATAAAAAACTAATTATAGGTATTAAATCTTTTGTATATAGCCTATGTCCACACTTTTCACAATGACTGGGAGGACTTACTATGCTTTCTTGCCTAATAGTGCGATTTATAACTACATTTGCAAAAGATCCAAAGATAGTACCTACAAAAAATATATAAAATTTTTCCACAATTATTTTGTCAGATCATTTTCATCTGGACTTACTTTTATATTTTGAGATGATATTGTTACTGTGTAAGATTTTGCTACTTGACCTCCATTTTTATTTTTGAGTCCAGCAGGTACATCCGGCCATTTTTCTACATAATTTTTAGGATCCTCATTTGTTGGCCAAGTAACTGTTTGATTTCCTGATAACTCATTTTGTCTTACAAGAGCTGCTGATTTTAACATCTGTACATTACTTTTATGAGCCGCTTCTGCAGCTGCAAGTCTAGAATTGTTGTATTTTGGTATAGCTATTGCAGCTAAAATACCTATTATAGCAATGACTATTACAAGTTCTATTAATGTAAATCCCTTTTTCTTTTTATCTTTCATATTTTCTCCTAAAAACTAATTCCATTTACCGATTCAAAAATTGGTAGTGCTATTGCAAAAACTACAAATCCAACTAATATACTCATTATAATTATCATTATTGGTTCTGCTAATGTTGAAATGTGTTTTAGTTTATAGATATAATCGCTAGAAAAATAATCACTTGATTTTTTTAAGGCTAATGTCATTTCTCCACTGTCCTCTCCTATTTTAAGCATAGAAACTAATAGAGGTGAAAAAATATCTTTTTCTGCCATTGACTTGCTTAAACTATAACCTCTTTTTAAATCTTTAATTATCTGATTTAAAACTTCTTTTATATATGTATTGTTAAATGATTCTCTTATTATTTCTAAACTTTTTATAATATCTATATCTCCTGCTTTTAAAATATAAAGCAAAGATGTAAGCTGATATTCTAAACCAAGTCTTCTATATTTGAAAAATGGCAAATTTAAGAAGTGAAATTTATCTAGTTTTAAACGAATACTTTCATCTTTTCTCAGGAAAACAATACTAATAATTATTAAAACCAATATCAATAAAAGGTATAATCCACGATTTGCAAAAAATCTTGATATCCCCATTAGAATTCTTGTCATAAGGGGCAATTGTTTGCCAAAAGATTCAAATACATTTTCAAAACCAGGTAAAACAAAATTCATAACTACTATTATTATGATTATCATAACAACAAATACTATTAAAGGATAAGCCAAAGCTTGTTGAATTATTTTTTTATTTTTACTATCCTCATCTATATAAGTTGATAATTCTTCTAAAACTTCAGACATACGACCACTTTGACTGCCACTTTTTATAAAAGCTACAATCATAGGATTAAAATATTCTTTATTAATTTCAAATGCTTGGTCTACGGATAATCCTTTGGATAATTCAATATTTATATTGTGTAAAGTAATATTTAACTTTTTATCCAGTTTTTGTTCTTCTATAATCTTTAAACTCTCATCTAGGGCTACTCCTGCACCAAGTAGTAAAGATAGTTGCTTTAAAAATAAGGACATAATCCTACTGTCTATTTTCTTTGAGGATATATCCTTATTTAAAAAGTTCTTTATTTTATTTAAATCTAAATCAGCCACATTATACAGTTAATAATTCTTTATTTTTCTTATCAGCTAATTTTTCTACTTCGTCAATACTTTTATCCGTAATATTTTGAAGTTCTTCTTCTAATGAGAATCTATCATCTTCAGTGATATCTCCAGATTTTTCGCTTTTCTTTACATCATCCATAGCATCACGTCTTTTATTTCTAATAGAAACTTTTGCATCCTCAGCATATTTGCTTACTTCTTTTGTATATTCTTTACGTCTATCTTCTGTAAGTGTTGGGAATGGAAGTCTTATTACTTCTCCATCATTTTGAGGATTTATTCCAATATCTGCTTTTAAAATTGCTTTTTCAATTGGTCCTATATTTGATTTATCCCAAGGTTTAATAACTAAAAGTCTAGCCTCTGGAATAGTGATTGTAGCTGCTTGGTTGATTGGAGTTTCATTTCCGAAATAACTAAATGTTATCCCATCTAAAACTGATTCCGATGCACGACCAGCTTTAATATTTGCAATTCTTCCTTCAAATGATTTTACAGCTTCCTTCATTTCATTATCAGCTGTTGATTTTATTTCTTCGTAATTCATTTAAAATTTCTCCTTTACAATTGTACCGATATCTTCTTCTTGACTAAAAATTTTAACCATATTCTCTGGATCATCAATTCCAAATGCTATTAGTGGCATATTATTATCCATTGAAAGGCTTGTTGCAGTAGTATCCATTATTTTGATTTCTTGTTGTAAAATCTCTTTATAAGTCAACTTATCATATTTTACAGCATCGTCAAAAGCATTAGGATCTTTATCATAGATTCCATCAGTTCCTGTTTTGCCTAGAAGGATAACATCAGCATCAATTTCTAGAGCTCTTAAACTAGCTGTAGTATCTGTTGAAAAATATGGTAATCCTGTTCCAGCAGAAAATATAACTATACGACCTTTTTCAAGGTGTCTTATAGCTCTTCTTCTTATATATGGTTCTGCTACTTCTTTCATATCTATAGCAGTCATTAGTCTAGTGTCCAAACCCATTTCTTCAAGGCTTCCTTGGATTCTTAGACCATTCATAACTGTTCCAAGCATTCCTATAGTATCCGAGCTAGCTCTTTCTATTTGCGCTCCTGAACGACCTCTCCAGAAGTTTCCACCACCTACTACAATAGCTATCTCTACTCCTAGATTATGAACTTCTTTTATAGATGAGCAGATTTTTTCAATAACCTCATCATCAAATCCAAAACCCTTATTGCCTGCGAGGGCTTCTCCACTTAACTTTAATACAACTCTTTTAAATTTTTGCAAAACTGCCTCCTATTAATATAAATTATAACCTATTTTAAATTTATAATAAAGATAGAAACCAAGAGTTTTTAAAAATTTTTGATATTTCTACTTATTTACTTATTCTATGAAACTATTATATCATAGTAAAGTTAAAAAAGAATAAAAAAAGAACCGTTGATATTTCAACGGTTCTAAAGTCTTATTGGTGCGGGATAAAGGAGTTGAACCTTCACGAGAAATTCTCACTAGATCCTAAGTCTAGCGCGTCTGCCAATTCCGCCAATCCCGCATGGGGTGAGTAGTGAGATTCGAACTCACGACCTCCTGGGCCACAACCAGGTGTCTTAACCAACTGGACCATACCCACCAGGTCATTACCCTATATATTATACAGCATATAATTTTTATGTCAAGTTTTTTTAATTTATTTTTTACATGAACTTAACATTTGAATTAAAGCCGTTTGATAAGGCCATCCATGCATTCTTAACTGCAAGATATATTATAGTACATATACTTATCCCTTGTCAAGCTTTTTTTTAAAACTTTATATTATTCTTCTAATGTATTTTTTAATTTGAATGGTAGAATGATTTAGAGGTGAATTTGATGAAAAATAACAAAACTTTACTTAAAATTTTTGCAATAGTAATTGCTGTTGCTATGATAGCTCCTATTATTTATAGTGCATACGCTTCATTTGCCGGTCTATGATTATTGAAGCAATAGATTATTCTGATAAATATAACTTAGTAATCCTAACCATTTCTGGTGAGGATTTTTCTATATCTTATGATCTATACAATGACTTACATTTAAATATTGATGATAAGATGGATTTTGATACATATAAAAAGATTCTAGAAAATGATGAAATAAATAGAGCAAAAAACCTAGCTCTAAGAAAAATATCATACGCTCAAAAAACTAGTTTTGAAGTAGAAAAAATTTTAAAAGATAATGATTATTCTGCTAATACAATAGAAAAAACCATAGAATTTCTAAATGAATATAGAATCTTAAATGATGAACTTTATGTAAAATCTTATGTTGCTGATAAGCATAATTTATCAAGATGGTCTAAAAATAAAATTTTCTACTCACTAAAGTCAAAGAATATAAATGAAGAATTAATAAATAAATATCTAGATCAAATAAGCAATAAAGAAGAATATGAAAATGCTTATTATTTTGCCTTAAAAAAAGCACGAAATAACTTTTCTATGGAAAATAAGCAAAAAGTTTATAGGTATCTTGCTGGTAAAGGCTTTGATTTTGATATTATAAGTATAGTGGTAGGTGATCTTTTTAAATGACTTATGGTTATGTATATATGTTAAGATGCAAGGATAATTCTTTATATACTGGTTGGTGCAAAAATTTAGAAAAAAGACTAAGTTTACACAATGCAGGCAAGGGAGCAAAATATACTAGAGCTAAAGGACCTTGCAATCTTGTATATTATGAAGAAATCTCTAATAAATCAGAGGCATTAAAAAGAGAAATAGCTATCAAAAAATTATCAAAATCAAAAAAAGAGGACTTAGTTAGAAATTTTAATCTAACTTAGTCCTTCTTTTTATTTTCTAAAACTAGCTTTTAATTTTTCAAAAAATCCTAATTTTGGTATGTCGACTTCTCTGCCGTCTACCAAGTTTTCTATTACATTTTTAAAGTATTCACCATTTTTTACAAATCCTAGATATTTACTGTTTTTGCTATCAATAGTATCTTTATATTTTCTAATGTCAAAATCTTCACTAGCTTTATTTATAAAAAATGCATCACTATCATTTACTAGATTTAAATCATCTTGGCCTATAATATCTACAGAAATTTTGTTTTCCAAAAGATTTTTATCAACCCCATCTATAATTACATAATCATAATCAACTTCTTTTAATAGTTTATTGAAGTCAACATTAGTAATCTCATATTTATCATCTAAAAGTGGACTGATTATAAAATCTAAATTTTGATTTTCATGAACAATTATAGTATCAAGTGGTGCTAATCCTGTAAAATAGTCTGCTAAGTCATAAGTTATCATACCATCTTTTTGAAAATAATCTTCTATATTAGACGTTGTTGCACGTTTTGCTTGTAGTAATAAAACTTTATTATTCTGTTGCAAAAATTCAGCTAAATTAACTGAAAAATCTGTTTTCCCAATGGATTTTGGTCCATTTATTACATAAACTTTCATTTGTATTCCTTTAGTTTGCTGGGCCGTCACCTGCGGCATTTTCTTCTTCTAATTTATTATTATCTTCTTCGTTGTCTTTATTTTTATCTTCTGGCATACCTTGTTCCTCATTGGCTACAGAGTCTCCAAGTTCTGCTATGTCAGCATCGTTTGGAGTATCTCCAGAGTTTGTAAGATATACATCTAGGTCGAAATATTTTGAAATAACATCTCTCATAATTGGTGTTGCATTATAAGATGTATCTCCTTGAGTAAGAACAATACTTATTGCAATTTCCGGATCATCGTATGGAGCAAAACCTACCATCCACGCATATGAATCATAGTCACTTCCATCTAAATTTTTGCCCTCTACTTCTGCAGTACCTGTTTTAATACCTATATCTACTGGCATTTGATTTAAAATTTTATTATTTTGAGATACTAAAAGTGTACCGTATTTAATATCTTCTAGATATTTTTTATCTTTTAAATCTATTCTAGTTCTTTGTGGAACATTATTAAATAAAACATCCCCTGAATCATGATTGGTTATCTTATCTACTAGTGTTAATTTATTTAAGTATCCTCCATTTGTAAGACCTGCTATAGCTCTATTCATTTGTATCGGTGTATAAGAGTTTTGACCTTGACCTATTACAATATTAAGCATATCTGTAATATCCCATTCAGCTTGGTTTAAATATGTGAATTTTATAGTATCTGCAAGCCCTGCTCTATCTTCTCCTAAAGATTGTTCTGCATTATATCCCTTTTCATCTAAGAAATCTATAATTTTACTACGAGTCCACTCGCTAGGACTAGATGTCATATTTACAATTTCTAGAACATCATTTTCAAATTCACTTTTTGATTTTTTTACGCCATCTTTTAAGTAAACTGGTAACCTATCTTCAAGATAGTTTTGTAGCATAGTTTTAGTTATTTCTACTTTCTTGCCTATTGATGGGATATTGCCAGTTGTTTCTTTCGGTATATTTACTTCAATACCAGTTGGCTGATCAAGTCCTAATTTTTCTGCTGCTACTCTTATGTCATTTAAGTCTACTTTTGTCCCAATGGACTTACCATCATGTGGATTTTCTCCTAGAGCTAATACATAGAAATAATAGTTATTTGAATCTCTAATTGCTCCGTATAAGTTTTCCTCACCTTGGGTAATACCATACTCTGTCCAAGCTAAGTTATTAAAGGTTTGATCTCCTACTTCTACATATCCATAGTCTGTAATAACTGCTTGAGGATCAAGACCATTTTCTAGAGCAGCTAGAGATGTTACAAGCTTAAATGTTGACCCTGGCATAACCGCAGTTTGTGTTGCAATATTTAACATAGGTCTTGGTACCAGTGGTCCACTATCTTCATCTACTTGTAAACTTTCCCAATCTGATTGAGAAATACCTGTTGAAAATAGGTTAGGATCATAGTTTGGATAAGAAGCCATTGCTAGAACTTCACCTGTTTTTACATTTGAAACTACTACTGCTCCGCTTGATGCATGAGGAGCTTGTCTAAGTGGCATAAATGTACCATATTCTGACTCATATTGGTAACCTTCACTTATAGCATCAAGAACTCCTTCTAAAGACTTCTCAGTTTGCTCTTGCAAATCAGCATCTATTGATAAATATAAGTCATCTCCTGGTTCAGATGGTGTTTGAGATATAGTTTGGCGTCTGTTACCAGCTGAGTCAACTGTTACTAAAGACTTACCATTTTTTCCCTTTAAATTATCTTGGTAAGATTCTTCTACACCAGTTTTTCCTATTATCTCATCACGTAAATAGTCACGCTCATCTACATATTTATCTACCTCTTCTTCTGTAGCTATAGGTCCCATATATCCTAATATATGGCTAGCTAAGTATCTATTTGGATATGATCTAATTGGTATGGTATCTACTTGTATACCTGAAGTAGCATCAATATTTTCTTCAATTTTTAAAACTGTAGATTCGTCAATATTATAGACTAAATTTATAGGACGATAACCAAAATTACCTTGACGGTTGATTTGATTGTCAATAGTAAGTATTCCTAAGGCTTCTGGATCAGAATAATCTTCTAGGTCCATAATTTTCTTTAAATACTTTAAAATTTCTTTACCATCTTTCTCATTTTCAAGAACAGACACTATCTTATCTCTATCATTGACTTTATCTTTACCTGCATAGTAAGTATAAAAATTATTTTTTTCTATATTAAAAGTATAATCCCAATCTTTTGGATCATCTTCTGATATATCTATTGAAGGATATATATTATTTATAGTGTTGGCATTTTGGGCTATATATTTTATATCTTTTGACAAAATTAATGGTTTTAATAATCCATTTTCATCAGCAATTCTTGCTAGTTCATCTACTGGAGAACCAGCTTGAGGGTTTTTGAATTTAACATTCACTTTGTATGTATTTCTTTCATCCTCGTTTTCTGTTATTACTTCTGTGTCAAAGTTTGCATATATACCTTTATTTTCAAGTTGTTGGATTAAAATATCAGCAGGTATTACATAAGATCCATCATCATTTACATTTGCTTTTGTTAAAACATCCTTGATTGTAGAGGCTTTTACGATTTCATAAAAATCATCGCTAGCCTTACTTTTTAATGTAACTTCTGGATAAACTTTTGATAGCTTAGCTTTCTTTTCTATCAAATCCTCATCTGCTTTAACAACATAAGGCTTCATAGTTATTGAGCCTAGTAAATCATTTGATTTTAAAATATCGTACGCCAAAACTCTAGCATTTGAATTTTGTAATATAGATAGTAAAACTGACCTATCATTACCTACCGCATCAACTACGACGTCTATAGGATTGTCATTTTCACTATAGCCGATTGATTTTAATTTATTTTTGGAATTTTGCCTATAACTAACTTTCAACTTGCCTTCTTGCTGACTAACATTGGCAGGAATATCTATACCACGTTTTTTTAAAGCAAGTAAGGCTGTGCTCATTGTTTCGTATTTAATATTATCATCTTTATAGACTGATGTTAGAAACTCATCTACTAGATTGTTATCTATTAGTGTTGAAACCACAACTTCTGTTGGCATTTGTCCAAGTATAAAATAATCTTCGTCTCTTTTATACACAAATGAGTTTAGTTTTAATGCAAAATCATCTGTATAATTTACACCATCAGCTTCTAAAATATTTACAAGCTCAGCTAAGTTTCTGGTTCTCTTTTTAGGCTCTTCTTCTAAGAGTTGATCTTTATAAATTTGAACAGCAAAAGATGGTATGCTAGTTGCAAGTATTTTTCCATTTCTATCATAGATATTACCACGACTAGCTATTTCATCGACTTCTTTTACTTTTCTATTATCTGATAGATCTCTATAATAATCTCCTTGACTAATCATTACTGAAAATAGTTTACCTATTATTATAGCCATTAGAAGGATTACAAGAACTTGTATAACTACTAAGCGTCTTTCCTTTTGTTTTTTCACTACTTATACTCCTAAATTCTATATGTTGGAATATACATTATCTTTTTAACTAACCTGTAATAAATGAAGTAAATTAAAGTATTTAAAACAGATTCGACTAGCATTGGCCCTGGAAAATAATTCATAAAATTGTTTTGTCTCATAAAAATATAATAAATCAAGCTTAATAGTAATAGATTAAAAATACTTGCTAAAAAAGTCATGATTAGGCCAGTTGATTTATCTTTTGCAAAACTAAATCTATCACTTGATACAAAAGAACCTATTAGAAAGTATGATAAAGCACGTGGTCCAACTAAATTTGTAAATAGAAAATCTTCAAAAAGACCTGTAATCATCGCTCCATAAGGCCCAATTTTTTTTCCCAATGTTTGGGATAGGGCAACTGTAGCTGGTATGATTATATTTATATTTGCTCCAAATATATCAATTTTAGAAAAAATAGTTGTTTGGAGAATAAACGTCACTAAAAATACTAGAAAAGTTTTAAACTTATTCACTTACATTCTCCTCTCCTTCGCTTTGTTCTGCCTTTTCATCTAATTTATATGTTTCATCACCTTTTAATACTAAAACTCTATATATATGAGAAAAGTCAACCGGTGAGTCTACTGTAATATTTTTTCTTAGTGTATCTTGACTCATAGAAACATTACTTATAGTTCCAATATATATTCCATATGGGTAAACTCCACCAAGTCCGCTTGTCATAAGTATATCAGAATTTTTTGCTTCGCTTTCTACATCCAACATATAACCTTGCATGGTTCTTGATGTAAATTTATCTATAACACCATAATCTCCGCTTCTAGTATTTATAAAGGAAACATCATTTGCTTGATTATTTATTGTTTCTACTCTAGCTGTTGATTGGTAAACTTCAGTAACTTTTCCAACAAGACCTGTATAATATTTGCTATCTCCTATAGCTTGTAAAATAATATCATTTTTCTTTATACCATCTTTTTTGCCCTTATCTATAGTAAAATTGCTAGTCAAAGAAGTCACATCAGAATTAACTACTTTTGCCTTTATAAATTCATTTGGAGAATTTTCTATAGTCTTTGCTTCATTTTTTAGAAAATCTTCTTTATTTATGATAGACATAAGTCTAGCATTTTCCATAACTAAAGATCTATTTTCTGATTCCAATCTCATAACTTCAGCTCTGGTTTCTTTTGAACCTATTGTTCTTTCTACCTGGTCCATTATTTCAGATGATAGTGAATAAGTAAATCCCTCAACTGGTTTAAAAATTGTATTTGCCAAACTGGATCCTGCTCCTGATAAACCTTCTGTTTGAGATGTTATACCTATAGTAGCTAATAAAGCTATTGTTGTTATTAAAAATGATTTATTAGATTTCTTTCTTCTTCTATATGCCATTTTTACCTACTTACGATATTTAAAAAATCTATCTGGATCATCTAAGATTTGTCCTGCTCCTAAAATTGAATCCGTTTGTGGATTATCGGATGTATAGGATGATAGATGTAGTTTGTTTTCAATATATTCTCGTAAACCCTTTATCATACTTAGTCCACCTGTTAGTGCAAAACCATCTTTTTTAATATCTGCTGTCAATTCTGGTGGTATTTTTTCTAGAACTTCGTATAACATATTTACAATTTCATCAGCATATGGCATAAGACATTCTACTAAGTCTTTACTTTTTATATCTACAGCTTTTGGTGCAGCTGTTACTAAGTCTCTGCCATCTACATTCATAGATTTTTCTCCATCTTTCACTCTTAGACTTAAAAGATTATTCTTGATTTCTTCTGCTGTAGATTTTCCTATATCCATAAGTTTTTTCTCTCTAAATAAATCGATTATAGCATAATCTATGTAGTCTCCACCTTTGTTTATGGTTTTGCTTGTCACGATTCCATTTAAAGAAATTACACTTACCTCACTTGTCCCTGCACCTAGATTTAATAGTAAAATACCTCTTGGATCTTCTGGAGTAAGTCCCATACCAAATGCAGCTGCAAGCGATTGTTCAACTAAAATTATATCACGGCTACCAGCGTGCAAAGCCGCATCTTCTATAGCACGTGACTCTATATCTGTTATGCCGCTTGGTACACAAATTACTATTTTAGGCTGGATTATTGATGTTCCTGGATTTACCTCATCAAAAAAATGTTTTAGCATTGCTTCTGTAAGGTTAAAATCAGTTACAACACCATTTTCAATTGGTTTTACAACATGGATACTAGAAGGAGTTTTGCCAATCATTTCTTTTGCTTCTTTTCCTATAGCTAAGACCTTTGTATTATTTTGATCTAAGACTATCATAGAAGGCTCATTAATAATTACTCCCTCATTTTTTTTATAAACTAAAATATTACTAGTGCCAAGGTCTATGGCAAAGTCTGTGGCAACCATTTTAAAACTCATGTATCATTGCTCCTATAAAAAATTTTCTTTCTTAAAACTATAATAACCGTCCTTGCCGATTATTATATGGTCTAATACTTCTATATCTAAAATATCCCCTGCTTTTACTAGTCTTTTGGTAGTTTTAAAATCATCATTTGATGGAGAGTAATCTCCACTTGGATGATTATGAGCAAAAATTATAGATTTTGCTGATTTTTTAATAGCAGGCTTAAAGGCTTCCCTAGGATGAACTAAAGATACATCTAAGGTACCAATACTAATTACTTCTTTAGATATTATAACATTTTTAGTATCTAAAAGGATAGCGTAAAAATATTCATTTTTCTTATCTGTCAATTCATTTTTTAAGTAATTGTATATATCTTCACTACTAGATATTTTTCTTATCTTTTTTTCCATAGTTTTTTGAGCAATTCTTTGACCAAATCTCAAAGAAGCTACTATAGAACTCGCCTTTGCTGATTTTACTCCTTTGATTTTTGTAAGCTCGCTTACTTGTATATCAGACAAGCTCTCATAAGAAAAAGTTTCCAAAATTTCTCTAGACAATTCAATAACATTTTTTTCCTTGGTGCCTGTACCTATTATTATTGCTAAAAGTTCTTCATCACTTAAGCTATCTGCACCTTTGCTTATAAGCTTTTCTCTAGGTCTATCCTCTTGATTAAAGTCCTTAATTGATTTGTTTAACATTTTTTTCTCCAAAACCAAGTTTATCCATATGATTAGCCACATAGTTTACGCTAAGACCAACAAAAAAACTTGTAAAAACTCCCATCATAACAAGAGCAGGAAAATATATAAGCATTTTAATATTGCCCATAAATACCGAAGCTACTAAAATCTGACCTAGATTGTGAAAAAAAGCGCCTATTTCACTTATGCCTATAAATGATGAAAATTTATTTAATAACTTCATTGAAACTGCCATCCCTATAGAAGCTAAAACTGCACCTGCTAATGAATAAAAAAATGCGGTGACAGATCCAGTTATAAGCATTAATAAAAATGATTTTAATACACCTACTAGTAAGGCTGATTTGAATCCATAAAGATAAAGAGTCATCAAAATAATCATATTTGAAAATCCAAGTTTAGCTCCAGGAATAGGTACTGGTATTGGGATCATATGCTCAATCAATGAAATTGCAAGGGCCATAGCTGTCAGTAAACCAATATTTGTTACTTTTTTTATATCTTTCATATATTACCTACTCACCTTATCAATATCATCATTTTCATTTTCAGGATCAACTACTTCTAAAAAAACTCTATTTGGCAGGCAAATAATAGTTTCACCATTCATGCTGATTTCTTTCATATGAGTACATATTTGATCTCTGCAATTAGCTTCATCCATATAAGCTTTCCCATCTTTGATTACAATTTTATTAAAATGTACTCCATCATCAAAAACTACTTCTCTATCTATATCTAAAGGATACTCCCCATAAAGTTTAGAATTTTGTTCAACCCTTAAAATTTTTCCACTAGTTTTTGGTTTACTATTTGAAATGCCAAAGGACATTAGTAAACTTAATAATAATAAAGCAAGCGAAATAATTATATCTCCCTTTTTAATTTTCATAAAAATACCTCATTATATGAGTTTACATTTTATAGTTTTTGTTGTCAATTTAGAGCAAATTATGAATAGGTAAAAAAATAAACCGGTAAAACCGGTTTATCTTTTCTCTTATTAATTAAAAACTTCTATACAAGAATTTGGACACTTATCTGCTGCTTGTTTAAGTAATTCTATATCTAGATCAGTATTAATATTTTCACATGATAGATTTTTCTTCATTTCAAATCCTTCTGGATATGTTTTTGCACAAAGTGTACAAGCAATGCAGGCATTATCACATTTCTTGCGAGCGTCTTTACCTTTTTCTTGATTAGAACATAATACTACAGCTTTTTGATCATATGGTACTAAATTAATAATATCTTTTGGACAAGCGTCAACGCATTTTCCACAAGCCACGCATTTATTACGATCTACTTTTGCAACTCCATTATGTACATGTATAGCATCAAATGGGCAAGTTTTCTCACAAGTACCACAGCCAATACATCCAAAATTACATTCTTTTCTTCCACCAAAAAGTGCAATTTGTGCTCTACAATCTTCTAGTCCTGAATATTCAAATAAATCTTTTGCACTTTCGCAATCGCCATTACATTTTACAACTGCAACTTTTCTTTGATCGCTTTCTACCGATTCAACTCCCATAGCTTTTGCTACTGCTTTTGCTGTTGTTGGTCCACCAATTACACAAGCGTTTACTGCAGCTTCACCTTTTGCAATTGCTGCTGCACAACCATCACACCCTGGATATCCACATGCACCACAGTTTGCACCTGGAAGAGCGTTTCTTACTTCTTCTTCTGTAACTGAAGTTTCAACTTTGAATTTTGAACTAATTAGTCCAAGGAGCGTAGCAAATAAAAATCCTAGAACACCAAGAACTACAACTGCTAATAAAATTTCATCCATTTTTTACTCCTATAATCCTGCAAAGCCCATAAATGCTATTGACATAAGACCAAGAGTAATTAGACTCATTGGCGCACCTTTAAAGGCTTCTGGAGTATCATTTCCTGCAATTCTTTCTCTTAGGTAAGCTAGTATCATCATTGCTAGCATAAATCCAACTGATGAAGAAAGAGCGTATACAATTGTTTCAAGCAAATTGTAAGAGTTTGTAATTGTTTTTATAGCTACACCAAGTACTACACAGTTTGTAGTAATAAGTGGTAAAAATACACCTAAGGCTCCATATAAGCTTGGCATATTTTTTTTCATAACTGTTTCAACTGATTGTACTAATGATGCAATTACTAAGATAAATACAACTGTTTGTAAATATTCTATATGTAATGGCTCAAGTAAGTAGTATTGAATAAACCAGGTTACTATTGATGATAAAGTAATTACAAATATAACTGCGAAACTCATACCACGAGCTGTATCAACTTTGCTTGTTACACCTAAAGTAGGGCAAATTCCCAAGAATTGTCCTAAAACATAGTTGGATACAAATATTGATCCAATAATTATTGCTAATAAGTCTGACATATTCCCTCCCTATTTAGTTGTTCTTGCTTTTTTATTATTATGAGCTGCATAAGCTGCAAATAATATTCCTAAGACTATAAATGATGAAGCTGGTTGTTGTAAAAATCCAATTGTATAATCTGCTGGGATTATTGTTTTACCAAATACTGTTCCTGCTCCTAATAATTCTCTTACAAAAGCTAAAACAGAAATAGCTATAGTATAGCCAAGTCCTTGTCCAAGTCCATCAATAATTGAAGCTAAAGGACCATTTTTTGAAGCAAATCCTTCTGCACGAGCAAGTATTACACAGTTTACTACTATAAGAGGGATAAATATACCAAGTGATTTATACAATGATGGTACATAAGCTCTTAAGACTAATTGAACTATAGTTACAAAGCCTGCGATAATTACGATAAAAGCTGGAATTCTGATTTCATCTTTAATGAAGTTTCTAAGTAGGGAAACTACTAAGTTACTCATTGTAAGTACAAATACTACTGATAATCCCATACCAATAGCATTTTGCATAGTTGATGAAACCCCTAGGACTGAACACATTCCTACTAATTGTACAAAGACTGGGTTGTTTTTAAATATACCATCAGAAAACACTTTACCAAGACTTACTTTTTGTTTTCTTTTGCTATTTACCTTTGTATTTTCATCTACAATAGGTTTATCTATTTGTTGTTCCATAATAACTCCTAATTTAGATTAGCTAGTACTTCTCTAGCATCATTTATACCATTTACAATAGTTTGAGTTGAATATGTTGCTCCAGATATGCCGACGATTTCATTTTCTCCGCCATTTTCTGAATAGCCAACTTCATTATCCATGTTTACTCCAACCATTCCTTCTTTAAAGAAATCCTCTTCCATTTCCGCACCAAATCCTGGTGACTCTGAGTGATTTAATGGAGCAAATCCAACAATGTTATGGTCTTTGTCAACACCTATTAGGTATTCAATATCTCCACCATATCCACCTGGAGAATTGATTTGGAATACATACCCTTCTCCATCACTTGTAATTGCTTTATAAACATTTTCTATTGTATCTGGTTTTTTGACATCTATTTCTTCATAAGAATCTGCAGGATAAACTACAGATAAAGATTCTTTTAATTCTTTTTCTTGATTTTCTGCAACTACTGGAGCTGTTAGACTATTTGTAAAAGCAAGTGCTAAAGCTACCACTGCTGTAATGGCAAATAATCTTAAACCTAATTTAAAATTATTCATTTTCCACTCCTTTTTGTTTGCTATAATCTACACCAAATACTTTTGGTCTAGTATATTTTTCTATAATTGGTACAACTAGATTTGCAAGTAAGATAGAATAACTTACACCTTCTGGATATCCACCAAAAGCTCTAATAATCGCTGTTAGTAAACCTGCAAGAATTGCATAAACAATTTGTCCATTTGGTGTTACTGGGCTAGTTGTATAATCTGTCAGCATGAAAAATGCTCCTAAAAGCATACCACCAGATAAGATGTATTTTAGTATATCATCAAATCCTTGGAATAATCCACCTAACACGGTTGCTGTTACTATGTAAATAAGTGGCATTTTTATATTTACTACTCCTCTAATTAGTAGGTAAATAAAACCAATTATTAGTGCAAGTGCTGAAACTTCACCTAAAGAACCTGGAATATTTCCCAAAAATAAATCCATAACAGAATATGAAGCTGGTTCTGAAAGTGGTGTTGCTGCTGATAATGCAGATATTGTACTAACTGATTTTAATGTTGCTACTCTTTGAGGTGGTACAAATGTAGTCATTGTGCTTGACCATGATGCTAGTAAAAATGCTCTTGCGGCTAAAGCTGGATTTACTATATTTTGTCCAAGACCACCAAAAGCCATTTTTACCACTACAATTGCAAATACTGCACCTATTACCAATTGCCAAACTGGAAGGGTAAATGGTACGTTAAAGGCTAATAATATACCTGTAACAACTGCAGAAAGATCTTTTACAGTTTGTTTTCTTTTTGTTGTTTTATTAAATAAATATTCTGATAGTACACAAGCAAGTACTGATGTTAATATTAATATTAAAGCTCTATAGCCGAAATAATATACTGCTGCAATACCAGCTGGTATAAGCGCAATAATTACATCTTTCATCTCGCTTTGTACTGTTTTTTTACTTCTCACATGAGGAGAAGATGTAACTAATAATTTTTCTCTATTTTCCATATATCTGCTCCTACTTACCTTTTCCTGCTTGTCTTATTTGACGTTTACCAAATCTAATCGCTTCAACCAATGGTCTTTTAGATGGGCAAATATAAGAACATGATCCACATTCTATACAGTCCATAATTCTATAATCCTCTGCTTTTTCAAATTGTTCATTTAAAGCAAATTTGTGAATATAAAGTGGCATTAGATTTACTGGACAAACATTTACACAGCGAGCACATCTAATACATGGTTCGATTTCTGCGGGTATAGCTTCTTCTTTAGTTTGTACCAAAATACAGTTTGTAGCTTTTTCTACAGGATTTCCTGCATTTGGTTGAGCAATACCCATCATTGGTCCACCACTAATGAGTTTCCCAATTTCTCCATTTAGTCCGCCAACTTGATCTATAGCAAAACCAAAAGCAGTGCCAACTTTTACAATTACGTTTTGTGGAGTTTTTACATTATGACCTGTTACTGTCATTACTCTTTCATAAAGTGGTTTATCATAGTAAATAGCTTCGTAAACTGCATTTACAGTTGAAACGTTTGATACTATAACATCTGCATCCATTGGGAGACCACCAGATGGCACAACTCTATTTAATGTAGCATCTATAAGTCTTTTTTCGTCCCCTTGTGGATATTTTGTTGCAAGCTTAACTACTTTTAGATCAGGCATATTTGTAGCATTATTTGCATAATCTTTTAAATAATTAGATATTTCTTCAAAAGCTTTCGGTTTATTGTCTTCTATAGCAATAATTCCTTGTTTTGCTCCTGACCCAACAACTAACATTTCTAGACCTTTTACAATATTTTGTGGTCTATTTTTTAATATATAGTCATCGCAGGTTACATAAGGCTCACATTCTGCACCATTTACAATAACTGTATCGACTTCTTTTGCTGGTGTATATTTTATATGTGTTGGGAAAGCTGCTCCACCCATACCAACTATTCCAGCTTCTTTTATTTTGGCTACGATTTCCTCTTTATTTAAGCTTACGTTTTCATTTAATATGTACTCTTTTTCTTGGTCGTAGCCTTCAGTATCAATTACAACTGCTTGAGAATTTTTCCCTGATGCTGTTTGTATATCTATTATGTCTTTTACAATACCATTTGCTGATGAATGGATATTTGCTGAGAAATTACCAACAGCTTCCCCAATTAAATCCCCGATATGTACTTCGTCTTTTTTGTTAACAAGACATTTACTTGGTGCACCTATATGTTGAGTAAGTGGAATTACAACCTCTTTTGGTGTAGGGAGGGTAAATAATTCACTATTTTCAGAAAGTTCTTTGAACTCATCAATGTGAACACCTTTTTTAAATGTCAAAGCATTTTCTGCCATATACATCTCCTTATTTTTTTATCTTTGTTTATATTATAAATGAATTTGTAACATTCATCAACAACTATGCGATATTATATAAAAGTTGATTAATGAATGTCACAAAATTATTATAGCTAAGTTGTCCTAAATCGGATACTTCTTCATTTGTAGGCAAGCCATCTTTATAAAAAGTTTTATAAACATCATAAGTTGCTTCTACTTTAGTTACATATTGTCTAGTTTCATCAAATGGTATTTTTGAAATATCGGGATTATTTTTATCCAATACTCCATCTTTTATCCATTTATCAACATTTCCCACTCCCCCATTATAGGCTGCTAGGGCTAATTTTTGATTGTTGTAGTATTTTATTAAATAATTATAATATCCAACCCCTAGATTTAGATTATAATCTATATCATTTAATTTTTCTGGATAATAGTCCATACCTATTACCTCTGCAGAATGTCTTGCCGTTTCATCAAGAAGTTGCATTAGACCTTGAGCACCTTGATGACTTTGGGCATCATTATCAAAATCAGACTCTACTTTTACAATTGATGCTGTTAAAAGTGGATCAATATTGAAATTTTCAGAAGTTTCTGTAATTTGATCCTGATAATTTATTTGTGTTCTTGAAGTTTGATAGGCAATTATACCATAGGATAAAACAATTGCTAAAAGTATAATTAAAAGCAAATATCCTATTATTTTTCCTATTATTTTTAAAACTTTCATAGTAAATCCTTTTGTACTAAAATTTCTTCTAATTTTTCGTTTAGATTTTCTACACTTGTGCTGTTATCAAAAACTACATCGCTATTTTCTTTCATATTAATTAATTTCCTTTGGCTTTCTATTTTTGCTTTTGCATATGAAAGATTAATATTATCCCTATCCATAAGTCTTTTTATTTGAGTTTCGTAGTCTGCTACAACTAACCAAACTTCATCTGCATCAAATTTTACTTCCATTTGAAAATAAAGTGGTATTTCTACAAAAACAGCTTTCTCATCTATTAAGTCAATTTGTTTATTAATTTCATTCAAAATATTTCGATGGGTTATTTTATTTAATTTTTTCAGCTTATTTTCATCAGAAAAAATTATCTGTCCTAGCTTCTCTTTATCCAAACTCTCATTTATAAAAGCTTTATCAAATTCTCCAGATTTTTTAATAGATTCATAGTTAATCGCTCCTGGATTTAATAAACTTTTATTAATTTCATCTGCAGAAATGACTATAAAACCCTTTGATTCTAAAAGCTTGCACAATGTTGATTTTCCTGATGCAATTGTACCAGTAATTACTATTTTACTTGGACTCATACATACTTTCTCCAGTATCAATTTCAACTAATAATGGAACTTTAAGTTTTGCAGCTGATTGCATAGAATCTTTTAAAATCTCCATAGCTTTATCCTTATCTTTTAGTGATGATTCTAGAATGATTTCATCGTGAATTTGTAGGATAATTTTTGCATCAAGACCTGCTTTTTTTAGATTTTCATCAGTTCTTATCATGGCAATCTTAATTATATCTGCTGCTGTTCCTTGAATAGGGGTATTTAAAGCAACTCTTTCTCCAAAACTTCTAACATTAAAGTTTTTTGAAGTAATTTCTGGTATATATCTTCTACGGTTAAACAAAGTATCTGTATAACCTAGCTCTCTTGCTTCTTTAATAATATTATCCATATAATTTTTTACATTTGGATAACCTTCAAAAAATCCTTCTATATAATCTTTTGCAAGAGGTCTAGGAATATTTAAATTTTGTGATAAACCGTAATCACTAATTCCATAAATTATACCAAAATTAACAGCCTTTGCATTATATCTTTCTTGTTTTGTAACCTCATCTATGGACCTATCAAATACTTCTGAAGCAGTTTTAGCATGAATATCTACACCATTTATAAAGGCATTTATCATATTTGGGTCATCTGATAATGATGCTAGTATTCTAAGTTCTATTTGAGAATAATCAGCATCTATTAAAACTTTGCCTTGGTCAGCTTTAAAAGCTTTTCTGATCTTTCTACCCTCTTCAGTTCTAATCGGCAAATTCTGTAGATTTGGCTCAGTTGATGAGAGCCTACCAGTTGATGCTATACTTTGTTTAAAGGTAGATCTTATTCTACCATCATCATCTATAGAATTTTCTAGTCCCTCAATATATGTGGAACGTAATTTATACATTTCTCTATATTGTTCGATTTTTGGTATAATCTGATGTTCATCTCTAAGCTTTTCTAATACTGATGCATTTGTTGAAAAGCCTGTTTTAGTTTTTTTAATTACTGGCAATCCTAGATCCTTAAATAATACTTCTCCTAATTGTTTTGGAGAATTGATATTGAATTCAGATCCCGCTAATTCATGAATTTCGTTTGTTAGTCCTTCTAAAACCTCATCAATTTCTGCCTTTAATTTTTCTAAAACATCCATGTCAGTTACAAAACCGGCAATTTCCATATTGGCTAGTACTTTAGAAAGTTTAATTTCTATATCTTTATACAGATCATACATTTCTAATTTCTTCAATTCTTCTACAAGTTTTGTTTTAGAATTTTCTATAGTATAAAGAACTGATGCCATATATGGATTTAATTCTTCTTGATCAATTTCTTCGTATTTTTTAGTTTTTGCACCTTTGCCAATTAAGTCTACTTCATTCATAACTTCAAAATCCGAATAAATTTGACTTAAAGTCTTTATATCATAAGATGATCTGGAAGGATCTATGAGATAGTGCATTAGCATCATATCATCATAAGGTAAGTCTAGATTAATATCTAATTTATCAAGCAGGACTACATCTTCTTTTATATCAAAAGAATTTTTTATAATATCTTTATCAGAAAAAATCTCTTTAAAAGATTTTATAAATTTTTCATCGGGATTTATGATGTATGTATCAGTATCAGATGTTTTGATAGCTATTTTATAAATACTAGAATGTATATAATTATCTCCATCATATAAAGATTTAAAGCTAAATTCTTTATTTTCCTTAATGGATGCTATCAGTTCATCATAAGAGTCAGTTTCAATAAAAATAAAATCTTTATTATTGTCAGCATCATCTACATGGCTTTCAATTTTTTCTAAAAATTTATTGAAGTTATATTTAGAAAATTTCTCTCTTAGAGCTGGATAATCAGGTTCTCCTAGTTCTAAATCAGACAAGTCAATTTCTACTGGTGCATTTTTAACTATTGTCCCTATTTTTTTGCTCATATACGCAATAGATTCACTATCTATTAAAGTTTGCTTAGTTTTTTTGCCAGAAACTTCGTCTATATGTTCATATAATCCTTCTATAGATCCATATTTTTGAACAAAGCCAATTGCTTTTTTAGGTCCTATACCATCCACACCGGGAATATTATCGGATTTATCACCCTCAAGACCTTTTACATCAATTAATTGCTTAGGTGTCAGTCCAAATTCTTCTTTTATAGTTGATAGGTTGTATTCAACCATATCAGAGATACCTTTTTTAGTAAGATAAAGTGTAATATTTTCATCTACCAGCTGTAAATAATCACGATCACCTGTTATTATTACAACATCATAGCCCGCTTCTTGACCCATTTGTGCATAAGTACCGACTATATCATCAGCTTCAAATCCGTCTAGGTCAGTATAAGCCACGCCCATAGAATCTAATATATCCTTTAAAATTCCAAACTGATAGGAAAGCTCACTAGGCATCTTGTCGCGAGTTGCCTTATAGTCTTTAAACTCCTCATGGCGAAACGTTTTGCTAGATCTATCAAAGGCAACTAGAACTAAGTCTGGATTGTATTTATCAAAGGCATTCTGGTACATAGTTAAAAAACCATATACTCCGTTGGTCATGACTCCATCATTATTTGTAAGCTTCGGCAGGGCAAAAAACGCCCTAAATATTAAACTAGAACCATCAATTAGCATAAGTGTTTTACTCATTTGTCACTCCTTAGTTATAGTATATCTTAAATCGGGGATATTTGAAAGATTTGTATAAAAAAAGCTCATAATCTTTGTGATTATGAGTTTTAAATTTATACTTTTAATTAAGCTTATCTGCTTTTATCCTAAAAAATTTTAGGTATACGATATTATCGTGCTTAAATCACGATTTCTATAAAGAAAACCGACATAATAGTTATATGGTGCCGGTGGTGGGACTCGAACCCACACGCCCAGATGGACAACAGAGTTTGAGTCTGTCTCGTCTGCCAATTCCAACACACCGGCTTATCAGTTACCTACTAATTATAACATATATAACTATAATTGCAAATATTTAACCGTAAATCTTTTTCTTAATTTTTTATCAAAATATACTTTTAAAGCAAGCATTCCTAAAAAGAATCCAATTAAAGATCCTCCTATAACATCTGTTGGAAAATGTACGTATAGGTATAGCCTACTAAAGGTTATTAAAAAAGCTAGAACTCCTGTAAAAACTTTTAAACTTTTGGATTTTGTCATAAATAAAATTATGGCAAAAAATGTAAATGCATATGAACTGTGACCTGATGGAAATGATCCATCTTTTAAAGGTGGAATTAGCAAATTAAAATTATTTACTAGTTCAAAAGGCCTTTGCCTGTCAAAAATATTTTTTAGCAAAATATTTACTACTATCAGGTTTAAAACAAAGCCTATAACCATAACTTTTCCTGCTTTTTTATATTCTTTTGTAGACAAGAAAATAATAATAAAAGCAATCCATAGAATGGACATATTCCCTAAGCTACTTAAATTTACCATTATTTTATCTAAAGTAGGATTAGATATTTTTTGAATGACATCTAAAATATGTAATTCAAAATTTGTCCGCTGGCCCATTAATAGTTTACCTCCCTATTTATAGTTGCGGTGGTTGCATCAAATGCTTTTTGAATCCTTTCTCTTCGATTTTCATCAACTTGATCATAATATTTGCCGCCATCTAAGAAATCTTCGCATATATAAGTTCTTACACTACGTCCGTAATCATTATAAGTCATACCAACCCAAAGTGGATAAGCCTCAAATTTGTCTATAGATGTTGATCCATCTGAAAAATCTTTGCTTAATTCAAATTTATAGGCAACTGATTGTTCAGTTCTAATGTCATTTACAGTTTCTAAATTTTGGATGCTGATAAAGTTTCCGCAAGCATATGCTATAAATCCTTTTCTCCCATCTGAACTTTCATACTCTTCGTAAGGTTCTACAACATGTGGGTGATTACCTATTACTAAGTCCGCACCCCAATCTATCATTTTGTGACCTAATTCTATTTGACTAGGGTCAGCATCAGAATGTAATTCTATGCCCCAGTGTGGATAGACCACTATAAAATCAGCTCCTTCTTCTTTTGCATTTTCTATATCCTTTTTTATTTCTTCTTCATGTAAATAATTTACTTGGTCAACTTCTTCACGAACTTTAAATAAATCTTCTATGCCATTGCATCCATATGTATAAGATAAAAATGCAATATTTATATCATTTACTTTTTTAATTATAAATCTAGTGTCACCATCTTCATCTCGAGTACCAACATGGTCTAAACCAGCCTCTTCAATAGCGTCTATAGTTGTGGTTAATCCGTCTATGTCAGTATCCAAAGAGTGATTATTAGCTGTTGTCAGCACATCAAAACCAGCATTTTTTATTTCCTTTAAATATTCTGCTGGTGCATTAAATCTAGGATGACCAGCATATGGCACATTAGGATTTGTTGTAGTTTCATAATTTGCTATTGCAATATCTGCATCTTTTATAAAATCTGAAACATACATAAATGAATCAGAATAATCATAATTACCATTTCCCTTATTATAGGCATATTCTGTCTGACCAATATTTGCCATTAGATCTCCACCGGCTATAAGAGATACTGTTTCTATTTTTTCTTCAGACTGGTCTTTTTCATCTATTTGATGAGAACTATCATTTTCATCGTCTTTTTCTGTAATTTCTTTCTCATCATAAGTTATTTCCTTTTTTGCTAATGATTTTTCTTCATTATTTGTTCTTATATTTTCAATTAACTCTACAGTCCTTACAGGTTCATTTACTTCTTCTTTAGCTTTATTTGTACTACAAGCTGTTAAAAGTACAAGTGTTGATAATAAAACAAAAGTATTTTTAATTTTTTTCAAGTCATCCTCCTAAATCATACTTATATTATTGTATGCAAAATTTTAAAATTAGGCAATTAAAAACACCTATTTATAGGTGCTTTTTAAATTAAGTTGCTGTATGCTTCTTTTTTTCCTTTACTGTATAAAATAATAAATACTGCAATAGCTAGGATTAAAATCAATACTGAATTGAAATATTTCTTTGAACTTGCAGGAACAAGATTTACTTGTGTATGGATTAAATAGTAAATAAATGGAACTAATATAATTAACAATATAGAAATAACTACATCTTTTCTAAAAATTTTCTTTCTAGACCTATGTTCAAAATCTATAAATTCTACAGCAGCAACCGTGTACTTATTAATTTGTTTTTCCTTTAATTTGCTTTTTCCAATATCGCTAACAATTGCAATAACTAAACCTACAAGTGCGATTATTATTGAAGGTAGTATCCTATCTTCTAACTTTGTTGCATTTATTAAAAGATAAGGGATTATTGAAACAATAATAATAAAAATTCCTAGTGCAAATAATAACGAATAAATATTATACCTACTAGCGTATTTTCTAACTGCGTCGGTATCTTTAAAATCTGATTGATAGTTATCATTCATATACTTCTCCTCTGTTAATATTATACCCCTTATATAATATTAATTTGCATTGATTTCATAGCATTTAAGGCTATCTTGTGATTACTTTCATTAGTTCCTTTGCACATAGAACTTATTACTTCAATAGGTGTATCTACTAAAGCACTTTTTACTAATATAGCATTTGAAATCACACAAATGTCAGTACATATACCTACAAAACTTACTTTTTCTATTTTTTCTTCATCATTTAATTCTTTTAGATATTCTGCTAACTCATAAGACCCAAAGCTTTCCTTATCAAATATTTTATATCCCTTGGTATCAATCCTAATTTCCCAGCCTTGTGTTCCTTTAATACAATGAGTTATTGGCAGGTTCTTTCCCTCTAAAGTTTCTAAATAATCCCCATGATGAGTATCTCTTGTAAAAATGACTTCTCCATCAAATTTTTCTATATAATCTTCTATAGGATTAACTATTTCCTCATTACCAATATTACCCAATGCACCATCTATAAAGTCATTTTGTAAATCAACCACTACTAAAACTTCCATAATTTTCTCCTTTTATAGCATATTATACCATATGTATATACACTGGGATAGAGACAAAGAAATCATATGATAATTTTATGCCAAATAATATTTAACAAATATTTTTCTAGTAATTTTAATAATAATTTATATTCATTTTGAAAGCAATTAGGTATATATAATACAAACTCTCTTTTTATTTATAATAACTAATTTATTGTCTAGTTTATAAATAAATTTTTCATTTTTTTAGTATATAAAAGTAACTATTTTATTAACTTCTTATATTTTTAATACTCTTAAACTTCACTTATGTATTAAAAATATATAGTTAAGGAATATATTAAAATTTACCTATATAAAAAAAGATGATGTTGCAGAAATAGATAAATCTATTATGCACATCACCTAAAATTTTAAATTAATATAATTTTGCTCCAGCAGGGATATTATTACCTACCATTAGTACATTTAGTTTTTCTTCACCGTTTTGATTGTGAACTGCTGATAGGATCATTCCTTGAGATTCTTCTCCCATCATTGATCTTGGTGGTAAGTTTACTATTGCCACTAAATTTTTTCCTATTAATTCTTCAGGATTATAGTGTTTTTTGATACCTGAAAGAATTGTTCTTGGTGTATCTGTACCATCATCTAAGGTGAATTTTAGAAGTTTATTTGACTTTGGAACTTCTTGGCAACCTGTAACTTTTACTACTCTAAAGTCAGATTTGCTAAATGTATCAAAATCTACATCTTCATAAAACTCTTCTGTTTCTACTCCTGTAAAGTCAACTACTTCATTAGTTTCTTCTATTGTTTTTACAGGCGCTGATTCTGTATTTTCTTCACTATTTTTACCAATTGGCTTCATTGTTGGGAATAGCAATACGTCACGGATAGAATGTTGACCTGTAAGAAGCATAATAACTCTGTCAATACCAATTCCTAGTCCACCTGTTGGAGGTAGTCCAACTTCTAAGGCATTTACGAAATCATAATCCATCATTTGTGCTTCATCATCGCCTTTTTCACGTTTTGCTACTTGAGCTTCAAATCTTTCTCTTTGATCTGCTGCATCATTTAGCTCTGAGAAAGCATTTGCTACTTCCTTACCATTGATAAAGGCTTCGAATCTATAGGTTAATGACTTGTCATCATTTTTTCTTTTAGCAAGTGGTGATATTTCTACTGGATAGTCTGTTATAAATGTTGGTTGGATTAGTTTATCTTCTACAAACTCTTCAAAGAATTCTGAGATTATTTCACCACGGGTTTCTTTTACTTCCACACCTTTTTCTTTTGCAATTGCTACTGCATCTTCATAAGATGTAATTTCATTAAAGTCTATGCCAGTTTCATTTTTTATAGCATCAATCATAGGAATTCTTGCCCATGGAGCCTTTAATTCGATTTGCTGACCGTCATATTCTATAGTTGTTTTTCCTAAGACATTTGTAGCAACTGTTTCTATCATATGTTCGGTTATTTCCATCATATCTTCATAGTCTGCATAGGCTTGATATAATTCCATGGCAGTATATTCTGGATTGTGGGTTGCATCCATTCCTTCGTTTCTAAACATTCTGCCCATTTCATAAACTTTATCAAAACCACCTACAATAAGTCTTTTTAGATAAAGTTCATTAGCAATTCTTAGATACATATCAATATCTAATGTATTGTGGTGAGTGATAAATGGACGAGCTGTGGCTCCACCTGCAATTGTATTTAAAATAGGTGTTTCCACTTCCATAAATCCTCTACCATCTAGAAATTTTCTAATTTCGGAAATAATTTGGCTTCTTAGGTAAAATACTTCTTTTACTTCTGGATTTACTATTAGATCTAAGTATCTTTGTCTATATCTTAGGTCTGGGTCTTTTAATCCATGCCATTTTTCTGGTAACATTTGTAGAGATTTTGTTAGTAGTTGAGGAGTTTGGGTTTCAATTGAAATCTCACCTTGGTTTGTTTTAAATACATTACCTTCAATACCTACTATATCTCCAATATCATATTTTTTAACTTGTTTAAATTCATCACCGATAACATTTTTACGATTTACTATTTGGATTTTTCCAGATTCATCCTGGATATCCATAAAGCTCATATTTCCATGACCACGTTTAGCTATGATACGTCCTGCTATTCTTGCTGATTTGCCATCATATTCTTCAAAGTCATCTTTAATCTTACCTGCAGGTGTACGGTCTTTAAAGTTTACAATTTCGTGTGGATCTCTTCCTTCTTGCTTAAGTTCTGCTAGCTTTTCTCTTTTAATCTTAAGCATTTCATTTAAATCTTTATTGTTATCAGTCATCATTTCTCCTTATTTAATGTCTTTAATAGTAAAATACATTTTGCCGTTTGGAGTAGAAACTTCTACTCTATCATTGACTTTTTTTCCTAATAATGCAGCACCTACTGGTGATTCATTTGATATAAAACCTTTTAATGGATCACTTTCGGCAGTACCAACTATTTTATAATCCATTGTTTCATCAAATTCTTCATCGTGTACTGTTACTGTATTACCTACCCCTACTTCATCAGAATTTTCGTCTACTTCAATAGTTTTTGCATTTCTTATCATATCTTCGACTTTTGCTATACGACTTTCGATTTCACCTTGTTCATTTTTAGCTTCATCGTAGTCTGCATTTTCTGATAAGTCACCAAAGCTTCTTGCAATTTTTATTTTTTCTGCAATCTCTGGTCTTCTTATAGTTTTTAAGTATTCTAGTTCATCTTCTAACTTTTCTAAATACTCTTTTGAAAGTATTACTTCTTTATTTTCTGCCATTTCATCCCTCTAAAACATTTTTATATTCATCTAATAAATCAAATATTTCTTCTTTGGTTTTTAATTTATTAACTTGATCTCGAACTTTACTTGAGTCCGGTAAGCCTTTAATATACCAGCCTACATGCTTTCTCATTTGATTTACAACTAATTTTTCATCTTTAAATTCTAAAGATAGTGCATATTGCTCTTTAATTTGATCAACTATTTCACTAGGAGTTACCTTTGTATAGGAGCCAGTTTCTAAATAATCTTTAATATATTTAAATAAAAACGGATTGCCCATAGCTCCTCTAGCTAACATGACACCATCTGCATTTGTTGTATTTATGATATTTACAAAATCTTTAACTGAAAAAACATCTCCATTTGCAATTACAGGTATAGTTAGAGCTTCTTTTAATTTTCTGATATCATTCCAATTTGCATTTCCGCTATAGTGTTGATCGCGAGTTCTTCCATGTAGGATTACATAATCTACACCATTATCCTCGCAAATCTTTCCTATTTCAACAAAATTCTTATTTTGCTCATCAACACCTAAGCGAAATTTTACATTTATCTTTTTATCAGTAGATTTCACTAGAGTTTTGGTAATCTTATCAACTAAGTCTACTTCTTTCATAAGTGCTGATCCTTCTCCATTTTTGTATATCTTTGGAGCAGGACATCCCATATTAAAACTTAGATCAGTAATGTTTTTGACTGGATTGATTTTTTCTTTTATTGCTCTTTCAATTTTTTCTGGATCTCTACCAAAAATCTGTATATTTGCATGCTTTTCTTTCGGTGATATATATATAATATCATCGGTCTGTTTATTATCATATACCAAGGCATTTACACTTGCCATTTCAGAAAATGTTTTATCAGCTCCATATTTTTCGCAAATTATTCTAAAAGCTGCATCTGTCACTCCTGCTAGTGGAGCCAGCATAATTTCTTTATTTTTTAATTCTGTCATAAATAATTTTTAATCCGTCTAACATCAAATCCGGTTCAATGCATTTAATATATTTTGACTCATTTGAAATTAATTCAGAATATCCGCCAGTTGCAACTACTTTTATATCACTTTTAATATCATGATTGTTTATAAGTTCATCTTCAATCTGACTAATTAGTCCATCAATTAATGCAATATATCCATATACTATACCAGCATTCATGCTCTCAGGAGTTGTTCTTGCAATTGCCGTTGTTGGATTTCTAAGCTCTATTTTTGGCAATTGAGCTGTCATTCCAAAAAGTCCATCTTGGGCAATGCGTATACCTGGTGCTATAGACCCACCTAAGTATTTACCATTTTCTGTAATTACATCAAATGTAATGGCAGTACCCATATCTATAATTATCGCAGGACCACCATACTTATAAAATGTAGCAACTGCATTTACAATCCTATCAGCTCCAACATCTTTTGGTGATTCATAATCATTTATTATGCCAGTATCTGTTTTATAATCGATAATTATAGGATCTTTATCAAATAGTTTTCGATTACAAGATTGCCAAGCATACATTATATCAGGTACAACTGATGAAATAATTGTATCATCAATCCATTCTTTTTTAATTTCATGAATTGTAAACATATTAAAAAGGGTAGCTACTAATTCATCGCTGGTGCGTTTTAAATTTGTAGCCACTCTATATCTGAATTCTAATTTATCTTTGTTGAAAACACCAAGCACTGTGTTGGTATTTCCTACATCTACTACTAGCAGCATCGTATCTCCCTTTAAGGTTATTGTAAATCAAATTTAACTCTTATATAATACGATTTTTTTTTGCTTTATTCAACTATTTTCCAAGTTTATATTTTCTTATTAGATTATTTACTTTTATAATATCATCATCTTTTACTTTAGTTGCCTCATTTGAGTTTTGTCTATCTTTTTTTACTTGCATAACAAAATCATTTTTTTCTTTATCAAAACCCCATTTTTTTAATTCTTTGTAAGTATAAAAATTGGAGTTTATAAGAATTCCATTTTCTGCAACATATAATTTATTTTGTTGCGATAAGGCAAATACAAATGATAAGATAACCATAACTATTGACATCATAATAGCATTTTTATTGTTATTTTTTATACCAGCTACTAGGTTAAATATTCCTGTTGCTAGCAAAAATGCTAGTAACACCCATTCAAATGTAGTTGATGGTCTATCAAACTGATTTACTTCTCCTGCTAATAGCTTTTTATTTTTTTGTGCTTTGATAAGCCTATATGCAAAAAACACTATAATAGCTATATACATTATCAAAACAAAATTATCTAAATTTTTACCTTCCATAATAACTCCTTATTTAAAAAATAGGCCAAAGCGACCTATTTTTCGTAAACTTCTCTTTTTAATACACCGATATATGGCAAGTTTCTCAATCTTTGGTCATAGTCAAGGCCAAATCCTACAACAAACTCATTTGGTATTTTAAAACCATACCAATCAGGTTTGATTTCTACTTCTCTTCTTTCAGGCTTATCAAGTAATGTTATGATTTTTATATCTTTTGGATCTCTTTTTTGTAAATTATTTTTAAGTTTCAATAATGTATGTCCAGTATCTATTATATCTTCAACTATTAATACATTTTTATCTGTTATATCAGTATCCAAATCTTTTAAAATTTTGACATTTCCACTACTTTCAGTCCCACTTTCATAAGAAGAAACAGCCATAAATTCTAGATTAGTATCAACTTTTATATATTTTGCAAGCTCTGCCATAAACATTACAGATCCCTTTAAAATAGCTACCATTATAAGGGTATCTTCATCTTTATAATGTTCATTTATATATGAAGCAAGTTTTTTTATTCTAAGATTTAAACTTTCTTCATCAATCAAAACTTTTTCTATAATTTCATTTGTATCACTAATCATTTGCTACCTCAATTTTCAAAATATTTTTTGTACCTTTATCCACTTTAAATTCTTCTGATATTCTATATCCTGCCACCCAAATTATTTTATTATCTGACAAAATCAAGGGGACTTCATCCCTTGTATTTTTATCTACTTTTTCATCTATAAAGAAATCTTTTACTTTTTTGCTATGTTTCATTCCCAAAGGATAAAATCTATCCCCATTTTTTCTTGTTCTTATAAATAAGGGAAATAATAGCTTATCCATATCAAAATATCCAACATTTTTCGACTTATTTGTCTTTTCTGAGACTTTTGATGTTTTTATATTTTTGCCATTAAAAATAATTTCTTCATTCAAATTGATCTTACATATGCTAGGACTATCTTTTTTACCAACTATGAGTTCCAAATCATAGCTTTTATAATTTTTAGTAAAAATAATATCATCTTTAATAATTTTTTTGCCAGTTTCAAGTTTTTCTAAGCTTAAAAATTTATTAATATTGATCCTAGAGAAATCTTTTATATTTCCCTTTAATTTATTAATGGCTATTCTTAAGACTCTAGATTTTTTAGCATCTGAAATAAGCTCAAACTTTTTTCTATCAAATTTAATTCTATAAGCACCTTCACTAATAGTAATGTCCCCATAAATTTCTTCTATAATTTCATCAATAATTTCTAAATCATTCTTTATATTATTCGATAGATTAAAAAAATTTGAAATAGCATTATAATTTATTTCAGAAAGCCTTGGAAAAATTTCATTCCTTATATAATTTCTGCTATAATCATTTTCTAGATTTGTAGCATCTATTGCATATTCAATATTATTTTCATCTAAATATTTTAAAATTTCTGACTTTTCAAAAGACAAAATAGGCCTAATTATTTTTCCATTTTTGTAATCCATAGCAGATAGCCCATCAAGTCCAGTACCACGAATCATTCGAAAAAGCATGGTTTCGGCTTGATCATTCATATTATGAGCAACTGCAATTTTTGCATCATCATATTTGTCTGCAAGATTATAAAAAAAATCATACCTTAGCCTACGACCAGCATCTTCTGCAGATATTTTATTATTTTTGGCAAATTCGTCCATACTTGCTCTTTTTACTTTTACTTCCAGACCTAATTTTTCTCCAGTAGATATCAACAGATTTTCATCATTTGATGCTTCTTTTCTATGTAAGTGATTTAGATGGGCTAGTATAATTTTTAGATTGTATTCTTCTTTTATTTGATTAAAAAGATAAACTAAAAACTGACTATCTGGTCCACCACTGGCACCAATAATTATAGTATCATTTTTTTCTAAAAGATTATATGTTTTTATATTGAATAAAAATCTATCAATTATCGTCATTACTTATTTCTTTATCTACTGATTCTTGTTCTGATTCTTTATTTGCTTCTGCCTTTTTTTGATCATTTTCTTTTTTATCAGAGTTTTTAACCATTCCAAGTCTCTCTTGAGCTACTTTTTCCTTGAACTGGTCAGTATTTCTTATCTCATAATCATTTTCTAAGCTGGTTATTTCTTTATTTACATCATCTAGTTTTTTTTGTGTAGATTTGATTTCTGTATTTAAGTTATTTATTTCAGCATTCATAATCCTATTTAATAATATATAGGAAATAGATGATATGAGTAGTATAAGAAATATACTTAACAGAAATCTTCTATTTTTTGCTTTTCTTCTCTTTTTATAAGAATTTCCTCTAACCATCTATAGCCTCATACATTTCTTCTGCAGTCGACTTTTTAGCTCCATCTATAAGATTTGTAACTTTTACTTTCAAATTACTTTTACCAAAAGTCACTTCAATTATATCTCCCACATTTACTAGAGAACCTGGCTTTGCTGTATTTCCATTTATCAAAACCCTACCATTTTCACAGGCTTCTTTTGCTACTTGTCTACGTTTTATTATTCTTGAATTTTTTAAAAACTTATCTATTCTCATAGCTTAATTTTACTATAAGAGTAGCATTATAGCTAGCTAAAAAAACAAAAGCCCAGGCTAAACCTGGGCTTGATGATTTTATCTTATTATAGGTGATCTTCGTCTGAATCTACTTCTTTTACGTCACCAGATTCAACTACATCTAATTTTTCTTTTCTTACAGTATCAGATACTTTTTGGTTTTCTGTAACTGTTTCAGTATTTACATCTACTTCTTCTGTTACATATGCTTCTTTGTCTACTGATACTTTTTCTTCGTGAATTGGAATTCTGATTTCATCAGCAGTTTCATCAAAGTTATATCCATCAACTGCATCGCCTTCTACTGCATGTCTTTCTACAGTTACTCTTTCTTTTTCAACTGGTACATCAATTTCTTGAGTTTCTGTTACAACGTCTTTTTTAAGTCCGATTTCACCAGTTTGAACTTTTTCTTTATTTACTCTTAGTCTTTCTTCGTGAAGTTTGATTTTATCTAATTTAGATAAGTCATCTCTTTGAAGAATATCATCATCAATATAATCTTTTCTTTGATCGTAAGCTGTATCTACGTATTCTGGATCATCTAAGAATCCATCTCTTTCGATAGCTAATACATAGTTTCCATTTTCAACTGCTGCTAAAGCATCGTCAGAAACAGTTCTATCAAATCCAAAGTCTCCAAAGTAAGCTGGATCTAAATCTTCGCCTGTATAATAAGCATAAATCCCGTTATAGTCTGGATCTAATGTGTCTCTATTTGCTCTATCGGAAATTCCGTAATATCTTAAATTATCATTATCAAATTCATTAGCTGAAATAACTTCTAATTCGCTATCGCTAAATCCTTGAGATCTAAGTTGATCAATTCTTGCTAAAAGTTCATCTTCTGTTCTAAATGTTTCAAAATTTGCCATTATAATCTCCTTTTTATTTCTAGACTTACTGTCTAATTTGTTCTAGTAGCTATATACCCCCTAGATATTTTTATTAAACATAAATATTAAAATATTTCAAAGTTTTACAATAATTTATATTTATTGTTCAATATCATCATAATTTAATTTACTATCATCAACTGTCATTATTTCTTTTCTAATTGGCACTCTAATAGTTTGCATTTCTATATATTTTTCACGTTTAATGACAATTTCTTCTACAACTTTTTTTTCTTTTCTAATCCTTACTCTTTCCTCGTGAAGTGGAATAGTAATGGTTTTACCGTTTTTTAATCTTTCTAAATAATCTTCATTTAAATCATCCATATAAAATCATCCTTTCACGCTTTTCATATATATACCCACTAATTTAAAGTATAGTGACATAGGTGATAAGATGAATAATATTTTGCATATTGATTGTGATGCTTTTTATGCTTCTTGCGAAGAAATCAGAAATCCAAAACTAAAAACTTATCCTTTAGCTGTAGGTGGTCTATCTAATAAATCAATTATTACAACCGCAAATTATAAAGCTAGAGAATATGGTTTACATTCTGCTATGCCCGTTTTTATGGCAAAAGAATTATGTCCAAACTTGGTATTAGTTCCAGTTGACCATCCTTATTATAGAAAAAAATCTATAGAAGTTTTTAAAATAATAAAAAAATACTCTAACAATTTTGAACAAGTTTCTATAGATGAAGCTTATTTAGAAATTAATAACAAAGATCCCTTATCTCTTGCAAAAAATATCCAAGATGAGGTTTATATAAATACACAAATAAATGTATCTATAGGTATTTCTTATAATAAGTTTCTGGCAAAGTTAGCCAGTGATTGGAATAAACCACACGGTATTAAAGAAATAAAAAAATCAGATGTACCTGATCTTTTATTAGATTTAGATATTAAAAAAATTCACGGTCTGGGCAAGCACGGCGTAGAAAAGTTAAAAAATATTGGAATATATACTATATCAGATTTATTAAGACTGAATGAAGATTTTTTAATTGATCTATTCGGCAAACATGGCTCATATATTTATTGGGTAATCAGAGGTGAGGATGATAGAGAAATAAATCCTAGCAGAATTAGAAAATCTCTAGGTAGAGAAAGAACTTTTAAAAATAATACTAATGATATAAATATTTTAAATAATTATTTAAAAGAAATTTCGAAAAAAATACAAGAAGACTTAGTAATCAAAGATCTACAAGGTAAAACTGTTAATATCAAATTAAAAAATAGTGATTTTAAAATAATAACTAGAGCTATAACTCTCCAAGAACCCATTTACAAAAAAGAAGATATTTACTTAGCTGCTAGTGAACTTTTAAATGAAGCTTATAATGATGAATATATAAGACTAATTGGTATTTCTATTTCAAAATTATCTAGCAGAAATAGCAATCAATTATCATTTTTATAATTAAAAAAAGGTGGTGTTGCAGAATAGGTAAATCTATTCTGCTCATTACCTTTTTTCGTGTATATTGGTATCAAGCCATTAAATTCTGTATCTTTCTTTAATATGAAAATGAATTTATCCACATTTTTCATAAAAATAGGCTCAATTAATACAGCTAAGATTTTTAATATTTTTTTTCTTAAGCAGCTTTGTATTTTATGAGTTCTAAATTCTTGTTTTCTATTTTGGATGCCAGTTTATTTAGGTTTAGTGCCATTGATAAGAGGCATATTTCACTTATTATATTTGATTTTCCTCTATGGTGGAATCTGTTGTATTTTAGTCCTGATTTTATTTTGGAAAATGCTCCTTCGGCTTGGATTGATCTATTTATTCTTTCTTCTATTCCTTGGTCTGAGCTTATATTTTCTAAGGATTCTTTCCTATATTTTTGAAAGATTTCTGCTATGTAGATTCCTTTGGTCTTCTGACCATCTTTGTTCCAGTTAAAGCATCTGTATACTTTGCTGGTTGTTGTGTATCCGCTTTTTCTTTTTCTGTATCTATCAGTGCACCTTATGAATTCTTTGCCTTCTTTTGATATGTATTTGTCTGATGTTTTATCATATCTTAGACTATTTCTGAATTCTTCTTTTTTATACTTTCTAGTTTTTAATTGTTCGTAGTTGGATGGTTTTATGTATGATAAGAGCTTGTTTTCTGCAAGAAAAACATAATTTTCTTCGCTTTCATATCCTGAATCTGCTACTATCTTGTTTAGTTTGTCGGGGTGGTTTTTGAGTAATTTATTTAGAAATGGTTTTAAGGTGTACATATCGGATGGATGGTGGGATACATTTTCTCCTATGATGAAGCCTGAGGAACTTGCTAGTTGGATGTTGTAGGCTGGTTTTAATTGACCATTTTTCATATGATCTTCTTTCATTCTCATGAAGGTTGCATCATGGTCTGTTTTTGAGTAGGAGTTTCTGTGCTCTCCCATTATTTCTATATGTTTTTGATAGCTTTCTAGTTTGTTCTTCCAATCTTTGAGCTTTTCATAGTCTCGTTGGAGTTGGTGTTTTCTTTTTCCTTGTCCATGTACAAAGTTTATTTTATTTTCTGTACATTCTGTACTTATCTGATTGAATGCTATTCTTACTACTGCTAATACCTGTGATGGTGTTAGTTCTCTATTTAAATTAAAGTGCTTTATTATTTTTACTCTTAGTTTCTTTTGCCATTTTTCAATGCTTCCTCGCCACACGAAACTATATCTATTGGCGTAGGCTTCTATTTTTGTTCCATCTATGTAGATGCTTGATAAGTCTATTTGATTTTCTTCTATTAGTATTTGAATCATTTGGTTTAACAAGTTTGGTGCTAGTTCTACGATTTTTTGTCTAAATCTGTTTATTGTACTATGATCTGGTGGATTTTCTCCATCTAAAAGGTATTTTATCCTCAAATCATATTTGCATGATTTTTCTATATTTCTTGATGAGAATATTCCTTCTGAGTAGCAAAATATTATTATTTGTAGCATTGTTACTGGGTTTACTGTAGGTTTTCTTCCTAATGATGAGTAGACTTTTTTTATTTCAGATAAATCCATCCTTTCGATTATATTTTTTACAAGCCTTAACTTAACATCATCTTTGACATATATTTCAGTGTCAAAATTCATTTTTAATTGAATAGTATCATTAACTAGCGTAAAATTAGTTAATGATGATGTATTTTTAACGGTTTTCATAAATACATTGTATCAGAAAAAGACGAGGATTTCAGTTTCCTCGTCTTTTTTCTATATTAGGACTTTTGCAACAGCCCCTTTTTTATTCAGTATCTAAACTTTGTTGACCATCTTTTTCATCTTCAAAAAGATCGCCATCTTCCTCTTCGCTTCTAAGAGTAGATCTAATTTTTCCTTCTATTTCATTCATTATGTCTCGATTTTCTTCTAGATATGTTTTTACATTTTCACGACCTTGTCCAAGTTTTTCACCATCATAGGAGAACCAAGAGCCTGCTTTATCAACTATATCCATTTCTACCGCAGTATCTAATATAACTCCTGATTTAGAAATGCCTGTTCCATACATAATATCAAATTCTACCACCTTAAATGGAGGTGCAACTTTATTTTTTACAACCTTTACTCTTGTACGTGAACCGATAGAATTATCTCCTTCAGTAATGGTCTTTATTCTACGAATATCAAGTCTTACTGAAGAATAAAATTTAAGGGCACGTCCACCAGTTGTTGTTTCTGGAGAACCAAACATTACACCAACCTTTTCTCTTAATTGGTTAATAAATACTACTGTTGTGTTTGATTTTGCAATTACACCTGTAAGTCTTCTTAAAGCTTGGCTCATAAGTCTTGCTTGTAAACCTACGTGGCTATCTCCCATTTCTCCTTCAATTTCTGCTCTTGGAACTAGGGCAGCTACTGAGTCAATAATTATTAAATCTACTGCACCAGAACGTACTAGAGATTCTGCAATATCTAATCCTTGTTCTCCTGTATCAGGTTGTGAAAGAATTAAATTATCTATGTCAACACCCAAATTTCTAGCATACTCTGCATCCATAGCATGTTCTGCATCTATAAATGCACACATATTTCCTTCTTTTTGGTCTTCTGCAATCATATGAAGCGCAAGAGTTGTTTTACCAGATGATTCAGGTCCAAATATTTCTATTACTCTTCCTCTTGGAATACCACCAATACCTAAAGCAATATCAAGGTTAATAGCACCTGTTGGTATAGCTGATACAGATACTTTTGGGGCTTCCCCCATTTTCATGATTGAACCTTTACCATATTTTTTTTCTATATTTTTAAAGGCTTGATCTAAAGCTTTTTGTTTATCATTATCCATAATTATCTCCTAAATATTTTCTAAATCTAGTATTTCTTTATTCTTTACTATATAATCTATACCTGATATCAATGTTAAAATAACTGCTATATAAAATATATAAATCCCTACAATATTTAATGCATCGTGAGCAGAAAGTAAACACACAAGAGCTGTCATTTGACTAAAAGTTTTTGCCTTTCCCCATTTACTTGCAGCAATAGTAACTCCTTGGTCTGCAGCTAGAGTTCTAAATCCTGTGATAGTAAGTTCTCTTGCAATTATAATAATTACTGCCCAGCCTGGTATTATTAAATCTTCTACCAAAACTAAAAATGCAGCCATTGTAAGTAATTTATCTACTAAAGGGTCTACAAACTTACCAAAAGTTGTTACTAGATTGCGGCTACGAGCAAGATGCCCGTCTAAGGCATCTGTAAGGGATGCTATTATAAAAATAATAGCAGCAACATCATAACTCCTTCTATAAAAATAATATGACCAAACAAATACTGGAATTAAAATCAGTCTTGATAATGTAACTTTATTAGCTATATTCATTTTATTCTCCTTCAATATAAGTTCTATCTACTAAAACTTTTCTTGGCTTACTACCTTCATAAGGTCCTACTACACCTTTTGCTTCAAGCTGATCAATTATTCTACCAGCTCTAGCATAACCTACTCTTAATTTTCTTTGTAAAAGTGAAACAGATGCTGTATTTTCTTCGATTATTATGCGTGTTGCTTCATCTATTAATTCATCTTCATCATCTACTTCTTTTACTTGAGAATTTTCTTCTACTGTTTCTATAGCCTCTTTGTTATAATTTGCCTGGGTCTCCTTTTTGATATAGTCGACTACATTTAAAACTTCACTATCAGATACAAAGGCTCCTTGGATTCTAAGTGGCTTCATTGAATCGCTAGATGCATAAAGCATGTCTCCTTTTCCTAAAAGTTTTTCTGCTCCTGATACATCAAGTATTGTTCTAGAATCAGTTTGACTTGTAACTGCAAATGAAATCCTTGATGGAATGTTTGCTTTTATTGTACCTGTAATAACATCAACTGTTGGTCTTTGAGTTGCTATTACTAAATGTATACCACAAGCTCTGGATTTTTGAGCTAGTCGCATAATATAATCTTCCACTTCACTAGCTGCAGTCATCATAAGGTCTGCAAGCTCATCTATAATTACTACTATATATGGTAAATTTTCCATAGATTCATCAGATTTTGCTGCTTTTTTATAACCTTCTATATCACGAACATGGTATTTTTGAAAGGCCTTATATCTTTTTTCCATTTCAGAAATAGCCCAAAATAATGAGGAACTAGCTTTTTTAGGATCAGTTATAACAGGCATAATTAAATGCGGAATCCCATTATAGACAGAAAGTTCTACTACTTTCGGGTCAATCATTAAAAGTTTTACTTCATCTGGTGAATGTTTGTATAAGATACTCATTATTATTGTGTTTATACAAACAGATTTACCAGAACCAGTAGCACCTGAGACTAATAAATGGGGCATTTTTTCAATGCCAGATACAACAGGATCTCCTGCTATAGATTTGCCCATAGCAAAGGGGATTTTTGACTTAGCATTTGCAAACTTGCTAGTAGATATTATCTCCTTAAATCCAACTATTTCCTTGCTATCATTTGGTACTTCTATCCCTACATGGCTTTTACCAGGAATAGGTGCTAATATTCTAATCCCACTTGTTGCAAGTGATAAAGCCAAATCATCTGCAAGATTTAATATCTTACTTACCTTTACCCCTCTTTGTGGTTTTAATTCATAGCAAGTTACTGTTGGTCCTACATCGATTTGTACAACTTTTGCTTCTATACCAAAACTTTCTAGAGTTTCTTCTATAGCTACTGCTTTTTCTTTAATTTCGCCTTCATCAATTGATCCAGCATCTGACCTATCTTCTAATAGGTCTATTGGTGGATAATTGTAATTATCAAAATCTTTTTTGAAAGACTCATCAATATCTTTCATTTCAATTTGTTTTGACTTATAACTTCTTACTTCTATATCTCCATCTTTGGAAAAATCATATGTTTGAATTGGTTTTCTTTTAGGTTTTTCAGTTTTTTCTTCGTGGACAAGATTTTTTGGCTCTGAATTAGATTTAGGCAGGTCTTCTTCTAAAGTTGGTCCTAAATCTTTGTTATCATTAGGAATTTCTACTTTCTCTACTTTGGAGTTTTGCTTATTATCTAAATTGGTATTTCCTTTTTCTTTAAGGCTAGTAAATAAACTTGAAATTTTACTTCCTATAAATACTAGCATATCACTAACCTTTATAAAAAATTCTCCATAAGTTAGAGGGCTTATCCCAATTACAAACAAGAATATAGCTATGCCAAATAATAGATCTAAGCCTAAAGTTCCTAAAAAGTTTACTATGTAGTAGGCAAAAAATCCGCCCATCATACCGCCAGAATTCTTTGCATTTAAAATATTATGGTCTATTGTCCAATTTAAATCATTTCTAACATATGCTTTGGACATAAATGCAAGAGTAGTTATAAAAAGTAAATATAAAAGCAAAAAGTTTTTAATATTATCTTTATATTTATCTCTATAAGCAAAAAGAAAACTTACAAATACTATAAGTGGGAAAAATAGTGCTAACTTACCAAAGATATTAGTAAATCCATTAGTTACTGCATTTCCAAGTTTGCCTGTATTTGAAGAAAATATAAATATAAATAAAAATAAGGATAGACCCATCATCACAAGAGAAAATATATTGAAATTAAAAGTCCATTCCCTCTTTTTTTTAGCTTTATTTCTGGGAGCTTTACTTGTAGATTTTTTTCTTATTCTATTGTCATTTTTACTATTTGTCATAATCTACCTCATTATAAATTATATTATATCAAGGCTAAAAAATAAACTGCCATATCATGGCAGCTTATTTATTAAATTTCTATTACTTATTTCTTGGATCTTCATCAGCAGGCCAAGCTTCTGCTTTTGAATTATTTTTGTAATCTTCTTTGTCTTCTCTTTCTGGTTTTTCTAAAAGAGCTTTTCTTGAAAGATTAATTCTTCCTTGCCTATCTATTTCTGTAACTTTTACTTTTACTTCATCACCAACAGAAAGTACATCTTCTACCTTATCAGTTCTTGTATGATCTATTTGTGAAATGTGTAGTAACCCTTCTTTTCCTATGGCAATTTCTACAAAGGCACCGAAATTCATAATTTTAGTAACTTTTCCTGTATAAACATCTCCAACTTGAGGATCAGTTACAATTGAATGGATCATTTCGATTGCTTTTTTACCACTTGCTCCATCAGTTGATGCAACTGTAATATGTCCATCATCTTCTGTTTCTATAGTTACGCCTGTTTCATCAATTATTTTATTAATTGTTTTTCCACCTGAACCTATTACATCACGAACTTTTTCTGGATCTATATCAATTGTAAATAATCTTGGTGCGTAATCGGATATATCTTCTCTTGGTTTTTCAATAGTTGCTTCTATAAGATCTAAAATTTGCATTCTAGCTTCTTTTGCATTAGCAAGTGATTCTTCTAAAACTTCACGAGTTATCCCGGAAATCTTCATATCCATTTGTAAAGCTGTTATGCCATCACGAGTTCCGGCAACTTTAAAGTCCATATCTCCTAAGTGATCTTCTAGACCTTGGATATCTGTAAGAATAGAAATTGAATCTTCTTCTTTGATAAGTCCCATTGCTATACCTGCAACTGGTTTTTTAATTGGCACACCTGCATCCATTAGTGAAAGTGTAGATCCACAAATTGATGCTTGTGAACTAGATCCATTTGAACTTAAAACTTCTGATACAACTCTAATTGTATATGGGAAGTCGCTTGCATCTGGCAGTACTGGTACTAAAGCTCTTTCTGCTAAATGACCGTGGCCAATTTCACGACGACCTGGCGCACGTAGTGGTTTTACATCCCCTACACTAAATGGTGGGAAATTATATTGGTGCATATATCTTTTTTGAATTTCTTCACGATTAAGTCCATCGATTATTTGAACATCAGCTGGTGAACCTAGAGTAGTTACTGATAAAACTTGTGTTTGACCACGTTTAAATAAACCTGATCCATGTACTCTTGGTAAAAGTCCGGCTTCAGCTGAAAGTGGTCTGATTTCTTTTAAATCACGACCGTCTGGTCTAATTTTATCAATAGAAATCATACGACGAACTTCTTTTTTCATGATATCATCAATCACTCTATGAATTTCGTCTTCACTTTCAGGATAGTCTTCTAAATATTTTTCTTTAGCAGCTTCTTCTATGTTAAATATAGCTTCACCACGTTCCATTTTATCTGTAGTTCTAATTGATGATTTAATATCTTCGGCAAAATCAGAAGTGATTTTTTCTTCTAATTCAGATGCTACCACTACTTCTACTAGATTTTTTTCTTTGCCTACCTCATTAATAATATCTTGGATAAAGTCAGAAATATGTCCAATTTCCTCATGAGCAAGTAGCATAGCTTCTAGCATTTGTGCTTCATTTAGCTCATTTGCACCTGCTTCAACCATATTTATAGCATCTTTACTACCTGCAACTGTTAAATCAAGTTCAGATTTTTTTCTTTGTTCTTCATTTGGAAAAACAACAAAGTCACCATCCACATATCCAATAGAAACTGCTGCAACTGGTCCATCGAAAGGTATATCAGATGTACCTAGGGCAATGCTTGCTCCTATTGTGGATAGGCAATCTGGTAAATGATCTTCATCCATAGATAGTACTGTAGCAATAACTTGCACATCATTGTAATAATTTTCTGGGAAAAGTGGGCGCAAAGGTCTATCCATTTGGCGAGAAATAAGGGTTGCTTCATCGGATGCTTTACCTTCTCTTTTTAAAAAACCTCCTGGGATTTTTCCTACTGCGTATAATTTTTCCTGAAAATCACAAATTAGCGGAAAAAAGTCTATGCCCTCTCTTGGTTTTTCACTAGCTACTGCAGTTACTAAAAGAGAAGTGTCCCCACTTTTTATGTAACATTCGCCATTAGCCTGTTCTGCAAATTTTCCTATCGTTACATCAAGCTCATAGCCATGATTTGATGTGTAAATATAATTTTTCTCCATCTTTTCTCCTAATAAATAAGGCGGGATAATACCCCGCCGTTCTCTAACCTCTGATGCCTACTTTTTCAATAATAGCTCTATATCTTTCGATATCGTTGGCTTTTAAGTAGTTTAATAAACCTTTTCTACGTCTAATCATTTTGAAAAGTCCTCTTCTTGAAGAGTGATCTTTTGGATTAGCTTTTAAATGTTCTGTTAATTCTTTAATTTTATAGCTTAAAATAGCTATTTGTACTTCTGGAGAACCTGTATCTCCTTCTCCTAATTGATATTCTTTGATTAGTTCTGTCTTTTTTTCTTGTGTTAACATAATTTTCCTCCTAAATATTTATATATGCCTTTGACCTAGTAAAAGTCGAGGTTTCGTTTACAAAGCCAAGGTACCTAATTTATTATACCAATAAAAAAAGCATTTGTAAAGTTACAAATACTTGTCATTTATTGCATCTATAGCTAATTGTTTATCCGTTTCCATTTGATCTATAAGTTCATCTGCTGAATTAAATTTCATATCATCTCTAAAAAATTCCAAAAATTCAATAGAAATATTTTCTCCATATATGTCTTGGTCAAAATCAAGGATATATGTTTCTACTTTTCTATTATCATTTCCAAAGGTTGGATTTGACCCTACATTACTTAGGGCAAAATAATTTTTACCTTTTACATTTACACGAGTTAAGTAAACTCCATCTTTAGGAAGAGTATAGGAAAAGTTCGTTTTTAAATTTGCAGTTGGAAAATTTAAAGTGCGACCTCTTTTGTGTCCATCAATAACATGACCAATTATCTTATAAGGTCTTGCTAAATATTTATTTGCAAGCTTGATATTTCCTTCTTTTATTAATTGTTTTATATCAGTAGATGATATTTTTTTACCATTATCTAGCTCAAAATCTACAATTTTTGTTTCAAAGCCAAATTCATCCTGGTTTTGTTTAAGAGTGTCTACATTTCCTTGAGCATTTTTTCCAAAATGATAATCTTCACCAACTACTATATATTTACTATTTAACTTTTGATATAGAATTTTACTTATAAATTCTTTAGGACTTAAAGATCTAAATTCTTCATTAAATTCCAAAATACAAAATGTATCCATGCCCATTTTTGCTAAAATTTCAATTTTATCATCTAAACTTGTCAAGTAATTTTTTTCATCAATTAAAGTTTTTTTGCTATTTTCTTTAAATAGTAGGACTGATGGAACTAAATTTAGTCGATTTGCAATTTCAATATTTTTTCCAATTAATTTTTGATGACCAATATGTACTCCATCAAAGTTACCCAATGCTATAGCTTTAGGCTCAAAATCCGTCATACCCATATCTAGGTCATAAATTTTTATATTATTTCTCATAAAATACTTTCTCCATTTTTAGAAAATATTTGTCTTTACTCTTGTGAGCTTTACCAAGTCCAATAAAAACATTTTCTACATAAATCCTATACAAGCTATCAACTTTCATTTCATTAACTTGCATAGTCATACCATTTGTAGCTTGTTTTAAATAAGATTTATCAAGAATTATTTCTGGATAAGATTTTAGAGCAAAGTCAACAGGCTTTATTTTTGATAAAATATTTTCTTTGCTTAATTCCAGTAAATCTTGAGACTTGATTGCATCTTGAATGTAAAAGTCTCCTACTTTTGATCTAGTTAATCTATCTACATAAGCAAAAGTCCCTAAGAATTCACCCAAATCATCAATTAAGCTTCGAATATATGTTCCTTTTGAGCATACAATTTTAAAGCTAGCAAACGGAAAATCAAAATCTATTATCTCAAAAGAAAAAATCGTAACTTTTCTTTTTTTTCTTTCGACTTCTATGCCTTTTCTCGCCAAATCATATAGCTTTTGCCCATTTACTTTAAGTGCTGAGTACATTGGGGGGATCTGAATAATATTTCCCGTAAAATCTTTTATAGCTTTTTCTAATTCTTCCTTACTAAAAGTTTTATCTGATGTGTCTACAATTTCTCCAGAATAATCTAAGGTATCAGTTCTTTTTCCAAAAATTACCTTTGTGATGTATTCTTTTTCTTCATCCATCAAAAAATCTGAAACCCTAGTAGCTTTACCAATTACAATTGGTAAAACTCCTTCTGCTTCAAGATCAAGAGTTCCAGTGTGACCTACTTTTTTTGTATCTAAAGCTTTTTTTACTAGGCTCACACATTTATTAGAAGATATGCCCATTTCTTTATCTATATTTATAATTCCACTTATCATTTATATTTCTTTTAAGATATCACGAGCTTTTTTAGCTGCTGATTCTAAATTATCATCAAATATTGAGAACCCGCTTGCATTTGCATGACCTCCGCCACCGTTAGCTCTAGCAACTTTAGAAACATCTATACCTTTAGACCTCATTGATACTTTGTATTCTCCATTATCGTATTCTTTTAATAGCATAGATACTTCAATACCTTCTAAATCTCTAAGTATATTTACTACATGCTCACTATCTCCCATTTGAACACCAAATTCGCTTACTTTTTCTTTTGATGATACTGCAAAAACTTTATTATCCATAAATTCAGCGTTTGCTATTAAATTTGTTTCAAATTTCAATGTTTTTATAGGTTTGTTTTGGTATAGGGCTTGGTAAATACTATCCTTATTTGCACCAGCATCAATTAGTTTTCCAGCTATTTCAAAGGTTTCTCGATTTGTATCGTAGTACATAAATCTACCTGTATCTGTAACAATACCAGTAAATAATAAACTTGCTGTTTTTTCATCTAGTGGAAGATTCAAATTTTCAATTATTTCATATATCAATTGGCAAGTTGCTGGAGATTCTGGATGGATAATATTTAAATCAGAAGTGATTTTTCCACCTAAATGATGATCTATTACTGCAGTTTTTTTCGAATTTTTAGCTACAATTTGAGCATCTCCTATACGATCTAATTCTGATGCATCCAAGATTAGCAATAAATCGTAGGAATCTTTATAGTCGTTTTTATAATATTCTAAATCAGGTAAAAACTTCAAATAATCATCTACGCTATCATGTCCTAAAACTTCAGTATCTTTTCCATAGTTTCTTAATGTTCGTGCAAAGGCAAGAGAAGATCCCAAGTTATCTCCATCGGGATTAACGTGGGATACTACTCCTATAGTTTCTGCTTGGTCTATTAGGTCTTTTATTTTTTTTAAGTCTTCACTAGAAATTATCATTATCTTCGTGAGCCCTTTCATCTTTTGCTATAGTTTCTTTAATGAGTTTTTCCATATAAGCACCATATTCAATAGATTCATCTAGCTTAAACCTAAATTCTGGCATAGAACGAAGTCTCATCCTATCTCCTATTAGCATTTTTATATAACCTTTTGCCTGGTTTAAAGCATCTAGAACATCATCTTTTTTTGCATTATCTCCTAATACTGATATATAGCAATCAGCAAAAGAAAGGTCATTTGTAACCCTTACTTCTATTACTGAAACTGTTGCAGTATCTGATAGTCTTGGATCATTTAAATCATCTCTAATTATTTTTGATAATTCTTTTTGAATTTCTGCTCCAATTCTTTCAGTTCTTATTTTTTTCATCTCAGTCTCTCTCTTTTTCGACTATTTCGTAGGCTTCCATTACATCTCCTACTTTAATATCATTGAATCTATTTAAACCAATACCACCTTCATAGCCATTGGCAAGTTCTTTGGCATCATCTTTAAATCTTTTCATTGATGAAATATCACCATCAAAGATTACTACGTTATCGCGAAGTAGTCTTACTTTTGCTCTTCTTGGTATAGAACCATTTGTTACCATAACACCTGCAATAGTTCCTACAGATGGTACTTTAAATGTATCACGTACTTCTGCACGTCCTAGAACTTCTTCTACAAATTCTGGATCGAGCATACCTTTTATAGCTTTTTCTACATCTTCTATTGCTTCATATATTACGCTATATGTTCTTATTTCAATATTATTATCTTTTGCTCGCTCCATTGCTCCTTGTGTAGGACGAACGTTAAATCCGATAATAATCGCATTAGAAGCTTGGGCTAAAAGTACATCTGATTCAGTAATACCACCTACAGCTCCAGCTACAACCGAAACTTTTACTTCTTCATTTGATAGTTTAAGAAGTGATTGGCTAACTGCATCTACAGTACCTTTTACATCTGTTTTTACGATGACATTTAATTCTTTTAACTCACCTTCAGCAGCTTCTCCTGATAGATCTTCAAGGCTAGCACCTTTGGCCATAAGTCTTTCTTCTCTTTTTTGTTCTTCGGCACGAGCTGCATAGGCTCTGGCAGTTTTTTCATCTTCTACTGCAAATATTTTATCTCCTGCTTCTGCAACATCTGATAATCCTAAGATTTGCACTGGAACTGATGGACCTGCCTCTTTTATAGCCTCTCCTTTTGAGTCAAACATAGCACGAATTCTACCTGAAGCTGATCCTGTAAGAACATTATCTCCTTCATGAAGAGTACCTTTTTGTACTAAAACTGTTGCGACTGGTCCACGAGCTTTATCAAGTTGTGCTTCTATAATTAGACCAACGGCATCTCTATCTGGATTTGCTTTTAATTCTCTCATTTCTGCAACAAGTAGAACCATTTCTAGTAATTCTTCTATACCTTGTCCTGTTTTTGCTGATACATCAACTGTAATTGTATCTCCTCCCCAATCTTCAGAAACAAGTCCATATTCCATAAGTTCTTGTTTTACTCTATTTGGGTCAGATTGTTCTTTATCTACTTTGTTTACTGCAACTACTATTGGAATCTCAGCAGCTTTTGCGTGGTTTATAGCTTCTACAGTTTGTGGCATAACTCCATCATCTGCTGCTACAACTAATATTGCAATATCTGTTGATTGAGCCCCTCTCATCCTCATTTCTGTAAAGGCTTCGTGACCTGGAGTATCTAAAAATGTTATAGATCTACCGTCTAAATCCACAGAATATGCACCTATATGTTGAGTAATACCGCCAGCTTCACCACTTGTTACACGTGTGTTTTTAATTGCATCAAGTATAGATGTTTTACCATGGTCTACGTGTCCCATTACAGAAACTACTGGAGCACGTGTTATTAAATCTTCTTCACGATCTTCGTAGTCAAGATCAATTGCTTGCTCTTCAATAGCAGAGAACTCTTGTTCTAAAACAATTTCTTTACCAAAGTCCATAGCAATCAATTCTGCTTGTTCAAATTCAATTGTATCATTAAGACCAGCCATTACACCAAGTTGAATCAATTTCCCAATAACAGCATTTGAATTTTCACCGATTTTTTCTGCAAAAGCACTAACAGTAATTATTTCTGGTATTTCTATTTTTCCATTGTCTTCGTTAGATTTTGCTGGTTGATTATTTACCTTATTTGATTTTGACTTTTTATTTTTTTTCTTACGATTTTTATTAGATTTTTTTGGTCTAAAATCTTCATTATCATCGTCATTGTCAAAGTTTTTCTTTGATTTAGATTTATTTTGATTTTTTAATTTATTTGATTTTCCGATTTTTTGTTTTGATCCGTGCATGCTTTCGTCATCATCGTAATCATCCATTTCATCGTACATGATTTTATTATTATTTTTCTTCATATTTGATTTTTTATCTGTATTTTTATTGCTTTTCTTCTCATGAACTTTTTGATCTTTACTGGTTGAATTTTCTTTTAAATCTTCTTTTTCTTTTGATTTTTTATCTTCTTTTGAGTTTTCTTTAAAATACTCTTTTATCAATTCTAAGTCATCACCACTTACACTCGACATATGAGATTTTATTGCTAGTCCAAATTCTTCATTTAAAAGTTCAACCATTTTTTTTGCTGGCATTCCTTGTTCTTTTGCTAGTTCGTAAACTCTAATTTTATCAGCCATATATTTCACCTCATTTTACTTCATAAGCTTCTAACTCCTCGTAAAGTTTATCATCTATTTTTTGTTTAAATACACGATTGAGCTTATTATTTTTCTTAACTTCTTTTAAGCATTCATTATTTTTGCAAATATATGCTCCACGTCCATTAAGTTTTCCTGTTTCATCTATTACAACACCTAAGTCTTTGTTTTTTACAACTCTTAGTAGGTCATTTTTATCATAAAGATTACCACATACTATGCATTTTCTTTGGGGAACCTTTTTTGTTTTTTTCATTTTTTACTGATCCTCATCTTCTTGATCACCTTCTCTATGTGGTATTAGATCGGATTCATCATTGTATACTTCATCTAATTGATTTTCATCTACATCAATTTGATTTTTTAGTGAATCTTCATCATTTTCATAAATCTCATTTAATGTTTCACTAGTAACATCTTCTAATTCTTGATTAGAAAACTCATCACTTGCATTTTCGATGATTTGTTCGTCTTTTTCAACCATTTGATCTGATATATCTTCTGGATTTTCTAGTAAATCTTTATCAAGCATAACTTCTTGGCTATCTTGATTTAATCCTAGTATCTCATCAATTTCTTCATTGGTCATTTTATCAAAATCTTCTTTTGATTTTATATCTATCTTCCAGCCTGTAAGTCTTGCAGCAAGCCTTGCATTTTGTCCTTCTTTACCTATAGCAAGTGATAGTTGTTGATCATTTACTACTACTAAGGATTGTTTATTTTTTTCATTTATTAATACTTCTATAATGTCTGCTGGAGATAGGGCATTTGATATAAATTCTTCTATATCTTTGTTATAGTTAATTATGTCTATTTTTTCGTTTTGCAATTCATCAACTATTGAATTTACACGAGCTCCCTTATATCCTATACAAGCTCCCACTGGGTCTATTGCCTCATCATTTGAAAATACAGCAATTTTTGTACGAGATCCTGATTCACGAGCTATAGAATAGATTTCTATAACTCCTTCGGTTATTTCTGGCACTTCTAGCTCAAAAAGTCTTGTAACTAAATTTTCACTAGAACGAGATAAAATTATTTGTGGTTCTTTCGAAGAATTTTTAACATCTTTTATTAAGAACTTCATTCTTTCATTTGGTATATATTCTTCACTTATTACTTGTTCTTTTAAAGGTACTATTCCTTCAATTTTATCTAAATTTACATATAGATTGTAGTTATCTTGTCTTTGGATGGTACCTGTTATCATTTCATTTTCACGATCTAGATATTCTCCATAAACAGAGTCTCTTTGTGCGTCTCTAATTTTTTGGATCACTATATTTCTTGCTGTTTGAGCAGCTACCCTACCAAAATTTTTTGGTGCGATTTTTATTCTAGCTATATCTCCTATTTCTAGGTTACTGTCTACTTCTTCTTTTGCCTCTTTTAGTGAAATTTCGTTGATATTGTCATTTACATCATCAACAACTTCTCTTAAAGCAAATACTTCTATATCGCCTGTTTGTTTATCTACCATGACATCAACATTTTCTGCATTGTCATAGTTTTTTTGATAGCTTTTTACAAGAGCTTTTTCTAATGCATCCAAGATGACATCTTTATCAATGTTTTTATCTTTTTCTAGCTCATCTAGGGCTAGTATAAACTCTTCATTCATAGGATCTCCTTAAAACACAATCTCAATTTTTATTTGTTTTATATCTTCTTTTTCAACTTCTATCTCTTCTTGTTTATTTAAAGTAAAGACAAGACTATTTTTCCTTATTTCATATATATAACCTAAGAAGCTTTCTCCATTTTTCATAGTAACTTTCATTAACTCATTACTATTTCTTTCAAGATCTCGATCAGTTTTTAAAGGTCTTGATAAGTCTTGTGAAGAAACTTCTAAATAATATTGGCCTTTTATAAGGTCTAGCTCATCTAGTTTTTCATCTAAATATGTGCTTACTTTTTCACAATCATCAATTGTAATTCCACTTTCATTATAGATGAAAAATGTTAATGTTTTTCCTTCCTTTGATGTTTTAAATTCTATATCAACTAATTCGTATCCTAAATTTTTTATATCATCTTCAAAGGTTTCTTTAAGGGTTGTTATTAAATCCATTTTACCATCCTTTGCCTATACAGATTAAAAGAGCGGATAACTCTGCCCACTCTTTTTATAGTAGTAATTATACTTTTTAGTTTGATTTTATCAATTCTTAAGCTATTTAGATATTCAAAAAGTATTAATTGACTAATGTATTTGTATGATAAATTATTTACAAACTCATTTGACAATATATTAATAAAATGTTTATAATTTAAGCACAATATAAATATTTATGGAGGTCTTATATGACATTATTTATTATTGGTCTTGTTATCCTCCTAGTTGGTGGACATTTTTATTCAAAATATGTTGAAAACCAACTTGATCTAGATGATAGACCAACACCAGCTGTAGCAAAAGCAGATGGTATTGATTTTGTTGCTATGCCAAAATGGAAAAACTGGCTCATTAACCTATTGAATATTGCAGGTACCGGTCCAATTTTAGGTCCTATTCAAGGTATTCTTTTCGGAAAAATTGCCTTTTTAGCAATTCCAATAGGCTGTGTTATAGCAGGAGCTACTCATGATTTTCTAGTAGGTACTATGTCTATGAGAAATGGCGGAGCTCAAGTTCCAAAACTTGTTGGAAAATACTTGGGAAACGGTACTAGAAAAGTTTATAATGTAGTTATCGGTATATTGCTTCTTTTAACAGGTACTGTATTTGTTTATACTCCTGGTGATTTACTTGCAAATGACGTTATGGGTTTACCAGAGGGCTCTAAAGGAATATGGATTATATACGGACTTATTTTCTTATATTACATACTTTCTACAGTTCTTCCAATCGATCAACTTATCGGTAGAGTCTATCCATTATTTGGTGCATTTTTAATTATTTCAGCTATTGGTGTTTTAATTGGAATATTTACAAAAGGTTCTGCTAATCTCGAATTTGCGGGAGCTGGATATTTAAGTGAACATCCACTTGGGCAAAGATTTATCCCAGCATTCTTTATTACGGTTGCCTGTGGTATACTTTCTGGTTTTCACGGTTCTCAAGTAACACTTGTTTCTAGAACTGTTGCTAGTGAAAAAGAAAACAGAGAAACTTTCTATACAACAATGATTGCTGAAGGTGTCATAGCTATGGTCTGGGCAGCAGGTGCTATGGTTATATTCTCACAAGAAATTGCTCCATTAGATACTAGAGCCACTTTAATGGTTGGTGAAATTTCCAGATACTTTATGGGTAATATTGGTGGACTTCTTGCTATTATCGGAGTAATTGTTCTTCCAATTACATCTGGTGATACAGCATTTAGATCACTTAGACTTATAGTTGCAGAAGAAATGAATATAGATCAAAAAGTTCCAGCAAAAAGAATTGCTGTTGCTACAGTACTATTTATCCCAGCTATTTTAATTCTTGTTTGGGCAAAATCAGATCCAAATGGATTTAACTTACTATGGAGATACTTCGGATTTACAAATCAATTAGTTGCAATATTTGCACTAGGAACAGCTACAAGCTACCTATTATATAACGGCAAAAACTATTGGATTGCACTTATTCCACAATTATTCTATACATTTATCGTATTCTCATTTATTATTAGTGATAAGGGTGTAGGATTTGGAGCAAGCTACAATGTTGCATACATTATAGGAGCAATAATTAGTTTAGTTGTTGCAGTTTTAACAGTAAAAAAATCACGTAAAAATAAAGATAGAATTGCAAACATCATATTAAACTAAGGTAATATCGGGGAGATCTATTCTCCCCTTTTTTTAAAGGAAATATAAATGAGATTTATATATACAAAAAAAGCTCAAGATTATATTAAAAAAAATAATATAGAAAAAATCTTCATCAGAGAAGATATAGAACGTGGAATGGGTTGCTGTGACTTAGGATCTATTAATTTAAAAATAAGTCAAAAGGTAACTAAAGAAGATAATCTAAAAAAAGAAAGTTCTGATTTAGTAACTACTTATTATGATCCAAAACTAGAATCCCTTTTGACAAACTACCCACAAGTAGAAATATCTGTTTTCGGTATAGGTAATAAAAAAAGATTTTATACAGCAACTGAATTTTCACCATTAAATTCATAAAAAAACTGCTATTTTTAAATAGCAGTTTTTTATTTAAAACATCCCATCAAATAAGCTCATTTGATTTTCATTTCCCATGCCCTCTATAATTCCAAAGCTTTTTAAGCTTTCTAGAGCATTTTTATTTACACTTGTTCTTTTATTTAAATCTTCAACAGAAATGAATTCTCCTTTTTCTCGCTCATTTACAATATCATATGCCATGGCTTCCGAAACATTATCAACAGCTGATAATGGAGGCAATATATATCCTTCTTTTTCACTTAATATAAATTTTGTAGCCTCTGACTTATATAAATCAGCCTTATCTATTTTTATATCTCTAGCATACATTTCTTCTGCAACTTCTAATACTTTTCTGATATTTTCATCTCTAGCTGTTAAATCAAACCTTTCCTTGTAACTGTGTAAGGCTGTTTGAATAGATTCTAATCCATTTATTATTACTGAATATGCAAAATCAGAAACTTTGGTATTAAAATAAGTTGCATAAAAAGCTGATGGATAATAAACCTTATAATAAGCTATACGATAACTCATTAAACAATAAGCTACAGCGTGAGCTTTTGGGAATAAATATTTAATTTTTAAGCAAGATTCTAAATACCATTCTGGCACACCGTTATCTTTCATATAGTCAACTTGTTCTTCTGATAAGGACTTACCTTTTCTTACTATCTCCATAATTTGGAAAGACTTTTTCTTATCAAGTCCTTGTTGAATAAGGGAGTTCATTATATCATCACGGGTTGAGATTATTTCATTAAAGTTTGCAGTTTTACTCATAATTAAGTCTCTGGCATTATTATTCCACACATCAGTCCCGTGGGATAAACCTGATATACGAGTCATTTCCGAAAACTTTGTTGGATAGGTTTCTTTAAGCATGCCACGTACAAAATTCGTCCCAAATTCTGGGATTCCCAAAGTACCTATTTCATTATTTGAAAAATCATGTTTTATATCTAAGGGCTCAGTTGATGAGAAAATCTTCATTACCTTTGGATCACCCATTTTTATTTGTAATGGATCTGTGCCTGTTAAATCTTGTAAGGCACGGATAATGGAAGGCACATCATGGCCTAATAGGTCAAGTTTTAATAAAGTTTCATGCATCATGTTATAGGTGAAGTGTGTAGTTTTAATATCACCTGCTGGATCATCAGCTGGATACTGGATAGGTGTTATATCAAAAATATCTATATCATTTGGAACAACAATTAGTCCCCCAGGGTGCTGGCCGGTAGTTCTTTTTACATCTTTAAGACCTCTTTGAAGTTTTCTGATTTGGGCATTAGTAAATTCTTCATGGTACTCTTCAGAATATTTTTTGATATAACCAAAGGCTGTATTATCTTGGATAGCTCCTATTGTTCCAGCACGAAATACCTTGCCTTCACCAAATAATTCTTCTGTAAATTTATGGATAGTTGGTTGGTATTCTCCAGCAAAGTTTAAGTCTATATCTGGTTCCTTATCTCCCTCAAAACCTAAAAATACTTCAAATGGTATATTGTGTCCATCTTTTCTCATTTCTGTGCCACATTCCGGACATTTTTTATCCGGATAATCTATACCTGCACCTAGCCTATCTTCTTCAAAAAATTCGCTATGTTTACAATTTGGACAAACATAATGCGGGCATAGAGGATTTACTTCAGTGATATCTGCCATGGTTGCAGCAAAAGATGAACCGACAGATCCACGTGATCCTACTAGGTATCCATCTTCGTTGGATTTTCCTACTAGATCCTTTGCTATTATATAAAGCACTGCATATCCATTAGAAATTATAGAGTTTAATTCCTTATTTAATCTGTCTTCTACAATTTTGGGTAGAGGTTCTCCATATATAGAATGTGCTTTTTCAAAGCAAGTATTTCTAAGTTTTTCATCAGAACCTTCTATTACTGGAGGGAATGTTCCCGGAGGTATAGGCCTTATATTTTCAATTTGATTTGATACTTTTTTAGGATTTTCAATAACTATTTCTCTTTGCTTGTCTTTGTCTAAATAAGAAAATCCATCTAACATTTCATTTGTTGTTCTAAGATAATATAGAGGATTATTTTCGTGGTATCTAACAAATTGTCCCTTATGAAGAATATTTCTTAAAATATAATCACGAGCTTTAAGATATCTAACTCCTCCAGTAGCCACAACTAACTTATTGTTTTTTTCTGCTAGGTCAATTATTTTTTTATTTATTTCGATGACTTGGTCAAAATTTCTTATTCTTCCTTTTTCAATATCGTCTTCAAAAATGCCTAGAGGTTCTACTTGAAAAAAATCATATAGATCTACTAATTCATCAATTTTATTTTGTGGATAATCATTTAATAAATAATTAAATAACAGACCATCATGACCACCACTTCCTATTAATAATCCTTTCCTATATTTTTTTATAAGTGAAATAGGAGTCTTGGCCTCAGAATTGAAGTTTTCCATTCTTGATTTAGATATTAATTTATACAAATTTTTAAGTCCTACTTCATCTTTAGCAAAAACAAGAGTAGAAAAATTTTCAAATTTAGCCTTTGGATAATGAGTTTCTAGCTTATTTATAATAGATAAATCGAGGTCTTGGTCCATTATCATGGCATACATCTTGATAAAAATTTGAGCAGTAGCTCTAGCATCATCGCTAGCTCTATGGTGGTTAAAAGCTGGTATATTTAATTTTCTGGCAATTTTATCTAGAGAAAACCTACCCATGTCAGAAAATAGAGCACGTGCCATTGGCAAAGTATCCATATAAATTGGAGAAAACTCTATATTTAACTGTTTAGAATTTTCTTTAACAAATCCAATATCAAAGTCAGAGTTTTGACCAACAAGAATAGCATCACCAGCAAATTCTAAAAACTTAGGTAATATTTCATCTATTTTTGGCTTATCCATTACCATTTCATTGCTAATACCAGTTAATTCTATGACTTTTTCTGGTATTATCTTTTCTGGATTTACTAATTCGTTGAATTCTTCGCTTATCTCTCCATTTTTTACTCTAACAGCCCCTATTTCTGTAATTTTATCCTTAAATCTTGATAGTCCTGTAGTTTCTAAGTCAAATACTACAAATTCTTGATCCCTTATATCCTTTGTCTTTGGAACCGGATTATCAGATAGATTAGTCAAAATTCTAAGTTCATCCTCTACTAGCAAAAGCTCAGCACCTGGTAGCATTTTTTTGCCTTTTTTATTTATAGCATCATATAAATCTGGAAGGCCTTGCAATGTTTCTGTATCGGTTATACCTATAGCATCCCATTCCCAATCATCCAAAATTCTTAGAATATCAGTATTATCTACAAAACCATCTAAGTTAGTCATTTTTGTATGCAGTTCTAACTCTATTCTTTTTTCATAAGCTGTATCGACTTTTTTACTGATAATTGCATCTTTTAAAGATCTAGCAGTAAAAACTTCTTCATGAGCGTAGTCATCATAATTTAAAACACCTTCTACTTGAACTGCTATTCCATCTCTTAAAAGTCTAAGCTTATCTTTGTTTTTTTCTGATGAAAATATCTTACAAGAAATTGCGTCTGTATTATCTTCTAGGTCAAAGGTATAAATAAAATAATGATTTTTTGTTTCAAAAACATCTAAATTGTAAACTGTCCCTATCAAGGAAACTTGTAAGCCTTTTTTATCGTAAATTTCAGCAATATGGATAGATTCATTTTTAATTTTACTACCAAAGTCTAATCCATCTAAAGGTTCAATTTGTTTTTTTTCTTCTTTGCTATGGCTTAGATTTATAGCATGGCTTATGCGAGCTTGTAGATCTTTTTCTTTCTTATCTCTCAGCTGATCACAAGGATCTTCTTCGCAATTTTCTTGATTTGTTTCTACAATTTCTCTTGGTTTTTTTTCTAAATCTTTATCCTCTATAATTTCAACTTCATTTATATCAGATTCAATTTCATTTCCACAAAAATCTTCTTCTATATCTGGGGTTAATTTTATAAATTCAATAGTAAGGGTAACAAAAGATAAATAATTATCTAATTCTACCCTAACCTTCTCATCAAAATGATCTAAGTCAGATTCTATAGTTAATTTTAGCTCATTTTTTTCTCTATTATAAATAGCATTAGTTATTGTATATTCATTTTCTTTGATGTCGACAAATTCGCTTAAATCAATATTCATTCTTATAGCTTTCTTTTAAAACATCTAAAAGGGTATCTACTATTTCTTCTTCCTTAACTTTCTTTATTGTTTTTCCATTTTCAAATAAGAACCCCATACCGTTCGCAGCAGAAATGCCATAATCAGCTTCTTTGCTTTCTCCAGGTCCATTTACAGGGCATCCCATAATGGCTACTTTGGCATCGATATTTAGTCCTTGAGCTTTTTCTTCTACTTCAGCAACTATTCTTTGAAGATCCACAGTTGTTCTTGAACAGGTTGGGCAAGAAACAATATCAAGCCCATCACGGCGTAAGTTTAATGACTTTAGAATTGTTTTTGCTGCCTTTACTTCTTCTACTGGATCGCCTGTTATAGAAACTCGTATAGTATCACCAATGCCATCTTTTAATAAAGAACCTATTCCAATTGATGATTTTACAAGCGCTTGGTAAATGGGACCCGCTTCAGTAACTCCTAGGTGCAATGGATAATCAACTTTTGAAGATAATTTTCTATAAGCATCTATCATAGTATTTACATCAGATGATTTTACAGAAATTTTCATATCATAAAAGTCCATATCTTGTAGTATTTTTATCTCTTCCATGGCGCTAGCTACAAGACTATCTGCATTTACTCCACCAAATTTATCCACTATTTCTTTAGAAATCGATCCGGAATTTACACCAATCCTAATTGGTATATTTCTTTGCTTGCAAACCTCAACTATTTCTCTTACCTTTTCTTCACTGCCAATATTTCCAGGATTGTATCTTAAACAATCGCAACCATTTTCAACTGCTGCAAGGGCAAGTTTATAGTCAAATTGGATATCAGCAACAAACGGCAAATTAGTTCTATTTTTGATTTCGCTTATTGCTTTTGCATCATCCATATCATTTATGGCTGACCTTGAAATATCACATCCTGCTTTTTCTAAAGCATTAATTTGTTTAACAACTGCATCAATGTCACTGGTTTTTGCAGTAGTCATTGATTGGATAGAAATAGGAGAGTCACCTCCAATTGCAACATCTCCTACGTAAATTTTTTTAGTTCCTTTTCTCATTACATCTCCTTAAAAAAGTGTAAATACATCTTTAATTGTGATTATAATTATTAAACTAATTAATATTATAAAACCAACGATAGTAACTCTTTCTTCAATTTTTTTGTTAACTCTTTTTTTAGTAATCATTTCATATAGATTGGTTACAAGTTTTGATCCATCGAGAGCTGGAAATGGTATCAAATTAAATATACCAAGGTTTACGCTTATATATGACAAGAAATAAAGCACACTCATTACTCCATTTTGTGCTTGATTGCCTATTTCTTTTACTACACCAACTGGTCCTGAAAGAGATCCAAATGATAATTTACCAGTAAAAAGCATGCCCAAAATACTAAAAATCATTTTAATGTTGAGGCCGGTTTCTTTAAAACCTAGTACTATAGCCTCTCCAAAACTAACATTTCTCATTTTTGAAGATATTCCTAGTAGAGGAATATCATTTTCAAAAGTCGGATTAATATTATAAATTTTTGTTTTACCAATAGATCCATCCTTTACTAGGACTTCAACTGGCGTGTCTTTTGAATTGTCTACATAAAAATCATTTAAAATTTTTGAAATATCAGTAAATTCATCTATATTATGATTATTTATCGATACTATTTCATCATCGACTTTTATACCAACTTCTTTTGCTGGAGAATCTTCAGAAAACCCTCCTACAAACCTAGTACTAGTTCCACTATTAAAGATTACTATAGTAAAAATTATAACTGCTAAAAGTAAATTCATAGCAGGTCCTGCTAGTATAGTTAAAAATCTTTTAAAAGCAGGAGCGTTGTCATAGCTACGAGGATCTGATGAAGATTCATCTTCTCCTTCCATAGCACAATATCCACCAATTGGTAGAGCTCTTAGTGAATACTTTGTTTCACCATTTTGCTTGCTAAAAATTTCTGGACCCATGCCAACTGCAAATTCATTTACTTTTATACCTGATAATTTTGCCACAATAAAATGTCCAAACTCATGGATAGTAACCAAAGCCAAAAACATTATTAAGGCAATAATAATTGTTCCCATTCTTTCTCCTTACAAAACAGAAAATAAATAAAATAAAGGTGCTATAAATATCATAGAGTCAAAACGATCCATGATGCCTCCATGACCTGGAATTATATTTCCAAAGTCTTTTATCCCTGTTTTTCTTTTTATATATGATGCTACTAAATCTCCTATTTGTGAAAGAATTGCTCCAAATGCCGAAAAGATAACAATTAAGCTAGTATTTAAATCTAATACTGCAAAATGATTATAAATTAAGTTTAAAACAACGGCAGCAACAACCCCTCCAATTGATCCTGCTAGAGTTTTATTTGGACTAATATGTCTTACTGATTCTATTTTTCTTTTACCAATAAGGGACCCAGTTAAATAAGCAAAAGTGTCTGATCCCCAAGCGGTTATATATAGCATCCATAAAAATTTTACATCTTTAGTTTTTACTATTGTTCCCATTAGTCCAGCTACATAAATCAAAATAAATATGTGAGCAAGAATATCTTCTAAATTTCTATGCTCATCAAAAATTAAAATACTAGCAATGATAGCAAAAGATAAGCTTAGGCTAATAGAAAAAAAATCACTTTGCTCACAAAAACTCGAAGCCATTATTAATATATCACAAATATATAGCAAAATTTTATTAAACTTAAAATTTACCTTAGAAAAAGCATCTGTTAGTTCTTTGATTGCTATTAAAGAAAAAATTGTAAATCCAATAGCAAGACTAAATTTTCCAAAATAGGTGATTGCAATTAAAATAGATAAAATTAAAGCTCCACCTAAAGTTCTTTTAATCAGATTCATCAATAGCTCCATACCTTCTATTTCTATTAGAAAATTCTTCTAAGGCTTTGTCTAGCTCAGCCTCATCAAAATCCGGCCATAATACATCTGTAAAATAAAGCTCTGAATATGCAATTTGATATATCAAAAAATTTGAAATACGCGTTTCTCCACCTGGTCTAATAAGCAAATCAGGATCTGGAATACCTTTAGTGTATAAATGGTCTGAAATTAATTTCTCATCTATCATATTTTTATCATAGCCAGCCTCTATAATATCTTTTACAGCATGGACTATTTCATCCCTACCACCATAATTTACAGAAATATTTACAAACAAAGATTTATTATTTTTTGTTTTTTCCACTCCTTTTTCTATAGCTTTACGAGTTGCTGTCGGTAAAGCGGATAGGTCTCCTAAGAAGTTAAGTTTACAATCTTCATTCATTAATTGATTTATTTTATCATCAATAAATTTAATCATTAGTTTCATTAAATAATCTACTTCGCTAGCTGGTCTCTTCCAGTTTTCTGTAGAAAAAGCGTATAAGGTGAGATATTTAACCCCACGTTTTTTTGCGTGTATTGCTATATCCACGACATTTTCCGCTCCATTTTTATGGCCGAAAGTTCTTGGTTTGTTTTGCTTTTTAGCCCAACGACCATTGCCATCTAAGATTATAGCAACATGATTAGCTGTTTTCATATTTTTCATAATATCCTCTTTTTAAAAGTCTAGCAATATTATACCATTTTTGCAGAAAATTTTTCTTTGATATATTAATTATTTGCCAATACTGCTCAATATGCTATAATCTAAATGACTTAAATAATCATAAAGGCAGGATACATACGATCCTAGCTTATAAAATGATTGTTTAAGTTAACGAGTTTAAATATATGAACGGTATCATTTATGAACCGTATCAGGAGGTAAAAATGAATAAAAAAACTCTTTCCAGCAGAAAATTAGTTACTGCTGCAGTTCTTGGAGCTATAACAATAGTTCTTGGCATGACACCACTTGGTCTTATTCCTTTAGGAATAATCAATGCAACAACTATGCATATACCAGTAATAATTGCCGCAATCGTTGAAGGACCAGTTGTGGGAGCTTTAGTCGGACTTATTTTTGGAGTATCTTCTCTAGTAAATGCAATAGTTAGACCAAACCCTGTATCTTTTGTATTTTACAATCCCCTAATCTCTATTATCCCACGAATTTTGATTGGAATTACATCTTATTATTCCTATAGGGCAGTAAAAAAATTAGATGATAAAAATTTAAAATCAGCTTCAAAAATACTTTGGTCTGTGCTTTTACTTTTATTAGCTTATTTGCTATATAAAAATATTAGTAGTGGTGCTTCAAAAGTAAATATTATTTTAGTAATTATATTGATTATTATTTGCTTAGGACTTTTTTATTACTCAATTAAAAACTCTACTAAAGACTTCCCAGTTGCAGTTGGAGCCTTTGTAGGGTCAATGACAAATACAATTTTGGTGTTAGGTGGGATTTATTTAATATATGCTCAAAAATATGTGGAAGCTTTAAATATTCCACTAGAAAATGCAAAATCAGCTATACTTGGCGTTTCTATAACTTCAGGTATTCCAGAAGCATTTTTATCAGTAATTATTGCAACAGGAGTTATAAAAGCTGTTAGTAAAACGAGGATATAAATGTTACTTGCTATAGATATAGAAAACAAATTTACTAAGTTTGGAATCTTTAATAAGGAAAATTTACTAGAAAATTTTAATCTTATCAGTGATAAAAATAAATCAATTGATGAGATTGAAGTATTTATCAAATTAATTTTTAAAGATAAAAATATTAGCATTAATGATATAGATCAGATAATCATTTCATCAGTAGTACCAGAGCTTAGCAAAATTTACGAAGAAGTTTCTAAGAATATTACTGGCAAAAGTCCTATCTTGATATCAGCAGGAGTTAAAACTGGCTTAAATATAAAGTGTGAAAATCCTAAAGAAGTAGGATCTGATAGAATTATTAGGGCTGTTGGAGCAAAAAATTTCGATGATAATCTAATAATAATTTCTGCCTCATCTATTACAACAATAGATCTTATTAGCAATAAAAATGAGTTTAGAGGTGGTGTTATATTTCCAGGTATAGATTTATATGCTAAATCTCTTTACCAAGAAAGCGCAAAATTGCCCCAGGTAGAAATAGAAAAAACTAAGAAAGTTTTAGCTAACAATACAAAAAATGCTATGCAAAGTGGCATATACTATAGCTACAATTTTGCAATCACTGGCATGGTCGAAAAGATTGTAGACCAATACTCACTAGATAAAGATCACTTATCTATAATCATAACTGGATCAAATGCAAATTTGATAGAAACTAATAAATATGATTTTAAAAATATCCCGAACCTAGGTCTATATGGACTTAGAAATATATTCGAAATAAATAAATAAAGAAAAACTGCAGAAATAAATCTGCAGTTTTTTATATTAAGCCTTAAAGTCTGGTTCTGGATTTTCTGGACCTCTTTTTCCAAAGTTAAAGTCTTCTTTATTTTTTCCATAGCCTACCATTACTTCTGGTGAGTCTTCTTGGTGCATGTAAACTGTAATTATGATTCCTTCATCTACGTCATCTAGGGTTTTTAATATTTCTTCAAGTTCTCCTTGAGTTTTTGCCTCAGCGGTTTTCATATTTGATTGACCCTTACTGAAGGCTTGAGGTAGTAATGAGTAATCCCATTTTGGAATATCATTATAATCTCTTTTCATTCCCATGATAAAACGTTCGATTGTATATCCATCATTATCTATTAAGAAAATAATTGGGTTTTGTTTGTTATAAATCATTCTTGATAAGGCTTGGGCACTTACTTGGAATGAGCCATCTCCAATTAATAGAATATGACGTTTTTCGGGGCTTGCAAGCATTCCACCCATTTGCATAGGTAACATTGCTCCAATTGATCCCCAAATTTGGCTTCTTACAAGTTTTACTCCATCAGGAATTTTTATTTCTGTAAGTCCATGACTTGCCGTACCAGTTTCACCATAAACCACATCATTTTCTTTAAAGTACCTTGCAATTTGGGCATAAAAATCTTCTTGTCTGATGAGTTTATCAGCATCAAAGTTAAATTCTTTTTCTTTTGTTTGGCTTACACTTTCGATCTTTTCTCTTTGAGAAATATTTTTAAGTCCTAGATCTACTAAGTCATTTACATAAACTGCTTCAAAGATCTCCTCACCTATTTTTGTATAATCTGCGTTTATTATTATAGAATCTTCTGGTAATTTTGATGTAAATTCACCATTATTTGCCTGCATAAATACTGGCTCAATTGAGATTAAGAAATCAGAATTTTCTACTTTTTCTTGAACTCCATCATCTGACTCATCTCCTTGATAAATTCCTAAATATAGTGGATGAGACTCATTATAATATGCTTTTGCTGTTGCTAAAGCTGCAAATGGTACTTGGGCTCTTTCGATTAATTCAAGAACTTCATCAGCTACATCATACCTAGCAACTGCTTCATCAATTAAAACTACAGGATTTTTAGCACTTTCAAATCTTTGAGCAATTTTTTTAGCAGCTGCTTCTAATCTTTCTTCATCTGATTTAGTTTTCTTTTTCTCAATTGGTTTTAAGTCATCTTCGATTTCGATATCTAAATAAGCAATATTTGATGGTAATTCAATGTTTACTGATTTGCTATATCTTACTGCTCTTTCAATAAGTCTATCTATTTCATATCTAGCATTTTCATGAGTAATTAAAACAGAATCATCCACAAACTCATTCATAGCACGGCGTACATTTTCATAATCTCCATCCGCTAGAGTATGGTGGGTCATTTTTCGCTCTCTCATAGCAAATAAAGGTGGTGTACCAGAAATAATTATAATTGGTCTATGTTCTGCAACAGATCCTGCAATACCACCCAAAGCATTTAGATCACCTACGCTATAAGTAGTCATAAGCGCAGAAATACCATTTTCATTTGCATAGCCATCTGCGGCAAAGGCAGCATTTAGCTCATTGCTCATACCAACAAATTCAATATCGTCATCTTCTGAAATTTGTTCTAAAAACTCTAGGTTAAAATCTCCTGGCTCTCCTATTATGTGGTTAATATTTAATTCCTTAAGTCTTTTAAGGATGTAATCTCCAATAGTTATTTTCATTATTATTATTCCTTTCTTCTATTCTTATCCTTTTTATGTCGTTATTATAATATATACCCAAAACCAAAAAAGTTTACCAAAAATAATCAAGATTTTAAATCATTATAAAATTTACTACTAAAGTAGTATTGTTTATAATCAATAAAAAACTTCCAAATTTCTTTGGAAGTCTTAAAAATTCTTAAATTTCAAATAAAGGAAGTTTTTCTAAATAGATTATATCTTCTCTATCAGCCGCATCTCCTTCTGCAAGGATAGCAAGTTTTTGAACTACTTTCCCACCCGATTTTTCTACTAAAGCTTCTAGGGCTGCTATAGATTGGCCGGTTGATATTACATCATCTACTAGAGCTACTCTTTTTCCTTTTATTTTTTCTACATCTTTAAAGTCTAGGAATAATTTTTGAGTATTTGCTGTAGTTATAGAGTTTACTTCTACACTTATTGGATTATCCATATAAGATTTCTCTGATTTCCTAGCTACTATAAAGGACTTTTCTTCTAGGTTTCTTGCTATTTCATGAGCTAGCTCTATACCCTTAGCTTCTGCAGTAAGGATAATATCAGCATCTACTTTTTTGCTTAGTTCATATCCTGCTTTTTCTGCAAGTTCTGCATCTCCTAATAATACAAATGATGCAATTTTCAAATCATCTGATATTTGTATAAGAGGTAAATTTCTTTTAAGTCCACATACTTCTAACTTATAATTTTCCATAAAATCTCCTATAAAATAATAAATTTAAGAATAACTCCTGCGACAAGTCCAACAAACGGATCACTTGCTGCAGTGGTTGCCATTGCTACACCTGCAACTAAGGCTCTATCCCCTCCTGCTGCAAAGGCAAGATTTGCATTTGTAGGTACTGTAACTAAGGCACCTAGCACAAATAAAAATCCATGAATTGATTCTCCTGGCACATATTTACCTAATTTTGGTAAAAGTCCCATAAACATAATTGCCCCAAGGATAGCCATCATTAAAATTCCAGAATTTACTGGATTATCACTAGCTCCAGTTGCAGAAATAATTGCTTCTACTGGTGCTCCACCAAATAATGAAGAAATAGCATCAGCAATACCAGAATAAACTGTTAAATGGTCAATGTTTGCAGTAACATTTCCATTTGATAAAGATGCAGTAATATTTCCAAAAGCAATATTTGCCCCAATGGTTAAGCAAGCTAGGGAAAGTCCACCCCTAATTACTTTTTTATTTAAAAGTGGTTTTTTTACTGAAAGTTTTCTTTCTTCATTTTTAATGCCTTTGCCTATTTCCATTTTCATAACATTTGCATAAATTGATGAAATAATTACAGAAATTATTATTGTATAAACAAGATTTCTACCAGATATAAAATAAGTTATAAAGGCTGTCAGTATAGAAATAAGACTTACCATTCTAGTTTCTAGCTTTAGACCATCTACCGCAATTTTTGCAAGGATAAGTCCAACTCCAGCCATCATACCATTTAGAACATACTCTCCAGCTAAATCAACAATATAATTTAAACTACCAGTAATTCCTAGGATAGTCATTATAATTCCTGCCCAAAAAACTACTGATAATCTTTCACTTACATCATCACCATAAGATCCAGCTAGGGCAATAGTTTCTGCTTGCATGGAAATTGGAATCGGTGATTGTAAAATCGCACAAGCAATTACCCCAACCGCAAATCCAAGTGAAGTTGGAAAAGCAGTAAAACCTACAGATAAAGCTAAAAGCGCTTGGGGGATACCATTAATTACCACTCCCAAAGCTGCCATAATATCATTTAATGTCATAGGACCTCCAAAGTTTTAATAAAAATACGCATATTATTATACCATATTTAATTGATGTATTATGCAAATTTTACTCTAAGTCCTTTACTATATTTGATCATACATTACATTTATCAGTTCTTCAAAACTTGTGGTTCCATTAAAAACTTTTTGAAGACCATTAGCAACCATTGGGATAAAATTATTTTCTTTTGCAAAGTTACTTACACTTACCAGGTCTATTTGATTGTTTCTAACCATATCTCGAAACTCATCTGTAAGGATAAATACTTCTTCGCAAGCTTCTCTGCCCTTATATCCATCATTACACTTTGGACAACCATTTGGTCTATAAATTTCCTTATCTCTATCAATATCCATATACTTTCTTGCAAGGTTATATTCCAAGTCTGTCATTTTATCAGGAGTTTTACAATCACATAGTTTTCTTACAAGTCTTTGGCTGGCTACTGCATTTATTGCAGATGATAACAGATAATTTTCCACTCCTAAATCCTTTAATCTGATTATTGAAGATAAAGCATTATTTGTATGGAGAGTTGTTAAAACTAAGTGACCGGTTATTGCTGCTCTTATTGCAATTTGTGCAGTTTCGTAATCTCTTATTTCCCCAATTAAAATTATATCTGGGTCTTGCCTTAAAATAGAGCGCAAGGCCATAGCAAAGGTAAAATCTATTTTTTCATTTATATTTATCTGATTTATACCCTCTATATTGTATTCTACTGGATCTTCTACTGTAATTATATTTTCATATTCATTGTTTAATTCTTCTAATAAAGAGTAGAGAGAAGTAGATTTACCCTATTGTGTCAAGTTATTGCTTATAATTATATCACATTATTTATAGATAACTTCTATATTTTTTGAGGCGTCTACTATAATTTCTTTGATGTTACTTTCAACAATTTCATTAGTTAATTTTAAGTCTGTATTACACATAGTAATATTTTCTAATTTATCTTTAGTTTCAGACTCCTTTTTTAAACTACTTAATTGTTCATTTATATTATTCTTAATTTCTAGAAATTCTTCTCGTGTAAGTTTAGAATCTAAATATAACTCGTAGTTCTTTTGTATTTCAAATTTTAGTGCATTCACTTTTCCTTGATCTATTTTTTTACTTTTAATAGTCTTTCTTTCTTCTAATTTTACACCTCTTCTTTTTAGACTCTCCAACACATAACTTTCGACTGTGTTTGAACTAATGGAATTTGACTTTGAATTTAAGCTACATACTCTACATCTAAATCTACAGTCATATTTCTTTTCATTTTTACCAACAACTGCTCTGTAATCAAACTTCATTTTATGGCCACATACACCACATCTTACTTTTAACCTAAGAGGGCTATCTACATCTCTTGCATCATTATGAGCTGGAAACGATCTTTGATTTAATATATCTTGAACTTTATTAAATTCCTCTTTGAAAATAATTGGTTCAAAAGCATTTTCTATTCTGCCCCATTCTTCTTTAGGTCTTGGTATACTTTTTCTTATTGGAGTTTTGTATGTTTTATTATATAAAAATGTTCCTGTGTAAGATTCATTTCTTAGAATTCTACTTATCTGTCCTGTGGTCCACAAAATCTTTTTATAATTTTCTAGACTTTCTCCTCTTAATACTCTCTTTCTTTCAGATCCTGTAAGATATTTTTCCTTATTAAAATTTTTAGCTATACTTCCCTGAGAATGTCCTTCTAATATCATATCAAAAGCTTTTCTTACTACTTTAGCAGATATGTCATCTTTTATGATTTTGTATTTATTTTTTGGATCTTTAACATAACCAAAAGGTGCCTCGTTAATTATCTTTCCCTTTGACTTTAGTGAATTCAAAGTAAGCTTTATTTTTTCTGAAAGTTCTTTACTATAATAATCGTAAAGTAATGATTTAAATTGAGTGTCAATTTCAATGGTTCCATTACAATTATCTTTACTATCAAATCCATCATTGATAGAGATAAATCTTACTCCTAAAAAGGGAAAAATATTTTCTAAATAGTTTCCAGTTTCAATATAGTCTCTTGAAAATCTAGATAAATCTTTTACAATAATACAATTGGTATTTAGATCTCTTATATCTTCCATTAATCGTTCAAAAGCAGGTCTATTTGTATTCATACCTGAATAACCGTCATCTATATATTCAATCTTATTATCTACACAAAAATCAGAAAAATTTTTATCAATATATGATAAGATTAATTGTCTTTGATTCTTTATGCTATTACTTTCCTCATTTTTTTCATAATCTTCTTTAGATAATCTCATGTAAATTCCTATTTTATACATCTTGATTTCCTCTGACTTTTAAAGTGTGAAAGTAAAGTATACGTCTAATTTTTTATCTTTATGAACAATAATCTTATCAATTAAGCTCCTATAATATCCAGATTGCTCCCTGTCAAGTTGATATAAGTTCTTTGAAAACTCAATTCCTTTTAAATACTTATTCTTTAATTTGGTTAGTTGAGTATCAACTATTCGTCTTTCTCTTTCAATTGTGTTCTTTTGATTATTTTTAACTTCTCTGATTTTTTTATAGTAATCAATTTTAACTTGTCCTTGACAATATTTTTCATATGTTTTTAATATTTCATATTCAAGATCTTTTATTTTCTTGTCCATAGATTCTAAGGACTTCATCTTATTTTGCTTTAAACTTTCATATTTTGATTTAAGAGTTTCATCAACCCATTCAAAGCTAATGTTTTCTTCCATTAATTTTTTTATTTCGTCATTTAATATGCTTTTTAACTGTATCTCTGAAATAACCACATGGTTATTACTCCTATCCTCTTCTAGATTTCTACAACCATAGTAGTAATATCTTCTGCCACAAGAAACAGAGTAGTATCTATATAATTTATTTCCACATATGCCACAAAATAGCAATCCGTAAAAGCAATCTTCTCTTCCCTCATATTTTGGTATCAAGTATTTTCCGAAACTCTTATCATATTTATCTCTTAATAGTTTTTGAACATTTTGAAATACTTTTTTGTCTATAATTGCTTCATGTCTATCTTCAATTCTTATCCATTCTTTTTCTGGCCTTACTTTATTCCTACTACCATCCTCTATCATATTTGTGTATCTGCCTTGGACTAAATTTCCAATATACGCTTCATTTTTTAAAATTCTTTGAATAGACCAATTTCTCCATCCAGGATTCGTTTCTTTGTCTTTATATACTTCTCCTGTTTTATAATAAATGTTTGGCGGATTATATCTTTTTTTATTTAATTCTCTAGCTATCGTTACCATACTTGCTCCATTATTAGCTAATTCAAAGATATAAACTATTTCATCTCTTACTTTTTCATCAACTTTAAATACACTTCCACCTTCTGTTTTTACTGATATATATCCAAAAGGTGGCTTCCCGCCAATATGGTATCCTTTCTTCATTAATTCTTTTTTAGAACTTCTAACTTTTTTTGATATGTCTTTTGAATACATATCATTCATGATATTTTTAATTGTTACTTCAAAGCTTTTCTTGTCATCAAGCCCATTTAAAGAATCTACTTTATCTATAACAGATATAAATCTAACTTTTAAAAATGGGAATATATTTTCTATATAGTTACCTATTTCTAAGTATTCTCTTCCAAATCTTGAAAGATCTCTTACTATAATACAATTAATTTCTTTTGACTTAATATCTTCCATCATCTCTATAAATCCTGGACGCTTAAAATTTGTGCCTGTGAATTCATAATCTTCATAAATTTTTACTACTTGTATATCATTTTCTTCTGCATACTTTCTTCCTATTTCTATTTGGCTATCAATAGATTCACTTTTATTCCTATACTTTTCTTTTCTATCTTGAGATAATCGTGTATATATTCCTGCTCTATATTTAGTTTCTTTTTTAGATAATAGAGCTACTTTGTTATCTTTATTTAAATATCTTTTACTAGTTCTAGCCATTTAGCTTATCCTCCTAGCTGAAGAAATGTTTTTTAAAGAATCTAGCTCCTTATCATTTGCTATCATTTTATTTAATATTTTAAACTCTTCTGCATGATTAAATACTACTTGGATTTCTTTATTCTCTCCAATAACGATCTTATTTACCAACATAACTAATGATAATCTGTCGATTTTATTTAGTTGTTTATTTCTCTTAATTTCATTAATCCATTTTTTGTTTTCTTCTAGAAGTTTATACACATTAGATTTTATATTTTCTCTATTTTGTATTTCTTTATCAATTTCTTTAATTTTACTTTTATAAGCTTCTCTAAACCTATTAAATTCATTTTTTGTCAATATTTTATCTTCTAAATCGCTATATAGACAAGATAGTATAGCTTCGTACTTCTCTTTTTGTCTTATTAACTCACGTCCTTCATAATCAATAGCAGATAATTTTATTTCTTTATTTTTAATCTTCTTATATAGCAACTCTTGAAAAGATATATATTGAGTAAATATATCTTTAATTACTTCTAAAAGTTCTTCTTTTTTTACAGCATGTCTAGTGCAAGAACCATTTTTATTATAATTTGAGCATATATACTGAACTATCTTTTTGCCTCCACTTTTTATTTCTCTTCTTATTAGTGGTGATCCGCAGTCCTTACAGAATATTAAACCAGCAAAAATATCTGGATTTTTATTTCTAGCTTGCCATACATCTCTATCTAATAAATTATTTGCTATATTAAATATCTCTTTTGATACAATTTTTTCATGGCAATTTTTAACTATGACCCAATCATTAGGATTTACACAAATTTCTTTTTCACTTTTGTAGTTTAATTTAATCCTTTTTCCTTGTTCCATATAACCGATGTATACTCTATTTCTGATAATCCTATTTATAGAGTTAACTGACCACTTTCCGCCTTTAATTGGTCTAAATCCCCCATTAAAATTTAATCCTGATTTTTCCTTATAAATTAATGGAGAATCAATTCCAAGATCATTTAAATGGTATGCTATAGAATTAGAAGAATATCCTAACAATTTCATTCCAAATATTCTTTTTACTACTTCAGCAGCTTTTTCATCGATTTCTAATTTATTCTTATTTTCTTTGCTCTTCTTATATCCATATGGAGCAAAAGCACCTATATAATCTCCTTTTTCCCTCTTGACTTTTTGAGCACTTCTTACTTTATTTGATATATCTCTACAATAGCTATCGTTTATGAAATTTTTTATTGGTAATATAAGGTGTGTATCATTCATATCTGCATTTTGGCTATCATAATTATCTGTTATGGATATAAATCGAACCTGCATATCTGGAAATATTTTTTGAATATATCGTCCTGCTCCTATATAATCTCTTCCAAATCTTGATAAATCCTTTACTATCAAAGTGTCGAATTCTTTATTTTCAAGACTTTTTATCATTTCATTAAATTGTGGACGATTATAGGTAGCTCCTGAATAACCATCATCAACAAATTCTTTTAAAATTTCTATTCCTTGCTTATTTGCATAGTTATGAATTAATTCTCTTTGATTTGATATTGAGTTGCTTTCTTCTACATCTCCATCTTCTCTTGATAATCTTAAATAAATACAAGCTTTACTTTTGCACATAAAAAAGCCCTCCTTCATTTTATTCTTTAGATACAAAATTAAATGAAGGTTAGGCTTCCACAATCAAAGTATAACGCTCCTTATTTTTTATTTCAATACTCTTCTTTATTAAAAAATAAATAGTTTTTCTTCTATATATGATTCTACTATGTCGCTTAATGTTAGACCCGTATCTTTAAATGTAAATAGTACTTTGTAGCCATCTATGTCGTAAGTTTTATCACTTGTTTTTTCTTCTTTTTTCAAGCTTTCATTTTGTATACCTTCTTTTATTTTTTGTTCATCTAAATTTAAGTTATTCATACTTCTAAGCTCCTTAAATAAACAGTTAAGTTTTATGACTTTGGTAGGTGTCTTGGCAGACAGCATAGGAATTTCACCTCCGCCTCTTTTTAGATGAGCCGGCATCAACTTTAGAAGTATCATTATCCCCAAGTATTTCATAGCACAGAAAGCCATTTCTGATTTACAGGTACTATTTGTCGCTCTCTTTCTTTTATCCTTCAATTCTTTTTTGAGTATCCATTTAAACCTAATCTTTTAAGCAGAAAGATCTTGGCGTAGTTTGTATCGCTCCATACTTGGTTAACGTCCTATCGTGGTCTATGCAGTTGTCAAGGTTCAATTCTTTCATCTGTATAAATCGAGTGATAAAAAATATCCCTCTATATATAAACCTTAATTTTTAGGCCTCTTGTTTCCATTTTTCTAGAATTTTTTTAATTTTTTCACAAAAAATAGAGAGCAAAGACTGCTCCCCGTTAATATCTTCTTATTATTCTCTTTCAATTATTTTCTTTAGTTTTTGTAATATTTTATTTCTAAGGCTGAATATTTTCTTAGGAGATACTTTTTCTTGTTTCGCTAAATCTCTAATAGTTCTCTCTTCAAAATATAGAGCAATAATTATTCTTCTCTCATATTCGTTTAATTTATCGAGTGCTTTATATAGATCTTCTAACCTTAGTTTAGTTTCTATTATTTTTTCAATATCTACTTTTTTGTCTTCTATGTTTTCTATGGAATCGTTTACTCCTCGAAAATTATAGTCTATATATTTCCCATCTATTCTTTGTAGATATTCTTCATGATTTTTAAGTTTTTTATATTCTTGATATATTTCATCACTTACATATATTTTCTTTCCGTTTACATAAATATATTTTTCTTTAGACATATTATCCTCCTTTTTATTCTCAAATTTATTTTTGAAAATAAAAAAGGAGGACTACGGCATTTTGATATGCCAAGTCCTCTGAAAAATAGAAGCTTAGAAACTAAGAACCGTTTTACATTAAGCCTAAAAAATTAAAATAAATATGCTTTTTAGGCAAGTGGATGTTCTTATAATAATCATATTCGAATTTTTTTTCATTAAAATATCTGCCTCCATTACACCCATATTAAGTAGTTATGAGAATAATCATTATACTTAATATACAAAATTCTATTTAAAGTATTAATGGCTTGAAATTATTCAAAATTTATTTTCCTTTCAAACGTATGAACTTATCCAAACTTTCTTATAAAAATATTCTATAAATCGTAAAATCTTAGCTTTATTTGTTCTTCAATTATTTCAAATTTTAATTTTTCTTAGATCCAGCTAAAAATAGCATGCGTATATCTAAATTTCTGACAATTAAATAACCCATCTATATATCATCATTTCTTTAATTTTCTCCCTTATTATATAGTAAATTATACAAATTGAAGATACTACATCTTTAACCGTTTACCTTCATTTTTGATAGAGTTTTGCCTTGCATTATTAAGCCAACCATTATCATAGTAAAATCTACTACTGGTTCTGCCCACCATACTGCACTAGCTCCAAAAATCTTTGGTAAAATTAATAATGCTGGAACAAGTAATATCAACTGCCTTAGCATTACAATAATTCCTGCTTTTTTTCCATCTCCTATTGCTTGGAAAAAAGTAATAGTCATAATCATAATTCCGTAAAGAATAAATACAGAATAGAATATTCTAAAATTATTAACTCCAGCTGAAATTATGTTCTGACTTACTTTAAATAAGCCAAGTAACTGTCTTGATAAAGCTTGAGACGGTATCCAAAATACAGCTGCAAGGACTGTACCTCCTATAGAAAATATTTTCATAGTTTCTTTTACTCTATCATATTGTTTAGCTCCATAATTTGTACCAATGATGGGTTGTAATCCTTGGCTCATTCCCCAAATTGGTATGAAAGAAAATCCATAAAATCTCAAAGTTGCCGACATTAGTATTGCATTTGAATCTCCTCCATATTTAAAGGCTTGTTTATAAAGCAATGTTTGTTGAACTATAAAGAAAACTTGCATTATCATAGCGGAAAAACCAATCCCAAACATTTCTTTTGATATCTCTTTTTCTTTTCTTATTTTCCCTATTTTTACATTTTCACTTTTATTTCTAAAATAATAAATAGTTAAAATGGCTTGAATTATTTGAGCTGTTACTGTAGCTATAGCTGCACCTTCTATGGCATATTCTCCCATGACTATCATTAGTATTGGATCTAAAACAATATTAATAAAGGCTCCAAAGCCCATAATACTCATCGCCTTTTTCATAAGCCCTTCACCACGCATAACCATATTGGCTGACTGAGTAAAGTTTACAAAAATTGAGCCTAGAAATATTATTCTTAAATACCTTATGCCTAATGCCTTTATTTCTCCTGTTGCTCCAACTAAATCTAAAAAATATGGTCCTAGAAGTATTCCTCCTATTGTTATAATCGTTGAAAAAAAGATAACCCAATAGATAAGATTTCCCATAAGTTTGTCTATAGTATCTTTATCACCTTTTCCCATGGCTCTTGACAAAATCGACGCCGAACCTATTCCTATAAGCGTTGCAACCCCATTATTAAAAAATGTAAGTGGCATAGCTATTGAGCAAGCCGCCATAGCATTCTCACCAATTATTTGTCCAGCAAATATTCCATCCATAAGTGGATATAGGCCTATAACTACCATACCAATAACTGCTGGTATAGATAATTGAAACATTAATGATAAAGGCTTCTTAGTCAATAACTGTTCTTTCATATTTTGTTTCATTTTTAATCACCTCAATAATAAATTCTTCCTTAATATTTTTTCACTATATCATAAATAAAATTTAATCACCTAATTTCAAATAAATTCTAAATCTCAGACTAGATCAAAACAATATCTCTATTCTCATGCACTCTTAAAATCTCACAAACATTGATCATATAATTTAGTATATTTTTTTAATAAAGGATTAAGATTATTTTTGCTTTATGATAAAAATACTCATGATATTTTTAAGAACTAAAAACACATCATCCCTATTTTCCAACATGTCGCCGTATGTTAAATATAATTTAATAACATAGCAATAACACTCTTATAACTAAATATATAGTTTAACAAATTATATTTTTCATTTATAAGTATCTCTTTGCGCATCTACTAAATTCTTATAAAATCCATTAAGTTTTATAAGATCTTCATGATTTCCACATTCAACTATTCTTCCTTTATTAAATACAACAATACTATCACAATCTTTTATAGTATCTAATTTATGAGCTATTACTATTACAGTTTTATTCCTTGTAATACGATTAATTGCCTCTTGTACTAAATTTTCGTTTTGTATATCCAATGCCGAAGTTACCTCATCAAGTAATACTATCGGGGCATCTTTAATTATTGCTCTTGCAATTGAAAGTCGTTGTTTCTCTCCTCCAGATAACAACTTACCATTTTCTCCAATATACGTGTTATATCCATCTGGGAGCTTTGATATGAATTCATGGCAATTAGCTAGCTTTGCAGCTTCAATAACTTCTTTATCTGTTGCATTTTTATTTCCTAATCTAATGTTCTCTAAAATAGTATTATCAAAAAGTAAGACATCCTGAAAAACTATTGAGTAATACTTTAAAAGTTCTTCTGAATTTAATTTTGCTATATCCTCTCCACCTACGCATATTCTACCTTTATTAGGTTTATAAAATCCCGCTGCAAGCTTTAAAGCCGTTGATTTGCCCGAACCTGATGAACCTACTAGAGCTGTCTTTTTCCCTTCTTGAGCAATAAATGTAACATCATTTAATACATTCATATCATCATACCTAAAACACACATTCTCAAATAAAATATCTAATTTTTCCAAATCAGCATTTAAAATATCCTTCTCTACTTTTTCTTCTTTTATACTATCAATACGATCAACCAAAACTTCTGCCTGTAATATTTCTGTTAATGCATTCATAAGTGAATTGATAGGTTCATAAATTAACCCAGAAGAAAATAGAAATACAATAAATGTAAATAAATTAATCTTACTTTCTAAGAGTAAAATGCTCCCAACAAAAATAACGGAAACTATACCTAGCTTCAAAATCATTTGGGCAGAAGCTAATATCGTTGCTGAAAATAATTCTGTTTTTCGCTGCATTTGTTCAAACTTATTTAATCTATTCTTTATACTAATTTTGTAATCATTTTCTAATCCAAATGCTTTTATTTCTTTAACCATTTCTAATGTCATTTGAATTTGATCTGACGCCCCTAATTTTTCTTTTTTAAACGCCTGACTGTATTTTATTTGCATTTTTCTAGAAATAAAGACAACAAAAAATGCAATGGGAATAACCCAAAATAATGCCAGTGTCAACTTAAAATTCAAAAATGACATAGCCACAAAAATAATAATTGTTGAAATTAAAGTGCCATAACATTGAGGAATAACATGAGCAAGTGCATGCTCAATACCAGATGTATCTGTCATAATAATTGTTGTTAAATCTGCAAGATCTCTTTTTGCGAAAAATGATAATGGAAGTTTTCTTAAAAACTCAGCTATTTCAATTCTTCGATTTGCACTTTCCTTATAGATATCTATAAATGTTTTAGTATACTCTATATATGTCAGTACCGTCATTATTGCAATAACGCATAATGATAAAAATAAATATTTTGTAATAGGCAAAGCCATATCAGTTTTTTCTGAACTAATGTGCATGAACATCTGTGATAAAACATAGGTGCATATTCCGACTGGAAGCATTTTTGAAATATTAGTTAACGCATTAAAAAAAATTCCTTGTCTAACAAGTTTATATTCCTTTTCTGATAAATTATACTTATTCTTCACCAACTCAAGCATCCTATATCCTCCAATCTTCTGAATCTGTATATTGTTGCCACATACTTGCATACAACCCATCTCTATGAATCAGCTCCTTGTGATTACCTTCTTCCATAATCTTTCCAGAATCCATAACAATGATTTTGTCTGCATTTGTGACTGAATTAAGCCTATGAGCAACTAATATAACCGTCTTGTTTTTTGAAATTTCCGTTATAGCTTTGTTAATATAAAACTCATTTTCAGAGTCACAACCAGATGTCGCTTCATCAAGAACTATTATTGGAGAATTTTTTATAAATGCCCTTGCAAGTGCTATCCTCTGTCTTTCTCCTCCAGACAAATAAACACCTTTTGTCCCATATACACTGTTCAATCCGTCTGGTAACTTATTAATAATACCCTTACATTGAGCAATATTTATAGCGTCTTCAACTTCCTTTTTTGTAGCATCTTTTCTACCAATTTTTATATTATCTAGCAAACTAATTGGAAATAATTTAGTTTCTTGAAAAACAAAAGAAATATTTTCCATTAAATCTCTGGTACTTATTTTTTCAATATTCTTATCTCCTATTAATATCTCCCCCGAATTAGGATTAAAAAATTTCCCAATTAATGATAAAATAGTACTTTTACCTGATCCTGATAATCCCACTATAGCAACTTTAGAATTTTCATCTATAGTAAAGGTCACATCATCTAACACTAAAGATTCATTCTCTGGATAAGAAAAACATACATTATTAAATTTAATACTCCTTTTATCTGGAAACTTTTCAAAATTCATCTCATTAAATTCATAATTTGTAATATTTTCTATACGTTTCAACGCTTCCTTTGCTTGAATAAGATTTTCTCCTGTTAACATTAGTCTCATTAATGTTGTAGAAATCAATGGACTAAGTAATATAAAAAATATCAAATTCAAAAATACTTCGCTTTTATTTCCTGTTTGATTAAACAAAAACGTCGCCAGCATAATTAAAATAATAAAAAAACTATTTAATGATATTGAAAACAGAGTTTTAGGAATGCGACATTTTTCTGCATAACCCAAAACTAAATCTCTATATTCTATTATTGTTTCATGGAATTTTCTAAAGCTGAACACAGTCTGTTGAAACACTTTTATTATTGGTATTCCCCTAACATACTCAACTGCTTCTTTATTCATCTGCTCTTGCATTGTCATAATTTTGCCCATCATCGTTTTATTTGAACCGCCCATCATCATATATATACAAACCATTGATATTATTAATGGAATAAAACAAGCTATCCCCATTCTCCAATCAAAATAAAAAAAACTAATAATGATAGCAAATGGCATAACAACAGTTGCCGAAAAATCTGGCAATTTATGTGCTAAAAAGTCTTCGGTTAAAATTGTATTCTCATCAATAGTTTTTCTTAGCTCTCCAGTGGATCTAAGTTCAAAAAAACCCAATGGCATATCAATAAGCCTGTTCATAGCATTTATTTTCAAATTTTTAGCAACTCTGAAAGCAGAAATATGTGCTAATGAAAGCCCTAAAAAATAAATTGCAATACTAACTATTGATGATATTATTGCAATTCTAGCATAAGTCATTATTGTTAAATCGCTCATTCCTTCTATATAAGTCTTTATAATTTGAAAAATACACACTAGCGGGATGATAGACATAATTGAACTAATCACAGACAACAAACAAGCTATTATTGTTAAACATCTGTATTTCCCCGCATATTTCAAAAGACCTTTACTTAACATAATCTATTTTCATCTCCTTTTAATTTTTTTAAAATCTTTTCTTTGTCTTCATAAGGAACTAATTCTCTAAAAGATTGTTTACTTAAATCTAAAACTAAATCACAACATTCCATCAAAAATTCATAATCATGTGAAATAATAATTATAATTTTTCCTTTTTTTTGGAGTTCTCTTATTTCACCTGAAATCAAATGCATATTCTCACCATCTAGCCCACTTGTTGGCTCATCAAAAATATAAACTTTACGATCTAACAATTGAGCTGTTGCAATTGTTAATCTTTGCTTTTGTCCGCCTGACAAAATTTGCGGATGAATTCCTTTTGTCTTTTCCAAATGAAACCTTTTTAATATTTCTTCTATATTTGCGTTTTTATCACTAAGTCTTAACTCATCCTCTGGGGTTACTTCAAATAAATTATTATCAGGATTATTAGAGAGATAATATACATATTCTCTTCTTTTGTTTTTCTTTAATAAAGTCCCATTATAATGAACCGTTCCTGACTTTTCTTTTAAAATTCCGCTTAGTACCTTAGAAAGAGTGCTTTTTCCAACACCATTTTCTCCTATAATGCCATATACTTTTCCATCATTGAATGAATATGATAAATTACTAAAAATATTATATTTACCATAAGAAAAGCTTAATTTATCTATATCAAGTTTGTTGATAGATTTACAATTAACTAATTTAGGAGATATTAACTCTAACAAAAACGTCCTTAATCCAAGTTCCTTATAGTTCATTTCAGTCATATCCAGTAACTCTTTCTCTGTATAACTACAAACTACTTCTCCATTATCAATGTAATAATATTTATCAACAATCCCTTTAAGATAATACATTCTATGCTCAGAAATAATGATTGTTTTACCCGAATTCTTTAATGAAATAATTAATTTTTTTAAAGCTTCAACACTTTTCATATCCAAATTGGATGACGGCTCATCGAAAACATAAATAGGTGGATCAAGTGCATTAATTGATGCAATGGCAACCTTCTGCCTTTCACCACTTGATAGACAAAATAAATTTTTATATTTTAAATCTTGACCTCTAATTGAATTTAAAGATAGTTCTATTCTTTTTAGCATTTCTTTTCTTCCAATACCATAATTTTCTAGCCCAAATGAAATCTCGTCTTCTACTATTTCTGCAAAAAATTGACTCTTAGGATTTTGAAATATTGAACCTACCTTTCTTCCAATTTCATAAAGTTCTCTATCACAAGGGTTCATTCCGTCAATATAAATTTCGCCATTAATAATTCCATTATAAAACTTATATGCTAATCCATTAAATATTCTTGTTAAAGTTGTCTTTCCACAACCACTAGACCCAATAAGTGCAATAACTTCTCCTCTTTTAATATCTAAATTGATATTTTTTAATATAGGTTTTGTTCCTTCTGAGTAAGAAAAATTAACATTCTTTAAATCAATCATAAAAATGCCACCTTCTCCAAATAAATTAATAGAATTGTAGCCAGAACTGTACATACAACCACAAAAAAATCTCGAATTCTAAATTTTATTTCTATTCGTGATGTATGCTTACCTTCAGCAGATATTCCTCTTACTTCAGAAGCAGCCGCTAATTCTTCAGCAATCTTAGACGCTGAAAACATCATAGGAACAAAAATGTATTCCATTGTAAGCATAGGTTTCTTAAAAGAAATAAGGCCTCTAAGCCTTAAAGAGTCTATAATTTCTTTAAACTCCGCCTTTACAATTGGTATAAATCTCATCATAAAAATTAATGGAAGTGCCACATTTTTATGAATTTTAAGTTTTCTCATTACTGCCATCAATTCTCCTGGTGGAGTTTTTATAATTGGTATACCAGAGAGCAATATTACTAAAGTCCTAAGCATAATAAATAAAAACATTTCAGGAAGAAAAATTCCAAACCCCTGTCCATTAGAAATAACTCTTAATATTACAATTAATCCAATTGCATACATAACTTTAATTGTAAACATGCCATATCCTGTTAAAAATAAATATATTAATAAAATAGCAATTAACAAAAAAAATACAGCATCTTTGGACAGCACCGCTACCAAATATACTGTACTTAAGAATACTGCAAATTTGGAACGAAAGTCCAAATTAATCATTTAATTATCCCTGTCTTTCTAAAATGTTTTTGAGTCATCTTATTTCCTAAATAGCATCCAACAATAGCCGCTACTGCAGTTAATGACAAAGAAATAATAACCCACTTTATATCCGTATAATACTTGGTTTGAATTTGAACCTGTTCTAAAGATACTCCTGAATTAATAAAAGCATTCTTAAAAAACCAAATCTCACTCATGCCATGTGCAGCTCTCGTAAGCGATGTAATAATCCATGCAACAGTAATCCTCTTAATACTTCTATAACTATTTTTCCCTATCATAGAAAGTTCTGCAATAATGCCCCCACATACAAACCAAGGAATCATAAAAGGTCCCATAAACATAGCCGCCAAAATAGCTTGTAATACATTATAAATTAAAGCTACTCCTGGTTTGCCTACCTTCATAGACATATAAACAAAAAATGGTCCTAAAATCAATGCCGCAAATACTGCATTAAAAATCATATTAAAAAATAATGACGCTCCTGTAAGCATAGAAAAAACTATAAAAACAACAATCATTATTGCTGAAAAAATACCTATCGTAGCTAAATCTTTTACTGATAATTTCTTTGAATTTTTCATAAATCCCTCCTAATCTTTAACATGTTTAATGATATCATATATCATTAATAAGTCTTGTTTTTTTAGACGCATTGTGTCCTAAAAGACACGATTTATATCCAGTAGGAAAAATGCCGTATTCTTTTTTAAATGCTTTAGAAAAACTTGAATAATCTGAATACCCTACAGCTACTGCTATCTCAGTAATACTCTTATTTGTATCCCGTAATAAGTTTGCTGCCTCTTTTAATCTTCGATTTCTTATTGTTTCGTTTATTGTTTCATTGTATACAAATTTATAACATTGTTTCATTGTAGTCATTTTTATGTCAAATAAGTCTGACAAGCTTTTATATGTGTAATGCTTAAAATAATTATTATTAATAAATTTATTTATGTTTTTAATTACATTTATATTGCTCTTCATATAATATTTTCTATCACTATTAGTCTTAAAATCTCTCACTTTATTTAGATAGTGAAATAATTCCTGTATCTTTATTTTTAAATAAGTTTTAATATTATTATTTGGAGATGCATTATAAATTTCACAAAAAATATGATGTACTTCGTCAGAAGATCTTTTTATAAATAATCTTTCTCCTTCACATATATGACTAAGTATTTTTTCATAATTGATCTCAAATATCTGTTGTAAAACGATCGCTTCTTCATCAAATTTCGAAACATCAATATAAATTGTTATCCCACTATAAAACCCTATAGGAAATAATGATTCCATTGGCGAATTATTTAACACGTTAATCGAAAAATCTCCTGGAGACATATATGTTATAGTTCCATCTTTCAACTCACATTCAAACCTGCCTTTTTGACAATGATTTATTTCATATATATGTGAAGCTTCATCAAAATGAATATTATGCCTATAATTTCTTTCACAAATATTATTGTAAACTATATATATACCTCCTAATACTTCATACTCCCCACTCATATCTTTCTCCAATTTTTGATTATTGTAATGTCTTTGAAACTAAAAAGAAACATTCCATACTCTAAATCCATCATTATATCGTAATCTACATATTGCAACATTTGAATTTCTAAATTCATTTATTATAAGCACCCCTCATCATATTCAGTATTTTCAACTTCCAAAATATCATTTATTAATCTCAACTTGGTCATTTCCGAAAATATCACTTCAGAATCAATTAATTCAAATGGTCTCAATATCCCAATATTTAATTTTGAGCTATACAAGATTTCTTGTATAATCTTATATAGAATATACGCAGAAATAGTATAACTATTTTCTAATATTATTTCTAATGTCAACGCTTTATTTTTTCCATTTTTTTCACCCTCTACCTCTATCTTATATAAACTCCCATCAAAGTTAGAATTATTTATATAGCTAAACTCATTAGTTAAAATACCTTTTACATTTTCCCAACAATTGTCTTTCACTGGAAGTTTATAGTAGATGTCTTTTAATAATAAATACTCCTCTTCGCTAGAGTACAAATTATTAAAATGCATTTCATCTATATTTAAAAAATTTGAAACATCTACCATTTCATTGCTTATAAATCCATTGCAATAAAAACCTCTATCCAAATATTCTATATATTTTTTTGTAATGTAATTCTTTTCTCTTTTATATCGCTTCGATTTATAATAATGGGATATTTGCCCATACCCCATATTAACACTCATTAATATATCTAATAATCCAGAAGCTGTTATTTCGCCCCCACTAAAATAGGACATATCCATTTTCGAAATCTTACTAAAATATCTCTTTTTTATCCAACAAGAAATAATACCGCTGAACCCTGGGCAATCCCCAGCAGAAATAACAATCAATGAATTTATATCACTTTGTATATTTCTAAGAATAAATTCATCACCAAATACATCTATATAAATTTTATTATGCTTAATAACTTTTTCAGCAATAAATTGTCCATAATAAAAAGTGGGACCTATGCAATTTACAACTATATCGACATTTTTTAAAAAAGTCTCAAAGTCATGTTTATTATAAATATCAAATATAAACTGCCCATCTAAATTTTTTTTATCAGATCTACTTGCCTTTACAAAGTTTATGCCTTTTTTTTCTAAATAATTGCATAATTTAACTCCAACTTTACCATTTGATCCTAATATTCCAATTCTATAGTCCATAACAGGTTTCACCTTACTTACTATAATAGATCTTCAATAATCTTAATAGAATTTTCTTTATTGATAACGCTAAAATGATCTCCATTTACTGAGTAATAAATTATATTTCTATCTACTACTTTCTTCCATAAGTTTTCATTATCACTAAATAGACTTGCCCCTTCCATGAAAAAATTATTTGTATTAAAATTACCATGTACAAATTTTAATACTCCTTTATATGATGAAGGTCTATACTCTGATGCAGCCAAAAAGAATTTTTTAAAAATATCAAATGTATTAACATACTGAGTAGGTATTAATTTACCTTCTTCGTAATCTTTTAACTTGGTATATAACTCTTTATTGGTATACTTAGTTTCTTTTACACCTCTTTCGAAACTATTAATCCTGTTATTTTCTATATATTCCATTACATTTTCTATTTCTGATAACGAAATTGGGTTAGTGCTTTGTTTATTCCCAATTACCTCTCCAAATACTATGCCCATCAAAAAATTCGATTCTAAATATTTTTTTAAAATATTATTTCCATACAATATACTACCTTCATTCAAATATGAACTAATCAAAACTACTTCAGATAAATTTATATCTTTATCAAGAAGTATACGTCCTGTTTCTAAAGCCAATAAACCTCCAACGCAATGACCTACCAACACAATTTCTTGCTCTTTGAATTGTGAAATTATAATACTAGAATATTTAATTGCTAAATCTTCATAAAGTGACTCTATATTAAATTCTTTTATGTTCTCTATTCTAAACCCATATATCGCTACATTTTTCTTCTTTTCATTCAAAACATTTACGAAATTATTATATATATTTAACTCTCCTGTACCATCATGAAAAAATATATAAACTTTATTAGGATCATCACAGCTTACCAATTCAGTTATATTATAATTTTCGTTAATCTCATTCTTAATATTGTTGTTATTAAAGTCCTCCAGAAATAAAGCTAAATCTTTTAAAACAGGATATCTAAATATAATATCTGTAAACTCTTTCCACTTTAACATCTTAGTTTTAGGGTATTTATTCCAAAGCTTCGTTATCAATTGTGTAATCACTAAGGAATCACCGCCAACTTCAAAAAAATTATCCGTAGACTTAATGTCCTCCGATTGTAATATTTCTTCCCATATTTCAATCATTTCGACTAATATCTTCTTGTCTACTTCTTCATTCTTTTCCTCAGTACCTACTTTTATAGATGTTTCTTTGTCAATATCATCTACAACTACAACTTTTTTTAGACAATCATCAATGGAATCTCTAACTATTTTTTCATTTATGCTATAACTATCATTAAAATTTCCAACAAATAATCTTTGACCCGTAAACGATAGATCACTATTTTTTTGAGGAAAATCAATCCATATATTTGCTTTACAAACTTCAAACATCTTCATCCATTGTTTATATGTGAAAAATACACCATTATCTTTAGCTCTATCATCATAAAAATTTGATAATGCATCGTTCAACTCTATTGATGTAAGCAAAAATTCAGGTTCAGTTGTTTCATCTATAATTATAAAAATCCCTTTATCTTTAATGAGATAATTTATATTCTTCAAAGCCTCAAACCCATTTTTTGAATTATGTAACATATTAGCACATAATATAATATCAAACTTTTCGTTGCTAAATCCTTGTCTATAAACACTATCATTTATATCAAAAATTTTATACTTCATATTTTGAGTGCCATATTTTTCTTTAGCTTTATTGAGAAAATAAAAAGATATATCTGTGTAAAAATATTCAAAATTTTCATTTTTTATTTTATCAACTATAAATCTTGTTGTGCCACCTATTCCCGCTCCTATTTCTAGAATTTTGACAGCCTGTTCTTTCTCAGACGCTTGTATATAAGAATAGACTATATTAGCCACCAATTTATTAAAAAGCCTACTTCCTTTATTATTACTATATACACCTACTGCACTATTGTCTGAGCCTTCTGGAAATAGAATATCCACTGTATTAACTTTCTTCTGTAAGATATCAAGAAGAAAATCCGAACATTTATTCATGTAATTAAAAAAATCATGACCATAATTTATCTTCTCTTCTATATTCTCAAAATTTTTCCAATAATCCTCAGCTATCTTATCTACGTAAGAATAATCCAAAATTTTATAACCCTCGTTGCCTTGCATTACAATATTATTTTCTACGAGAACTCTTAGCCACTTTTCAATAAAACATTCATAGCTAACATCAATTTCAAGTATATTTATTATTTCTTTTAAACTGTAATATTTATTTTCTTTAAACACGCCTTCGCAATAAAAAGTCTTAAATATATCACGCAACGCTACGTCATTAGCACTATTCACCCATTTAGATAAATTATTATCATTTATTAATTTTGTAGCTTCCCTCTCAAAAATTTTGACTTCATCTATAGCATTTTCTTTGATATCAATATAATTACTTTCTTCATTAAATGAAGGTTCAATCTCTACTAAAGCATCATTGCCTATAATCTTTATTCTTTTTATTCTACTTTCTTCTCTAAGATATTTTATTAGTTCATCCTTATGAGTGCGTATAATATTTTTAATTTTTTCATTCATTACTCCTACAGGTGATTTATAGGCTATCTTCCCCTCATTTTCCCAAATTAATATTCCCTTTGAATTTAAATCATTAATTAATTCTTTTATATTTCCCATCTAAATAATCCCTTCCTCATAAAAATTTTCATTTTGTATAATATTACAACATTCAAAAAATGATTCATCTTCTAACACATCAAATAACACTTTTTTAAAAATCCCAAACTTTTCTTTTATTTCATTTTCCTCAAACATATCAGTTAAGTAATCCCAATTAATTACATACTTTCCCTCTACTACACTAACCTGTAAATCAAGATATACTCCTGGTGTCTGAGTTAAAACTTCTTTTATTTTACCTATATTGCTCATATTTATATCAATATCATATCCAACAGTATTAGTATATACTATCGGCATATTTTCATACATACTCTTGTTTTGTCTTCTTAATTCTCTAAGAACTCGAGTACCTTCAAAAGACATATGCTGAATATCCTTTAATAAATTATCTTGTATTCTATTCATTCTTTGATATAAAGATTCATTAGAATTGTAATTTATAGTGTGAAGAAGGTTTGACGTGTAATCTGCAATTTCTCCAAAATAATCATATACATTTTTTTGATTATTTATTACAATTACATTTATTGTATAATCTGTAGAATTACTCCAATAATGTATTACTTCTGAAAATAATGAAAGAATAATGTTTGAAGTCGTTATTTTATATTTGCTTGAAATATATGATAATTTTTCAACCTGATCTTCCGTTAATATTGTTGAAATCCTTTTAAAATACCCTGAACTTCTTTCTTGCTTTATAGAATCTTTTATCAAATTAGGTGCTGGAAATATATCATTAATTTTATTTTTCCAATATCGTTTATCTAACTCCAACTTATCATCATTTATTTTAGGCATACTACCTCTAATTAAAGTAAACCCTTCCGCATCCGAATTTTTATACAATAAATTCAACTCGTTAAGAATATGCATAATACTTGGAGCATCAAAATATATATTATCAAAACAAATATGCATAATTGTCTTACTATCATCCATTTTTGTTACTTCAATCTTAATAGGATCAAATAAATTTTTCTCATCAATGAAATACATGATCCTATTTCTTATATTTTCTAAAAGTTCTTTTTTACTTTTCGCAGATTCATTACTTAATTCATTATATTTGATTTCAATATCTGGTTTAGGTATACTTTCAAAGTATCTTCCATTATCACTTATGGTATTCTTAAATATATTATATTTATTAATAATTTTGTTTAATGAACTTTTTATTTTTATGACATCTAAATTTTTGCATTCTAATTCAATATAAAAGTTAGAATTCTGCCTTTCCAAATTTCCATACCCTACTCTATTTAACCAATATGAATGTTGCAATTCTGTTAGAAATACTTTTTCTTCATTTAACCCAAAACTCTCAGATTCACATTCTTTATGTGGCTTTATTTCGCTCTGTATTATATCGCACAACTGAAAAATAGAATCACTAGTGAATATATCTTTCATATTTAATTCAATATTATATTTATTATTCAGTTTCAATAATATATTAAGTGCAACTAACGAATCTCCTCCATTTTCAAAAAAATTTGAATTTACTTCATAATAAGGATTTTTAGTAACTTCTTTAAAAATATCAACTATTTCTCTTGAAAGTTCTTCTCTAGAATTATTATAGCTTCTATTCTTATATATATCCTCTGTTGCATTTTCCGCAATTTCTATTAACTTTTTAACATTCACCTTTCCATTTTTGTTTACTGGAAATTCTTTTATAAAAATTAATTTATCTGGGATCATATACGGAGGAAGTACGTCTATAAATAATTCTTTGCAATTCAATTCAACATTATTCCCTAAAACAAATGCATATAAGCTATTTCTCCTATAGTTAGTAATGACTTTTACATTTTTAAAATTCAATTTTCTTCTAACTGCTTCTTCAATCTCACCCAGTTCAATTCTATAACCCTTGATTTTAACTTGCTTATCTATTCTTCCAAGAAATTCAATAGTTCCATCATTCCATGTTGTTCCACTATCTCCAGTTCTATACCATCTAAGGTCTTCTTCTACAAAGAATTTTTTCTCAGTTAATTCTTCATCTCCATAGTAGCCTTTAGCTACGCCAACTCCACCTATAAGTAATTCTCCCTTAACATAGTTCGGACAAACTCTACCAAAACTATCAGCAACTCTATATACTTGGTTCTTTAAAGGCTTTCCATATGGAATAGAAACCCAGCCGTCTGATATTTTTCTTGGTACATTCATATAGTTTGACCAAATTGATGCTTCTGTAGCTCCGCCCATAGCCACAACAACAGAATTCATTTTATCGCTAATATTATAGAATCGTTCTGGTAAATTTATCGCAATCCAATCGCCCGAAAGCATAACTGTTCTAAATGGCAATTGTCTATTTTTCCCTTCAGCCATAGTTACAATCATATCAAATAAAATCGGTACAGAATTCCATATTGTCACTTTATATTCATCTATTAACTTTAACCACTCATCAGGATTCCTATAATTATCTTCACTTGTTGTAACTATTGTGCCCCCTGCACGAAGAACTCCAAAAATATCATAAACCGACAAGTCAAAGTCTATCGCAGATACCATTAATATTGTATCTGCAGAATTAACGTCATATTTTTCATTTAAATCAATACATGTATTAATGGCACTTGTATGCATAATTTCAACCCCTTTTGGAATTCCTGTTGTCCCTGATGTCATAATAATATATGCACTGTCATATGGGCTAACTTGAACCGGACTTTCTAATCTCTTATAACTATTCATTCCTTTATCTAAATCGATGAGCTTAACTTCTTCATTATTCAAAGAACATTTAACTATTGTTTCCTCGTCACTTATTATGTGATTTATACCAATTTGTTCATATATTTTGTTCCTTCTGTCACTTGGTTGAGAAATGCCTATTGATACATATGCCGCCCCTATAAATAAAATTCCGAAAATTGCATAAAGCTGTTTGCTACCCCTTGGGAGTGTAATTCCTACATATTCTCCTTTTTTGACGCCATCATTATATAAATAATCTGCAAGTCTTAAAGAAATATCATAAAGTTTACGATATGTAATTTGCTCTTTGGTTTCAGAATCTATAATAGCCACCTTATCAGGATTTAATTTTACATTTCTAATAAATCCATCATATAAGGTTTCATCAGGATATTTAAGTGGTAAGATTTCTTCAACTTCTTGCTTTCTAATAATCTTTTGGCTCTTAGGCAAAACATCTACTCTTTTCCCCCAATTATCGTCAGTGTCAAGGAAATAAGTAATGTATATAAAGAATTAATCATATCATCTAGTAACTCAATTGGGAAAAGTTCATCTACAGTATCCCAGCAAAGAATTAAATCTCCATCTACAACATACGTTTGAAAATCTATCCAAACTCCTGGAGTTTGCGAAATCATATACGACAACTTTCCAAACTCCTTTCTTGACAATTCTGTTTCCAACGGATAATCTATATTACATGCAAAAACAACAGGTGCTACATTCACACTTGTTCCTTGTTTCCTTGATATATCTCTTTGAACTTGTACTCCACTATATGCACTATGAGATACATTTTCTAAAAATGTCTTATTTGTTCTTTTTAAAGTATCCAAAAAACTTGAATCATCTACTGACTCATATTCCACTAATAAAATATTTGTAAAATCACCTACCATATTTTTTAAATTCTCATTAGATAAATCCCTATTAAATAATGGTATATTTATAAAAAATTTCTTTTGATTGCACCATCTTTCAAGAATAAGTGCATAAGCAGTCAGAAGCACCATGGATGGCGTACTTTTGTAAGACGCCGCTATGCTTTTTATAGTATTCCATTGTTCTTTTTCAATAATTCTTATTCTTCTTGTAAATTTTGTTTCTTTGATTTGCTCTGGTTGTTTTTTTAATGGTAAATTTGGTCTTTCTATCTCAAATGAATTAATTTTTTGTTTCCAAAAAAGTTTATCATCTTCATAATTTGAATTATTATCTAAGTCCTGCATATACTCTTTAAATGTATAGGAGTCCAAGCAATCAAGGCTTACATCTGAATAAAGTTCAGCCAACTCTTTGATGATAATGCTCATACTCATTACATCAGAAACAAGTAAATCTATATCAAAAAATATCCTAAATTTATTATTCAAAAGCTTCGCTAGGGACAACCCAGCAACTTGACCTTCATTCACATTTAATTTCCTATGAGATAATTGTGTTCTAATTTCTATCAATCTTAAACTTGATGTTTCCTCATCTAAAGTAGATAAATCAAAAATTTCTATCTCTTCATCATATGGCTTCCCCATTATCTCTTGATAACCATCTTTCGTAAATTTAGCCCTAAGCATAGGATGCCTATATTGAAGTTTATTCCAAGCTTTTTTTAATCTATCCTCCTTAATATTTTCTCCATCTATTTCAAGATAAGCGTGACATCCGACTCCACCTAAAACTTGGTCATCTTCTCTGCCTATTAAATAAGAATATTGGATATCTGTTAACTCAAACTTATTATCATTACTTTTGATAATTGATGACTTCTTATTTTTATCATTTTTTACTTTAGAATTATCTATAAGTTCTAACCATTTAAACAAGCTTGGATCGTCCATAAGTTCTGCAAATGAAATTCTTATCCCTAATTTTTTTAACTTTCCAGATAGTTGCATAACTTGAATGGAACTCAAACCTTTCTCTATTAAATTTTCATCTTCTAAAATTTTCATACCTACAAATATGCTTTTTAACCAATCTTCCACTAAAAGCTTAGCTTCTTTTCTCACATTACTAAATTCCATTCAAAATCCTCCTCTAAAAAGTTCCTTTTAATTTATTCCTATCTATTTTCCCTAGTGCTGTCAGTGGCCAAGCATCAATATACTCAACAATATCCGGTAATTTAAACTCTGCTACATTGTTTGAAATTAAGAATTTTCTAATATCCTCTAAGGTAAGTCTTTTATTATCATCAGCTAAAATGAAGACAGCTATTATTTCCCCTTGCATATAATCATGAATGCCAACAACTTGTACAGAATCTATGTGGTCATTAGTTAGCAAAATCTCTTCTAATTCCTTAGGGATTATTTTCTCGCCTGACCTATTAATTATCTCCTTAATCCTTCCCACAATTTGATAATTATCATCTTTCATTTTTCTAGCTCTATCTCCTGTTTTAAAATAGCAATCATTTGTTATACATTTTTCATTTATTTTCGAAAGATTATAATAGCCGTAAATAGTATATGGTCCCCTCACGATTAGTTCCCCGTATTCCTCAATTTCAACTTCTTTACCATTCTCATCCACTATAAGTACCTCATCATATTTACTTATTGGTTTACCTTGTGTGTTAAACCTAGTGAAGTCGCTATCTAAAATATCTGTTGTCATGATTAACCCCTCAGCAATTCCAAATATTTGCTGCAATTTTGTATTGAATTCTCTTTCTATTCTCTTAGCAAGTTGCGGTTCTAAAACTGAACCACCTACCTGCAAAATTTCTAAAGATGATACGTCGTAATCCCCTTCCTTTAAAAATTCCATACAAACATTTGCAATCGCTGGCACTAATCCTGTTATTGTTACTTTTTCTTCTTCAATTAACGGAAGAATTTCGTCTGGACTAGTAACTGAAGACAGCACTACTTTTCCACCTACAGAAAATGTCCCCAATATTCCTGGACAACAAAGTGGGAAATTGTGAGCGATTGGTAACGCTGCAAGATATACACTTTCGCTCCCCATCTTGCATCTTTTTGCTACTTCTGCAGCTACATAAATATAATCACAATGCCTTCTTGGTATAAGTTTTGGTTTCCCTGTAGTTCCACCAGATAATAACAAAAGTCCAGTCGATCTATAATCAAATGTTTTTATTTGATATAGATAATCTTTATCAATAAGTTCGTAAAAATTTTTATATTCTTGATTCTCTCCAAGAATATAAATTTCAAATTCATTTTCAATATCATCCTTTATATCTCTAATCATATCAACATAAGAAAATCCCAAATATCTATCTTTACCTATATAGGCAACTGCTTTTGACTCTTCTATTATTCCCTTTAATTCATTTTTTCTATGAGCAGGTAATGTCAAAACTGGTATTACACCTATCTTAAACATGGAAAACAAAATTAACACAAACTCACTACAATTTGGAAACTGTAATACTATTTTATCTCCAGCCTTAAAGCCAGCCTTCAATAACCCATTTGCATATTCGTCTGATTTTCTGTCTAACTCATCATATGTAAACTCTTTATTTCCATCGACTAAAGCAACTTTATTCCCAAAACTACTTGAACATTCTGATACAAATTCTCCCAATGTAATATGTTGCCAAACTGTTTCGTCGTAAAATTTTTCTAATTTATTCTTTAATTCTATGTCCATACTTACCTCCCCAAACAAATAAATCCCGTATATTTAGAATCAAACTTTAATACTAATAACTCTTTGCTTTTATTTCTTTTTTTATCTTTAATTTCTGCCTTTACATTATTAATATATTCAATCCTTATTTCTTTAAGATTCCTAAGTAATCCTACTCCCTCGTATTTTAAATATGCCTCTTTTGCTGTCCAATACTTAAAAAAGCTTTTATGATTACTGCCTACTCTCTTAATTTCTTCTTCATCAAAACAACTCTTTAAAATATCATAATAATTAAATTTAACATTGATCTTTTCAACATCCACACCTACGTCTTTTTTTGAAAAAGCTATTACTATGCAGCCATCTGTATGAGAAATATTAAACTTAATACCTTTTTTGTTTTCAAAATACGGCTTATTAAACTTATTTCTTAAAATAATTAAATCATCCACTTCTTTACCCGAAATATATTTTAGAGATAAGTTTAAAACACTTCTAGAAACTAAAAAGTTTATTTTCGCCACTTTTGATTTATAATCTTGAGATTTACAAATTTCATCTTTCTTTAATAAGCTGATTAAACTATCTTCCTCAATTCTTTCAGTGTAAATTATAATAAGCACCGCATCAAATATATATAAGTTTTTTTTAACATCCTTTAAATTTTCAAAGTCTTTATTTGTTCTAATTATAAATTCTTTTATCCTCATTAATTTCTATAAACTTTTTTATTTCCTTTATGACATCGTTAGACGAAGTATTTACAAACATATGCTTTCCTTCGATATATCTATAAGTAAACTTTCTAGTAGTATAATCTTGCCATTTCTGTAATTCCTCTAAACTCATCTCCTGATCAGCATCTCCCATTAAACCCAATATATCACTATCTATTTTTTTATAGTTCTGATCTAAATAGTTTTCATCAATAGTAAAATCTGCTCTAAGAGTTGGAAGAAAAATATTTATCAGCTCTTTATTATCTAAAATTTCTATTGGAGTTCCCTCATATCTTCTTAATCCTTCTATAAAATTTTCATCGTCAAGATTATATATAGGATTTGGTGCCTTAAAACATGGAGCTCGACCAGCCGATATTATTACGCCGTTTGGGTTTACTAAATCACTTTCTTTAATCTTTAAAGCCAGTTCGTAAACTACTTTTGTGCCCATACTATGTCCAAAAAAATAATAAGGCACTTTAAAATCAAACATTCTTATAGCTTCAAACAACTCTCCAACCAATTCATTTATATCATCAATAGCTTTTTCAGGGAATCTATTCTCTCTGCCAGGATATTGAACAATATATAATTTACTATCCTTAAAAAATTCTCCCCATTTCCTAAAAGGAGCTACCCCTCCACCCGCATAAGGAAATATGAAAATTGTATTTTTTGTCTCACCATCTTCTATCTCATTTCCCTCTATAAACCATTTGCTCAAACTATTACCTCCATAAGATACAATTCATAAATTAAGTTAGTGTGACCTAACTTAATAATAACATATTCTAACTTTCTCTTGCAATAATTAAAATTTTTCCATCATCTTTTCTTATTCTGTACCTTTAGATACTGTATTATTTCGCTTAAATTATACATGTTTATAGATTGCATACCATCACTCCAAGCGTTTTCTGGATTCGAGTGAGATTCAATAATCAATCCATCTGCCCCCGCTGAAATTGACGCTCTAGACATTGACTCTATCAATTCTCTTTTTCCAGTTGCATGACTTGGATCTGCTATTATTGGTAAATGTGTCATTTTTTTCAATAATGGTATAGCAGCTATGTCCATCGTGTTTCTTGTGCATTTTTCGTAAGTTCTAACTCCTCTCTCACATAAAATAATTTTTTCATTACCACCAAGCATAATATATTCAGCACTTAATAAAAATTCTTTTATAGTTGCACTCAATCCTCTCTTTAGTAAAATAGGCTTATCTATTTTCCCTAATTCTTTCAACATGGAATAATTGTACATATTTCTTGACCCAACCTGAAAGATATCTACCTTGTCTATCATATAATCCAAATCTCTGATGTCCATTATTTCAGTCACTATTGGCATATTAAATTCTTTTCCAATTTTATAAAGTATATCAATTCCACCTTTCCCCAGCCCCTGAAAGTCATAGGGAGATGTTCGTGGTTTAAAGGCTCCTCCTCTTAGTATATCTACTCCTATTTTCTTAATTTCTGTAGCTATTCTCCTAACTACTTCTTCCGATTCGACAGAACAAGGACCTGATATAACGACAGGTTCTTCATCTCCAATCCTAATTCCTTTTACCTCTACCGTGGTTTTTTCCTTATATGCTTTTGTTACTAAATATCCATTCTCAATAGAAATATCGTTTGTATTTAGAAAAGCCTCTTCCTCATTTTCTATCGTTGGGCATAAAGCATTATCAAAAACATTAATGATATAATAGTCCTTAATGTCATAATCTTGGTATAAAATATTTTCTTTTTTTAAATATCTCACACATGCTTCAAAGTCTTCCTTTTCTTTCAAAATATATTGCATTTTATTACTCCTTTCCTACTATTTAATTAAATATTCAATGGCTTGAAGATAGCCTTCAACACCATTACCACATATTGTTCTCTCCGCATACTCTGAAATAAATGACTTCTTCCTATAATCTTCCCTATTCATTGTATCCGTTAAATGAACCTCTATCGTTCTTGTCCCTACAGATTTTAAAGCATCCAAAATAGCAATAGAAGTATGTGTATAAGCCCCAGCGTTAATTATAATTCCACTATAAGTATCATATGCACCTTGAATAGTATCTATTATTTGTCCCTCGTAATTAGATTGAAAAATTTCTATATCCACATTCAATTTACTAGAGTATTCTATTATTTTTTTACATAAATCATCATATGTTTCTGTACCATAAATGTCAGGTTCTCTAATACCTAGCATATTCAAGTTAGGCCCATTAATTACTAAAATTTTTTTCATACCATTTTATTATTTCCTCAGTCGTCTTTGAAATACTCTTATCATTCTTTACAATGTGATCAGAAAGTTGAATATACCTAGAGTTTCTCCTATCATAAAGATTATTTATAACATCTAGTCCTCCTTGACAAAGAGGTCTTCCATTAACATCAAGTTCATTTGTCTCTCTTTTTAAATATATAACTGCTGAATTATACATTAAATATCCCCAATTTTCTATATCTTCAATAGCACCTCCTCCTGTAGAAATTATTTTAGATAATGATAATAACTCTTTCTTTATAATTTCTTTTTCTATTTGACGAAAATACTCTATTCCTTTAGTTTGAATAATATTACTAATACTGTTTTTTTCTCGACGTTCTATACATCTATCAATATCAACAAATTCTCTATTCATCATATTTGCTAGTTCTTTACCTATTGTAGTTTTGCCACTTCCTGGCATCCCAATTAATACAATATTGGATAACTTTTTCTTTATTTTGCCACAGACATCGTCTATAGTAGAATCATCTATCTTCTTGTCTTGAAAAATTTCAGAAGCCATTTTCCCTTGAGCAACTAACATCAAAAGCCCCGAATTAGTTCTGCATCCTAATTTATTTGCTTCTATTAACAGTTTTGTTCTTAACGGATTATAATTTAAATCAAAGACATAAACTAGCTTAGTTAGTTTTGTTATATCAATAGGATAACTTTCATCTACATTTGGAAAAACTCCAACTGGTGTACAATTTATAAGGATTTCTGTGTCGCTAATAAGTTTTTCAATGTCATGATGCTCTATATCATTTCTAGTAATTACTTTTACATTCTGAAAACCACTGTCAGCTAATGCCGTTTTAGCCATTTTTGACGTAGCACCCGCTCCAAGTATTGAAAAAGAAACTTTTTTATTGGAAAAACTTGTCTTTTTAAGAGTATATAAAAAACCATAATAGTCTGTGTTGAATCCATATAATCTTCCGTCTTTATTTACTACAGTATTTACGCATCCAGTACTCTTTGCACTTTTATCTAAATAATCACAATAATCTTTAACTAAAACTTTATAAGGGTTGGTAACATTTATTCCTTTAAAATTCTTTTTCTTTATTATTGCTCGTATTTTTGCTTCATCTCCTTCAATTAATTCATATTGATATTCTCCAAACTCTTTATGTATTATGGGAGAAAAACTATAAATAAGATTTTTCCCGAGTAAACCGTATTCCATATATTAATTCCTCATATTATCAATTCATTTATTAAATAATCTAATATAACTAAAGACACTACCGATTCAACAACAACGACTCCTCGTATCGCTATACATGGATCGTGTCTTCCTTTTATCTCTATAATGACATTCTTCCCTGTTTTTAAATTAATTGAATTCTGCCCTTTCCCTATAGAAGGTGTTGGTTTAAACGCAACTTTCAAATTAATGGGCATTCCATTACTCATTCCACCAAGTATTCCCCCAGAATTATTACTCGTTGTTTTTACTTCTCCTTCACTTATATAAAATTCATCATTATTTTCTGAACCTAACTTTAAAGAGCCATCAAATCCAGATCCAAATTCAATTCCTTTTATTCCTGGAATAGCAAAAATCATCCTTGATATTCTATTTTCAATGCCATCAAATATCGGATCTCCGATTCCTGATCTTAGTCCTATCACTGAGCATTCAACAATTCCACCCGTAGAATCTTTTCCTTTTCTTAATTCTTCAAAAATTTTATCTATACTTTCAACGCCATTCTCATCGATTATGTAATATTTATTATTTTCAGATATTCTCATTGCTCTTTCTATATTTTCTGCTTCGCTATGAGATTTATCTACAAAATCACAGATTCGATAAAGATGAGCTGATACATGAATATTTTCTTTTTCTAAGATTTGTTTAGCAATGCCTCCAAAAGCAGTCAAAACAGCCGTCAATCTTCCAGAAAAATGTCCCCCTCCGCTCAAGTTAATATCCTCTCCAAATTTAGCTTTTGCAGCAAAGTCGACGTGAGATGGTCTCGGAATATCAACTAAATCTTTATAGTCATCTGGTACAACATCGTTATTTTCGATAAGTATCGCAATTGGGTCACCCATAATAGTATTATTTTTTATTCCTGACAAAAATTGAATTTCATCCCTTTCCCTTCGTTTTGTTATATATTTGCCATATCCAGGGCTTCTTCTTTTCATAAATTCTTGTAATTTATTCATATCAATTTTTTGCCCATAAGGAAGTCCATCTATAACTCCACCAATAACAGCACCATGTGATTCTCCAAAGATGCTCACTTTAATATTTTTGCCAACGCTAAATGATGACATCTATAAAACCTCCAACTTTCTTAAAATCTTCAAAAAAATTAGGATATGATTTGTCTACTGATTCTGCATTTAAAATCAAAACTTCATTTTTGCTTCTTATAGAAGCTATTGTTGAAGCCATAACAATTCTATGGTCATTGCATGAATTCACCATTCCGCCATCCAACATTTTTTTGCCTCTAATAACTAATCCATCATCTATTATGTCCACATCCGCTCCTAAGCTCTTTAGCATATGAAAAGTACTTTTTATTCGATCGCTTTCTTTATATTTTAATCTTTTTGCACCTTTTAAAATACTCGTCCCTCTTGATACTGAGGCTACTACTGCTAAAATAGGAAATAAATCAGGAATTTCCGAAAAATCTAACTCAAATGATTTAAATTCACTTTCTTTTGATATGATACTATCATCGAAGCAAGAAACATTTCCTCCTATTTCTTTTAAAATTCTAACTATACTCTCATCTCCTTGACTAGAATTTAGCTCTAACCCTGATACACTTATTGAATTTCCTAAACAGCCACCTACAATAAAAAATGCACTATTGGACCAATCGCCTTCTATTTGATACCTTTTAGGGATACTTATATTTTTTCTTCCACCATAAATTTCAAAATTATTGTTTTCTATTTTATTGACCAATATCCCAAACTCTTTTAATATTTTTACAGTCATATCTACATAAGCTGATGATTCTAATCTTGTGGTTAATTCTATAAAACTCTTCTCATTTAATAATGCGCAAAGAAAAAGTAAACCACTAATATATTGAGAGCTAACATCTCCTTTGATTTTAAAATGATTTGTAACTATTTTATTACGTATAGTTATAGGAAAATCGTAATCATCAAAATATAACCCTGATTCTTCTAATGTTATTATTAAATCTTCGATTGGTCTTTTTCTAAGTTCCTTATCACAATCAATTATAACTTTATCTGAAAATTGATTTGCAATCGGCAAGATTAATCTAAGAGTTGTTCCACTCTCTCCACAATTTATATTAACTTCTCGCTTTAAATTATTTCCTAAGCTTATTATATTTATACATCCTTGATCAAGTTCAACTTTTGCTCCTAATTCTTTCATACAGTTAACTGTTGCTTGTATATCGTTTGATATTATATCGGAAACTTTTAATTTTGTTTTTTTATTAATAGCAATAGAACTCAATATAATCGCTCGATGTAGCATTGATTTTGACGAAATTGATTCTATTTCTCCCGAAATTCTATTTGGTCTTATTTTAATATTCACACTTTTTACCTTTCAAAACAATATTTTAAAATCTTCCTCAAATCATTTTTTTCTACACTACTAATTCTGCCATCCCCAATCTTTTTTGGATATATTACATTTAGTGTATCTCCACGACTTTTTTTATCTCTAAGAATTTCTTTGTACAAGTTTTCTAAGCTGTAATCACAACAAATAGGCAATTTATATTTTAATAATATCTCGTTAATGCTGTTGTATGACGTAGTATCTGTTAATCCCTGCTTATAGTATGATCTTGTAATCATAGCCATACCTGTAGCAACTGCATACCCATGAGCTATAGAATAATTGCTCACTTTTTCTATAGCGTGACCTATTGTATGCCCGAAATTCAACAATTGTCTTTCATTTATCTCTTTTGGATCTTTTTCCACAATCTCTTTTTTTATTTCTATGCTCCTTTTTATAATATTACTCATAGTATTTCTATCATAAATCTCTTCCTCATTTATTAAATCAAATAAATTTTTATCTTTTATAATAGAACACTTTATTATCTCTGCGAGCCCATTTGTAAATTCTTCTTGCGGAAGAGTTTTTAAAAAATCTAAGTCTATAAATACAGCTTTAGGAGCATAAAAAGATCCTATCAAATTTTTGCCATCTTCTGTGTTGATGGCCGTCTTAGAACCAATTGAAGAGTCCACCATTGCTAATAAACTTGTAGGAACTTGGATATAGTCAATTCCTCTCATATAAGTTGAAGCTATAAAGCCTGCTAAGTCGCCAACCACCCCTCCTCCAAGGGCAATAATAAGATCATTTCTATCAACATTTATTGAAGTTAAAAATCTTATCAATTTATAATATTTAGCTATATTTTTAGATTTTTCACCTGCTTTGATTACATATTTATAACTTTCTGTATTTTTAAAATCAAAATTCTTTTTAAAAATCTTGTCAACGTTCTCATCAGTAATTAATATAACTTTCTCGTATTTATCATTTCCAGAAATATATTTACTAATTTCTAAAAAATACTGACAATCAAAAAACACATTGTACTTTGAATTAAAATAATCAATATTGATGTTCATCATTATTCCTCTTCAAATACCAACTCATCTAAAATACTTCCTGATTTTTCTTTTGTTTCTTCCAATTCTCTTTTGCAATTAGAAAGTTTAACTATTCCAGCACCAACCCTGATCCACGTTTCCGCACTTGTCTGATAAGCAGTTCTTAATGCCAAGGCAACATCTAAAGTTCCATTTTTATCATAAGTTAATACGCCTCCGCTATATATTCCTCGCTTATCTTTCTCTATCCTATCTATTGCTTCAATACATTCTTTTTTTGGTATTCCTGATGCTGTTACTGCTGGAAAAAGTGCTGTAAACGCATGCCATTCATTAAATTCTTTCCTCAAAGTTCCTTTTAACCTTGATGCTAAATGCTGAACAGTGCCTCTTTCTAGTACATCCATAAACCTAATTACAGATATGCTATCTTCATCACAAACGCGTTCTAATTCTTGAAAAGCTAATTTTACAGAAACAGCATGCTCCGCTATTTCTTTTGGATCTTTTAATAGTTCTCTTTTTAACTCTTTATTTATTGCTAAATCGTTAGTTAATGCTCTAGTCCCAGCTAACGGAAATGTATATACTTGCCTTTTCTTATCAACCTCCACTACAGTCTCAGGGCTGAATCCTACAGCTTCCAAATCTCCTATTCTAAAACAATATGATCGAGCAGGTGTATTAAACTTCCTTCCTTTCAAGTAACTATCTTTTATAGAAATTTTTTTCTCTAAATTAATCTTTCTAGATAAAATCACTTTATCATATTTGTCATTTTTAATTTCTCCTATAGCTTTTTTGACTATTTCCTTATAATAATCCCCATCTAAATTCTTAACTTCTTCTAAATTAACATTAAAATCTTTATCTTCTAAATCAAAGCGTTCTGTATCAAAGTTTAAAATAATTTCATCAAAATTATCTATAGTTTTTATTTCTAATGAATCCTTCAAAATTCTAATATCGGTTCTAGGAATAAATAATTTCATCAAAACTTCTTTGTCGCTAACATTCTTTAAAAAAGTATTCTTAGCATAATTAAAATCTGCAATCCCATACATTCTCCAGTCATCAAAATTAAGCTCATTAAAAATTTTCTTAATATCTTCGCTTAAATCGTTCACCACATACTCTACTGAATGCCCTTCTTGCGTTAACAATATTTTATTTTTATATACTTCAATTCCTATGTATTCTCCTATGCCCAGCGATATTTCATCTTCATTTTCATATATCATGTATGAGTTATTTCCTATGACATTATTATTTATTATGCTTACAGCTAAATCAAATAAATCTAATTCTCTTTCTTGTGAAATTTCTATAGTTTTTTTCTTATACTCTCTTTTGATATCCATTGACTTAACACCCTCCTTGATTAAGTTAGTTTTGACTAACTTAATTTTATCATTAATGATATTAAAACTCAATATCTTTCCAAATAAAAAAATAAGCGGCCAAATAATTATTTGACTGCTTACTTTTCATTTATTGATTATTTTTACACATAAAATCTTTAATCTTATTAAAGGTGTTATCTGATAATATGTGCTCAATTTCACACGCTTGTTTTTCTGCTTCTTTTTGATCAATTCCCAATTTCAAAAATAAATCTGTTAAAAAAATATGCTTTTTATATAATTCTTTTCCTACCCTTATACCCTTACTAGTTAGTTTTATTGATCTATTTTCTCTGTAAGCATATTCTTCTTGAATTAATTTATTTACTGCAACACTAACAGATGCCTTGCTTAGCTCTAGATATTCTACTATATCTTTGTTGTAAACACGATCTTTTTCTTTTAACAATATATAGATAGTTTCTATATAATGTTCTTTTGAAAATGCTATATTATGCAAATTTTCTTTCAATTTATACCCCCTATCTTAAAATTTTAATTATTCAATTTCCTAACATATTATACTATCTCATTTTTAAAATAAAGTCACTATCTTAAATTTTTATATCATATATAGAACTTGAATAGCAAGCACAGTAAGTGCATATGCACTTACGAAAAAATAGATTAAATCAACTATAAAGCCACTGTTTGTTTTAATCTATTTTGCTTGTTGGGGAATATCCCCAAACCCCTAATTTTTTTAACTTGCATTAGCTATCCTTATAAAAAATATTTACATTCTCTCATATACGAAATTTGATTATTCTTTTTAAAGGTGATAAAATATAAGATAATTAGAAGCAAAACTCAGGAGTTTTCTTAAAGAATATATAATAAATTAAACCTGTAAAACAAGTTGCTATACTTGCTTTTACAGGTTTTTCTTTTTTTACTTAACTATATAAAGGAGGTAACCTATGGCAAATAGAACTAGAAATAACGGGATATATCTAATGCTATCTGATGAAGAATTGGAATTACTGAACAAAAAATATAAAGCATCAAAATGCAAATCTCTTAGAGCGTTTATTATAAAATGTATTTTAGAAAAAGATATCTTTATTCTAGATATGGATGTTTTTCGTGAAATGTCAACAAATATAAGTCGTACTTCAAGTAGTATAAATCAAATTGCAAAAAGAGTAAACTCAACATCCCTTATATATAAAAATGATGTAGATGATTTGAAAAAATCATTAGAAAAACAAGCAAAAGATATTTTATCCATGCGTAAAAAAATATACTCTCTTACCTATTCCAATAGTTTTAATACGGAGAAAAAATAATGGCTGTTACTAAAATTCATCCTATTAAATCTACCTTAAAAGCTGCCCTTGATTATATTATGGATAGCAATAAAACAGACGAAAAAATTCTAATTTCATCTCTAAATTGTAACCCTACAACTGCTCATTTAGAGTTTGAACAAACAAAAATAGAATGTAATTCTAAAGCTAAAGTTTTAGCTAGGCATTTAATTCAAGCTTTCGCACCTGGAGAAACTACACCTGAAGAGGCTCACAAAATTGGAATTGAATTATGTGAGAAGGTGCTGCAAGGAAAATATGAATACGTAATAACTACCCATGTTGATAAGGAGCATATTCATAACCATATTCTATTTAATAATGTTTCTTTTGATACAGGTAAAGCCTATCAAAGCAATAAAAAATCTTACCATCAAATTAGAAATTATAGTGATGACTTGTGTAGAAAATATAAGTTATCTGTTATATATGAAGACTATATGAAGTTTAAAAATAAATATAAAACTAATGGAAAATCATATAAAGAATATATGGAATTTAAAAAAGGGACATCTTGGAAATATAGACTTCAAATATCTATTGATCATGCTATTCAAAAGTCTAATAGCTATGATAATTTTTTAAAAACTATGGAAGAATATGGATACGAAATCAAATTAGGCAAGTACCTATCTTTTCGTCATAAAGAGCAAGGAGAAAAAGGACGATTTATTCGTGCTAAAGAAACTACTCTTGGAAAAGATTATACCAATGAAAAGATCAAGGAAAGAATCGAGAATAATATGAATAAAAAGTTCGTAAAAATTGATTTTGATTCTTCTACGAAAGCATACAAAAAAGTTGACAATATAATAGACTTAAAAAATAATAAAAAGATACAATCTTCTAAAGCTTATGAAATATGGGCAAAGAAGCACAATATGAATACTATGGCTGACACTTTAAATCAACTCAGAAAGTATGGGCTGACATCTAATATAGATCTAGAAAATAAACTTCAACAAGAAGCCATTAATAGGCAAAAAACTTTAGATAAAATTAAGGATATAGAAAAAGATTTGAACAAAATCTATACTGCAATTGAGGCTTTAAACACTTTAAAAATAAATAAATCTATTTATGAAATCTATAAATCAAACTCTAAAGATAAAGAATTTTATGCCGAATACAAAACTCAAATTATTGCATACGAAAAATCAATAACTATTTTAGATAAAAACAAGTATAAAAATTTAAGCATAAAAGAACTATCAAATATTTACGATGAATATAAAAGTAAAAAAGATATTCTTATGGTAGAATATTCCAATAAGAACATCTTGATTTACGAGCTTACTCAATTAAGAAAAAATACCGATAGATATCTTAATAATGAGTTATATAAGTAATATTTTTTGCTATCAAACAAAAATATTACTCTGCAACTTACCACAAATAAATATCAACTTTGTTAAGATAATTATATGATAAATACTTTTATAATAACTCTCTTAATTAGGTAGCTTAAGCCTTTATTTACTCAAACAACGCTTAATTATAGCCTTAAATCTTTAATTTTATCTACATACCATTATATTTAAGAAGAATAATCAATATTAAACTTATAAAAATAGCACCAATAAAAGCTATCAAGAAAATAAATCTATCTACTTTAAATTTAGATTTACTTTTTTTAACAAAAATACTATATAATGTTATTCCTAATATACCGCCTAAAGTATTATTAATTATGTCAGTTATGTCAAATATTCCTATCGATAACACATACTGCAAAGATTCTACAATCAAACTAAATGTAAGCATAAAAAATATGCTTTTCGAACTTTTTTTATCAAAAAATATAGATCTAATCATAATTCCTAATGGTAAAAACACAAGTATATTTAATACCATTTCATCTAAAATAACTTTAATATCAACATTATTGTCATGGTAAAAAGGAATTAAATTTATTTTCCTTTCAATTAATAAATCATTAATAGAAAATGACATTTTAAAAACTAGAATAAAGATCAGCCAAATTATATAATATATAGCTAACATTCTCATTCCATTTTTGACATTTTTTTCTTGAAGTCTCACTAATAACTCTCCTTTAATATCCTGAAATCATTCAAACTCATTTTTATACATTAACTTATAGCTATCACAATTCAAAATTAGTTCGTTATGACTCCCATCCCCTACTATTCTACCATTATCCATCACGATAATTCTGTCGCAATTCATTGCACATCGTATCTTATGAGTTATATAAATAATTATTTTATCGTCTGAATTATTTAAAATATTATCAAATATATTTTTTTCAGAAATTATATCTAATGATGAACTTGGTTCATCAAATAACAGCAAGCTTGATTCCCTATACATAGTTCTTGCTATCGCTATTTTTTGCCACTGCCCTCCTGAAAGTTCATGTCCATTCTCAAACCAATTACCTATTACTTTGTTAATATTATATTTGTTATCTTCTTTTAAAAACTTAGCATCAGCATTAAATAATGCTGTTGAAATTGAGCCTTCGCCTTTATTTTCGTAAACCTGGCTCAATATGACATTTTCTTTTATTGTGCCTTCGTATTTCAGATAATCTTGAAATAATGAGCTAGTTTGTGCTCTATAAGACTCTATTTCTATGTCTTCAAATTTTATACCATTGACCAAAAATAGTCCAGAATCAGGACTATATAATCCAGATAAAATTTTTAATAATGTACTTTTCCCTGAACCATTTTCACCAATTATCGCAATTGATTCCCCTTTTTTTATCTTTAAAGAAATGTCTTGTAGGACCAAATTATTACCATCATAAGAAAAGTTCATATTAGATAAGGATATTGTATTGATATCTTGTATTGAGCTTAGTATAGTTGTTCTATCTTCTTTAACATCATCAGCTTTAAAATTTAGAAACTCTTTAAGTAAGTTTATATATAAATTTGAATTAATAATATTGTATACACTAGTTCCTGTTTCATTAAGAGAACCTTGAAATATAGCAATTGTGTTTATATACATCATAGCTGTCCCAATTAAAAAGTCTCCATTATACGTTTTAAATGCAAGTTCTTTAAAAATATATATATTAATAAGAATTTGAATAAAATTTATAACAATTATTAATATAGCTTTCAATTTTTCAATGCTATTATTTTGATTAATAATAGTATCTGTTATTTCTGTATACTTATTAAGAAAATAATTTTTCAACCTAAAAGTTTTGATCTCCTTAAAAGCAATATCATGGGTTAATAAAAAAGAATAATACCAACTTTTCCTCTCTAAATTACTCCTTCTATTTCTAATATTAAACTCTAATTTACCTATTCTTATTTCTCCAAATACTGATACAATGGTAACTACAAACAAAAGAAGAACCAGATAATAATTCCATTTAATTAATACATATATGGCTATAATAGTCTGTGTCAAACTAGAAAATAAACCTATAACCGCCATTAATATTTCATATGGCTTTAATGTAGCATCCTGCTCTATTCTATTCAAAATATCATAAGTTTTATTATCTTCAAGCTTTTTTAAAGGTAAATCAGCACATTTTCCCATTACTTTGCTCATGGAAGAATAAATAACTTCATTACTCAATCTTTGTAAATAGTAATTTTTAATATTATCTACTATTATAGATATAAATTGTAAAGATAAATATATATATATAAGCCTTATAATGATATCAAATTTAATAGAATGAACTTGAATTATATTAACTATTGTCTGTCCTAATCTAAGTACTAAAAAAGGAAAAATACCACTTGCAATTGACAATATAATAATGATCGCAAAAGACTTTTTATCTGTTTCATAAATCATCTTGAATGCTATTTTTATACATTCAAGATGATTTATTTTATTCTTGCCCATATATCTATCCTCTACTTCTCATTAAAATTTTTATTGCTCTATTTTGTTATATGATTTTATACTTATAAATAAATATAGAGCAATATTGATTAAAGCCATTATTACTAAAAACTTTGGAATCCATAAAGTTATATTTGGCAACTTTACAAATTCAAACTTTTTGTACTGTTCAAGTAAACTGTTATCTCCAGTACCTAACCCAAAAGATGGAAATAAATATAATATAGGTTTAAACACAGATTTCCCATACAATAATGATGGAGTTAAAAATAAAGCACTTGATATGGCGGATGAAACCATAGAAGTTTTTGAATTTATAGCTACAAATATTGACAACATTGAACTTGCAATAGTAAACAGTACGCTTAATAAGAATGCATTTAATATAACTTTGCCTATGGTTAAATTAGATAATGATAGTTGATTAAATAGTAACGTTTGAAAAGATGAATCTAAACCATTAGTATAAAGATATTTAATAGTTCCATAATAAATTGATATATTTATAATCAAATATAACGATATAATACTTACTAAAGCAAGTACCTTGCTGTAAACATATTTATTTCTTCCATTTTTAGTTGTTCTAAAAATTGGATCTAGGTGATTCTCTTTATCCTCAACAATGCACTGTGATGAAATCAATATACAAATTAGTGATAATACCGTTATAAAAATATTTACGAAAAATAGTGTATCTTCACTAAAATATCCTCCATAATAATATGGTTTATTTACCTCTTTATATTTTTCTAGAGCAAATTCAGTTATCTTGTCATTGTTATATTTCTGTTTTATGTCCCTTTTCAACGCATCATAACAATTTTGATAAAAATTTAAACCTTTTTTTGTATCAAGTTCACTTACATCAAGTAAACCTCCTGATGTTGTACTTGTATAAGGATATGTTATCACTCTTAGTATTGGATTAAATTGTGATATATTTTTATTAGCTTTTTTCGATAATTTTTCCCTACTGTCTACATTTTCATTATCTAATGTTTTATTATAAAATTTTACTATTTTTGTCATTTTTTCTTCTGTCAAATAACCTTCAGAAGCTTTATCATCCTCATTAAAATGATCTATAGCCTCTTTTCCAAAATAGGTAATTGTATCACCAGAACTTATATCATAATATTGTACACTTCTATAAGTAATAAATGATATCAAAAAAGTAAAAAATAAACCCACGACCAAATAAACTCTTACTGATTTTTTAGATAGAAATCTTTTTAGTTCCTGTAAATATATATTCATAATCTACGCCTTCCTTAATATATTTGATAATGCAAATTATTTTTCTAATTTATGATTAATACAGAAACCCACAAAATATAGAACAGATAATTTCCTATATAGTGTGGGTTTCACTTAAAAATTAATCAAAAGATGCTCTTGGAGTTTTCATAGAACGTACTTTGTTACCAGTTCTATATTCTCCTTTACTACCGCAACCACATCCACAATGAATGCAACTATCATTGTTTCCACGATAACCTGCATATCCTGTAGAACACATACACGCTTGTGGTTGAGCTCCACTTCCTGGATGTCTACCTAACGGATTTATAAACTTCATAACTTCACCTCCTCATCACATATTTAAATATATATGTACCTATATATTTATCTAATTCACAATATTTCATTGAAACTCAATTTCGTTAAATTCCTCAAGTACATCTGGATTTTCTTCCAATATCTCATGATATTTTATCAAGCTACCTAACAAATAATTTCTTTCACTTCTACAAGAATTGTGTCTATAATCAAAGTGCATCCCATTTTTGTCATAACAATTTACATAGCATAGAGTGCATAAATTAATTGCCCAGCAGTCTTTGCAATATTTATTAGCTTCTTTAATAAAATCATCAAAATATAATTCTTTAATTCTTTTTTTATCAAATCCTTTGTCTACATTTCCTATCTCTGGAATATCCCCTACCTTTTCACAAATTTTGAAGTTTCCGTCAACTGTTACATATATTCGTCTTTCTCCAGGGACACAACAACCATTCATCCCATATTTTTTAACAGGTTTTTCAGATAATAATCTTTTGTGTATAATCATCATAGCTTTGTCGACATCAGCATCTGTAAATAGGACATTAGTATTATCTTTATTCCTTTTTTTATTTTTTTTATCCCACGATAAGATTGGATCGTAATAATCTTTTAGAATCATTCTTTCTTCATAAGATTGTGGTCTTGTATATATACTTTCATGTGGTCCATAATCTATAGAAGATGTTAATATATTTATATTATTAGGCAACCAATCGCATTCATTTAAATAAAGTTGTATTTTATCATACTCATCTTCGTAATCAGGTCCTTCGATTACCATATTTAATGTAATACTTTCTTTATTATTATATTTTTCCGCTGATTTTAATAGAATTTTTAATCCCCTAATAGTATTTTCAAAGCTTCCTTCCCCAGAAACAAACAATCTATTTTTATTATGAAGCTCTTTATATCCATCTAAACTTACTATAATATTAAATTTATTCCTCATAATATAATCAGCAATTTCTTCATTCATTAAAGTAGCATTTGTTGTCATAGAATAAATCATTTTATCAAATAACTTATTCGCATAATCTGTTGTTTTCTTTATAAGATCATAGTTTATTAATGGTTCTCCACCATAAAATCCAATATGACGTTCATCAGAATTTTGTGAATGAGCTTTTAAAAAATCAACAGCTTTTTTTGCTACTTCCCAGTCCATATTCTTATGACCAAAAGCTCTGTATTCAGGATGAGATTCATTATAGATACAATATTTACACTTTAAATTGCATTTCTCAGTAACCTCTAGTGTAACATTCTGTATCTCATTATCTAGTATCTCATCAATTTGCTCATAAGTTTTTCCAGTCAAACAATCAAATTTATTTGCTGAAAGTATGCTTTCTTTATTAATCGCATCTTTTATTTCATTTATAGCTTTATAAAATTCTTGTTCAGACATATCAAGTTTCATAAAATCCCAAAAATTTTCACTCTCTAAAAATTTAGTTAAGACTTTATAAACGTTTTCGTTTATTTGTGCTACCTTACCAGTACCACTATCATAATAATAAAAATTACGTTTTGTCTTAAATGTTTTGCCTAATCTTCCTGGATATTCTTCCTTGCATAACTCTTTGTACTTATTTTCTAATTTTTCTTCTTCTAGGGCTATTAAATCCATATTTACCTCCTTGTTTTGAATACATTATTACTATTAAACTTGGTAAAACAATAATATATATTACAGCTGATATCATTATAAGATTTGATGAACTCATCCAATTCCCAAAAACATTCACAAAATTAAAATCAGCAATTTGATTTTGTAATGAATTAATTAGTCCTATTCCTGAAGATGGGAAAACATAGTTTATAGCACTAATCATAGCTATAGGAGAAATAATCGTTGGAAATATTGATAATATTATTGACTTCGTTATTGACTCTGCTTTCCTTTTACTTAGTACAGAAATAATTAGTGTAGCAAGAATGGTTGAAATCAATATGATACTATTACAAATAAGCATATATTTATTAAACTGTCCAAAGTTCCAATTATGCAAACTTAAAGCACTAAACATCATCTGAACAGAAGTCTTTTTATACTCTGTTCCAAAAGCATAGTCTAATATAGAGCCTTGTATGAAGTTTCCTAAGAGCAAAGTTAATACCGAAATCGTAAGTATTGCTAGAATTTTATAGATGGCAAACTTTCTTCTGCCATATTTAGTTGTTTTAAATATATAATCTAAATCATTCTCACTATCTGACGAGAATATTGGAGCCGCTACTACAACCATTAAAAGTATTATTATCGTATTGTAGAATCCCCTATAATCATTTGCGTTTGTATTATAATATCCATAATATTCATAAGGAGTTTTTATTTTGTCCAATGCTTTTTCAGATTTTTTCATAATTTGATTCTGAGCTTTATTAGGATATTCACTTTTAATTACCATATTTAGATAATCAAATACTTTGTTATAAAAGTTTTTATTATCATTGATATCCATGCTTAAAACTGGAGAAAGATTATTACTTTGAATATCTGTAAATACTTCATTTACTTTCTTGCTTATATGTTCCATAGGCATAAGTTCTTTTGTATTAATTTCAGGTTTTAATTCTGACCTATCAGTAACATTGTTTTGTTTTAATACTTCTCTATATTTTTTTGTGCTATTATATATTAAATCTTCTGTCATATTACCTGAATATGGCTCTTTAGCTTTTTTAATATATTCTATTGCCTGTTTTCCTTTTAGATTTTTCACTTCATTTCCTTCCTTATAGGAAATTCTAGTAAAATTAATAGGAACTATAGAAAATAATATAGCTAAAAATAGCGATAACAATATTATAATTTGATTTGATCTTATTGATAAAATCCTCTTTATCTCATTTAAGTAAATTTTCATTTTAATTCACCTTAAAACTTCTATCTTCTGGAAATGTCCATAGATAAAAATCTTCCAAATTTGCTTTCGTTAATTTAGAATTCTCCAAAATATTTTCGTCATTTGAAATATATCTTATTAGAACATTGCCATCATCTTGATGTTTTACATTGACAATGTTTAAATTCGACTCTTTTTCCTCATATTCTCTAGTCGTCATAGATACTTCATATACCATGTTTTCAATTTTTGATACCAATTCATCTGTTGTTCCAGAATGAACAAATTTACCTTCTTTCATAATTAAATTTGAAGTTGATATATGTTCAATATCAGAAACTATATGAGTTGAAAGCAGAACTATTTTATTTTTAGATATTTCCGTGATAAAATTTCTTAATTTTATTCTCTCACCAGGATCAAGTCCTGCTGTTGGTTCATCTAAAATTAATATTTTAGGATCATTTAAAATAGCTTGACTAATTCCTACTCTCCTTCTCATTCCTCCTGAAAGCTTGACTACTTTCTTGTATTTAACATCTGATAGATTTAATATTTCAAGAGTTTTATCTATCATCTTTATTGTTTCGCTTTTGTCCATATCTTTTAAAGCCGCTACATATTGTAAAAATGAATATACAGTAAACTCTGGAGCACAAATGAATTCTTGAGGCAAGAAACCTAATAGATTTCTGTAACCCTCTCCTAATTCATCTATACTTTTCCCATTATATAAAATTTCGCCTTGACTCGGTGTACTAATCCCAGTGATCATTTTTATTAAAGTTGTTTTCCCAGCACCATTTGCACCTAAGAGTCCCCAAACTCCTGGAGTCAATGTAGCTGATGCATTATTAACCGCTATTTTATCTTTAAATTTTTTATTTACATTCCTAATTTCTAATTCCATCAAATACCTCTCTTACTAAAAAAGGAAGTTTAAATTAAACTGAAACCCTACTTCAATCTTCCTATTCCTTATTTTTATTTTAATATATATTATTGTTTGGTGTTTTAATTTCCTATTAATTAATTTTTAAGATTTTATTAATTTCCAAAAAATAAAAAACACCTCAATTATGTAAATTAAAACATAATCGAGGTGCTATTCTTATTTTACTTTTTATTTTGGCACACTTACGGTAAAAATAACTTTATTTTTAAAACTTTCTACCTCTATCTTGCCACCATGTAATTCAACTATTTCTTTTGCGATAGGTAGCCCTAAACCAGAACCTGCTTTTTTAGAATTTCTTGCTCCATTTAATCTAGTAAACTTGTTAAACATATTTCTCATCTGTGCTTCTTCTAGCGTATCAGCTTCATTAATAACTTTTACAATTGCAAACTTATAAGTTTGATATATTTTAACTTTTATTTCTGTATTAGGATAAGAGTACAAAAGTGCATTTTTAAAGATATTTTCAAAGGCTCTTTTCATCTTATCTGGATCAATATTTACAAATATTTGTCCCTCACTGAATATTTTTATCTTATTATCGTTTTCTTTCATCATAGGATATAATTCATCCTTTAATTGTATTAAAAAATACTCTAGATCAATTTTTACTTTAGAAATACTAATCTCACCATTATTTAATCTGGTAATTTCAAAAAATTGATTTATTAGCTCTTCTAATTCCAATGACTTTTCTAATACTTGTATAATATATTGCTCTCTTTGTTTATTTGGCAAGTCCCTCATTTCATCAAGCATTGATAGATACCCAATGATAGATGTTAAAGGAGTTCTCAAGTCGTGAGCTAAATATGTTATTAACTCGTTTTCATTATTTTCTCGTTTTTTGATTTCATATGCTGTATTTTTTTGCTTAAGTTTTAATTTATTTATAGAACTTTCTAAAGTTTTATAGTAAATCGGAAGATTTACTATACTCTCATCAAAATTATCAATCATTTTACATAAGTTAATGTATTCCTTTTCTAAATTTAAAAACTCTTTTGTTATTATAACTATTATTCCAAATAAAGACACAATAAAAAAAATCATATCCAATCTAACAATAAAAAATTTATATAATTCATTATTAAGTTTAAATACATTGATATCAATTGCAAGCATACAACTTAAAACTATAAGTAAAAATATAGCAATTTCTTTTATCAGCTTTTTCAGAATACTTTCAAAGTATTTATCTTTATCCAATCTTATAACCTACCCCCCAAACAGTTGTTATTATATTATTTTTTTCTCCTAATTTTTCTCTAATATGCCTAATATGAACTGAAACCGTATTGTTTTTTATATAATATTCATCCGGATATATTTTATAGAATAAATCTTCGGATTCTAGTACTTCAGATTTTTTCTCTAGTAATGATTTTAAAATAATAAATTCAATAGGAGTTAAATCAATTTCCTGTCCATCAACTAAAACTTCTCTTGATTTGATATTTAAATCCACATTTTGATAAGTTAAAATATTTCCTGTACCTTCTTTAGTTTTTAAATTATAATTATTGTATCTTCTTAATTGAGCCTTTACTCTAGCAACTAACTCTCCAGGTAAAAATGGTTTAGTTACATAATCATCCGCTCCAAAAGTTAAACCCTTGATTTTACTTGATTCATCATCCTTTGCCGTAAGCATAATAATTGGGTAATTATAAGATTCTCTAATCTTGGCGCATATATAATATCCATTTTCACCTGGTAACATAATGTCTAAAATAGCTAAATCAAATTCCTTTTCTTTAATATATTTGAGTGCCTGTTCTGAAGATGTAGCTCTCTTTATAATATAATCCTCATTTTTTAGATATATCTCTATTAAATCTAATATTTTTTCATCATCTTCTACTACTAATATAGAGTAATCCATAATTATCTTTCCTCCATTTTAGATCTATTAATTCTGTTAAAATAATTCAATCAGAATAAGAATTTAATTTTCATATAAGTGAATTCTAAAAATACAAACTATTCATGTTCATCTTTATCTTATAGACATCCTTTATCATACTAAAAACAATTATAATATCCTTATATATTCCTGAATTTATCAAATTTGTTATCTTTTTGTTTAATATATCTTCTCTTCTTACATATTATAGCTTCATAAAATTAACTACCTACTCCTCTTACAAACACCGTATATTGATTTACTATTGTATCACACATTTCAAATTTTTGCTTACTTTCAACCCTTGTATATATTTTATTGCTAATAAAAAATAAAAGCAATTAAAAACTATTAATTTATATATCCCCCTATAAAAATTTATTCCTTATGTTTTCAATTAAATTTATCAAACTTTACATTTGGCTGGCTAACATTCATATACTTTTTAGTAAGGATGAACAGATCTCGCTTTGTATAAAGATTTATAATCTTTTTCCAAATTAATCTATACTTTCTTGATAAACTCAGATATATAATTTCATTAGTCTGTTTATCTATACTAAATTAAAGAAAAAATCTCTTTTATTCTATTTATGTGCAGCAAATAGAATAAAGCTAAGACTTAAAAAATATTATATTATCAATTACATTTCTTGTTAGCTCTGATTCATCACATTTGTTTTTCTATAATATACTAATATTACAGAATAAATAAATTTATCCTGCAATATCAGCTTTTACTTCATTCTACCTTTCTACAGTATTATCTTTTCTTCCTTTATTTTCTATTTCTATATTTTTCTTGTTTTTAAATTCCCTTAATTTTTCTATAGTTGAAGACTTATCCTTAGTCTGCTCCTTTGCTTTTAATAACTTGGCAGAATATATCTTTATACTCCTATATTCTTTTCCATTCTTTCCTTTGTTGGTTTTTCCCTTACCAAATAAGTGTACAAAGTCACCCTTCTTCATATTACCTACTTGACTAATTTTATCATCATATGCGTAACAATCAGTAAATTTTACGTTTCCTTCCTTGTCATTTTCTGCTATAGAAAAGGAAGCAACTTTAAAGCTTCTTCCATCTTTTGCTTTTAAATCTTTGATCTCTATATCACTAGCTAAATTTCCATCTATGTTTAATATATCCTTGCTTTCTTTATCTACTTGTTCTCGATTAATTTCTAAATTTTCTTCTAGTCTTTGCTCATCTATATAATCCATAAACTTTTCATCAATAAGTCCCATTACTGAATCACTCATATAATTATCATAGGTAGCATTAAGAACCTCTTCATTTAACACTCCTGTTTCAAGGGATACGATCCCTTTTACAAATTCTTTATGATTATATTCAGCTAGAAAGTCTATTGTATTTTTCATACTTTTAAAATCAATATTTTGCATATTTGCTATAGTTTTTATATCGCTGGCATACCTTACTGATTCCCATTCATACTTTTCGCTTTTCTTATTTAACTTAATTCCTGTAGCTAAAATAAATTGATTACCATCAAATAGTGTAGCTTGATTATCTTTAATATCAAGTACAATTGTTTCTCCAAATTCTGTATTAATTACATTTCCTTTTCGTACGTCCATTAATATTCCTCCTATTAATTCTTCTTTTTCTTCATTGATTACAAATTGTTTTATTTCTTCAACTGTTGGATCATTAATTATAGTTTGAATAAAGTCTACTAATTTATCCTCTGAATCTCCTAAATTTTTGATTCCATACTCCACTAAGTTATTAATTATTCTTTGAGTTGCTCCATCAAAAGAAAACTCATCTTGTATAAATTCATTAAATCCATCTTTATCAAATTTCATATTCTATTCCTTTAGCAATATTACTTAAATATTTATCTACCATAAGGCTCACAGTTGTTTATTTCTTTTATGTTATTGTCTTCTTCTAAGTTATTCTTATATTCCTGTAACTTATCTATAATAGATTCCTTTTCTTCTTTAGCATGAAAATTATCTTCAACATCATAAGTAGATTCAAAATAATCAGAATCTTTAAAGTCATTATCATATCTATCAGGAATCCCATCATTATCCAAGTCTAAATTTAATGGATCATAAAAATTACCTTCATCATCTATTTCAAGTCCAAGAATTTCCTTTAACTTTTTTTCATCAACTGCTACAAGCTCACTAAAATCCCAAAAGCCAATATCCGTCTTTATTTGTATTAACTCTTCCAAATCACTTGCGTCCAAAGGATCATAGGTGTACTGAAAGCTGTCAATTAAAGTATTGTCTACATAGGTATTCATTTTATAATTTTCCAAATCTAAACTAATTTGTATCTCATGTTTTTCATCTGGTGTAGTTGTATAAGCTATTCTTATGTCATTTAAATCAGGAAATAGGTTATCAAAATCTTCTACTTTGTTATCCTCTTCATATTCTCTATTCAAGAAATTAATTAATTCTTCCTTTACTTCTTCAAGCAATGGATTATCTTGTTGTATATCTTCACTATCCCCCATATCCAAAAGATTATTTACTTCTGAAAGCCTTATAGACTTATCTTTCAAAAGCTCAGCTTGTGGAAATGTCTTTTGTACTTCTAGTTTTGCTATTTGGAATTGTTCTTCTGTATCTTTTAGTTTAGATATATTATCTTCTAGTCTTTCTGGTAATTTATCTAGTATATTATCCATTCTTGTAATATTGCCTAATCCATCTGTTCCAAACTCTCCCGTATAATCTTCTTTTCCTTTCAAAATAAAGTTATACTTATTAAAAAAAGAATCATACTTTATAGACAGATCAAAGTTTCTATACTTCCCTACTTTTATTCCTCCTCTATCCATTTCTCCATTAATTTTCAATCCCTTAATTTTATTCAACAAAAACTCCCCTGCAATTTTCTTATCCGTATACTTCTTCTCATCAATGGTTAGGGAGGTAAATTTATTTTCCTCTTTTGTATTTTTACTTACTTCTTTATAAGGCTCAGTATTCTTAATATCTTCTCTTATGTTCTCTATTTTTTCCTTTAATCTATCTATTTCTTTTGGATAAAACTTTACTACTTTATCTTCCATCTTATAAAGATTAGATTTAAAGTTTGATTCTAACATTTTAAGTTTAGAAACCTCTACATCAAGGTCCATCTTTTCTTTGATTAGAGGATTACTCGTTGCAAGTGCCTTAATCTCTGCATAATTTAAAGTCGCCTCATCTACATCTTCTGCTACTCTTACTGGCGTTTTTGAAGTCATAATTTGAGAAATATATTTTTGTTTGTTTTCTAAAGTTTGAAAAAGATAAGCATCGAAAGTGTTTTCTGTTATATATCTAAAAATATAAACTTTTTTATTTTCATTTCCTTGTCTTACGATTCTACCTGCCCTTTGAGAAAGGTCGGCAGGTCTCCATGGTATATCAAGATCATGGATAGCGATTAATTTATCTTGAGCATTAGTACCTGCTCCCATCTTTTGAGTAGAGCCAAGTAATATTCGTATTTCTCCTTTTCTCACTTTGTCAAATATTGCATCTTTTTCCCTATTATTTTTTGCATTATGGATAAATTCTATCTCTTTTTCAGGCACTCCTAAATTCATAAGTTTTTGTTTAATGTCGTCATAGATGTTAAACTCATTACTTGGTGTAGACATATCACAAAAGATTAGTTGTGCCGATTTTTTATCCTCGTATTTTTCCCAAATACTAAATACATTTTTTATGCAAGTATTTACCTTACTGTTTGGATCATCTGGAAGTAAAGTATTTATTAATCTCTGATCTAAAGCCATTTTCTTTCCATCATTTGTAATTAGTAACATATTATCTACACTAGAATCAACTTGTTTATTACGAACTTTATCTGCTCTTTCTGAAAAAGCTTCAAGTATTTTCTTCTGTTCTTCTGTAGGCTTTGTCTTTATAGTTTCATAGCAGGCTTCAGGAGTCGGTAAGTTTAATACATCTGCTGTCTTAATATCCATAAATCCTTTTATTGTATTCATAAGTTCCGGTAGATTATAGAACTTAGCAAATCTCGTTTTACTTCGATAGCCATTTCCTTCTGGATTAAGTTCAATAGCTGTTATAGTTTCTCCAAAAGTAGAAGCCCAAGAATCAAAATGTTGTAACTTCATCTTTTTTAATTCATCATATTGTAAATATCTCTGCATAGTATAAAGTTCAGCCATGCTATTACTTACAGGTGTTCCAGTAGCAAATACTAGACCTTTGTTATTAGTTATTTCATCCATATAGCGACATTTCATAAGCATATCGCTTGACTTTTGTGAATCTGTAGAAGTAATACCTGCTACATTTCTCATTTTAGAATAAAGATATAGGTTCTTATAAGCGTGGGCTTCATCTACAAATAACTTATCAATTCCCAATTCTTCGAAAGTTACTACATCATCTTTTTTATAGTCGGCACTTAGTTTTTCTAACTTTGTCTCTAACTTTTTCTTTGTCTTTTCTAACTGTTTTACAGTAAATCTTTGATCTCTTTCCCTTTTATACTCATCTATATAATCAATAATTTCATCAATTTGACTTTGTAATTCATATTCTTGTCTTTCTTTTGATATAGAAATTTTTTCAAACTGAGAATGCCCTATAATAACTGCATCATAATCTCCTGTAGCAATACGACTGCAAAATCTTTTTCTCCTATCTGGTGTAAAATCTTTTTCTGTTGCACATAATACATTAGCTCCTGGATAAAGTTCATTAAATTCTCTTCCAAACTGCTCTACTATATGGTTAGGTACAACAAACATCGACTTATTGCTCATGCCAAGTCTTTTTGACTCCATGGCTATACCTATCATTTCAAAGGTCTTCCCTGCTCCTACTTCATGGGCAAGTAAAGTATTTCCACCAAATAAACCTCTTGCTATGGCATCTTTTTGATGAACTCTAAGTTCAATTTCAGGATTCATTCCTTCAAAAGTAAGATTAGAGCCATCATACTCCCTTAATCTTATGGAATTAAATCCTTCGTTATAGTCTTTTACCAGCCTATTTCTTCTTTCTACATCATCAAATATCCAGTTTTTAAATTCTTCTTTTATTATTTCTTGCTTACTTCTTGCAAGCATTGTTTCTTTTTGATTTAAAACAGATTTTTTCTTTCCGTCACCATCTTCTATTTGATCAAATACTTTTGTATCTCTTAGGTTTAAAATATCTTCTATCAGTTTATAGGCGTTTACTCTATTTGTGCCATAGGTATAGATGGCAAGATCATTATTTCTATCACTGCTTTTACCTTCAACTCTAAATTCTCCCGTAAAGTCAGAATATTTAATATCAATATCCCATCTTGCAGATCCTGATGTTTTTAATAAGTCAAACATAAATTTTTTGTAATCTTCTTCTGGTATCCATGTTGCACCCATTCGAACTGTAATTTCACTTGCATCAAGTTCTTTAGGTATAACTTCCATTAGCTTTGTTTTTTGAAAGTGTAACTCTTTTAATTCCTTTTCTAATAACTCTCTATCTGCTAAATTTTCTTTTTGTCCTAGCTCTTTTTCAATATTTTTAATATAGGAATCTATCACTTCTACTTTTTCTCTTATATTTCCTGATAAATATTCATCAGCACTTACATAAGATCTTGAAAAATCTCCTACATCTTTAGCAGACTTAAATGGATTTATATCATTAGGTTCAAATGAATCTAGGTTTAAAAATATTTCTCCCTTTAACTCTTCTATTAATTTATCTCTCGATTTGCCTGTTAATTCTTCCATATAATCAAAGTTAACTTTTCCTTTTTGACTAATAGATAGTACAAGAGCATCTATCGACTTATTCGTATGATCTATAACTACAGCTTTTTTTATGGTTCTTTTCGTGAATATATCAGATTTCCCTATAAAGTTTCCTTCTTTATCTAATTTTTCCAAGGTTGAAATCAAGGAAAAGTTGGAATCTTCTCTAAATAACTTTTTACTAGCTTTTGAATTTAACCTCCCATATTTTTTTGAAAATTCATCATATAGGCTATTTAGTTTTTCTTGTTCTTCTTTTATCTCTTCATCTAAATAATCTTCCTTTTGAAAAGTGATTACATTTCTCAGACTTGCATTTAATTTTAAATACTCTTCCACCTTGCCCTTATCCTTTTCATTTAAGGATACTTTTTGCATAATAGAATTTTCTCTAAAATATATTTCATCATCTACTAGAGCAAATGAATAATTTTTAACACTATCATCGGCAGGTATTAGTTTTTCTCCCAAGTTTTCATCTATTTGAACCTTTTCATATTTTCCTTTAATATTCTTTATGGCTAATTTTAGTCCTTCTTCTAAGGAAATATCTTCTCTTTCTATACAGGAAAGACTTGTTCCAAATCTTGATGATATTTCTTCCATAGTCCCTATTACCATGTCTGGATTATCAACAAAGTATTTATTGTAACTTAATCCTTTTTCATCTTTATCTAACTTAACCCAATCTTCATCTATCTTTAGAAGTCTATCTCTCTTTTTTAAGAAAATTATATCCGAAGTTACTTCTGTACCGGCTTGTCTTTTAAAAGTAGTATTTGGTAATCTTATAGCTCCTAAAAATTCTGCTCTTTCAGATATATATCTTCTAACGTCTTCACTCTTTTTATCCATTGTTCCCGATGATGTAATAAATGCGATAATCCCTCCATCACGAACTTTATCTAATGATTTAGCAAAAAAATAATCGTGAATAAGAAAGTTATTTCTTTCATACTCACGATCTGCTACTTTAAATTCTCCAAAAGGAATATTTCCTATGGCAACATCAAATAAATTATTGGAAAAATTTGTATCTTCAAAGCCTTTAACTTGTATATTAGCATTAGGATATAAGTGTTTAGCAATTTTACCACTAATACTATCTAACTCTACTCCATAAAAGTCTGACTCATTCATTTCTTCAGGTAGGCTTCCTATAAATCTTCCTGTCCCAGCACTTGGTTCTAAGATGTTCCCTTTTTTAAATCCAAAATTAGAAAGAGTTTCATAGATAGAGTCTATAACTAATTTAGGAGTATAAAAAGCTGTTAGGGTAGATTCTCTTGCTCTATTATATTCTTCACCAGTTAAATTTTCTTTTAAGAAATTTCTCGCATCAAGCCACTGACCTTCCTTTTCTTCATCAAATACATCAGCAAGTCCTCCCCAGCCTACATACCTTGCTAAAATTTCCTGTTCTTCCTTTTTTGCAAATCTATTTTCTTTCTCCAAAGTCTTTAAGACACTTATAGCTTCTATATTATTCTTTAGCCTTTGAGAAGGCGGTAAGTTTTCTTCTTCATTTAAGATTTTATAGTTTTCTAGGGAAACTTCCTCTATCTCTTTTTCTTGAATAGATCGTTGTTCTTCCAACTTATATTTGCTTTTAAGTTTCTTATCGGCTTTTTCTTCTTTAAGATCTCTCGCAAAGTCTCCAAAGCTAATTTGTTTTACTGACTCTATATTTTCTACTTCTTTATTTCCTATAACTTCTAAATCAAGGTCATTATAGTCATTAAAAAGAATTATTTCACTCCCTGTAATAAACCCATTCATTAGTCCTGTATTATCTTCTAGTTCTATAGTTTTAGGATTTGTCTTATCATTAATATTAGATATGGTATATTCTCTACCTTGGTATCTAACATTAATGCCTTCTGTAAAAGACTTTTCTTCTTGTTTTTCTTTTTCTATTTGCTGATTTAAATATCCCTCTAGAAGTACCTCCCTGTGTCTATCATCCAATAAATAAGGGACACTATTTAATAAGTCCTTATAGCTTTTATATTTTATAGCTGAATTAGTATTCAAAATATATCCATTGTATAGCAGATTTTGTTTAAGGGATTTTTTCTTTGTATCTAAAACTAACTCAACCTCAAAGCCTTCTTTTCCCTTTATGGTGTCTTTAATACTATCTGGAATTTTTAATAATCCATCTTCTACTTTCTTTGATAAAAGTAAATATTCTTCATTTTGAGGATCAAAGTAGTACTCATTTTTTTCTTTAGTATCCTTTTCTATTAGCTTGGATATGACTTCCTTTTTATTTCTTATTTCTTCAATTTGTGTTTTTTCTTCTTGAGATAGATCCACATTAAAAGTAATTTCATTTTCTCTATTTATATAGGCAAGATTCTGATAGGCCCCATTAATTTCAAGATTTTTATTTAGTACATATATATCATCATAGTAATCTAGAAATTGCTGACCAAAACTTTTTATATCTATATCATAACCTTCTTTAAATTTTGTTACTTCATCATCGGATATTTCAAATAAGCCTTCCCTTTCCAATGTAAAGACATCATTTAAATTTCTAAGATTTACATCTTTCATTTTGATAGCCATTTCATCAAATAAGCTATCTACTTTTCTGCTTTCTTCAAAGGATTTACCCTTATATAAGGTATATACCTTCCCTTGAGGATTGTCCTCTCTTGGATAAACTCTACTTCCTGTTTCTTCTAATTCTATATCCTTTGTTTTCTCTCTATCTACTAGAGCATAATAGTAACCTACTTTTACTGCTATTTTATCTTCTAAAACCTCTTTTGCTAATTCTTCTTCTGGACTATCTCTTAGTATTTCTACTACTTTTAAATTACTTTCTTTAAAAGAATGTGAAAATAGTTTTAAGTCCTTATCAAAATAGGCATCATAGGAATAATAAGTGATTGGATTGTCATTCTCATCATATCCATTAGAAAGATTTTTTATTTTTAAATACTTATCATCTTCTGTTTTAACTATGTCCCCTATTTTTATAGAGTCCATATTCTTATCAGCTTCTACATAATTCTTAAATAAATTATCTAAATATTCTCTATATCTATTTTGGATTCTAATACTTAATTTTCTAACACTTCCTATAGACTTCATATCATCTGGAAGATTGTCCTGTTTATGGGAAACTTCTCTCATTATTTTTGCATATTCTCTTTGAAATACAGAATTAAAACTTGCTAGGGTATCATTCCCTAAATTTTCTCTTGCTTTTATAATTTCTTTTTCTAAATTTTTATCCTTAACTAATACATTAAAAAGTCTATCTTCAATTTGATTTATAGAAAGTACTTTTTCACCTATCTTACTTTCTTCACTAACCTGATTAAGTTCTTTCTGATTTCTTCCTATTTGTTCATAAAGAAAATCGAAGCCCCTTTGATTAGCTTCATTTCCATCACCTATGTCTATCCTATAATAATCAACCTTTTTCCCATCTACTATATGGTCGAAATAGAATTTGGAATATCCTACCCATTCATCAGTCAGCTGTGGATATTTATCTTCTTCAAATGCCTTATTTTGAAGTCTTATCTTTTCATCTATTTCCTTTATTTCATCTAATAGTTCCTTAGTTAGTCTTTGACCTTCATAATTTTTTTCTATCAGACTTGAACTTTCATTAAATTCAACTATCCAATAATCTTCTTCATTATCTATAAGATTATCTTGATTAAAGTCTATTTTATCTTTACTAATGTAAAATTCCCTAAACTCTTCAAAACCATTTACTATATCATCGTCTATAATTTCCCTATCGGAATTTACTATGATATTTGGAATGTCATCATATTGACTTTGACTTTCTAAAAGATAATATTCTTTTCCTTCTATCTCTTCCTTATCTTTAATATAAAATGTGTCCTCTATTCCCTCAAGAACAATTCCATCTTCTAAATGGTCTAAGGATGAATCTAATTGCTTTTCATAGGCTAATGAGTATAAGTCCTCTTTTAAAGAGTTTGGCATAAAGTCATCATAAATTACAAGTCTTCCATTTTCTCCAATACTTGCTACAGATTGCCCTTGATAGTAGTAGGTAGAAATACTATTTATCTTTTCTGTATAAACCTCACTATCTGTAGGAGATAGATCATCTTGATAATCTATAGACTCTTGACTTTCTTCTTTTATATCTTTTACATAATTTATATCATGATCAACTTTTTTCTCCCTATCCTCTTCAATACTTTCTTCTATATACTTATTTTCTTTAATAAGGTCATTAATTCTTTTTGCAACATCAGACCAAGATAACTTAACTTCTTCAGCATTTCCCTTACTATATTTTATTCCCTTTGCATCGTGCCATTCACCACTTCCCATTGCCCCTGATAGGGCATGAGAAGAACCACCTATTCCATATTCATTTTTTAGAAAATTTGCCTTTTCTTTTAAAGTATATTCTTCTCTGAAAAAGTCATATATTCGTTTTTTCCCCTCGGAAAATCCACTACCTCTTCGTAAATTCTCATCTATATCATCTTTTGTAATAAAACTATAGATAGGTCCAATACCGGTCAAACTTGACTGGTATACTTTTCTTTCTATTTCTAAGTCCCTAAGGTCCTGATAAATTCTATCTACTTTATGGTGATTAAATCGTAAAATATTAGGATTACTCTTGTATTCTTCCAAAAATACTTCATATTCTTTTCTTAATTCACTTCTAAAATTCTTATCTTTTAGCTTTCTACATAAATTTTCCGTTTTTTCTTGGAAGTTTTTTTCTTTTATTTCACTTAGACTTTTAAGATAACTATCTTTTATTTCATCGGAAAAATCTTCTTTTAAATACCAAAGTTTTTCTGCTATTTTTTCTATTTCATAAGACGAACTGTCTACTAATTCTACATTAGTAGCAAATTCTCCTCTATCTAATAAATCATTAATATTACTAGCTAAATCCTCCCAAGAAACTATTTGACCTCCCCTATATCTTGCTCCATCTCCCTCTTTAAAAATTGCTCCTTTTTCTCCAAACCAAGCTGAAATTCTTCTTCCATCTATTTCAAAACCATTAGCTCCTATATATGTTTCTTTTAAGAAGTTTGCTTGTTCTTTCAAGGACTTTCCCTTAGAAAACTCTGCTATTACTGGCAATCTACCATCTTGATTATTTCCACCATAGATTAAAAATGTATCTATTTCTCTTTGGCTTATTGGACTTGTAATAAAGGTCTGCTCTTTCTGATTATTGGCAGAAAAAAAGGAAGTAGACTCTACTTCCCCTGTATTTTTAATTTCATGTTCATTTTTTAAACTAGGATAATCTCCTTTTCTCCCATCTCTTGTAGGAGCATATCCATATTCTTCTTGAGTCCTATATATTTCAGATAGTCCTTTTCCTTCAATTCTTCTGTCAGTCCCCAAGCTTCCATCATCTTGACTTCTTCTCGACTGATAAATTCCTCTATTTCTTCTTCCTTGGATAGTAAATGACTCATTAATGTCCCCTGTAGATACATTATCTGATAGTCCTCTTTCTTGCTTTCCTTGAGAAAGTTCAACCTCATCCTTCCCCAATAATTGAGCTTTCCTATATCCACTTCTTTCGGCATCTCCATATTTGGCACTAATACTTCCACTTCTTGATTCATCAGTTCCATCTTGTAAGTCCCTCCATGTATCTCGAAGGGATTCTCCTTGATTACTGGTGTGTAAATTCCTTCCTCTACTAGATATTCCTTGTCTGCTAATACTATTTTCTCTTTCATCTTCTAAGCCTCCTTCTTCTAATTTATTGTGATCTTCTTCTATTATATTAGCCGTTGATTTATTATAACGCTCCCTTACATCTTTTGTCTGCTCCCAATTTCTTCTTTCTTGAACTTTCTCTGAAATTTCTAATTTATTTATTTCTCTTCCTAAATCAATTAAAATATTTTTACTTATATTAGATGTAAAATTTAAAGCTTTATCTATGTCCACACTTGATATTTTAGATAATATAGACAAATCTTCTTCCTTTAGTTCATAGGAAACTCCCATTCTCTCACTTACGGAAACTTTTACAGATTCTTTCAGTAAATTAAAAAGATCTATCTTTTGAATAGCCTTCAGGCTTTCATCGGATAGACCTTCTAATGTTTCATCAAATTTTCTTCGAACATAACTTCCTGCTAAGGCATCTATTTTATCTTCTTGACTCAATAAAAGCTGGCTGTCTTTTTCTTTAAACTTATCTATTAGTTCATCTAATAAGTTTAAATGTTTTTTGCCATCATATTCCCATAATTTTACCTCAGAAATGTTGTGATCAACGCTTACCGTTTGCCTTATATCAAAGATATATTTTATCTTTCCATTTTCTATATCTAAAAGCGGTATTCCTTTTTCTCCTCTTTTGACACTCCTGCCTATGCTTTTCCAGTAATCAAATTCCGCACAAGCTGTAGCCTTGGTATCCATATTGTAAATAGATATTTGGTGTATATATGGATACTTATAGTTGTTACCTACTACCTTTAAATACTCTTCATATTTCTTTATATCTTTCTTAAATTCTTCTTTTGCAAGATATATTGATCTACTTAAATCTACTGTATCATATCTTGGCATTCTATCCCTCCTTGTTTTAGTAATAAAAAAAGAAGATATATTTTCTATACCTCCTTAACCATTAAGCTTTATTGTTCCTTATTTTTTCATTTAAACTCTCTTCATATTTTTTTAGTTCGCTAATTATCTTTTCAAATGGTATTTTTTCTCCAAATATCATATTTTTCATACTATCATAATCTTTGGAAAAAATCTCCACTCCTTCTTTTGATGGAATTAACTTTATTCTTCCTTCCATTATCTCATCATATTTCGCCCAATTACTGGCATAAAATTTTTTCTTAAATTGAATAACAGAATTTAATAATTCTAATTGAGAAAAACTTTCTTCTTTTATATCAGTAAGTAGCATTTTATATACATCATAAAAATGTCTTGAATACCTTGTAGGATAATTTCCATTTACTCTGTTAGCCTCTCTGTGTAGTATAGTTATTTTTTCATAAAAAGTCCTTAAACTATTTACAGATACAACTTCTATATTTTCATTAAATATCTCTGGATAAGTTTCCTCTATATAGGTTTTTATCTTTTTCCTACTTGATGGAATCGGTTCTGCTAAACTTCCTATTTCTAATCTTATGACTTGAAGTATGGAGGTATCTTCATAATTTTTAGGATAATCAAAGGCAATAGTTTGTCCATCTATTTCATCAATATAAAAATTATATTTTCTGTTCTTTAATAATTTTTTGAAATCTTTTTGCAGAGTTGGCAAAAATTCTTCTTGTATAAACTTTTTTGTATCTTCATTTAGTTTATCGTTAAATTTTAATTGCTTTGTTTTACTCCTCTCTTCATAAGGCTCTAACTTTTCATAGCCCAAGAGTTGCCAATTAAGAGCAAGATCTATATCCTCTGAAAATCTTTCTATTAATTTATATACTTTAGATAAACTTGTACCCCCTTTAAAGACAATATAGTCCCTATATTTAAAATCACTAAATAGATATTTCAAAATAATACAGACCCATAAGTCCTTCTCCACAATCGCCTTTGACAAGTTCAATTTATCTGATGTATTTTGTATAACTAATTCAAGTTCTTCATTTGATATTTCTAATAGCTTTTTCATTATTAATCTCCTGTATTTTCTCTAATATTTCCTGTACCCAAAATGGTAGCTTTAAGGTATCATGCTTTAAGTCTTCTTTAATATTTTGGGCAAATACGGCTAACTTCTTGAGTTCTTCTTCCCCTATTCCATCTTTTCCCAAAGCTCTAATTGCTTGAACTAAAATTGATAGTTCTTTTGAATAAGACGTAATGTTTCTATTACTTGTGTGTTTAAATAGTATTTTCTTATTTCTGTAATCATATTGCCTATATGGTCCATCAGAAATATATATATATTCGTTTGGAACTTGTGTAGATAATCCAGTATAATTTAAAGCTGTATCTCCTGTTGGAGATATAGTCCAAGAAAATTTATCGGCTATCTTTTCTGCCAAGGCGTTTGCATCTGGATAAGAATATTCTTTAAGGATTTCGCTATACTTAGGCTTTGTATATAATCCATCTATAAGTCTTGTGATTTTATCTTCTTCATTTAATCGGTATAAAACGGATTTGATTGTATTCTTTGTCCCCAGTCCATAGAAGTCATTAATAGAAAAAATTTCTCCTGTATTTTTTGTCATTATATCTTCTATTTTCTTGTTTATTGATTCCATTTCTAATACCTCCTGCACCTAAAATTATATACTTTTGGGTGCAAAAAATCAATTGGCGACATTTAATTTTTGCACTTTTCTTTAAATTCTTCTCTTGCAAGATATATTGATTTACTTAAATCTACTGTATCATATCTTGGCATTCTATCCCTCCTTATTTTAACAATAAAAAAAGAAGATATATTTTCTATATCTCTTTAGCCATTAAGCTTTATTGTTTTTTGTATCATCTATAAAACTTCCTGCACCTAAAATTATATATTTTGGGGTGCAGGAAATGCATTTTATTAGTAACTACTTTTCCCATGGTAAATTACTTCATAAATCAGAAAATGCTCATCAAAGACATTCTTCTATCTTTTCTATTTTTCCTTTGCCTATTATTGATATTCTTAGTTTCCCTTTAAAATGTGCTTATCTTTTCTTGTAAGTTAGCTATGTTTTAAGATTACTTTCCTTTATATCCTTGCTTTTGAAAAAACTTATATCTACTATTATCTTTCTCTGTTTTTATAATCAATTTATTTGCAATATCTATCAATGGTGTTTTTGATTTCTTCTTCAATTTCTTTTAAAAATATCTCCTTATCTTCTTTCCCATTTGCAATCTCACTTAATCCCATTTCCCATTCTGCTGTTGTTTTTGGTGATTTAAATTCATCTATTACTATTGATACTAAGTTTAAGCCCTTTCTTGTTGAAATAAGATTTCTCTTATCTCTTTTTATATAACCTTTATAAATTAGATTTTCTATTATTCCTGCACGAGTGGCTGGAGTCCCTATTCCTCTTCTTTCTACTTCAATACCTTTTTCTAAAACATCATTTCCTGCTATTTCCATAGCTTTAAGTAAACTATCTTCAGTAAAATGTTTTGGGGGTGTAGTATACTTTTCTTTAATATTTTTTTCCTTTATTTCAAGTTCATCTCCAATATTCACATTAGGAAATATCGTATCTTCACTCTTTTTCGATGTATATTCTTTTAAATACTTTGTAAATCCTTCATCTTTAATTACTTTGCCAGTGTTTGTAAATTCAAAGCTATCAAATATAGCTACAATTTTTGTTGTATTTTCAACTAGTGGATATCCAACACTTGCGTTTAGTTTATTTAATATTAGTCTATACACTTTAGATTCACTTTCTGGAAGATAAGATATATCTTTACTCAATGAACTTACTGTAGGTATAATTGCATGATGATCGCTAACTTTTTTTGAATTAAATACAATTTTAATACGCTCTGTATCAAAATCATTTTTCCCCAAAATATTATTTATTGTGCTTACAATCATATCTTCTGTTAAATACCTACTGTCTGTTCTTGGATAGGTTATATATTTCTTCTCATAAAGGCTTTGAGCATAATCTAAAGTCTGTTTTGCACTATATCCAAAATATTTGTTACACTCTCTTTGTAGTGTTGTTAAATCAAAAGGTAAATCTGGTTTCGTTATTTTTTCTTTTTTTACTAAATTTGTAATTTTTATTGTATTGCCTATTAAATTTATCAGCTGTTCAGCTATCACCCTATTATCTATTCTATTAGTGGATAGCATAAACTTATCAAGTTCTATTTCTACTGTATAATATTTTTCTTTTTTAAAATTTTCTATTTCAAAATCTCTATCTACTATCATTGCCAATGTTGGTGTTTGAACTCTCCCTATACTATAATTCTCGTCATATAAGCAAGAGTAAAGTCTACTCATATTCATTCCAACAAGCCAGTCGGCTATAGCTCTTACCTTTGCTGAGTCAAAAAGATTATCATAGTATTTTCCATCTTTTAAATTGTTGAATCCTTCTTTTATCGCAGAATCTTCCATAGATGAAATCCAAAGACGCTCTATTTTCTTTTTACAATTTGCTTTCATATACACAAGTCTAAATATAGCTTCTCCTTCTCTTCCTGCATCACAAGCATTAATTACCGCATCAACTTCTTTACTGTTCATCAGCTTTTTAAGAATATTAAATTGTTTCTTTGTGGTATTTACAATTTCGTACTTGTATTCTTTTGGAATAATAGGTAAATCTTCAATTCTCCACTTTTTATATTTTTCATCATAATTATCAGGATTTGCCATCTGAACTAGATGACCTACACACCAAGATACTCTATAATCATTTCCCTCATAATATCCATCTTTTTTATTCTTTGCTCCTATAAGCTTTGCTATTGACATTGCAACGCTTGGTTTTTCTGCTATAACTAATTTCATTTTTCCTCCTTAATTTTTTATAAAAAAAAGAGCGAAAGATTTCTCCTTCGCTCGCAATTTATCATAATCTTTACTACATCACTTATTTATTTTTTATTAACAAACTATTATCTTCTCTTAGTTTCACAAATTATTTTAGATTTTAATATAAATTTTAAAAACCGTATACTTTTCTATCGTAGATTCTTCTTGTTATACGATAGTTGAGTTTCATATCTGAATGTTTCTATATTTTTATAATTTTTATTCCATTATTTAACACTTCTTCAAATGTTATATTCTTCGCATATATGTTTTTCTCGAATAAACTTCCCATCTTTTCAAAAAATTCTCATTATTAAAAATCATCTTCTTCTGGAATAATTTCTGTATCTTCTATACTTTCTTTTTCATCATTTTCTTTATCATATTCATAATCATCTTCTAATTCGTCATAATCTTCATCATCTTCAATAGTATCCTCTTCTCTTTTTTTGTAAACTTTAAAATAATATCCTGCACCTATTCCCACTAGCATTATAAGAACTATAAAAATATACAATCCTACGCCTGACTTCTTTTCTTTCTCTTTTTCTTTTTGTGGTTCTTCCTTTTTTATAGGCTTTTCTTTTCTAACTACTTTTTCTTCTTTTGATTTAGTATCACTTTCTCCTTCGATCATATTTAAAAGGTCTTGCTCACCAACTTCTGTTAATAGTTGAACATTTTCTTGGTTTTGTGAATGATCTATAATAAGATGCATTGTCTTGCCTGATTTAGTCTGAAAAGTCAAAAATTGTCTAACGTCTACAGGATTTTCTTCGCCTTCTTTTCTTACTTCATTATCTCCAACTTTAGGAGTTAGATCTTCTCCACTTTCATCTACATTTTCCAATACTGTCCCTCTTGCTTTATTCTCCTTTGTTGCTAAAGAATTAATCGCTTTTGTATTCCCTCCTTTTACAGGTTTTGCTGGTTGGCATGAATTAATAGATCTTTCTTTTTGTTCACTTTTTACATTTTTACTATCTGGTATTTTAGGTACTTCTTGATAGGGTATTTTTTGTTTTTCATCAGAAGGATTATACACATCTTCATCAAATAAATTTTCTAATTCTTTATTATTTTCTGGAGTATATATATTATTTAGTTGACTCGTTATTTCACTTTCATTACTTTTTGCCATGGATATACTTGGTATTATTGTAAACATAAAGAGTAACACTAAGGCTACTTTTATTCCGCTTTTCTTCATCTTTAGCTCCTTTTTTATTTTATATTTTTAAATACATATACTGCTTTTTTGTTATTATCCCATTCAATGCTTTGATCTTTTCCGTCTTTTATATCTCCACAAGTTGCATTAAAAGCTTTTGCAATATTTGAAATAGAAGCATGAACTCTTCCATTTATAATTACTGGCTTAGTATCAGAATGATAAATATTTCCGTCACTATCTTTCATGACTCCTGTGTCTATATTTAATCTCAATGTTTTCTTTGGAAGAACGATATTTTCTTTATTGGAAAATATAGCTTCTCTTTTGTTGTCATCATATTCAACGTTAAATCCTAAAGTATAGGCTGTATATCTTATAGGTAACATAATATGATCATCTTGAATGTATGCCTTAACATCCATATACACAGTAGTTTTCTTTCCATCTTTTATGACATTATAGTAATCTTTTCCTACTTGAAACACGCTAAATTCATCACTCTTACTACATGGCTTTATATTATCCTCTCTTTTACTAATAACTTCTTTAGTATCTACTACTTCTTTGTTAGTAATCTTTTCTTCTACATCTTTATCATGTTTTGTTTCTATTTCTGCTTGTTTCTTCTTAAGATTATCTAGAATTTTTTCAAGCTTTTCCTTATCATTTATAGCTTTTTCTTTTTCCCCTGTTTTATTTTTCTTTAGGTATTTCTCTAGTTCACTGATTCTTTTATTACATTCTTCTATTTTTTTGTCTAAGTCATTTTGGAGATTTTCAAACTCTTTTGTTTGTTGTTCTATTTTATCTTCCAAGCTTTTTATCTGTTCTTGTAATTCTTTTTTATCTTTTTCTGCTTTAGATCTTAATTCAGTTAATTCTTCTTCAAGAGATTTTACTTTCTCACAAGAATTTTCTTTATCTTCTTTTGCCTTATCTACTTGGTCTTTTAATTTTTCTAATCTTTCTTCTTTTGCCTTTAAAGTATCTTCTATTTTCTTTATTTTCTCCTCTTTTAATTCTATATTTTGATCCTTTTCTTTAATCTCTTTTTCTAATTGACCAATCTTTTCTCTTGTTTCTTTAAAACTTTCTTCATTAACTTCTGCCTTTTCACCTTTTGCTTCTAATTCCCATTTTGCAGAAGATAATTCTTCTTTTAATTTTTCACTTTCTTCTTGAAGTTTCTTTACTTCATCTCTTAGCTGTTCTAGCTCAGCTATTTGTTTTTTGTCTTTACTTTCTAGGACACATATTTTTTCTTCTAGACCTTTAATTACTCTTTCTTTTTCTAATAATTGATTTTCTAGGCATTTCTTATCTTCTAAAAAATTATCTTCCTTATTTTTATATGAATCTAATTTCTCTTGAAACTTTTTTATTTGATCTTTATTTATCTCTTTATCTTTATTTAAGTTTTCAATCTTCTCTTGTAAGTCTGTAATTTCTTTTTCTAGATTTTCTACATTGCTACATATCATTTCAGCTTCAATTTTATTTGTGTTTTGTAAACTTTTTTCTGAACTAGCATATATATGACTCATAGGCGATATATTTATAATACTTGCTAGTATCATTCCAATCGCTAAAACCCTATTTCCTATTCTTTTCATTACTTTTCTTCTCCTTCATTAATTTGACTTATACTTTTTTCTCTTCTTTCTTCTTCCTTATTTTTTCTTACTATATATAAAAATTCATCAAGGGATATTTTTTTGCTACGAAACTCTTTGATAACTTCCATATTCTCTAATTCTTCTTGTTCTTCTTCTAAGATTTGAAGTTCCAACTCAATATCTTCTTTTTTCTTTACTAACTTTTTTTGTTTTTCTATATTTTTGATTAGTTTTTTATTCATTTTTTATCACCTTTTCTATCTTGGTCTGCCAAAGGCATAAAAGTGTTCTTTCCAATATCTTGTATTAATATTTGCATATTGAATAGGATCTCCTGCATGAATCATCATTCCATTGCCTGCATATATTCCTACGTGAGATATTGGTGTTCCAGAATTATATGTTCCCTTGAAAAAAATTATATCTCCAGGCTTTGCTTGACTAGGCGATACAGGATTACAATAATCAGTATATATTCTCCAAGCTGTTGTTCTTGGCATATTCTTTACTCCTGATTTTGTAAATGACCAACATACAAATCCTGAACAGTCAAAATTTCTTGGTCCACTAGCTCCAAAAACATATCTTTTTCCTATATGTTTTTCAGCTTCTCCAAATAATCTCCTTACTGCTACATCATCAAACTCTATACCGGGATTTCCAAAATTTGGATTATCTACTATATCCCCTAAATCTCCATAACCAGAGCCAAAATAATCTCCCATATTTCCTTGATTTTCTAATAATGATAAGTAGTGAGCCATATTAGTTTCATAATTTGCAAACTCTTCTTTTGCAATTTTATCAATACTTTTCTTGGTAATGGTAAGAGTCAATATTTTATAGGTGTATGGATTTCCATCTTTATCATATTTAGTAATAGTTTTTGATGTATACTCTTTTTTGTACATCTGATTAAAGAGTTTTTTTAGCTCCTTTTTTATTTCATCAGTCGACTTAATTTCTCCATATCTTGCTGTTAAATAACTAAATAGCTCGTGAACATCATGACCTACTGGATCTCCTTTTATATGATATTCATCGTAGTTTGGATAATTTTCTTCAATGCTATCTATCTCATCTTGCAAAGCATATTCATAACTTGAAAATTCATTATTTACATCACTTAGCACTTCTTTTTTTGATAAGTAACTTGTAGCCATAACATTACTTGTAATACCTGAAGTAATACTTCCAATATTACATATTTCTTTAAACAGCATGAAAAAAAGTCCTAAAATGCAAAGGACAATAAAAATATTTTTATATCCCTTATTTTTTAGAACTTCTGTTGTCTTTTTACTCATATTTGTAATAGACTTTTTTATTCTATTTTTTAAGCTTACTTCTTGTTTTTTTCTGAAATCTTTCTGAAATTTTTTCTTCATAAAAAATCGATTCAATTTATTGGTATTTTGATAAGCTCTAGATTTTTTTAATTCCTCAAAATCTTTTTCAAATAATAATCTACTTTCTTTTTTATGAATTTTATTATCTAATTTTTCTAATTTTCTTTTAGTTCTTAAAGCTTTTTCTCTACGATTACGTCTAATATTTTTTCCAATAAGCTCTGTACTTCTGCTTACTTTATATGATGCATCTATTCCTGCATTATCTTCTTTTCCGCTATAAAGATAGTTTGATGCCATTGCACTTGCAAGAATTAAAGGATTTTCTAATCCTCCTTTTTTTGCTTTTTTATTATCTTTAACTAGGTCTTTTTCTTTTTTTGCTTTTTTCGAGTGTAATTTTGAGATCTTTTCTTCATCTTTTTGAAGCTTATCTTTTACCTTCAATTTATCTTCTTTAAACTTATTTTGTCCTTCTTTTACATTCGAACTTTCCTTTTTTGTTCTTGTATATTTTTCATTTAGATTAAAATTAGCTCTTTTACCTTCTTTTTTGTTATTATCTATAATTTTCTTTTTATTATTTAGATCTACAAAGCATTTTTCCTTTAAGTTCTTACCAGTCTTTAGTTTCTGATAATCCTTATTCTCCATTTTACTTTCTGTTAAGTATAAATTTTTTGCCCTAAACTTCTTACCTTTATAATCCCTTACATTAGATCTTTCTATTTTTGTTGAAATGGACTTATCTTGAAATGAATTTTCTTGTTTGTCACTTTGATACTGCTCTTTATTCTTTCTAAAGTCATTTAGAAATCTTTTATTTCTATACTTTGAAAAATACTTTTCATCATCACTAGTATCTCTATAAGAAATATTACTATCTCTAAAGTCCATATCATAACGGTCTATTACTCCATCATTATCTAAATCTTTAGACAATGGGTCATAAGCTTCTAACTTATCTTTATTTTTTATTCCATTCTTAGATATATGATTAGAACTCTTCTTGAAATTACTTATCCTATTTTCATATACTCTATCATTTTCTTTCTTGATTCTTTCTTCTCTAATTTTATCTTCTACTTCATTATCTTGTTTCAAGTTATCAAATATTTTATATTTTTCTCTATATACTTTCTCCTGTCTTTTTCTTTGTATTTTTCCCTTATCTGATTTTTCATTAACATTAGGTATATATTTATTATCTAGTTCTTGAAAATGGCTAGAAGTTTTCTTTATATTATCATAATTCTCAACTTCAGAAACTTGTCTGTAGCTATCTTTTTCATTCATAAAAGTGCTATTTTCTCTTTCAGAATTTTTGTTTAATAAAATGGATGAATCTTTTTTATTTTTTATAGTGTTGTTACTTATATTTTTCTTTTCTAATATAAGCTTACTTTTTGGTACATCTCTAGGATTTATTTTGCCCTTTTCTTTTTTCATAAACGCCTCCTATTTCATATTCTCTTCAATCCTTTCTTTAGCCATCTTGCAATAGTCCTCATTTAATTCTATTCCTATATATTCTCTATTCATTTTAGTAGCAACCATTCCAACTGTGCCTGATCCCATAAATGGATCTAATATTAACCCATTATTAGGACAAGCTGCTTTTATACAAATTTCTACTAATTTTGGTGGAAATACTGCATAGTGTTTCCCTTTAAAGGCATTAGTATTTATTGTCCAAATATCTCTACTATTTCTAAACTGAGGAACATTATCTCCTATATATTCTCCATATTCTCTTGCTTCATTTATGCTCTGTCTTTTAGCACCTGTATTTTCTTTTAGGTACTTATTGTCTTTTCCCCTTGCCCTTATATATCTTTTTTTACTTATCTCTTTCATGGGTTCTTTCATTGCTTCATAGTTATAAAAATATTTTTTTGATTTAGAGAGTAAAAAAATATGCTCGTATGATCTCGATGGTCTATCTTTACATGATTCTGGCATAGCATTTTCTTTGTGCCATATAATATCACTTCTTAAGTACCAACCATCTTCTCTTAGTTTTAATGCAAGTTGCCAAGGAACTCCAATCAAATCTTTTGTCTTATATCCTTTTAATTTTTTCGTGACAGAAACTTTTTGACCTGTTCTTCCATTCTTATTTTTTGGGTCTTTGTATTCTTTCTTGCTTCCAGTACCAACGTAAGAATCTCCTATTACAATCCATAAAGTTCCATCTTTTTTTAATACTCTTTTTACTTGGTCAAATACTTCTACTAACTTATTTAAATACTCTTCAGGACTTTCTTCTCTTCCGATTTGACCTTTAACTTTATAATCTCTTAATCCATAATAAGGAGGAGAAGTAATACAGCAATCAAATATCTCATTAGGTAGTTTTTTTAAGGCTACTAATGCATCTAAATTAATAATATAGTTACTTTTTATCTTATTCTTCATAACTTTCTTTTAACTCCTCTGGCTTTGTTGTCATTAGTCTATATAGCTTAGTATCTTTAGGGAATCTATCCATGAATGGAACAATGGTATTCCCATAAAACAAAAGCCCTTCTCCTTCATTAGAGTTGGTTACATATGATAATTGGTAAAGTGATATATTTAGTTTATCTGCTAATATTTCCCTATCCCCAGAGGCTTGATTTAGCATCAATATAAAGTCTGTATTATCAAATATATTTTCTATTTCAGGACTAGCTAAAAGATCCTTGACATTCTGAGTTAACCCTGTTGGTATTCCTCCCCATTTACGAAATCTTTTCCAAATTTCTATTGAATAACTTGCTGTTTGTTCTTCTCTTAACAATAAATGGAATTCATCGCAATAATACCTAGTTTCTTTCTTATTCCTATTAATTGTAACTCTATTCCAAACTTGATCTTGAACAATAAGCATTCCAATTTTTCTTAATTGCTTTCCCAATTCTTTGATGTCATAACAAAGTATTCTATTTTTAGTATCTACATTAGTTCTATGATTAAAAACATTTAAGCTTCCTTTAACATATATTTCCATTTCTACCGCAAGTTTTTTCCCTACTTTTTCCTCTTGTTCCAAAAGTAAGTTATATAAATCTTCTAAAATTGGCATATTAGAAGGTATAGAATTATCAAAGTAGTTTTTATATAAGATTGGAAGACATCTATCTATAACAGAAGTTTCTTCTGCACTCAGTCCTTCTTTTCCCACTACTAATTCAAATAATGATAGTATAAAGTCAGACTTTAATGACAATGGATTATCTTCATCTGCATAATCTAAGTTTATATCTAATGGATTAATATAGTCTCTACTAGTAGGTGATATTCTTATAACTTCTCCTCCTAATGCTCTAGTTAAATTCCCATATTCGGATTCAGGATCACATATTATAATGTCATCTTGTGTAATTAAAAAGGCATTGGTAATTTCTCTTTTAGCCGAGAAAGATTTTCCCGACCCTGGTGTTCCAAGTATTAAACCATTAGGATTTTTTAACAGCTTTCTATCTGTCATTATGATATTTCGACTTAATGCATTTAAACCATAATATAAGCTTTCTCCTTCTAAACACAACTCTTCTGTAGTAAATGGAATAAAGATCGCTGTAGAACTTGTAGTGAGTCCCCTTTTCACCTCAATGTCATTCTTTCCAATAGGCAATGAGGACATAAGAGCTTGTTCTTGCCTATAATTAAGATTCTTTAATACACAATTATGTCTACCTGCTATAGAGTTTAATTGAAAAATTACGTTGCTCAATTTCTTTCTGCTTTTTTCTATATTTGTAAATAAAATGGTAATTACAAACATTCTCTCGTTATGATTTTGAAGCTCTAATAAAAGTCTTTTAGCATCATTTCCATAAGTGATCAAGTCTGAAGGTAATATATCCATGTCATATCCCGATCTTATAGCTTTTTTATTTTCTTCAATTTTCATCTTATCTAGATCTGTAATTTTTCTTTTTATCATTTTAATTGCGTTTGTTTGATCGATAGAGTTTATATGAAAGGTTACAATCATATTTTCTTCAACTTCTAAAAATTCAGATAATAGTCTATCAGATAATTCTGGTGCAAGAATCTGTAAAAAATTTACTTCTCCAAAGTATTCTCCTACTCTAAACTGATTTATAGATGAAAAATTAAAAGAAGTCGGAGAAATATAATCTTTTGTAGATAGACCACTATGCTTTAAATCATCATATGAAAAAGTAAATTTTTTATCTTTATTTAAAATATCATGAATTACCTTTAATCTTTCGTATCCATCTAGCACATAAGCCTTAACTCCCATTTTCTTAAAATTATTTAGTATGTCCATTTCCATTCTTTCAAGTCTAATTGTAGCTTCTTTTATATCCTGTGCTTCTAAGCTAAAAGTGATATACATATATTTACTTAATCCATTGTTCCCTTTTTCACTTTGATTTTTTAACATCTCTCTATATTCTTTCCTTATCTCATTAAAAGAATCATCTCTATAGGGGATATTAATATTTTTTTCTATTTCTTCATTTTTCCCTATTCTGTTAATATATGAGAGTTCAATATCTACACTTGGATCAAAGTAATTTAAAAAGTTAGAAAATTCATTAAAAATACTTTCTTTATCTTCTTCTGTCGAAAGCTGATAATTAATATCTAAAAATCTTATCATTTTATTAAATTTATTCTTTTCTATTTGACAAACTCCATTTTTAAGCATTCTTAAATAGGGAATTGTATCTTGAACACTTTTTTTCTTTTGTTTTCTTCCATTAAAAAAAGAAAGCTCTTTCTTTTGCTTTCTTTGTCCTTTGTACTTCTTTGAATTTTCTATTTTCTTTTGACTTTTACCTATGCTTTTTAAGTCTTCTTTCTGCTTTTTTAAATTCTCTTTTTCTGCATTTAATTTTTTTTGCTGTCTTTTTTGTATTTGATTCATTTTCTCCCTTCTTTCATTTTACTTATTTTTCTTTCTATATCATAAATACAATCTGTTTTATATAGTCGAATACTTGGTTGAGTCTTTTTTTCTATCATGTACTTAAGATACTTCTCAAAATACAGACCATCTTTTTCATAAAGTGTTGTGAAAATAATAGGAAATGCTACTCCTATCATAATAAGCATAGATATATCATTTGGTAGATTTTTTCTTGATAATATATAAATAGGAAAGCCTATTACTCCTGCTATTGTAAATCCAATTAATTGTCTTTTTGTTAAATTTAATGCTACTTTGGTTTTTACTTTAGTTAAATCTTTTGGAACATTTACATATGCCATTATTCTATTTCCTCTATTCTATAAATTATCATCTCATCTTCCCTTTCTTTTTTTCTTATTTTATTTGTTATATATGATCCAATTATAATTATTGGTAATCCTATTATTCCAAACCTTTTAATTTTAAGTTCATTCTTTCTTTTATTTATTCCTTTAAACATTTCTCCTCCCTTTAATGTGCATTTAATATTGATTTTGCAATACTTCCAGATTTCATCATCGTAATTCCAAGTATTAATGTGTAGCCAAGTAGTTCAAAAATACTCTTGTGTATATCTGTTATACTTAAAGTCTTTACAAGAACTGCGTAAATACCTACACATATAAGCAAAAATAACCCTTGTAGTCCAAGAGCAAAAAGTCCTCTAATATAATTAGTTCCTATGCTCCCCCATTCTTTGTTTCCCATAGTGGCAAAAGGTATAGCACAAACAGATGTATAGATATATATTTCTATCATTCTTCCATAAAGTATTACCGTTATTAATACTGATATTCCTTGAATTATCATTTTTACTATAGAGGTTTCTATTACTACTGTCATAAGTTTTCCTATTGATTCATTTTTTAATGCTTCTGTCATAGCCGCTATGTCACCTGGTGAAACTTTTGAACTCACATTAGCTACTCCTGCTGCTTTTCCTATTAAACTTTGAGCTACATCAAATACTGCCATAGAAAATTCAAAAGCATGAGATACCAACCATACAGCTATCCACATTTTTATAATATATTTAAAGAAATCAAATGTATCTGTATCGTTCATATTATTCTTATTCATTACCATTTGAATTAACTCAATACATAAAACTGCAGTTATGATAAGACCTGCTATAGGAAGTATTACATTTTCACTTATTGACTTTATAAAGTGGAAAACTTCCGAGTTCCATCCACTCGGAGTTTTTCCAACTTCTGTTGCTATCGTAGATACTTTATCATTTATATCAAGAAGCATTCCACTTAAATTTTCCTTGATCATGTCTATAAGCATCTCCGAAAAAAACTCTTTAATCTTATCTACTATATTAAACATCTTATTTTAATACATTTGCTAAAAGTGGAATTAATTTAAGTCCAATAAGCACAATTCCTCCACCTGCCATAAGTTGCTTAATACCTTGAGATTTAGCTCCAGATTGCGATAGGTAAGCCTACAGTTTCAGTGTTTCCAGCTTTTCCCCCGCTTAGCACCGTGCATGCGACTTTCACCGCACACGGCGCCCTATCGCAAGAAAGATTTTCACGTTTTAATTAAGATTTACACACTTCTCAACAACTAATTATTTCTTTTAAATGGTCGGCAATCCTATCATTTCTCTAAGTTTATTACATTTCTCAATTTGCTTACCTGTTAAGGCAAGTTCTTTTACATATTTTAGAATTGTATCTTCTTTTGTTGCATGGATTAGTTTCTACTTTATTTTAGTATTTGTTTCGAAGTGGACACAGGCACCATCTCCTTTCGGATTTGATTTTCTTTGTCATACTCGAAGCTGTGTTTATCTTAATTTCAGTTCTTGTTCTTTCTTGTGACTAGTGGCTATCCCTCCACGAGCTTATTATTCTCGCTTCATAGGTACTATGCCACCACTTTCACCAAGATAAAAAATAGTTATATGATTTTTTTCTTATCATTTTCCCATTTAACACTTCATTAGCATTAGTCTGCCTCCATGTTCTTGGTTTACCACGTTCCAACAATCCTATCATTGAATACGTTTAGGTTCTTCCTCTAAGCCTGTGTTTAGCTCTCGCCTTATCGCCTGTAACGATATATGGACTTTCATAACAACCATTCTTACTAATCCACAAACACACCATCTTTGATGGTAATTGCCGTTAGACAAATTCAAACGTCTAGACTTGTACATTCGGAAGTGCGTCAGTGTTTTGGTATACACATTCTCACCATGCGTATTCGACACCCGGCATATAGGTAGCACCATTTACCTCTAAACAGGTTTCGTATAACTATATAGCTATTTACGGCTACTCTCTGCCGACTTCACCGAGCTTTTGACAATAAATTAGTCTAATATTTATTGCCAATCGGAGTATCAGTGTAGGCATTTCAGGGCGTTACTCCATCATTCTACCTATTAGATTGTTAGTTCTCCTAAGTTTCGAACTTTATGTCCTTAAACTTAGTGCATAAGCTTTTCACTTATGAACGTGTCGCACGGTTATCATTACCATAACCTTCCATTAGATTAATTACTCCCCAAGAACCAAGTCCAGCTCCAATCGCTGTTACTAATATCTTTAATACATTTACTGCTTGTGTGAAAAACTCCATTTTTTATTCCTCCTCTTTTTCTTCTTTATTTATTCTATTAATATGTTTTACAATAAAATTTTTGAATATTTTCTCCTCTTTTTTTACCTCTTTAAAATATCCAAATATATGAACATACTCACCGCTTTCGAAATCCTCTACTGTCTCTACTTTTTCTCCGTATAGATTGCAATAAATATATTCTTTTTTTGTTTTTCCATTTTCTTTAAATTTATTTACTACAGTAAAATTTGCTACTTCCCTTTTTCCTTCATTTGTATCTATTGTTGTTGTTTTTATTTCTCCAACTAAGTTTCCATTTATGTTTATCATTTCTCTTTCCATATCTTATTTTCTCCTTGATTTTTTTATGTTTTTTTCAAAAAAAGAACATCTATTTTTATTAGATGTCCTGATACTATAGCTATTTAATTTTTAAAGGAGAATCTCTTTCATTGTATATCTTCATGCAATCCTCCCATTTAGTATAAAAAAATACACCTAAAGTTTTTTATATTCTTTAGGTGTTTATATATTTTATGTTTTTTTATTTAAAATGTTGCTATTAACTCTTTCTGAGAATTTGTTAAAATTGAGTTTTTTAGCCATATTGGCTCTTTACTAATTATAGAATTAGCTTTGTTAATTATATTTTCATCTACTATGGGATATGAATATTTATTTAAGTTTATTGTTCCGTCTTTATTAATTTTTACTTCTAGAAACCTATAGCTATTCATTCCTGAGACTAAAGCAGTGTCGATTAAAACCTTATATTCAGATGAAGGAAGTAGCTTTATATTTTTTAAGCAAGTAGAAATTTTTTCTTTATAATCTAATAATGTTATTATCTTTTTATATCCTGATATATTTAAATCATTAATTAAATATTTTTCCATAAAACTTCCTCCTTTCTAAAGTTCCTCAATTAATTAAATACTTGATAAAACTCATTAATTAATTTTAAATTTGTAATAATTAATTCTCTTGCTGTTTTTAAATCTTCAATAACTTTAGTATCTATTGAATCCTGACTCCAATGTGAATAAGGATGCCTAATTCTATTATACGCATTATACAGCCTATTTAAATAATCTATCTGTATATCATTTAAGTTTACATGCCCTGAATTATAATAATATTCTTTAGTTGTATCATTTGTACTGAAGAAATGAAAATTATTTTTTCCTTTTTCATTCTCTGTATCTTTCTTTAGATAATCGTGTAAAATTTTATGCAGATAATATTCCATTGTCCTAAAAATAGGTGTTACTAAAAATGTAAAATCTGGTAAATCGGCTACTATCTTTGTACTAAATACAGCTGTTAACAAAGTATTTCTAACTTTTACGTCCTCTTCATTATCAGGAAAATCCGGCATTAACTGTGAAAAAGTATTTTCCAAGTCTGCCTTTTCTATATTAACCGCATGATAGGTATTTAAAACTTCTACTACAGCATTCTCTGTTGGCAATAATTCTATAGCATAAGATATCAATTTTTGAAATAAAGAACTTTGCTTGCCTTGAACGTATGATTTCTTTCCTTTATAGCAATTTATAACAAGTTTTTCGTTTTTTCTTTGAACTCTAATCTTATTTAAATAATCATTTACTCTATCTGACTTATACAATATATTTTCTTTTTCGTCTTCAAAATCATACTGTATTTCTTCAATTATGCGAATCCAATCTCTTTCATCAAGTCCAATAAAATAAACTGAGCCATCACTATAAGCCTTATACCCTTGTGCTAACAACGCATTTTTCGCCAAAGTATCAGCTTTTTCATTATAAGAAATCCCACTATGAGCTGGAACTTTACAAAATTCAATGTCAATTAGTAATTTTTTCTCTTCTATAAACTTTACATAATTTTTTGTTAAATCATTATTTGCTTTCCATTCAGAAGTTGCCCACTTCTCAATGCCTTCATAATCGTAGTAAATTGTAATTTTTTTCTTGTTATGACCTATTGCCCAAAGAATAACTTCTTTAACCCCACTTAATTCTCCTACAACATTTCTATACTTCAAATTATCTGTATCAACATAGGCCTTATATAAGTTGTTCTCTGTTTGATCTGATAGAATAACCGCTCCGAAAGAATATTTTTCTTTTCCACCAGCATTTTCTGAATAGCTTCCATCCACAAATGCAATTACTGAATCGTTTTCTAAATTTTCAATTTCTTTGGCTATTTGACTATTTAAATCTTTGATACTTTCTGATTCTATATCTGTTGTTGTATCAATCTCTTCAATGAATTTTATGGCTTCATCTTCCGTTAAAAATGATTTATACACCGCACCAGAAAATCCCTCAACTTGTTCTTTGGTTTGTTCCCATGTTCGATATATTCCTGGGTTTTTCCCTACTTTAACTGCGTAGTAAGTTTTCTTAGCCATATATTTTATACCCTCCTTTCCTATTTCAAAGTTATTTCTTAATATTCTATCTAAACTCAAATGACCCGACTTGGTCCGCATTGTTAAGAGGCGCGTCGGGTTCTATTACCATCATAATATATGATATGGTATGTTTTGTCAAGAACTTTATTTATACCTTAGACAATATTCAATTTTAATTTTATGCCTCTAAAACTTCAACTTCCATATCACTTTTTAATCTAATTCCATCCTTCTTCTTAAAATATTGTTCTATATCAAACACATTTTTCTTATCATAATCTTCAAGTAATTTATAATTTTTATGCTTAGTTATATCAAATTTATCAGAAAGAAATGGTCTCACTCCTCTTAGTTGATAAATGCATTTACCTCCATCCATTACAGTTATTTCATCTTGACTCATTAATTCTTTTCCAGTTTTTTGATAATTTAAACCAAAACTTTTTTGATTTGATCTAGTTTCCGACGTATTATATAAATCTATTGTTTCTTTGCCTAAACTTTCAGATAGCTCTTTTAAGGTTGTCCTTTCTTTGCCACCTAAAAATAATGTGGAATCACAATTGCCTACTATGGTATCCGCATTATCTTTATAAATTGCTTTTAGTTGAGACTGAGCTTGCAAAATAATGCAAGCTGATATTTCTCTGCTTCTAATTGTGGCAATTAGCTTTTCAAACTTTGGAATCTGACCTATATTGCTAAACTCATCAAGTAGACATCTTACATGAACTGGAAGTCTTCCACCATACTCATCATCTGCCTTATCACATAATAGATTAAATAACTGAGAATACATTATTGATACTACAAAGTTAAAGGTATCATCTGTATCTGATATTATTACGAATAAAGCAGTTTTTCTATCTCCAATTTTATCAAGCTCTAATTCATCTTCGCTCATTAAGCCCCTTAATTCTTCGATATCAAATGGTGCAAGTCTTGCTCCACAAGAAATAAGAATAGATTTAGCAGTCTTACCCGCAGCAAGTTTGTATTTTTTGTATTGTTTTACTGCAAAATGATCTGGCTTTTCTTTTTCTAAAGCTTCAAACATATAATCAACAGCATTTTTAAAATTTTCATCTTCTTCTCTAACTTCTGATGCATCTATCATAGCTAACAAGGTTGAAAAATTTTGTTCTTCTTTTGGTGCTTCATAGTAAATATAACCGATGAGGGCAGTATAATAGAGCTTTTCTGCCTTAATCCAAAAATCTTCAGTTGACTTTTCACCTTCACCTTTTGTGTTTGCAATGATTGTTTGCACCAATTTGAGTATATCTTTTTCACTTCTAATGTAAGCGAATGGATTGTACTTCATAGACTTTTTAAAGTTAATGGTATTTAAAATTTTAATCTCGTATCCATTTTTTTCTAGCATTTTCCCACATTCTAATACTAATGTTCCTTTAGGATCAGTAACTACATAAGACGAATGCATTTGCATGAGATTTGGCTTTACGAAAAATCTTGTCTTCCCTGAACCAGAACCACCAATGACAAGCACATTTTTATTTCTTGCATATTTAGGGTTCTGAGGGCGATTATTTATTGTAAGTCTCTCTGTTTGAGTAAGTAGAATGTTATTTTCAAACTTTTTATCAATATATGGCTCTATATCTTTTTCATTTCCCCATCTTGCAGATCCATACTCTTTACCTTCTCTAAATTTTTTTGCTTTTTTCTTCTTTTGTATTAAAACCAATTTAATAATTAATGCTAGTATTAACCCTGCTAATATATTTCTTATTTTAAACGAAAGAAAATAATTTAAACTATCAATTTGACTAGAGGCTACCATAATTCTATCTAATATATCTCCTCCTTCATAGGAGTTTATATGGCTAGCTAGTATATTTCCTATATAAAAAAATACGAGATATGGAAGATTTTCTAAAATAAATCTTTTCTTATCTCGTATGTGAAATACATTCTTTATATCTTTCATTACTTCATTAAGTATTTTCGTCTTGTTCACTCCCTTTCTAAAAAATTAATAACTCTTTTATCAGTTTTGTTTATTTTTTATACCTTACTACTGGAACTTGTTTTACCTTTTTACCTATTCTTTTTCTTTCCAAAGCAAAAATCATATCTTCACTTCTTTCAAAATATCCTAACTTTTTATGATAACTCATTCCACATTTACAATGTAATAAGCCTATAAACTGTTGTCTCATTTCTCCTTTACATCTAGGACATATTTTTTTCTTCATCATTTTATTACTTATATGTTATATTTTACTTTCAAAGGTAACTTTCAATTTCTTTCCTAATGCATCTGCAAGTCTATCCAAGGTTTTAATAGAAGGATTAGCATTACCATTTTCTATTTTACTAATATCCCCTTGGGCAATACCTGTCATATCTGAGAGTTCTCTTTGAGTAAGGTGATTCTCATTTCTTCCATCTATCATAGCCTTTATTATTTGAAATTCCACCTCTAAATTATCCCATTCTTTTTTAAATTCGGGATTTTCCATTTCTTCCTTTAAGGTATCTCTAAAATTTTTACTCATTTTTATAACTCCTTCTCTGATAATCTTCCCTATATTGCTTGGCTAATTTAATTTCTGACCTTGGTGTTTTTTGTGTTTTCTTTATAAATCCATTAGTCAATATCACTTTGTTTCCTATGACAAAAAAATATAGAACTCTTGTTATGTTTTTTCCTAGTTTCACTCTTAACTCAAATATTCCATCTTCTAAATGTTTTGAATATGGCTCTCTAAGTTGATTCCCCTTTATTTCTAAGAGTTCTAAGTTTCTAAATACTTTAGCCCTCATTTTTATATCCAAAGATAAGAGGAATTCTTCTACTGGATAGCTTCCATCTTCCTTTTCATAATATTCAACTATAAATTGATTCATTCTATCTTTTCACTTTCATTTTATAGGATATATCCTATATTGTCAATCTTTTCCCTTATAAACTTTGCTCTTGATGTTTATGCTTAACCTTATCCTTATCCGTTGTAGCTTTTACTTTCTCTTTGAAGTTAGCTAATTTTTCTATAACAGATTCTTTTTTCATGGACTTTTCTTGAGTAAATTTATATACAGTTTTCTTAAAGGCTTGTTCCATTATCTTTTCATCTTTTGCTTGAAAAAATATAATATTATTTCCGCTTTCCAAATCTTTTTTTATTGAAAATTTAACTCCATATCTTTTTAATTCTCTTTTTAAAGTCCTTAAATCTATATCATTAAGCTCTAAGGTTTCTACTTTTCCTTTTTTTACCAGATCTTTTACTTTAACTTTCTTAAATTTACTAATTGCCCCTGTCTTTTCTAAGCTTGCTTTTTGCTTATTTATTTCTAATATTTTTTTCATTAAGTTTATAACTTGCTTAGCTGTTACTACTCCAGCTTTTTTCATTATGGCAATTGTTCTACTATTGACATCGTCATTTTGCATTTACTCACCTACTTTCATTTATTTTTTAATATTCCATAGGCTAATTTCGATTTTTCTTTCATTTTTTCTATTCTTCTGTTTTTCCCCGTAAATATGATCGGGCTACATATTTCAAGTATTCTTGAGTAAATTCTTTTATCTTTTATTGTTTGAGGGTTTGTTAAGGCTGATATACTTAAATTCGTAGTTATAATCAGAGGTTTACCTACTCTATATCTACTATCGATGATATTAAAGATGTGTTCTGCTGCAAAAGCTGTGTCTCTTTCCATTCCAAAGTCATCTATAATAAGTAGTTGCTTATTATTTAGCTTTTCAATATATTTACTTTTGTCAATTTCAAAGTTTGTCATATCATTTAAAATTACTGAAAAGTTTGTCATCTTAACTTTTATTTCTTTTTCTAAAAGACTATTAGCTATGGAACTTGCAAGATAAGTTTTTCCACATCCTACATCTCCTGTTAAAATTAAACCTATATTATTTATATATATATCATCAAATTTTTCTACATAATTTCTTGCTACTTCTTCATGTTCGCTGTCTTTATCCATGTTAGCAAAGTTCCAATTTAAAAGTATAGGATCATCAAAGCATTCTTTTTTTAATCTATCAATCTTTAAAAGATGATTAATCTTCTGCCTTTCTTCTTCCTGCTGTTTTTGTTTTTCTTGTTTACACTTACATAAAATAGGTACTTTTTTTCTTTTTCCTAAAAAGTCAATTTCTTTTTCCATTGGACTTTTACAATGTGAGCAATATTTTAGTCCTGTTTTTTGATCTATATAACTTTCATTATTGTCTTTTTTTGAAGAATATATTTTTTCTAATGGTTCTATATTGTTTTCTAAAATATCTCTAATTGATTCCATAGAAATTTCGCCTCCTATTTCGTATTTAAAAATTCTTGCCAGATATCTTCATCCCTACTATAGTCATATTTTTTATTGTTATTATTACTGCCTTTTATAATTTCCATATTTTTAATATTTTCATCTGCATTACATAAGAGTGTAAGCAAGTAAGCGTTTATGTTTCTTATATCTTTAGGTGCGTTTTCTTTTAAATATGTCAATACATAATCTATATGCTTATAGTTTAGATTTAGAATCTTTTCTTTTAACTTTTTATGATCTATCTTCTGCCCACCTATGTGAAAGCTTTTAGAATTATTTAATGCTCTTACCAGAACATTTATAATTACATCTACTTGTTTCTTATCTTCTATTCTTGATTCTTCAAATATTTCATAAGATATATTATTTTTAATCTTTTCTTTTAATTTTGCCTCCTCCAAAATTGTTCTATCTAAATTTTCTTCTTCATCTTTTAAGAATGCTATGGAGGTGGTATTATTAAAATCAGTATTACTAATATCAGTATTATTAATATTAGTATTATTAGAGTCCTCTTTTAAAACTTCTTGAGATTTATTATTGAAACTTCTTGAAGTTTGATTTTTAAACTTCTGCAAGTTTACTTTTAAAACTTCTGTAGGTTTATTGTTTCCTGTGTATATAAAGTTCTTTACATAAAGTAGATTTGGCTTGCCAAGTCCCTGTCTCTTTTTTTCTAATAGTCCTATTTCTTCAATTTCTTTCATTATCTTAACGGACTTATTTCTACCCCAATTTAACACTTCCATAATTTCTTCTATGGTGTAGATGATATATACTTTATTTGCCTCATCTAACCATTTATTTTTTAGTGACAAACTCATTCTATCTAATAAAATTCCATATAAGACTTTAGCTTCTACTGACATACTATTAAAATATTGATTAGTAAATAAAGATTTTGGAATTCTAAAAAACGAATATTGTTCTGCTTCATTACCATAGTAATATTCAAATTCTACTATTTCTTTCATCTTACACCCCCTTTCTTAGTACAGAAAAAGAGACAGCATATCTTAATTTGCTATCTCTTCTTGAATTAATTTTTATGTTTTGTTTTTATATTAATTTTATTTTTTCATTCACCTCTTCTATTAATTCTACTACAACATATCCTAACGCTGGAATTCCATAAGGACTAAAAAGAAATGCTAATATAATGGCTTCAACTGCAAGATTTTTTTCTCCGTTAATAACAGATCCTAAAAAACCCATTATTGCAATAAAAGATATTAATTTAAAAAATACCGTACTAAGTCCCAATATAAAAGTTAAAAACATAGCAATAATACTTAGTGCTATACTAATAGGAAAAAGTATGATTTTAAAAATCACTCTAACTATTATCATATCCTCTTCAATCCTTTTTACCTAAATTAAATTTATTTTGTGAATTCAACAAAAAGATGACAGACTCAAAGTAAAATCATCTTGTTTAAAAATTTTGTGGAAGCCTTTAAACCTTGATTTAACTTAATTATTGTATCTGTCACTATTATACTATTCTCCCCTGAACCTGTGGGTCCTGAAAAAATTATCATTCCTGATCGATTTTTTAAAGCTTCACTAATAGAATCCTTAGATTCTTTAGTAAATCCTAATAAATTCGCATTTGATCTAAATTCTCCTAAGGATAAGATTCTGATTACTAACTTTTCTCCATTTATGGTCCCAATAACAGATACTCGAAAATCTATACTTGGATAAGCTTTTAACTTTAAGTTTTGATCTTGGGGTCTACGATGTTCACTAATATCCATATTTGCTAAGAGTTTTATTTTAGAAACTACCATTTCATAATTTTTTCTAGTAATTCTTAAAACTTCATCTAGTCTGCCATCTACCCTAAATCTTATACGCCCATAGTTTTCTTCTGGTTCAATGTGAATGTCACTTGCCCTATAAAATAGAGCATAGTCAAATAAATCATATACAAATTTATCTATATTTATAGCAATATCACGTTGATCTACCATTATTCTCCCCAATATTTTCCCTCAAGTGTTCTATATCTTACTGCTTCTAGTAAGTGTTTTTGTTCGATGTTTTCACTATCATCCAAATCCGCAATAGTTCTTGCCATTTTTATAATTTTATTAAAGCTTCTTACAGAAAAATTATATTTATTAAAAGCCACCTTTGCTATTTTTTCTACATCAGGACTAAGTTTTATATATTTTTTCATTAAAGCTGTGGAAAGTTCTGAATTTGCTGATACTTTTTCAGCTTTATATCTTTCTTCTTGGATTTTTCTTGCCTTTACTACCTCTTCTTTTAATTCTTTAGAAGATTTAGAAGGAGCATCACTTTTTAAATCATCATATTTTACAGGTGAAATTTCTATATGTATATCAATTCTATCTAAAATTGGTGCAGAAATTTTATTTAAGTATCTTCTAATTTCATTTTGTGAGCAAGTACATTCCTTTAATGGATTGCCATAATTACCACAAGGACATGGATTCATAGCTGCTATTAATATAAAATCTGAAGGATATTTTAAACTTGCTTGAGCTCGAGATATATTTATTTCTCTGTTTTCCAAAGGCTCTCTAAGTGCCTCAATGGTTTTCTTGTTAAATTCTGGAAACTCATCTAAGAATAAAACACCCCTGTGAGCCAGAGAAATTTCTCCAGGCTTTGGTATAGAATGACCTCCACCGATCAATGCTACTTCGCTTGCAGAGTGGTGGGGAGATCTAAATGGTCTATCATTAACCAATCGGCCCTTATCTAAAAGACCCATAATAGAATATATTTTAGTTACTTCTACTTTTTCATCAAAACTCATATCAGGCAAAATAGTTGGCAAATGTTTTGCAGAAAAAGTCTTACCACTTCCTGGCGGCCCTATCATTAAAACATTGTGACTACCAGCAGCTGCAATTTGCAAAGCGCGTTTTAAACTTTCTTGTCCCTTAAGATCAGAAAAATCTAAATCATAAGATACTTCATCATTTAACTTTGAAAGATCAACCTTATATGCTTTTACTTCACTTTCTTTATTTAAAAATGAAACTATACCATTTAAATTTTTAAATGGTAGAATTTCTACATCGCTTATAATTGCGCATTCATCTTTATTTTCGTCAGCTATTATAAATTTAGAAAATCCAAGTTCTCTCATAGAAATAACCATAGCAAGAGCTCCTTTTACTGGCATAATACGTCCATCTAAGGCTAGTTCACCTAAAAATATATAGTCATCATATTTATAAGTTATGACTCCCATAGAATTTAATAAGGAAATAGCTATTGGCAAATCTAATTGAGTTCCTTCTTTTTTTAGATCAGCTGGTGATAAATTTACTGTAATTCTACCTGGTGGAAATGAATAACCAGAATTACTAATGGCTACTCTTACCCTTTCTTTTGACTCTTTTATTGATGAGTCAGGTAAACCAACTATCAAAAATGCTGGCAATCCAGAAGTTATGTCACTCTCTACTTCTACCAGATTTCCAGACAGTCCTATAAGCGAACAAGTGTTTGTTTTTGAATACATTTTAGTCTCCAAGTCCTAAGACATTTTGATATTTTAAAAAAATTGCATGAGGATCTGCTTTAAAGCTTATATATTGACCATTTTGGTCAGTAAATCCTATAAATCTACAATGCAATAATTGATGATCTAGGTTAAAGTTTGTTTTTACATTTCCATAAACTGGATCTCCTACAAGAGGATGATTTATATCAGTCATATGAACTCTAATTTGATGAGTTCGACCTGTTATTATATGGATTTTTACTAATGAATATCCTTCTACTTCCTTTATGACTTCATATTCACTAATAGCAATACGACCAGATGATCTAACTGCCATTTTTCTACGATTATTAATATCTCTATCCATATAATTTTCTATTCTACCAGACTTTTTATCAAAATTTCCATGAACTATAGCTATATACTCTTTATCAACTTTTCTAGTTTCAAAAAGAGTTTTCATATATTTATAAGAATCATTATTTTTTGTAATCACCATTAGTCCGGTTGTATCTTTATCAAGTCTATGGACTATACCTGGTCTGTCATCTCCTCCAATATGGGATAGACCTTCATATCCATATTTATCTAACAATCCATTAACTAAAGTTCCAGAAATAATTGAACCTGCAGGATGAACTATTACATTTTCATCCTTATCTATAACTGCATAATCATCATTTTCATAAACTATCTTTAAAGCCATAGGCTCTGGCTTTATTTCAGGAACTTCAAAAAGTTCATCATCTATGTCAATTTCGTCATCTACTTCTAATTTATAGCTTGGTTTTATAGCTTTATTATTTACTTTTATTTTTTTATTTTTTATAAAAGTCTTAATTTTTTCACGAGGAATTTCTTCAAATTCATCAGATATATATTTATCAACTCTTATACTTTCAAATGCTTGTAATTTCATAGTTTTATTATAGCATAGATCTTTACATAAAAAAACGCAGGCACTTTGCCTGCATTATAAAATAGATTATTTATTTTTTTTGCTAGACACAACTCCTGCTCCCGCTAGCATAGCTGTAATAGCAATTGGAGCTATTGAACTAATACCTGTGCTTGGATTTCCAAAAACCGATTTTTTATCTTTTTTGGTTTCTTCTACTCCTGCAGCCTTAGTATTTTCTTTTTTATCTATTTTAGATTTTTTGTCATCTACAGATTTATATTCTGTAGTTTCTGCTTTCACATCTTTATTTTCTTTAATATTATCTATTGCATATCTCAAATTTTTACTAGCTTCATCTACTTCTTCTTGTCTAGCATCAGTTTTTTTTAATAGTTCTTTAGCTTTTGTAAAGGCATCTAGCAAATTATCTGCACTTTCTTGTGTATAAGTTTGGTCTTCAAAAACATAATTAGATGCTTCATCAATTATTTTGTTTAATTCACTATAATCAGCTTTTAAATTAGGATCTTCTTTTTTCATCCATTTTTCAACATTTTGTATTTGGGTCATCTCATCACCCCTATTATTGTAGGTTATTAAATATCTATCACCTATTTTAGCGTTTTTATCTTCTAATTTGTCTAAATATGTCCTATACGTTTTTTGACCATCTCTTATTTCTTTAAGTAAAGCTTCTTTACCATCCTTGCTATCACGAATTTCTATTAATTCAAATTCCTTGCTTTGCCAATTTTCTACAGTTTCTCCGCTTAATTTTTCTACTCTATAAATTTCTCCAAATTGTCCAGGATATGATTCCATCACAATACCATCCCAGTAAATTTTGTACCTATCTCCTACATGAACATCTGAATCTCGTAAGTCATCGAAAGATACTGAAAATAAATTATTCTCATCTCCTACTTCAAAAACATCTGCAGCCTTATTTACTGGATCATTTGCAAAAACTTCACTAACTTCTACATCAATTATATCGTTATTTTCTGGAATCTTATCTTTATCAATATTTACTGGTTTTTCGTATTTTTGAATTAAAGTTAGATCTTCTTTTTTTATATCATCTTTTTTTAGTTGCTTTATATTTTTGTGACTTTTTATTTGATACTCGTCTTTTAAACTTATATCATCCTCAAAAAAGTCTTGGTCTAATACTAAATTAGTATTCTGATCATCAGCACTAATTACAACAGAGTCATCTCGATTTTCCCCTACATATGATAAGGTAACTTGATTTTCACTTATATCTGTTACATTAAATATATAATCATTCTCTTCTGTCAGATTTACTTTCGCTTGTTCATTTTCTACTTTACTATTCTCGCTTGCATAAACCTTAGGATTTATTGCAAATAAAAATGTAAAACTAATTCCTAGTGCTAATATTTTATTTTTCATAAAATCCTCCTAAATATTATTATAAGAATATTACCCTCATTTGCTCAAAAAAAACATATTTCACCCAAATTTCATTTATTTAAACTTGAAATAATTATTATTAAATTTTATAATGGCTTTAAGTAGAATTATATAAAGGAGATTAATTTGAAATTTATTTCATGGAATATAGACTCACTCAATGCAGCATTGACTAGTGATTCAAATAGAGCTGTTATGACTCGTGAAGTTTTTAATACTATAAAAAAAGAAGATCCTGATGTTATAGCTTTTCAAGAAACAAAGCTTCCTCAAACAGGCTTATCAAAAAAACATAAAGTAAAATTAGCGGAATTTTTCCCAGATTACAATTATGTGCATGTAAATTCATCCGAAGGAGCACGCAAATCATATGCAGGATGTATGACACTTTTTAAAAAAGACTTAGATATAAATAGTAATTTTCCCATTATAGATGCTCCAGAACCAATGGATCTTGAGGGTAGAATGGTCACTTTAGAATTTGATGATTTTTATTTTACTCAAGTTTATACACCAAATGCTGGAAATGAATTGGCAAGACTAGCTGATAGACAAGTTTGGGATAAGCAATATGCAAAATATTTATCAAAATTAGATAAAGAAAAACCAGTTATTGCCGCAGGTGATTTTAATGTTGCTCATACTCCTATCGATCTTGCTCATCCTGAAAATAATCATAGATCAGCTGGTTTTACAGATGAAGAACGTGAAGGATTTACCCATATTCTAAGTAAAGGATTTATAGATACATTTAGACATTTAAACGGGGATGTGGAAGGTAAATATACTTGGTGGGCACAAAGAGTTAAAACAAGTAAAATTAATAATTCTGGCTGGAGAATAGATTATTTTTTAGTTAGTGATAGGATAAAGTATAAGGTTAGCCGCTCAGATATGATCGACTCAGGAAAAAGGCAAGATCATACCCCAATAGTCTTAGAAATCGATATATAAAAAAACCCTTGTGAGTATATCACAAGGTTTTTTTTCTATTCTTTAGTATTTTTAGAAAGGATGCCAGCAGCTGCTCCTACTCCTACTATTCCAAGTGAAGAAAAAACACCTGTCTTTGGGTTTAAGCCGGCTAATTTATTTGCATTTATATTTTTATTTGTAGAATTTATTTTGCTATTACCTGTATTTTTCTTTGTATTAATTTTTTCTTTAGAAAATTCTGAAGTTTTTTTAGATGGTTTTTGTTCAATTTCTTTCTTATTTATATTTTTTTTAGTATCGCTTTCTTTATTGTTTATTTTACGAACCTTTATATCACCAACAAATTGTGCAGGAATTGATTTGGTTGCTAGGCCTGTATGTGTTATTTTCAATTGATCTCCGATAGCTAAATCTAAAGTTTTTGTATCTTCTTTGCTGATATAATATTTATTATCTTTGTTAGATTTTTCGTGGATATTGTATCCTTTTTCTGTAATTTCATCAACTATGAAAGTTTCAGTAATTGTTTCTTCGTTTTCATTTTTTTCAGTTTTTTCTTTTTCACATTTTTTAAGATCAAATATTTTTCCAAATTGTGCTGGATTTGATTCAAGTACTACTCCATTATGAGTTATTTCTAATTGATCTCCAACAATTAGATCCATATTATTCGCATCTTTTTTGCTAATAATGTATTTATTATCTTTATTTTTTGTATCAGCAATTGTATATCCATCTTCATTTACTTTTTCTACTACAAATTGCTCTGTGATGAGTTCTTCTTTTACATCTTCATTTTCTTTGTTATCTGACTTTTCTTCTTTTTCAATTGAATAAATTGTTCCAAATTGTGCTGGATTTGATGGCATTATAATATCATCATGGTTGATTTTATATAAGTCACCAACATTTATATCTTTTTCTGCAAATTTTTCTTTTGGAACATTATATTCTGCCCCGTTATAACTTGGAATAGAATTACCATCTACAGTTTGTACAAATTTTAAAGTAACTGTGTTTTCAAAAACTTCACTTACTTCGTATAAGTCAGTTTGACTTACTTTTTCATCTCTTGCTTGACTAGTAATTTCTATTTTATTGTCTTTATTAATAATTTGATCATTTTCGCTAGCTGCAAATATGTTTGCACTTGGTAGTACAAGCAATGCTAGTGCTAAGGTTGCTATTTTTTTCATATTATACCTCCTCATATTCATATGATAACAAATGGAATGTTAAGATCAAGTTAATTTTATTTTATTTTTTTTAGAGCCTTTTGTACTATTTGATCAGATTGATCTAATGATGCTCTAAGCTGTTTCTCTATAGATTTTGATGCATTTGGATAGTCATTCAATAATTTTTTACCAGCATTTGCCATAATCATATTATCATATGTTTTCAGGGCTAGAGTCTTATCTTTGTCGCTTTCTAATTTTTTGTCATATTTTATTTGTATTATTTTAATTATGGCTTTGGATTCATCATTTTCTAATCGTTCTTTATCTGTTAGTAAAAGTTTGTATCCTTTATTAATAATCGCATCTGATTTTTTAATTGAATAACTTAGCTTATCCTTATATTCCTTATTCATTGATGGTAGATTTGAAATAAGAGTTCTAGCAGCTTCTGCTTCTACTAAGTTGTCAAATAACTTGTTTGCCAAAACTTTTTGTGAATCTTCTTCTGAGATGTCATCTTTATCATCTGTAAACTTTTCTATTTTATAAACTGCTGGTATAAACATTTCTTCATAGCCATTTGTTGGAAACCAATGCCATAGTTTTATTTCATCTCCAACTTTTAAAGAAGCTCCATCAAATTCAGATAATTCTGCTAAGAATTTTGAGTTTTTAAACATAGTTCCTGTTTTCCCACCACCTGATAGATAGGAAAGTTCTATTTCATTTTTTCCTTTATTTATATTTTTCACTTTATAACTTGCACTGTATACCTCTGCTGGCATTTTATCTTTTGGAAAATCTGATCTAACAAATATTTGTGTGTAATAATCCATATCTACAATTATAGTATTTGGATCTTTCCCTTTTTTATATCTTACATCTGGCCTGCCATTAAAATATTTATCATTAATTAGACCATCATACTTATTAAGACCTCTTTGTGTTCCTACATATCCACTATCATAGTATTTTTTACCATTTACATTTATGGATTCATTTTTATTAAAAGATATTGGTTTTGTATACACTGGATAAGAATCTGCATCTACCTTATTAATTGGAATTAATAATATTGATGCAGCAAGGACTACTTTTACTAATTTTTTCATTTTAATCTCCTTCACATAATTTCTACTCACTGTATACTTACCCGTATTGGTAAAATAATAAAATCCACCTTTAGCAATTACGCTTATAGGTGGATTTTTATTATAAGATGTGGCTATTCTTTTTAAAAGAGATGAAATATATTATTAACCTTCTATAACTTCACTTTCTTCAGTGGTTTCTTCTTCTACTGGAGCTTCTTCTTCATTAGATTTTTCATCTGTTTCTTCCGTTTCAGCTTCTTCTTCGCTTGTTTCTTCTACTTCAGAAGCTTCTTCTGTTTCAGTTTCTTCTTCGCTTTCATCTTCAGTAACTTCTTCTTCGGCTGGAGTATTTTCTTCAACTTCTGGAGCTGTTTCTTCTTCTACTGGTTCAGCTGGTTTTTCTTCTTTAACACTCGCTAATGCTTTGTTCATAGCTTCTACGATCATTTCATCAGCAGATTCTACTTGACTTATTGTAGCATTATTATTTTTTAGTACTCTATTTGCATCTGCAATTTCTCTATTTAATTGTTTGATTACTGATGAATCAGCTTTACCTTTTAAAGTAAAATCACGAAGATTTTTTGCAGCTTGAATGTCTTTTTCTAAATCTCTTTTTTGAGCTTTGTTTGCTGTTCTTTCACCTTCTGGAATAGCTTTGTAAGCTTCATCTATTTTTTCATTTAATTCTGCAGCCATAGCATTTACTTCGCCTACTGTTGCTCTTCCATCTCTTCTAACATCTTGAGCTTGTCTAATTAATAAATCAATATCTGCAAGTTTGCTTGGATCTAATTTATTTTTTAATTCTTTGTTTCTGATTTCTTTTGCTTTTGCTATAGCTCTATCTAGTTTTTCTAGAGTATAGTGAGTTCTTTTAGAATCATCTGTTAGTTTTGGAACTTCACGAGCTTTATCTAATGATGCTGATAAGTTTTCAGAAGCTTTGTTTAAGCCTTCAGCACCTTCAAATAAATCTGTTGCTTTTAACAAAGCACGTGTTACAGAAAATCCTATAATTACGTGAGCTTGTTGTTCACTGTCAGCTAATTCTGTAGCATCTGCAGTAATTGTTTCTGCCACATTTATTAGTAGGTCCACTCTTGGGATAATTTTATTTCTTAGTTCAGCTGCACTACCTATACCTTTATTTACAATTTTACCTAAAAATTCAGCTGCATGTTTTAATTCCTTTAACCAGCTTAATTGATTTCCAGCTAGTCCACCAGAAATATTTTCTAAGCTACTTATAATTTCTTGTAAATAATTTATTTTTTCTTCAGCTTCTTTTTGTGGAGTTTTTTCTTCTGCAGCATATGCTACACTTGATAATGGTGTATTTATATTATCCACAAGTTTAGTTGCTGGTAATATTGCGTTTGTTAAAAGTGTTATTGATAGAGCGCTTGCTAAAACTTTAGTTTTTTTCATAATTTTCTCCTTACATATTTACTTAATCAGTTTTTTATAATATAATAAGAAAGTAAACAAGTGAATCTTAGGATTTACGATTATAAGGGTAAAATTTTGTTTGAAATATTGGCGTATTTGAGCAAATTTTTACCCGATTTTAGTTTTTAGGGATTTTTTTCTAATTCTACAGTGATTTTCGGAATAATCTTAAAGTTTCTTAATTAACAATCAGTTATTACAAAATATTGATTTATAATCATATCTTCATGTTCAACAGCTACTTGCTTATTATTTTGATTTAAACTAAGACCTGCACCTATTGTTAACAATAAAGCTACTATGATACCTTTTTTAAAATTCATTTGTCTACCTCCTTGTTGATTACATAATACCACTATAAGCAAAATTTTTAAACACACAAATATGTGGATGCTTATAAAACATATTATTTATATCCCGACATTGCTTTTTCTACTTGAACAGATAAACTTTTTGCCAGCTTATCTTCTGAGAAAATATTGGTTAGGGCAAGGCAGTAATTAAAACTTTCCCTAGCTTCTTTTATTTGTTCCAAATTTAAATGATTAATTCCTTTGATATAATAAATCATATTCAAATAATAAGTTTCTTTTACTTTTTTTGCATTACATATTGCTATATCACAAACTTTTAAAGACTCTTGATGTTTGCCTGCACGAAAATAAAATATTGCGACATTGTAGCATAGAATAAAATAATTCTCTAATTCAGGATCTAAGTATTTACTTATTTCCATCATAATATCCCTATATAAATCCATATTCCCTTTTTTATATTCACTGATGGATAGAGCTAGAAGAATTCTTAAAGAAAATTCATCATATTTATAATCTTTAAATTTATTTACTTTAAATTTTGAGTTAATATCAGAGAGTGCTACTTCAAGCTCTTCTGATGGATTATTTTTCTTTTGTCCATCTTCTAAGCTTAGTATTCCATTAAAATAATGTTTAGTAGCATATAATTCTTTTTCAAAATTAATGTTTGATTTCGCATCAATTGAATCAAGCTTGTTTATTAAATCTTTTGCCTTTTCCACTGATGAATTATTTAATAAATAATTGATTTCTTTTCTAAGTGATAATAAATTATTGTATTCATTAACCTCGTGGTTTATGATATCCTTTAGATCTAGCCCTATATAATTACAAATGGGCACTAGGGTAGAAATCCTAGGGTCATTATCTCCTTTTTCTATTCTCCTTATAGTCTCTTCTGAAATAAACATTTTTTCTGCTATTTCTTTACGAGTGATGCCCTTTGATTCTCTAATTTTTCTTATATCAGATCCAATAAAGCTATAATCATTCTGTATTATCATAACATCAAATCTTTCCCTATTTAAAATTAAACTTTTAGCTTATTATCTCCATTATAAACTTCATCGATAATAGCTGAACCTATGCAAATCTCATCCAAATAAAAAACTGCTGCTTGACCAGGAGTAACTGCCTTAGTATCATCATATACCACTTCTACATGATTTTCATCTAAAACTTTGACATGTGCATTAATATCTTTTTGACGATATCTAAATTTTGCTGTGCAGTCAAATTCTTTTGGTATTTTTTTATCTGTAAATGTAGAAAATTCTGAAGCATATAATCTATTTGAAAAAAGCAGCGGATTATCAGAACCTTGGCAGACTATTAGTTCATTTTTATCTAAATCTTTCCCACAAACAAACCAAGCTGCACCATCTCCACCAATGCCAAGACCTCTTCTTTGCCCTATTGTATGATACATCAATCCATCGTGTTGTCCAAGAATATTTCTATCAGTGTCTACAATATTACCTGGTTGAGCTGGCAAATAATTACTCAAGAAATCATTAAAATCTCTTTCTCCTATAAAGCAAATACCAGTAGAATCTTTTTTATCTGCTGTTGCTAGATCATGTTCTCTTGCTATTTCTCTAACTTCAGATTTTTGAAGTTCACCTACTGGAAATAATACATCTTTTATTTGATCTTGGGATAATTGACTTAAAAAATACGTTTGATCTTTATTATTATCTAGACCTCTTAGCATTACAGTTTCATCCCCAGATCTATCTACTCTAGCATAATGACCAGTTGCTACATAGTCTGCTCCTAGATTTTTTGCATAGTCTAAAAATGCCTTAAACTTTATCTCTTTATTGCACATTATATCAGGATTTGGAGTTCTACCTTTTTTATATTCTTCAAGAAAATAAGTAAATACTCTATCATAGTATTCTTTTTCAAAATTTATTGAATAATATGGGATGCCTATTTGATTGGCAATTGCTACAGCATCTTCAAAATCTTCTTCTGCTGTGCATACTCCATTTTCATCTGTATCATCCCAGTTTTTCATAAATATCCCTACGACATCATAGCCTTCTTCTTTTAAAAGCAAAGCAGCAACTGAAGAATCCACTCCACCACTGATACCTACTACTACTTTTGTATCTTTTTTATTTTTCATGGCAGCCTCCTTATATATTAGAAAAATACTATACTTTATTAAAAGGCGATTACAAAGCCATCTTTATAGTAAACTTGCCACTTATGTAGATCACAAATTTTCTTGACATTGGATAATCCCATGCCGCGAAGTTTTTCTCCTTGACGACTAGCATCTTGTGTAAAGAGTGGAACAAAAATATTTTCTATATTTTTAGGATCTATCCCTTTACCATTATCTTTAAAAATAAGTTTATCAATCTTAAAATCAATTGTAATTATAACTTCATTTTTATTATGATCTATAGAATTTTGAATTAAATTTTGAAGAACTCTTTGAAATAGTTTTTCATCAACATCTATAAAAAATTTGTCATCTTCATTAAATAATATCTTTACAAAGGTTTTATTATCTAAAAAGTAAGAATAATTATCACCAACATATCTTCTAACAAGCTCTAGAATATCCTTCTTTTCCTTTTTTACCTTAAAACTATTCAGGCTCGAAAATTCTAAAAGTTCATCTACTCTTTCATTTAAAATTCCTGCATTTTTTTCTATTGCTTTAATATATTCTTCTCTTTTTTCACTTGCAATTATATTTTCATCCATTGCTCTGCTATATGATAATATAACAGATAAAGGTGTTTTTACATCATGGGCTATGCCTTTAAATAGAATATCTTTTTCTTTTTCTTGCTTATTATATATTTCTGCTAGTTCATTATTTATTTTATAGAATAACCAACGCACTATAAAATATACTATTAAAATATAAGAGCTTATAGCTAGTAGTAAAAATAGTAATACATTTGTTTTAAGAGAGCTTTTTCCTTTATTTAAATTAAAATTTACAGTTGATGATACCTTTTCGCTGGGATAATTTAGAAAAAATTTATTTCCATCATAGGTATTAAAAACAAAAGTACTCTGATTTTCACCACCTAAAGTTACAAAATCTAAAAGCTTGGAATAAGAATACTCTTTATTATATTTTTTATTATATGTTCTAATTACCTTATTACCATCAACAACAAACCCAGATCCACCAAGTTCTGATATTTTGTCCCAATTTAATAAACTATCATCAATATTATTAGAAACTGGTATATATTCACCAAATACACTATCGAAGGTATTATCATTTAAAATTTTTGAAAGGCTAGCAAAAAATAAGACAGTTGTAATTAAAAATACCAATATAAAGATAATTGAGTTTTTGAAAATATTTTTTTTTGTATTCATTCTTCTTTCCTAAGCATATAACCAAGCCCTCTAATAGTAATTATTTTTGTGGGACTTTTAGGATTATCTTCTATTTTTTCTCTAAGATTTGAGATATGAACCATGATTGTATTATCATCTTCAAAATAATATGATTGCCACAAGTTTTCATATATTTCTTGTTTGGTAAATACTTTGCCAGGAGTGGTCATAAACATAGTAAGCAGTTCATATTCTTTGGAACGGAGATTTAAAACATTTTTATTTTTATAAATAAGTCTCTTATACTTATCCCAACTTAGATTTCCTATTTTTATTATATTATTATCTAACTTTCGATTATTTCTTCTTAAAAGCGCAATAACCCTTGCCACCAGTTCTCCTGGGTCAAAGGGTTTTGCTAAATAATCATCCGCACCTAGGTATAAGCCTTCTATTTTATCTTTTACGCTAGATCTAGCTGATAAAAATATTATAGGAAAACTTCTATCATTGCCAATAGCTTTTAAAACTTCTATACCATCTACTTCTGGCATCATTATATCTAGAATCATCAAAGATATTTTTTTATTTTTTATAAAATCTAAGGCTTCTTTTCCATTATTAGCTTCAAATACTTCAAAGTTACTATTTTCAAGATAAAGCGTAATTATATTGCGTATTTCATCATTATCATCAACTATCAAAATTTTTTCATTCACAAAATATTTCCTTTTTTAAACATCTTATCAAAATTATTATCCCTAGAAAAATCTATATTTTCTTTCCATTGTGGATAATATTTATCAAGTATCTTCGCCTTTAATGACCCTTCTGAGTAATATGACTCATCAATGCTATTAAAAACCCTATCTCTATATTTTATATAAGAATCATCTGCTATATCCATCATATATTTTTCCTCTACAAAACGAGCTGTTCCTTCTATAAATTCCCTATAATTCACCATTTCTACAAAATAATTATATTCACTAGGAAAATTTGTTTTTACATAAGATAAACGCTTTTCTCTTGCATTTTTATAATCACTAGAATCTTTTTTTTCATATAAGGACAACAAGGATTTATATTCATCTTCCCAAAGCTTTTTATAAACTTTATCTTCGTCTAATTTTTTACACACTTCTACAAATTTATCATAATCTGGATCATCATATTTAATATCATTTTCCATAATATCTGATACTTCACTAAGTCCATGATCCATTTGAAAGCAGTGGAATGATTCATGAATAATAACTGACTTATATTTTTTTTGTAAATTGGCATTTGAGGAAGTTCCTTGATCGGCAATATCTCTAAATTTTTCAAATGGCACCGCTTTTATTAGTGGTTTGTTTCCTTCTTTTAGAGCTTCAAGACTTGCTACAGCTTGGTCTGGAGTTTTTTTAATAATTTTACCGTGATCATATCTAAACTCTTTACTAGAATTATACCTAATATCTTTCATATATTCCTTATTTTTAAATTCTGGCCAAAGTTTTTCTGTATCATAGGAATTTACTTCTTCTATCAAATCCAATGTGGTTTTATCAATAGTAGTTATTCGATTTTGATAATTAAATATTATTAATACTAGTCCAATTAAAGAATAAATAATTTTATTTTTCATTTCCTACCTTCCATTTCTTTACCAGATAATATAAACCAATCAAAATCCATACATAAAGCAAGCATTGACCTAGTAATCGTATATTAGTAAATTCTCCCAAAAATAAGTCTCTAGCAATTTTTCCAAAATCATCTATAGGTGGAAATATATACAAAATCTTAATCATTACTTCCGCAATTAATCCACCTTGCATTTCTAAAATAAAAGTTAACAATCCCCTTAATACACCTACTATAACAAAAAATATTCCAAATAATGATCCAGCCGCAGGATTAAATATTAAATTTAAAATGCCCATTATTACATTTACTACAAATATAGTTAATAGGTAAATTAAAATAGCTATTAGAAAACCTAATAGGCTTATTTGAGGTCTTTCAACAATGATATTTATAAACATTCCGATTAAAAGCAGAACTGCCATTACCATACTTATAAAAACATCAGCCTTAAATATTTGGCTAATTTGTTTTTGCAAATTTAGTCCATGTACTCTTAAAATATCTGGTAAATCACTTGCTAAATATTTTTTAAAGCTTCCTGTAGATAAAGTAACGGCAGCCAAAGAAGATATTAAAGTTATGATTGTCCATTGAATTCCATATTTTCCGATATCTCCACTGGTATTTACTCCTGGAGCAGTAACTTCCATTCCTCTCGCTAAAAATGTGATTATTAATCCTATTATGGCAAATATTATAAATGAAGATTTATTTAAATTTTCTTTTATATGTAACTTAGTGAGGTTCATATCCTATCTCCTTTGCAAAGTCTAAAAATATTTGAGAAAGTGGTTTTTCCTTAAAATCATCCCTAGAAAATTTTTTAAAATTATTAGCTCCCATAATTATAAGACCTCTGTCTGCTATTTTTTCTACGTCATAGAGTAAGTGAGAGTTTAAAAGTATAGCCTTATCTGATGATTTTAGATCATTTATTAAATCTTGCATGGCCATTTGTCCAAAAAAGTCTAGTCCACTTGATGGTTCATCTAGTAAAATTATATCTGGATTGCCAATTAATGACTGAGCTACTGCTAGTCTTTGTAGCATCCCCTTGGAATAATTTAAAATTTTAGTATTATTAGCTGGATTTAGACCTACTTTTTTCATCAATTCATCTATATTATCATCTGAACCATGGTGGTATTTGATAAGGTCTAAAAATTCTTTGCCTGTTAAGATTTCTGGAAAATCTGGAGTTTCAGGACTGTACCCTATTTTATGTTGATTATTTTCGATCTCTCCTGTAAAATCATCATCCAGTCCCAATATCATACGAATGAGTGTTGTTTTTCCAATCCCATTTGGGCCTATTAAAGCAAATATTTCTCCTTTTTTAAGCTCCAGGTTTAAATTTTCATAGATAATTTTTTTATCAAATTTTTTATTTAAATTCTTTACTGTTAGCATTTTCCTTCCTCCTTGTTAATATTATAAAATACTAACATTTGATTAAACTTAAAATAATCTTAAATCTTTCTTAAATATTGGCACAAAAAAAATCAGCCTTATTGGCTGATCTTATAAATTTGATAAAACTTCTATAACTTTATCTATTTCTTCTTTTTTATTTTGATATCCGAAAGAAAATCTTATGGAATGCATCGCTCGATTTTCATCATACATATTTGATATAACATGGCTTGGTAAAATACTACCCGCCCTACATGCAGAACCTGCTGATGCACAAATGTCATTCATATCTAAATAAGTAAGTAAGAAGTCTGATTTATAATCTGGAAAATAAATATTTAGAACATGGCTAGAACAAATATTGGGATTCCCATTTATTTGCCAATCTATGTTTAAATTTTCTAAATGATCAATGAAGTGTTTTTTTAAATTTATTATTTGTTCTCTTTCTTCAAGCATTTTCGGATAACTCTTAGCCATAGAATAAGCACCAGCTACAAAGGAAGTTCCGGCTCTCCTATCTTTTTCTTGCTCACCGCCTGTAATAAATGGTTTTAAATTCTCTCTCATATAAAAAATCCCAAATCCATTTATTCCTCCTATCTTGTGTCCTGATAAGGACAGGGAATCACAATTTATTTCATCTACATCAATATCTATATGACCATAGGCTTGGACACTATCTACATGAAACCGTATATCTTTATCCTTCAGATAAGCTCCTATTTCTTTTACAGGTTGGATCGCTCCTGTTTCATTATTAACATACATTATTACAACAAGTTTGGTTTTATCTGTAATTTTTGATTTTAAATCATCCAAACTAATAATACCATCTTCATTTGCATCTAATAAAATAGCATTATTTTTATCTATAGTATTGAGTATTGAATCATGCTCTATAGCACTTGTTATAATTTCATTACCCTCAAAGTTATTTATAACTGTATTATTCCCTTCGCTGGCTCCTGATGTAAAAATAACATTTTTAGGATTTGCTCCTATAGACTTAGCTATTTTTTTTCTTGAGTCTTCTAGGATTTTTTTAGCTTCTCTTCCCTTTGTATGAAGGCTATCAGGATTGCCATCAAAAGCTTCTTTATTTTCCAAAATATCTTTTAAAATTTCTTCTCTTTTTATTGCAGTAGCTGCATTATCTAAATATATCATTATATCACCTAATTGTAAATATACTTCAAAAGCTTGATATTTAAAGCTTTTGAAAGTAAAAAACCTTAAGAAAATTAATTCTTAAGGTCTAGTTTTTATTCACCAAATTCTTCGCTTAATACATTAAAAAGCACTTCTGCTTCCTCGTTAGTAAGGGTAACACCTTTTCTCATCCTAGTATGATCTTCATTCCAATCGCGAATATCATATTTAGCTTCGCGTTCATTCCAACTTACAAGATTTAACTCTTTTGTCCATCCTTTTCCATTATCAGATAAAACTCCAATATTTTCTACTATATCATATTTAATTTCAGCCATTAATTAATTTCTCCTTTTTATAAATTTGCTAGTCTTTGATTGACTGCTTTTTGTACTATATTGTAATTATACCCAGCGTAAGCAAGTCTTCTTTGCCTTTCAGATCCTACTCCCCATTTCCCAGCAAGGATTTCATCTATTAAAACATTAATCGGCTTTTTTGAAACACCTTTTATTATATATGGATAATCCTTATATAGAACACTCATATCAATATTTCCACTATAACCATTTACCTTTCCTTTATTGGTATATTGCCAGGAGTCAAAGTCAGATTTATTATATTTAGTAAATTCTTTTGAATCGTAATCAGCTATCCAAAAATTATATTTATTCTTAACATCTCGTGTCAAGTATTTATTAGCAAACCATGGATAAGAATATATGCCAGAAACATATCCATGTGCTTGCATAGATTTTACGAAAGTTTCTGCAACTTCTGATATTTCTCCTATGCTAGCTTTCGCTTGTCTTTTATTATCTTCTATATCTATATACACTGGCAAAGAAACATTTTTATCTTTTATAATATTATATACATAGTCAGCTTCAAGCAAGGCTTCTGCAGCATTTATTGCCCTAGAATAGTGGTAAAAGCCAACAGGCACATTGCGTTTATTTAATTCCTTATAATGTCTTTCTATTTGATAATCTTTTCGAATTTGTAAATCATCTGCAGGGGTTATAGATGTTCTTAAAATAGCTCCGTCTATGTCATTTGCAAACTCATTATAATCAATTTTATCAGGATCTTGGTGTTCTGATATGTCAACAACTTTTTTATAAACTGGACTTTTAGAATAAATAGGTGCAGGGTTTTTATCAATAAGACTTGTTTCCTTAGTAACCGTTTTTTCTACATCTCCATCATCATCCACATTTAATTCCTCTGATATAATTACATCTTCAACTTCATAATCTGGAGCTATAGCATTATTTGGATCGGATATAAACTCAGATTTTCTTTTCTCAACAGCTTCTTTATCATAATAAATATTATTTTCTTCAAATATTTGGTCTAAATTGGAATCGTCATATTTTATTACATCTGCAGCATAAACTGGTTTTGCAAACAAAACTACTAAAGCAACCCCCATTCCAGCCCATTTTATTTTAAAACTATCCATAAAAAATCCTTTCATTTAGTAGCTATATTATAAAATAAATATAAAATATTTTCAAATTAATAAAGCTGTGAGGCATTAAAATATATAATATGGTAAAATGTTTATTATAGGCTATTTTTAAATAGTCAAATTGAAAGAGTTTTATGAACACTTTATAACATCAATGGGTTAGTATGTTATAAAAGAAAAAATTTCATATTAGATAAAAATAATAACTGATTACGGAGGGTTTATGTCAATTAATTATTTTATCGGGCTTTTAGGAGGTCTTGCCATATTTTTATATGGTATGGAGATGATGAGCAACGGGCTTGAACTAGTCGCTGGGGATAAGCTTAGAGTTGTTATAGAAAAAATGACTTCCAATTTCTTTAAAGCCATCTTGGTTGGTACCTTTGTTACGGCCATTATCCAGTCTTCATCAGCTACGACAGTTATGGTAGTAGGTTTTGTAAATGCAGGACTTATGAACATATACCAAGCTATTGGGATAATAATGGGTGCAAATATAGGTACAACTATTACAGGTCAGCTGGTAGCCTTAAATATATCCGCTATGGCACCAATTATTGCTTTTGTTGGATTTTGCTTGCATTCTTTTGCAAATGATAAGAAAAAAGCATCGCTTGGTCAAGCAATAATGGGACTTGGATTTTTATTTATGGGTATGGAGCTTATGAGTCAAGCTATGGAGCCATTAAGGGACTATCCTGGATTTGTTACATTGATGACAAAATTTGAAAATCCATTACTAGGGGTTTTAGCAGGTACAATTATAACCGCTATTATTCAATCATCATCAGCAGCCTTAGGAATTTTGCAAGCTATTGCAAACCAAGGAGTTATACCACTTAGATCATCAATGTATATAGTATTTGGTTTTAATATAGGAACATGTATAACATCAGTACTATCGTCATTAGGATCATCTAAAAATGCTAAGAGAACTGCATTAGCACACGTATTATTTAATATTATAGGAACAGTAATTTTCATTATTTTATCAGTATTTATTCCAATAGATAAAATAGTTCTAAGTTTTTCAAGAGATTTACCAGCTGCACAAATTGCAAATTTGCATACTATATTTAATGTTGCTACAACTATTCTCTTACTTCCTTTTTCTAAAAAACTTGCAGAATTATCAGTTAGATTAATACCAGGAAAAGACAAAGAACTAGAAGAAATGAGCTTGCAATATATAAATAAAAATGTAAATAAAGATGCTCATGCTACATTTACAGATGTCAGAGCAGAAATAAACAGACTTTTAGCTATAGTAAATACAAATTATAGAGAATCAATAGAAATACTAGTAAACTTTGATAAAGATAGATATGAGGAAATATTTCATAGAGAAAAAACTATTAATCATTTAAATAAAGAAATTTCTGCATTTATAATAGATTCTTTATCTCTACCAATGGATGAAGAAACATCTTCAAACTTTGTATCTTACATGAGAATATCACGTAACTTAGAGAGAGTTGGAGACCACTCCAAAAATATTGCAGATGCAGCAAAAGTAAAAAGCGAAGAAAATTTGGAATTTACAGATACAGCCTATGATGATTTAAAAACCTTAAACGATAATATAAATCAAATATTTGATGCAACTTTAGAAGATCTATCTAAAGATAAAAGAGTAAAAATAACAAAATCACTATACCAAAAAGTACAAAAATATATTACCGAATTTAGATATGATCATATGCTAAGAATGAGAGATCGTACCTGTGATCCAGAAAGCGGACTAATTTATGAAAAAACATTAACAGCAATGGAAAGAATATCATCATATTTATCAAATTCTGCTAAGCTTTCTATATAAGCTAAAAACAATCGACAGACATAACATCTGCCGATTATTTTGTATACATATATATTTAAAAAATTGTATTAATTTGGTTAAGACAACAAAACTCGAACCTGCACTCTCCAGAGTCAGAATCTGTCACCTTAGAAATTTGGCTATACCTCAATATTTTAATAATATTAAATAACTAAAAGATTAAATATAAAACTATTATAAATTGAATAAGTATCTATACGATAATGATTTAATCTGATAAGCTTTAATTTTTTTAAACAATTATATTCGACAATTATGTTTGTGATATTTTAATATACAGAATGATTAAATATTTATAAACTAAGAGCTTATTAAATTTAGTCAATAACTTAAATTATCTTCTTACCTATATTCCATTCTAATGAATAAAAATATTTTATTTTGTTGATATTGAAAATCATTATTGACAGTTTTGCAGTTTAATGTTAACATTCTTTTATAAATGTTTAAAAAGTAATTGTTATTAAAGGAGAAGTCATATGAAAAATAAAAGAAAATTGATAATTGTAAGTGCTCTATCACTAGGATTAGTATTTAGTGCGTGCGGTAATGATCAATCAAAAGAAGATAAAACTTCAAATGAAGCTAGTCAAAAAGTAGAAAAATCTAATAATACTACAACAAATGAATCCGCAAAAACTGATGAAAATGATAAAAAAGACGATACATATTCTCAAGTAAGTTTATCTGATTGGAATGGTAATTGGAATAGTATGTATGAATACTTAGAAGAACCTGATATCCAACCAGCTTACTCAACTCTTGCAGAAAATGAAGGTGTTGATGAAAATAAAGCAAAAGAAGATTATCTGGCAAAAAGAAAAGCAGATTTTGCTGGTCTAATTGTGGATGAAGATAAGGTAACTTTCTTAGATAACTTTCCAGAAAAAGACGGAAAAACTATAGGAGAAGGAACTTATAAGTTTTTTAAAACAGAAGAACAAATGCTAGGAGAACATAAAATAACTTGGAATATATTTGAAGCTACAAATGAAGATGCTCCCTATAAATATCTAACTTTGATGAAAATAGATCCTAATGAAGATTTACTACATTTCCACTTCAGATATGGAGATGATTTAGATGAAATACTAGATAAAGAAGACTGGTTTCCAACAGTAGTATCTCCACAAACTACTAATGAACAATTAATCGATGAGATTACAGAATAATATTTATATTATATATTTCTTTAATTAAAATTTATTTTAAGGGACTATTGTGTAATTGTTTGTAATGATTTTTACTATACATTATCTAACTTAAAAGTATCGATAAATTATAGTTACATAATAGTTCCTTTTCATTAATACAAACTTCTTCCTATATACACAGCTAAAAAAATTAATTTGACTTTAGCTTTTGTAATCTTTAGTCAGCATTCTAATGCTTATTAACAATTTAAAATTCTTATGTACAGTATAATTTATAATCCTTTATTAAAATTTTGAGGTAGATCGAATCTAAGCTCTCCATAGTCAGAATCTAGAATCTTATCAATTTGAACTATATTCCAATAAATTTTTACCATAATAATTATATAACTCTGACAAAATAGTATCAAGACCTATAATATATTTTATACAGGAATATAACTAAAATCATTAATAATTGGAAGCAAATTATAAATATTGATAAAAGGAATAATACTGTAATCAGGTTAAATTCACCTAGTAATTTTTAAATATTTTGATACTACCATACAATTTCTTTTCTAAAATTTTTAATTTTATAGATATCCATCTCACTTTTTACATAAGTTTATTAAATACTTTTCATAAAACGGATTTAGTAATTCTATTGTCGATAGATTGTCCACTAAATTTTATATTACTTCTTAATTAGAAAGTATAATTAGATAATTCATTATTCTTTGCTTAAAACACTGTAGCAATTAAGGTTGTAAATAACCGTTTCTACACAATTATATGGACACTATCGTTTTCAATTAAAATTATTTTTATATAATATTTTAAAAAGTAGTTATTAGCGTAAATTTTCTTAGATATTTTTTTCTTTTAAAGTAGACATGATGAAATATGTGGGTATTATGTTTATTGAAGTTAAGTACTTACTTCAAATATTAAAAGCTAATTAAATAATTTAAACTTTAAATTATTTGAAAACTATTTATCTAGTCTAAATATCTAGAGTTTAGACACTAATGATGAATATGGCTAGGAGGAAGAAAATGAATTACAAAAAATTAAATAAGTTACTATTAGTGACAGCTTTATCAACAAGCATAGTATGCGGATCTAACATGATCAAGGTAAATGCTGCTAGTGAAAATAATTGTAAAGAAAATGTTAACCAAGTAGTAAATAAAGAAAGTAAAAATTCACCAACTTCAGATGAAAAGTGCTTAAAAAAAGATGATGGTGCTTACTTTTCTCAATTACTTTCTAAAAATGGAGGTAAAAGAAATAATGAATTTCAAAGTCCTTCAATATATGCAATTAATAAATATGCAGATGTCTTAGAAGTAAAAGGAACTTTAGACTATAACAAAGATCCTGATTCCACAAATGTAGACAAGATGCTTGAAAACAAAACTCACTTTTTTACAGTAAGTAAAGATACTATTTATAATGTTCAAGGAGGCTCTGTAAATCCACAATTCTATGATGAAGATGAGTTTCTTAAACATTATGATGAAGTAAAAGATTTAGGCTATGCTATAAATATAGAAGTAAAAGATGGCTTAGTAACAGAAATTACAATTTATGAATAAAAATATAAAATTTAAATAAATGATTTAAATAAGTAACCTAGCCCATAAAAGTTCTATCAATTAAACTTTTATGGGCTTTTTTAGTGGACTAAAACTTAGTCATTAGCATATATAATTAAGTTCAATTCTAATAAAAACTCTTACTGTTATGGAAAAAATATCATCTTTTAATTTATATTCTGCCAAGCTTGCTGAATAAACTAGCAACAAGCAACATTTACATATACGAATATATGGATTTTCTATTTCATATTAGGTATGGACAAATGATCCCGAAGACTTAGTTTAGATAAATCTTGTTAATTTTTGATAGTTAGGAAACGAAGAATAGTTCAATAGAACCAATTTTCTATGAAGAATATTATTAAAATTATGTCCCCTATATGAAATAAAACATCATGCAACTTAGAAAATGAAATTAATTAGCACTAATAAAAGTCATAACCATACAAAAATTAGCTTTATTAGCTAGATTTATAGATCTAATGTGAGAAAACTGAGTAGAGTATATGGGAGTAATTCTTAATAACTCTATAAGCTAAATGATTAACAAGTATAGGCTTAAGATTCTTATAACTTTTATTAAGACAAAACTTCTCTACCCCAAATTTCCACAAATACTTAGAATTAACATTTACAGCTGTAAGACCAATTAAATTATTATCATCATAAAAAGCAAGAGCATCTATATCTTTATAGTATCCATCATCAAAAGTAAAGCAGAAATTAGTAATATCTTTAAAACTTTTAAAATCTTTTCTTTCTATCCTAGTAATTTATAAAAAGCTTCTAATTTCTCAAAATTATTATTAGGTACAAATATAGGACCCATATTTCTTATAGACATATCAAAATCATTTAAAATATTTTGAAGCTTTAATATATTATCAAACTCAAGAAACCAAGCCGTTGGATAATCATTATATTCATCTATTAATCTGTCTATTAGATCTTTGTTATCAGATCTAAATAAAATTTTGTTTGATAAAATATTTATAGCTAATTTATAATTATTAAATGTAAGAAAATCTATATTAGATTTATTCACAATAAAATAGTTTGTAGTATTACCCCAACTCTTTACTACGGTATATCATGATAAAAAAATCATTTAGTAATTGCTTTTTTAAATTCGAATCCATAAGACCTCCACATTAATAATTACATATCAAAACACATATTAGAATAACTATATCTTTATTATATAAAAATTTCCAATTATATACAATTTAAATAAACAATTAATGACATTTTTAAAACTTAAAACTAGAACAAAAAAGTTTTATTAGATAATCTTTGCACTAAAAAAGACTCGGCTAAATGACTAAGTCTCGCTTCACTCCATCATTTCATGGCTTCCCATTATACAGGGACAAGCTATGTCTTCCACTGACTGGACTGGTTTTCTTTTATTTAGCAACTTCCTACTCTACCGGGCTTAAATATGCCTTGATTTTGCATATTTAAGGCTAAAACTTAGTGTGATAGCACGAATGAGTTTGCAATGGCAAAAGGATTTTCGTGTCAAGTGTATATTTATACTAAAAAAGACTTAGCCAATGACTAAGTCTTAGTTATTTAGCAACTTCCTACTCTACCGGGAGGTCACCCTCCGAGTACCATCGGCGTAGTTGGGCTTAACTTCTATGTTCGGTATGGATATAGGTGTATCCCCAACGCTATCGTTACTATATTCTTGACCTAACCTGAAAACTTGTTTTCGTTGGTAGGTCAAATCTCGCGAAATAGAAAACATGATGTCCGCACGCTATAGGACTGATTTCGTTCTGAAGCCGACCTGCCAATTTTAAAGTTTAGGTTGGTATTTATGAACCATTGAATAGCAAACCATATTTCCAGTCAAGATATAAAGTTTAGTATCCATTAGCTTAATGCATTACTGCACTTACACCTTGGACCTATCTAACGTATTTTCTTTACGTACTTTTAGAAATCTTATCTTGAGGGTTGTTTCGTACTTAGATGCTTTCAGTACTTATCAATTCCATACTTAGCTACCCAGCTATGCTCCTGGCGGAACAACTGGTACACCAGTGGTATGTCCATCCCGGTCCTCTCGTACTAAGGACAGGTCCTCGCAAATTTCTTACGCCCACGCTGGATAGGGACCGAACTGTCTCACGACGTTCTGAACCCAGCTCGCGTGCCTCTTTAATGGGCGAACAGCCCAACCCTTGGGACCTACTTCAGCCCCAGGATGAGACGAGCCGACATCGAGGTGCCAAACCTCCCCGTCGATGTGGACTCTTGGGGGAGATAAGCCTGTTATCCCCGGGGTAGCTTTTATCCGTTGAGCGATGGCCCTTCCATGCGGTGCCACCGGATCACTAAGTCCGTATTTCTACTCTGCTTGAGCTGTTTCTCTCGCAGTTAAGCTCGCTTATGCCTTTGTACTCTGCGAATGGTTTCCGTCCATTCTGAGCGAACCTTTGAACGCCTCCGTTACTTTTTGGGAGGCGACCGCCCCAGTCAAACTGCCCAACTGACAATGTCCTTTGCCCTGATTAAGGGTCAATGTTAGAATTTTGATATTAGAGGGTTGGTATCCCAAGCTTGGCTCCTCGCACACTGGCGTGCACGGATCAATGCCTCCCAACTATCCTGTACATCTAATCTCAAAATCCAATATCAGCCTACAGTAAAGCTCCACGGGGTCTTTCCGTCCTAGCGTGGGTAAGTCGCATCTTCACGACTACTACAATTTCACCGGATCCTTTGTTGAGACAGTGCCCAAATCGTTACACCTTTCGTGCGGGTCGGAACTTACCCGACAAGGAATTTCGCTACCTTAGGACCGTTATAGTTACGGCCGCCGTTTACTGGGGCTTAAGTTCTAGCCTTCGCGTTTGCTAAGCCTTCCCCTTAACCTTCCAGCACCGGGCAGGTGTCAGCTCCTATACTTCATCTTACGATTTTGCAGAAACTTGTGTTTTTGGTAAACAGTCGCTTGGGCCTGGTTTCTGTGGCCAGATCGCTCTGGCTCCCCTTCTCCCGAAGTTACGGGGACATTTTGCCGAGTTCCTTAACAAAGGTTCTTCCGCGCGTCTTGGTATTCTCTACCTCCCTACCTGTGTCGGTTTTGGTACGGGCGCTTTGGTCATTGATAGTGACTTTTCTTGGCAATTTGAAATCGGCTACTTCTCTACTCATGTTTTCGATACCTATCACACATCAGCTTTATGATTAGCGGATTTGCCTACTAATCGGCCTTTGTGCTTAGACTGCCTTCCATCGGGCAGCTTAGCTTATCCTCTTGCGTCATCACTTCTCTATAGCGACTTTAAGCGGTACAGGAATATAGACCTGTTATCCATCGGCTACGCCTTTTGGCCTCGCCTTAGGTCCCGACTTTCCCTGAGGGGACGAGCCTTGCTCAGGAGTCCTTAGGGTTTCGACGGGAGTGATTCTCACACTCCTTCTCGCTACTCATGCCAGCATTCTCTCTTGTATTAAGTCCACGCCTGCTTTCGCTTGGGCTTCTTCCCTAATACAATGCTCCTCTACCACTGATAGAGTATTTAAAATTGCTGGTAAATACTTTGACGTTTTCTTGACCTAACTCAAATCTTTGATTTGTTAGTAGGTCAAATGTCGCACTGTTTCAAATCTTAGATTTGTCAAAGTGCCGACTATATTTTAAACCAGTTACATATATTAATATATGCGATTGTTTTCGGTGATAATCGTAGTTATTTACAACTTACCTTTATCTTAGTGTTTGATATTTGCGTAAATTTTGAATAACTCGTTTTATCTTGATTGTATTGTAATATTTCCGTCTAAGTTTTACCTTTTCTTCTCTTTATGTTTGTTCTAGAGTTGATTGAGCAATTTTAAATTCTCTATCAATCCGAAGCTTCGGTACTGAATTTTAGCCCCGTTTATTTTCGGCGCAAACCCACTTGACCAGTGAGCTATTACGCATTCTTTAAATGTATGGCTGCTTCTAAGCCAACGTCCTGGTTGTCTTAGTAGGTTCACATCCTTTTCCACTTAATTCAGATTTTGGGACCTTAGCTGTCGGTCTGGGCTGTTTCCCTTTCGACTTAGGAGCTTATCCCTCTAAGTCTGACTCCATGACTTGATTTTTTGGCATTCGGAGTTTGATAGGCTTTGGTACGGTTAGCCGCCCTAGGCCAGTCAGTGCTCTACCTCCTTAAATCTTTGGTCATAGGCTAGCCCTAAAGCTATTTCGAGGAGAACCAGCTATCTCCGGGTTCGTTTGGTTTTTCGCCCCTATCCACAGTTCATCCGATGCGTTTTAAACCGCACCCGGTTCGAGCCTCCAGTGAATTTTACTTCACCTTCACTCTGACCATGGATAGATCACCCGGTTTCGGGTCTATCATATCTAACTTTCGCCCTATTAAGACTCGCTTTCGCTAAGGCTTCATCTCTTAAAGATTTAACCTTGCTATATATGATAACTCGCTGGCCCATTCTACAAAAGGTACGACATCAGGCTCTTGCCCTCTGTCTGCTTGTAGGCTCAAGGTTTCAGGTTCTTTTTCACTCCCCTTTCGGGGTTCTTTTCACCTTTCCCTCACGGTACTTGTTCGCTATCGGTCACATGTTAGTATTTAGCCTTAGGGGATGGTCCCCCTATCTTCACAGCAAATTTCTCGTGTTCACTGCTACTTGCCCCCACAATATATTTTCTTTTGTTTACAAGACTGTCACTTTCTTTGGTTCATCTTCCCAAATGATTTAACTAAAAAATATATTTCTTACTGGGTTGGGCTGTTTTCTGTTCGCTCGCCGCTACTTGGAAAATCGAGTTTTCTTTCTTTTCCTCCTGCTACTTAGATGTTTCAGTTCGCAGGGTCTTACTTCATAAAGCTATGTATTTACTTTATGATGACTGTGTCTTCCACAGCCGGGTTTCCCCATTCGGAGACCTAGGGGTCATTGCTTTTTGTGAGCTTGCCCTAGTTTTCGTTCACTTACGTCCTTCTTAGTCTTCATGTGCCAAGGCATCCACCTTGTGCCCTTTTCTTCTTGACTGGAAATATTGTTTGCTATTTAATTTTCAGCTTATACTGAGTGAGTTCGAAATCTTTGATTTCGAATTATTTTGAATTCTGTCATTTTTAATGGCAGAGACAAAATAACGCTAGTACTTGTTTGTACTATTTTGCTTCAGTTTAAGTGGTTCATTTTTTTTCTAATATACGGATTAATCATCCATACTATTAGCGTCGTAGATTTCGTAAGTTTATTTGTAAAGCTTAGAAACTACTATATTAATGACCATATCTTTCAGCCAAACTCGTCGGCTTGCTGACAAAGTTGTAAACAACTTTAAAGCGCCGCGACGTCTGACCTTCATTCCATTTGATTTGCAAATGGTGATAGGTCATTATGGTGGAGATAAAGAGATTCGAACTCTTGACCCCCTGCGTGCAAGGCAGGTGCTCTCCCAACTGAGCTATATCCCCATATTTACTATTTATATTATTTTATATTATATAGTGGATTATTGAAATTTAATTTATATCAATGATTATGTCTGTATTTCTAACAAGAACTTTTAAATGTTCTTCGTTGAGGAAACGACGTGTCGTTTCCTCAATCCTTAGAAAGGAGGTGATCCAGCCGCACCTTCCGATACGGCTACCTTGTTACGACTTCACCCCAGTTACTGACCCTACCTTCGACTGCTGCGTCCTTAATGGTTCGCTCACAGGCTTCGGGTATTGCCAACTTCCATGGTGTGACGGGCGGTGTGTACAAGACCCGGGAACGCATTCACCGTGGCATTCTGATCCACGATTACTAGCAACTCCAACTTCATGCACTCGAGTTGCAGAGTGCAATCCGAACTGGGACAGGCTTTTTGAGTTTTGCTTAACATCGCTGTCTTGCTGCCCTCTGTACCTGCCATTGTAGCACGTGTGTAGCCCAAGTCATAAAGGGCATGATGATTTGACGTCATCCCCACCTTCCTCCGGTTTGTCACCGGCAGTATTGCTAGAGTCCCCAACTTAATGATGGTAACTAGCCATAGGGGTTGCGCTCGTTATGGGACTTAACCCAACATCTCACGACACGAGCTGACGACAACCATGCACCACCTGTATTTCAGTTATCCGAAGATATAGGCACTTATCTCTAAGTGTTTCCAAAATATGTCAAGACTTGGTAAGGTTCTTCGCGTTGCTTCGAATTAAACCACATGCTCCGCTGCTTGTGCGGGTCCCCGTCAATTCCTTTGAGTTTCACACTTGCGTGCGTACTCCCCAGGCGGAGTGTTTAATGCGTTAGCTGCGGCACCCAGATTTACTCCAGACACCTAACACTCATCGTTTACGGCGTGGACTACCAGGGTATCTAATCCTGTTTGCTACCCACGCTTTCGTACCTCAGCGTCAGTTAATGGCCAGAAAGTCGCCTTCGCCACCGGTATTCCTCCTAATATCTGCGCATTCCACCGCTACACTAGGAATTCCACTTTCCCTTCCATTACTCAAGGTCTCCAGTTTTAGAAGCTTACTATAGTTGAGCTATAGCCTTTGACTTCTAACTTAATGACCCGCCTACGTACCCTTTACGCCCAATGATTCCGGACAACGCTCGGTCCTTACGTATTACCGCGGCTGCTGGCACGTAATTAGCCGGACCTTATTCGTATAGTACTGTCATTTTCTTCCTATACAAAAGATTTTTACAACCCGAAGGCCTTCTAAATCACGCGGCGTCGCTGCATCAGGGTTTCCCCCATTGTGCAAAATTCCCCACTGCTGCCTCCCGTAGGAGTCTGGGCCGTGTCTCAGTCCCAATGTGGCCGTACACTCTCTCAAGCCGGCTACTGATCGTTGCCTTGGTGGGCTTTTTTCTCACCAACTAGCTAATCAGACGCAAGTCCATCTTACACCGCTAACACTTTGACTATCGCTTCATGCGAAGTGATAGTTTCATAGGGTATTATTCGTCGTTTCCAACGGCTATCCCCTTGTGTAAGGCAGGTTACTCACGCGTTACTCACCCGTCCGCCACTAATCCAATTATTTTCATTCCGAAGAAGTCTAATAATCTTCATCGTTCGACTTGCATGTGTTATGCACGCCGCCAGCGTTAATCCTGAGCCAGGATCAAACTCTCATGAAAAATATTTTTCTACATTTTTTATTTACTAATGTAGTTTATCTTTTGTTCATAAAAGCTTTTTGATTCAAGCTCTTTTCATTTACACTGATCTTTATAATCAATGCGTGATTTATTTCTCGGCCGTTCCGTCCTGCGACCACTCCGTGGAGGGTCCTCTTCTGGCCGGACTGGCCTATTAATCATCCTTAAAGAAATCAACTTGGTTAAAGTTGTCAATAACTTATTAGTTATTTATTGATAGGTTGATTATGTTTTTGTTTTACATAATCATTGATATTAAATTTCATTTTAGATGTTTGCTTTAAACATCTGGTTCATTGTTGTCGTTTGTTTGTAACGACTTTTATAGTGTACTACTATTTTTTGAACTTGTCAAGGATTTTTTAAAACTTTTTTTAAAAAAACTTTTTTAAAGCTCAGTGTCTTTCGTAGTGACTATAGAAATATACACCCATATTTATATATTGTCAAATGTTTTTTCGATTTTTTTCATTTTCTATTTAAGATTGCTTCTGCAGCTTTAATCCCATCTACTGCTGAGGATACTATCCCTCCAGAATGTCCACTGCCTTCTCCTATTGTATATAAATTACTTAATCCCAATGATTTATTTTCCTTATCTCTTAACATTTTTATAGGGGAAGATGATCTAGTTTCTACTCCTGATAATATGGAATCGTCATCTGAAAATCCGTCTAATTTATTTCCCATGTATTCTATTGCTTCAATTATCATTTCATCTATGATTGCTGGGTATAGATTTCTTAGATTTGCTAATTCATAAGCTGATTCTACCGATGGTTTTATATTACCTATTTCTTTTGTTTTTTTATTATTTTTAAAATCTATAAATCTTTGTACAGGAACTTTGCCTTCTGCTAATTCATAGGCTTTATTTTCTACTTCTCTTTGAAATCTCATTCCATCCAATAATTTTTTACCATAAATTTCTTCGCCTATAGTTACTATGAGAGCTGCATTTGAATTTTCTCCATTACGATCATGGTAACTCATTCCATTTACACAAGTCATATTTTCCTCACTACTTGCATTTACAACATATCCACCTGGACACATACAAAAAGTGTAGGAGGAAAGTCCGTTTTCTTTATTATTGTATGAAAGATTATAAGAAGCGGCTGGTAATATATTGCCTTCTATATCTGTATTTTTTCCATTATATTGAGCTTCGTTTATCGTTTCTCTTTTATGTTCTATCCTAAATCCAACTGCAAAGTTCTTATTTTCCATAGGTATTTTTTCACTGAGCATTTCGAAAGTATCCCTTGCAGAATGTCCTATAGCTAAGACATAGGCACCTGATTTTATATTTTCTTCATTTACAATAATATTTACTACATTATCATCTTTAATTTCAATATCATCTAAGTGGTGTGAAAAATAAAATTCTCCCCCATTAGCTTTGATTTCTTCTCTCATATTTATAATTACGTCACGAAGTAAGTCCGTTCCTATATGAGGTTTTGCATCTATCATTATGTCATCAGGAGCTCCATATTTGTGAAAAGTATCCAAAACCATTCTTACTCTAGGGTCTTTGCTGCGAGCTGTTAATTTTCCATCTGAATATGTTCCTGCTCCGCCCTCTCCAAATTGGATGTTTGATTCCGTATTAAGTTTTCCACTATTTTTAAAATCATCAATAGTTTTTATTCTATCTTCTATAGCTTCACCACGTTCATAAACTTTTACCTTTACTCCATTTTGTGAAAGGACATAGGCAGTAAATAATCCAGATGGTCCTGATCCTATGATAGCTACTTCTTCTGGTGGATTATTGATTTCAATTTCCGAATTCCTAAATTCAAATCTATCTGCATTTTTTATTTTCTTTAATTCTTTGTCACTAGGATTTATATCTACTAAAACTTGGTAGGAAAATTTAATTCCCTTCCTAGAATCTATGGACTTTCTATATATTTCATAATCAAATTTCTTTTTATTAATAAGTTTTGATATTTTTTGCCTAAGTTTTTCAGGATTATCCGATTCTAGATTAATATTTCTAATTATAATCATAAAACCTCTTTCATTTTTTCAATTTAAAAAGACCTCTATGGGTCTTTAAATTTTATATTGATCTTTAATTATTAATAAATTACCCCTAATTTCATCTGTCAGATCATCATAGGTTAATAATTCATCTATATCTTCTTTAGCTTTTCCAATATTACCAATGGTTAAGTTTATTTGTATTTTATTATAAACTAATCTTGGATCTTGAGGAAATTTCTCCAAACCTTCTGCAATAACACTTAATGCATCTAATTGCCTATCGTTTAAAAATAGCGAAACTGCATAATCATTATAAAGTTCTCTAAACTCTGTTCCCGCATCTAGAGCGTTTTCAAATGCCATAATTGAATTTTCGTATTGGCCAATATTTTGATAGGCAACTCCTAGATAATAATAAGCATCAGCTCGTTTTTTATTGGATAATAATCCTGTTAATTTTTTAATAGCATTGTTATAATCTCCCTTACCTATAAAGTATAGTGATTCTTCTATTTCTGCATTATCATTTATCTCTGTTAGCTTATCTCTTATTTCATTTTCAGCTTCTGGTGCATCAGTTTTTTGTAAAGCCTTGTCATAAAAACTACGTGCCTTTATATATTCTCCAAGATTTGCATAAATATTACCTAATTCATAATAAGATATAGCAAAATTTTCGTCATTTACAATCGTATTTTGTAATATATCCAAAGACTCTCTAATAAAGTCTTCTTTATATTTGTCATCAGAATCATAAGCTTTAGGCCATAAAAATCTAGCGTATAAATAAGAATTGTAATTATCACTTGAATTTAAAATATATCCACCCCTTAGTAATAATAAAGCTTTATTTAAATCTTCATCTGCAACAGCTATGGCCTTGCTTGACGCATACTTACTAATATCATCTAAAAATTGAGTAAGGATAGCTTTATATTCTTCATTATAGAGAAATTCTCGATCTGCCCCTATGTTTATAAGCATCCCATCAATAAAATTTTCTATTTCTATTCTTTCACTCATAGTTCCAGTCATTATTCCGCTTTGCATATCATCTACATAAATTGGCAAGGGTATATCTTCTAAAACTGGATAATCACTAGATTCTTTTAAGTCTAAATATGCAAGATTTTTTGTAAAAGTTAAAAAATAATCATCAAGTCTCATATTAACCTCTCATAAATTTTCTTTGACGGTAAGAGTGCTTGTTTAAGTATTTAAATAAGTGCCCTCTTACTAAATAAAATATCAAATCTACTGCAGCTATTAGCAAAATATACAAAGCCTTGCTGGTAAATTCAATGCTGCCATTAAATGTTAATTTTGTAATTACTATCAAGCAAATTAAAGAAAATATTCCATATGTTAGGAAGTTGTCACATACAAATTTAGCTGATTTTTTTAAAGCATCAAAACCAGCATTTCCATTCATGTAAACTTCTTCTAGTAAGGCTGACATTAAAAAGTTGAAAGCAACATACAGAAATACTCTCATATCAGAATATACTGGCAAAAAATTAATAATCATTTCTATTAAGTAAAAGTAAAAAAAAGTGCTAAGCATAGCTTGCCAGTAATTATTTATTGAATTTGATATAGATTTTTTCCCAGTATTTCCATAAACAACTACTGATCGCATAGACTGAGCGACAAAACAAAGTATAGCAACTTCTATAAAATAATTTATAAGTCCACCTACAAATCCTCCCCCCATCATGGACAAGGCTCTAGAATTCATAAATATAGCCCTAATCAAAAAAACAAAAAAACCAATATAAATTTTGTTTATTTTGCTAAAACTTTCTTTAAATGCTTTTCTAGTTATTTCTAAAAAGTCCTGAAACTTATCGTTCATTACATCTTCTCCACAGTTTTAATTCCTAGTAAGCCTAGGGATGATTTTAAAATAATAGATGTAGCGTAGGTTAGAGCAAGACGCTCTTTTCTAAGTTCTTTATCATCAACCATTATTTGCGAAGAGTTGTAGAATTTATTAAATGCTTTTGCAATATCTGTTAGATGGCGAGTAACAAGTGATGGCTCATATTTTTCACGAGCTTTTGTTACTACGTTACCAAATTCTGCTAAACTTTTTACTAAGGCAAACTCTTCATCAGTTTTTAAATTAGTAAACTTTATAGAATCAAAGCTATCTGCTCCTGCTTTTCTTAAAACAGATTTGGCACGGGCATAAGTATATTGAACATATGGGCCTGTTTCACCATCAAAGTTTAATACTTCATCCCAATCAAACACATAGTCTTTAATGCGATTATTATATAATTCTTGGAATTTTACAGCACCTATACCTACAATTTTTGCAGTTTCATCTATATCTTCTATATCAGTGCCACGTTCTTTCATAATTGATTTTGTCTTATCAATTGCTTTGTTTAGTACATCTTCTAGGAAAACCACTTGTCCTTTACGAGTTGACATTGTTTGATCTTTTAAGCTTACCATACCAAAAGCTATGTGTTTGTTATCATCCCACCATTCATAGCCCATAAGTTCTAAGATTTTTCTTAGTTGTTGGTAGTGTAAATTTTGTTGGGTTGCTACTACATATAAATTCTCTTTAAAATCATATTCTCTTTTACGATTTATAGCTGTACCTATATCTCGGGTAATATATGAGCTTGAACCATTTGATTTAATAATAATTGCTGGTGTTAAATCATATGGGCTTAGGTCTATAATTTGTGCTCCATCGCTTTCCACTAGTAGATCTTTTTCTTTTAAAAGTTCTAAAGTTTGAGGTATAAACTGCGAATTGTAACTTTCTCCATTGTAATCATCAAAATGAATATCTAGTAATCCATAAACTCTTTCAAATTCACGAAGTGAAATATCCTTAAACCATTGCCATAATTTTGTTGCTTCAGGATCTCCATCTTCTAAATTTTTAAACTCAGCACGAGCAGCATCCATCATTTCTTGATTTTCACTAGCCTCGGCGTTATATCTTACATAAAGTTTTAAAAGTTCATTGATAGGATCTTTATTTATAGCATTTTCATCTCCCCAGAGCTTGTAAGCTGCTATCATAGTTCCAAATTGGGTTCCATAATCACCTAGGTAGTTTGTTGCTATGACATTGTATCCTAAAAATTCGTGGATATTTCTAATAGCATCACCTTGAACTGTTGATCTAATGTGCCCTATATGAAAAGGCTTGGCAATATTTACTGATGAAAAGTCAATTACTATATTTTTATTCTTACCCTCATCAGATTTTCCATAGTCTTCTTTTTTATCTAAAATTTCATTTAAAACCGAATTTTGATAAAGGTCTCTATCTACATAAAAATTTAAATAAGCGTTTATATTTTCGATTCTTTCAAACTCTTCTATTCCAAGATTTTCTGCTAGACCGCTAGCAATTTGTACTGGACTTTTTCTTAAAACTTTCGCGAGAGTAAAGCAAGGGAAGGAATAATCTCCCATATCATCTTGTGGCGGAATCTCTATTAAATTATAAATCTCCTCATAAGATAAATTTATGTCTTCATTTTCTAATTTTTTTGCAATTATTTCTTTAAAATCTTTCATTAATCCTCCCTAGTCGAAGCTAACTATTGTTACTCCATAGCCGCCTTCTTTGTCATCGCCTAGCCTAAAATCTGCGATTCTTTTATCATTTTTTAAATTTTCTGTAACACCATTTATCAAAGCACCTGTTCCCTTGCCGTGGATGATTTTTGCTTTTGAAATTCCTGCAAGCATAGCATCATCTAAATATTTATCTAGACTTCTCATAGCATCATCATATCTTTGTCCACGCAAATCTAGGGTTGGTGATATGTTCATTGCTTTTTTAGCACTATACACTTTTTGGATATTTTTTTCTGTTTTGCTATCACTTTCTACTTTGGTGACATTTTTTATATTTGAATCCATCTTCAAAATTCCCATTTGTAGCTTGATATTGCCTTTATCATCTGGTTCAGAAATGACCTCAGCTCGTTCGTTAATCCCTTCGATGATTACTATATCTCCTAGTTTTAAATCTTCTGGAGCATCATCTGATTTTCCAATTCTAAGTCCTTTTTGTTTTCTTTCGATTTTGCTAGACTTATACCTATTTCTAATATTATTTAAGCTACGATCTATGTCAGAAGTATTGGCATTTTTAGATTTTTTGGCTTCTTTTAGCATTTCTTGAGACTCTGTATTAGCTTTTTCTAAAATCTCATTTGCCCTATCTTCTGCATCTCTAATTATAGCCGCTCTTTGTTTTTCTACTTCTTTTGACTTTTCTTCTAAGTCTCTTTTAGCTTTTTGAATTTCTCTTTTGTAGCGGTCTATTTCAGCATTTTTAGCTTCTATTTCTTCTTTGTTTTCTTCTATTTCATCTAGGATTTTGTTTACGTTTTTAGTATCTTCACCTAAAAGATTTTGGGCACTTTTTAATATACTCTCATCAAGTCCCAGTCGTCTTGAAATTTCAAAAGCATTTGATTTTCCTGGAGTACCTATCTCTAGTTTGTAAGTTGGAGATAGGGTATTTACATCAAATTCTACAGAAGCATTCATAACACCAGCAGTTTCTACTGCGTAGTATTTTAATTCGCTATAGTGGGTTGTTGCAAAGGTCATTATTTCTTTTTTCCTTAGATAATCCAGAATAGATATAGCAAGGGCTGCTCCTTCAGTTGGGTCAGTACCAGATCCTAGCTCATCTAAAAGTACTAAAGAATTAGGACTAGCGCTTTCAGTTATTTTTACAATTTTTGTAAGGGATGCAGAAAAGGTTGATAAGCTCATCTCAAGAGATTGGGTGTCACCTATATCTACAAAAATATCATCAAAAACATTTACTATACTATTTTCCTCAGCTGGTATATAAAAACCAGTTTGGGCCATAATAGATATTAAACCAACAGTTTTTAAGGATACTGTTTTACCCCCTGTATTTGGTCCTGTGATTATAAGGGTTTTGTAATCTCCACCAATAACTACATCTATTGGCACAACCTTACCTGTTAGAAGTGGATGACGAGCTTGATTTAACTTTATAATCTTATCTGTAGTTATCTTTGGTTTAGTGTATTCATTATTTATAGCAAATTCAGCCTTAGCTGCTAGGAAATCTATGCGAGAAATTAACTTTTGGTTTTCTAAAATCTCTACATCAAACTTTTCTACAAAACGTGAAAGTCTATCTAAGATTCTTCTAATTTCATCATCTTCTTTAAGCTCTAAATCTTTTAGCTGGTTGTTTAGCTCAACAATAGCAGCAGGTTCTACAAATATAGTGTTCCCAGATGAAGACTTATCATGGATAATCCCACCTATTACAGATTTTTTATTAGTTTTAACTGGTACTACATAACGGCCATCACGCATAGACACTACTTTGTCTTGCAAGGCATCATCGTACCTATCACTCGAAATATAGGAATTAAGTTTTGCTTTTATATCAGCTTCCTTGCGAGCTTTTTGGCGGCGGATATTTCTAAGCTCGCTTGATGCATTATCTGCAATCTCATCTTCACTAATGATAGATCTTTCAATCTCCTTTTTTATAAAATCATTAGTAGAAATCCTAGAAAAAAGATCTTTTATATAGACTTCTTCTATATCTTTTCCATAATTTTTTAAATATTCAGAAACTCTTAATAGATCATTTACTTGCAATAATTCATAAGGCTCTAGAATTCCTCTTTTTCTAACATAACCAATCATAGAAGTAAAGTCATAAAGACCAAATAAATCTATATTTCCAAAACGTGAAATAACCCCTACCATCTGTGCTGTGTTTTCTAATTCTTCTTTAATCTCATCAGCATCTGTCATAGGAGCTAGATTTAAAATTTTATTCTTAATAACACTGGAACGTGCTTGGCTGGCTACTTTTTCTAAAATTTTCTCATATTCTAAAACTTCTAAAGTTCGCTCTTGCATTAAATCACTCCTTTTGTGTAAGAATCGCGAATTTTTGCCTGGTTCATATTTAAAATGTCATTATCATCCATTACTGAATATAAGAGTGAAACCTTATCAGAAAATTTATCACTGTCAAAACGACTCGGTTTTGCTGGATATATTCTAGAATAATACCCATAGCGGATTACTTGCATCTTTTCTCCATCGTGGGATTCTAAAACTCCCTTGTTAAACTTACAAGTTTCGCATCCAGATAGACCACATTTTTTGATTACAGAAAATGGGCAGTGGCGCATATTCATAAGCTCAATTCTAGAATAAACTAAGGCTTCTACTGCTTGGTTTTGGCTAATATTATTTATAATGTCAAGGTCTATCTCACTTGATACACAAATATTTTCTGCAAAATCCTTATAAAAATTTACAGTATAGGAATTGAATATATTTAAATACCTACCTATTCTTATTTTTATATCATTATTTTTAAAATTATCAACAAAAGCGAAATCCCTGTAGTTATTACAAATAACCCCTCTTATACCATTTGCCTTTATATAAGAGATCAAATTATCTACATCATATTCATCATGGGCATCTAGGTTTAAGTATAAATTATTCCCCTTATATTTTTCATCAAAAGATCTAATGTAGACATTGTCAAAATCACTTAATAAATCATTTGATATATTATTTGTAAGTAGTTCTATATTTCTCTCAGCTTTATGATTATGGCCACTTTCTATTTGTGGTAGGCCAATTTTTATTTCATCCCTATGGTAGTTTTTTAATATTTCCTCTTCTAAGGAGGCTACTCCCATCCTACGACACTCATTTATATCTTTTTTTCTTAAAAATATCCCCTCATCAATTTCAATATTTATTGCACTTGGACTAAAAATTTCATCATTAAATTTTGCTAAGTTTTCTTTTATGGCTTCTGGAGTAAGGGAAATATTTTTTGCCGTCTCTATGGTTACTGGATGAGTATAGCTTGCTGATATATTTTTATAAGTAAGTGTAATTTGTGGATTTTCTCCAAGACGGGCCTTAAAATCAATTTTTATCGGTAAACTTCTGTAAGCTTCTAAGGCTTGGTCTTTTTGATCGGTTACTTTATTTGAATTTACAATAAGAACATCAGAATCTATCGCTGCATCCGGATATTTTTCCAAAAATATTTTTTCATTTATTTTGTAATTTCTAGTTGTAGTAAAGGGTAATCTCTTTCCCTTCTTAGTTGTAATTTCTAAATTATCTCCTAAGTATAAATCAGAATTACTTATAAAATACTTTTTACCCTTCTTAGATGAAACTTTGCCTACACTTCTATGTTTGCTATCATCTTTTAAAGTTATATAGTCTCTTTTTTGACCAAAAATAAATCCTTTAGTGTAACCTCTATTTGAGCTATCTAGCATTTGATTTTTATTATAGGTATTTTCTTCAATTTTACTTTTATAGTTAGCCACTGCTGCAAAAACATATTCTGGAGTTTTCATACGTCCTTCGATTTTTAGACAATCTACTCCTATATCAATTAGTTCTTCCAATTTATCGATAGTGTTTAGATCTTTCATATTTAAATAATAATCATCACCCAAAACTTTGCCATCATATAGTAGTCTATACTTTTGCCTACATGGCCCAGCACATCTACCACGATTTGCAGATCTACCACCAAAATACGAACTCATAAGGCACTCACCAGAAAAACTCACGCAAAGTGACCCGTGAACAAATACTTCTGTTTCAACGGGTAGTTTTACAATTTTTCTTATTTCTTCAATAGGAGTCTCTCTTGCTATAACAATTCTATCAAATCCCAAATCAGCTAAATATTTTGCACCGTAGTATTCACGAACTGCCATCTGTGTCGAAGCATGGAGCTCCATTGCTGGTACTTGATCTTTTATTATTGAAAAGAATCCTAAATCTTGGATAATTAAGCCATCGACTCCATATTCATAAAGCTTTTCTACATAAGAAAGTGCCTTTGGCATTTCGTAATCTTTTATCAAGGTATTCATAGTGATAAATACTCTTTTACCAAAAAGATGAATGTAGTCTATGGTTTCTTTTATATTTTCTAAAGTGAAATTTTCTGCATAGGCACGAGCGCCAAAATCATCTAAGGCTAGATAAAAACTATCAGCTCCTGCAGCAAGACCTGCATAAAGCATATCTGCCTTGCCTACTGGAGCTAATATTTCAGTTTTTTTCATTAAATAGACCCCTTTAATTGGTCATTTTCTGATTTTAATGTGACAGTTTCTCTTTGAAGTTTTTCTACTTCTTTTCTAAGCTTATCAATAGTTTTTTCACTTTCTTCATTAACTTTTATTTTTTTATTTAGAGATTCATTATCAGTTTCTAAATCTTTAATTCTACTTGTAAGCTCTTCAACTTTATTTATCAATTCATCATTATGAGTTACTGCTTTTTTGTAGTTTTCTACAAGACCTGGATATTTTTCCATAGCTTCTGATGATTCATCTCGTAAATTTCTATATCTATTGCCTACATGGTAAAGGTCGTTAGCAATATTTACACTTGCTAAAACAAGTTCTCTATCATAGCTTAGTTTATTTGATTTCACTTCTGCAATTTTGCTACTAACATAGGCAGCTATATCTTTTATTTGTTCTTCGCTTTCATCGGTAACAAGTGTATAGCTTGCCCCATCTATTTCTACTTGAACTTTTTTTTCGCTCACTTTTGCTCCTAACTACGTAATACTATTCCTGATTTCTCTAAATCAGCTAATATATTTTCTTCTATTTCTTTAATATCTTCTTCTTTTAGAGTTTTATCATTATCTCTATATTCGACCTTATAAGATATAGATTTTTTATTTTTGGCAATTTGATCACCTGTGTAAATATCAAATAATTCGATATTTTTTACAAGTTCTCCTCCATTATTTATAATTGTATCTTCTATAAAGCTAGATTCAACATTACGGTCTGTTACAAATGAATAGTCACGGGTGATTGCTGGATATTTTGGAAGTTCTTGGTATTTTTTATTCTTAATTCTTTGATCTCTAATTTTTGATAGATTGATTTCTAAAATCAAACATCCCTTTTTGATACTGTATTCATCACGTATTTGATATGATATTTCACCCATAGTCCCAATAAACTCTTCACCATAATAAATATCTGCACATCTTCCAGCATGGAAAATAGGATTTTCTTTTTGAGTTTTATAAGTAAATCCACCAAATCCAACCTTAACCATAGAAATTTCAAATATATCTTTCAAATCATAGAAATTATATGATCCATAAAGTCCCATAGTTAAGGTATCATTTTCATTTGGCAGATTAGATGTTGTTTTTTCAAAAGTTTTTCCAAGTTCAAACAGTTTTAAGTCTTTTTGACCACGATTGATATTTTTCGAAATAACATCTAACATATTAGAAATTTGTGTGGTTCTCATTACAGAGAAATCTTCACCTAAAGGGTTTTCTAATTTTATATATTCTCTTAAATAAGAATCTTCTCCAAGACCCATTCTATCAAACTCTCTTGGAGATATAAAAGAATATGTTGTAAGTTCTGAGAATTTTTGTCCTGCCAATGCTTTTTTTAAATCATCTCTTAAAAGTCTGGCATCTGATCTTATTCCTCTTTGAAGGCTAGAGTGTAATGGTTTGGATTCAATTTTTCCCATACCATATAGCCTTACTACTTCTTCAATCAAATCTGCTTCTATATCTATATCTGTTCTAAAGAATGGAACTTTAGCACGAATTGTATCTTCATCTATATCTTCTACTTCAAACTCTAAAAGCTCTAAGTTTTTGATAGCTTCTTCTTTGCTAAATTCTACTCCTGTTAGAGAGTTTAATCTGGAAATACGAAGATCTACTGTTTTTTCATTAGAATTTTCTTTACCTTCTTCTATATAGCCACCAACAATTTCTCCAATTCCTAAATCAGATATTAATTTCATAGCACGTCGGCTAGCAAAATCTGCCATTTCAAGTGGCAGTCCTTTTTCAAAACGAGTTGATGCTTCACTTCTAAGACCTATCTTTTTTGAAGTTTCTCTTATACTTGCTCCACTAAAATTAGCCGCTTCTAAAACTATATTCTTAGTTTCACCTGTAACTTCTGTGTCAAATCCACCCATAACCCCAGCTAGTCCAATTGCATTTTTTCCATCTGCAATTACAAGCATTGAAGGATCAAGTTTTCTTTCTTCTCCATCAAGAGTTTTTAAAACTTCTCCATCTTTTGCATTTCTAACTATAAGTTTTTTGTCAGTTAATTTATCTAAGTCATAAGCATGGAGTGGTTGACCTGTTTCAAGCATTACAAAATTTGTTATATCTACAATATTATTTATTGGACGCATACCCGCTAAAATCAAATAATTTTGTAGCCATTGAGGTGACTTGCCTATAGTGACATTTCTTACTAGTCTAGCTGTAAATTTATCACATTTATCACTTTCAATACTAACACCATTAAAGTAATCACTTATGTCTTCATTACTTTCTTTAAAATCTATTGATGGCATAGTTATTTTTTCACCAAAACTTGCAGCCGTTTCTCTTGCCATACCAATGATTGATAGACAATCTGGTCTATTTGGTGTAATTTCATATTCTATAACAGGAGCATTTGATTTTAAAACTTCACTAACAGGAGTTCCTGCTTTGTATTCTTCATTTAAAATAATAACTCCATCTCTAAATTCTTTTGGGATTACATTATCAGGATAGCCTAGCTCTGCGTATGATGTAAGCATTCCTTCGGAATTGATACCAAAAAAGTCGTGGTCTCCTATATAGTCACCATTGTCCATGGTTGTTCCACTTGTAATTACAAATAAGTAATCACCTTTTTTTGTATTTTTTGCTGCAGTTATAATTGTTGCAGGTTTTTCGCGTCCTATATCTATTTTTAAAACTTTTAGCCTGTCAGCGTCTGGATGCTTTTCTTGTTCTAGAACATGACCTACAACTACACTTTCTAGTGCACTGGTTGTAATTGTCACTTCTTCAACATGGGAACCAGTTTCTGAAAGTCTATCTGTAATAGTTTTTAAATCTTTATCTATCTTTACGTAATTATCTTGCCAAACTAAAGGTACTAACATTATTTCTCCTAAAATTGTTCCAAAAATCTTTTGTCATTGTCATAAAGTAATCTGATATCATCTAAGCCATATTTAACCATGGCTATCCTATCAACTCCAAGGCCAAAAGCAAATCCAGTATATTTTTCGCTATCGATTCCACAAGCTTCTAGTACATTTGGATGTACCATTCCGCCACCTAAGAGTTCCATTGACCAACCAGTATTTCCACAAGCTGGACAACCTTCACCACGGCAAACTGGACAAGTTGCATCTACTTCTAAAGATGGTTCTGTAAATGGGAAGTGGTGTGGACGGTATCTAAGTTCCATATCATCTCCAAACATTTCTTTGATAAATGTTTCGAGCGTTGCCTTTAGATTTGCCATAGATACATTCTCATCTACAACTAAGCATTCTAATTGGTGGAACATTGGTGAGTGGGTAGCATCCACCTCATCATTTCTAAATACACGACCTGCTGATACCATTTTTATTGGTAATTTCCCCTCATTCATTACACGTATTTGCATAGATGAAGTATGAGGACGAAGTAATGTATCATCTGTTATATAAAAAGTATCGCTAGTTGACCTTGCAGGATGATCTGCTGGAGAATTTAAATCATCAAATACATTTTTTACAGTATCTATTTCTGGTCCTTCTACAACATCAAATCCCATATTTTGGAAAATACTTTCAAGCTCTTCTAGGGTTTGATTTATTAAAGCCAGATGCCCACTATCATGTCTTTCAAAATGAGCAGTAACATCAATAGTTTCTTCTTCTACTTTTTCTTTTAATAATTCTTCTTTTAGTATTTCAGATTTTTCTAAAAGAGCATTTTCTATTTTAGTACTTGTTTCATTTATCAATTTTCCAGCCATTGGTTTTTCTTCATTTGGTAATTTGGAAATATTTTTCTTAAGATCAGTTATAATACCTTTTTTACCAAGATAGGATACTCTTATTTTTTCTAAGACTTCCAGGCTGTCTGCAGCTTCAATCTCATTTTGAGCCTTGCTTAAACTTTGCTTTAAATTTTCTTCCATTATTTTTCCTTTCAAATTTTGCAATAAAAAATTCTGCCCTATAAAAGGACAGAATCTAACTGCGGTACCACCTTAATTGGTTAATATTAACCCACTTAAAAGCTTATAACGCAGCAAATCGTATCAATTACTAATTTCATATCAAACTTCATCGGTGAATATATTTAGCCGTAACTTTGAGAGCTTCCATCATCCCCTCTTGCTGGTAAAGAATAACTAAAGTTTTTTCCGAATCATAAGCTAAGAATATTCATCAAAATGCTAGCTGCTATAGCTGCATTTAAAGACTCAATTTTCCCTTTCATAGGTATTTTTACAAATATATCTGTCATAGATTTTACTTTATCTGACAAGCCATTTGCTTCATTTCCTATAACTAGGATAATATCCTCATCAATCTTACATGTATTAATATCATACCCACTCATGTCGGCTGCTACCAATTTGTAAGATTTTTTTAACAAAGCTATATCATCATAACTTGTTTGTTTTATATTTAATCTAAAAATGGAGCCCATTGAGGCTCTTAAAGTTTTTTCATTATATATATCAACTGTATTTGGAGCAAGTAATATATCATTAAAACCAAAGGCTTCTGCAGAACGGATAATAGTTCCCATATTACCTGGATCATTTAAACCATCCAGAAGTAAAACTCTATTTGATGAAATATCATTTTCTTTTTTCTTTTTAACTACTGCTGCAAATCCATCTGGAGATTTTAAGCTGGATAGTTTTTTAAAAAGTTTATCATCAAAGATTACTTTATATAGGCTTGTTTGATAGTCTTTATTACTTTCAGATAAAAAAATAAAATCTACATCAGCAGAAGAGATAGCCTCTTCTACTAATTTCTTAGATTCTATAATAAATTTATCTTCTATATCCCTATACTTTTTATTTTTAAGTTTTGATATATATTTAAATTTTTGATTGGATGTAGAATTTATTACCATTAAGCGTTTTGGTTAGCTAATTCAACAATTTTTGTAAATTCAGCTGGATTTTCTACAGCAATTTCTGCAAGCATTTTTCTGTTAATATCAATGTTTGCCTTCTTAAGCTTGCCCATTAATTGTGAGTATGTTGTTCCGTTAAGTCTTGCTGCAGCATTGATTCTAGCAATCCATAATTTTCTGAAATCTCTTTTTCTATGTTTACGTCCAATGTAAGCATAGTTTAATGATTTCATTACAGCTTGGTTAGCTGTTCTGTATAGAAGGCTTTTTGAACCATAGTAACCTTTAGCTTGTCTTAATATTTTTTTATGTTTTTTCTTAGCGTTTGTTGCTCTTTTTACTCTTGCCATTTTTATACTGCCTCCTAATTACATTCCTAATAAATTTTTAACATTTCTTTCATCAGCTTTAGAAACTACTGTTCCTTTTCTAAGTTTTCTTTTTCTAGCTGGTGATTTTTTAGCTGTTAAGTGACCTTTGTATGCTTTTCTTCTTGTAACTTTTCCGCTGCCTGTTACTTTAAATCTTTTTGCAGCAGCTCTTCTTGTTTTATTTTTATTTGCCATTTTCTTCTCCTTTTGGTTCTAGAAACATTACTAGGGATCTACCCTCCATTTTTGGTTTTTTGTAGACTTCTACTCCATCGCCAAGCATGCCCTTAAATTTATCCATCAATTCATAACCCGGTTCTTTACGACCTAGCTCACGTCCTCTAAATCTTATAGAAACTTTTACTTTATCCCCGTTGTTTAAGAATTTTTTGGCTTGATTTGCTTTAGTTTGTAAATCATTGTCCTCAATTTTTAAGGAAAATCTTGTCTCTTTTAGTTGAGCGTTCTTTTGTTTTTTCTTATTTTCTTTTTCCTTTTTTTCTTGATCGTATTTAAACTTTCCATAATCCATGATTCTAGTAACAGGTGGTTTTGCCTTTGGACTCATTAATACCAAGTCTAATTTTGCGTCATCAGCACGATTTTGTGCATCTCTTAAACTTGTTATACCAACTTGGTTACCATTTTCATCGATCAATCTTACTTGGGCAGCTCTAATTTCATCATTTATTCTTAAATCTTTTATAGTTATACCTCCAATGTATAATTACATAAAAAAAGCGGGCACAAAGTACCCGTTTGAATTTTTAAATAATCTTAAAAATTATTAACCTACAAATATCAATCGGCAGGTGAGTATCTGGGTACTTCTTTGTTGTCTATGCTCTATATAATACTAGCCAAATATATATTTGTCAAATATTTTTTAAACTTTAATCAATCTAATTTAAATAAGCCAAAGCCAAACAATCCTGGACCTGTATTCGCACCAAGAGTTGGAGATATTTGTATAGGATAATATTTTCTAGCATTTACTATTATATCTTTAAAAGTTTCTTCAAGTTTTTCTAAACTTTCTTCATAGCCACCGTGTCCTATATAAAAGTAATAATCTTTTACATTTTCTAGCTCATTTAACGCTATTTTTTTAAATTCATTTAAAAGTTTTTTTTCGCCTCTAGTAATTTTTAAAAGTTTAAAACTACATTCTTCTGGATTTATGCTGATAATTGGTTTTACTGATAGAGCATTACCTATCTTTCCAAAAGTTCTTGGAACTCTACCACCCTCTACTATGTATCTAAAGTTTTTAAGTGTAAAAAAGACTTTAGAATCTCTCTTTTTTTCTTCTAATTTATCAATAATTTGCTCAAAACTATATCCTTCGTCTACAAGTTCTTTTGCATATATGGCAAAAACTCCTTCAGACAAGGTTAGATTTGACGTATCAAATACGAAAGATTGCAATCCATCTATTTTTATCATATTAAATAAATTATAAGTTGATGAGAATTTTGATCCTAAACTAACTATAATTACTTTTTCATAGCCATCATCTTTTATTTGCTCTAAAATTTCTGTAAGATCCATAGGAGAAGCTGCGCTCGTCTTTGGCAATTTGTTATTTTCTATTACCCAATCATAAAATTTTTCTGGGCTAATTTCTTTTCTATCCTTAAAATACTTGCTATCTAGATTTACATATAAGGAAAGTAAATATATACCCAAACTTTCCGCTAATTCTATATCTATATCAGATGCCGTATCTGTTAAAATTGCTATTTTTTCCATAAAACTCCTAACTTTATTTACTTAGACTTATATATCATATTTGATTTAATCATTAATGTCTATAAGTATTCTTTGGTTAGTCTCAAATATTTCTCTTACGTCTGTAAAATCGTAACTAAAGTTTTTTTTAAACTTGCTTGTAATCTTTACATTGTCTGCAAAATGCAAAGGGAAAAATATTTGTGGACGTACTTCTTTTATAAAAATATCCCCGCCCTTATAATAGTTTTCATTTAGCCTTGGATCAACTGGAAAAAAAGCTATATCAACTTCTTCTTTCTTAATTTTTTCTATTTCTGCCATAAAATCATCGTATTCTACTTGCATTTTTTTATCATCATAATAAGGCCATGCCCAAAAATTAAGATCACCTGTATGGAAAATTGTCATACCATCTAAATACAACAATATAGAAACTCCCTTATCTGTTGATCCAAAAGTTTTTACTTTTAAAATTTTACCATTATTTAGCTTAATATTATAAGTATGATTTTCACTAATAAAATTTACATTTTTAGAATTGTATAAACTTTTCAGCTGATCCATAGAGATCTTATCATCTCTTATATAAATAATGTTCTCATTTGACGGAAGCTTCACAATATCCGAGCTTAGAATATAAGTTTTATTTTCCATATCTGGTACTTTTAAAATTTCAGAAGTGTAGTGGTCACTGTGACCATGACTAGCAAAAAATACAACTTGCTTATCTTCCGGAATATTTAAAATACCCTTATAATAATCAAAAATGATAAATAAATCCCCAGTTTCCACAGTATAACAAGAGTGGTAAATATATGTGATTACAATATTTTCTTTCATAAACAACTCCATTCTCTAAAAATTTATACCCATTAAAGGGTAAATGATAGAGTATAATATTAAAAAGGAAGTGATTTTTTTATGAAAAAAGAAATTAAAACAAATGCAATGAGAGCTTTAGATAAATTAAATATAGAATATGAACATATAGATTATGGCTTTGAGGGTGAATTTAAATCTACAGTTGATTTAACCGAAGAAACCCACCAGGATATAAGTGTAGTTTATAAAACATTGGCTACTATCTCAAATACCAAGGATATTTATATTTTTGTAATACCAGGTGCAGAAAATATTGACTTTAAGAAGGCTAGTAGATGTGTAGGAGTAAAATCTTTAGAAATGTTGCCACTTAAAGATTTAAAATCCAAAGTAGGATATGAAAGAGGTGCTACAACTAGCCTTGCTATGAAAAAAAATTACGATGTAGTTATTGACGAAAGTTCCAAAGAACATGATTATATAAAAGTATCAGCAGGTAAAGTAGGTCACAGCATAAAAATAAAAGCAGAAGACTTAGCAAAAGCAAATGACGCAAAGTTTTTTGATGTTATTCAAAAATAATGATTGAGATTAATAAAAATAAAAATTTTATAAAATATTCTTTTCCTAATGATAAAAAAAATACTAGATTAAAATTACTTGTAACCTTATCTCCTATATTTATAGCTTGCTTTGATAACGGAAACTACGAATTAGAATTTTTGAAAAAAACTATCGAAAATTCTAATTTCCCTTATGCCATATATCCGAATTATTTCGAAGGATTTAATAAAGAAAAGTATTTTAAAGCATATAAAGATGTAATTCCCAAGGAAGATATAATTTTAAATTCTGATGATACTATAGATTTTTATATAAATCCTATGGATGAAATATATGTATTGGCATTAAAGAGTCTAATTGAAGGATTAATTATAAACAATAAAGCAAATATTTATTGGACAAATTATTTTAAAAATATAAGGAATGATATAGTTATTAATGGTAGAAGATCTATAATCGCAAATGGCATACAAGGCTTTTATCTAAATAAATATGTCCTTGTTTGGATGATGGACTTATGTCATTATATAAAAATCAACACCCCATCTTTGTATAATGATGTAAATACCATTTATGAACTTTCTAGTAATTTAAAAACTATAAGAGATACGAAAATTTCCAAAATTCATTAATTATGATATTATTTTTTTAATATTGATGGTTAAACAGTCTAAGCGAAAATATTGAAGTCTTAGTTATTGGGTGTATGCTAATACAATCATAATATATTTAATATGCTTTCTATTATAATAATTTATAATATTAAGGAGTCAATATGACATTTAACAAACTATTAAACATAGATTTTTTAGAATTAAATCAAGATTATGCTAAGGTTAAAATGCCTTTAGAAGATCAATTTGCTAATGGTATTCAAAGCCTCCACGGAGGAGTAACAGCAACAATAATAGATACTGTAAGCGGCTATTTAGCAAGCTATGAAAACTGTAGTGTAACAACAAATAACATGAGTATATATTATTTAAGACCTATTATGGTTGAAAAAAATGCATATGTATATGCCAACGCTAACGTCATAAAAAGAGGCAAGAGCATTATAGTGATGGATTGTGAAGTTTACGATGAAAGTCACAATCTAGCCGCTAAAGCAACTACATCTTTTAGTGTAATTGATGATAAAAAATCTCCAAATGAAATACAGGAACAAATATCTTCATTAGAGTAGTTTTAGCTATAATAAATAATATACAGATTTATTTTTTTAAAAAAATAGAAGCTAATCTATAGAAAAAGATCACTAATCTAACTATAAATAGCTTCTAATAGTTTTTTTATTAAATTATTTATTTGATTTTCTCCAAATACCTAAATCATCAGCTTGTTTTATTAATTCATCTCTATTGTCAGGATGAGCTAAATCTATTAATGCTTCAGCTGCTTGCCAAGTAGATAGACCTTTAAAGTTTCTTATGCCTTGTTCTGTTGCAATATAATGAGTATTACTTCTCACTGCTGTAGCTTGAGTGCCTGCCTTAAATGTTGGTACTATATTTGAAGTTCTATTTCCATTCTTATCTACTCTAGATGATTTTAAGGCTACTATTGAACGTCCTCCTTTTGATCTATAAGCTCCTAAGATGAAATCTAAAGCCCCACCAGCACCAGAGATATGTCTAGTACCTACAGTCTCGGATGAAATTTGTCCCCAAAGGTCAACTTGCATAGCTGTATTTATTGATACAAAATTATCAAGTGATGCTATTATATCTACATCATTTGCATAATTTACAGGAACAGCCATGAGGTCTTCGTTATGGTCTACATAGTCATATAGCTCTTGGCTACCTGCTGCAAAGGCATAAGTTTGACGACCTATATCACGATTTTTTTTCATGCCAGTGATTTTACCTGCTTTTGCCATTTCAACAAAAGCATCCACATACATTTCTGTATGAATACCAAGGTCTTTTAAATCTGATTTTGCAATCTCAGATCCTATTGCATTTGGCAGAGCACCTATACCAATTTGTAAACAATCACCATCTTTAAGCAAATCCACTACATATTCAGCAACTTTTAACTCTACTTCGCCATAATTAGCTTTGCCTAAAGTTAACATTTCTTCATTTGCTTCGTAAATGTAATCTACATCTTTGATATTTATGTAATTTAAGTAACCACCAAGAGCTACCGGAACATTTTCGTTTACTTCTAATATTACTTTATCAGCATTCTTAAAAGTTGCCCAAGCATGACTAGCTGATAGACCAAAGTTAAAATTACCATTTTTGTCCATTGGTGAAACTTGGATTACTGATATACTAGCTTTATCAAGATTTTCATTAAAATATCTTCCAATTTCACTGTATTTTACAGGGATAAAATAAGCCCCATATTTATTGTTATTTATAAGTCCTCTTTCAGTGCCTGAAGAGTGAAATGAGTGATAAACAAAATGTTCACCAGTAGAATCCGCTTTGGAAATATCTAATTCATAAGGTACTACTCCTCCTCTAACTTTAACATCATGTAGTTCATCAACTCTTTTTGCTAAAGCTTGATCAAAAGCTTTGGCTGTTAATGCTCCCCATCCAATATCTATCCAATCTCCATCTTTTACTAAATTTGCAGCCTCTTTAGCTGTAATTAACTTTTCATTATATTGTTGACTAAAATCCATAAAGCCCTCTCTTTCCACCTTAAAAAATCGTTTTCTTTTATTATTATATCACCAGCATTGATATATATCTACTTAATTAATACTGGATAATAAAAAATAATAATACTGCGTTTTATTTTAAGTAATCAAAAATCTCCCAAGTAAATCTAATTATTTGGGAGATAATGTGATTATTTTTTTAGTACAAAAGTTGGAAATTTATCTTTCAACTATAACAGCTGTACCCATTCCACCACCTATACATAATGTGGCAAGACCTTTTTTAGCATCTCTTTTTTGCATTTCATATAATAATGTTGTTAAAATTCTTGCTCCACTTGCTCCTATTGGGTGACCAAGTGCAATAGCTCCTCCATTAACATTTACTATATCTGTATTAAGTCCTAGTTCTTTGATAACTGATAAAGCTTGAGCTGCAAAGGCTTCGTTAGCTTCGATTAATTCCATATCATCTAAAGTTAAATTAGCTTTTTCTAATGCTTTTCTTACTGTTGGGATTGGACCTGTACCCATTATTGCAGGATCTACACCTTCTGTGGCATAAGATACAATTGTTGCAAGTGGGGTTACACCTAATTCTTTAGCTTTTTCTTCACTCATAAGAATTAAAGCTGCAGCTCCATCGTTGATTCCAGATGAGTTAGCTGCTGTAACAGAACCACCGTCTCTTTTAAATGCTGGTTTAAGTTTTGAAATACCTTCAACCGTTACGCCTTCTTTAATATATTCATCATCTTCAACTACTGTAACATTGCCTTTTCTATCTTTAATTTCTACTGGTACGATTTCGTCTTTAAATCTACCTTCTTTTCTAGCTTTTTCAGCTCTATTTTGGCTTTCTGCTGCAAGTTCATCTTGTTCTTGACGTGTTAGACCATATTTTTCGACGATATTTTCAGCTGTCATACCCATTGGATAACCTTCAAAAGCATCTGTAAGACCGTCTCTCATCATATCATCAACTAATTTTTTATCGCCCATTTTTGCTCCCCATCTAGCATCTTGAATTAGATAAGGTGCATTTGACATTGATTCTGTACCACCTGCAAGCACTACTTCGTCATCTCCTGCCATAATCATTTGAGCTGCTAATGATACTGATCTTAGACCTGATCCACAAAGAATATTTAAAGTCATAGCTGGTTTTTCTTTTGGAATCCCTGAATTTATTGATATTTGACGAGCAACGTTTTGTCCTTGACCCGCTTGAAGAACGCATCCTAATACTGTTTCATCTATATCTTCTGGTTTTATACCAGCTCTTTTAATTGCTTCTTTTGCTACAATTTCACCTAAGTCAACAGCTGTCAATGATTTTAATGCTCCACCATTTGATCCTACTGGAGTTCTTACCGCACTTGCTATAACTACTTTTCTAGTCATTATTATATCTCCTTTTAAATTCCTTATATATGAAAATTATTCACTAACTTCTGTATGATAAATTATTTACTGTAATCGTAAAATCCTTTACCAGTTTTTCTACCTAATTCGCCCGCTGCTACTTTTTGTCTTAATAATACTGGAGCTGCATATTTATCAGAACCTATTGTATCTTTTAAGTAGTCCATGATATTTAAAACTATATCAAGACCTATAAGATCAGCTAATTCTAGTGGTCCCATTGGATGGTTTGCTCCTAATTTCATTGCAGTATCAATTCCTTCTGGTGTTGATAATCCTTCTTGAAGCGCATAAATACCTTCGCTTATCATTGGAACTAATATTCTATTTACTACAAATCCTGGAGCTTCATTTACTTCAACTCCTGTTTTTCCCATTTCTTCAGCAATTTTTTTGACTTTTTCTACTGTTTCATCACTAGTTGTAATACCTTTAATAATTTCTACTAGTTTCATTATTGTAGCCGGATTAAAGAAGTGCATACCTATTACTTTATCAGGTCTTTTTGTAGCTGCTGCAATTTCTGTAATAGAAATTGATGATGTATTTGAAGCAAGTATTGTATCTTCTTTACAAATCTCGTCTAATTCTTTAAAAATAGATTTTTTTATTTCTGGATTTTCGCTTGCTGCTTCAACAATTAGATCGCAATCTTTTAATTCATTTACATCTGTAGTAAATGTAAGTCTTCCTAGGTATTCATCTTTTTGATCTTCTGTAATTCTTTCTTTAGCTACAGATTTTTCAAATGATTTTGTTATAATGGATTTTCCTCTTTCAACAAATTCATCTTTTATATCTCTAACTACTACTTCGTATTTTTTGCTTGCTACTTCAGCAATTCCAGCACCCATTGTACCTGCACCAATAACACCAATTTTCATACTATTCTCCTTATTTATTCTCGAATTCTGCTTTTTGTTTATTTACAAAAGCTTCAGTTCCTGTTTTCATATCTTCAGTTGAGAATGTCATTCCAAAAGCTAACTCTTCTATTCTTAAAGCAGAGTCTATATCAGTTTGTCCGCCAGTATTTATAGCTTCTTTTGCTAATTTTACAGCTATTGGAGCTTGTTTAGCTATACTTTTAGCTAATTCATTAACTCTTTCTTCTAGTCTTTCTTTTTCAACTACATCTTGAACCAAACCAATTTCTAATGCTTTTTCAGCTTTTATATTTTCAGCTGAAAGAATTAAATACTTAGCCCAACCTTGACCAACTAATCTTTGAAGTCTTTGAGTTCCTCCAAATCCTGGCATGATTCCAAGACCAACTTCTGGTTGTCCAAATAATGCTTTTTCACTTGCAATTCTAATATCACAAGCCATAGCTAGCTCGCATCCACCACCTAAGGCAAATCCATTAACTGCGGCAATTACAGGGATAGGCAAGGTTTCTATTTTTCTAAAAACTCCAATACCTTTTTTACCAAATTTGTTAGCTTCTATTGGACTTAGCACGCTCATTTCTTTAATGTCTGCGCCAGCTACAAAACTTCTACCTTCGCCTGTTATGATTAATACCCTTAAATCTTTATCATTTTTAATTTCATTTAAGAGATTGTCTAACTCATCTAAAACTTCTGAATTAAGTGCGTTTAAGGCATCTGGTCTATTTATAGTTAACTTTCCAATATTTTCATTTGTTTCATATTTAATAGTATTATAGCCCATAGTGACCTCCGTTAACTTTACATCTAATTTTATATAGTAAAAATAATACTAATAGATTTATAAGGTAATTTTTTAATTACTTGCTTTTGCTACTTTTATTTTTTTAATTAGTTCTGGTACAACTTCATTAATATCACCAACTATACCAACATCTGCTACGTTGAATATATTGGCATCTGGATTTTTATTAACAGCTATAATCAAATCGGATTCTTCCATACCAGCTAAGTGTTGGATAGCTCCAGAAATACCTAAAGCTATGTATAAGTTTGGTCTTACAGTTTTTCCTGTTTGTCCAACTTGACGATCTTTTTCAACCCAACCTGCATCTACAACTGCTCTTGAAGAAGATACTTCGCCTTCCAATACTTCTGCTAAATCATAAGCAAGTTTCATATTATCAGCAGAACCAATTCCACGACCTACTGAAACAAGTACTTGGGCATCTTCGATTTTAATTTTCTTCTTGTCAGCAAGTTTTTCTTCAATAACTTCTATATTTATATCTTTATCTTCTATATCTATATCGTATTTGTTTACTTCGCCAGTTCTATTTTTATCTTCATCTTGTTTTGGCATTACCCCAGGCCTTACTGTTGACATTTGTGGGCGAGCTTCTGGTGATTGGATGGTTGCTAGTAAGTTTCCACCAAAAGTTGGACGTGTCATATTTAATAAACCAACTTCTTCATCTATCTCTAATTTTGTACAATCTGCTGTAAGACCGCAGCCAATTCTAGAAGATACTCTAGGTGCAAGATCACGACCAATTGATGTGGCACCAAATAAAACAATTTGTGGTTTTAAATCATTTATAATTGTTGTCATTACTTTTACATAAGGTTCTGTAATATATTTATCAAGTTTATCATCTTCTACATAGTAAACTTTATCAGCACCATATGAAATTAATTCTTGAGTTAAATCTGAAACTTTTTTGCCTGCTATTACTGCGATTACTTCCTCTTTTAATTCATCTGCTAATTCGCGCGCTTTACCGATTAGTTCTAATGACACGCTTTGTAGATTGCCATCTCTTTGTTCGCAAACCACTAATACATTTTTATATTCGTTCATTAAAAACTCCTTAAATCAAAAACTCTTCGGCTAATTTATCAATTATGATATTAGCGCCTTCTTCTGAATCAACATCAAATACTTTTCCTGCTTGTTTAGCTCCTTTAGTAAATGAAGCTTTTACTCTAGTAGGAGAACCAGCTAGTCCTATATTTGATTTATCTACTTCTATGTCTTCAACAGTCCAAACTTTAACTAAATCTTCTTTATTTATATCATATATTCTTGATACTCTCATATATCTTGGACTATTCATTTCTCCTAAAGTAGTTATTAACACTGGGAATTTTGCCTTTAATATTTGATATCTATCTTCATATTGTCTTTGAACTGTAATGTTAGATCCATTTACTTCTTTAATATCTTCTACATATGAAATTGATGGTATTGCCAAGTGTTCAGCAGTTTGTGGACCTACTTGAGCTGTATCTCCATCAATAGCTTGTCTACCTGCAATAATCAAATCATAATCTAAATTGTTAATTGCTGCAGCTATAGCTGTTGAGGTTGCCCATGTGTCAGCTCCACCAAAAGCTCTATCTGTTAATAGGATAACTTCATCACATCCCATTGCATATGCTTCTTTAAGCGCTTCTGCTGCTTGTGGAGGTCCCATTGATAATACTGTTACATGAGCTCCATTTTCATCTTTAATCTTTAATGCTTCTTCTATACCTGCTTTATCATCTGGATTTATGATTGAAGGAAGACCTTCTCTCATTATTCTTCCTGTTTCTGGGTCTATTTTTACTTCGTTTGTGTCTGGAACTTGTTTTACTAATACTACTATATTCACACTAAACTCCTATGCTAATAAGTTTCCTGAAATTACCATTCTTTGAACTTCTGATGTTCCTTCATAGATTTCTGTGATTTTTGCATCACGCATCATACGTTCAACAGGATAATCTCTTGTGTAACCATATCCACCATATAATTGAACACACTTTGTAGTAACATTCATTGCGCATTCAGCAGCAAATAATTTTGCATGAGCAGCAGATACTGTATATGGATTTCCATTATCTTTATCGCATGCAGCTTTGTAAACTAAAAGTCTGGCAGCTTCAATTTCGTTAGCAAGATTTGCTAATTGGAATTGGGTATTTTGGAATTTTGATAGACTTCTACCAAATTGTTCTCTTTCTTTTACATAGTCAATTGTTTTTTCAAGAGCACCTTCAGCTATACCTAAAGCTTGAGCTGCAATTCCTATACGTCCACCATCTAGAGTTGACATAGCAACTTTAAATCCTTTGCCTTCTTTACCAAGTAAATTTTCAGAAGGGATTTTACAATCTTCAAATATCAATTCGCATGTAAGAGATCCATGAATACCAAGTTTTTTCTCAGGTAATCCTACAGTAAATCCAGGAGTATCTTTTTCTACTATGAAAGCAGATATTCCACGATTACCTTTTGTTTTATCAGTCATAGCAATTATGACAAACGTATCAGCTAATGTGGCATTTGTGATGAATATTTTTGAACCGTTTAAAATATAATGTTTTCCATCATCTGTTAAGGTAGCTGTTGTTTGTTGCATTGAAGCATCTGTACCAGCCATAGGTTCTGTCAATGCAAATGCACCAATATGTTCACCTGTTGCAAGTTTAGTTAGATATTTTTGCTTTTGTTCTTCAGTACCATATTTTTCAATTGGCCAAGCACAAAGTGATGTATGTCCTGAAATAATAACTCCAGTAGAAGCACAAGCCTTGGACAACTCTTCTATAGCCATTATGTAACCTAAATAGTCTCCACCTTCTCCACCATATTCTTTAGGAATAGGTATTCCAAAAAATCCCGCTTCTTTTAATTTGGGAATGTTTTCATAAGGTGGTCTTTCTTCTTCGTCAATAATTGCTGCTAAAGGTTCAACTTCACGAACAGCAAAGTCTTTATACATATCTCTTAGCATTTTGTGGGTACTATCAATAGTAAAATCCATACAAACTCCTTTCAAATTTGTTATTTATTTAACTTTCATATATATAATATACCCATTCGACAGCTTTGTCAAAATTTTAATCAAATTTATAATCGGGTTTTATATATAATGAATCTATTTTAACAATATTATTCATTTATTATTTAATAAAAGTTAATTTTTTGTTAAATAATATTCCTTATCTCATACTAATTTTCCATATTATTAAGTTTTAAAAAACTTTCTTAATTAAAGATTTTTTATATAGTTGTTTATTTAAAATATTTAAGATAACATTTTATCACTAGTAATAAAAACGATTTCCAATTATCTAAATTTTTAAAAAAAATTAGACATACAGAATAGTCATGTCTAATTTTTTTATTATTATCTTAGTTTAATTCAGCAGAATTTTCCCATAATCCATGAATATTACAATAACTTAAAGCGTAAATTGTACCCTTTTTACCTGCTTTAATGTATCCTGTTGCACATGGGATTGTAAATAAATCATCTTCTCCATGAGCTGTAAATTCAGATGAAGCTATTTCTACAGGGAATTGAGCATCTTCTGCTTTAAAAAATACTTTTATCCATGCAATATGATGTTCTAAAGTATTTGGGTGTTCAATTTCTGTTCCTACTGCAGCTCTTATTCTTACTTTGCCATTTTCAACACTTTCAAAATCAATTTCTGGAACGTGTTTTTCGCTTGACCAATCTCCAGTTTGTACTGTTTCAGTTAATTTGCTCATATGTACCTCCAAAATATTTTGATAATATGTTATCTATTTATAATATAACAGGAATTATAAATAAAATCAATTCTTTTAATCTAAATTTTCTATGCTTTTATTAACTTGTTCACCAGTTTGCATATTTTTAATAGATACTTCATTTTTAGAGGCTTCTTCTTCTCCAATTATCACTACATATTTGGCATTAATTTTATCTGCATAATTTATTTTCTTTTTAAATTTGCCTTTTTCTAAGTATATATCAGCTTTTTTATCTTGTGCTTTCAATTTATTTAAAACATCTATCGCATAGAAATTTAATTTTTCTTCCATTGGTAAAATTAAATAATTTGTTTGGCTTTGTTTTTTATCTTCAATTAATCCTAGCTCTATAAGTTGATAAAATAAACGAGTTAAACCTATGGACATTCCTACTCCAGGAAGTTTTTGCTTGCTGAAATTACTTGCCAAATTTTCATATCTGCCGCCTGAACAAACCGAACCTATTGCTTCATATCCATCTATGAAAGTTTCATAAACTGTAGATGTATAATAATCTAAGCCTCTGGTTATGGAAAGATCTATATTAATATTTTTATCATCTATGCCAAATTTGAGCATATATTCATATACGGTTTTTAATTCATCTAGTCCTTCTAAAAATAGCTCATTATCAGATAACTTTTCTAAATCGTTTAGAATTTCAGAATTATTTTTATCTAAGTCTATAAATTCCAATGTCCTTTTTGCACTTTTAGTTCCTATGATCTCATCAAGGAGTGCTTTTGTCTTTTCAATACCTATCTTATCTTTTTTATCAATTGTTCTTAAAACTTCTGTACTATCCTCTATTTCTAAGGATTCAAAAAATCCATTTAATAATTTTCTGTTATTTATATGAAAAGTAATATTTGGAAAATCGATTCTATTAAAAGCTTCAAAAATCACGCGTGCAAGTATGGCATCATTATATATGGATAGTTCATTATTGCCTATTATATCAATATCAGCTTGGTAAAACTCCTTATATCTGCCTTTTTGATTACGTTCACCTCTGTACACCTTTCCTATTTGATAGCGTTTAAAAGGAAAATTTAATTCAGAAAAGTGTTCTGAAACATAACGAGCAAGAGGCACTGTTAGATCAAAACGCAAGCTCATATCTTTTGATTCACTTGCTATTTCAAAAATTTGCTTTTCAGTTTCTCCACCACCTTTAGCAAAAAGAATTTCGTTTTTTTCTATTACAGGAGTATCTATTGCTAAAAAGTTATAATCTTTAAATGTTTCTTCTATTGTATTTTTCATCCTATCAAAAACTGCTTGTTCTTCTGGAAGTAACTCCATTACACCTGCAATTGTTGAGGGCTTTACTATATTCATTGCTATCTCCTAACTTTTTAGTTTATTATAACATATAATATAAAACTTGATAAAAATTTTAGAATACAAAAGTGATAAGCACCTGATTTTTTTAATTAAAAAGTGAAACTATTGTAAGTATGCCTATGAAATAAACAGCTACTACAATTAGTTTCACTTTTATCACTTATAATTATTTTTCATCAAATGATTCTAAACTTATTTATTTAATGATGAGCTTGGATTTAGGTTAAATATTCCTTTTGTTTTTTCTACGCTTTTAATTCTATCTTCAGCTAATCTATTTGCTGCTACATTTGTAGGAATATCTTCTTTTTTAGAAATTTCAAATACTTTTGCTATTTCATCACCAATTTTATCGATTTTTTTATTAGCTCTTTCTCTATCAAATCCACCATATAATTCATCGTGGCAATGAACAACTCCACCAGCGTTAACTATAAAGTCTGGAGCATATAATATACCTTTATCTTTCAAAACTTGACCATGACGTTCTTCTTTTAATTGGTTATTTGCAGAGCCACAAATTATATCAAATTTCATTTGAGGAATTGTTTCGTCATTTACAGTAGCTCCTAGTGCACATGGAGCATAAATGTCTCCTTCCCAGTCCCACATTTTATTTGGTTCAACGATTTCGATACCACATTCTTCAGCATTTTTCACTGATTTTTCATTAATATCGCAACCATATACTTTAGCACCTTCTTCTTGACAATATTTTGCAACATTCAATCCTACATTACCTAAACCTTGTACTAGGATTTTTTTGTCTTTTAATGAATCATCACCGTATTTTTCTTTAGCGCTAGCTTTTATAGACATATATACGCCACGTGCTGTAGATGGTGAAGGGTTTCCACCTGTTCCAGGTTTCATAGATGTTCCTAAAACATAATCAGTTTCTTGATAAATACTATCCATATCATCTTCTGTTGTTCCAACATCTTCTGCTGTTATGTATCTACCACCCATAGCATTTACATATCTTCCCAAAGATCTAAGCATAGCTTCTGTTTTTGGGTGATCTTCATCAACCATAACTACAGTTTTTGCTCCACCTGCCCAAATACCACAAGCAGCATTTTTATAAGCCATACCACGTGCTAATCTTAGTGCATCTTCTATAGCATCTTCTTCGCTATCATAAGTCCATATTCTGCATCCACCAATAGCTGGACCTAGCACTGTATTATGAATACATGTTACAGCTCTTAAGCCAGTTTCAGAATCGTTCATAAAAATAAGTTGTTCGTAATCGTATTCATCCATTCTTTCAAATATATTCATAACTCTCTCCTTTATTAAAGTTTAGAAAATGATTGGTCTGCCCACCATTGCTCTTGATGTAATTTTGTGTGTTCATCAAATTGATTATAGTGATCATTTTCCCATTTTACTAATTCGCTATATAGTTCTTTTGATTGTTTGTCATCAACTTTTTCGCTAGCTTTTTTATAAAATTCTAATTCGTTATATTCAATATATAAAGCATTCTTTAAAGCTGATATTGTCATTTCGTCTTCATCATTTTCATAATTTTCATCTTCAAATAAAGCTATATTTTTGTAAGCTTCAAAATCTTGATTTAAATTATCACCGTGATTTTCTAATTTTTCTAGCAAAGCTTTAATATAATCAACATGCTCTACTTCTTGCATAGCTACAGATTCAAATATACCCCTATAGCTATCATTTAAATTTTTACTTAAATAAGTATAGTAATCTACAGCATTTTGTTCAAATTGCAAAGCATACTCTGCAGTTTTTAATGGACTATCAAAAATATTATCATCGTATTCAAATGTTATTTCAGATCTTATATCTTCATCATATGCAAATTCTTCTGGAGTTTTTCTATATCCTTCATTTGCACACTCATCTCCAGTTTCATTATCTAATATAAGTTGCATACCAGCATTTAAAGCTTCCTTATTAGCAGGTATCAAGTGTTTCTTTTTATCACCAAATACTTTAGTAAATGCTTCAATTATGGATTCCAATTTTAATAAATTAGTAACCTGTAAAAATGAACCAAGCATAACCATATTTGCCATCTTTATATTTCCAAGATCTTTTGCTTTAGAAGAGACTGGCACTTTATATATATTAATTTCATCATTTCCATAGCCTTTTGTATCTATCAATGAAGAGTTAATAAATAAATTGCCGCCTGCTCCAACTATATCTTTAAATTTATCAAAAGATGGTTGGTTCATTACAATAACATCAGTAGCTACATCTATATTAGGAGCACCCACTGGACTATCTGATAATACCACTGAACAATTCGCAGCACCTCCTCTCATTTCTGGGCCATAAGATGGCATCCATGAAACTTCCAAATTTTCTACCATTCCTGCATAGGTTATCATTTGCCCCATAGCTAGAACACCTTGGCCACCAAAGCCTGCACATAAAATACGTCGTTCCATATTATTCCTCCTTTATTCTTCCTAATGGATAATAAGGTATCATATTATCATCAACCCATTTCATGGCATCTACAGGTGTCATTCCCCAGTTGGTGGAGCATGTTGATAAAACTTCAACTATACCAAAACCTTTTCCCTCGATTTGATATTCAAAACATTTTTTGATAGCCACCTTTGCTTTTCTTATATTGCCTGGTGAGTTAACCGCTACCCTTTCTACAAATTTTGCCCCATCTATTGTAGCAAGCATTTCTGCAACTTTTAATGGTTTTCCAGACCATGCTTCATCACGACCTTTTGGAGATGTTGTAGTTACCTGACCTACTAATGTAGTTGGTGCCATTTGTCCACCTGTCATACCATAAATAGCATTATTTATAAAAACAACAGATATATTTTCTCCTCTATGAGCTGCCTGTACTATTTCATTTGTACCAATAGATGCTAAATCGCCATCTCCTTGATATGTAAAAACAAATTTATCAGGTTCTACTCTTTTTATACCAGTAGCTAGGGCTGGAGCTCTACCATGATCTGCTAAAGTCATATCTACATTCCAATATGCTGTTGAAGGAGCAGCACAACCTACTGGAGCAACTCCAACAGTTTTTCCATCAACCCCCAATTCAACTAAACATTCAGCTACAAGTTTATGTACAATACCATGAGTACAACCCGGACAAAAATGTAGAGGCACATCTGTCAAAGCGGTTGATTTTTCATAAACCACTTTTTCTTTTACTTCAGTCATTTTTCCCTCCTAATATTTCTATTGCTTTATCAACAATTTCTTGAGCGGTAGGTACCATTCCACCAAGTCTGTTATAAAAATAAATATTTTGTCTACCTTCTGTTGCAATTTTTACATCATCAAGCATTTGTCCATTATTTAATTCAACAACTAATATGTCATCACATGGAACATCTTTGTAAGCTTCGTAAGGAAATGGCCAAACTGATATAGGTCTAATTAATCCAACTTTATAACCGTTTTCTCTTAATATTTGTATAGCAGTTTTTACAATCCTAGCTGCAGATCCATATGCTGTTATTAATAGTTCACAATCTTTGACACCATCTTCTTCAAATATAACTTCTTTTTCCATGACTTGTTGATATTTTTCATATCTTTTTCTATTTATTTTTTCAAGCTCTGGTGTTGATAGTTCTAATGAAGTTATTACATTTCTGTGTCCTCTTTCATCTCTTCTACCATCAGTAGTCCACTCTTTTGCTTGTCTATTTAAAACTTCTTTGTTGGATTCTGGAAATTCAACTGGTTCCATCATTTGTCCAAGCATTCCATCAGACATGATAAAAGCAGGCATTCTCCATTCATCAGCTTTTTCAAAAGCTAGCATAGTGTAATCAACGAGTTCTTGAACATTGCTAGGTGCATAAGCTAATACTCTATAATCTCCATTACCTCCACCTCTGGTTGTTTGGAAATAATCCGTTTGTGATGGTTGAATGGATCCTAGTCCTGGACCACCCCTCATCATATTTACTATAACCATAGGTAAATCTGATCCAGCTGCTGATGATATACCTTCTTGCATCAAAGATATACCTGGTCCTGATGATGATGTCATTGTTCTATGACCTGCTGCTGCTGCACCATATAGCATATAAATTGATGCTATTTCACTTTCAGCTTGTAAAAAAACTCCTCCTACATCCGGCAACTTCCTAGCAAAATATTCTGGAACTTCTGATTGAGGGGTTATAGGATAACCAAAATAGCTTCTACAACCAGCTCTAATAGCCGCTTCAGCTAGAGCTTCGTTTCCTTTCATTAAAACCTTTGTCATATTTTCCTCCTACACTAATTTATAAACAGATATAACTGAGTCTGGACAAGTTATTGCACAATTACCACAAGCTATACATTCATCAGGTCTAACAGCTGAAGATGGTGAGTAACCTTTTACATTTATAGTATCCATATCTAGTTCTAATACATGTTTTGGACATACACTTACACAAAGTCCACATCCTTTGCATATATCTTGGTTTATAACTACCTTTCCCATTCTTTTTTTAGTATCACTCATAATTCCTCCTTAGCTCATCCAGTCTTGTCTTAAATATAAGTTTATTGGAAAAAGCTTATCTTTTACTTCATCTGAAACATTAGGATCATTTTTTAAAACATTGGCAATATTTATATTGCAAACGTTATATCTAAACTCAATATTAAGTTTTTCAGATACTTCACTAACTATATCATGACCTTTTAAAATATCTAAAGATGTAGTATCTTTTAACATATGCGTAGTATTTACTAATACATTTGTCCTAATACCACCCATAGATTCAATTAATTTCATATAAGATATAATATCTTCTGTTTTTGAAGTTTCCGGTCTATTAGTATTAATCACAAAAATATTTTCAGTATCTTTTAAATATGGCTCATATGTTCTAAGAATGAGTGCACCTTTCGGATCTCCTCCAACATCTAGAATACTTTGATACGATTTATTCTGAATAGCTTTTAGAATACTCGGATCCAAAGCTGGAACATCTAGTACATCTTGATGTCCTCTAGAAGATGAATAAACCTCTACACCCTTTTCTTTTAAAAAATCAGTTTTCTCTCTTACTCTAAAGTACATATTAATAATGTCTAAATCACAAATTGCAACATTGTCAAAAAACTTTTTTAAATATAGAGCATAATTTATAGAAAACTCACTTTTACCCGAACCAAAATGTCCGTAAACTATATGTAATCTTTTTTCTATAATTCATCCACCTCCCAAAAACCGAATAATTACAATTAAAAATATTTAATAGCTTTATATGTAATAATGAAATAAGTATTCGATTACACTAAGACTAAGTACTTATCTTAATTCAATTTTACATCCTGTTTTCAAAAAATACAAGCGTTTTCACTCGACTAAATATTTATAATATTCCAAACATTTTTATAATTATATAATCAAAATGATAATTTATTTTTATTTTTTTTTAAGAATCCAAATGATAAAATATGAACAATCTATTATGAATTAGCTTGATATTGTAAATTAGCTTAAGATTAGTTTTTTTAGATATATATTTTTCTACATCATAATCTTTTGTATATAAATTAACTATTAAAATGATTATAAACTTGAATAGAAAACGATTTTTTTATGTATAATTAATTATTTTTATCGAAAATTTAATTTTCAAAAAACCAATATTTATAAAAATAATAAATATATATTAATTTTCATTGTCTTATATTATATAAAAAAATACTCTAAATATAATCTAGAGTATTTTTTTAATTATTTATACTTGTACATTTGTCTTGATATTTTTATTATATTTGCTTTTTTTATTTGTCGCTAACACTCCTATTAAAAATACTATTATAAATGGGATAATCCATGGGAAACCGGATTTATAAAAAGGTAACCAAGAAATGGTTTTGGTTAAGTTATCTGTATTAACATTAAAAATATTTAAATAATTTATTATAGTTTGTATTATGGCTATAATGGATACAACTACAAACGTTATTTTTCTATATTTATAATCAACTTGCTTATTCCTCAAATTGTAAATTATCATTGTTAAGACTACAGGATAAGCATAATTTAATATAGGAAAAGTAAATGTTACTATCCTATCAACCCCAATCAATGATAAAATTACAGATATTACAATAATTATTGTAACCATCAATTTATATGAGATCTTATTGTGAAATATTTCAACAAATATTTCTGATATAGAGCTTGTTAGTCCAACTGAAGTTGTTAAACAAGCTAAAGCTATTATTGCAGCTAATATATATTTTCCTACTGGTCCTAAAATCGAATTAGTGATACTAATAAGTAAATCGACCCTTTCGGTCTTATCTTGATATATTCCTGATGCTGTTGCTCCTAAGTAAGTCAAAGATACATATACTAACAATAACCCTATTGCAGCAATGGCTATGACCTGGCCTGTTCTTTTAAGCAAATCGTTTTCATAACCCTTATCAATTAATGCATTAATTATAATAGGAGAAAAAACTATCGCTGCCAAGGCATCCATAGTGTTATATCCTTCAGTTATAGATTGTGAAAAAACCTCAGAAGTACTTTCATTAGGTATGATTTTTTCTCCAATAGGATGTATTATGCCTGAAATTATCATAATGGCTAATACTATTAATAGTGCAGGTGTAAGATATTTACCTATTATGTCCACTATTTTATTATTAGTTACATTTAGTAAAAGAGTTATTCCAAAAAAAATCAGAATAAACAATATGTACGGAATATGTATTCCTGATGCAATTACAACTTCCCCACTAGTTGCCCCCGTTCTTGGTATAGCACCTAGAGGACCAATAACTAAAATTACAAGTAAAGTTACAATAAATCCCAATTTATTACCAGCTACATTCGTAAACTCCTTAACATTGCCTCTTTTTTTGGACATTGCTATTACAGCACATGATGCAAGACCAACTCCAGTTAACAAAAAACCTATACTAGCTACTAGCCAACAACTACCAAACGTTTTCCCTAGATATGGAGGAAAAATTAAATTTCCTGCTCCAAAGAATAGAGAAAATAGTGCAAAACCGATAATAATAATATCCATATTTTCCTCCTTTATTATTATATTTTCTAAACAAATACCCACTGTTTAAAATTTATAACACATAAAAGTAGAAAATATTTTTTTAACTATTTTACTATTCTAAATAAATATAATGGTTATTTATATTTTTATATTTTTCAAATAATATGTTAATTTGAATAAATAAGTCAGTATTTTATGCTATACTAAATATTATGAAAACTATTATCAATCATCTATAATAATAAAATTACTTTTTACTTTACAAATATAAGTGATCCAGTATCAAATAAGTCACAGTTATTGGGATACAAAAGCTTTATTCCAGATTTTTTCGCTTCCATTTTTATAGTTTCATAACTATTTAATTTTTCTATATTTCCATTGAAAATTAGAGTATTTTCAAAAAATCCACAAGTACCACCCAAAAAGCCATTATCAAATCCATCTAAAGGAATATTTTCTTCGCTTAATAAAACCACTTCTATTTTATCTTTTAAAGTTTTATAAATTCCATAATCACTAGTTAAAATTTTATCTCCCATAGGAACAACGGAACATCTAGAATAACCTTGCCTTGTAAAATAATGCTTATAAATATTTTTATTCATAAATTGTAAAATATTTTTTTCAGTTTGGTCATTATGTATAAAATAATCAGATCCCATATATATATTATAAATTGAATCCCTTGGATATTTAGCTTCTACATTTTCACCATTAATAAAATTTACACCCGAGATTTTTTCTTTATAATAATCAACTACTGCCTTATCAATGACTACATTTTCTTCATCTAGAATAAATATAGATAAATCAGGGTGATCCGCTATTCTAATATCAAGATTAGGATTATCAATTGTTTCTATATATTCAAATTTTTTATCATCTAAAAAATCTCTAAATTCTTTTTTTGACTTATTACTTATAATCAGCATAAAATCCTCAATAAAAAAACTCTCATTATAATAATGAGAGCTAAATTTGGAGGCGCCACCCAGATTTGAACTGGGGGTAAAGGTGTTGCAGACCTCTGCCTTACCACTTGGCTATGGCGCCACATATTAGTACAAAATTATCTAAGTAGATATAAGACATGGACAATAAAAAACCTTACAAATCAGAATTATCATTATTCTGTGGTAAGGTGCATACGCTCAAAAAACTCCTGCTTCTTTTGCTTAGTTCTTTGGACTTACTTAGTTTGCCCTAAAAATTAAAATACCTAGCATTTTTAACCTTAAAAAGGATTTGGAGCGGATGACGAGATTCGAACTCGCGACCCTCGCCTTGGCAAGGCGATGCTCTACCACTGAGCCACATCCGCAGGTACTCTTATAGTATACAACTTTATTATCGATTTGTAAAGTTTTTTTAATATAATATTTACTATTATTTTATAATCTTAATTGCTTACCTATCTAGTCTAATCTATTTTTAATAATTTGTCAAATTTATCTATTGAAATTTTATATTTGAAAAATACAATATTATACATAAATATTAATAGAAATAGAGGATTTTATGTTTACTTTTGAAAATGTTAAGTACAAGGATATACTTGCCATAGATGATCTAAAAATAGAGCTTGGCAAAATAACTTGTATTACAGGTCCTAGTGGGTCTGGTAAGTCTACTTTGCTTAGACTTATTAATAAATTAATATCTCCCGATTCTGGAATTATCACTCTAAATGGCGAAGATATTGCTGATATTAATTCTGTTGACTATAGAAGAAGAGTTCCTATGCTCTCTCAAAGTCCAGTTACTTTTCCTGGTGACATTAGAGAAAATTTACTAATAGGTAGAAAATTCCAAGCTAAAGATGAACCAGGTGATGACCAACTAAAAAAAGCTTTAAAAGCTGTAAGTTTAGATGAATCATTAGATAAAGACATTGAAAACTTATCTGGTGGAGAACAACAAAGAGTCTCTATAGCAAGGCTAATGCTTTTAGACAGCGATATTTATTTACTAGATGAGCCTTCTTCTGCCTTGGATGATTTAACTGAGGATTTTGTAATAAAATCTATGGTTGATATGGCAAATGATCAAAATAAAACAATAATTTATGTAACTCATTCTAAATCAATGGCTGATAAATATAGCGATAAAGTGATAAAGATTGTTGACGGGAGAGTTTATAATGGATAAGTCTGTAATAGATATAAGTAATAGTCAATTGCTTTTAACTTATACTTTTGTAATTATTGCAATGATTATTACGACTATAAATGGAATAAATCGTAATAAAGAGTTTATAATATCATCTATAAGAATGACTGTTCAGCTTTTTATAGCTGGATATGTTTTAGTTTATATATTCGATAAGTCTTCTATTATACTATCGGCATTAATGATCTTGCTAATGGAGTTTTTTGGCGTTTATAATATTGTCTCCAATAAGAAGAAAAGATTAAATAATAAGATAATATTTATTATAACTATCTCGCAATTAATAGGTACAATCTTTGTCCTAATATTTTTCTTACTAATTGTTGTCAGACCAGACCCATTTTATGATCCACAATACTTAATTCCGCTAGGTGGTATGATTATTGGAAATGCAATGACCGGTATAGACCTTGCCCTTAACCAAATTTTAAATGCAATTGATTCAAAAAGAGTAAATATTGAAGGCGCCTTAATGCTTGGAGCAACTCCAAGGATGGCTATGGATAAAATCATCCAAGAATCATTTGATACAGCCATAATTCCTACTATAAATAAAATCAAAAATATCGGAATTATAACTCTTCCTGGCATGATGAGCGGTCAAATTTTAAGTGGAATTTCTCCATTAGTTGCTATAAAATATCAAATAGCTATAATGACTGCAATCCTAAGTGCTGTAACCATTTCCGTATTTTTGTTTTTACGACTAGGTTATAAAAAATTCTTTAATAAACAATACCAATTAATTAGAAATGAAGAATAAAAATAAAAAGCACCTGCTGGTGCTTTTTTTATGTAAGTCATAGGGTTGCGAAATTCTTTGTCCTTACATTATTTATATATCCACATTTATCTAAGAATTGGTAAATTTTTCGTAAAAATAATTTAATATTAATGTAAAAAATCGCTCACTTATGTGAGCGATTTGCTTAATCAAGTTCCAAGGCACCAGTATATAATTGATAGTACGTTCCATGTTTTTGCATTAGTTGTTGGTGGTTACCACGTTCTATTATTCTTCCATGTTCCATAACCATAATTACATCTGCATTTTGTATAGTAGATAGCCTATGAGCAATTACTATAGAAGTAGAACCTTGCATTAGCTTATCCATGGCTTTAGTAACTTTTATTTCTGTTGTTGTATCAATTGAGCTTGTAGCCTCATCCAAAATAAGCATTGGTGGATTAGCAATAGCTGCTCTTGATATAGAAATCAACTGATTTTGACCATCAGATAAAGTTGATCCATCTCCGCTGATTTCTGTTTTATATCCTTCTGGCAAATGATTTATAAATCCATTTGCGCCTGCAAGCTTTGCAGCCTCCATAATCTCTTGTTGATCGGCATCTAGTTTTCCATATCTTATATTGTCACTGACACTTTCTGTAAATAAGTTTACTTCTTGAAGTACCATACCAAAGGCTTTTCTTAAATGATCTTTTTTAATATCTCTTGTATCTATGCCATCTATTTTTATAGATCCACTATCTATTTCATAAAATCTAGTAATTACATTGGTAACTGTTGTCTTCCCAGCTCCAGTTGATCCTACAAGGGCAATCTTTTCACCCGGATTTGCATAAAATGTAACATCTTTTAGGATTTTATCTTCACCATTATATGAAAAATCTACATGTTCAAAGTCTATTCTTCCTTGAAGTTGCTTGTATACAGTCTTTCCATTTTCTGTCCATTTCCAACAATAGCATCTTTCCCCAGTACATTCGATAGCATTGCCATTCTCATCTACTCTTGCATTTACTAGCTCTACGTAGCCAGTATCTTTTTCTATTGGCATTTCAATTATTTCAAATATACGGCTAGCACCTGCCATGGCTGAGAAAACAGCATTTGCTTGTTGGGATATATTTGAAATAGGTCCTTGAAGTTGACGAGCCGTTGTCAAAAATGTCGCAAGGATACCTACAGTGATTGATCCATTTATAGTTAACATAACTCCAATTACCGCAAGGATAGCATACATTATATTAATAGAATTCACTAAAAAAGGCATCATTTTACCTGCATTTATTAAAGCTTCTGCCATTGATGATCTAAGATTTTCAGATTTTTTATCAAATTGTTCTATAATATCATCTTCTTTATTAAATACTTTTATAACTTTTTGACCAGAAAGCATCTCTTCATCAAAACCATGCAAAATTGATACATTTTTTTGTGATTCTTTAAATAATTTTCCAGTTGTACTTACAATGTTTTTTAAAATAAAAACCATAACTATAAGGCCTATAAACATAACTATTGTAAGCATTGGTGATAGAGTAATCATCACTACTATAGTCCCAATTATCATTAAAACCGATCTAATTAGCGTTGGTAAGGTTGATGATAATGATTGAGATAAAGTATCTGTATCATTTGTAAATCTACTCATTATTTGACCATGTTGGTTGCTATCAAAAAAGTTTATAGGCATTTTTTGAATTTTTACAAAAAGGTCATTTCTAAGTTTTTTTATTGATCTTTGACCGATACGAATCATTAGCCTATTGTAAATAAATGTAGTAATTACAGACACTAAATATACAAAGGCCATTTTTATAACTGCTGATTTTAAGCCTCCCATATCAGATTTTAAAATGTGATTATCTATAATAGGCTGCATCATTGATATACCTAAAACTTGAGTAACAGATGATACGATTACACAGACAAATACTAATATCATTTGCCATTTATGATCAAAAAGATAGGCAAAAAGTTTTTTTAATGAAGTCCAGTCAAGATCATGGGATTTTTTATCAGTAGAAATTTTAACTTCTTCTGTTTTTACTTCAGCTTTACTATTACTCATCTTCCCCTCCTTTATTTTGTATATCATATGTCAATCTATATATTTCATTTCTTTGATATAATTCTTCTGATGTTCCTACATCAGCAATACTTCCGTTATCCATGACTACTATTCTGTCAGCTTGGTCAAAGGATGATAGCCTTTGTGATATAATAATTTGGGTCATATCTTTATCTAATTTAGAAAATCCTTCTAAAAGTTTGGATTCTGTTTTAGTATCAACAGCACTAGTAGAGTTATCAAGGATTAAAATTTTAGGCTTTTTAAGTAGTGATCTAGCTATGGTTAATCTTTGCTTTTGACCACCAGAAACTCCTGTACCACCTTGACCTAGCTCTGATTCGTATTCATCATTTCTTTCTTTTACAAATTCATCTGCTTGAGCAAGTTTAGCCATGGCTACTACTTCTTTGAAGCTAGCATCAGGATCTCCCCATTTTAAGTTTTCTAAAATACTTCCTGAAAATAAAGTGTTTTTTTGTAAAACTATTGAAACATCATCTCTTAAAGTTTGTAAATCATAATCTCTTATATCATGACCTCCAACTTTTAAACTTCCCTCAGTTATATCATATAGTCTTGGTATAAGTTGTACTAAAGTTGATTTTGATGAGCCTGTAGGACCTAAAATACCGATTACTTCACCTGATTTTATGTGCAAATCTATATCTTTTAGTTGGTAAGCATCAGTATCCTCTTCATATTTAAAACTTACATTATCAAAATCAATTGAACCATCTTCTAAGCTTAGTCCATCAATTTTATCATCATTATCCATTGAAATTTCACGAGTTAATACTTCTTTTACACGAGTTACTGATGGAGATGCTGTCATTAGCATAGTGATAACCATTGATAATCCAATAAGAGAGCCTAAAAGCATCATTGCATACATATTAAATGAGACCAAATCTCCTACACCAAGTCTACCATTTATTATTTCAATACCACCAAACCATGTAAGAGCTACAAAGGCTGCATAAAGAATGGCATTTGCAGTTGGGAATACATATGAAACTGCTCCTTCAGAACTATCGGCAAGCTTAAACATTTCTTCATTTGCCATAGCAAATTTTTCCATTTCATATTTTTTTCTAACAAAGGCTTTTACAACTCTCATATTGTTTAAATTTTCTTCAATAATTAAGTTTAATTTATCGTATTGCTTACGAGTTTGCCTAAATTTTGGTATAGCCTTTGATGTAATGGATAATAATAATATTACTAAAACTGGCATCAAAATTAAGAATATAATAGATAGTTTTGAACTAGTTCTAAAGGCTAGTATAAATGAAACAAGAGCCATTACTATAGTTTTTATAACAAATCTTGTAGTCATAAATGTTGATTGAGCTAAAGATTGCATATCAGTTGTTAATCTCGTTAAGAGTGACGGTACACCAAAATACTCAAAATCTTCAAAAGCAAAAACTTGAATTCTTCTAAACTGAGCTTTTCTTACATTATCAGTAAGACCTGTAGATGTTAAACCAGCATTTTGTGAAGCTTTTATGCCTGTAAACATAGAAAGTAAAGATAAGGCAATTATTAAAGCTCCATATTTTAAAGCCTCACTTGAATCTTTTTGATATATGACTTCATTTAATATAATCCCCATTACAGCAGGTATCAAAAGTTCAAAAATAGTTTCTAAAACGGTCATTATCATAGATATTATTCTATTTTTACTGTATTGATTTAAATATTGCTTTAAATAAGAAAAAGCTTTATTAAACTCTTTTAAACTACTCATATAACCTCCTCATTAATATTTTTTTCTAAAACAAATATTAGTTCATTTAAATCTTGTTCAATAGCATTTATTTTATCTTCACCTAATTGATCATAAATTTTTTGGTTGGATAAACTAAGAGAACGGGTTATTTTTTTTACCTCATCTTCTCCTTTACTTGTAAGTACTAAAGTTTTCACTCTTTTGTCATAACTTGATGCTTGCATGCTAATTAGATTATTCTCTTTTAAATTTAAAATAATACTATTTACTGTTTGCTTTGGCATTTGTAATTTATTTACCAAATCTTTTTGAGTCAAATTGTCTATTTTATCTATATGAAATAAAATTATAGTTTCTAGATTATTTAAGCCAAAAGCTTCTACTCTCTGCTTATTAAGACCACTTAGTTTCTTTACTAAGCTAAATATATTAAAAAGTTCACATGATTTTTCGTCCAATTATAGACCTCCTTTATAAATACTATATTAGTATAGTCTATAAATGGACTTTGTCAAGTGATTTTTTGCAAATAAATTGTATAATATTATGATTAAAAGGAGTAATAATGATTGAATATTTAGAAAAACAAAATGTAAATAAAAATCTTATAAAACAAGTTGAAATATACAGAGAAAAAAATGGATTAATTGATGATCCACGCATAACAAAGCCAGAGTTTCAGTATTATGGCAAAGAAGTTTTAGAAGAAGCTATTGCAGCAATTCTAGCTGGCAAAAATATCTTACTTACTGGAGCAAAAGCCACCGGTAAAAATGTGCTTGCATCTAATCTTTCCTACCTTTTTTCTAGACCATCATGGAATGTATCTTTCCACGTAAATACTGATTTTAATTCGCTAATAGGTGCTGATACCTTTAAAGATGGAGAAGTTGTTTTTAGAAAAGGTCCTATATATGAAGCAGCAATTAATGGCGGTTTTGCAGTATTAGATGAAATTAATATGGCAAAGAACGAAGCAATTTCTGTTTTGCATGCTACTTTAGACCATAGAAGAATAATAGATTTACCAGGTTATGAAAAAATAACTTTAGATCCTAATACTAGATTTATTGCAACAATGAACTATGGCTATGTAGGCACTCGTGAAGTAAATGAGGCTTTAGCTTCAAGATTTATGATTATAAATATGCCAAATATTACTCATGAAAATCTAAATCAATTACTAATCGATACTTTCCCTAAACTTAAAGAAAAATATAGAGAAGCATTTTTAGATATGTTTATATCTCTACAATTTAAAAGTGAAAATAACGAAATTTCTACAAAATCTGTAGACTTGCGTGGACTAATATCTGCAATCCAAACTATAGAAATTGGGCTAAACCCTTATGATGCTGTCCTAATGGGTCTTGCTAATAAATCATTTGATGAATTTGAAAGACAAATTGTAATTGATACTATAAAAACTAAAGTACCACCGGTTATTGAGGAGAATATTTTTAATGACTGAAACTATCGATAGAATCCGTCAATACAACATTATATGGGATTTTGCTGGCAATTATAGATTTACCCCAAGTAAATCCTATCCTATGGATGAAGTTTACAAAAATATTATCTATGGATTTACGTATAAAAGTTTTGATACTAAGATACTAAATTCGTTTTTTGCATATTTAAGAAATGAAAATCCATTTTATGAAGAATTTAAATTTATAACAAATCTCTTAGTAGAGGATATATCATTTAGACAACTTAAAAAGCAAAATCTAGTTATAGAAGATTTACAAAAAGAATATGCTAAAAAAAAGCTAGTAAGATACCGCTACCATGATCCAGATAATCTTATTGAACAAATAGAAAAAGCTTATTACGGCAAAGTTTTAAATAAACCTATAACCGAAGGACCTATTTTTAAGTCAATTTATGATGCTATTTTTAAAATATATACAACAGATACCAGTACTCTAGTAGATGAATTAAATGTTGTTTTTAAAACTTATTTTAACTTTGAAAGAGCAAAAGAAGAAGATGAACTATTTGAAAAAATGGTTGAGGAAAATAAGCCTCAAGATTTCAAAAGTAAAGATGATAATAGCCATGAAGAATATAGCGATGAGAATATCGAAGAGCAATTTGCTATAGGTGCTGCAGAATTTACTGGTCTTATTTACTATGAAGATAAAAAAGAAGATTTAAATAAAAACTTGATGTTTTTAAATTCTTCCCAAGATGACTACCACTCTTCTAGTGAATTTATAGAAGATTTTTTTGGTAAACCAATATTGCCCCTAGGACAAGTAGAAAAATTAGAAAAAAAAGTAGCAACAGGAATTCACTCTAATAAAAAGCTTTATTTTACAAAAGGTGAATACTCTCATAAACCAAATGCAAGGTTTTATAAGCAGACAAGGCGAGAGCAATTTGAAAAGAATAAAAGCTATATAGAAAGTAACTTTGCTATTAACCACAGAAATATAAACCAACTCTCCCTTGCTATAAAAAATTCACTTGCAACCTTTGAAGAATACGTGGATATAACTAAAAACTATGGGACAATCGATTCTTCAAAAGTATGGAGAGCACCAGTCATTAATGATTACGATGTTTTTTTTAACCAAGAAAATGATGAAGTTGCTAAATTTCAAGTAGACTTAATCTTAGATGCATCAGCAAGCCAAATAAGGCGCCAACATATTGTCGCTAACCAAGCCTATATTATAGAAAAAGCAATGGATGAAGTAAGTATACCTATAAGAGTAACAAGCTATTCAACCTTGCGCGAGCATACAGTTTTTAATGTTTTTAGAGATTATAACGAAAAAAACAAAAATACTGAGATTTATAAATTTTTTGCAGCAGGTTCCAATAGAGATGGTCTAGCTTTTAAAACCTTGCACCATCTTATAGATACAAATGATGATGTACGCCATATAATGATTGTATTATCCGATGGTAAACCAAATGATGAGAAAGCAAATATAAATACTTCCAAAATAAAAGATAAAGACCAATATACAGGTGAGATTGCCGTTGATGATACAGCTTTTGAAATTAGAAATTTGAGAAACGACAATGTTTCTATCCTAGGAGTTTTCACTGGAGAAGATGAAGATGTAGAAAATGCAAAACTTATATATAATAAAGATTTTGTAAGGATAACTAACTTAGAAAACTTTAGTAAAATAGTTTCAATTTTTATGAAAAATCAAATATTAAATTAAAGGCGGATTAATTACAAAAAGTTAATCCGCTTTTGTATATATAATAGAGCTAATGCATGGCATAATTCGTATGATATTTAATTTATCGTAGTCTAATTTTTATGCAACTATATTTTATTATCAATCCTTTTAATTTTATTATCATTGACTAAATATATTTCATTACAAAGTTTTCTTAAATATTCTTCTTGGTGGGATGTCAAAAAAATGGTTTTATCTTCTTCTTTAAGTTTATTTATAACATTTATAATTTCTAAATTTGATTTCGTATCTAAAGCATTAAAAGGTTCATCTAGCAAAACTAAATCTTGATCTTCCATAATTGCCTGAGCTATTGCTAATTTTTGCTTCATTCCAGTAGAATAACTTTTAAATTTTGTTTTATTATCTGGATCTAGACCAACTGCTATCATAGTATCTCTTATTTTTTTATCATCAATACTATTTTTAATTTCAGCAAGAAGTTTAAGATTTTCAAATCCATCAAAAATATCTACAAAACTTGGTTGGTTAACAAAAAATCCTATATTTGTCGGGAAATTTTCATTCCTACCTACTAATTGATCCTTAACATAAATTTGACCCTTATCGGCTTCTACTAGACCGGCTATCATCTTAAATAATACACTTTTACCTACTCCATTTTCTCCAATAAAACCTACACATTGCCCTTGATCAATAGATAAAGATACATCATCAAATATTATATGATCCCCAAAGCTTTTACTAATATTTTTAATTTCTACAAAATTCATGCTTTTCTCCCTTCAATAGATAATATGACCTAACAAGATTGTAAATCATTGTTATAATTTCTACAAAAATTAATATTACAAGCACACACAAATTATTTCTAAACAGTCCTTGATGTAAAAGTAAATAATTATTTAAAAAAATAAATGCAAGTATATTAGAGCGACTCCTAAAACCTATATAAGCCATTATATATAGTATTATTCCTAAACCTACCATAAGTTGATAAGAAAATTTCTGATTTATAATAGAAAGTACTGCATAGAAAAATATCAATCCCAAACTTAAATAAAGACTCGTACATATAAGTGCAACTAAACCATTATTAAAATACTCTGTATAAGTATTAAAAATATCCAAAACTTCATTAACTCCACTAAATTCTATAGGCTTTAATATGCTAGTAAACGAAAAACAACCCAGTCCTATCATAAACCTAATAATAGAAATTATAAATATATGGACAAATATAAAAATACTAAATTTTAATATTTTTTGAGAAGTATATGAGAAAATATTCCTATATCTTAAAACTTCTATATCATTAATCTCTTTTATATCTCTTGCAATAATTATAAAAACTATTGGTAAAATAAAATACATTGTATTATAATGATCTGCATACATTAATAGCATGAAATCAAATATACTAATATCCATATTTTTATAAATTATTCTATCTTGTATAGAAGTAAGGATTGATAAAAGATAGCAAATTAATAATAAAACACGATTTTTATAAAATATATTTATTAAATTTTCTTTAACGTTTTTCTTCATATTTTTTCCTGAATATCTTTTCCATTATAAATATAACTGCTGCAAAGACAAATATGGCTATTAATATATTTTTATAATCCATTACACTAGGGTCTAAACGGTCTAGAACAAATGCTGTAGTTAAACTAAACCTTTGAAGTCCCATAGTAGCTGTAATAAAATTTTCTAACATAGTAAATAAAAAAGTCCCTGTAAGTGCTAAAAATAAATTATTTACATATAAAGAAACAATTTGACCAAATAAACAAATCATTGCCCCTATAAGGGCTTTATGTAAAGACCATAAAAATCCAAAGGCAATAGGTTTATTTATTTGCATGCTTCCTAAAATATATCCATTATAATCAGGCTTTTGTACGCTTGATCTAACAGATGCTATATTAATCGAAAAAATAATTCCAATGAAATTTACTATAAATACCATTATGAAAATTGATAATACACAAGATATAATTTGCTTTTTTATATAATCTTTGGATTTTATTCTCATAGATACATAATCCAAAAAGTTGTTTTTAGTTAAATAAAAACTATAGTAAACAAATGGCAATGAAACTATCAAAGGGAAAATAAAATCTGGAAAATCTGATCCAGATATATATGGTTCTATAGGATAATCTATTAAAAAGTTTTTGTTAGTACTTATAATAGATAAAATAAGGATGATTAAATATATAGATCCCCATATAACAGTTAGTGGTATTTTTCTTTTGACTAATTTATAAAATAAACTCATAAAAATCTCCTTTTAGTGTTATGGCGCTCACCATACACTACTAATTATAATAACTTTCATTGTTTTGTCAATAGTTAAGATTGTTAAATTTTCATTAGATAATTAATTTGGAAAACAATATACTTTTATATACATATATCTAAAGTTAAATAAAAATCTGAAAAAATACAAATTACAAAATTATAAATAAAAACGATTAAATCAAATTGAAAAGTGTATTCTAACTTAGTAATTTTTTATAAAAAAAAGACTAAAGATGATTTATCCATAGTCTTTTCCAGATATCATTAACACAATAATTTTTCTGTACTTATTATTGAATTGTTGATTTTATATTTATATAAAATACTATATATAATTATCTATTACTTTTTTTATCTACATCTGAATATATAATTTTATTTGAATTCTTAATTTTTGTTTTTTGAATTGAGTTTTGATTATTTTTCAAATGTTTTTTTGCACTACGCTTTTTAAACTTCTTGTGGTATATGGTATTTACCGTATTCATTACCTCTGGTATTCTAGCTATTAATATTAAAAATAAATATACAATAGCCGCTAATATTATCGCTATGAAAATAGCTAGTATGTGTGGCATCTTTCCACTTGTTAAATTATACACACCACTAGCAGTTACAGCCATCATAGCTGTTGCAATTGAGATTTTGATTATAGATAATAGAGCAGTTTTGAAATTAAATGAACCAAAATTAGCTCTAAATTTATAAATCATTAAAATAGATCCAACTATAGTAGAAACTACTGTTGAAAGTGCTAATCCGTTTATACCAAAAAAGTTTATCAAAATTATATTAAAAATGATATTAATAATTTGTTGGATAACTACAATTATAACTGGAGTTTTAGAATCTCCTACTGCATAGAATCCACGGTCAACTACGTCAGATATTGATTGAAAAATAATAAATGGTGCATATGATGATAATAAACTTGCTACAATTATAGTATCTTCAGATTTAAAAGCATTTCTTTGAAACACTAGCTCAATTATTGGTTGAGAAAGTACTGACATACCAATAGTTGCTGGCACAACAAGTAAAAGAGTTGTAACCACTGCTGAAGAAATAGATTTCTTCATAGCATTTATCTTATTTGATTGACCTAATTCTGCAATTCTTGGATAAAGAGCAGTTGTAACAGAAACTGTAATTACACCAGTAATTAGTGTTAGCATAGTTTTTGCATAAAATAATTTTGAAATAGATGCTTTTCCAAAATATGCTGAAGCCATAGAGTTATCAACAATTATTGAAATCTCACCAGCTGCAGACGATACTATAACTGGTATAGCAATAATCATCAGTTGTCTGACATATTTATTTGAAAAATCTATAAGTTTTTCATGGTGATAGCCTGCATTTCTAGTAGCTTTAGGAAATAATATGTATTGTAAAATATTTCCTAATAAAGCTCCTATTATCAATAGATAAGCATTGCCAGTTTTTCCTGTTAGTACTGTAAATATAATAATAACAATATTCATTATTATTCCAGTAATAGCAGGATTAAAGAAATCTCCCTTAATGTTTAGATACCCTCTAAATACTGCAGAATAAAGATAAGCATAGACTGCAAACATCATTATTCTTGTATAATCAGCAGCTAAGTCCAACCACTGACCATCTAAATCTGGAGAAAGAATCTTAGAAAATGGTTTTGCAAAGATTAATCCTATTACTAATGCAATAGTTGCAAATACCATCAATATATTAAAAATGTTTGAAGTGAACTTCTCAGCGGAAGCTTCACCTTCTTCGTTTTTTGCTCTATTATAGATGGGAATAAATCCTGATATAATTCCAACAGCAACAAAGTTTGATACCACTACAGGCAAAGTATTTGCAGTTGTATATATAGATTTTAATTCACCCGCTCCTATATAATTTGCCATAACCGCTTCTCTAATAAATCCAAAGACTTTTGAGATTATAGTTATAAACATGAGCATAAATGTCGTTTGACCCATAACAACCTCTCTTATTATTTCATCTACTTATTATATCTATAAAAAAAGTTAAATACAACTATAAAAATAGTATATTATCTTTTTTTATATCAAAAAGTTCAAAATCACAAGTATTATGAGAAACAATTATTATAGATTTGTCCATAAATCTTTCTTTGATTGTACTAGCTAAATAGATCTTACTAGCATAATCTATGCCTGTAAAAGGTTCATCCATAATTAAAATATCCCCATCAAACACATAGGCTCTAGCTAGAGCTACTTTTCTTTGCATACCTCCACTTAATAAATATATTTTTTGATTTACATCATTAATTCCGAATCTTTTTAATGTATCAATTAATAATTGTTCATCATTTTCAATTAATTTTAGATTATCTAGGGCAGATATTTCATTAATCAGTCTATTTTCTTGAAAAACTACAGAAGCATTTGTAAAATTTGTTTCTATAAATCCTTGATCCGCCTTTTCTAAGTTTAAAAGCAATTTTAAAATAGTAGTTTTCCCAATTCCAGATTTACCAAAAATACCCATACTATTTCCATCAGCTATTTTAAACGATAAATTATGTAAAACTTTTTTATCATAGGATTTACTTACTTTTTTAAACTCAATCATTTTTTGCTCCTAAAAGCTTTTTAAGGGTTATTTCAAAAAAAGAAGATATTAGCAAAATTGCCAAAGTCCATGCAAATAAGTTTGGCATATCTAAGTAAATTTTTGCATTGTATAAATTATTACCTATAGAATTTTTTGGAAGTCCTATGACTTCGGCAGCAATACCTGCTTTAAAAACTAAGCCTGATATACTTACTATAGAAGAATACAAAAAAGTTTTTACCTTTATTTTGTAAATATATTTTATTTTTTTTATCTCACTTACTTTATAAATATCAGCCATTTGTAAAATATTCTTATCAATATCTGATAATCCATCATATACATTTTGAAATATTAAAGGCATTGCCATAATAAAACTTATATATATGGATAAATAATCTTTATTAGCCCAAAATAATAAAAATATTACTAAACTAGCTAATGGTATTGACCTAAAAATACGAATAAGTGGGCTAATAAAATCATAGAATAATTTATTTTTATAAGCTAAATATGCAAATATTACTCCAATTGCAATAGAAATTAAAAAACCAGCTATGATCTTTATTGTAGAAAGAAATATAGCCTTATAAAAATCTACTTGACCTAGTAAGTATATAAATTTTTTAAATACAATAAGAGGAGATGGTAAAAGTATCTCCTCTTTTATAAAACTTGCCATAATTTGCCATATTATTATCCAAATTATAGCTATAATTATTTTTCTAAATTTATTTTGTGTAGTAGAAGTCATCTTCTGGTAATGATCCACCCACTAATTGTGGATTACTTTGGTATAAATATTCCAAATGATTTTTAATCATAGTTTGCATCTGTTCGCCATCAATATATGTTAAAGCAAGTTTTGGTAAAGCCTTTTTTGCTACAGCTTCTGGCATTATATCATATTTATCAAGTAATGCTGCGGTAGCATCTATATTTGAATTTGCTTCTTCAATTGATTTTTTATATGTTTCTAACAGTAATGGCACATCTATATCTTTTAAGTAATCACTTCTTGCTACTAAAACTGCTGATATAAGTGGGTTGCCTGTTTCTTTTTCGTAAAGTTCATTTATATCTAGAGCCACTTTTGCATTTTCACTTTTCATTAGAACATTTGTTACCATTGGTTCTGGAAGTAAAGCTACTTTTGCTTCTCCAGCTATCATTTTTTGAGCTACTTCGCTTGCCTCTGCTAGATACTCAATATCTACATCACTTTCATTAAATCCAGCATCTTTTATAACTTCATTAATAGCAAGATCTGGAGTTGCTCCTTTAGCAGATGTATAGATAGTTTCTCCACTATTTACCAAATCTTCAATTGAATTTATATTTAGATCTGCGTTTTCTACTAAATATAAAACACCTAGATTATTTATAGCTAAAACTTTAATTTTCCCTTCAGTTTTGTTATAAACAGTAGCTGCTAGGTTTGGAGGAATGATCGCCATATCGCTTTCTCCTGAAACAAGTTGAGGAATTACTGCATCTGGAGCTCCCTCTACTGATTCATTAAAGGAGAAATTTGGGTCATCATCATTTTTTGACCAATCAACCATATTTATTGCTCCAGCAGATGTTGGACCTTTTAACATAGAGAGATTTACATCATAATGAGCTTGATTTTTATCTTCAACTATTTGTTCTTCTTTTTCTTCTGGTTTTTCGCTTTGATCGTTATTATTAACTTCTTCTTTTGTCTCTACTTCTCGTTTGGTATTATTTTCAGTTTCTGCATTATTTGCACATCCTGCTAGACCTAAGGCTAATAGAATAGCTAGTGACTTTTTATTAAATTTCATTCATTAATTCCTTTTAGTTTTATTTTAGTATTTCATCATTTGGTCTATCTTGCTTAGGTATATGAATATTATCAGCTGGAGACTTGAATTCAGATGCTTTGGCAAATGCTTTTACTGCTTTACCTGTTTTATTTTCGGCTATAACTACTCCTGGTCCACCAACACATCCTCCTTGGCAAGCCATACCTTCGATAAGTTTACCGTCCATACGACCAAGTTTTGCCATTTGAGCTAGTTTCACACAATTTCCAAGTCCTTCTGCTCCTTCAACATCAACTTCTATGCCTGGTTTAATTTCTTTGGCACGTCTTACAACCGCTTCAGCAACTCCACCACTATTGGCATAATTTCTACCTGTCTCTGATGCGTCCATCATTATTTCATCTGCTTCTATTTCAGATGGCTCTATGCCTTTTGCCAAAAACATTCCTAAAAGCTCTTCATAGGTAATTACAAAGTCTATAACCTCAGCTACTTCTGGTTCTAAGGCTTCTAATTTTTTAGATATGCAAGGTCCTATAAAGGTTATTTCACAATTAGGATCTTTCTTTTTAAGTTGTAATCCTGTATATATCATAGGTGTAGATGATTCTGAAATATAATCATTAATCTCAGGGAATTTTTGTCTAACCATTAATTTCCAAGAAAAGCAGCATGATGTACCCATAAATGGAAATTCACCAGTAGGTACTTTTTCTAAATATTCATGAGCTTCATTCATAGTGGTTAAATCCGCTCCAAGTCCTACTTCTATAACTTCATCAAAACCTAATTTCTTGATAGCTTCACGAGTTTGCTCTGGACTAACATTTGGTCCAAATTGTCCTACAAAAGACGGAGCAATTATCGCATAAGTTTTTTTAGCAGATTGAATAGACTTAACTAATTGATAAATCTCAGATTTATCAGAAATTGCTCCAAATGGACAAGTACTTATACATCTACCGCAAGCTACACAAGTATCTGAATCTATATCTGCGCGTCCTAATTCATCTGAATGAATAGCATTTACACCACAGCTAGATGCACAAGGTCTTTTTTGATGGTTAATTGCATTATATGGACAAGCTTCAACACATTTTCCACATTTGATACACTTATCTTGATCAATAATAGATCCCTTTGGAGTATATGTAATTGCATTCTTGGGGCAGACATTCACACATGGATGACCGATACAAGCCATACATTGATCTGTAACTGTGACTTTATTTTCTGGACAAGCTTGGCAGGCAATTTTTATTACGCTTACTAGAGGAGGATTGTAAATTCTATGGTTTACGTCCATTTCATCTAAGCCTTTAGTGACAGCATCAGTTTTATCAGCAGTTCTAGCATCAAGACCTATACCAAGTCTAAGTCTTTCACCCATTACTGCTCTTTCTAAAAATATATTTCCTCTAAATATACTTTGTTCACCTGGTAATATGTCATATACTTCTAATGCTATATCTGTTATTGATCTATTTTCATAAGCAATTTTTGCAATATGCTCAAAGGCAGCTCTTCTAATATTTAATATATCTATGTAAGTTTCTTTCATTTATTTACCTCATCTTTTGGGCTATATTCATCATATATTTGTTCCATAAGTTGTTCAGGCATTATTTTTTCATAATATGTATCATCAACTTTGGCTAACGTCGAAACATTACCTAATTGATCCATATCATTCATAATATTTGTGAATTCCACTTCTATATCGGGTTTTTTATCTATTTTCCCATATGCATAAGCTTTTTGTAAATCACTTTTTACTTCATATACTGAGTCTAATAGAACCTCACTTCCAGCTGATGTGCATCTAGCGCATGAACAAATTACAACTTTCATAAATCCTCCTTATTGTTTAATTAAATTATAGCAAAGAAAAAGTTTATAATCAATGATAAAAAATTATCAGTGATTATAAACTATCTTTCCTATCCAACTCAAGTGGTATTTCTATAATAAATTTACTTCCCTCATTTAGTTTTGATTCTACTTTTATATCATAATCTAAGTAATTAATAATATGTTTTACGATAGATAAACCTAATCCTGTAGATTTTTGATTTCTCTTTCTTGACTTATCTACTACATAGAATCTTTCAAAAATCCTTTTTGTATCTGAAGTTGCCATACCTATTCCAGTATCTTCTATAGATAAAAAATAAGAATTTTGATCTAAATAATAGTTAAAAGTTATAGAGCCACCTAATTTATTGTATTTAATTGCATTTTCATAAATATTTGAAATCAAATCATAAAATAAAGACTGCGATGTTTTTATTTTAAAAGATTCTAAATTATTTGTAACCACAATATTTTTTTTGTCAGTTAATCTTTTATATTTTTCTATACTATCAGCTACCACATCATATATATCTACTAACACAAAATCCTTATCGAAATTATTTTCATCTAGTCTAGAAATTTTAAGAATATCATCTATTATATCAAGCAGTCGATTTCCTTCTGTATAAATAATTTCCGCAAATTTCTCTACATCATCTTCTTTAGCAATACCTGTAGCAATTAATTCTGCATAGCCATTTATTGATGTAAGAGGACTTTTTAGCTCATGGGTTACATTTGCAGAAAACTCCCTACGCATTTGCTCTGCACGGACATTCTCTGAATTATCTACAATAATCATTGCATAAGCTTTTTTCTCACTCGTGCTTAAAGGATCTATAAATATTCTTAGATAGTATTCATTTATATATAAATCTAGGCTTTTACTTCGTTTTAAAATAGAAGCTTCTCTAAGGGCAAGATTGTATTCTTTATTATCAATTAAATTGCTAATGTGTGCATCATCATCAACTTTCAAGTATTTTTTAGCAGATGAGTTTATCAATTCAACATTTCCCTTACCATCAAATAAGATAAATCCTTCTTTCATATTGCCAGTTATATTTATAAACTCAAATAATCTCGATTTTAATATATCTCTTTCTTCACTTAATTCATCTATTTTATCTATGTAATCTTTTAGATAATAATTAATTTCTTTGTATTTGTTATCTTTTAAAATATTACCATAATTTTCAAAGCTTATTTGAGAAATATACTCATCAATTTCTTTATCAACATATCTATTAATTAGAAAATTTGCCAAAATAGCCATAAAAGCATGAGCTAATAAAAGATATAAATTTAAGTAGTACCAAATATTATTATCATAAGCAATTAACAATATATTTTTAGATTTTGCACCGTAAACTTCTTGTTCTTCTAAAGCAGAGTAAAAGTTTTCGTCATTTGCATAATTTTTACTTTCAAAGTAATTTTTCTGATAGTTTTTAATATTAATCTTATCTGGATTATATAAAATTTGATTTTTATCATCTATATAGACTACTGAAAGATTATTATGTTCATCATTAAATTTTTCTAAACTTTCTATAAAGTCATCGTCTTCTTCTTTCATTAAAAGAAAGCTCAAAGCATTTTTTGCAAAATCACTTTGAGCTTCATCTTCTATCCTATAAGAAATACCATTGCTAATTAAAAAAGTTATGGCTAAAATTGTAAATGCCAGTCTTTTCATAGATTTTTTTGCAAGTTGTTTCATATTTCCCCAAATTTATATCCTAAATTTCTAACTGTTTTTATATGGCGACCTTCATTTAAAAGTTTATTACGAAGAGAGGCTATATGAACATCTACTGTTCTGGTTTCTCCTTCATAATCATAACCCCATATTTTTAATAAGAAGTCTTCTCTAGTTATAACATTTCCGATATTATTCATAAATAATAATAGCATTTCAAATTCTTTAAATGTTAAGTCTATAGGTTTGCCATCTATTTTTACAGTTCTTTTTTTAGTATTTATAGTGATATTTTCATAATTTATATGGTCACTATCTTTTTTTACAGATCTTCTTAAAACGGCTTTGACTCTTGATATAAGCTCAAGAATTGAAAATGGTTTCGTTATATAGTCATCTGCTCCTGATTCTAGGCCTAAAACTTTATCAAATTCATCTGTTCTAGCTGTTAACAAGATTACTGGTATATCAGAAAATTCTCTAATTTCTTCTAATATTTCTATACCATCTTTTTCTGGTAGCATAATATCAAGTATTAAAAGTTGACCACCTTTTTGCTTAATGATATTTACTATATCAAGTCCATCTTCAAAGCTAGCCACTTCGTATCCTTTTTCAGTTAAAGCATAGTCTACTAGATTTCTTATAGACTTATCATCTTCAACTACATAAATCATTATTACAGCCTCGTAGCTAAATCGCCGACTCTTGCTAAGCGATCGCCTAGTCTTTCGAAATATTTATAAAGTAGAACTTTTTCAGAAAGTTCAATAGCACCTATACTATTATTTTTATTTAAATCAGCTATATAATTTACCGCTTCTACAAATAGCTTATTATTTACTTCATCATCTTCGATAGTTTTAAGACCTAGGTCATTATCATTATTGATGAAGCTATTTATACTATCACTAGCCATTTGTTTTTGATTAGAAATAAATCTTTTTACAAAATCAACTTCTTCTTCTGTAAGTGGATATTCTATCATTATCATAGAAGCTTGGGCAAGATGACTTGCTATTCTTTTAAAAGTTGAAGCAAGCTTAATAGACATTTGTAAAAATCTCAAATCTCTGGCTACTGGTTGTTGTAGAGCTAGTAGTTCAAAACAAAATCTCTCTACATCAGCTGCATTGCGTCTAATATCATCATTTAGTTCAATTATTTCTTCTAAATTCTTCTTATTATTATTTTCTAAAAATAAATCTACTTTGTCATAGCAAAGAATAACAAGCTCCATTAGTTCATTGCTCATATTTCTAATAGAATCTAGATCTTGTCTATATCTTGTTCTCATATTAGCCAAACCTTCCTGTGATATAATCTTCTGTTCTCTTATCTCTAGGATCTTCGAAGATTTGTTTTGTATCATCCATTTCTATAACTTCTCCTGTTAAGAAAAATGCAGTTTGATCTGATATACGAGCTGCTTGTTGCATATTGTGAGTTACAATAACTATTGTATATTGTTCTTTTAAATCTTGCATCAAATCTTCTATTGAAGATGTAGAAATAGGATCTAGCGCTGAGGTTGGTTCATCCATTAAAACAATTTCAGGTTTTACAGAAAGTGTTCTTGCTATACAAATTCTTTGTTGTTGACCACCTGAAAATGAAAGAGCATTTTGATCTAATTTATCTTTTACTTCATCCCAGATTGCAGCTTGTTTTAAAGATGTTTCTACTATCTCATCAAGAGAATCCTTATCTTTAATACCATCTAGTTTTGGTCCATAAGTTAAATTGTCGTAAACTGATTTTGAAAATGGGTTTGGTGTTTGGAAAACCATACCTACGTTGCGACGTAATTTTACAACGTCTACATCTGGCTTGTAAATATCTCTTCCATTTATTTCTATAAGACCGTCTATTTTACAATTTTTTACAAGGTCATTCATTCTGTTAAAACATTTTAGAGTTGTTGATTTACCACAACCTGATGGTCCTATAAAAGCTGTAACTTGACCTTTTTTAATATCCATATTTACTTTTTTTAGTGCTTTAAAGTCACCATAGTATAAGTCAAGATCTTTTACTAAAATGGCTGTTTCGAGATCAGAGTATTTATTTTTTAGATCAAGTGTATGCACTGATTTGCTATCAGATTTTTGAGCATTATCTAGATTAGAAGCTGTATCAATATTAGTTTTATTAACCTCACTAATATCAGATGTATTTTTATCATTTACATCTGAATTATTTTCTAGATTTTCATCTACTCTAGCCTTTCTTTTATCGGAAGGTCCGAATGTCTTTTTATCCATTTATTTCTCCTCTTAGTTAACTAAGCTTTTAGTAATTTTTCCTGATATCCAGTTAATTAATATAACGAATACCAATAGTAAAACTGCAGTAGCGTAAGCTTCATTTACGTGGAAACCCTCTGAAGAAAGCATATACATGTGTACTGCTAGTGTTCTTGCTGAACTTCCTACATTTTTTGGTATAGATGGTTGGGTACCCATTGTATAAATTAATGCTGCTGATTCTCCAACAATTCTTCCTGTTGCTAGGAATATACCACCTAGAATACCATCCATGGCTTCTGGTAATACAACTTTAAAAATAGTTTGTATTTTTGTAGCACCAAGAGCTAGAGAAGCATGAGCTTGAAGTGGATTTACTGTTAAAATCGCTTCTTCTGTAGTTCTAATTATTGTTGGCAAAATCATAATAGCTACTGTAAGACAACCAGCTATTAGAGAATACCCCATACCTAAACCTAAATTTGCATCTGTTACGAAAAATAAATATCCAAATAATCCATAAACAATAGATGGAATTGAAGATAAAATTTCAGTAGCAAATCTTACAGCTTTTATTGCATATTTGTTCTCAGCATAATTTGATAAGTATATAGCTGTAAAAATACCAATAGGTAAAGTAATAAGTAATGTTAAAATTATAGTAAATAATGTCGCTATCAATGATGGCATTATTGAAACGTTAGTTGAAGTGTATTTCCATTCAAAAAGTGAAGGCGATATGTTTGGTATACCTTGAGTTAAGATGTAAAGAATAATTATCCCACCAAAAGCATATGCCAATACTGTAAATAGCCATACAAAAATTTTATAAGCTTTAGTCATATATACTCCTAGTTAATAATTAATACTTTTGTTGGTTTTTACTTCTTATGATATTAAATATAATATTTATTAATAAAATAAAGAAGAATAAAACCATGCCTGTTGCAATTAACGATTCTCTGTGCATACCAGATGCGTAACCCATTTCAAGAACGATATTTGTTGTTAATGTACGAGATCCATCTAAAATAGAACCTGGCATTCTTGGTTGGTTACCTACAACTAAGTAAACCGCCATTGTTTCACCTATAGCACGACCAATAGCTAGGATTATTGAAGAAAAAATACCGCTTTTAGCATAAGGAATCATAACATGATGAATAGTTTCTTCTTTTGTAGCCCCAAGTGCTAGAGATCCAGTATAAAATACTTTTGGTACTTGGCGAAGAGAGTTTTCTGAAATATTTACCATGGTAGGTAAAATCATAATACTTAGCAATATAGATGCTGTGAGCATATTAAATTGAGCTGTATGGAATATTTTGCCAATTCTAGGTGCTAATACAACCATAGCAAAGAAACCATATACTACTGAAGGGATAGCTGCCAATAAATTTATTAATGATTTGAGAAAGTTATAACTTTTATCAGCATAATAAGCCATAAATATAGACACTGCTAGACCAAATGGTAGGGCTATCAGAGTGGATAAGCCTGTAACAATAAGAGAGCCTACAATCATAGGCAAGATTCCAAAGCTTGCTGGTTTTGCTGTAGGCGCCCATTTTTCTCCCGTTATAAACGGAACAAGTCCGTATTTACTTACGAATTTTATTCCTGATCTAAAGATAAAGAATATAATTAAAAATATAAGTATTACGGACATTGCTGCTGATATAAGGAATAAGATTTCACCAAATCTTTCCTTTGTATTTTTCATTTTTTTAGTTTAAATCTCCAGTATTTTTAAGTTCGCCTGAAAAGATGTCTTTAAGTTGATCTACTGTTAAGTCTTCAACTTTGCTATCTTTATTAACAATAACAGCGATTCCGTCTGTTGCGATTACTTCTGGTTTCAATTCATCTTTTTCTTCATCTTTTAAGTCTCTTGAAGCCATAGCAATATTTGCTGCTCCATCAATAACTGCTTCAATGCCTGCAGATGAACCATTAGATTGTAATTCAATGCTTACATCTGGGTTAAGTTCTTGGTATGCTTCGATGAATTTTTCCATTAATGGAGTTACAGATGTAGAACCTGCTACTGTGATTGATCCTTTTAATCCTTCTGGAGCTTTGTATTCTTCAGCTTCTTTTAAAGGTACATAGCCTTCTTCCTTTACAATATCTTGAGCTTCTTTTGATAGACAGTAATCTAAGAAGTCTTTAGAAACATCATCTAGTCCATCTTCTTTGTATGCAAGGTTGAATGGTCTTGAGATTTTGTAATCTCCAGATTCGATATTTTCTTCTGTTGCTTCTATACCTTCAACTTTAACTGCTTTTACTGTATCATTTAATGAACCAAGTGATATATATCCTATAGCAGTTGGATCTTGAGCCACAGTTGTCATAACTCCGTTTGTTGAGTTTTGAACAACAGCGTCTGTAGTTGTTTTATCTTCTTTGCTTCCGTCTGAAGCTTCTTCTTCAAGACCAACAAGTTCGATGAAAGCTCCTCTTGTACCTGAACCATCTTCTCTTGATACTACTGTAAAGTCATAGTCTTCAGCATTAGCTGTATCAGAGTCTTCTGATTTATCATCATCTTTTGCTTCATCAGCTGTATCATCTGTTTTTTCATCTTCTTTGTTAGAATCATCAGTTGTTTCAGCTGCATTATCTGTTGTTTCTGTAGAATTTTGATCTTCAGCTTTATTATCTTCGTTATTGTTACCACATGCTGTTAGAACTAATCCTAGGGATAGTGCTGCAGCAATAATTTTTGAATTTTTAAGTGTCATGAAAAATCTCCTTATAGTTTCCATATATTTCTTTACTTCAGTATTCTACATAAACTTTATTTAATCTATTTTAAAGTTTTGTAAAGTTTATGTAAAATTCGCCCTTAACATTAGCTTTTCCTACATTATCTATATACCCACTTAAAAATTTTAAAACATCAAGCCTTATCTTCTTCTTTTTCTGGTATAGCTAGGTTCATTAAAAAGGCAAATAAAGTTGTAAGAACTACTGGTGATGACCCTATAGCTACTTCTAAACTTTCTGGCATAAATGTTACTCCTGCATTATGAGCTGCAGTAACAACCTGTGTAAAACCAAATCCGATTGCAACAGATACACCTACTATATATGTATTCCTCATAGAAAGTGGTTGGCTAGTTATCATTCTAATTCCATTCATTGTTATAGCTGCAAAAACTGAAATAGTAGCTCCACCTATAACTGGATAAGGAATTGTAAGTAAAAGCGATGAGAATTTTGGTACAAGACCTGCTATTAAAATCATAATAGATGAAGTAATAAATACTTTTTTGTTAATTACCTTATTAATAGAAACAATACCTGCATTTTGGGAAAAAGTTGCTGTTGGTAGAGTACCAATAAACGCTCCAAGCATATTAGCTAGAGAAAAACCCATTATTCCTCCACGCAACTCATCATCTGTTGCCGGTCTATCCATACCACCTATAGTTGTTGAGTTCATATCTCCTATACCTTCAATACAAGAAACTATGAAAATAATTATAAAGGCAGCTATAGCTGATGGCTCAAATTTTATACCAAAATACATTGGTCTTATAAAAGAAAACCAATTTGCATCACTTACAGGAGTCAAATCTACATATCCCATAAAAAATGCCAAAATATAGCCAACAATCATTGAAAGTAAAACTGATGCTAAAGAAACCATTCCCTTACCAAAATGGGTGAATATAATATTTGCAAGAAGGGTAACAGCTGCAATAAACCAATATTGCCATGATCCCCAACCAGCCATACTAACATCTCCACCACCACCCATATAATTTAAAGCTACTGGGTATAGTGAAAGACCTATTGATAAAACAACAGTACCAGCTACTAGTGGTGGGAAATATGGCAAAACATATTTAAGAGCAAATCCAAAAATAAAAGAAACAATAGCAGCAATTAATTGTGCTCCCAAAACAATAGCAACGATACCTTTAGAACCCAAGTTTTGAAACTGATTAGCAAGTGCAATCATAGTTGGAACATAAGAAAAACTTACCCCATATATCATAGGGAGTTTATTTCCAATAAGATGTGCTGGAGCCATAATAATTAAAAGAGTTGTTAAAGCAGAACCAATTAAAGACATTTGTACCAACAAAATAGAATCAGCATATGTAAGTCCTGCAGCTCCTGCAAAAATTAAAGTTGGTGCTATACAACCTGCAATCATTGCAATAAGGTGTTCAAAAGCTAGAGGCAATGATTGTTTTAAACTAATAGTTCCATCATTAGTAAATAAATTAGAATAATTTTTATCCATTATCTCTCCTTAACATTTAAATATAAAAAGTAACAGCCGACAGATTAACCTCCTTAATAATAATCTGTTTTTATTTTATAACAATTTTATAAAAAATTTTTGTATATAATTGGTAAAATATAAAATTTTATTAAAAATGAGTAGCTAAAAACGTTATCCTTGACAACAAATTGTAAAAAATTATAATCATTAAGTAATTACAGAGAAAAAGAGGTTTTATATGAGCAAAATAATAGTACCAGAAGGGTACATATCAGATCCAGATTTATATACTACACAATTGCTAATAAAAGAAATAAAAGATTACTTTCAAATAAATTTGGCAAATAATTTAAATTTAAAAAGAGTATCTGCACCTTTATTTGTATCAACAGACTCAGGTCTAAATGATAACTTAAACGGTTTTGAAGGTCCAGTTATTTTTGATGTACCAGAAGCAAATAATGAAGAACTTGAAATAGTTCACTCTCTTGCAAAATGGAAACGCTATGCCCTAAAAAATTACAATTTTAAAATGCATGAGGGTCTATATACAGATATGAATGCTATACGTCGTTGTGAGGTTCCTGATAATACACATTCATTTTATGTAGACCAATGGGACTGGGAATTAATAATGCAAGATGATGAACGCAGCGAAGAGTATTTAAAAAAAGTAGTAAATGTTATTTATCGTACTTTAAAATCTTTGGATGAATATCTTTGCAACTTAGTTCCACAAAGGCACAAACTATTAAAAGATCAAATTACATTTATAACTAGTCAAGAACTTTTAGACAAGTATCCTGATATAGAAGATTCTACAGAGCGTGAAAGACTTGCAGTTAAAGAATATGGTGCTATATTTTTAATGCAAATCGGAACTACTCTTTCAAATGGCAAAAAACACGATAATAGAGCACCAGACTATGATGATTGGTTACTAAATGGCGATTTAATAGTTTATAACCCTATTTTAGATGATCAATTAGAATTATCATCTATGGGTATTAGAGTAAATCCTGATAGATTAAACGAACAATTAAAACAATCCGATAAACTTGATAGATTAAAATATAACTACCACCAAATGCTAATTGATGGCAAATTACCTCAAACCGTTGGTGGCGGTATAGGTCAATCAAGACTTTGTATGTTCTTTTTACAAAAAGCTCACATTGGTGAAGTACAAGTTTCTTATTGGCCAGATGATTACAGAATGGCTCTAGAAAATAAGGGAGTTACATTATTGTAAAAAAAGATTCGGTAACCATACCGAATCTTTTAATTCTCATTAAGTTTATTTACAATTTCTCTTTTGTAAGCTAAAAATTCTTCTGAAAGCTTAAAATCTTCATTTCTATTTTTTTCTTTGATGACTATTTGGTCATGTAATTTTCCATCTGTTTTTAAAATTAATATTCTATCTGATAAATAAATGGCTTCATCTATATCATGGCTTATAAAAATGCCTGTCATATCATATTTTTTAATAATATCTAAAAACCAAGTGTGTAGTTTATTTTTTGTAAGCTGATCTAAAGCCGAAAATGGTTCATCAAGTAAGATTAAGGGTTCTTTATTTAAATATGTTCTAAGAAGTGCTACCCTCTGTCTCATGCCACCTGATAATTCTCTAGGGTATTTATTATCTTGATTTTCCAAACCAAATTCTTTAAAATATGAACTTGCCTCTTTTCTAGCCTCATTTTTGCTTACTCCTTTTATTCTAAGGGGCAAAGCAGCATTATCTATAACTTTCATGTGATCAAAAAGCAAATCTTTTTGAAGCATATATGAAACATGGCCAGTTTCTCCTGTTGTCTGCTCACCCTTTATAAAAACTTTACCTTGGTTAGGGAGTAAATTTCCTGAAATTATATTAAAAATGGTTGATTTACCGCTCCCACTTACGCCAAGTAAGCCAATAATTTCTCCTTTATCAACAGAAAAAGATATGCCATTGAGCACATCTTTTTCTCCAAATGATTTATAAATATTATCTAGTTTTAATACATTCATTCTACAAATTCGTTAGTAAACCCTGAGTTTACATCTAATTTTTCATCCACAAGGTCATTGTCATTTAGCCAAGTATAGTACTTTGCCCATCTTTCTTTATCAAAGATACCCCACTTGTCAGTATCTTTTTTATATTCTTTGCTTAAAAATTTTTGTGATGCATAAACTAGGTCTTTGTCTAGGGAATCATCATTTTCTAAAAGTATATCTGCAGATTCTTTTGGGTTATCAATTGCATATTCATAACCTTTGCGTGTTGCATCTACAAAGTCTTGGACTAATTCTTTGTCATTTTCAATTGTACTGTTATTTGCAATTAATACTGGAGTATAAAAATCAAATGTATCATCTATATCTTTAAAGTTCCAATAATCCACTGGATAATCTTTTATATCAGCGTTTACTTTGCCCCATCCTTCAAAAACCCAAATAGCATCTGTTTGTTTTTCTTTTAAAGCTGCTACTTCATCAAGTGGAGTAGATGGTATAAGGCTAAGTTTGTCAAAATCTCCACCATCTACTTCCATAACTTTTTTGATAGTATTTAATTCAACTGGAGAATTCCAAGTTGAGTATCTCTTTCCTTCAAGACCTTTTGGTCTATCTATTCCTTCATTTGTACGTGCCATAATTCCAGAAGTGTTGTGTTGAATAATAGCTGCTATTGCTGTGATAGGCATTTTGGCATCACCAGCTAAAACATTTGCCATGCTATCTTGGTAAGAAACACCAAAATCTGCTTTTCCTGATGCAACTAAGGCTTCTGCACCATTTTCTGGTGGTTGAACTATATCTACATCTATGCCTTTTTCTTTGAAATATCCTTTCTCTTTTGCAACATAAAGTCCTGTATGATTTGTATTTGGTGTGTAATCAAGAACAACCGTTACTTTTTTGAGTTCATTTGTATCTGGATCTTTTTCTTCTTTTACAACTTCATCACTCTTATTTTCTGCTTTCCTACTAGACTTTTTATTATTATCACTAGTAACTGTATTTTTATCATCAGCTTTATTTACATCTTGATTATTTGAACAAGCTGTAAGTCCCATTACTAATGCAAATACAGCTGGTATTAATCTTTTTTGCATATTCTATTCCTCTTTATCTACATAATTCCATTTTAAAATGGATCTTTCAATTATAGTTACAATTCCAACCAAAACCATACTTAATAGAGATGTTATTAATATAACCGCAAACATCTTATCAAGGGCGTAAGCTTTTCTAACCCTGGTCATATAAACACCAAGTCCTTTGAATCCACCAAGCCATTCTGAAACTACCGCTGCTATCACTGCATATGAGGTAGAAATTTTTAATGATGAGAAAAAATTTGGACCTATCATAGGGATTTTTGCGTACTTATATTTATCAAATGAACTAGCTTTCATACTATCTAGTAAAACCATATAGTCACTATCAATTTGTTGTAAGGCATCATATACTCCCATAGCTATAGGATAAAAAGTAGTTAGAACTATCAAAATAACTTTTGGTAGCATCTCATAGCCAAACCAAATTACAAGTATTGGCGCTATTGATACAGTTGGTATAGTTTGTGATAAAACTATAAAAGGATAAAAAGCACTTCTAACAAAATTAAATCTATCCATTAAGATTGCAAGGATAAATCCAAGCATAATTCCTATCAAAAGACCAATTATGGTTTCATTCATAGTTACTAGTGAGTGTTCAAAAAGTATAGCTGATTCTGTTTTAAATACTTTTATAATATCTGATGGAGCTGGCAATATATATCTTTCTACCTTGCCTTTAGCAACTATATATTGCCAGATGATAAGAATAAGTATAAATAATCCAATAGGTATAAGTTTATTTCCTGTATTTTTTTGTCTTGTCTTCAATAGACCATCCATCTCCATTTTTTCTAAAACTTGTTTTTATGTAACAATTTACTCCATCCATATCTTCCTCAAGCATAAGTTCGTGAGCTTTTTTGATAATATCCATAAGCTCATCAAATTCTCCATCAACAGTAGTTTCAAATGCTCCAACTTCGTAGTCTAAGCCAGTTTGATCTATATAGGCAATTACCTTATCAACTTTATTAAAAATATCTTCTCTATCAGTTTCAGGTAAAACTTGAATTGCTATTGATCCTTGCATAAATCCTCCTTAAATAAAAAAGGGACTGTTGCAGAATGAATAAACCGTACCAAAATCAATAGAAGAACCTCCACAGAAATTTTACCTAAACGAGCCGTCAGGCTAAAATTGACCCACCGGTCATGGGAGGTAAAGTTTCCTAAGATAAACTTCTAATGATGGGACGATAGTTATTCATAGTTTTGCAACAGCCCCAAAATAATCTCTTGCTTCCTTACGACGATTTTAACCGCATCAAGTTAAAGGGTTAGTCTGTTGACTTCTCAGCTTAAGCACCCCTAGCCTTGCTTATCATTATAAAACTTTCTTACTTTTTTTGCAATCTTATCAATTACTATCACTAATAAATTCTGAAATTTCTGCTATAAATATATCTCCGTACTGAAGAAGTTTTTTATCACCAACACCTTTTATCTCTAAGAATGCTTGTTCTGTTTGAGGTTTTAAAGTTGCCATATCTTTTAAAGATGCATCTGAGAATATTATAAATGGGGGTATATTTCTATCCTTGGACAATTCTAACCTAACTTTTTTAAGGTGGTTAAATAATTTATCATCATAGTCTCTTCGATTAATTGTTTTGTTTTCCATTTGTTTTACTGGATCAGTTTTATTTTCAAATACAAATACTTTTTCATTATCAAAAAGAACATCTTTTGATTTTTCTGTTAACTTTAAAATAGGATATTGTCCACCACTTACTCTTATATATCCATCTGCAATCAAAGTCCCTATTAGATCCTTTATATATTTCTCATCTTTTTCTTTCATAATGGCAAAAGTAGAAAGGCTAGATAAATTTTTCTCACGTGCATTTTTATTTTTAGATCCTTTTAGGCAATCAACAACTGTTTTTGAACCATATCTTTGATCTAGCCTATAAATGCAAGATAATATTTTTTGGCTATCGATTGTGGCATCAATTTTATCTACTTTACTTAAACAGTTTGAACAATTATCACAAAAGTCCATGCTTTCACTACCAAAATAATCTAAAATAAAAGCTCTAAGACAATTGCTTGTATTTACATAGTTTATAATAATCTGTAGCTTTTCTAACTGATATCTTTTGAAAGCAAAATTATTAGTCTGATTTATCAAAAATTTGTTGATAATAATATCTTGAGCATTGTAAAGTAAAATGCAATCAGCATCTTCTCCATCTCGACCTGCACGTCCTGCTTCTTGGTAGTAAGACTCCATATCCTTGGGCATATTATAGTGTATAACATATCTTACGTTACTCTTATCAATACCCATACCAAAAGCATTGGTTGCTACAATTATTTTTTTGCGATCATAAATAAAGTCATCTTGGTTTTTGATTCTTGTTTTTTCAGCAAGACCTGCATGGTATTTACTTACATCTAGGTTCATTTTTTTCAAAGATTTATAGACTTCATCTACTTTTTTTCTAGTTGATGCATAAATTATACCTGATTTATCTTTATGATTCTTCAAGTATGTTTTTAGAAATCTTAGCTTATCCTTAGGTTTTTCTACAATGTAGGTTAAGTTTTCCCTATCAAAACCTGTTACTTTTACAAAGGGAGTATTAAGCTCTAAATTTTTTATAATATCATCGCGCACTTCTTTAGTAGCCGTAGCTGTAAAAGCTGCTACTGGTATATCTCCCAAAACTTCATATATGGATGGTATTATTTTATAAGCCGGTCTAAAATCATGTCCCCACTGGCTAATGCAATGTGCCTCATCTACCGCAACAAAATTTATATTTAAACTTTTTATAAAATCTATAAAAAAGTCATTTTCTAAACGCTCTGGTGAAATATATAATAATTTTATATTGCCACGGCTAATGTCACTTAAAGTTTTTTTGTATTCATCTTTATTTAAAGTGGAATTTATGTAAGCTGAGCTAATTCCATTTTCATTTAAAGCATCTACCTGATCTTTCATAAGTGATATCAGTGGAGAAATAACCAGAGTAATTCCTTCCATAATCATTGCTGGTAATTGATAGCAAATAGATTTTCCCCCACCGGTAGGTAGAACTCCCAGTACATCATTACCATCTAAAATATTAGTAATTATTTCTTCTTGGCCTGCTCGAAAAGTTTCGTATCCAAAATATTTTTTTAAGTTTTCTTTTAATAAATTTTCTGTCATAATTAATCCTAAAAAAAATAATTAAGCTCCTAAGAACTTAATTATCTTTTTCTTCAGTTTCATTAACTTTATTTTCACTATTATTTTCTTGATTTACATCTTCTTTTGAATCTTCAGTTAAATCTTCTTTATTTTCTTCTTGATTTGTATCAGTTTGAGTTTTTTCTTCGCTTTGTTCTTGGTCTTGACCTGTTTGATCATCCTCTTCACCATCGCTATCTCTAGAACTTTTATTAGTGATATATTCTTCTTCTTCAAGGATAGCCCCTTCTCCTTTATTGAAGCTTATATCACCAACTTTTGTTTTTAAAGTGATGTCTTTTTGTGCTTTATTATTTTTACTAAAGCCATCTTTTATATTTCTATATGAAATATTACCCAAAACAAAATTACCCACTTCTAAACTTGCTTTTACATTGTAATTATCTATAGCATCTGTTGAGCTAATTATAATATCTCCTGTTTGAGTAGTAAAATCCGATTTAGTGCCTAATTTACTATCATTTACGATAATATCTCCAGTATTTGTTGAAAGTTTTGTATCTAAAAGTTCTGATTTGTCAAAAATAATATCTCCCGACTCAGTTGATACACTTCCACCAAAAAATGAATTTTCAAAACCGATATTACCTGACTTTACATTTAAATCTAAATTTCTTACTTCAAGATCAGTTACTTTAACATCTCCTGCTTTGATGTTTGCTTTTATTTCATCTAAGTTTTTATCCATTGGCAAAAATATCCTAAGGATAGGCACCTTATTTTTCATATTTAGTTCCTTACCCTTGATATCGGATTTTAGATTTAGATTACCATTTTCATAAGAAACATCTATAGAATATTCATCCTCATCACCCTTAGATAATTTGGTATATTCAATATAAGGATTTGTATTTGAACGTTGTATACGAATATCCACAGTATCCAAATCAATATTAATTTTATTTACTTGATCTAAATCTACACGCATTATTGTAGATTCATTATATGAATTTTGATCTATAACTTCAGATGTTTGGCTTTCATTCGGATCAGAATTTTGTTTTTTATTTACAAAGTAAAGAGCAGCTATTAAAATAATAACTACTAGGACAGCTATTAAAAGATTTTTACGATTTAAACTTTCTGTTTTTTTTCTTCTTTTGCTTTGATTCTTACTTTCTTCATCTAAAATTTCTTCAAGTTCTGGATCGTATAGCTCTTCTTGATTATTATTTTTATTATTATCTTCCATAGGTTTCTCCCTTAGGCTTATTTAACTGATATTGTAAAATTTGTAAAAACAAAGTAAGGACAAAAATCCATATTATAAGTGGAATATTAAAGCTAGCATTATTAAAAAAAGGCATTAATAATTTTTCATATACTTTGGTTTCTACATCTTTTGATATAAAATATTGTACCATAAAAAACAAACTAATTATATTATATAGGCTTATAAGGATATTTAATATGTGTTTTGTAAAATTTAAGCCCCTATCTTTTATGTATATTGTCGCTATAATTAATAATATGGAAGAAAAAAAAGCAAAAAACATTAATTTTTCTTCTGGCACATATAAAAATCCAAAAACCGCTGTGAGAATCAGCAAAAATATTTTAAATTCTTCCATAAAACTAATTTTTGATTTTTTTTCTTCATTCATATCACTCATAATCTATGCTCCATAAATATAAGCCGCTAGCTGAAAGGGCTGGATTGGCTTTTTTTGTATTATTCGGATCAAAAAATCTTCTAAAATCATCTATGTTAAGTCTTCCTCGGCTTAGCTCAATTAAAGCTCCTGTCATAATTCTTACTTGATTATGCAAAAAGCTATTGCCCTTAAAGTATATCTCAAGTTTATTTTCATTTTCTCTAAAGTAAGCATCTTCTATAGTACGAACAGTATTTATTTTCAAATCCTTATCTACTCTCATAAAAGCCTTAAAGTCATGCTCTCCTTTTAATATATCAAGACCCTTTTGAAGTTTTTCTAAATCCAAATTATAGGTAATTTGTTCCATATAGTTTCTATAAATAGGATGCACTATCTTATCTCTACAAATGACGTATTTATAGGTTTTTGTTTTTGCAGAAAATCTAGCATGAAAAGCTAGAGCTACTTCTTGGGATTCTAAAGATATGATATCTTCTGGTAAAAATGGCTCTATATGATATTTAAAAGCTTTTGGATTAATATTTGTAGCTGTCAAGAAATTTACATATTGTGCATAGGCATGGACTCCTGCATCAGTCCTACCTGCTGCAATTATGCGATTACTTTCTCCAGTAACTTTATGGATTGCTTTTTTGACTTCACTTTCTACGTTTCTTAAATCTTCTTGATATTGGTAACCATGAAAATTTGTTCCATCATAAGCAATTTTTAAGAGTATATTTTTTATCATATATAATGTTTTAAAATTACTAATACACAAAATCCAAGAAACACATATAGAGTAGTATAGTCCGTTTTATCCATAAATATTTCATTTAGCCTTGTACGCTCTTCACCTATCCTATACATTCTAGCTTCCATAGCTGTAGCTAGTTCATCACTTCTTTTAAATGAATTTATAAAAAGTGGAACTAATAGTGGAATCATAGCTTTTGCACGGTTTATTATATTACCCGATTCAAAATCTGCTCCCCTAGCCATTTGAGCCATTCTTATTTTATTCGCTTCATCAAATAATGTTGGTATAAATCTAAGAGAGATACTTATCATCATAGCAAGTTCTCCTGCTGGAAATCCAAATCTTTTTAATGGAGAAAATAATTTCTCAAGACCATAAGTAAGCTCCATAGGGCTAGTTGTATAAGTTAAAATAGATGTTGAAAGTATTATTAATATCAATCTAATAACTGTAAAAAGCGTTTTATATACACCCTCATCTGTAATAGTTAAATGTCCAAAGCTTAACAATGTATTACCAGGTGCAGTAAAAAGGTTAATAATCGCTGTAACTATTATAATAAATAATAGAGGCCTTAAGGATTTAAATACACTTTTTACAGGGATTTTTGCGGTATAAAGCATAGCAAAAAGTAAGATTGCAAATGGAATAAAGGTTATAAAGTCATCTACAAAAAATATTGTAATGATATAGGCAAAAACCCCTATAAGTTTTACCCTAGGATCTAACCTATGCATAAATGTATCAAAGGGTAAGTATTGTCCTATTGTTACTTTATTCATCAGTTACTCCTAAATATTTGCTAAGCTCTTCTACTGCATCTTGTATAGTATATATATCATCTCTTATATTATTGCCTTGTTTTTTATAAGCTCTCATAAATTTAGAAATTTGTGGAACATCTAAACCAATTTTTTCTAAATCAACTTTTGTAAATGTATCATAGGTTGAAGCATTACTATAAACTTCACCTTTATTCATAACAATGACCCTATCTACATACTCTGCTACATCCTCCATAGAATGGCTAACTAAGACAATAGTAAGTTCTGGGTCATTTTCATAAATGCTTATAATCTCTTTAAAAATCTCTTCACGACCGGCAGGATCAAGACCTGCTGTAAGTTCATCTAATACCAAAACTTTTGGATTCATGGATATAATACCTGCTACAGCAACTCTTCTTTGTTGACCACCAGATATTTCAAAAGGTGAAACATCTTTATAAGTTTCATATTCAAGACCTACCTTATTCATAGCCTCTTTTACTCGTATATATACTTCATCTTCTGATAAGTCCATATTTGTCGGACCAAAAGCTACATCCTTTGCAATAGTTTCTTCAAAAAGTTGATGTTCTGGATATTGAAAAACTAAGCCTACTTTAAATCGTATATTCCTACGATTTTCCTTATCTTTGGTATTGATACCATCTACGATGACATCACCATTTGATGGAATCAAAAGACCATTTAACAGCTGTACTAACGTTGATTTTCCTGATCCTGTTTGCCCAATTAAACCTATAACTTCATGGCTACCTATATTTAAATTGATGTCTCTTAGAGCATATACTTCCCCAGGCATACCTTGATTGTAAATATAATCTACATTTTTTATATCTATATTCATATACTCTCCAAAAATTCATCAATACTTAAAGGTAGCTTATCAAATTTTACACCCTTTTTGCTAAGTTCGTAGGCAGTTTCAGTAACTTGTGGAACTGTAAGCCCTAAAGCTTTCATTTGATCGACTTTAGAAAAAACTTCACGAGCCCCGCCTTCTAGGGCAACTTTACCCTTATCTAAAACTATTATTTTATCAGCTATTATTGCTTCTTCCATATAATGGGTAATGTATATTATTGTCTTGCCATAATTTTTATTTAGCTCTTCTACAAGTTTTATAACGTCTTTACGCCCCTTTGGATCAAGCATAGCAGTTGGTTCATCAAAAATAATGTAGTCGCTCATCATAGCAACTACACCAGCTATAGAAACTCTTTGCTTTTGACCCCCAGAAAGGTTGGCTGGATTTCTCGTTTTAAAATCACTCATGCCAACAAGTTCGATAGCATTGTCTACTCTCTCACGCAACTGTGGGTTTGGTACTTGCAAGTTTTCAACACCAAAGGCCACCTCTTCTTCTACAGTAGTTGCTACCATCTGGTTATCAGGGTTTTGAAAAACCATTGAACATTTTGATCTATAGTCCCATATTGAATTATCATCTTTACTATTTAAATCATCTATCCAAATATCACCTATGCTTGGAAAAATTTGAGCATTCAAAAGTTTTCCTAAAGTTGACTTGCCAGATCCATTATGTCCTAAAACAGCAATAAAATCTCCTTTATTGGCCTCAAGGTTTATGCCGTTTAAAGCAAAATGGCTTTCTTTTTCATCATTACTTGGATAAGAATAACTTAAGTTTTCTATTTTAATCATAATTTATATTAGTAAGCCATCCCTGGTGAATTATTTGTGCTTGATTCGTAAACTACAACCGGAGTTACATAATCTACATTTTTAAACAAAGCACCTGCTACTGATGGTGGTAAATTATAACATCCATGAGATCCTTTTGTTAGATAAATATTTCCTCCAAAAGCACTACGCCATGGGGCATCGTGGAATCCTTCACCATCCCAACCTATTGGCATCCAATATGATACTGGTGTTTCATATGAAGTTTGACCATCAAAGTTTAAGCCTCTTAATTTTGTATTAGCAACTTTATTTACGATTTGTCCAACTCCAACATTACTTGCCCAACCATCAACTGGTCTTCCTGAAACTAAATCAGATTCTACAATTAGATTGCCATCTTTATAGAACCATAAATGTTGACGAGAAATGTCTACTTCTACATAGGTATCACCAATATCTCCACCATCATCTGTTCTTACATAGGCAATATTTGAATAAACTGGTTCGATAACACCACTTTTTCTAGAGTTTACTTGTTCATAAATTTTATCAACCATACCCTCTACATCAAGTTTAAAACCATAAACTCCAGGACCTACCACTATTTCGCCAATTCCTGTTGCATTAAATTTACGATTTTTTCCATAAGTATCAGTTTCACTTGCAAGATATTTCGCATATTCATATACTTTATCATAATTTAATTCTGGACCTACATCGTTCATGTCAAATAAATCAAGTAGTGAATCTCCTTCAAGTTTTAAGTCAAAACCATTGAAATTAAATTTAATTGACATGTCTTTTAATTTTTGTGCATCTAATAATGCATCTTTAATTTGTTTTGATTTACTTGTGACTTCTGGATTTACATAATAGCTATCATCTAAATCTAATTCATTACTTTTGGTATTGATATTATCTATTACTGCTTTTTTTAATTTTTCCTTATCAACTTTATTACCTGGGACTTCATCTTCAATATAAAATTCTCCATTTTTCATAGCAATTTTTGCATTTTTGGGTTCGGTAACATTGCTCATCAAACTTGAATTATCGATTACTTTATCAAGTTTATCTTTGTCATAAGATACCTTATAGTCAAAATCAAAATTTTCTTTTTTATTGCCAAACAAAGCACTTGGCCAAGTAAATGGATTTTGATCTATTTTTGCATCGCTAGGTACTTCTGCATTATAATCTATATCTGAAGGATTAATTTTTAAACTTTTATCAGAACGAGCATTTATAGTTAAGCTAAAATCATCTGGTGCTGATTCTAGGGCTTCTTTTTTTGAAGCATATGAAATGTCTTTGCCATTTAAATATGTTCCTGGCAAAGCTATATTTGAAAATATTATTGTTCCTATTAAATAAATTGCTACAAGTACGGAAAGAATTATAAGTCCAATTCTTTTTCCGTCTTTTCCATTTTTTCTTTCAGTCAATTATTTCCTCCCTTATTATCAGGTTTTTTGCCATAATATTGGTAAAAATCTACTTTTTCTCCACCATTATATAGCTTTCTTTTCTTTGAAAGTTTTCTTTTAAATTTTTGATCAAATTTTTCATCGCTAGTTATAAAATAACAAGACCATGTGTTCATATTTTTAAACTTATCATTTATCTTTTTATAAATATCATCAGTATTAGTCTGTGAGAGTCTTTTGCCATAGGGCGGATTTGTAATTATTATTCCATAATCATCCTTTAAGGCTACATTAGAAATATCACGACTAATAAATGAAATATCTTCTTCAACACCAGCATTAATAGCATTATTTTTTGCAAGGCTAACTGCTCTACCAGATATATCTGAGCCGAGTAGATTAAGTTTCTTGTCATAATTGATAAGTGATAGAGCCTCTTTTTTAGCATTTTTATGATGATCTTTATCTATAAAAATAAATTTTTCATAATCAAAATCTCTATCTATGCCAGGGGCAATATTGCGAGCCTTACGAGCGGCTTCTATTAATATAGTTCCCGATCCGCAAAATCCATCAAATAAAAATCTATCTGGATTATAAAAAGATAAATCTACAAGTGCTGCAGCTAAATTTTCACGAAGAGGTGCTTTTACTGTATCCTCACGGTAGCCACGCTTGTGTAATCCTTCGCCAGAAGTATCTATAGCAATAGTAGCTATATCATTATCTAGCATAATTTCTATCTGTACTCTAAATCCAGATTTTTCAAAATGATTTATCTTATACTTTTCTCTCATAGACTCAATTATAGCTTTTTCACTAACTGATTGAATAGTTCTTAAAGAAAATAATTTGGATTTATGACTTCTTGCATTTACTATAAAGTTATTATCCTTAGCTAAAAAGTCTGCCCATGGTATATTTTTTACTTTTTCAAAAAGATCATCAAAATTACTCGCTTTAAAAGAATCTACTACTAGGTAGACTCTATCTGCTTCTCGCAAGTTTATATTTAGTTTTGAAATATCTGATAATTTGCCTTCTAAGCTAATCATCCCATCACTAACCTTAAAGTCTTTATAAGCCATATCGTAAAGCTGTCTTTTAACGAGGGCTTCTAGTCCAAAGCTAGTGGTAATCAAAAATTTTGTCATACCTTTATTATAACTTTAAATACTAATTTTTCATCTTGAAATACTAGTATTTTACAATAAAAAACCACCCTTAGGTGGAATTTTATTTATTAGACTCTAAAAAATCATACATTTTTTTAAAGATTATTTGCCTATGGTCATAATTTTTAAAGGAATGATCTGCCCCTTCTATTTGCTGGTAACTTGCATTCGGATAAGCTTTTTCTAATTTTTCGTTGGAATCATTAAAAACCAATTCATCCTCAGTTCCACGCATAATTAAAACATTTCCTTGATATTTGCTAGCTTGACCATAAATATCTTTTGGCAGAAAATCTCTTAAAAATCCTATGTTTAGTTTTTCACCACCAATATCTACAGCCGCTAAATCATGGGCTTTTTTTAAAATTTCTTTTTTATCTAATTTTATTTCTTCTTCAGATTTTTCTTCTAAAAAGTTTATTCCCATTATTTTTAAATAATTAAGATCATTCATATCACTTGCTGGAGCTAGTAGTACTATGGCTTTTGGATTTACTTTTGGAGCAATAAGGGTAGAAATAACTCCTCCCAAAGAATGCCCAACTAAATAAATCCTATCTCTATCTACAAACTGGCGAAGCTTAGTGAAATCATAAATCATTATAGCTTCTTCTTCCTCTCGGCTAACAGTCATATCATAAAAGTCACCGTCTGACTCATTAGTCCCAGAAAAATCAAAGCGAACTGTAATGTAGCCTCTATCTGTTAAATACTGAGAATTTTGTCCACGAAACCAAGCACTACCATTGCGATCTCCACCAAAACCATGATAGAAAATAGCAGTTGGATATTTTTTGCTAGGATTAAAATCATCAGGGGTATTGACTACTCCTCTTAAAATAATTCCATCTTTTTTTGACATTTGTTCATAGAAATATTGCATGTTACTCTCTTTCAGTTAAGATTCTAGCCATTTGAACACCAGATGCTGATGCTTGGGATAAGGAGTGTGTTACACCAGATCCATCTCCTAGACAGTATAAGCCTTTTTGCTTTGTTTCAAAGTTGCCATCTACATCTACTACAGAATTATAAAATTTAACTTCTATACCATATAAAAGGGTATCATCATTTGCCATACCTGGTGCAATTTTATCTAATTGATAGATCATTTCTATAATATCATCCAATTGTCTTTTAGGCATAACAAGGGATAAGTCTCCTGCTGTTGCATTTAAGGTTGGTTTTGTAAATGATTTTGCCATACGTCTTTCTGATGAGCGGCGACCTTTTACTAAGTCTCCAAATCTTTGCATCAACACTCCACCACCAAGCATATTGGAAAGTCTTGCAATGGATTCCCCATATTCATTAGAATCTTCAAATGGTTCTGTAAATCTATTTGTAACTAGAAGGGCAAAGTTTGTATTTTTTGATTGCAAAGATGGGTCTGTAAATGAATGCCCATTTACTGTTTGGATTCCATTAGTATTTTCTACAACTACTTGCCCATTTGGATTCATACAAAATGTTCGCACTATATCATTGTATTGTTTAGTTTGATACATTATTTTTGCTTCATAAACATCATCTGTAATGTGTTTAAAAACTTCTGCTGGTACTTCTACACGCACTCCTATATCTACACGGTTTTTGCGGGTAGGTACTTTAAATTTATCACAAACCTCTGATATCCATTTTGATCCAGAACGACCAGCAGCTAAGACTAGGTCTTTACAAGTGAAAATTTTACCATCATTTGTTTTTACAGTGTATAATTCATTTTCATAGGAAACATCTGTAACCATAGTTTTAAACTTAAAGTCTATATTCTCTTTTACATAATCATATATTTTTTGTAAAATAACTTTATTTCTTTCTGTACCAAAGTGACGTACTTTTGCATCCAAAAGGTGCAAATCATGTTGAAGACATTTTGTTTTTAAATCATTTCTATCTGTAGAATAAAGAGCTAAATCATTGCCTCCATCAAATTTCATCAAAACAGAGTCAACATACTCCATTAGCTCCATGGCTTTATCATCGCCTATATATTGGTGAAGATCTCCACCAAAACTTGTAGTTATATTATATTTTCCATCCGAAAGTGTACCAGCTCCACCAAAACCATACATAATATTACAAGGATCACAGTGAATGCAATGGTCTACTTTACCAGAAGTAATCGGGCAATTTCTACTAGCTACTTGCCTACCCCCGTCAATAACCAAAACTTTTTTATCAGTATTCAATTTTTTAAACTCATAGGCCATAAAAGCCCCAGCAGCTCCAGCCCCTACAACTATCACATCATAATTTTCCATTATTATTCCTCATTTCTGTCTTTAACCTAAGGTATTATACGATATTAAATATAAATAACAAGAAATTTACTCGTATATAGCTCTAACTCCACCTATAAGTTTTGGACGAGATTTAAGAGCTGTTATCCTTGCTTGACCTATGTACTTTTCTTTTAATCTTAGAGGAACTTGGACAAATTTTACATGCATGCCTATTTCTGTATCGCCAATATCTATACCAGCTTTTGCGTCTACATGTTCAATCAAAACCGGATCATTCATTTGATCATATGCAGCAACAGACATTGCTCCACCTGCATGAAGAGCTGGTATAACTGATACAATCTCAAAATTATTTTTCTCTGCTACTTCTCTTTCTACTACTATAGCACGATTTAGATGTTCGCAGCATTGGACAGCTAAATATATTTTTTTATCATTTGTTATTTTTAAAATTTCCTCAATAACTGCTTTTCCAATATCAAGACTTGAGTCCTTACCTATAGTCCCCCCGGCTATTTCGCTTGTAGATCCACCTAAGACTAAAATATCATTTTCTTTTAAGGATGCTTCTTCAATTAATTCAACTATAGCATTTTTAGTTTGTTCTTTAATTTTTTTAATATCTTGCATTTAATCTCTCCTTGTTTTTACTATACGGTCAAAAAAGATTTTTAGGCAAAAAAATATGGGGCTATTGCAAAACTATGAATAAATACCGTCCCATCATTAGAAGCTTCTCTTAGAAATTTTTTACATAGCCTGCCGGCTAGTGGAGGCAAAATTTCCGTGGAGGTTCTTCTAATGATTTTAGGATGGTTTATTCATTCTGCAACAGCCTCATTTACCAATTTTTTCTTCTCTGCCATAGTAAAACAAATATTGTTGAGCATAACCAGCAAGGTCTCCAAAATAATCACGAGCATAATTATCTACTTGTTTTTTTGGAACGTCATGACCTATAAAAAGTGTTTCCATAACACGTTTTATCCACACATCTACCGGAAAAGTTTCTCGTCTATGATAGGTAAATAAGAGCACACAATCAGCAACTTTTGGTCCAATACCTGGCATTTGCATTAATTTTTCTTTTAATTGTCTAGTTTCTAATTTTTGATCTTCTTTAAAATCTAAAAAACCGTCACTAACCATTTTGCTGGCCTCTACAATTCTTACATCACGAAATCCAACTCTTGCATATTCGCGAAGTTCTAATGGATCTACTTTTGCCAAAACTTCCGGTCTTGGAAATGAATAATATTCTCGTCCCATATATTTGCCAATATACTCTCCATATCTTTCGCTAATGATTCTAATAGATTTTTTTATTCTACTTATACCATTATTAGCAGAAATAATAAATGAGATTACAGTTTCAAACAATTCTTGGTTTAATATGCGTATTCCATAACCATAATCTGTAGCAGTTTTTAAAATTTCATTTTCTGATAACTTTGCTTTTATCTTTCTATAGTCAGTTCCTAGGTCAAAATAATCATAGAATATATCATAAAACTCATCAAGAGATATATTTCTAATCAAAATATCATCTTCTCTTTCTAGAACATTTATAATTTTTCCTAGGTGGACTGCTGTGTATGAGCCATCTTCTTCTATATAAAAATTAAAACACTGACCACACTCAAAAATATGAGTTGGATTGAATGAATCATGAACTAAAACTAATCCTTCATCACTTTCTTTTATATTTATTTTTTCTTTTTCTTCAAATTTATATCTCATTATTTCACCCTAACTGCATGAATAGCAAGTCTTTGATCTGCATAATCATACTGACAAGTTGAAAGAGTAATAATTTGATCATCCGATTTGAATTGATGGTTTGGAAGAGTAACTTCCGAATTACTTCTAAGTTGGTTAAAATATGGCACTACATCATCTCTATTTGTAAAATAAAGGGTTCTGTATGCATAATCAGCAGGTATACCATATGCTGAAAATATTTGATACTCACGAAGCTCGCTTCTAGTTGCCAAATATATAGTTGTATGATTTTCCGCAAATTCTTGTTTTCTATATTGATCAAGTGGTGTAAACATTGAGTTTATTTCTAAGTGGTGACCATATATTACTGTATTGTCATCATTAAAGTCTGGTTTATTATTCATATCAATAAATATCGATCCAGCTATATCATATTCTTTATTTATACCACGATGTAGATAATAATCATTGTCTGGTCCTTGCATAATTGGATATGCTACTCCAACATCTGGAATTTCCATAAAACCTACAATATCATCATTGTTATATTTTTTAGCAAGAGCATCCATTACCTTTATATAATGTTGGTGTTTTTGCTCCCAAGGGTCAGTAGCCATATCAGAAGTATTTCCATCGTCTTGCTCCATATCTTCTACTTCTTTAACAACACTGGCTAATTCTTTATTATTATTTGCATTTGTTCTGTAATCTAGTAGTCTTTTTCCCAATATTCCAATACATGCAAGTATTATTAGGATGAGGAAAAATCTAATGACACTCATTACTTTAGATTTCATCTTACCACCTTTAAAATTTTCTTACTATTAGTATAATATACCATAATGAAGACATTATGAAAACAAATTTAAGGAGAAAAATAATGAATGATTATAAGTTATTTGTAGGTACTATTTGCCCTTACTGCCAAAAAGTAGAAAACTTTATGAAAGAAAACGATATAGAAATTGAAATAGTTAATATTGAAAATGATCGTGACGCTATGCGTGATCTAATCGAAAATGGTGGCAAAAGACAAGTACCTTGCCTATTCCATGATGGCGAATATCTTTATGAATCAGATGATATTATAGAATTTTTGAAAGAAAATAAATAATTTGTTCTATTTTTTGCTCAATTGGGAATAAATTTTAGAAGGAGCAATTATGATAGAACTAATAACGTCTGATATTGATGAAACCCTGGTAGATGATTACAAAAATGTACCAGTAGTAAATAGAAAAGCTATAGATAAAGCCGAAGAAAATGGCATAAAAGTAATACTAGCTACCGGTCGTGGTCCTTATGAATTAAGACAAATCCCCGATCAAGCTGGTGTTATAAGAGATAATAGATATATCATCTGTTGTAATGGAGCAATTACTTTAAAAGCCAAAGAAAAAGAAATTGTAGATTCATTGCCACTAGATTTTGAGTATGTAAAAAATGTTTTTGAGTATGCTTATGAAAATAAACTAGAATTTTTTATCTATACTATAGATTGCAAATATGCTATAAATATAGATCCAATAGAAAAGGCAAATGAATATACAAGCCAAACAAATGTCAAAGAAATAACCGATCATAATATAGATTTTTTGAAGGATGAGCTAATACTAAAGGTTCTTATAAAAAATAAGGATATAGATTTTCTACATTCTTTAGAAGTTGATGTAGCAGAAATAACAAACTATGATTGTGAAATTGCTTATTCCTCAGATTTATATATGGAAATAAATGCCAAAAATGTAAATAAAGCCACAGCACTTAGAAAAGTTTGTAACAGTTATGGCATAAATATGGAAAACACCCTAGTAATTGGAGACAATTACAACGATGTTGCCATGATAGAAGCAGCTGGTATAGGTGTTGCCGTTGCAAATGCCCATCTTCAAGTAAAAGAAGTTGCTAATTTTGTAACCGAAGCTAACAATAACCAAGGTGCTGTAGCAGAAGCAATTGAAAAATACGCATTTAACTCAAAATAAAAAAGCTGACTATATTAAGTCAGTCTTTTTTTTACCAATATTTCTTTTCTTCTGCAAAAAATTTTTTATAGATAAAGTATATTGCCCCACCAGCTATAATAACTGGCAATAGTTGTACTACAATACCTATGCCTAGGCCAAGGACTATTACTGGTAGGAAAAGTATGCCCCCAATTATTAAAAATGGTAATAATAAGGCTTTTCCAACTACTTTAAACACTAGACCTAAAACACCAAAAATAATTTTAAATACTAGGGAAAATATAAATGCACCTAATGCAAAAGTTAAAATTGTAGTTAACATAATCTTTTCCTTTCTCGAGATTTAATCGTAATTTTAATATCCTAATAATATTATACTATATTTTTAAAATATTCAAGTACAACTTTAAATATTTACTTTTATTTCTGCAGATATTTCAAATCTTTCACCAGAAGCTAATTCGTATACATTCTTATTCTCATCTTCAAAACTATTTGCATCATAAGTTGGTTCTACACAAATATAGTCACCCTTAAAGTCAGACCAAATAACATACTTATTAATATTTTCCAAGCCTATTATTTCAATATCATTATTATTGCTAATAAAACTTTGATCCTTACCATCAATATAAATACTATTTAGCAAGGCTTCTTTATCTATTTCTTCATTTTCAATTAATACTGGACTATGGTTTGAATAAAAATATGGATGAAAGCCTGGAGCTATCAATTTTTTCTCATTTGAATCATTTTCAATCTCAAGTTTTAAAAACAAACTAGATTTTTCTAGTCTATAGGTCAAAATAAAGCTAACATCCTCGTAGTCCTCTATACCTTCTAAAGAAAGCTTCACAAAATCTTCTTGTTGTTGAATAATTTTCCATAATAAATCCCTTCCAAAACCATGGGATGGAAGGGTATTTAATCTTTCATCTACGCCAAAATTTGGAGCACAAACGTGCATACCACCACGAATTTTCAAAACATCACCTATTTTTACCATAACTTTAGGAAAAAATACGGCTGTATCTTTTACTTCAAAATTGTCGATGTATGCACCATTTGTATTTACTTCAAGACTGGCAAGTGAATTTTTTAGGCTAATTTTCATACGTTTGCAACATCAGGTGCTTGAGCTGGCTGTCTTTGGCTAAGCTCTTGATCTAACATATAAATTGAATGCCAATCATCTCCAACTCTTTCAAGTCTGCTAACCATTTTTGTGAAATTTTCTTCTTCTTCTACTTGCTCATCTATATACCATTGGATAAATGAAAATACTCTTGCATCTTGCTCACGAGCTTTATCTGCAATTTCTGTGATTCTTTTTGTAACTTCTTTTTCATGTTCTAGTGCTGTTTTTATAACTTCAAGTATTGATCTATAATCATCTTTTGGTTCTGGAATTGCTTTGTAATGTGGTTTATATCCTACAGATTGAAGAAATTTTCTCATGCCTTCTCCATGCATAACTTCTTCTTCTACTTGTATATCTAACCATTTTGTAAAACCATCTAGATCTAAATCATCTGTAAAAGCACTCATTGCTTTATAAATATAAGCTGATTCAAACTCAAAGTTCATTTGTTCATTTAATAATTCTAATACTTCACTCATCTTCTACCTCTTTCATTTCTAAATAATTATCATACACTACATAAATACCGTAAAAATTAAACTTATACTTTAATAAAATTTTTGTAATCTTCGGTATATTTGTCAAAGGAATGTGGATTGTAAATGAATTATTGCCTAGATTTAATATATCTTGGGCAAGCAAAGACTGTTCTTTAATTTCATTAAAAATAGATCTTGCTTTTGCTTTATCATAGCCTATATCTATATTAAATGTTACAGGATATGGCTTTGATAAATCATCTTCATATTCAATTTTCTTGATTAAAGATATATTTTTCATATTACAAGTCCCATCAAGTCCCATAAATTTTATATTATAAGGATACCCAATTCAGATAAAAAAACACAGATTTATTTATCTGTGTTTCTTTCCCTCATTTTTTCATTGTGTTCTAACATCTCATTATAGGAAAAAACACATCCACAATAAGATTGTCTATACAGTTGATATTTTTTTGAAAGTTCTATAGACATTTTATAGCCGTTCCTTTTTTTAAAATCGGAATACAAGTATTTTACACCATATTCTTCTTCTAAATCCCTTCCTATTTCATTTATCCACTTGGAATTTTTGTATGGAGATATTGATAAGGTCGTGCAAAAGTAATCATAACTATTTTCTTTAGAGTATTTAGCAGTTTCTTCTAAACGTAGCCTATAGCACTCATAGCAAGCCTTACCACCCTCTTTACTATATTTTCTTTTTTTAGCTATTTCATAAAAATCAGAAGCATTATTTGCAGGAACTATCACTTTTCCATTAAGTCCTATTCTCTTTGCCAAAACTTCTACGTAATCGCTTCTTTTCTCAAGCTCAGTTCGTGGGTATATCATCGGATTGTAAAAATACATATCTATATCAAAGTCATCTTTAATCCTATGTATAACAGTTGTTGAACATGGTGCACAGCATACCTGCATTAGAAGTTTTGGTTTTAATCCTTCTTTTCTATTTTTATCTATTATTTTTTCCATCTCAATGTTATAGTTTATATTATTCATAAAAATGATTATACCTTTTAAATTTCAAATAAAAAAAGCACATAGGGTATATGTGCTTGTAAGTTTCTGTAATATTATCTTTTTGAGAATTGTGAAGATTTTCTTGCTTTCTTTTGACCTGGTTTATATCTTTCTTTTTTACGTGAGTCACGTGTAAGAAATCCTGCTCTTTTTAGAGCTTGTCTGTAGTCAGGGTTTACTTCTAGAAGTGCTCTAGCTATAGCATGTCTAATAGCTCCTGCTTGACCGTTGTATCCACCACCGTTTACATTTACTTTTATATCAAAGCTATTTTCATTTTCTGTAAGTGTTAGTGGTGATTTAGCTATGATTCTTAAAGTTTCAAAGTCAAAATATTCTTCTATATCTCTACCATTTACTAGGATATTTCCGCTACCTGGTTTCATAGTAACTCTGGCAACAGCGGATTTTCTACGTCCTGTTGATTGTATAATTGTATCTGCCATTTAAGTCTCCTTACTTTATTTCCAATTTTTCAGGCATTTGTGATGCGTGATTATGGTCTGGACCTGCAACAACTCTAAGTTTTTTAGCCATTTGACGACCTAGTTTGTTGTGTGGAAGCATACCAACAACTGCATGTTCAACGATTCTTTCTGGGTGTTTATCCATCATATCTTTGTAAGATGTAATTTTTAAACCACCAGCATAACCTGAATATCTTTTGTATTCTTTTTGGTTTTCTTTATTACCTGTAAGTCTAACTTTGTCAGCATTAACAACAATTACATAATCTCCCATGTCCATGTTTGGAGTAAATGTAGCTTTATGTTTTCCTCTTAAAATTGCTGCGACTTCGCTAGCAAGACGTCCTAAAACAACTCCTTGTGCATCAACAACATACCATTTTCTTTCGATGTCGTTTGCACTTGGAGTATAAGTTTTTTGATATTTCATCAATATTCCTCCTATAAAATTTTTCGCCTATCATATTTGGACACCGCAACTGATAGGTGGCGGCTGTACTCGTCCTGACATTTATTTTTAAAATCGCTTACAGGATGCGCGATTTGATCGAAAAGTTTCATAAAAGAAACTTCTTAGTCGACTGGTTTATAATACTATATGATCGTGCAAATGTCAAGTGTTTATGGCATAAAACTTGTTGGATTTTTCTCTTTTATAAATAAAACTTTTCTGTTTTGTATAAGTAAAAATATAAATACAACTACAAATATAATAGTTGAAAGAGCATTTATTGATGGATTTATACCACGCCTTGCCATAGCATAAATTGTCATAGATAAGTTTGATACTCCATTTCCAGATGTAAAATAAGATATAGCAAAGTCATCTAAAGACAGAGTAAATGAAATCAATGCTCCTGCAAATATTCCATTTCTAATATTTGGTATCAAAACTTTTCTAACAGCATACGATGGGGTTGCTCCAAGATCTAAGGCTGCCTCTATGATATTCTTATCCATAGCTTCTACAGCTGGCAATACTGTTAAAACAACATAAGGTATGCAAAACATAACATGAGATAAGATTAAAGTTATATAACCTAAATTTAATTTCAAAAATCCGTAAAGACCCATCAGAGAAATAGCTGTTATAATATCTGGATTTAGGACTGGCAAATAATTTATATTTAATACCATGTTTCTCTTCTTACCACGAAGCTCAGATATGCCTATAGCAGACAATGTTCCTATAAAAGTTGCTATGACTGTAGCTACTACAGCAACTATTAAAGTTGTCTTTACAGCAGAGATTATTTCTGGATTTAAAAAAAGTTCTTTATACCAATTACTTGTAAAACCAACCCAGCGACCGCGTAGCTTACTATCGTTAAACGAAAAAATAATCATTACTATTATTGGTGCATACAAAAATATAAAAACTAGTATTGTATAAAATTTTTCCAAAAATTTTCTCATACTATATCTCTTTCTAGTTCTCGTCCAAATTTTCTTTGAATAAATAAGGCTAGAAATAAAATTAGCATAAGTATAATAGCAGTCGCAGATCCAAATCCCCAATCGCCTGTAAAAGTAAATTGCTGGTCAATTAGGTTTCCTATCATATAAACTTTTTGACCCCCTAGTAAATTTGAAACAACGAATGTTGATATTGCAGGTATAAATACCATAATTACACCAGTATAGACACCTGGTAGAGATAGGGGAAAAATAACTTTTCTAAATATAGTTTTTCTATCAGCTCCTAAATCTAAGGCTGCATCTATTAAATTTTTATCTACTTTTTTTAAAGCATTATAAATTTGAATAACCATGAAAGGTAAAAATTCATATACCATGCCCAAAACTACAGCAGTTGGCGTATACATTATTCCTAAAGGTCCACTGCCAAAGGAAGCTAGAAATCTATTTAAAACTCCATTTCTTCCCAAAAGTGTGATCCAACCATAGGTTCTAAGCAAAAGATTAATCCACATTGGCATTATAAAAACAAAAATAAGTGATGAAGCAATAGTTTCATCCATTTTTGAAATGATATAAGCAACAGGGTAACCAATTAATAAACAACCCAATGTCGCCAAAAAGGATATCAAAAGGGTGATTCCAAGCATCTTTAAATATAATGGCTCAAAAAATCTCTTATAGTTTGATAAACTAAAGCTAAAATTTTCAAAGGCTATAGAACCTGTTCCATTAAAGGAATAAAAAAGTATTAATACTAAGGGCAAAATAATAAACACACCTGCCCAAAGCAAATAGATATTTAAATATTTTTTCATCAAACATTTCCTCCAGGTTCTACTGATTCACCAGAACCAGTTCTTTCTTCCATAACATGAATAGCATCTGCATCTATAGCTACGCATACATTTGTGCCAAGTTCAATATTTTCAGGATGGTGAACATTTATGCAAAAGTCATCACCACAAACACGTATATCATAGTAGGTTCCTTTAAACATAGATCTTTCTACTTTTCCTTTTAATTTTGCATTTTCAGAAAGATATAGATATTCCGGACGTAGCATAACGCTAACATCCTTACCAGATTTTACCTTATCAACACAAGGATAATCATGACCTAGGAAATTTACCTTTGATTTATCAACCATTTTCCCCCTAAAAATATTTGAATCTCCAAGGAAATTTGCAACAAAAGCATTTACTGGTTCTTCATAAATTTTTTGTGGACTTCCAAATTGTTCGATGATCCCTTTATTCATAACTGCTATTTTATCCGACATAGAAAGTGCTTCTTCTTGATCGTGAGTTACATAAATAAAGGTAATACCTACTTCTTGTTGAATATTTTTAAGTTCTATTTGCATTCTTTTTCTTAATTTTAAGTCTAGAGCGCCTAGAGGTTCGTCAAATAAAATAATCTCTGGTTCATTTACTAAAGCTCGGGCAATGGCTACTCTTTGTTTTTGTCCACCTGATAATCTAGAGATATCTCTATTACTATATTTTGCTAGATCTACTAAGTCTAAGGCATTTTCTACTTTTTTCTTTATTTCACTTTCCTTTATTTTTTTGATGCGAAGACCAAAGGCAACGTTATCAAAAACATTTAAATGCGGAAATAAGGCGTAGTTTTGAAAAACCGTATTTATATTTCTCTCATTTGGAGGTAAATTTGATATTTCTTTTCCTTCAAAAATAACTTCTCCGCTATCTGGTTTTTCAAAACCTCCTATTATTCTAAGCGTTGTAGTTTTCCCACAACCTGATGGACCAATTAGAGTTAAAAATTCGCCTCTTTCTACTTTTAAGTCTATAGAATTAAGTATTTGCTTTTCTTCATAAAACTTGTTTATGTTTTTTAATTGTAAAACTTCGCTCATTTTTACCTCCTAATAAGCTGCTAGGACTTCCACCCAAAAATCATTATAAACTTGCATATAATCTTCTAGGTCCTTAAACATTTCAGGCTCTGGGTGTTTTGAAAAATCTGGATAAGCTTCTTCTGATTTTGCTATATAATCTGGTAGTTGGTCTCTAACACCTTTTACAGTGCTTGTAAAGCCTTGCATCCAATCAGCATTTTTTGCTGCCACTTTTGGATCTGTAAAATAGTTTATAAATTTTTCAGCATTCGCTTTATTTTTTGCTCCTTTAGGAATCGCAAGATTATCAACTTGCATATTCATACCTTCTTTGGGAATGACGTATTTTAAATTTGGATTTTGTTTTCTCATTAATAGTGCATCTCCAGAATACATAACAGTGATAGCTGCATCACCTTGAATAACCAAATCACGTGCTTCATCAGTTAGATAAGCATAAACTAAAGGTTTTTGTCTTATAAGTTCATTTTTTGCTTCTCTAAGCTCATTCATATTCTTAGTATTTATAGAATAACCTAATTTTTGTAGGGCTACTGACATTGATAATCTTGGCAAATCATACATAATTATTTCGCCCTTGTATTTTGGATCCCAAAGATCAGCCCATTTTGTAATAGGCTCTTTTATAATATCTGTGTTATAAACTATGCCAAAATGAGATGCAAAGTATGGTACTGTATATTCATTTTCAGGATCATAACTAAGACCCCTATACTCATCATCTATGTATTTAAAGTTGGGAATATTAGCTTGATCAATTTTTTCAAGCATATTATTTTTTAATAACCTTTCAACCATATAGTCACTTGGTACTATAACATCATAGTTATTTGAGGATTGGGAAAGCTTTATAAACATTTCTTCATCTGATGTAAAAGTTTCATATACTACTTCTATGCCGGTATCTTTTTCAAATTCTTTTACCAAGTCCATATCCATATACTCACCTGCATTAAAAACAACAACTTGGTTTTTATTTCTGCTAGTACATGATACAAGACTAAGCATAAGTACTATTACTAATAAAACTTTATTTTTCATATTCCCTCCCTTTATTTTAAAATTAGACAAAAAAAGTCCTTGCACATTATTTTGAACAAGGATTTTATTATCATACCTACTTACTCATTATTTAAACCCTCTAGGTACGAAATTTATTATTCGGATTTGGCAATTTGCCCCCTGTGGTTGTGAGTTTTAACCATATAAATGAGTTTAAAGTATGGTTAAATGTGAGTTGCCCCACCAGTTCTTACCCCACAAGTGTTCTTAATGTTTTTTTATTTTTATTAGATTGTAACTAACCCAATTATAAAGTTTAAAATATCAATTGTCAAACTATTTTTTACTAAAAACTTTATTTAAAATGACAGTGATAATCATTGTAATTATAATAACTAAAAAGGTTGGCCCTACAGCAAATTCTCTATTTAAAATTATACGATAGATTACAAAACCCAAAATCCACGAAGTGGTGTTTAAAATATTATAATCACCAGTATAACCTTCGTTTTTAAGTATAAAATAATCTGCAATTTGGATAGATATCATTGGTGCAAACACCGATCCTATAAAATATAAAAAGTCAGTAATATCATCCATTGGGAAAATTATAGCAGCAATAATGGCGATAATTGTAACCATAATTCCAACTTTTTTCTCATCTGCATTTAATTTTATAGATTTAAAGGAAACTCCAGCAGAATATGAATCCAAAAAAGTTGTTGTAACTGTTGATAAAATAATAATTAGCACAGCCAATGGACCAAGTTTTGTAATGCCAAAAATAGCTGCTAGAGAATGTTCTCCTGTTATTAATGCCCCACCCATACCAATTGTATACATCCAAATGGAAATCACACTATAAATTAAAGCTGAAATGAAAGTTGATTTCTTACCTTCTTGAGCATTTGATGTATAGTCACTAATTAGTGGTAGCCAAGAAAGAGGCATAGCAACAGCGAGCTCTACTGCACCACCAAAGCTCATTGCCTCTTTTGATGGAGAAATAGATGATAGATCCATTTTAAAAATATATCTCGATAATATGAGGGTTAGGACAAATAACAAAGCCATTGATACTGTATTTACTTTCCCAAGATCAGATATGCCTATTAATATCCAAACAATTATCAATCCACCAGTTAAAATCGCCCAAAATGTATGACCAAAAGAAAATATCTCGCTAGATGATAAGGATGCATCATAAATCATAATTGCTGTCCAACCTACTAATTGCAAAAAGTTTAGGATCGCAAATATTATCCCACCTTTTGAGCCAAAAGTAAGTTTTGTAGTTTCCATAGCAGTTCTTTTTGATTTTGCCCCGATAAGTCCAGCAAAATATAAAAGTGCAAATCCAATTGTATGACCTACAATTATTGCTAAAAATCCTTCTTTAAAACCCATTGGTGCGTAATAGGTACCAGTTAAAATTTCTGCAATAGAAACAGCTGCACCAAACCAAATTAGTCCATTTTCATATATGCTTGTTTTTTTCATATTAGTTTTTGTATTCTTCTTTTAAATCAAAAGCATGATTCATAGGCCCACTACCCTTGCCTAAATCAAGCCCATCTTTTAACGCAGCTTCCAAATATTTTTTAGCAGATCTTACAGATTCTTGCATTGATTTACCTTTAGCAAGATTTGCAGCTATAGCAGATGAAAGTGTACAACCAGTGCCATGGGTATTTTCATTATTAATTCGTTTTCCATTTAGCCATGTCATTTTATTTAAATTAGTTTCATATAATAGATCATTTGCATCATTTATAGAGTGTCCACCTTTTAAAAGTACATTTACACCAAGTTCATTGGCTATTTTTTCTGCTGCTATTTCCATATCCTTATCATCTTTTATTTCAGTATTAGCTAAGATTTCTGCTTCAGGAATATTAGGAGTTATAAGATTAGCTAACGGAATCAATTTTTCTTTTAATGTGTCTATAGCATCATCTTTTAATAGTTTTGCTCCACTTGTGGCAACCATTACTGGATCTAAAACTATATTTTTTGCGTCATATTCTACTAATTTATCAGCAATTGCAACTATTAATTCCTTGTCAGATACCATGCCAATTTTTACTGCATCTGGACGTATGTCTGTAAAAATAGCATCAATTTGTTCATTTAAAAACTTTGGACTTACATCCATTATATCTGTTAAACCCGTTGTATTTTGTGCAGTCAAAGCTGTAATTGCACTCATTGCAAAAACTCCATTTAAAGTCATAGCTTTTAAATCCGCTTGAATTCCTGCACCACCAGATGAATCTGATCCTGCTATTGTTAGTGCTGTTTTCATATTTCCTCCCCTTATTTTTATAAAAAAAAGAATATCCCTTAAGAGATATTCTAAGCTACTTTTATTTTTCCTACGTTGGCATTATCCAAATCAGGTTAGGTCGATGCTTTATAGCTTGATTTTTACTAGTCAATATAGTCTTATCTAAGCCAAGAGATTTTATTGCATCCTCTCAGATCTATTTAAGAACTCCCTTTTAAATAATATTTTATTTATTATATATTTTCATTTTATAGAACAAAAAAATATTTGTCAAATTATTTGTTTTTAATATTTTTATAAGTGGCTGGTGAGAATAGTAGGATCATTGGATATAGTTCAAGTCTACCAAAAAGCATAGCTAGTGTTAATGTGAATTTTGATAGGTAACCTAAGTTGGTAAAGCTATTTATAGGTCCAAATTCGCCAAGTCCTGGCCCTACGTTATTAAAGGTCGTAGCTACAGCTGTAAATGATGTTTCTAGATCATTTGTTTCTAGTGTGACAATGAGCATAAATATAATAAAAATTAATAGATATACTAGTAAATATTTATTTACAGAATTTTCTACTTCGTCATCTACTTTCTTTCCATCTAGTTTATTAACTGTAACTCTCATTGGGTTAATTGTTTGCTTTACTTGATTTATTGCTGATTTGCAAAGCATAGTTATTCTTGAAACTTTTAAACCACCAGCTGTGGAACCAGCTGAGCCACCTATAAACATTAGTAAAATCAAAATATTTCTAGAAAACATCGGCCATTTTCCATAGTGGGCGGATACATATCCTGTAGTTGTAATAATTGATGTCACTGTAAAAAACGAATTTACTCCTGCATAAAATTTATCATCATACATGCCTGAAATGTTTATAAATATTAGGATTGTTGAAAGAGCAACAATTATTGCATACCATTTCAATTCTTCTGACTTAAAGCTATCTTTTACCGATCTAAAAATAGCATAATAATAAAGATTAAAGTTTACACCAAATAAAAACATTGCAACGCCAAGAACAATTTCTATATATCTTGAATTATAATAGCCAACGGATATACCACGATTTGCAAAACCACCTGTTCCTGCAGTACCAAATGCAAATATTAAGCTATCAAATAAGTTCATACCACCAAAAAGTAAAAATATAGCTGTAATTGCAGTCATTACTAAATATATAATATATAAAACTCTAGCAGTATGAGAAAGTTTGGGTGTGATTTTCCCAAATGTAGGACCAGGAACTTCAGCTTGCATTAGATTGGTTGATTCTTTATTTACTTTTGGCAAGATTGCTAGTGTAAATACCAAAATACCCATCCCTCCAATAAGATGGGAAAATGAACGCCAAAATATTATAGAATGTGGTAAAATTTCTACATCTTGTGCAACAGAGGCACCACATGTTGTAAAACCACTTGCCATTTCAAAAAATGCATCTATAAAGGTAGGATAATTTGTTGGTGTTAGTAAAAGTGGAATAGCTCCTATTGCAGAGTATAAAAGCCAACAAAAAGCAGTAGTAAACATTGCTTCTCTTGTATATATGTGACCTTTTTCCGAACCGGTTTTTACCATTATAGTTCCCAAAATGCCTGCTACTAATATAGGTATTATAAAATTTAATTTATCATTTAATGTTTCATGATAGATGAAGGCTACTAGCAAGGGAACTACCATTAGTAGACCAAGAACTTGTAAAAGCCTTCCTATCGCATTATTTACGATCTTTAAATTCATACTTACACCAATATATCATCTATTTGGGTGATATTTTTGCTTTTCGTAATTAATAAAACTCTATCACCCATATCAATTATCGATTCACCAGTTGCGACTTCTATTGCCCCATTGTTTTCGTGGTGTTCAATAATTGCTACCAAAGTGTCTTGTTTAATATTTAAATCTTTTAACTTGTGATTAAATAGTTTTGATTGCTCATTTACTTGAAATTCGAGTACTTCTACTTGATCTTCTTCAAGCTTATATAAATTATTTAGAGTTGATATGTCTTTGGCATTTTCCTTTGACCTAATCAATCTATTAATATAATTACTTGCTGCAGTTTTTGGAGTAAATGTTGCATCAATATCTAATATACCAGTTATCTTTAGAAGGTTGGTTCTATTTACTTTAGCAATTATTTTTTCTATACCATAATGTTCAGCCATTAGAGCAATTAATATATTTTCTTCATCAATACCAGTTAGTGATACCAGGGCATCAAAAGTATCTATTCTTACTTCTTGAAGTATATCTGGATCAGATCCATCAGCATTTATAACAATTGCATCACTAAATTGTTCTTGTATATCAATGGCTTTTTCTTTATTTATTTCAATTATGGTTACATTAAAGTTTCTTTCTAGTAATAGGCTGGTTAATTGTCTGGTAATAGAGCTTGCTCCTATTATTAGCACATCTTTAATTCTTATACTTTCAGGAATTTCTGCTTTATAGAATTTATCTATACCCTCTTTGGTGCCCATTATATAAACTTTGTCTCCACTTTCTAAAGTAAAATTCCCCTTTGGAATAGTGATATTTCCCTTACCATTTACAATTCCAATTATTATATCAAATTGCCTTAAATATGAGTTTGCTTCTATTAGGCTTTTCCCTGCTAATTTCGAATTTTTACTAATAGTTATTTCTGTCATAAGTGCCTTATCCTCTAAGAAACTTTGGACGTTTCTAGCGTGGGAATACTTTATAGATCTTTGAATTTCTTTTGCTGCTAGAAATTCTGGATTTATGATTAAACTAGAATTTGTTACATCTTGGATGCGGTCAAAATGATTTACATACTTGGGATCCCTAAGTCTAATAATAATATTTTTAGCTCCTAGAGATTTTGCTAGGGATGAAGCAATTAAATTTACATCATCACTCATTGTTAAAGCTATAAATAAATCGCAATTACCAACATTCGCTTCTTCTAAGACATCCACATTGCGGCCATCACCAACTATTGCCATCACATCATTTTGCTCAAGCAGTCTATTTAATACTTCCTTGTTATGATCGATTACTAAAATATTATGATCTTGCAAAGATAATTCATTTGTTAAGTGGGAACCAACCTTACCCGCTCCCAAAATTATAATATTCATCTAATCCTCCTAAGCCTAATTAGTATAGCATTATTCTAATTAAATACAAGTATGTTTTATATATAAATTAAATAGCTATTTTTACACATCCAAGGGAAAACATTTACTTCCTTTTATATGTTGAAGGTGCAAATAATAAAAGTAGCGGATAAATCTCAAGCCTTCCTAAAAGCATAGCAATGGAAAGTACAAATTTACTTGCTTCTCTTAATTCATAAAAAGTTTGAGCTTCTCCAAATTGCCCTAGACCATTATAAGTTGTAGCTACAGCATTAAAAGCTAGTAAAAAATCATTTATATCTATGGCTACTATAGCAAATAACAAAAAAAATAACAAAATGTGGATGATAAAATAACTCATTACAGATTGTTGGATTCTTTCACTTACAGTTTTCCCTTCAAAATCAACTACTGTTATTCGATTTGGATTTATAGTCATGCGAAACTGATTTGCAGCTGACTTTACTAATAAAACAAACCTAGACATTTTTAATCCACCAGCAGTTGATCCTGCCATACCACCTATATACATAAGTCCTGCTAAGATAATCCTAGAAAATATCGGCCACCTAGATGTATCACTACCTACATATCCTGTAGTAGAAGAAATACTAGTTACCGCAAAAAATACATCTACTATTTGTCTGCTAAGTTTTTCATATATATTATAAGTATTTATAAAAATAAGGGCTGAGGATATTAAAAGCATCCATATATACCATCTTAGCTCTTCTGATTTAAAAAAGTTTTTTGTCTTTTTAAAAAATCTTGCATAATAAATATTAAAATTTATGGAAAATAAAAACATAGCTATAGCTAAAATAAGTTCCGTATAAGTTGAGTTATAATATCCAATTGACAAATCTTTATTAGCAAATCCTCCAGTACCAGCAGCACCCAGACCATAAATAATTGCATCGAATAAATTTAAATCTCCTGCCCACAAAAAAGCAATAGTAATAAAAGTCATTGCAATATAAATTGTATAAAGCACTTTAGATTGATCTGAAACTCTGGGAGTTATTTTACCAAAAGTCGGACCAACCGATTCTGCTTTTAAAATCATAGTTGACTTTTTACTTTGTTTTGGAAGTATAGCAACAGTTAAAGAAATGATTCCCAAACCTCCAATGAATTGCCCAAAAGATCTCCAAAAAATAATAGAATGTGGCAAACTTTCTACATCTCTTGCAATGGTTGCACCTGTTGTAGAAAAACCTGCCACCGATTCGAAAAAAGCATCAAAAAAAGTATTGAAATCTCCTGGATAAAGATAGAAAGGGATAGCCCCAAAGATCGAATATAGTATCCAGCAAAAAGCTACTAGGGTAAGAGCATCTCTAGTATTAAATGTTTTTTTAAACTTAGTATTTTCTTTTAATATGTATCCTATTAAAAATATTATTACAGCAGGTATTAGGAAATTAAGCCTATATCTTAAAGGCTCGTGGTATATAACTCCTACTACAAAGGGAAAGAGCATAATAGCTGCAAATAGCATATTTAATCTTGCAATAGAACTTAAAATAAATTTTCTATTCATTCTCCCTCCAAAATATCATCAATATCTTCAAAGGCTTTCATTTTAGTAATAACAATTACTTGATCATTTACTTCTAAAATAGTTTCACCATTAGGTGCAATGATTTCTCCAGTTTTAGCCCTATATAAAAATGCAATTAGTGTATCAGATTTTATTTTTAATGAATTAAGAGTTTTTCCTATTACTTTTGATCCCTTCAATACTAAAAACTCTACAGCTTCTACTTCATTATCTTCTAGTAAATACAAGCTAGAAATAGAAAATTCATTGGCATTTTCCTTACTTCTAATAACTTTTAGAATATGATTTGCGGCTTCTTTTATAGGGGTAACTGTTATATCAATATCCAAAACTCCAGTAACTCTTAATAAATCTTTATTATCAACTCGAGTTATCACTTCTGGAATTCCTGCTTTTTGGGCTAAAAGACCAATCAAAATATTTCTCTCATCTATACCTGTTAGAGCAATCGCCGAATCATAATCTTCAAAGTTTTCTTCAGCCAAAAATGTAGAATTCGCCCCATCTCCATGAATTACAACAGCTTTTTGCAACATATGGTGAAACTTCCTTGCCTTATTTTCATCAACTTCTATAACTTTGACATCATATCCTTTTTGCAAAATATTTTCTGCAAGATAATAAGATATCCTTGACGCACCTATAATAAGGGTAGATTTTATATCAGTTTTCGATCCAAATTCTCTAAGATATAGCTGTCTTAAATCATATGGTGTTCCGACAACATGAACATTATCATGAGGCATTATTTTAAAAGAACCACCTGGAATAAATATTTTTTTATCCCTATCAACTATGGTAATCAAAACCTTGTTAAGTAATCCGTATTTTGTAATATCAGACAAAGTTTTATTTGCCATAAGCGAATCTTCTCTAATTTCAAATTGGATCATTTCAACTTGGTCATGAAAAAATGATTCAACAGAGCTTGCCATAGCATAACCTAAGGTAAGTTCAATAGAAATAGCAGATAATCTTTCTGGATTTAAAAAATAATCTATACCCATGAAAGTTTTCATAAATTCATTGTTTTTCTGATATTTTGGAGAGCGTACACGAGCTATAGTAAACTTTGCTCCAAGAACTTTAGCCATATTTCCAGCTACAATATTTACCTCATCATCATCTGCAAGAGAAATAAAAAAATCAGCATCTTTAATTTCAGCTTCACGAAGCAAGTCTGGATCCGTACCATCTCCTAAAATGCCCATCACATCATTTTCTGCTAAAACATAATTCAATACATCTGGATCTTGTTCTACTACCAACACATCATGACCTTCATCTGTTAAAATTGAAACTATGTATGATCCAACTGATCCTGCACCCATTACAACTATTCTCATAATTTTTCCTTTCTAATATAATTGTATTTTATAATAAATATTAGATAATTAAAATAAAAAAGAGGCTAATCGCCTCAATTTTATATTAATTTTTATTTATTAGCTTTAATTTTAATTTTCATTTAAGAAATCATAAGCGTATTGAGCTAGTAAAAGAGCTCCGTTTTTAAAGGCACTTTCATCAGGGTTAAAGTCTTGTGAGTGATTTACTGGAAATGTTGAAGGATCATCTGGATTTTTTGCACCAACTGCCATATATGTTCCTGGCATTGCCTCATAATCTTCAAATCCTGCAAGTAATAATCCAAAATCTTCTGAACCAGCTACTTTAAGATCTGTCATAACCTTATCTTCTCCAAAAATTTCTTTAGCAACTTTAACAGCTGTATCTGTGGAATTTTCTTCATTTATAACTGGACCTGCACCTTGATTGTAGTTAAACTCTACACTTCCACCATACATATCCGCTGAAAAATCTGCTATTCTTTTTAATTCTTTTAAAAATTCATCAGCAGCATCATTTGAAAAAAATCTAAAACTTGCTGTAAGTTTTGCATCACTTGCTACTGCATTTGCAACTGAACCACCTGAAATAACTCCATAGTTTAAGACAATTGGATTATTTAAGGCATCCACTTTCCTCGCCATTGCTGCATTTGCTTCATTTATAAAAGTATTTACCATCATAATTGCATCATGTCCTAGATATGGTGTAGAACCATGAGCTGATTTTCCTTTAAAATTTACTTCAAAAAAGTAATTTCCTGCCATAGTTTCACCATAGCCCGTTGCAGCATATCCTAGAGGAAAAGCTGTATGAATATGAATAGCAAATCCACTATCAACTCCTTTTGTAACACCTTGTTTTACAACTGCTTTACCTCCATCACCAGTTTCTTCACCTGGTTGGAATAAAAGCCTAACTGTACCTGGTAATTCATCTTTTATTTCTATCAAGGCACGAGTTGCAGCAAGCAACATTGCTGTATGAGTATCGTGACCGCATGCATGAGATTTACCTGGATTTTTAGATTTAAAGTCAAAATCATTTGTTTCCTCTATTGGCAAAGCATCAAAGTCAGCACGTAGTAATACTGTTTTGCCATCCCTGTCTGGATTTATTTCTGCAATAAGACCAGTTGGCTCTAGTTGTTTTACTTCTAGGTCATATGACTCCAATTCTTTTTTTATATAATCATTAGTTTTTATCTCTTCCATAGCAAGTTCTGGATTTTGGTGAATCTCACGTCTTTGTTTAATTATTCTATCTTCGTCGTTATATATTAATTCTTTTAATTTTTTATTTATCATACTAATTGACCTTTCATTTAAAAACTATAAAACAAGTATACTCTATGATTCATATACTACTGAATTATCTTCATATTTTACATTTGAATTATAATCTAAATAATGATTTGATAGCTCTCCTAAAACGATGGTGGAAGATATTATCGCATATATTACAAAAACTATTGATAATATAGAAAGTATCCCTATGCTAGTCATACCTTTATTTGTATTTGTTATTAGCCCTGCTAGTAGTGCAAATATTATAACTGGTAATATATACCATTTTAGATATGTTTTTATAGTTTTTCCAAATAAGTTTTTACCAAGCTTAAATGTATTTTTAAATAACTCACCAAAACTTGCCTGTGGGTGATCAGCCGCTAGAAAATAACGATAACAGGTAAAAGCACCATAAATAACCTGACCTATAAGTACCAAAATAGCTAAACCAAACAAAGAAGATAGACTAGATATTTCTCCATTTACCATCATATCTGCTGTAAGCGCTGAGGCTACACTAGCTCCAAGTATTGCCAAAGCAACATATGGGATAAGCATAATGACAAAGCAAACTCCAAATGTTTTAAACTTTAAATAATTTATATTATCCATATATTCTCCAATAGAACCCATCCTATTATATATAAGTCCACGAGCTAACATAAATTGGAAAATAATTAAAACTATGATTATAAGTAAACTTGAAATGTAGCTGTATAAAGAGCTTGTTAAGTCTTCTACATCAGTACTTAAGTTTCCAAAAAGCCTTCCAATTATAAAAATAATAAGTGCCATTATTAGCTGTATCAAAAATACAGATGAAAATTTATAACTTCTTTTCATTCAATTCTCCTTACTAATTAAAAAAGTCATTAAAATTTCGTTATTAGTTTACCCAAGTTTGGGTATTTTATAACTAAGAGGTGATATAATGATTATTAAATTTTACGAAGATCAATTAAAAGCACTAGCCTTTGATGGAGATAAGCAAGTAGGATATTGCGAAGTTGAAGAAAAAACAGAAAATACTTGGGCTATCACTCATACAGTTGTTGATGACAATTATAGAGGTCAAGGACTTGCTGAAGGATTAGTAGATAAGGTTTGTGATAAAGCCCGTGAAAATAACAAAAAGATCTTACCAATTTGCTCATATGCAGTAAAAAAATTTGATAAGGAAACAAAAAAATATGGCGATATAGATGCCAGAGCATAATTAATTATAAAGCTGAGCTAAAGCTCAGTTTTTTTTTACAAACTTATTTTTATATTTTAAAGTAAAATACATCTTTACCAAAATCTTTGTATTTGATATTATTAATCTAACATTTATATTAAAAATATCATAAATTAATAAAGGAATTATTTTGAAAAAGGATTTAAAAATTAAAATAGCAATACTAAGCATTGCACTTTATGTGGCAAGCAATAGTGTTGTTTCTGGTACCCTTGTTTTTATGCAAAGAGATTTTGGTATTTCTATTACAAATGCAGAATCTTTAATTACCCTATCTTCTATAGCAACAATAATAACAATTTTCTTAAGTGAAAAAATCACTCAAAAAATAGGTATGAAAAAATGCGTAATGATTGGCTTATTTCTAGTAGGTCTAAGTTCGATTTTACCAATTATTTCTACTAGTTATCCATCGGTTTTTATAAGCCGTTTAATAATGGGTGCAGGTGTAGGATTATTTAATGGTCATAGTGCAAACTATATAAATGTTTTTTATAAGGATGAAGAAGCTTATAGATTACACGGCATAAGAAATTCTACAGAATTTATAAGTCAAATGATATTTTTATTTATTGCTGGATTACTAATAAAAATCCACTGGAAATATGCCTTTTTAGTTTACTTTTTCGCATTTTTTATAATGTCTTACTTTAATAAAATCATACCTGAAGTTGCTACAAAAGATGCAGTTGATATTGGTAAATTTAAGATAAATAAGCAAATATTATTTTATGCAATTTTTGCCGCTTTAATGATTATGAATGTAACTGCACTTAGCGTACGTTTTCCAACTGTTGCTACAAATCAAAAAGGAATTGGTGTAGACGCCAATTTATATATGATTATCCTTCCTATGTCTGGAATGATCTTTGGATTCTTGTTTGGAATTATAAATCGCATTTTAAGAGAAAAAACTATTCTTTTAGGTCTTGGTATTTATATAATAGTAAATATAGTTTTAGCTATTTTGGGTAATGATATGTATATATTTTTACTTTGCATGGTATTTATTGCATTTTCTCAATCTCTTTGCATACCATACTTATTTGCTGAAGTTTCTAGATTTGTAAAGGGATCTCATGGAAGAATTGCTAATAATCTAATTTTTATAGGTTGCAATGTTGGTGGATTTATAGCACCTTTTTTCCTAAAATTAGTAAATAATATTCTAGAAACTACATCTCTTACCCTTGCTTTTACTGCTTTTAGTTTTATATATGCTATAATGTTCATTTTAAATGTATATGAAAATAAAAAAAATAAGATTAGAAAAATAGAGCAGAATCTCTGCTCTTTTTAATGAATAAAAATAGATAAATCTAATTCTTGGCCAAGCATATTAAATATTTCCTTGCCACGTACACTATTTCCTGTTTCATCAAGTCTTGGCGAATATACTCCTATGCCACAAACTCCTGGAACCACTCCTAAGATACCTCCAGAAACTCCAGATTTTGACGGAATACCTACATTCATCAAATATCTACCAGATTTTTCATACATACCACATGTTGCCATCTGACTTAAGACAATTTGCACTTCAGATTTTGATAATAGATTGTAGTGGCTATCTATTTCAAAACCTTTATTGGCAAGTACTGCACCCATTCTTGACAAACCAACTACATTTGTGGATATAGAGCATGCTCTAATATATAAGTCTAAAACCATTTCTGGATCATCATCAAATATTTCCTTGCTCTTTAAATAATAAGCTATAGCTTTATTTCTATCAGTAGTCTCCATTTCTGAAGAATATACCTCTTCCATCAAATAAGCTTTTTCATGTTTAGATAATTTTTTATAGTAATCTAGGATCCTATCAAATTTATCATCAACACTATTTCCTAAAATCATAGATGCTGTAGTAATTGCTCCTGCATTTATAAATGGATTGGATGCCTTATCTGTTATTGGAACTAAGGAATTAAATTCATATTTAGTTGGCTCACTGCCTACCTTGTTATAGACAGCTTCCGGGTCATTATCATGCAAAGCCATTATTAAAAGCAAAACTTTACATATTGATTGTATTGAAAAATCATAGTCATAATTGCCATAATTAAAAGATTCACCAGTGACAGATGTAATGCTTAGTGCAAAATTATCCGGATTGACATTTGCAAGTTCTGGTATATAGCTAGCAACTTTTCCTTCCCCTATGCAAGATTCACTTGTTCTTATAACACTTTTTATTCTTTGATCAATAAAATCTCTTTTGTATAACATATAAACACCTCTTAACATCTATACCCTATTTTTTAATTAAAAAATTTTTATAAAATTTAATAAATAGTAAATATTCTTAAATTCAACATGCTTTTAAAATTGACTTTTTAGCTATTTTCTTTTAAAATTATACTATAGTACTTTAATAGGGAGATTAATGTGGCAAAAAGATTTCAAAAAGCCTTTATTACTTCATTATTAATTTCTCATCTTTTTATAAATCCAGTAAATTCTTATGCTGACTCTATAATTTTAAACAAAAATACTACAGATGGAGTAAATGTCAGAGTAAAAGAAGATGTAAATAGTGACATCCTTGGTGGCATTGAAGATTTTACACCCTATGAAATAAAAAGTGAAAGTAAAGATTGGTATGAAATAGAATTCGAAGGCAAAAAAGGCTACGTAGCTAAAAGATGGTTTTATAAATTAAACCATACTAGCTTACTTGCCGAAAGTAACTTAAAAGAAAAACCAGATAGTGATTCTAAAAATATTACCGATAACAAATTACAAGAAAAAACTAAGCTTACAATTCTAGGGTTTGAGCCAGATAGTGATTTTGTAAAAGTTTCCTATAATGAAGATTTTAAAGACAACAAAAAATTAAATACCATAGATTTAGAAAAACTTGAAAATAACAATTTACTTTATGACTTGGCAGATGAAAATTCGTCTTCTAAAGTTAAAACAGTCACTCTAGAAGATGATCAAAAACAAAGCCCAAGTGTCGTTACCCTTCACGAAGCACCAGATACTGTAGCCTTGGACCAAAATAGGCAATCAGATAAGGATGTAGAAAAGGAAAGCGAAAATAATGGCATCAAAGAAGGTTATGTAAAACTTGAAGACCTTGCTATATCAAAAAAAGATAAAAAGGATCTAGAAAATTTTACCAAGTTTTATAATGATATGAATAACTACATAAAAGAACAATTAGAAAAAGAAGAAGCTGCAAAAAATGCAGTTCGCGAGATTACAGAAATATCTTATATAACTACAACTCAAACAACTAATCAGGCTATAACTAGTAAAGAAAATTCAGATACAGTTATGCTTCCTGTTACAGGTTCACAAACTGGTAGCGAACTTTATAAATGGGCTACTCAGTATTTAGGTAATCCATATGTTTGGGGCGGTATAGATCCAGTTCACGGTATAGATTGCTCAGGATTTACCATGCAAGCCTACCGTCAAATAGGAATTAACCTTCCACACTTTGCTCAAAGCCAACAAAGGTATGGAGTAGAAGTGCCTTTGGGCCAAGAAAGAGCTGGAGATTTAGTATTCTTTGGAACAAGCTTAAATAATATCACCCATGTAGGAATGGCTGATGGCAATGGAAATATGATACATGCATCTAGTCCACGCACAGGTATCATTATAGGACCGATTAGAAATCCTATATCAATTAAAAGAATTGTACAATAAGGGGCTGTTGCAAAAGTCCTAATATAGAAAAAAGACGAGGAAACTGAAATCCTCGTCTTTTTCTGATACAATGTATTTATGAAAACCGTTAAAAATACATCATCATTAACTAATTTTACGCTAGTTAATGATACTATTCAATTAAAAATGAATTTTGACACTGAAATATATGTCAAAGATGATGTTAAGTTAAGGCTTGTAAAAAATATAATCGAAAGGATGGATTTATCTGAAATAAAAAAAGTCTACTCATCATTAGGAAGAAAACCTACAGTAAACCCAGTAACAATGCTACAAATAATAATATTTTGCTACTCAGAAGGAATATTCTCATCAAGAAATATAGAAAAATCATGCAAATATGATTTGAGGATAAAATACCTTTTAGATGGAGAAAATCCACCAGATCATAGTACAATAAACAGATTTAGACAAAAAATCGTAGAACTAGCACCAAACTTGTTAAACCAAATGATTCAAATACTAATAGAAGAAAATCAAATAGACTTATCAAGCATCTACATAGATGGAACAAAAATAGAAGCCTACGCCAATAGATATAGTTTCGTGTGGCGAGGAAGCATTGAAAAATGGCAAAAGAAACTAAGAGTAAAAATAATAAAGCACTTTAATTTAAATAGAGAACTAACACCATCACAGGTATTAGCAGTAGTAAGAATAGCATTCAATCAGATAAGTACAGAATGTACAGAAAATAAAATAAACTTTGTACATGGACAAGGAAAAAGAAAACACCAACTCCAACGAGACTATGAAAAGCTCAAAGATTGGAAGAACAAACTAGAAAGCTATCAAAAACATATAGAAATAATGGGAGAGCACAGAAACTCCTACTCAAAAACAGACCATGATGCAACCTTCATGAGAATGAAAGAAGACCACATGAGAAATGGTCAATTAAAACCAGCCTACAACATTCAGCTAGCAAGTTCCTCAGGCTTCATCATAGGAGAAAATGTATCCCACCATCCATCCGATATGTACACCTTAAAACCATTTCTAAATAAATTACTCAAAAACCACCCCGACAAACTAAACAAGATAGTAGCAGATTCAGGATATGAAAGCGAAGAAAATTATGTTTTTCTTGCAGAAAACAAGCTCTTATCATACATAAAACCATCCAACTACGAACAATTAAAAACTAGAAAGTATAAAAAAGAAGAATTCAGAAATAGTCTAAGATATGATAAAACATCAGACAAATACATATCAAAAGAAGGCAAAGAATTCATAAGGTGCACTGATAGATACAGAAAAAGAAAAAGCGGATACACAACAACCAGCAAAGTATACAGATGCTTTAACTGGAACAAAGATGGTCAGAAGACCAAAGGAATCTACATAGCAGAAATCTTTCAAAAATATAGGAAAGAATCCTTAGAAAATATAAGCTCAGACCAAGGAATAGAAGAAAGAATAAATAGATCAATCCAAGCCGAAGGAGCATTTTCCAAAATAAAATCAGGACTAAAATACAACAGATTCCACCATAGAGGAAAATCAAATATAATAAGTGAAATATGCCTCTTATCAATGGCACTAAACCTAAATAAACTGGCATCCAAAATAGAAAACAAGAATTTAGAACTCATAAAATACAAAGCTGCTTAAGAAAAAAAATATTAAAAATCTTAGCTGTATTAATTGAGCCTATTTTTATGAAAAATGTGGATAAATTCATTTTCATATTAAAGAAAGATACAGAATTTAATGGCTTGATACCAATATACACGAAAAAAGGTAATGAGCAGAATAGATTTACCTATTCTGCAACACCACCTTTTAATTTAATTATTGTCATTACTGTCATTAGATGAACCAAATATTCTTATAAATGAATTTCCTATTTGCCTAAAGAAATTTAATAATGAATCTAATAATCCACTATCTTGAGCTTCTTTTGCTATACTATCGATAGAATCTTTGTTGTCATTATAAAACTTGCCAGCATTATTTGCTAGTTCATTGCCAAATTTCATAAGATTTTCTCTTACTTCTTCACTATCGATTGCAGATGAATTTTGATATTTATCAAAGTAGTTAATCAAAATATTTATATTATTATCACTTAATATATTTTCAAGATTGACATCTTTTAGAGCGTCTTGAATATATATATTTATTTGATTTGCATCTGCAGCTTCACCAGTTTCTTCTTTGTGGTCAGCAAGTTTTTGTTTTACTTCTATAACAACCTTGTCTAAATCTGATGGGTCAAAATCGGAATTATTTTTGTTTTCTTCTGCAATTTCATTTACAGTCTCAAGCTCATCTTGGGCAACTTTTGCACGATTTGGATCTACATTTTCACCGCTTAATTCCATAGCTACATATACACCAACTAAGGCAGATTCACCTGTTACAGGTTTTGGACTAGCAACATATATATCAGCATCACTAATGCCTGCTGTAATTGCTGCATTGGTGTATTGACCTTGAGTAATAGATGTAATATTTGCTGGAGTTACAATATTTACCTTAATACCAGAATTTTCTGGCAATTTCTTAATATATACTGATGATATCATATTACTATCATCAGTATAATATCCTAAGTATTTTTGTAAGTCACTACCTGAGGCTTTTGTATAGTTTAAATTTTCGTCATTTTTGCCTACACCAAAAGTTTCATTCATTTGGTTTATTTGTTCTTCGCTTAATGCGGCACCATAAACAACATCATTTTTGTTAGGATCAGCACTTTTTGCAAAGGCCACCGATGGTAGCAAAATACTAAAAGCACACAATAGTACTAAAAGTCTTTTTTTCATATACTTACCTATAAGCTTTCTATTTTTTCTAAGATTGGATTTAGTTCTTCAAGATCCACATCCTCTACTAGTCCAGCATCTATTTTACTTGCTACTTCAGGATTTATAGGTACTTTTGCTATAGTATCGATGTCATATTTGCTTGCTACTTCATCTATATGGCTATCTCCAAAAATTTTATGTTTGCTTCCGCAATCTGGGCATTGGAAATATGACATGTTTTCAACAAGTCCTATTACTTTTTTGCCCATCATTTTTGACATTTTTAGTGATTTTTCTACAACCATACCTACTAAATCTTGAGGAGTTGCAACCGCTACTATTCCATCTATTGGCAGTGATTGGAAAACTGTAAGCGGTACATCGCTTGTTCCTGGTGGCATATCAACTAGCATATAATCTATTTCGCCCCAGTCTACATCTGTATAAAATTGTTTGATAACTCCTGTTACTATTGATGATCTCCATACTACAGGATCTGTTTTATTTGGTAAAATCATATTTACAGAGATAATTTTAATACCATCACGAGTTACTCCTGGATACATGATTCCTTCTTTGGTACCTGTTACACTTTCATCAATACCAAAAGCTTGTGGAATTGATGGACCTGTAATATCAGCATCAAAAACTGCTACTTTGTATCCTTTTTTATTTAATTTATTTGCTAGCATGCTAGTTACGGATGATTTACCAACTCCACCCTTACCACTCATTACTGCTATAACATGACCAACTGAAGAACCTTCATTAAGATTTACTTTAAATTGGTCGAAATTTCTTTGTTTTTCCATTGGACTCTCCTTTATAAAAGAAAAAAGCATTATTATTTAATGCTTCTTCCTTAATTATATCTATTTTTTATTAAATTTCCATAAATCTTGGCTAAAACAGCTTATTTTAAAGCTTAGAAATTTATTTTCATATCATTATCCTTTATAAGTCCTTTTTTATACATTATCTTGTAAGTAATATACGAAATTAAGGCTGGAAGTATAAAGTGTAATAATAGAATTTGAACTAGCAAGATAGAAAAGCTCCTACTTGCCGCCATAGTATTTATAGTTGAGATTTGCCCTACTAATCCACTTGTGCCCATACCAGATCCTAGGGGTGAGTTTTCCATTTTGAAAACCAAAGTGGAGACAGGTCCTAAAATTGCACCAGCAAGAGTTGCTGGCAACCAAATCCAAGGATTTTTTATAATATTTGGCACTTGAAACATAGACGTACCCAGTCCCTGGGCAAGTAATCCTTCAAAACCATTATCCTTATAAGAAATAACTGCAAAGCCTATCATTTGAGCAGAACAACCAACAGTAGCAGCTCCTCCTGCTATTCCTGATAAAGAAAGCATCATACAAATAGCAGCGGAAGAAATTGGTAAAGTTAGCGATACTCCGACCAAAACTGCAACAACTATTCCCATTAAAAATGGTTGCAATTCTGTAGCTTTCATAATTATATTGCCTAGCCCTGTCATAAAGGCAGCAACACCAGGTCCTATAAAATCTCCTACAAGTATTCCAACCAAAATTGTAATAGTCGGTGTGATAATTATATCAAGCTTAGTTCTTTTTGAAACAAGTTTACCAAACTCTGTTGCAAAAATTGTTGCAATATAAACACCAACTGGTCCACCAAGCTCATAGGAGCCAAGACCTACAATAGTAGATGCAAATAAAACTAGATTAGGTGCCTTTAAGGCATAAGCAATAGATACTGCGATTGCGGCACCTGTTGCTTGGCCTACTAAAGACCATATCCTTTCAGTTAAAAAGGGAATATCAAAAGTATTGCCAATAGAATTTAAAATTGTGCCTACCAGTAAGGATGCAAAAAGTCCAAATGCCATAGCTCCTAGGGCATCTATAAAATAAACTCTAGGTGAAAGTGTTATTCCCTGCTCTTTTAAATATTTTTTCATATACTCTCCTAATTTTTTTCTTAGCTAAAGTATAACATAAAAAATATTTATTGTATATACAGTGGGAAGTTTATTTTAAATATCCTTTTTTTGCTAGAGCTTTTTTAATATTTTCAAAACTTTCCTCATTTTTAGTACTGATAGTGTGATAGTGTACATTATTTGTCAAATTCTTTAATGGTATTGATATATCCATATTTTTCACAAAATTATTTACTCCATTACGAGATTTTATATTTAAATCTTTGCGGATAACGCCATATACTGGATGATTTATAAAAATATCTATAACTACTCCACCATTATCAACAATAGTGTTTAGTTCATCTTTTATAGCACTATCATCATGGCTTGATTCTATAATTTTAGTTAATCCATGGCTAGTATCTATTTTGTATCCTTTATTTGTTGATACTATATCAAGTCCAAAAGCTTTTAAAACTCCAATATCTTTTACAATTATTTGCCTAGATACTCCAAATTTCTCTCCTAAAACTTCTCCAGAAATCGGATCATTACTTTCTTGCAAAAATTTTATTATTTCATTTTGCCTTTTACTTAATTTCATAGTTTACCTCTTTTTTTAACTATACCATCTTAGTCTTGACTTTTTCATCAAAATCTTGTATTATATCTTCAATAACATTGAAAAGAGGAGTAACTTTTTGGAAGAATCTAGAGAGTCCCAGCTGGTGGAAAGGGATATTTGGAAGATAAGTGAAAAAAGTCTTGGAGTTTCTTTGAGGATTATTTGATTCAAAGACGTGATTGCACGTTACAGCAACCGAGTATGATGGTACTTAGTGAGGTGTACTTTGTGAAAAGTGCATAAATTTGGGTGGTAACACGGCCTTTCGTCCCATGGATGGTGAAAGAGCACGTGTATTTTTTTGGAATTTTTTAACCCAAGGAAGGAATATTATGGAAAAAGTAAGAAAAATTTTATTAAGTTTAGCTTTAGTTTTTTTGACATTTATAAATACTAGCTTTGCTAGTAACGAAAAGCCCACTTTAAAAGTAGGCATGGAGGTAAACTATGCTCCATTTAACTTTTCTGAAGTAGACGATAAAAATGGAGGTCTAGAAGTTGCAAATTCTCCAGGAGAATTTGCAAATGGATATGATGTAACAATCGCTAAAAAACTTGCTGATGAACTTGGCATGGATATAGAAATTTATAAAATTGATTGGGATGGACTGATTCCAGCCCTTACATCTGGAAAAATTGATGCAATCGTTGCTGGTATGAGTCCTACAGATGAACGCTTAAAGCAAATTGATTTTACAGATAGCTATTACAACGCATCTATAGGTGTGGTAACCCGTAAGGATTCTCCTTATACAAATGCAACAAATATTCATGACTACAAAGATGCAAAAATTACAGGTCAACTTGGCACCTTTCATTATGATTTAATTGATCAAATGGATGGTGTAAAAAAGCAACAGGCCCTAGACTCATTTCCAACTATGATTGCTGCAACAAAAGCTGGCAATATTGATGGCTATGTTTCTGATAAATCTGGTGCAATGATAGCTATTTATGCAAATACAGATTTATCTTATAGAGATTTTAATCCTGAAGAAGGATTTGATATCGATCCTATGCTTACAAGTATAGCCGTAGGTATAAAAAAAGGATCTCCTCTAAAAAATGATATAAATAATGTTTTGAAAAATATTTCTCAAGATGAACAAGACGATATTATGGACCATATGATAAAAATCGCAAGCTTTGGAGAAGATCAAAGCAAGGAGAATTTAACATTTTCCCAAGAAATGCAATCTATTTGGAATAGATATTCCTCCCTATTTTTAAAAGGAATTGTAAATACTCTATTCATAGCAATAGTTTCTACTCTATTAGGATTTTTAATTGGATTACTTGTTGCAGTTATTAGAAAAACAGAAGTCAATAAAGAAAAAAATCCTGTAGGCTACGCCATCTATAAAATAGTTAACTTTATCTTAGGAGCCTATGTAGAAATATTCCGTGGTACGCCAATGATGGTTCAATCTGTAATTATTTTTTATGGACTAAAACAATATTTTGGTGTAGACCTTTCAACAATGTTTGCAGCTATTTTAATAGTATCAGTAAATACTGGTGCATATTTATCAGAAGTTGTTCGTGGTGGAATAAATTCAATAAATAAAGGACAATTTGAAGCCTGCAAGGCTTTAGGTATGACACATTGGCAAACTATGAAGAGTGTAGTTGTACCACAAGCAGTAAAAACAATTATCCCATCACTTGGAAACGAATTTGTAATTAATATAAAAGATACATCTGTTCTTAATGTAATCTCTGTAACAGAATTATTCTTTATGAGTAAATCAGTTGCTGGATCTACCTACCAATATTTCCCAACATATTTAATTACAGCCCTAATTTACTTTATCCTAACCTTTGCGATTACTAGAATATTATTAGTAGTTGAAAAAAGAATGAGTGGCAAAGAATATATACTAGAATCAAGTACAGGAGTAAAAAATGTCAATAATTGAAGTTAATAACCTAGAAAAAAGTTTTGGTGATCTCAAAGTTCTAAAAGATATTAATTTTAAAGTAGAAAAAAATGAAGTTGTTTCTATAATTGGTTCATCTGGTTCTGGAAAATCAACCCTTTTAAGGTGTCTAAACCTACTCGAAACACCAACTAGCGGTGAAATCTTATACGAAGGAAAAAATATTTTAGAAAATAACTTTGATGAAAGACATTATAGATCTCAAGTAGGAATGGTTTTTCAAAACTTCAACCTTTTTGAAAATAAAAATGTTCTTGAAAATTGTACCTTAGGTCAAGAAATAGTTCTTGGCAAAAATAAAAAAGAAGCAGAAGAGCTAGCAATGAGCTTTTTATCAGATGTAGGAATGCAAAGATTTATACATGCAAAGCCAGCTCAATTATCAGGCGGACAAAAACAAAGAGTTGCTATAGCACGTGCCTTGTGTATGAATCCAAAAGTTTTACTTTTCGATGAGCCTACTAGTGCCCTAGATCCAGAAATGGTTGGAGAAGTTTTAGAAGTAATGACAAAACTTGCAAAAACAGGAATTACTATGATAGTTGTAACACACGAAATGGACTTTGCCCGTGAAGTTTCTACTAGAGTTTTATTTATGGATAAAGGTATAATCCTAGAGGACGGATCTCCAAAAGATATTTTTGAAAATCCTAACCATAATAGAACAAGAGAATTCTTATCAAGATTCTTAAATAACTAGGAGTACTTATGAATGAATTATTAGAAATATATTCATCAAATGAAGATTCATTTGCAGTAGGTTATGTTATCTACCAAAGCAAAGATAGATTATTTACTCATTTAGTAGATGATCAAGGAAAATTCGATGGTTATCTTTTATTTGATAAATCAACTATACATGGTATAGAAAAAAATACCGAATATCTTAAAAAAATAGAAACTTATATGGATTTTTGGGGCAATATTTCAATTGGAGATAGTGATAATGAAATATATGCATCAAAACCAGATTTTATAGATCTTATAAGATATGCCAAAAGCCACAATAAGATAATTAGCATAGCAACAAGCTTTAATTACTATGATCTAACTACAGGTTATGTGAAAGATTTTAATGACAAATATGTCATAATTGATGCTATAGATAGCGCTAATGCTAAAGTTTTTGACCAATTTGAAATACCAATAAATGAACTAATAACCTTAGAAATAGAGTCCATTGACAATTTTCTATTAGGTTATGCTAATAAAAAATCATGAACAATACACTAATACTTATAATATTAAATTTAGTAGGAAAAATCTTCTCATTTGTGCGTGAGATGATTTTTTCTTTCTATTACGGAACAGGTCCAATAACCGATGCCTTTAATACATCTACAACTGCGGCTACCCTTATTTTTTCAGTAATTACTTACGCTTTAAGTAAAACTTATATACCGACCTATAATGAAATATTAAAAAAATCCGGCAAAAAATCTGCAGATCAATTTACAAATAACTTGCTAAATTTTTCTTTATTTCTAACATCGGCAATAATGATATTAGCTTTTACCTTTGCTCCGGCAATTGTAAAACTTTTTGCAGCAGGATATAGCGGCGAAAAATTAAAAATAGCGACTAGCTTTATGAGGGCTATAATTTTAACCATATATCCAAATATATATGCAGCTATTTTTTCAGCTTACTTGCAAATTAAAGGTAATTTCTTAACACCTGCCCTACCACTTATTATATTAAATATAATTTTGGCTATTACAGTTGCCATTTCAAAGGGTAATGTAAAAGTTATGACTATAGGGATATTTTTAGCATATTTCATTCAGTTTATAATTTTTCCTAGAGCTATCAGAAAAACTGGGTTCAAAAGAGGAAAAATAAAATTTTCTTTTGATGATAATGTCAAAAAAATAATAATCTTATCCTTACCAACAACTTTTTCGATGGCAGCTGTGTATATATCAACTATAGTTGACCAATCATTTGCATCCTTAGTTGCACCAGATGGTGGGGTTTCGATTATAAATTATGCCTTAAAAATACTTAGAATTGTAAGCTCAACATTTATAGTGCCATTTCAAGTTACAGCCTACCCAATCATCGGTAAACTAGTAGCAGATAATGACACACAGGCAATGAAAGATCTAACAAGTAAAACATTAGTAAAAATAATGATTTTATTTATACCATCTATTATCGGAATGATGGTTTTATCAGAGCCTATTATTTCTTTTGTATATTATAGAGGAGAATTTAATTACAATGATATGATAATGACAAGTAAGGTTTTATTTACCTATACCTTATATTTAATAGGTCCTGCCATAGTGGACTTACTATATCTATCATTTTTCTCCCACCAAAATACAAAAGTACCTACAATTATTTCCTTTGTACAATTAGGAATAAATGTTTTTCTTGATTACACCTTATCAATGAAATATGGACTAGTAGGTCTTGCAATGGCTACTACCTTTAGCCAACTATCAGCTGTAATAATAACTTTCATAATGTATAAAAAAACTTTTGGATCTTTAGAAAATAAATATATATTAAAAAATATAGGAAAAATTCTAATAGCAGGAACTGCTCTAGGAATCTTTGCTAAATACTTTTATAATATCCACCCATCAAATCTATGGCTTTTGGTAACAATTGCTTTTGCTGGTGTAATTTATATAGGAACAGTCTATCTATTAAAAGTTGATGAATTTGATGATATTAAAAACGCTATAATAAAAAAAAGAAAAAATAAAAATTAGATTATATAATATGAAATAACCCCTCAATTCGAAATGCAGATTGAGGGGTCTATTTTATAAAAAGTCTTTTTTATCTTACCACCCTATAAGTATCTCCAACTTTTTGAATAGTGGTATCAGTTAATCCAGTATTTAATGTAGAAAAACTTTGTGGTCTATCTTGATTGTTATCTATAGTTCTTGATTTTTGGATTTCTCCATCACTTTTTAAGAAGAAATCATAAATAATAAAGTCTTCTAAGTTTTCAACATATCCATCATTAAAGGTAATGGTTGGATCATCCCAAGTAGTATCTATGTTATACCAATTTCCATCCACTTTTACCATATTCCAAATATGAGGCTCTCCATTTTTTTTAGAATATCCTGTTGCATATCTTACATCTAAACCTGATTTTCTTGCTAATTTATCAAAAAGTGTTGCATAGGCATTGCACACTCCACCATTTCCATAAAGGATACTTGCTGGATGGTAAATAGAATATCCACCGCTGATATCTTTGATATCTCCTCTATTATATTGGTTTTTAGTTACAATAAAATCATGGATTTTTTGAGTCTTTTCAAGGTCACTATCATAATCATTTATATTTTGCCTTACCCATTCGTTTGCAAAATTTTCTACCTGATCATCAACTACTGGATCTTCTCTATAAGTTACTGTAAAAGTAGCAGAGTCAATATACACCTTATCACCCTTAGTCTTTTTGGAATTGTACTTAGTTTTTACATTTGCCTTGCCATACATACTATAAAAAAAGTACCAATCTTCTTTGACTGTTTGTAAAAACCAGGACTGGATTTCTTGGTTGCTTGTATAAGAATTTATATTTATAGTAAATTGAGTATTTTTTTTATCTAAATTTTCTCTGATAATATTTTTAACTCTTATATTCAAATTATCAGCAACAGCTTGGCTAGCTTTTAACTTATTTATCCTTCTAATTAAATCTTCGCTATTTTTAATCAGCTCTTCTAATCTTTTTTTCTTATCGCCACTAATAATATTTGGCAAATTGTCAATCAAATATCTTGCAGCTTTTATTTGTCTTTCTAAATTTGTTGTATCTAACCTATCTAATTGTGACTGATCAATGGCAGCGTAGGCTGTATTAGCTGGTGCACTTATATTTATTATAGGATTTATAGCTAAAACCATAGCCATAGTTAGTCCAAATATTTTCTTTTTCAACTCTAAAACCCTCTCTAATAGTTTATTTACTTATATATAATATACATTTATTAAGGGTTTTTTAAAGTAAAATAGTGCAAAAAAACCCCTACAAGGTCTACTTGTAGGGGTAAATTTATAAGCTTTTTAACATTTGATTAGCACGAGCTATCAGTGTTTCAGATTTTACCATTAATGCATTTAATTGCTTTTCAAATTTCTTTGAAGAATTTGGCATTAAGGTTTTTAATTGCTTAGCTGCTGCTATAGTTGTTTGATTTCTTTTTATAGCTTCATTTAATTGCTTTTTTTTGTTTTCTTTTTGTGCTTGTTGATTTACTTGTTTTGAAATATTTTGCTTAGCTGTATTTACCATGGTCATAGCATTTCTTAGATCTTCATAGCTAGCAGAATCTTTTCTTGCAAGTACTGCTTTTGCATTTTTAATAGCCGCTTCATAATCTGCTTTTAGCTCTTGGCTAGCATAATTATAATAAGCATTTGAATTTACAACATTTACTTCATCATCCACTGCAAGTTGCAATTGTTTAATTTGATCTTCGATTTTTGGATCACGATTTAATGTTTGAGAATTTCGGGCTGTATTTTGAGCATTATAGTTTTGATTTTCTATAATGTTTTCTTCTACATATTCATTTTCTTCTTGCTTAGGATCTGCTTGGTCTGATGAAACTTCTTGTTTGCTTTCAATTTCATTATCTTGATTTTCTATTAAATTTTCTTCAGCATCTAGAGCATCAGCATAAGAATTTTGTCCACTCAATCCAAAGACAGCAATGTTTAAAAGTAAAGCAACCTTCAGCATATTTTTTTTAAATTTCATATTACCTCCTGAAATATAGATTATATTAACCTCTTATTCCTTTTAGTTGGTTTAAAACTTTAGTGGACTTATTTATAATATCATCTGATTTTTTAATTAAATTATTTAACTTATTCATATTTTTAGAAGCTATATTTGGTGTAACTTTTTTTAGAAGTTTTGCAGCTTCTTTTGTAGTTTTATTTTCCTTTATAGCTTTTTCTAATCTCTTAATTTGCTCTTGACGGCTTTTATCTGTACTATTTTGTTTTTTCTCTAAACTATTTTTAGCAGATTTTATTAAATCTGTTGCTGATTTTATTTGATCTAGGCTAGAATTTGGATTTTCTAATGTGGATTTTGCTAAAATAACTGCATTATTATAAGAATTGTAGGATTTTTCTGTATAGAGTGCTTTATCAGCTTTTATAGAATCTACTTTAGCTATTTCATCTTTTAAGCTATTGATAGCTTTTGTTCTTTCTTCATTAGATAAAATAGCATTTTTCGCATCTTTAATAGCTTTTACTGTTTCTTCATTTTCTAGATTGGTTAGATTTTGTTGTCCCTCATTAAGAACCTTATAAGAATTTTTAAGAGCATTATTGTAATCATCTCTTAATTGCTTAGGAGCATTTTTATAAGCATCTGTAGCTTGGAACTGAGATTGTTCATTAATAAGCCCAAAAAGTTCTGATTTATCAACTTCTCTACCATTTAAATTTGATTTGGCTATATTTTTTGCTTTAATTACTCTATAAATAGTATTTGTATGAAGATCATAACCTCCATCAGTACTAGGTGTGAAGTCCTTATATTGTTTATAAGTTTCTTCAAGTCCTAAAAGAGCATTGTTAAAAGCTATTTGATTATCTATATCAGCATTTTTATATTGGTAGCTGTTCATATAAGCATAGGAATCTTCAATTTCATAGTTTAATTGCTCTACCGCTTCTTTATACTTTTGTTCTTTGGTTTTTACACTTTGATTAGCTTCAGTATCTGTGCTAGCAGCATATACATTTTTATTATTAGGCACTAGTAAAAGTGTTCCAAGTGCTAATGCTGCACTAGTTTTTAATATTTTTTTGTTCATATATAACTCCTTTATTTTAAGAATTATTCTTTGTTGTATTATACCCCAATAAAGCATTTTTAAAATCGTAATAAAAAAGACCCCTAGGGGTCTTTTATCATTCTGCTTTTAATTCTTCAAGAGCTGTTTGAGCTTTTTCTAGGAGCATATTTGAATTATCTAATAATTCATTTAATTCATCTGAATGTTGATTTGCAGTTTCTGGTGATAGTTCAAATAATAATTCTACTGCACGAGCACTTGATCTATTGTCAAAGATAGATTGCTCTAAAGCTTCGATTTTTTCATCTTTTGAAAGATTTGCTGTATCTTTTGTTTCACTTTCTTGTGAATTTTCGTCAGAATCTGTAGCTTCATCTTCTACTTCATCTGTATTTTTTTCACTATCTTCAGCTGCTGTTTCTTTTTCGTCAGCTTGATTGTCTTTATCATCTTTATTCTCTGCTGTATCTTCAGTTTTATTAGTACCTTTATCTTTATTTTCTTCTACAACTGGTTCATTTTTATCTTTTGAATCTTCATTTTCGACCATATTGTTGCAGCCTGTTAGTGCTACTGATAATAATAATGCTGATGCTAGTGTTTTATTTAATTTCATTGTCATTTCTCCTTTGTGTATTTTCATTTTCATCTTTTTTCTTGCTTTTGCCTGTTAGAGCATATGCTCCAAGTGCTACTACAAGAACTACCGCCACACCTACAATTGATTTTATACCCGTTCTTACTATTGATCCTGGAGTTATTGTAGCAGGAACTTCTTTTGTTGTAGTAACTGGGGTTGTTGTAGTTGTTGTACCTGGCACTGATTTAGTAGTTGTACTTGTACTGCCTTGAACAGGCGTTTGTGAACCTGTAACTGCAGTTGCTTCTTTATATGCTTTTTCTACTGCTAACAAATCATCCATTGTTGCATTTTCATTGTCTAAAGCTTTTATTTTTTCTTCTAGATCTGATCTTTTTGTCTTATCTGTTATTTTGGATTTATTTTTTGCAAAATTATCTTGTAATTCTTTTAATCTCGCTTTGAATTTATCTCCATCTAATGCATGGGCAGCAGCAATTAATTTATCGGATGCTGCTTTTAGATCTTTCTCTTTAACATCATCTTTATTAATTAATTCACTTGCCTGTAAAAGAGCTTTATCGTATGCATCCCTTAAAGATTTTTGAGCTTTTTTGTATTTTTCGCTTGCCTTTAGAGTTTGATCATTAGCAATCACTTTTTCAATTATTTGTTTAGGATTTACCGTTTCTTTTCCATCTTTTGAAGTATCTTTAGATTCTTTGCCAGATCTTATTAAATCTGCAATAGCTTTTATTTCGCTTTGATCTAGAGCGTTTTCTAAAGCAGTTCTAGCTATTTCTTTTTCAGTATCATTTCCACTTGCTAGAGCATTATTTGCAGCAGCTATGGCATTATCTAGGCTTTCTCTTTGTGTATCTCCAACATCCTTATAATCTTCATGTTCTTTAACTTTTTTAGCTAAAGCTAGTAAATCTTCTAAAGATTCTTTTTCGAACCCTTTAAGAGCCGCTTCCAAATAGCTTATCGCTTCTTCTATTTCTTTATTTGTTTCAGCTTTCTTCGCTTTTTCCAAAGCCTTATTTAAATCATCTCTTTTTTGTTGAGCTGCTTTATTAAAGTCTGGACGTTTTGATACTTTTTCTGCATCATCTATCAATTTATTAAGCTTATATTTTAAATCAAGCTCTTCTGATGTCATTTTTCCCTGTATAGTTTTCTTGACATCATTAATTCTTTCTACGTATTTTTCAGCTAATTTTTGATCTTGATTAATAGTATCTATATTTTTTGAAACTTCTTCTATCAAATCATTATAAGTTTTTATAAGTGCCTTGTCTGCATCTTTTTGACTATTGTTTTTAATATAGTATCCCAAAGATTCCCTAAAGCTAGGTGCTTCATCAATCAATTCTTTTAAGGTAGATGGATATTTTATATCATCAATATATTTCATATCTGCTAGCGCATTTACTATTTTATTTATACTTTCATTTATTTTTTCAGCAGCAATATCTTTACCATCAGCAATATCTTTCAAAATTAAACTTGCATCAGAAATTGCCTTATCATAAGCTTCTTTTTTACTAGAATCAGCATCCTTGTAAGCAGAACTAACTTCTACGATTTTTTTATTTCTTACTAAACTATCTAAAAATGTTTTGCCTTGTTCAAAATCATTATTGTTTGTATCTAATTTTGAAGCTGCTAATTTACTTTTAGCATCATTAATTTTTTTTAATTGTTCATCAAATTGTGCATTAGTTGAATTTGCATTTTTTAAAAGGTCACTTGCCTTTGTAATTGCATCATCATATTCTTTTTTATTTTCAGCACTAGCTGATTTGTAAGGATTTTCTTTTTTATAAGACTTGGCATCATCTACTAGTTTTTGCAAGTTTTCTTTTGCTGATTTTTGATTTTGTTCGTCATCAAGTGTTTTTGTTTTTACTGGAGCTAGAGTAAGTTTTGCTAATTTTAAATTATTTAATGCTTTTTGTAATTCATCAGCTGTTGCATTTTCTTTTTTTGCAATAGTATTAGCATTAGCTTTTGCATTATTATAAGATAGTTTAGCTACTTCTCCTGCATTGCCATAGCCTTCCGGATTGCTTGCAGTTGCCTCTTGAATTTGTTTTTTTAATCTACTTACTTGAGTATCTTCTGAATTAACAGTTACTAATGCATCATTATAAGCTTTGTTCAAATTATTATAAGCTTGTTTTAACTGATCCGTTGTAGATTTAAAATTATTATGAATATCTATAGCTTGATTTGATGCATTAGTTAGATTATTTTTTTCTTTTGAATTTAATTTTTTATAAGTATCTTTTTCAGAAAATTCTTTTACAGAATTTATTAATGATCCTAAATTTTTATAAGATTTACCATAGCTTGTATTTTCAGATGGTATAATCTTATCAAATTCATCATTTGTCAATGCAAGATTATCTAAATCTAAATTATATTTTGAAATTAGATCATTTATATTTTGAGCAAGAGTGTTATTTGTAGATTTAATTTCTTCTCCACTCTTGTTTACATTTTTTTCATATACTTTTGCATTATCAATTGCATTTTTAAGCTTATCTTTTTCATCTTTTGATATATTGCTATTATTTTCTATGCTTTTAGATAATTTTTCTGCAAGGGCAATTGTTGAGCTAAGACCTTCACGTTGTTTGTATGTATTAAATGAACTTGCTCCTAATTTTTCTTTAGCTGATATAATATTATCTATTAATTGTTGTAGATCAGATTCAGCTTTTGGATTTTTACCGGCTTCTATGGCTTTATTATAATCATCTTTCTCAAATGATGATGCTTTATTGTAACGCTCTGATTCTTTTACTGATGATGCATCATCAATTAATTCTTTTAATTCATTTGACTTTGCAGACTGTTTTTCATCTTTTTTTGTTTCATCTTCGGTATTTATATTTTTTTCTTCATTTTGTTTTTGATTATTTTGCTCACTTGCATATGCAACAGAACTAATCGCATTATTTCCTAAGGGTGCTAGGGTACCTATAGAAAGCGCTAGAGCAATTGTTCCTATATATAGTTTTTTGCTTTTCATTTCTAGCTCCTACTTTTCTTTAAATTTAAGTCTATTACTTAATTATAGCTAAATAAATTATACAATATTTAGCAAATGATGTCAAAATTGTGATCATCAAAAATACTGTGTCAAGCTTCAAATTTCAATGTTTTACAAAAATGAGTTTATATTAGTATAAAATAAAAAGCTTAAAGGAAATCTCCTCTAAGCTCTTAGCTATGGTATGGTTTTTTTCTTTTATTTACTTCTAATTTATAAAGTAAGTATGCTGATAATATTAATATTACTAACCAAATTCCAAGACTTTCTATACCTGTTTTAACTCGGTCGTTTGATTGCCTATTACTATTATTTTTATTTGCCAAATATATACAAGATTTACCCTTATTATCTTTAATATTCTTTTCTGGATCTAAAGTACTATCTTTATTCCCATCCTCTTTTTTAGGAGGATTTTTAGAATCATCAGGACCTACAATCTCACCATTATCTTTATGTTTGTAAGGATCATCATTTATAAATTTTATTTCTGCTTTTTTATTAGTATTATTATCATTTTCCTTATAATCCGATTCATTATAGACATACACAGAACTTGTAAGACCATTTGTTCCATTTTGTACGAAAAATACTAATCTGTATTTTGTTTTGTCATAAATTACAGTTTTGCCTTTTTCTGTAAAATCTTCATTGTTTTGATAAATAAGATACTCATATTTGCCAGCTTTATTAAAGTTTGGCTCCGTAATTTCTATTTTATAATTACCTGTAGAATTAAATGAGCTATTACTAAAACTTGGTGCATCATTTAATGCTTTTATCACGACATTTGACTGATGAGGACTGTTTTCCCATTTTTGACCTTCATAAGTCCATTCGACAGATATGGGTATGCTTATTTTTTCATCTGCTTTTGATACAAGGAGTGGAAATATAACTACCATCATTATTAATATTAAATTTTTAAATCTATTTGATGATTTCATTATTTGTCTCCATTCATCGGTCTAATCACAGCTAAGATAACAGTCCTCCCGTTGGTAGTTGCTTTTTCACAAGTAGATAAAGCTATTATTCTATCATTGCCAATATCTATATCTCTTTGATGAATCATTTTTTGCCTAGCTTGTTCGATTAAGTAATTTCTACCATCCATAGTTTTTATAGAACTTGGATTAAAAATCACTGGATCATAAGCATCAATTTTGCTGACCATAAATATCTCTATTTTGAAAGTCTGATCTGGCAAAAATAATGTGCCAGTCTTATGCTTATCAAAATATTTTTGGTCTTCAAATAGTACTACATCCCCAAACATACCTCCTCTTTCCATATGATGACCATATAAAAGAGAATAAGGATCGGTAAAGTCTCTGTTATTCCTATAGTCAAGAAATATAGACCCACTTAAGGCAAACTTCTTGTATACATCCTTGTTTATATATTCCATATTGTCCTCACCTTGGACAATTGGATGATCAATATTTGTATCATCAATTGTTATCCAAGCTATAACATCTTCATTTATCTTCATCAGATCCCACAAGGTTGGGTTTGTTCCATCTTCTGATATCTGTGGTTTATATTTTAAGAGGTCATCGCCCGCAAATCCCCCACGAAATAGCATATAAGAATTCCAAAGGGAGTAGCCTGCAAAAAGTATAACGAGTATCAAAAAAATCGCGACTATGCGGTCAAGAATTTTCTCGCCAATGCGTGATATATTAGCTAATACTTGCAATAAATCTACCTCCCTTAAAATTTAATATGTAAACCCACCCACAAAAGGGGTGATAGTATTTATGTTATGCTAATTCCTCTTCTTTTTTGTTGTTTTTAAAGTAGATAAAGAATATTACACCTGCTGCTGCGATTGCAAGAACGAATGGTGCTACATTTTCAATAAGACCTGTTGGGATATCACCTTTTCTTGTATTTGTCCAAGTAATCTCCCCGTCATCTGCAACTGTAAATGTAACACTAGTACCTTCTTTTTTAACATCTGCATTTTCTAATTTTCCATCATTATAAGTTACATTAGCTTTATAACCTTGTTTGTCTTGAGTATCTTTTTCAGTAATTGTAATTTTATCTCCACTAGCTAATCCAGTAATTTCAAATGATCCATCATTTCCAATTTGACCTGCTGATACTGCATTTTCGCCTGACTTAATTGGTGTAGTACCATTTAATCTTACGGATGTATTTTTCTTTCCTTCAGCTTGAGCTAAAGCAATTGTAAATTCAAATGTATCAGATAGATCAGCTTGGTTACCATCTATTTTTTTGTTACTTTCAATGATTTTTGAGATAATTCATTAGTAAATTTAAGTGGTGCTTTTTCTCCCTTTAAAGAAACAATATAGTAAGCAATTTTTCTTCCTGTACCGTTATCACTTGTAACAAATACGTCTACATCATATACTTTATCATCATCTTTCATACCTGAAATACCAGAAGCTTTTTCACTAACTTGATATCTATAAACACCAGGTTGTGCTTTATCTACCGCTTCTTGATTTACTGTAAGTTTTTCACTACCAGTTGTTTCTCCATCTTCTAACTCTATATTTCCATCACCTATACCAATTAGTGGATCTGTACTTGTACGAGATTGGTAGCCAGAATAAGCTGGTGCATCTGCTGCTTTTATTTCATATTCAAATGTACCACCACCGAAATATCCACCTGTTACTTCTTTTTCAATAGATGGTGCTTCTGTTAGCGCATTAGAACTACCATCTGTATTTATTGGACCTGTTTGTGCTGCAAATGCATTACCAACAAATGCACCAAATGATAATGTTGCTGCTAGTGCAATGCCTGTTACTTTTTTAAAAATGTTATTTAAATTCATTTACTTTTCTCCTATTTTATATTATTAAAAATTACTTCTTCTATAAAGGGCAAATACTTTTCCCTTTATTTCATTCTTCTCTACCGCTCCAAAATATCTACTATCTTTGGCGCCCTTTCTCATATCACCCAGAGCAAAAACCTCATTGTCTTTTAGCTTCATTGGAAATTTTACCTGTGTACTAGTTTCTTCATACTGACCTGTCGGATAAAATATCTGATCTTCTGCTTGATATGAGTCATTTACTATCAACTGTCCTTCTTTGGAGATGTCAACTTCATCCCCACCACTCGCTACTATTCGTAGCGCGTAGTTTGCATCATTTTTGCCTACCACTACTACATCGCCAACATAGAAATCTCTATCCAGCCTGTAGTACATCAACAAGTCACTTGGTACCATTTTGGGAAACATATCGTCATTATAGACTACAAAAAATCCAAAAATGAAAGTGAACAACAACCATAATACTAAGATGATTAGTAATAGTTTTTTAACAAAACTTCTAATTGCATTTTTATTTGAAACATCGACTCGCTTTTGCCTAATGATTTTATTTATTTCAGTAAAATCCATTTTATTTTGCAAGCTTTTACTATCCGCTTGAGTAATTTTTACTTTCTTACTCATTGCTATTCTCTCTTAACTGTCTTAGTTCTTTGTCCTTTTCATCAATCAAGGCTTCATATTTTACTTGTTGGATTTTAAAAGCTTTAGCATATAAATCTGAAAGCTTTTGGATTTTAGACAGAGCATCGCTTTCAGATATTCCTCCAAAAGTCTGCTTTTTAAATTTCAAATCCTTTAAAAACTCTTCTATATTTTCTATATCATTCATCAAGTCCCCCTTTTAGCAAAGATTTTTTATATAATCTAAAGGCAAATCCCATGATAGCAAGAGCTAGCATAAGAACCATAGGGGTAATATTATCTATAATGCCTGTTGGCACTGGGAGTGGTTCTGTTTCAAATATTACTTTAATATCACCATTTACTGAGTCTACATCAAGACTATCTTTATCATACTCAGAACCATTATAAATATACTTTACTCTCTGGCCAGCTAATGATTGTATTCTAAGACTATTTGTCCCATAAGGTATAGAAATATCTTTTTGAGAATTATTAGGAATAGTGATTTCTTCTTTGTGTTCTACTCCTTCTAACTTATAAGTGATTTCATAGTTAATGCTATTATCTTTGGTAGTTAAGTCCTGAGAAGTTTTATTTATGATAGTTAGAACATTAGATATTTTCTCCCAATTTCCATATAGTACATTTGGTAAGTTCTCATCTGTTACCATTATGCTTGCTCCTCCATCATACACTTTTCCACCATTTTCTTTAGTAGACCAACCTGTAAATTTATACCCTGCTACACCTTCTGGAATAGGCAATTTTACCGTTTCATTATCTTTTAATTTCAATTTTTGAGAAGACTGATCATTAGTATTTGGTTTCCTATCAAATAGTTCTAATGTAGTATATTCATATTCACCCCATTGGGCTACAAATGTAATATCTCTATCAACTGATATAGTAGTTCCTGGTCTATGAAGACCAGCATTTTCATTTCCTTTTATCAACCATCCTTGGAAATGCTTGCCATCTGGTTTAGTAATACCCTTGTTATACTTGCCATCAACATATGGGGCTAATACAACTGCATCGGCATTATTCAAATAACGGTTTGGGTCTACGAATTCCCCATTACCTTGACCACCTTCATAGGTTATGGTGTGTACTGTCTGAAGAGGCCTATAATTTTGACTACCTTCTTCACGATAATTCCAAACAGGATAAAGGAACAAGTCTTCTTTAATAGGTTCTCTAAAATCGTAAGGCTCATATTGTCCACCATGAAAGGCATACCAAACAACCTTATATTTATTTGGATCATAGTTTAGTCCTACTGGTTTATTAGCTGTAAGACGTTCATCATCTTTACTTAAATAACTATTTTTATCTATCGAATACTCATCATAAATATCTTTATTGGTTGTTTCACCAGGGGTAGTCATTTGATGGTAAATCCTCAATCTATATTTGTTAGATTCCCATTTGCCATAAAAGGTCATCTCTCCAGCCGGCATAGTATATTTTGTAAAATCTATTGGGTTACCTGTAAAGTCTGGGTTATCGTACCATCCCTTAAATAAGGATCCTTTTTTATCTCTAGTTTGATTAACAATAAGATTCTTAGGTACATATTTATTGATATTTTCTTGATAAGCTACGCTGTTAGTTTGTGTTTTATAGTCTACATTATTAGCAACAAAGTTTAAATCATAGTTATTTCTTGTGTAATATACTATTAACTCATAAGTTTTCTCACCATTAACATAAACTTCCTTAGCTCTTCCTATGTCCCTATTTCTATCATACATAAATTTATCATCTATATGTGAATAGGTATAGCCTGGGAGAGTGGCTCCTCCAGTATAGTTAACCTGATCAGGATGAATAGCATTAAATACTTCATCTTTTATAAATCCTATAGATCCATCAGGCTTTATTTCTCTAAATTTTAGAGTCCATAAAACATTTCCCAAATCTTGCTTATAGAATATTTCAAAGTCTCTATTTGGCATTTGAGGAGGAGATGTAAGCTCTTTTCCGTTTGGATCATCTTGTCTACCAATCCAAGGTCTATTATATCTTTGTCTCATAGTCTCAGTTGCAATATTCCAGTACTTAGAGGTATTCTCTCCATATTTTACATTATCAAAAGTTTCAAGTGGATAGTTTCTACCACCTCCACCAGCATCTTTTAGCCTATAAAAAGTCAATTTATGACGAGGTCTAGCATAATAGACATTAATTTCGGTAATCCCATTTCCTTCTTCATCCGCATGGATAACTTTTGTATCATCTGTAGGATCACTTAGACCATAGTATTCAGGATCTTTAAATTGTTGTTGTGATTTTAAGTCTTTCGCTATATCATCATTTGAAGGGTTTTTAAAATAATCACCGTCTTGAGTACTTTCTCCAACCATTACGCCACTTATAGTCTCAGATTTGTAGAGAGAATATCCTTGATCATCAGGATTTTCTATATAATGATTAACTTTATAAGTAGTTTGGATTGGTTCCCAAATTGCATACAAAGTTTTTGTTTTTGTAATGACATGGTCATTAATTGGATATTCAGGTCCGTCTGGGGTCAAAGACCAATATTTAAATTTGTACCCTGCTCTATAAGGACCATCTATTTTACTCATATCAGCCTTGTCACCTTCAACAACGAATTGCTTTGGAACGTGAGTTCCTCCTTGAGTATCGAAAGTTAATGTATGACCCTTTTTATATACAGCAAAAAGATCTAATCTAGTTAATTGCTCTTCCCCTGACAACTTGCTTTGTTTAGCAATAAGATCTCTTGTTATAGGGGTGTTTTCTATATCAAATGGCTCCCCGTCTGGTGTTATTGACCAGTGTGAAAATCCATTTTCTAATGCAGTACTTAAATTTTGGTTTTTTTCAGTTTGTATAATAGGTACATTGGGACGTCCTATTGGTTCATTCATATTTTGAGTACGTGTTTTAAAAATGTTATCAACATACCAGCGCTCACCAGCACTATTGACATAATAGCCATCTTTTAAAGTATATCCTGCTGGCACTTGCATATTTCCAATATTATCTGGAGTGATAAATTTTCTATCAATAAAGTCTATATGAGCCGTTTCAATAAATTTTGGAGTAACATCTATAGTTTTTGACTTAACAGATGTATCAAAGTTTATTGGCTTGAAAAATTCAATTTCATCCGATCCATCTTGTTGTTTATTAATAGGAAACCATCCTGCATATCTACCTCTGTCACTGAAGATAGGAACTTGTGGTTTATCTAAGGATTGACCATTTCTAATAGTTTGCTTATCCCACAACTGTTGTTTCTTCCCATTTTCATCTAATATCCAAAATTCATATGTTCTAGTTGCTGGTGCATTTGGATCTGTAACTGCATAGATAGAAAAGCTTTCTGCACTAAACATAACAGTATCCATTGTCTTGTTATCAATAGCTACTTTCTCCTCTGGAGCCTGCTCGTTTTCTTTATGATAAACCTCTACATCTTTTGCCTTTTGTATCTTTTGATTTGTGATTTGAACTTTCACATCATTAGTTGATGCTACTTTATATTCATTATTATCTTTATCAAAGATAGTGATATCATAAGCTGCAAGTACTTCTTTGCCTTCAATTTTTATTTCTACTGGATAGGCTTTTACCCTCATATATCCTGGCAAATTGCCTGATAATTTTATACTAGTTTGATCATTAGACTTTTGACTATAGCTACTATCTGTATAGATTTCTGCTAAAACTTGTTGATACGTTAGATTTTCTTCTAAACTTTGATCAGTAATATTTGTTTGTAATTTGTTTTTAGATTGAGCATCGTCCTTATCTTCTGTTTTTTCTATATTTTTCGAATCATTTTTAGAAATACTAGGATTATTTTTTATTTGCTCTTTTGAACTATCATTTTCTTTACTTGCTACCAAAGATTCTAGTAAATCTTTTTTCCAATTTATTAAGTCAAGATTTTTATTTTCATTGCTAAAATTAGTTTTTCCTACAATTGGACTTGTTAGATTTTCTAATATATCTTCTGCTTGTGTACTTTCTTTTTTATCTATTAACTTTTCTTTATCTGACTTTGCATCTTTATCTGCTAATAAGGCAGATTTCTCATCTTTTTTAGCTTCTTTTTTTGATATATCTTCTTTCTTTTCTATTTCTTTAGCAAGCACAAATTCATCTGCCTTGCTTTCTAGCTTTATCAAATCTGAAGTTTTTATAAAGTCTTTACTTTCTTGAAAACTTGATTGATCATAGTTTCTTTCATAAAAAAAGATTTGATCTGCTTCTTTTAATTGGTCAGATTTTATTTCTATTTTATATTTATCACTAGACTTTTTATTGTAAATATTGTTATCTTTATCAAATATTTCATATCCAATGCTTATTAAACTTTCTTTTTGATTATCTATTGGCGGATTGGATATTTCATAGGCTTTGATACTTGCATTTTCTGGCATGAGACCTGTGATTTTGACATTTATATTTTTATTACTCAATCTAGTGTAGGAACGGTCTATATATAAGTTAGCAACTACAGATTTATTTATTATTTTTTCTTTTTCTTCAATTAAATCTGTTGTATCTGTTTGATCTGTTGAGTTTTCTATATCATTTGTATGAACTTGTGATTGTTCTTCATTAGTTTGCGACTCAGGTCTTTCTTTATCATCGATTTTTACTTCTCCTAAATCTGCTCTAGCATCTTCTTCTGATAATTGATCTTTTTTATCATTTTTATCTTCCATAATGCTTGTATTTGCTTCTGTCTCACTTGCACTGGCATAAGATTTACTTGCTACAAATGGTGCAATAGTTGAAGAAACCAGCATAGTAAAAGCCATTATAGCTGACATTAACTTATATTTCAAACTTAGCATTCCCCCTTTCTGATATATGATAATTTATATTAATTAATTTTTTTCTTTAATTATATACTATGTTTTTATTTTACACTAAAATCTACATATTTCAATCAAAATTCAAATTTCAGCAAAGTTTTTTTCTTTTTATAATATTGTAATTTCAACATTTATAAAGAAAATCATTTTCCTAAGATAATAAAATGTAAGCAATTTTTTTATTATTCTCTGAAATGTCCAAATTAAAAAAATCCCTCACAAAACGTAAGGGATTATCTTATTTAGCATAAGATATATTTACTTTTAATCTTTTTATAAATCTTATTAGAGTCATTACAAACAATACCAGTCCAAGTATTGCAAATACAAGGGTTGCTATTCTTGTAAGCTTAACCGTTTTATCTGTTTTGCCATCTGTATTTTCATTTTGACTAGCTGGCAAATCTTTGCCTGGTATGTCAAATTCTTCTGCTATAGCACTTTCATCTCTATAGCAATTTATAAGTAATCTGTTTGGTCTAGGTGGCATAAAAGGGCTACAAGTCATTAGGGTAATGATATCTTCATCTGCTCGTGGAGCTAGTTTGTCCCAATCATATGGTCCTATTACCTCTTTGTCATGGACAACATAGCGCATAGTTTCTTCAGCACGTTCTACATAGACATAGTCACCAGCTTGTAATTGATCAACATACAAAAACATAGTGTCTGTCCACCAGCCTCTGTGACCTGCAATAACTGATCTAGTACCTGCTCCGCCAATTGGTATTGATGTTCCATCTACTTGGGCAACTCCTTTTGATATATGATCTAGATTTGCATCCAAATATAAAGGTAAATGTTTATCTAATTTTGGAATGGATAGGTAGGCAAAAGGTGTATTAGTTTTTGTAAATTTTTCATATTTTGTTTCATAATCCTCAGCAGTGAAGGGATCTGAAACTGTTATATCCGAATTTTCTATTACTTGGTTATATTCTTTTGCATTTTCAGTTTCTTTAGCTATCTCATCAGCAGATCTTTGCTTTTGACTTTCTTCAAATTTTTTTCTAGAGGCTATAGCTGAGTAATCATTATAGCTTCTTCTAATAAGTGGGACAGTTATAAAAAGCAAACCAAAAAGTATTAGCAAATAACCTATGGTGCTACTTTTTGTAAGTCTTAATCGATTCTTCAATAGTCTTTACCTCCGTGCTGAGTGATGTTCTTCTTCTACGTTCTTTAATTACAATTATTATCAAAATAGCAATTACTGGCAATAATATAAGTAATAGTTGCATAAAGTCTGGAGCAAGCCTTTTACTATTTGCTACACCATCATCTATAGCTTCTTGGTAAGCAATCCTATGACCTCTTACTAAAAGTCTATGAGAGTTAATCATATATGGTGTACATGTCAAAAGTGTAGCATAATCGTGACCTTTTTCTACCATAATAGGATTAAAGTCTGATGGATCAACCACTTGAATTTTATCAACTTGGTATGCCAAGGTGCCCTCTATATTATGAATGTAAAAAACATCCCCTTCTACTAGTTGGTCTAGATTTCTAAATAGCTTTGCATTCGGCAAACCTCTATGTCCTGTAATAACTGTGTGAGTGTTATCTCCACCAATTGGAAGTGATGTACCTTCCAAGTGACCGCAGCCTTTTTCTAAAACTTCATCAGTAGTTCCAGCATAAATTGGCAAGTCTTGACCAATTCTTGGTATTTCCACATGGCCTAGCATCTCATTTACTTCCAGCATCCTTGCATATTCTGCTCGTCCTGCTTTTTCTTTTTCAGTAAAAGGATCGGCTAAACGTGATGGATCCAAAGTCTCATTGTAGGCACGAGCTAGATCCATACGCCTTTTTACTTCTTCTTTGTCAATATCTTCTGTTTGCTTTTTAAATTCTACTAGTTCACTACCAGATTCTATTTCATAATATTTTTGGCTAATAAGTGGATAGGCAAATATCAAAAGACCTACTAGAAAGATAAGAACAAAGGGAAGATTTTTCTTTAGCCTATCTTTTCTATTCATTTATCCCACCATTTGAATTATTTGGATCATCTGTATTTCGCATTTGCTCAAACATATCTGTTCCACTTTGATAAGATTGGTAGCTAGTATTAGCCGCACCATTCATAACAATATTTTTTAAATTTTCTTGTTCTTTGCGTACTTCTTCAAGTCGTTTGTAGTAGTCCTTGTTTTCTTTTCTTAATTTTATCAATCTAATAATAAGTACTAAAATCAAGAATAAGGCTACGAAAAATAATATTCTAAACATCCAATTCGCTCTATTCGTCCTAATTAATTCTTCATCTACTGCTGGTACATATGGTACTCTGTGTCCTCTTACTATCAGCCTGTGGGTGTTGATCATAATCGGTGTACAAGTTAATAGTGTAACATAATCATGACCAGGTACAACTTCCAAATCGGAGAAATTGGATGGTTCGATAACTTTTATTTGATCAACCTGATATGCCATCACGCCTTCTATGTTGTGAATATAAAATTTATCTCCAATTTCTAGTTCTGTTAAGTGGGTAAATAGTGTAGCTTCAGGTAAGCCAGTGTGGGCAGTCAAAACTGAATGAGTACTATTGCCCCCAACTGGCAAAGATGTACCTTCCAAATGTCCTACACCCTTTTGCAAAACATCCTCGCTAGTACCAGCATATATAGGTAAATCTTGGTCAATACGTGGTATCTCTACGTGACCAATCATTTCTTCTACTTCTAGCATACGAGCATATTCTTTACGACCTTCTTCTTGCTTTTTGCGAGTATAAGGATCATCTGCAATTTCTCCTGATAATGACTCGTTATAAGCATGAGCCAAATCCATACGTCTTTTAATCTCTTCAGTAGACAACTCTTCAGTACCAGATTTAAAAGTGTCTACCTGATTAGTAGAATCTACACGATAATAGATTTTATTTATTAGTGGATAGAGCATTATGGCTATACCCAATAAAAATACTAATCGCCAGGCCCACTTTGAAACCTTTGACTGAGGCTTCTTTTTCTTTTTGACTTTTTCATTTGGATTTGACTTATTATCTTTAGATTTTTCTTTAGTTTTATCTTCTTTCTTAAAAGCCATAGTGCCTCTCGTTTTTCATTTAAAAAAGGTGCTTTCCGTAAGCACCTTTCACGGTTTATTTTTTTATGAACGTTTTGTTCATACTCCGCTATTATTATTTAATTATTTTTATTAGTAAAGCTTCCTATTGCAAAGGAATATTTGTAAGTTGAGTTTTTTCTTCTTTTCTTACTATATGATTACCAAATAAAATCATTACCAAACCGATAACTACGAATATTATTATTCTAATATCACCTGTTTTAACAAGAGGTCCTTTTGATAAACCTGGTCTATCTTTTGGAACATAGTAAGTTCTTGGTGTATTTGTAGGTGGGACTGAGGTTCTTGTTGTAGTTGGTGGAGTAGTTGATCCTGGAGGAGTATTTCCTGGTGGAGTTACTACTGGTGGTTTTGCTTGATCTGGTTTATTTACAATCATAATAGCTTCTGCTGTTGCAGATTTTTCTGAAATTGTAAACTCAATTGGTTTTGTATCTAGGATATATCCTGATGGAGCAGCTGTTTCTCTTAGTAAATACTTTCCATAAGTCAAGTCTTCTACTTTAAATTCTCCATTAGATCCAGATTTTACTGTATATCTTTTGCCATCCATCTCATATGGGATTGCCTTGCCATTCTCATCTATTTTGTATAAGGCAAATGTGGCACCTGCTAACCTTTTTTTATCCTTTGAATCGTCTACCTTTACAAAATTATATGATCCCTTTTTAAATTTTGAATTCGGAGGAACTATTCCTGGTGGATTAATAGGTCTATTCTTTAAGGTGTAGCTAGTATTATTACGTCTTAATCTTTCTGTTTCTTTGCCATGATTTTCTGCTAGATCATAATCTTTGTGTGGTTCGTTTTCCCTAAAGAAATATTCTCCATCTGGTAAATTTTTAACAGAGATTTGACCATTACTGTCTGTATATAATTGATAAACTTGTTCTGATTGGGCTATGTTATCTTTGTATTCGTATGATCCATTGCTTCCAGCAACCACCACTTTTTCTTCAGTAATTTTTTTTGTATTGTTGCCATTATCAATTACTCTTACCTTGTAAAGTTCAAAACCGACTTTGTCTATAGGTTCATCTGTAAATGAATCCACCTTTGTAATTTTTAATTCTTGAGGTGTTGGGTTTTTGTAGTTTTCAATTTCCACAACATCATTATTTTTTACTGGATAATTGTTATCCTTATCTAAATAATAATCATCAATTGCTTTAGTCTCGATAAATACATACTCATTTGATGAAGAAGATAGAGCAGGCAAATCTTCTACAGTGATATTACCATTTTCATCAGTTTTGAAAACGTCAGTGTATTGTTCACCAACATCATAATTGCCTTTTTCATCTTTACCAACAGGTGTTAGTAAATCACCAGTTCTTAGATAAAGTCTAAATTCTACTCCGGCTAAATTTTTCTTAGTATCTTCATCTGTTTTATGTAAGGATACTTTAACCTTTTTACCTTTATCAGTTCCTTTCTTATTTATTTTATTTAATTCGTAGCCATCTTTTCTAGAATAGTCAAATTTTTCAGTATTTGGATTATCAATTACATAATCATCAATAGTCTCAATCTCTTTAAAGTAATAGTTGCCTTTAGGAAGATTATTTATAATTATATTACCTTCTTTGTCGGTAACTAGTTCAGCTTCTCCTGAGTTATTTTCATAAGAATATGTACCATCTTCAGCTTTTTTAAGCTTAACTTCCTTTTCTTGGCTACTGTCAATTAAATTAAATTTAACACCAGCTAATGCAATTTCCTTTTTTTCTTTTGATTCTTTACTTTCTTCTTTCTTATCATCTTTAGTTTCATCAACTAAAGCAAATTTGTGTAATTTTAATGGCTTATTAAGCTCTACTTTGACCTTGATTTCTTGTTCATCTATTATACCATCTTGGATATTTGTAGTTGAGCTAATTACCCTATATTCGTGTTTTTCTGAAGACTCATCTGTTTCTTTTAATAAGTAAGCTCCCGCTTTTAATCCTTTTAGCTCAATGAGATCGATATATTTGCCATTATCATCTTTTTCAACTTTTGAAGTTAAAACTTCTCCAACTTGGTCAAATTTATCTTTAATCTCATTTGTAGTCATAGCATCATATTTCTCACGAGCAGAAACAAGTTCATCCGTACTAAGATTCTTATCACTTATCTTATACACTTTCAACTCACGAGGCGAACTATTTTCATCCGCATCCTTACCATTTCTGGGGATTTTGATAGTTAGATGACTATTGCTAGTATCTTCATTTGCACTTTTAGCAAATGATACAGGCGAAAAAATTGCAGTTAGCACCATAAATAAGCTAAGCAATCCAGCCATCAAACTGTAACTTTTCTTCCTTAACATAATAAAACTCCTGTCATAAATATTTGTATAATAATTCTGTAAATTAAGTTAGACTTACTCAAATATATTATATCTTATTAATAGGAAATATACAATCCAAAAAGCCTATAATTTAGGCATTTTAGTATAAAGTTAACATATCTAAAAAGATTGTTAAAAATGTTTCTAAAATAATTCCACTTACAATATGAAATACTAATTATAAATATTTTTTTATTAACGATCAACATTTTTATTTGATTTGCGAATTCCACAATAATAACAATTATTTTTGCAAAATTTGGAATAGTACTTTATTTTATCGTTGTACAACGTAAAATTTACGTTGCACTTTCTAAGAGTTTAAATGCGATTAGATATTATATATCAAACCTATCCAATGAGTATTCCAACATATCCATGTATTTTTTATTAAATCTAATATGTGCTGGAAAATAGAAGTTGAAAATTTCTTTAACTTCCTGTCTATTATTAGTATTATCATCGACTGATCCTAGATAACTATTTTTAATGTTATTAATTAAATTAAAATGTAAAACCAACATATTTAATACACCCGTTTCTATATCACGTAGCTCTACATCTGGATTGGCTATATATGATCTATCTTCTACATAATATTTAATCTTATTATGAGCAATTATAGAACTAGTTAGAAATTAATTTAATTATCAAAACACAGTATTGATAATAATCAATTAATTACATATTGAATCAAATCATTTTAGTTTATTAATATCAATTTTAAACTTTAACCCTTTGACGGATGTAGCTAAAATTTTAATACATATTAATAATAAAATAATTTCTTTATAACTAGCAAACTTTTTTGTTTCTATTCCTATATATGCTAAAACAAAGGTTAGAACAGTGATAACATTATCAATTATATCAAAAAAGTTGATTACAAATTCGTAGTCTTTAATATTGAACATTTCACTTTTTCTCATTATTCCCATCATAACAGCTGTTATAAATAAGCTAACAAGAAATAACAAAATAATCAATAAAATTTCATTTGTGATAAATTTAGACATTAAAATAGAAACAAATATGTATGCTAATATTGATAAAGCAGATACGACTATAGACAAACCTATCCTTATATCTTTTTTTGATTCTTTAGATAAATACATTTTTTCTCCTAAATATCCTTTTAAAAAAAGACCCAGGATCTTCTCCTGAGCCTTTTTGATTGCTTTTTCTTTTTTTATTTTTTCTTACTTATTAATTATAATTAAGCTTCGTAAGAATTTCTTCTTTTCATAGCTACAAATGCAACTGCCATTAGTGCAAGTCCTGCTACAACAAAGATTAATGAACCAATACCACCTGTTTGTGGGATTGTTACGTTCTTATTTTTGATTTGTAAACCGTATCCTTTATCGGCATTGTCTTTGTTGTATTGAAGTTCATCAGCTGTACTTACGTAAGAACCATCTTTTACTTCGAATTCTTCATCAGATTGAAGTTTTGCATATCCTTTTGGAGCTGTTTTTTCTTCTAATTTGTAGCCTTCTTTGTATTCAAGACCTTTAATTTCAAATCTACCTTCTGCGTCAGATGTTAATACAACAACGTTAGCATCATCTTTTGCGCCCCAAGTATATTCTGTTGCGTTAGCTACGAATGCATCATTGTATTTTTTTTGTTTATCATTGATTAGATTTTTAGCTTCTGTTCCTTTATCGCCTTTTTGGTCTTCAGCTGAAAGGTCATTATAAGCTTTTACTGCATCATCAAGAGCTGCTTTTGCATCTGTAACTGCTTTTGCATCTTTTTTAGCTGCTACTAGATATTGGTCTTGTGCATTTTTAACGTAGAATTCTGCTCCTACAAGTCTTTCTAGTTTGTCGCTACCTTTTTCTTCGTTATTAGTTTTAACGAATTTTCTTCCACCAAGTTGAACTTTTGGTTCTGTTGGGTTAAGTTTTTCTGGGTTGTCTGTATCTTTATGGTCCTTGATTTCAATTTCGCCAGTTTCTTTGTTGTATTCCATGTATTCAGCTTCATAGCCTTTTACAGACTCAACGATTCTGTATGTTCCGTTTTCATCAAGATTTGAGAATTTTACTTCAAAATTATCTTTTTCTGTTTTTTCAACAGTTTCAACATCTTCCCATTTACCTTGGTCATTTTTCTTTTGAAGTGTAAAGTATGCTGTTACGCCTTTATCTGCTTCTGTTACAGTTTGGTCACCTGTTACATCCCAAGATTTTTTCATTGTAATTTCTTTTTGACCAGGTGTAAATTCTTTTGGTTCGCTATCATGACCTTTTTTATTTGCATAGTCAAGTGCGATGTCGTTTAGTTCTGGTTTATCAACTACTGCTTTACCATTGATTTTTGCAGAGTAAACTAATTTAATTTCAACATCTTTTTCTTTAGCTGCGTTTTCTACTTTTGTAAGACCAGATTCTTTAAGAACTAGTGTAAATCCTCCGTCTGTTTCTGTTACGAAATAATCATCTGCTGTAAGTCCAGCACCATTAACTTTAAGATCTTTTTGGTATGTTAGACCTTTTGTCATGTTATCGTTCCATACTAATTTTTTGTAGTGTGAATCTTTTTTGATTTTTGTTTTTACTTCGTATGGTACTGATTTACCAAGATCAGCTGTTACTGTAGCTTTTTCTTTTTGGTAGTTGTCATAATTAGCACCAGCTTTTGAACCTGTTTCTCCTGCTTTTTCTTCTTTCAAGTCATTATCAGCAGCAAAGTTCTTATCAATTTCTGGTTTTTCTTGAGTGTTTTTTGGATAAACGTGAGCTTCTTTTACTACACCTTTATCATTTGTAATTGGAAGTGTAAGAAGTGTTGGAACTGCTTTAGAATTAGCTAATAATTCTCCTTTATCACCTTTGTAAGTTGATTTTGTAAGATCTTCAACTATTCTGTAAGTTCCTTTTAGTCCCTTAGTGTTTATTTTTAATCCAGGAACTCTTTCAGTCTCTTTATCATCTTTAGAAACTACATTACCGTCTTTATCTTGTGATCCTGTAAATCCATCTTTTCCTGATACATCTGTCCATTGAGCATTATTATTAACATCGATGTCTGCTTCTTTTACACCATCATTTAATTTTTGAAGTTTGAAGTAAACTCCATCAATTTCTTTAGCATCATTATCAAAGAAATCTTTAATATCTACTTCTTTACCATCGTATTTCTTGTCTTTGTCGTGATTATCTAATGCTTCTTTTGTTAACAAGATTTTGTGGATAGTTACAGATTCAGTTTCTGTAGCTTTTGTTTGTGGTGCATCAGTTGTTTCATCGTCAGCCGCATTAGCAGAAGTAAACGGTGCAACTAATACACTTAACACCATAGCAAAAGCTGCTAAAAATGACATTAGCTTATTTGTTGCTTTTTTCATCTTTTTCTCCTTTTTTTATTCTATTTTCTTTCCGAAAAAGCAATTTTTCTGGTTGATATTAATTAATCTAGTAATAATAATTTTCATTATATGGTGTGAAATGAATCACTTATGTAAATTACTAATTATCAACTTATATTAATTATATATAACCGCTTTAATGAATTCAATAGCTAAATATAGCTTTTCTTTTGATTTCTTTGTATATTTAAAAATATAGTTAAAATCTTTTAAAAGCCATAGTTTTGCTTATAATTCATCTGTTGATTTCTCTTAACAAACTCCGAAAATACTAGGAGAAATCTAGAGTATTTTTTCTAAAAGTGATATGTGCTTTTAGCCATGACAAGATCCTTGCCTAAATTTATTTTACCGAAGAAAGTAACATGTGAATATTATTCGTTATTTAATAACTACTCGAAACAATTTTGCTTCTTGAAATAAATACGATTAATAAATCATTTGTATAATATTATACGTGGTAAGCTTGAAATATACAATATTGTTTCACTATTGTTTAACACTTTGAAGCACTTTTCCCAATATCTTAAAAAATGTGGTCAATATGTATAAAATATTAAGTTATTATAAAGATGTATATTTAAAATTTATTAAGTATATTATATATTTTTGTAATAGAATAAATGTATTACAAAAATTGTTCCAGATAATCTTTAAAAATATTTACTTTTAATAAATTTTTAAAGCAAACGTAATTAAAAAAGACTTTAGTTTTAACTAAAGCCTTTTTTATTATTTACTTACAAGTTACTATTTACCATATCTATTAGATCTGTGCCTATTTTTGTCATTGGCATAGATACCATAGTAAGCAATACCTGCAAGCATTATAGCTGTACCAATTAGAGAAAATCCAATAAATGTACCAGATCCGCCTGTGGATGGGTAGGTTGGTGATTTATTGATTACTTTTAATATTGGTGGATTAGCTTCTTTTGATGGAACAACTTCGTATTTTTCTGTATTTGTTAGTCCTTCAATACTTACTACAGAATTTTTAACTTCTATTTTCCAAATTGTAGGCATTAGAATATATCCATCCGGTGCTTTTGTTTCTTTTAGATAGTAGGTACCATCTGGTAAATTGGTAAATTTAGCTGAGCCATTTTTATTTGTCATTACCGTTGGTTTTACATTATCTAGTCTAGCTATATATTTTGTTTCTTTGTCTCTATATAATGTAAATTCTGCACCTTCTAGTTTGTTATCATCATCAATATTATTTGCATATTTGACAATTTCTAACTCTCCTACTTTTTCATTTACTATTTTATATGTTAATTTGTCAGGGAAAGTTATATCACTTGGTTCTTTGTTGCTAGCTTTTATTTGTGAATAGTCAATTGATTCATTAGAATCTGATAGACCATTATCTATTGTGATTTCAGTCCATGGATTGTTATCTTTGGCTATATATCCATTTGGTATTGTACTTTCTTTTAACCAATATGTGCCATCTGGTAGGTTCCAGTAGTATATCTCACCTTTATCATTTGTTGAGATTTCATCAACAATAGCTTCTTGATCATCTTTATTTTTATATAGGGTAAAGCCTACATTTGAAATAGGTTTTTCATTACCATCCACTTTTTTGATTTTAAACCTATCTACTGTTTTTTCATTGACTATCTTACCCATGTTTTTGGCAGTAGCTCCTGTAACAAAGTCTACTAATTTACCATCTTTCTCAGTGGTTGATTCTTCTGGAACGTATTGGTAAACTCCGTTTGCCTTGTCATACTCTAGGGAGATAAGTCCGTTGGAGTCTGGAACTATTTTGATATCTTTTACATCATAGTCATTATCTCCAGCTACTATTTTTACAGTGCTTAGATCAACTTCTTTTTCAGTTTCTGGATTGATTACCTTATCTCTTGTTATATTTATTTTCTTAGAATCTACATCATTAATAGCTATTTCTTTTCCCGTATCTGGGTCTATCATTTTTAACTCATTAAGTTTATGAATTTTATCACTTCCAGGGAACTTAATTTCTATAGTCTTGACATCTACTAGTTTACCTGTTTGCGGATTGACAATTTTTCCAGAGTCCGAAGTTATTGTTTCAACAGTGAAGTAAAGAAGTGGGTCTTTTATTGGCTTATAGCCTTTTGGAGCTTTTACTTCCATTAGTCTGTAGCGTCCTGGTTTTAGACCTCTAAATCCAAAATATCCATTGAATGCTGACTCTACATAAGAATCTTCTACATCTTCGTATGATGTACCGATTTCTTCTTGTAGTTTAAATATCGCACCTTCTAGTCTATTTTTAGTAACTTCTTCTCCACTTTCACTCCAGGTATCATCATCACGTCCATGCTTAGAGAAAGTGATGTTATAGGCTTCTTCTTCATTGACAATTTCTAGTCCTGTATTTGGAATTTCATGAGCAGTTGATTCATATAGTGGTTTTATATTTATATTTGTATCTATATGAGATAATGGTTGTCCATCTACTGAAGGCCATACCCTACCTGCTATATAATTTTCTCCATTGTAGGAAGCTTCTTTGCTTAAGAAATTTTCGTATTTTTGACCAGCTGGCTTACTTGTAAACCAATCATCTGCTGCTTTTTTGCCTGCAGATTTTTCTATGTGATCCCTTATAGCTTCCATACCTGCTTGGTAGGATGCATCAAGTCCATCATACCAAACTTCATTGCCATCTTGGTCGTAAGAAGTTACTTGTTCAAATTTTCTTTCTCCATCATATAAATCAAAGTGTAAGCCAATTTTCCCTTTATCAATTATATTAGGATCATAGTATCCTTCTACATCTATAACATATACACCTTTATCTAAGTTTAATTGATCTTCATCAAAGCCCCAGTCAAATGGTCTCCACCTTGCTGTGTTTACCATGGAAACATTTGAATTTGATAAGTCATAGTGCTTCAATACTTTATCTATATTGCTTTCTACATTGCCACTATTATCTAATATCTTATATGTTGTTCTATAGGCTGTCTTTACACCTTGGTTTGTTGTTTTTGGTTGTTGACCTGGTGTATCTATCTCTTCTCTTTTTATGATTGGTTTTATTTGAACATTTACTTTACCAGAACCTGAGTAATTTCTAGTATCTAAATACAATCTTTGTACAAAAGTCTTAGATTCTGTATCTATATAGTTAAGTCTTGATGCATATTTTATACCTTTACCAGTATCTTGGAGATTAGCTACTTTAGCATAATTAGATTGTAAAAAGTCATGGTTAGTATATTCTGGTCCAAGGTAGTTTGCTTTCATTTGTCCATTTTTTTCATATACCTTTATTTTCCAAGGAGCTTGGGCTGGTTTATATCCTAGAGCTGATTGAGTTTCTTCTAAGATATAGTAACCCTCAGTTAATTTAATAGGTTGACCATCTTTCCCTTTAAATACCACGCTACCATCTGCATCTGAAGTTGCTGTAACTTTTTCAAAGTTATTATCAACTGTATTATAGCCTTGATCTGTTTTCTTTAGAGTAAATACTGCACCTTCCAACCTATTTCCGTTGAAGTCTCTTTTTATTATCTTTAAATCCAGACCTACTTGTTTGTTGGTAATTACTGCAAATCCATCTGTTGGGATTTCTTTGGAGCCTTCTGGTATTTCTGGTTCTTTTTCTTTAAATGTTGCTGAGACTGTCACATTTGCTTTTGGCATGGTAAATGTGTATGTGTTGTTATTTACTGTTACAGGTTTATTATCAACAAGGAGTTGATCTAATTCATAGCCTTCATTTGGAACTAAATTTACATTAACGAGTTCATTTTCCTCTGCACTTGTTTTATCTACTGACACAAAACCGTTTTTATCATTATTAACTGTTACAGTATATTTTGTTTTAGGTATCAATTTAAATACAGGCAATAAGGTTACGTTATAAGCTGGCATTTTAAACGAGGTACCATTTACCGTATGGACATTTCCATCAGTATCATTATAAGTTATTTTTTCTAACTCATAACCTTGATCTGGTGTCACTGTTAAATTAATATTTGTTTCTTCACTAACATCTGTGTTAGGCTTTGCCGTAACTGTTCCACCTTTTACCGTTTGAACCCATACTTTATAGTTAGGTACTTTTTCAAATGAAGCTGATACACTTACATTTGATGATGGCATTTTAAATTGATTATTAGTTACTCTTATAGAATTGTCATTTGCATCTTTTACAATCCAACCATTAAATCTGTATCCACTGTTGGCTTGTTGCCTTAATGATACAATATCATCTTTTTTAAGATCAGTTAATCTATCTGCCGATACAGTGCCATTAATTGATTGATTCAATATGACTTTATAAGATTCCTTATTTATATCTTCTTCACTTGCATAATATTCAAAAGCTTTGTAGCCTGAATTAGTAACACCATTATTAAAGTATTCCATCCCAAGACCAATTGAACTATTATCCCCTTCATAATTAGAGGTTATTTCTACAACAAATAAATTATTTTTATCAAATTTGTTGTTAGGGAAAAGCGTGTTGTTATTATTTCCATTATTAAACCTTAATCTTAGTATACCTTCTTTGCCTGATGTACTTAGTGGAAGTAATCCTTGCTTTGTACCGCTGATGTCAAAATCATTACTAGGCTCAATTAAATTATCAATTGTAGAACCTTTATTTACATAATAAACTCTAGCTATTACCTTTTTATTGTCTAAATTGCCATTTGGCATTCTCATTAAATCCATCATGAAACTAGTAGTGTCTTTATTTTTACTACCATCAATCATGAATACTTGTTTAAATTGATTTGTATCTTTATTTATCTCCGTGATTTTGGTTTTTAGGGCATTTTCATCAGAATCAGAATGATTTTGTATTTCCGATCTATCAGGAACAACTTTTTGCCATCCTTCACCAGACATTTGAGGGCTAGGAATTTCTATTGGGATTTCTCCAAATCCTAGACTTGCTGGACTTGCCGTATAAAAGCTATTTGCCATGTTCATTCTTGTTGGGAAACTTTGCCTTAATATGTTTGCTGATGATTCATCTTTGCTTTCAATCTTTAAATTACTTTGTGCTGCTTGACTATCATCCTTAATATATACTTTGCCATCTTTTGTAATAGTAACTGTCCAGCTTGTATTTGTTTTTTCATAACCTGGTGCTGGGGATTCTTCTTTTAGTTTGTATTTTCCTGGCTCTAGGTCTTTAAAAGAAATTAGTCCGTCTGCTCCACTTTTGATAGTTCTTGTCTCTTTGCTTTCATCTGGACCTGTCAGACTAAATGTAGCACCTTGAACTGCAGTATTGTCATTTCCTTCTTTTACTTTTTTGAGTTTAAATTCATATTTTTTGAGTTCGTTTATTACATCCAATGAGTTTTCAGATACATATGAACCTTTGATATCTCCAGCAATAGCATGAGTAGATTCTCCTACTTTAATATCGGATACTCTTTCGTAATAGTCAGATTTCCAGTAGGTTGATCCACCTTGTGACCAATCCATTCCTGTTCCTACTCCACTATTTTCATCCTTATAAGGAATTTTTACATCTATTAAAATAGGTTTATCAGTAGCTGGCAATGTTAATCTCAAACGTTGTGGCTCACTAGAATGTGTGTTGTCTGTTTCATTTTTAACTTGATTTGTAATGTCTGTTATATCATAATTTGCAAGTCTAATGTCAGATATCAATCCAGTTACTGGTTTATCTAATGTAAATACTTTGTACTCTTCTCCAGCATACCAGTCCATATTATTATAATTAGGTTTTTCTCTATGAATTGATGCTATAGTTTCACCTATAGATGCTGACTCTGGGTTTATTACATATCTTTGAACAGCATAATTTTTTTCTTTATTTATAGCGACAATCCTTGTTCCTAGTTTGCTAGCATAATTAGAGTTACCTGTCCAGCCAGACCATCTATTGTCATATTGTCCCCAACCGTTTGTTGTTCTATTTTTTACATCTACCCAAGAAACGCCATCTTCTGCTGGTATTGACTTGACATCTTGAGTTTTTGTTGGATCAACATAGTTATAAACTTTCTTTTGACCTTTCTCAATTACTAAAACCCATTTTTTATCTAGCTTTTTATAAGCAGCTGGTGGAGCAACTTCTTCTATGATATATGTTCCATCGGTTAAATCACCTTCAAATTTAACAATACCATTGCCATCAGAACTTGCTTCTTTACTAAAGGAAGCATCATCTTTTTTTGTTAATTTAAACTTAGCACCTGGTAATGCTTCGCCTTGGGAATCTTTTTTATAAATTACAAACTTTTCTCCAACTGGTTTATTTGTAACTTCAAAGTTTATATTACTTCCCTCATAAATCTGATTATCAGAGGCAATACCAACTTCTACTATTCTCACATCTCCATAGTTATATACAGTTACTTGCCACCTTTTATCTGACTTGTTATATCCATCTGGAGCCTTTTCTTCTTTTAAGTCATATATACCTGGAGCTAGGTTGTCAAAAATGACTTCCCCATTAGAGTCTGATGTTCTATAAATGCTTTTGCCATTTGCATCTGTTAGCTCAAAAACTGCTCCTTTTAGAGCTGATCTATCTACTTCATTTTGCTTTGTAATTTTAAATTTACCTGGAGTGTATTTTTCATTTATTATACCAACTACTTCTCTATAGAACTTAGGAATTTCTTGGCTAGTTTGGTCAGCCCTTGCAATATTTGCATTGACCTTAGTGGTAAATGCTGATTCCAAGTTACCATTAGTCATTAGGAAAGTTCTCCAAAGCTCTTTAAATTTAGCTTCATCTGTAACTTTAAAGGTTTGTTTTATAACATAACCCTCGCCATTGCTTATTTGTGGCATTTTAATGGTTAGTGGGAAACCCTTGTTTATAACTCCTGAGGACTGGATCTTATTAGGATCATAATTTAATGTTATGTCTCCAGTCTTATCGCTAACTTTATTATTAGGATTTATATTATTTAATTTATAGACAGATTCATAAGTTCTAGTATCTACTTCTGGTCTTATACCATAAGATAAAGGCATATTTTCATTAATTCTTTTTTGGAAAGTATTACCAGAAGCTTCAAAATCTACTGTCTTAATTCTAGGATTGGTTCTGTATATTTCTACATCATTTAATTTAAAGGCTGGTGGATTTCCATTGCCTACCCATCTTGCAATTTGTTGATTTTTTTGATAATTGGTAGATAGCCAGTTATAATTTAAAGTTTTTATTCCAACACTTTTATCAGCTAAGGCATTGTAGTAGGAAATAACATCTACATACCAATTTCCATCATCAGCTTGATATACTTCCCTAAAATAGTTACTTTGGGCAGGATTTCCATGACCTGTATCATAAGATCCATAGTCAGCTACGAAACTCTCATTTAATATTGGATTACCAGTTACACCTGCTAGACCAGGAGCAACAATGGTTGTAAAAGCATATTTTCCATCTTCTTTAGCATAGTATTTACTTGGAATCATACCTACTAAATCTATATTTACGGTAGTTTCTCCACCATGAGAATTTTCGTTAAATACATAAGTTAGTAGGTTAGTTTTGTAATCAAAATATGGGTCTGCCACATTTTGTCCACCAATATTAATTTTTGGAAAATCGTTAAAATATTGGGTGAAATCTAGGTTAGGATCAAATTGGATTTCAAATCTAGATCCAGGTGCTGAGCTTTTTAAACTAATATCAGCATGATATTTTAAGGACTCAAGCATGTAGGCTTCCCAGACTCCTGGCTTAGTACCAATAGAACCAGAATCTTTTCCTTCTTTTATATCCATACTTTGATTTACATTTGTAACAGGTGCTTTACCAGAGTCGCCGCTTTCTTGTTCATTTTCTATCCAATAATCTTTACCTGCAACTGGAGTTCCTATACCATTTTTAAACTTTGCATTATAATTAACTTGCCCTATTTCATCTACAGTTACTTCAAAATATACATCTGATTTTTCGTAACCTGCTGGTGCTCTTAGCTCTTCTAGGAAATATGTTCCAGGTGGATAATTTCCAAAGCTTACATTCCCTTTTTTATCTGTATATTTATTGGCTAGAGCTTCCCCATCACTATCTTTTAAAACAAATTCGGCACCGGCAAGTCTATCTCTTTTTTTGATGTCCTGTTCAGTCTTTGGATCCTTTGTAGTTGTAAAGCTATCATCAAACTTAGTTACTGCTATTGGGCTTTTTCTAAAGCTTTCGTTAGTGATTAAAATATTAGAATTTTCCACATTCCCTGCTGATTCTTTACTAATAATAGTGCTTTGTTGAATTTTAGCTTCATTTTTTGTATTGTTGTTATTTGTAAGCCAATCATAGAAAGCTGCAGCGCTTTCATTGCTGCCAACATTTCCTGATACTTTTACTAAAAATCCCCAATCATTAGTAAATCTCTCTTTAGGAAAAGATATTTGATATCCTTTTTTGCCCGTAAAGGCATCTGTAATATCATTTTTTCCTGTTATTTCATTTTGAGCTTTATCATTTAAGATGTTATTTCCAAGACTACTAATGTTATTATTTACACTACGATTTTCCATAGCAGTTTTGATAGTACTTCTATTATTTGGAGATACATCATATACTGCTACATTAAGGTCTTTGGCATTTGGAATACCTAGACTTAGTCGAGTATCCTTGTTTGTGCCACCTGATTGATTACTTAGTGGTTTTAGATAGATATAAAAATCTACATTACCATTATTATCTATATTTCCATAATGCATAGCATTCATATAGTCCGGATATGATGGGTGTTTAACAAGCTCGGTTTTATTAGACCCAGAAAGTATAGCATTACTACCTGAAATAGATAATTTGCCGTCATCAGAAATTTTTATTGTTTTAGCATTTGGATCAGGTTTATATCCTAATGGAGCTTTACTTTCTATTAATTGATATTCTCCTGGATTTATATTTGAAAATTTAGCTTTACCATTAGCATCTGTACTTACATCTATATTTGATCCTAACAGTTTAAATCTTGCACCTTCTAATTTTTTACTAGGGTCATTGCTATCTACTTTTGTAATTGTAAATGTAGCTGGTATTTTTTCATCTACTTCTACTAGGGCGTTTTGAGCATAATGAAGTTTTAAATCAAGACTATAGTAATTTAAATTCTCTCTATATTCATATTTTTTGCCATTTATAGTTAGTGGACTAGTTGGAAATTGTTGAACAATCTTGTGATCAAGCATGCTTGCTTTACCATCATCAGCTATATCCCAAAACTTGGTATTTGGTATAGTTATTACCCTTTCTATGTCTCCAACCTTTCCAGCAGAAACATCAGTTTGACCTAATACCTTTCCATCTTTGCCTACTACTTTTATAGTTTGAGCTGGCATTTGGAATTTATTATTTTCTGGAAAACCCCAAAGTTGATCCAAATATATGTCCTTATATTTAGATATACTTACACCAGACACACTATAATTTTGAGCTGAACTTGGATTATTTAGTTTGGTGTCTACTTTATAAACAGCAATATTACCCACAGCTTGACTTCCTGATGGATTAGTACCCTTTGCTGGAAGTGAATTTATTGTAGACTCAGCATTTTTTACAACCATCTTTCCATTTTCATCTAGACCATAAGTAGCAGTATTTCCTGAGGAAAGTGTTTGATTATCTAATGTTCTAGTTGCTAATGGCAATCCATTGTTGGTATCTTTTGAAGATACTGCATCAGATATAGTCCATCTGCCTGTACTTTCTGATGTGAATTCACCTTGAATCGTTGTTCTGTTGTTCATACCAACACGAGTTGGTGTTGCTTCACTAATTTTTTGTTGATCATAACCTTCATCTAAAACTAGTCTTACAGCACCAGTTTTATTTCTATCAGTTAAAGCTACTGATACATCTAGCATATATGAAGCCTGTTTATTAGTAATTGGTGTGAAGAATGTATAGTTTAGATCTTTTGTAGATGTTTTTAGATCATGATGTTTTGAATCTACAATTCCAAGCTTGTCTTTTATCTCATTATCAGTAAGAGTTATAGCTTGATTATTTAATTTAACATTATTAATAGGTCCTATTCCTGAACCTTCTACTGCTGTTAGGTTTAGCTTATAACCTAGTTCATTAAGACTTGTATCAGAGGATACATTTACTATCCAGTTAACTCCTATCATTTCTCCATTTTCTATAACAGGGTTTCCATAGGCATCCATATTAAATCTATAGTTAGCATCGGATTCTTTTTCAATAATTTGAGTTATATCTTCTTTTTCCGGTTCAATTATAGTATTTGTAATATTTCCATTTTTATCTACTTCAACTGGAACTAAGTTTTGTGGATTTGTGACACCTAAACCAGATATTCTATTTATAATAGTAAAGCTATCTGCTTGTTTATCGATATTCGCAATATCATAGTCAACTGGTATATTTAGTGGAATATTTATATTATTATTGAGGTCTCTTACAATGTCATATTTTATAATATTGCTAGATGGATCATAATTAGCTTTTGCAATTACATTGCCATTATAAGTAATATTTTCTAATGTAGTTGGATCGTTAACCTTTAGTTTTTTATCAAGGTGAATATTAAAGAATTGTCCTGCCTTAACTGGTTGATTAGCATTTGAAGTATCAAATCTAGTCATTACAGTAAACTTCTTATTAGCAAGTGGACTAATATTATCGGCATTTTGAGCCATTAATAAACTTGGGTTAAAGTTATTATCAGCTTCTTTTGCAATTAGATCTTTAATAGCTTCTTCATTATCGGTCATCAGTTTTGCTTCATCTCTACGGTTTAACTCATAGCGTTCTCCTAGATCTATTAAAAGATCTTGGATTTCTCTTAAGCTTTGACCACTATTTAAAGCTGCTTTTAGTTCAGCATCAGCTTTTTTAAGATTACTTTGACCAAAAATCCCTTTAACACCTTGTGATAAATCGTCAATAAAGGATCTATCATCCTCTTGACGAACTTTAATACCTTCATTAACTTGTTCTAAGCTTTTATCAAAACTTTCAACAGCATCTTTTTTAATTGTTTCATTTTCTGTATTATCTTTCTCTGATGCTTTATTGGAGTCTAGAATTTTATGATCAAAAGTTTCGTTAGATTCTGGATTAGGAAGGGTTATATTTTCTTTAATTTTATTATTTATTTTTGATTCTTTTTTTTCTTTATCTAAAGTTTCATTGCTATCAAGATTTATTTCATAAACTTTATTAAGTAAATCATTTTGATCTATAGTAGCTACTTTATACTTATCTGCTTTTAAACCAGCCATTAAACCTTTAACAATATAATCAAAATCTTCTTTTGACAGATCACTTGTTTGGTCTTTTAATTCATCTATAAGTTTTTCGTAGCTAAGTTCTTCATTGTTATAGGCATTAAATAAAGTAGCAATATTATTAATAGTAACTTCTTCTAGTGGACTAAGATTACCATTATTATAATTATTTAATACGCTATCTCTATTTAGATCAATAGCTGATACATTTTCTTCAGCTTGATCAGAAGAAACTTCAGATTCTTTTATGAATGAATGATCAATCACAGCTTCATTTGTTTTTGGATCAATTTCTAATTCTTTCTCTTCTATATTAGATGAGTTTTTGTTTTTTTCAGGTAGAGGTTCAGAATCATCAGATACTTTTTCTTCACCTTTATCTTTCTTTTCTTCTTTATAATATGGATTCGGTATCTTAACTGCATTTAGAGTGTATTCTTTGATCCCAACGTCTTTTTTTGGTGTTGTTGTTAATTCTACTTTTGCAAGATAACCATCAGGTACTTGCAATAGTAGACTTTTTGTGAAGTTTTGTTTTTTTGTAAATGATTCGTTTAAGACATATCCTTTATCAGTAGCCTGATAAAATTCGATTTTTATTTTACTATCTTTGGTATCTTGGTTGTTATCAAGATCAAAGTCATAAGTAAATTCTTTATCATCTACTGGATTTATATAATCTGTCCATACAATTTGAGCTGGAGTTTTGTTAATTACCCCCTCTTTTTCTTCTTTATATATACCTTTGTAGGCATGGCTGATGTCTGAGATTTCTTTAAGCTTAGCCTTATTTTGATTTAAGTTTCCCTTATCATCTATGCTAATGTCATTTTCTTGTGGATTTATTAATTCTAGAGCATAGCAATTTTGGTATATTTTTTCATTATCTGGCACTATTGCCATATCAAGATTCATTTTTGGAGAAATACTATCAATGTTTTTTAATGCATCATCTGTTAATTTTGCACTCAAATAATAAACTATAGCATTTTTCGCTTTGGCTGATGAAATACCAAGTGTAGACATGGTATCATTTGAAGAAAATACACTTGGAGTACTTTGTGTATACTTTATATCTTTTTCTGTACCTTCAGTATCTAGTTCTTCTACTTTTTCTAACTTTAGATCTTTTAGATCTGTGTTTTCTGTAATAGCAAAGCTAGCAATTTGGTTTCCTTGAGTGCTTTCATTTGGATTTTTAGCTTTTAGAACTATTTTGTAGTCAATTTGACCTGTTATTTTTGATAAAACTGCAGACTTTTCTATTATGTATGTATCTGTTTCTTCTTGGCTAAGGTCAGATTTTATCAAATTCCGTTTATCATCATCCTTTTCTTTCTTTTGATCTGTTGATGATCCAAGATTGCTTGCAAGACCCATCACACTTTTTGATGGTTTGTAAGCATTCGCTTTTGAGTCATTTAATGTCATAGCAAATATTTCAGTTGGGAAAACTAAAATAAAGGCTAAAGCTAATGACAAAAGCTTCACTAAATATTTATTCAACTTACCTTTCATTAAAACCCCTTTCTCATAATTATAATAATATATTAATATTTATTCGCACAATTATTTATGTTTTATACATATTTATATATTAGCTGACTATCCTACTTTAGTGTAGTCATTATACCCTCTAAACAAGCTAATTGCAGACTTTTAGCTAAAATAAAAAAAGTAGAAGATTGCTAAAATTCATCAAATGTTGACTTATAAAGAAAATCTATAGGATATGCAAATAATTTCTACATATTTTCCCAATATTTATAAAGAAGTCTATAAATATAAAATCCTAGGATCAGGGTATCCTAGGATTTTAGTAATAGTAGTGAAATATACACTAAATATTTAATTGTTATTATTTATTGTATCTATTAGAACGACGGCGATTTTTGTCATTGATATAAATACCATAGTAAGCAATAGCCGCTATCATTATAGCTGTACCTATTAGAGCAAAGCCAATAAATGTACCATTTCCACCTGTGGATGGTAGGGATGGGTTGTTGTTTACTATTTTGAAGTTTGAACCACCTTTTTTGTCTGTGATTACTAGTCCACCTTTTGGTATTTGCTCTCCAGTATCTGTAATCAATTCTCCTGTTTCATTGGTAATTGCATTACCACTCGCATCTTGTACTTCTAATAGTTTTGCATCTTCTCCTGTAGTTATTTTTACTAGGTAAGATCTATCTGTCTTAGCATAGCCTTGTGGAGCTTTTGTTTCCTTGATTAGATATTTTCCATCTTCTAATTTTTTCTTTCCGTCAGCATCTTCTATATAGATTTTGTTAGTAGACTTGGTTTTTGTTAAATCAAATGATAGTGTTTTTATATTTGTTTTATCTTCACCAGTAGTTTCATCGTATGGACTTATTGTTATTTCAAGTTCTCCACTTTCGATATTCTTATTTTTAGTAAATAGACCATTTGTAACTTTGTTGAAAGTTATATTTGGTATTTGGTCATTTTCAACCTTAATTTGATTGTCTTTATTATTCAAATATTTGAAATCAGCTTTATTTTGAACTAATTTGTCATCATTATCTTTTTCAAAAGAGTTGATAACTAATTTACCATCTTTACCTTCTATCAGCTGAAGAACTATTTTTCTACCAGCGATTTTATATCCTTCTGGAGCTCTTTTTTCTTTAAGAACATAGATTCCTCGGTCTAGGTCTGTTACAGCAAATATACCATCTTCTTCTCTAAGAGTTATGCTGGTTATAGGGCTTAATTCTGATAATTTATTTAAGTCCTCAGGATCATGGGATAGTTTTGATAGGGTGAATTTCGCATCCTTAGCTATAACATTTCCATCACGGTCGACCTTATTGAAGTTAAGTTCTGTTGTGTTGGACTTGTTGGTTAGGGTATTGTTTTTGCCACCAATAGTCAAGACATTCGCATCATCAGCTTTATATGAATCATCATCTTTGTAATATGACTTTTCATATTCCTTATCATATTTGACTTCTAGGCTATTGCCTTTTTCATTCTTTTCAACAATAACTATCCATTTTCTTTGAGCATTTAGCCTTTGGTATCCATATGGTATGTCGGTTTCTTCAAGTTCGTAAACACCTTGGCTTAGGTCTTGGAAACTTACTATACCATCAGCTCCGGAATAAGCTTTCTTAGAGTACTCATGGTCGCTCAGTTCTGATACAAGATCGCCAGTGTTATTATAGATTGCTTTTCCTTTTTCGCCCTTTTCTGTTAGGACTTTCTTTAATCTAAATCCTGCTCTATAGAGTGGATTGTCATTATCTCCAACTTTCTTGAATTCAAAGTCTATTTTATCAAAATTTATAAATTTGATATCAGTAGGAACCCCATCATTATCAGTAAAGCTAATATTTGGATCTCCCTCTTCAAATTCAATCTCTAACTTACCAGTTTGTTCATCCTCAATAACTTCAAAATAAGTTGGGTTTGGTCTTTGATATCTTGTTGGATTAGTTTCTGTTAGTTTGTACTTACCTTTAGTTAGATTATTGAAGGTAAATTGTGCATTGTTCCAATTTCTTCTTACTTGTGGATAGTTATTATCTTCTATAACTTTCTCAGTCTTATCAAGCTTATCTAGTCTAAAGGCAGATAATGTAACTATTTCTCCATATTGATCCACTTTTGTGAATTCTAATTTGGTATAGGCTTTCTTATTTTTAATTTGACTAATGCCTGTATTATCACTCTTATAGCTAATGATATTATTATAATAGTCATTATTTATACCATTATCTTCATCAGTAATTGTTATTTGCTCCCATCTACCAGTTGTTGGGCTTATCTTAAATTCTACTATGATAGGCTTGTCAAGTTTTTCGAAGCCTGCTGGAGCCTTGGTTTCTTCTAATAGGTATTTACCTGCTGGGATATCCTTAAATATTACTCCTTCATTTGTATTAGAAGTAGCATCTTGGTTATAGACATCTTTTCCATTTTCATCTTTAGCAAATTTATATTCTTTACCAAGAACTTCTTTTTGAATCTCACCCTTATCATCAGTAGCTAATTTTCTTAGTCTAAACTTAGCTCCCTCTATGGCTCTAGAATAGTCATCCGCTTTGATAAAGTCAAAATTAGTAGTCTTTTTGACATTGGTTACTTCTAAGTCGTTGATGCCTTTATATGGAGCGTCTGGTCTAGCTGGATTTGATCTACCATCATCTGGCACTAGCTTGATAAGTTTCATGAAGTCTTCGTTAGCTACTTTGCCATCTTCTCCATTTACAGGTTCGGTACCATAGATAGTTTTTCCGTACCATTTATCGTTATTATAGTCTTGCCCAGCATCAGTAAATTTGTCTGTTTCTTTAAATGTATGAGAAAAGGCAAAATCAATAATCATATAATTGGCTGATCTAGGATCACTTACGTCTGGGTTACGTTTAACTTCGAAATACCATTTTAAAGGCTCGCCATTTTTATCTAATGGTTCTAGATAATCAGATGCTTCAGCAAATTCTGGTCTTGGTGTTTGATATTCTGTCAGTTCGTAGATACCAGGGGTCAGCTCTCTAATATAGTTGTCTCCTGCAAGACCTGTAGCCGCACTTATTGCATCGAACTCTTCGTCATGATATTTGACCTTTGGATCTTGGCCTTTGATAATCTTAACTGCTCTAAATTTTGCACCAGATAGAGGAGAACCACTTTCATCTTTTTTTGTGATTCTTAGCGGAATCCTAAATCCACTCTCATCCTTGTTGAATATTTCATATTGACCTTTATCGTTTAGATCTTCCGGAGTTTCCTCTCCCTCTTTTCTTATTGTGACTTTTCCTTGCCCATCTACAGTAACATATCTAGGAGTAGGGTCTTTTTCATAGCCTGCTGGTCCCCTATATTCTTCTAAGATATAGTTACCTTGTTTTAGGTTTTCAAATGTTGCAAAACCTTGGTCTGCTGGTAAGTCATCAATTTTTAGTGGTTGGTTGTCTTCATCTGTAAGTGCTATACCACTTGTTACTCTTTGGTAGTAGGCACTTTTATCCTTGGAGTCTACTTTCTTAAAATCTTTATTTGCATAGTCAAAGTCACTAGTTGCATGATAAAGCCTAAAGTATGCTCTTCTAAGCCCTACTGTTGAGTTATCACCTTCGATTAGTGATTGTCCTGTCTTCTTTACAGTCAACTCGCCACGTAGTTCATCCTCTTTATAGTCGATGATTCCTGTAAGGAGCTTACCTTTTTCTGTAATAGTGTTGGCAGTTAGGTCTCTTACTATAACTTTGATTTCCCCTACTGTTACTTCTGCCTCTGCAGCAACATATAATACTGTATCTGCTGCCTTGGTGTAGCCAGCTGGTGGGTTGACTTCTTCTAGTAGGTAGTAAGCTGAGTATTCCAGATCATCTATACTAAAGACTCCATTAGCATCGGCTGTGATTGGTTTACCTTGAGAATCAGGGTCTTTTTTATTTCCGTAGTAGTCTGCTTCATGTAGCCTAAATTCAACAGGTTTTCCATCCTTACCTACAAGTTTATCACCTGTTATTTGATTGTGTTTAGAATCATACTTTTTGAATTCCAGCTTAGTGGTACGAGGTGCATTTTCGATGTTGGCAGTAGTTCCTTCTTCCTCATTTTCTCCTCTGAGGATTTTTTCTGGCCTTATTTCTTTATTATCTGATAAACGATAAACTTCGTAGGTCAGCTGACCAGAATTATCCTTATTTTCTATAACTTTAACTCGCCAGAAAGGATTGTTTGGTTTTTGGAATCCTACAGGAGCTTGTTCTTCTACTAAGATGTAGTCACCTGCAACTATGTCAGTAAATCTAAACTCACCAACTTCTAGGGCTTGTGTATTATTTTCCTTATCTGCTGGAATAAATGTCGCTGTTGGACTTACTGTTCTATCATAATCTGATCCATCGCTTGTACTTGTAGAATATAGTCTAAATTTACCAGTACCAGAATCTATAGGGACAAGCTTGCCGCCTTCGTTTTTTACTTTTCTAAAGCTTAGTTCTGTAGATGGGGCTTGGTTAATGATCTTTTTAGTTCTTTGAATTTCTTTATCATTGAAAGTAACAGTAACTTCATCATTTTCACCTTTGGTAGCTTTTAATATTAGTGGCTCTATAGCTTGGTAGCCTGCTGGGGCTTTTGTTTCTTCTAGTTTGTAAGTTCCTACTGGTATGGATGCAAATGTAAACTTACCATTATTACCAGTAGATGTTTTTTGGTAAACAGGTGTCTCACCGTTTTTGTCGATACTTTTCAAATCTTTTTCATTTGTAATTTTTGTAAGGGTAAATTCTGCACCATCCAGTTGTCTGCCGCTGTTATTGACCTTGGTAAAGTCAATTTCTCCAAGTTTAGATTCGTTTTTGATGGTAAGATTTAATGTATCTTTATCATCGACAGTAACTAGAGGATTGCCTGATCCGTCTTTTTGAACTGTTTCTGGGTTTAGGATTGATAGGCTGTACTTATATCCATCATTGACATGTATATCTAATCCATATTGAGGATAAGGACCCTCATCTGGGTTGATTTCTTCTTCTTTTATTTCTATAAGGAAAGTTTCTAACTTAGAATAGCCCTCTGGTTCCTTTGTTTCATCAACATAGTATTGGCCAGGTTTTAGGAATAGAGGATTGTTGGTATTATCTTCTTGTGATGTCCACTTTACACTTTCCCCAGTTTGTCTACTGGTAAAGGTAAACTCTGCTCCCTCAAGCTTTGCGCCATCTACAGTAATCTTTTGAGCATTTATTGGCTTTCTTATCTTAGCTGTGATTAGGTTTTGTACAGTTCTTTTGTCGTTGTGTTTGTAGAATATTAGTTCAACACTATCAGCCTTGGTTTTGTCCCAATCATCATTGGTATAAGAATTTTCTAATAACGTCTTCGCTTCATTAGCTAATCTTTCAGCTTCATCAAGAGCATTTCCATCGTAACCCTGAACTTTTCTTTCATTATCTGGAATTTGCCTTTTTTGATCATCAGTTCCCTTATAGTAGTCGCCATCCTTGTTACCAGTTAAAGTTGTATTAATATTGGTCCAGTTTTTAACTGAAGGGTCAATACCAGTATCTACACCATATTGTTCATCTAGATCTTTGTTATTAGTGATTAAATGCACCATCTTTTGGTATAGGAAGGCCTCTACTTGTCTAGGGATTTTTTGTTTTGTTTCTTTTTCCTTTTCTTCTACAACTTGGTTAGTATAGTAGTAGGCTCTTTCTAGGGTATCTTTTAAAGCTTCCTCATCACTTAAGGCTTCTTCATCACTTGTTTTTTGTTTATTATACTTTGCTCCCGGTTTAAAATTCTTTTTTGCATAATCTGCATTATTACCAGCTAGCATATCATATAAGAAAACAGCTTCTGGATCTTCTATTCTTTGTAGGCCGATGATGTCATTGCCACTAGATGTTGGATCCCTATAACCATCGTTGAAACACTGAACAATTTCAAAGGTTTGATTGATACGCATGATGGCAAATGGGTTCTCGTTGTAGGCTAGGTATTGGTCATCTATTGCTGCTGGTGGATATTTGTAGGTGTAGGCATTTACAGTGCCACCAACTGGGTCAGTCAATTGATTCCTATTATTCATTTGGTTGTCAAGCTGGTCTTTAAATAGATTTTCCTTTTCCTTTAATGTTAGATCTAGCTTGTAGTTGGTGTGAGGGCTTGCCTCTTGCCTATCAAAATTATAGGCAACTATAGTACCTGGATAAAATTCACCTTTTTTTGTTTTGACATCACTTGCATTATTTACTCTTGAATATCCACCAGTTAAGTTCGGTCTGTAATAGTATTTATTTTTATTATTAACTTCTGGATTTAAGCTTGCTTGATCAATGCTTGGATCTTCTACTTCACCAAATCTCAATAGGTCTAGAACATTCCATTCTACACGAGTATCAGATCTCCTATCAGCTGTGATAGATCTAGTTGAGTCAAAGTAGAAGTTATCATCTATGTCATATTTGATAAAGTTAGGACTAGCTACTATTCTCTCATCTAGTAAATTGAAAGGTCTGTCCCTATAAATATCAGCCTTACCATCTCCAAGCTTCCATTTGAGAGGAGTTGGGATAGCTTTATATTTAGCTAAAAATTCATTTAGAAGATTATTTATATAGTTTTTATCTGGGTTTATCCTTATACCTAGGGAGTATTGGTCGTGGACTTCACTATCATTATCTAAAGGCGCCTTAACTCTTATATATAGTTTGTCGCCTACGTTTTTCTTAGCTATATTGTCAAAACCTTGATATAGAAATTCAGACCTTTCTGAAGCAGTATCAAAGCCACTAGTATCATTTTCAGCTATAGGGCTTGTTGATACTTTGTATTTGAACCTATCTAGGCCATCTTTTGCACCCATGTATAGAGTGTAGTACAAATTATTGAAATCTATATCAGCAGCTTTGATTTTACTTGTATCAATTTCTACATCCCACCATACTTCAGGATTTTTAGACATATCTGGGATAGCACTATTTATTTTATCGCCATTTTGGTATCTAACTGTTGATGAAGAAGTATATTCTACAGAATATGGATATGATGTTGATAATTCAGAACCAGCTTGTAGTGGTTTTTCTTCTATATCAGATATTTCTAAAGATTCGCCTTTCTTGTCGGAATCTTCTACTATGGTAGCTCTAGATTGGGATTGTTTTTCTTTTATATCTTTAGACGAGTCCTCATCAGGATCCTCATCATCTTCTTGCTTAGATTTGTCTTCTTTGCTTTTCGTTTCTGCTTTGTGTTTTGGATTTAAAATTTTTCTTCCATTAAATACATATTCTTTTGCATTTGTATTTTCTTTTGGTCTTGTTACTAGTTCTACTTTTGCAAGATATCCTTGTGGAACTTGTAAGCTTAGGCTAGGTGAGTAATTGAGTGTTTTTGTAAATGATTCGTTTAAAACATAGCCTATTTTGTCTGCTTGGTAAAATTCTATTTTTATTTGACTATCTCTTGTATCTTGATTGTCATCTACATTAAAATTGTAAGTAAATTGTTTGTCATCTTTACTATTGATATAATCAGTCCATATAATTTGTTCTGGTGTTGATTGGAATAAGCTTTTTTTAGCTTCTTTGTATGCACCCTTATATAAATGTAGATCATCTTCTTTTTCTACTAATCGCTCAGTATTGTTTACTATATTTCCTTCATTATCTACACTAACTTCATTATTACCTGTTTTTAAAATCTCTAAAGCGTATCTATCTTGTAAAATCTCTTTATCTGATGAAGCTAGGGTAAAGTCTAAGGCTAATTGTGGGGACTTATTTGCTAGTTCTTTTTGTGCTTCATCTGATAATTTTGCACTTAAGTAATAAACCATACCGTATTTTGTATGATTTGATGAAACAGCTAGTGTTCTAATATTGCTTGTAGAATTAAATTCTTTTGGAGTATTTAAAGTGTATTTTACTTCACTTTCCCTGCCATCTTGATCTAAGCCACTAACTTTTTCTAAATTTAGATCTTCTTGATCTGTGTTTTCTGTAATAGCAAATGTAGTAGTTTCTTCTTTAGTAGATTCTTTACTCGGATCTTTTGCTTTTACTACTATTTTGTAATCCACTTGTCCTGTAGCTTTAGAAAGAGTTGCTGATTTTTCGATTATGTAATGGTCTCTTTCTTCTGTACTTATTTCACTTTTTAATAAGCTAGGTTGATCTGTTTGTCTCGGTGTATCATTCTTTATCTCTTGGCTATCCATCACAGATGTACTAGCCGCGTAGGATCGGTCTTGCTTTTGTTTCATAGCAAATGCATCTATAGGCACTGCCATGATAACCGCTAGCGTTGAAGCTAGCAATTTTACTGAAAATTGTTGAAATTTGTTGTTCATAAATCTCCCTCATGATTTATTTTTTTATATTATAATATTTTTATATGTATAGTAATTTACTATACTACATTATATAACATAATTAATACAAAATGTAGATTTTTTTAAGTATTTTTAGATAAATACTGAAAAAAACCAATATATTTACATTTTATATATGCTTATTTGTTTAAAATACTAAAGTTAAAAACTTATAGATTAGTTGAGTTTATAATAAATATTTATATTTTGAAATATTTTCTCTCCAGAATGAAGTGAAGCGCAAAGGAGAAATCTTTCTCAAATGATTGGATTTTTTTGATGATGGGGTTTTCTTACTTAATTGCTGCGTTTGGGAATATCTGAATTTAGGATAGATCTCTCGGCTAAGCTCGAGATGACTATGGGTGTACATATTTGTTTGTAGATGGTTTCCTTATATCTTAATTCAAAGATTAACACTCGAATTTGATTTTTATTTTTAGATTCTGGAAAACTCCTATGTTTTGGAATACTTGCTCCCCTCCAATTGTCATTTCGACTGGAGCGAAAGCATAATGGAGAAATCTTTCTCAAATGATTGGATTTTTTTGAGATGGGGTTTTCTTACTTAATTGCTGCACTTAGGAATATCTGAATCTAGGATAGATCTCTCGGCTAAGCTCGAGATGACTATGGGGTAGATTACTTTGTTTATGGCTAGTTTTCTTATTTACTATATTAGATAAAATATTATATTAATTTTAAATACTTGGAAAACTCCTATGTTTTGGAATACTTGCTCCCCTCCAATTGTCATTTCGACTGGAGCGAAAGCGCAATGGAGAAATCTTTCTCAAATGATTGGATTTTCTTACTTAATTGCTGCGTTTGGGAATATCTGAATTTAGGATAGATCTCTCGGCTAAGCTCGAGATGACGATGAGGTAGATTACTTTGTTTATGGTTGGTTTTCTTATTTACTATATTAGATAAAATGTTATATTAATTTTAAATACTTGGAAAACTCCTATGTTTTGGAATACTTGCTCCACTCCATTGTCATTTCGACTGGAGCGAAAGCGTAATGGAGAAATCTTTCTTTGCTGCTGGTTTTTCTTATACTCTGTAATTATCTCTATAACACATCATTTCTTTGCACAAAAAAACACCTGAGTCTTGCTCAAGTGCTTTTATTTTTTTTATTTTAGCAAATCTCGGACTAGTTTTAAGTCTTTTAGGTATTTTGCTATGGTTGGATATTTTTTTTGTGCTTGTTCTTTGCTTACTTTCTTTTCTGAATTTTGTGTATCTTTCAATGGATCTAGGGTTACTGTTACTACTTTTTCTAGGTCTTTGTAGACATTTTCGGAATAGCCTGGTACTACATTTTTAAAGCTTTGACTAATTGTTGGATTTTCTTCTTTCTTATCTATTGTTTCTAGGGCTTTTTCGTTATTTGCCGATAAATTATCTACATCATCTAGTAAAACTTTGATATTTTCAAGTTCTTCTTTATTATCTAAGACCTTATTTGCTTCTATTGATAGTTTAACTTGATCGATAATCTCATCAATTTTTTCGTTATTTTTATCTACATCTGTTAATAATTCGTAAGTTTCATCATCAATTGACTTATTTAAATCCATTATCGAATTTACTGCATACTTGCCATAGATTTTTTCTAATTCTTCTTGGATAGCTTGGTTTCTATTATCTAGCTCTATTATTAGATTATCCACATCTTGATCAGTATTCGCAGCAATTTTATTGGTATTTTGGGTCTGATTCATATATAAAAGATATTGTTGATCTACTTCTTGCATAGCTTTTTGAATTTCGATATTTCTATTATCTATATCTTCTTTCAAATCATCGACATCCACTTCATCTTTATCATTTTTGCTATCGGAAGAATTTTCATTTAAAACTACAGTCTTTAATTGATCCCCTGATGATTCTTCTGGACTAGCTTGCTTGCTATCAATAGCTTTCATTTCTGATAAAATAGCTTTATTTCTATAATCTATATCTTTGCTTAGTTGTGATAAGTCATTTTCTTTAGAACTTGCTACTGAATTTTTGTCTACATTTTGAATTTCTTCTTTGATTTTTTTATCATTTGCATCAATAGTAGCTTTTAGTGAATCTACTTCGCTTGTGGTATCTTTTGATTCATCTGTCTTTTCATCTCTTTTAAGCTTTGAATCATTTGCTGTAAATACTGTTTCTTCTTGGTCTACATTTGATTTAAATGTTATTTTCACTCCACCATTTGCTGGTAAAAGCAAGTTTTCTATGTTTCCAAAGTCGTAATCAGCACTATTTTCTTCTACAAGCCCATCTTTGCTTGCTTTATAAGTTTGGATAGTTATTTTGCTTAAGTCTTTTTGATTATTACTTAATTTAAAATCATAATTTGCTAGTATATCTTTATTTGAATCATTTAATAAAAAGTCTGACCATTCTATAGTTTTTTCATCTAAGAACTTTCCATAGAGCATAGAGTTTAACTTATTAGCATCATTAGCTTTTAGTATATCTTTGCCATTTTCATCTTTAGCAATAAAAGAATTCACTCTTTTGCTAGCAAATGCCGTTTGGCTATCATTTGCTATTATGTAGTCAAAAGCAAAGTTATCTGTCATACCTTCTTTTATATGCGCTTTTAATTTTATGCTAGTTTGGTCTTCTAGATCTATTGTAATTTTTTTAAGACCTGATTCATTTGCTACTTTTACTTTGTCTTGGCTAATATTTTCATCACTTTCTAGGTCAAGATTTTCTAAGTTAGAATTTTCTCTTAGGTAAAATATCGCTTGTAATTTATCTTTTTTATTTGTTTTTGCAATATTTATTGTATATTTGATAGCACTATCTTCTTTATCAAAGTCCATATCAAGGCTTGGTGATAGTAGACTATCTTTTTGTCCATTATCGCTTGTTTTTTCATCGCTAGTTAAGCTTAGCATTTCTTTTTCTACTTCATCACTTGCATGGGCAGTAACTGGCAATACTAGGGTTAGTGCCAGGGCTAAGCATGTGTAGCTTTTAATTTTTTTTACTTTCATGAATCCTCCAAATTTGCTTTATTATATTAAAATATATATCAATATTCAATTATTTAGCTGATAATCCAAGATATTAATATTTTTAAGAATAAAAAAAACCTTAATTACAATAATTCTTATCTATATAGTACCATAAGGCTTGGCATTAAAAAAATATATTTTTAGTATTTTAAAAAGGATTATAGAATCTACCACCATTTACTGAAAATAAATATATGCCTAGGACAGTAATAATAGCAGAAATAACTATAGCAACTATATCTATTTTTTTAAAGGGTCTATAGGAGATCCATGTTCTAGTACTCTCCTTGCCAAAACGCCTAAGTTCCATAGCTTGGCTTATAGTTTCTATACGGTTTAAGCTATCAAATATTAAAGGCCAAATAATATTTGATGATGCCTTCATTCTCTGCCCCAAACTTGCTTTTTTGCTCATTTCTATACCTCTTGCTTGACTAGCTAATTTTATATCATTGTATGAGTTTTGTATATCGGGAATATATCTTAAAGCTAAAGATACAGAATAGCTCACCTTGTAGCTAATCCCTATTTTATTTAAACTAGAGGCAAATTCACTAGGACTTGTTGTAAAAATAAATATTAATGCAAGTGGTATGGTTGAAAAATATTTTATAGCTACATTTAACTCATAAAAAAGTTGTTCTTTAGTTAGGGAATATCTACCTAATCCTTCTTTTATAAGACTTCTACTATTATATAAATTTACACCATATTCTGGTTCAAAAATATATATAGCAAGCAAATTTAGTATTGCAAAAACAAGAACAAATTTTACGACATAGCTTACTGCTTGCCAAGGAATCTCTGCTATTTTAAATAAAATAAGAGAAAGCAATGTTACAAAAAATAAAAATCTGGTGTCATAGCTAGTCATTACAATGATTGAAAGCATCAAAAAGCAAATTAGCTTAGTTGTCCCAGAAAGCCTATGAATGATAGTATCATTTTCTATGTAACCTAGTATTTTATCATTCATAGTTCTCCTCTTTCATAACTTATGAATTTTTCTATAAATTCTTCTGGATCATAATCAATAGCTCTAGCAAGCTTTGATAAAGATGTTTCTGCAAGAGACGCTTTTTCTAATAAATCAACATCTGAAAACAAAGTCTTAGGGCTCGTATCTGCTAAAAGTCTAGTTTCTGCAAAAACTAGAGATCTTTGTGTGTATTCTTGAATAAGGTGCATATCATGGGAAATCATCAAAATTGTTAGATTATAATCTTTATTTAGCTTATGAATAAATTCCATTATTTCTGTATAATGCCTATAATCTTGTCCTGCTGTAGGTTCATCTAAAATAAGTATTTCTGGATTTAAAATTAATATTGACGCTATGCTTACCCTTCTTTTTTGCCCATAAGAAAGCGCTGAAATAGGCCAATTTCTAAAGGGAAATAAACCGCATATTTTAAGGACTTTTTCTGTTTTAAAGTCAATCTCTTCCTTGCTAGCACCACGAAGTTTAAGTCCAAATCCTACTTCCTCACTTACATTGGTCTTGGAAATCATTGCATTTGGGTTTTGCAAAACATAGCCGATTTTTTCAGCTATTTGCTTTATAGATAAGTTCTTAGTATCAGTACCGTTTAAAAGAATTTGTCCCCTACTAGGTCTTAAAAATCCGCATAAAAGCTTAGCCAGTGTTGATTTACCAGCTCCATTTTGTCCTACAATACTAAGAACATCACCTTTATTTATAGTAAAGTTTACATCTTTAAGTACTGGATTATAGCCATCATAGGCAAAAGATAAGTCTTTTACTTTTAGGATAGCTTCTTTTTTATAGCTTAAATCTATAATATTTATTTTATCTGCCCATGATTTTAGCATATCTTTGTCATTTTTACTTAAAGTTATATTATCAAAAGATCCAAGATTCTGTATTCTAGATAAATCTATAGCTGCGTACTCTAGAGCATTTATATATAGAGGTTTTCTTACACCTATTTTATCTAAAACATCTGATTTTAGGATAGCACTAGGACTATCATCTTTTAAAATCTCTCCTTCATCTACTACTAAAATACGGTCTGGATTTAAATTTAGAGTTTCTTCTAGCCTGTGTTCTATAACTATAACTGTATAATTATACTTTTTATTAAGCTCATCAACTAATCTCATAGTAGCAAGGCCACTAGCTGGATCTAAATTTGCCAGTGGCTCATCTAAAAGTAAAATAGGAGTTTCTGAAACCAAGACTCCTGCTAGGGATACGCGCTGTTTTTGCCCACCTGAAATTTCATTTGGCTTATGGTCTAATAAACTCACTATGCTTAGGTTATTAGCCCACATTTTTACTATTTCTATCATTTTTTCTTGGCATACATTATCATTTTCCAAGGAAAATGCAATATCTTCTAAGACGGTCAATCCTACAAATTGTCCATCTGTATCTTGTAATACGCTTCCAACCAAAAGCGATATATCAAAAATGGAGGAGTTTTCTATATCCTTATCCAGTATTGTTACCTTACCTTTTATATCTCCTGCAAAAGTATTGGGTATTTGGCTATTAATAGCCTTAGCCATAGTTGATTTGCCAGATCCACTTGGGCCTATGATTACAATTTTCTCACCTTTTCTTGCTTTAAAATTAATATTTTTGAGTGTAGGTTCTTGTTGGGACTTATATTTAAATGTAAAGTTTTCAAATTTGATTAAAGTTTGATTTTCCAATTTTTAGTCTCTTTTTAAACTATTTTCTGGTGTACGGGTTTTAGTATAGGCAATAATTAAAAGTGTGCCTATGATAGCTACAGATAATGAATTTGTAAGGGCTGCTACAATTCCTTGAACAAAAACTTTATTAGCTGGTTCTGAGTATATTAGTATATCTAAAGCTGGAGCAACTAGTGCCCAAGCTACTAAATTTGTCAAAACTTGTCCAATATTAAATTTAATAATATCTGATTTTTCGAATTTTCCATTTTCTACATCTAGCTTTTTTGCAGCTAGTCCATATCCTACTCCAGTAATACCTGATGAAATAACCCAGCTAATCCAAAGTCCATAGGTTAGTAAATCTTTTACAGCATGACCTATAAAACCTATAAGACCTCCTACAACAGGTCCAAACAAAACACTCATTAAGGCTAAAAATGGATAGGTTGTTTCTAAAGATGTGTTTGGAATACCAATAGGAATTGATAAAAAACGACCTAAGATAAAAAATACTGCCGCACCAATTCCAACTGCTACAATTTTTGTGGTGGATGATTGATTTTTATTCATAATTACTCCTGATTAATTTTTTCTACTTTTATAGTCCAACTATTGCCAGTTCCTATATTATAAGTTTTTGAAAAATTGCTTTGATTTATTGCAATGCCTAGATTTATAAGGGAATTTATATAAGCTACTACTTCACCTTGCTTTACATCTGAGAAGCTATGACCGTAGATGATTTGATTTTCATATTTTTTTGTTTCATCATGGTAGATTTTTATTTTTAAGGTATCTCCTGTATGTATATCATTTTCTTCTAGCATTTCTTGAGGGATATTTGTCCAAAGTGAGCCAAAACGTATATCTAAAATATCTACTGTGCCATGGATTATGCCATTTTCGATATAAGCTTCATTTATTTCTAAAGTTTCTATATTTTCTAAATCATAGTCTTCTAGTGATCCATAGTAGCTCTTATCGGCAGCAATTTTTGCTCCATTGTATGAATATACATCTCGTCCATGAAAGGTGTGGCTTTTTTCTGAAAAAGGTAACCTATTATTTTTTTCATCGATTATCTTTGCAGATTCTATTCCTATATATTTTTTTATATGAGAAAGTGTTCCATTATCTGGTGTTACAAGGTAGTGGTTAGTTGTTGTTTTTACAGCTATACTTTTTCTACTAGAACCTACACCAGGATCTACCACCGAAACAAAAACCGTTTCTTCGGGCCAATATCTTATAGTTTGTATAAGTCTATAGCTAGCTTCAAAAATATTATAGGGTTTTATATCGTGGGTTAGATCGTCTACTTTTATGGATGGATCTACCATATTTGCAACACCATGCATAGCAGAAACTGCTCCATCACCTAAGCCAAAGTCAGATTGGATAACTAATAATTTGCTCATAAGCACTCCTTTTATTTTATATGAATATTATAACTTCTATTTAATTATTTTCCATAAATAAATTTTATACTAGTCCTTACTTATAACTTTTAATCTTTCCTAAAACTTCTAAACTAAAAAATAGAGAGACCATTTCTCCCTATTTTATAACTGCCTTGCCCTCATATATCTCATTGGACAGTACATTGCCCATGTAGTATTTGCAAAAAGGTCAGCTCCAAACAATATTTTTACATCGCCTTCATTTAATTTCGGATTTAGTCCAGCACTTGGTAGACTTATCATATCCTCATCTATTTTAAAGATAAGTTTAGTTTCATATGTTAGATTTTCATCTTCTAGATCTAGCATCTCAATAGTATTTGCATCATCTTTATTTTTTAATATTTTATCAAAAATATCTTGACTAACAGTTGTAAGTGGCTTAGATGTATCTATGCCGGAAAGAACTCTTTGTCCATCAAATTCTATATAGACTATAGGCAAATTTGATGATTCTTTGCTAGAATTTTCTCTAAAATCATCTACTTGCACTTCAAAGTCCTTTGTTTTTGCATCACCTCTAAAGCAAAGTTGGGAAATAATATTCCATCCTAGAATAAAATCTGCCGGGTACTTATTGCCTGTTTGATCTTCTGGTAAATCAAAATTCTCATCGTTGGCCACTATTATTGGTGCAGAACCTATTTCTAGACCACCTAGCTTTAAATTTACTCTAGCCCTTCTCCAGCCACGTTTTTCATCAATTGGTTTTTCATCAATGTATCTTATATATATCTTATCAGCTATAGATTTTTTTAAAAGACTATTGCCTTTAGTATCAAACATAGCAGTTACAGGTTGACCTCCTACTTTTGCATTTAAAAATATATAGTTTAGATATTCTTTATCAGATATTTCTACTTTAGTAAATTTCATTATTGCTCCTTGGTATTTATAATCTCTATGTACTTAACCATTTCATCATCTGCATAGTATATATAGTCTGTATCATTGTCAGCATTAAATATAAATTTTGTCAAATGATCATTTACCTTACCTTCTATATTTAACCTATTTGGATTTTGATTTTTTTTATCTACTATTTTTAGTTCGTCAATACTTGCCCCTACGTATATATTTCCAATAGATATATCAGAACTATTGTCAGATCTTACGCTAATAACTTGAGCATCTTTAATATCAACTGGCTTATCGCTAGTATTTTTAAGTTCAAAATCTAGGCCACTAGCTGCAAGTTTTATTTCGCTACTGTCAAATAATGGAGAATATATTTTTATAGTTAACTTATCTTTTGGGTCTAATTTTTGATAATCTCTATTAATATTTATATTTGTAGCAAGCATACTTTCCAAATCGTTAATGGTAAAGGGAAATTTTAATGTTTGACCAAATACTACAAACTCTCCATTTATATATGACTCATCTCTCATATAACTTTTTGAAAAAATAGCAGCCGAGCAAAGTTTGTTATCTTTAAAATATAAGGATACATAATTATTATCAGTATTATAATTTAAAGTCCTTTCACTATCCTTACTTGCCTCGTCTATATGGAGATTTTTCAAAGTTTTTTTTGCCTTTTGGTAGGAGTCGCCCCAAGCAAGTCCACTTATTGAAAAGTCTTTATTTTTTCCATTATTATTTATGTAAAGCTCAATTATCTTAGACTTTTTGATATCCATAGCGTGGGATTTATCATTTTTAAATGTAGCGCCTAGGTCAACTTCATCAGCCTTTAAATTTGCCATAGCTTGGCTATTTTTATTTATTTGTGGATAATAAAACTCATCTTCGTTTAATTTTATACCATTATTTGCGAAATCATCATAAGATAAAGGCAGTAAATATTTCTTACCCTTTAGGAAAAATGAATCATAGTCATTTTTGGTTATTTCTAAGGGGGCTAGAATTTTTTCTTCTTTAGGCTCATTTATTTCTTTTTGCCCACATGCTGCTAGAAAAATAACAGCAATTAAATATAAAATTTTTTTCATCTACTATGTCTCCCTTATTTTATTATACAATATTTTAAAAGTTTTTACCTTTGGTATATAAATAGTATAATAAAATATCTATCAAATGAAAAGCTCTATATTTAGCCAATGCAACCAGGAGTTGACAAATTTCCAAAAGAACTTGCTGGTATGTAAAAGCATTTTTTAATAAAATGTACTTAGAAAAATAAAGGAGGATCTTATGATACTAGCTGATAAGATTATAAACTTAAGAAAAAAGAAGGAATGACTCAGGAAGATTTGGCAAACGAAATTGGAGTTAGCCGTCAATCAGTTTCTAAATGGGAAGCATCTATGTCTATGCCAGATTTGGATAAGATTATGAAACTTTCTAGGATTTTTGGTGTTAGTACAGATTTTTTGTTAAATGATGATTTAGGAATGGAACAATTTGTTGTAGAAGAAGTAAGTGAAACTCAAACCGGTCATGTTTTTGATCTAGATAGTTTGAATAAGTATTATTCTAGCTTTCAAAAGATAGCTAAGTACCTAGCTATAGCTATTCCTCTTTTTATACTATCTCCTATTCCGGCAATGTTACTTGATGGTATAAATGATAATATAGGAACAATTTTAACAATTGTTATTATAGCTATTGCAGTAGGGCTTTGCATATATACAGGATTTGAAGGAAACAAATACAACTTTATAGAAAAAGAAGCATATGGATTTTCATACGGAGTAGAAGGTGTTATAGAAAAAAATATTGCTGAATATGAGCCAATTTTTAAAAGAAATACAATAATATCTATAGCTATTTTTATACTATCACCTATTATCTATACTATAGAAGAAAATAGATATACAAAGAACAATATACTTACAATTATTTTTCTAATACTGATTGCAATAGGAATGGGATTAATTACTTATAGCTCTGTTAAATATTCTAGTAATAAGGACTTACTAAAATATCGCAATCCTAAGATGCAAGAAGCAGATAATAAGCAATCCAAAGCATCAGCAATATTATGGGTTCTCGCTGTTGGAGTATATCTAGTATATAGTTTTATAACAGGCAATTGGTACAATAGTTGGATAATTTTTGTAATAGCAATATTTATTCAAGCTGCTATAAGTATATTTTTTGATAAACAATAAGCTAAAAGACGAGTCATAAACTCGTCTTTCTGTTTGTTTTATATATACTATATCATTTACTACTATATTATTAATACTATCTCTTTCTTCTAGTAAACCAATTATCAGTAGAATAATTTAGTATATTTCTCTTATAAACTCTTTCTCCAAATCTATAAACTAACAATATGGTAATGATTAGAATAGCTATTGAAATAATACCTTCCGTAAGACCCGCATATCCATTTAAAAGTCTAAGTGGCATAAAAAATGTAGAAGCAAATGGCACATAACTAAGCACCTTTGTTAGCATTATATCACCCTTGTTTTGAAGATTAATTGCTAGAAAAAATAAAATTACAGTAGCAAATATTAGTGGAGTGCCCATCTTTCCAGCATCTTCAACCTTTGTTGCAAAAGACCCTAGCATACCAGCTATTACTAGAAAAACAAATATTCCTAGGGCAAATAGTAAGGCTATTTCTACAATCATTCCATAACTAGAAGCTGTTAAATTAAAGGATAAATCAATTCCATCTAGGATTCCTTTTGATTTCACAACTAAAAGTCCTATGATAGCAAAGATTACATATATAAAAATTTGTACAAAAACTGCTATAAAGTTACCAAACATCTTGCCCGCAAAATAATCTCCAGGCTTTACAGATGAGAAGATAAATTCTATCATCTTTGTGCCTTTTTCTGTTGCAATATCAGCTAAAACTAGGTTTACAAAGCTCATTAGAACCATATACATTAAAAACATCAGTACAAAGTATATAACTTGCCCTGCTAACTTATTGTCTGACTTTTCATCTGAGATTTTATTTATAACAGGTGTTTTAGCCAAAGCTTCTTGCTGAATTTGATCTAGATTTGCATTTTCTTCATTTATAGTATTTTGGATATTATTTAAAATCTCTTGAAACTTGAATGTTTCGGACGTTGATGCATCAGCTTCATTAAAATCTACAATTATCTGACCGTTTTCTTCTTTTATTTTTGCATATGAAGATATTTCTTTATTATCAATCAGATCATCAATTTCATCTTCTTTTACAAATTTATAATCTTCATTATCGAAATAATTTTTAAAATCTTCACTTGCTACTATGCCCATTTTGCTATTATCTGAGTTGTTAGCAAAATATCCTCCTAGACCACCCAATATACCAAAAACTATTGGAAGTAAAATCATTGCCCAAAAACTTCCCGATTTCAGGTGATTTTTTAGGGTTTCTAGCATAACAATCTTTCTTCTATTCATGACTTTCCACCACCTTTGCAAAGATTTCATTTAAGCTTGGGGCAGCTTGGCTAAATTGTGATACAAATCCAAGATTTTTATTTATATCTTCATAAATCATCTTGCTATCTTCAGGGTCATTTAAATATACATTCCAAAAATTGCCATTTTTAGTATAAGATTTTGCTTTACCATCAATTATAGGCAGCAAATCTTTATCTGTCTCTATTAAAACTTTATCCCTTGGGAATGAGTTTCTAATTTCTTGCGGAGTGCCATTTAAAACTATTTGTCCATTTTTAATCATCACAAGTTTATTACAAAGAGCTTCTACATTTTCCATATTGTGGGAGGAAAATAAAATTGTCATGCCCATGGCGTTTAATTCTTTTATAATATCTTCTAGAAGTCTGATATTATATGGATCTAGACCTGAAAGTGGTTCATCCAAAATTACAAATTCTGGTTTATAAATGACCGCTGCCAAAAGTTGTACCTTTTGTTGATTCCCTTTTGAAAGTGATTTGATCTTATCAGTAAGTTTTCCTTTTATTTCAAATCTATCAAACCATCTTTGTAAATCTTCATCTGGAATATGTGTCATTTGATTAAGTTTTGCAAAATACCTGATTTCTTCTTCTATGGTTTTTTTAGGAGAAAGGGATCTTTCTTCAGGCAAAAATCCAATTTTTTCTAAAGGAACATCCTTAATATTTTTCTCATCATAGCTAATAGAGCCATCATAGTCATCAAAAAAGTTCATTATACATCTAAAAAGTGTAGATTTTCCGGCACCATTTTGACCTATCACACCAAAAACATCACCATCTTCCACCCTAAATGATACATCATCTAAGGCTTTGATACTGCCAAATGTCTTCGAAACATTTTTTATTTCAATCATAGCTTATCCTTTCTATTTTTTTTCAATAAGATTATATCATAATCTAGAATTATTTTATATATTTATAAATTAATAAGCTATGAATTATAACAATAAAAAACTGGCACAAAATTTGTACCAGTTAGTATATTGATATTAATCTAAATCAGAATAGTCACCTTCAAGGAGCTTATTTATATCTTTCACTCCCATCTCGTGCAATAGATCTTCAATTTCTGCATTATTTGAATCAATTTGTGAAATTAAATCTTCTATTTCTTCATCATTCATATCATTTGTATTTATATTCTCTTCTCCAGGTATAGCGCTAGGTAAATCTATTACAAAATCATTGCCATCTCCTGTTGAAAAGCTAATAGCTCTACCATTTTTATTCGTATCTACATTATTGTCTTTTTCATCATTTCTTTTTTCTTCTAAACCCATTATTCTCTCCTATTTTTTATTTTCATCAAATATTTTTTTTAGATATTTACCTGTATAGGACTTTTTATTTTTTGCAAGTTCTTCTGGAGTGCCACAGCCTACTAGGGTACCGCCGCCATCTCCGCCTTCTGGGCCTAGGTCTACTAGATAATCTGATACTTTTATCACATCTAGGTTATGCTCAATTACTACTACAGTATTATTTTGATCAACTAACCTATTTAAAACATCGATTAGTTTATGAACATCTGCCATATGAAGACCTGTTGTTGGCTCATCTAAAATATAAAGTGTTTGACCTGTACCAACTTTTGCAAGTTCTGTAGCAAGTTTTACCCTTTGGGCCTCACCACCAGATAATTCTGTGGATGGTTGGCCTATTTTTATATAACCAAGTCCTACATCGTATAAGGTTTGAAGTTTTCTAACAATTGGAGGATGATTAGCAAAAAATTCTATGCCTTCTTCTACTGTCATATCTAAAACTTCTGATATATCCTTACCCTTGTATTTTACCTCCAGAGTTTCTCTGTTGTAGCGTTTGCCATGGCAAACTTCACAAGGTACATATACATCTGGTAAAAACATCATATCCACTTTTATAGTACCATCACCCTTGCAAGCTTCGCAACGTCCACCTTTTACATTAAATGAAAATCTTCCTTTATTGTATCCCTTCATTTTTGCTTCATTGGTCATGGCAAAAACGTCGCGTATATGGTCAAAAACTTTTGTGTAGGTTGCTGGATTAGATCTTGGGGTGCGCCCTATTGGTGATTGGTCAATGGCTATTACCTTATCAATTTGATCAAGTCCTAGAATTTCGTCGTGCTTTCCTGGGTGTACTTTAGTTTTATTTAATTTTTTAGTAACTGATTTATACAATATTTCATTTACTAGTGATGATTTGCCTGAGCCAGATACTCCTGTTACTGATGTAAGAACACCTATAGGGATTTTTACATCTATGCCCTTTAGGTTATTTTCACAGGCTCCTTTTATTTCTATAAATTTATCACTTGTTCTACGTTCTTCTGGGATTGGGATTACTTTTCTGCCAGATAAATAATCTCCAGTTATAGATTTTTTGGATTTTATAATATCATCTACCGATCCCTTGGCAACTATTTCTCCACCGTGAACACCAGCCTTTGGCCCAATATCTACTATAAAATCTGCTTCGCGGATAGTATCTTCATCGTGTTCTACAACTATTAGAGTATTTCCTATATCAGTTAAATTTCTAAGAGATGCTATCAACCTATCATTATCTCTTTGGTGCAAACCTATTGATGGCTCATCCAGAACATAGCAAACTCCAACTAAACCTGATCCGATTTGAGTTGCAAGTCTTATCCTTTGACTTTCTCCCCCAGATAGAGTTGATGCAGAACGGTTAAGGGTTAAATATCCAAGACCCACATCATTTAAAAATTTAAGTCTGGATTCTATTTCTTTTATTATCAGCTCTGCAATATTTGCCTTCATTTCTGATAATTCTAAGTCTTTAAAGAATTTTACAGAGTTTTCTACAGATAATTTTGTAAGATCAGCTATATTTGTTTGATCAACTTTAATTGATAAAACTTCTGGCTTTAATCTATCTCCATGGCAAGTTTTACACTCCTCTTCACCCATGTATTCTCTAAATCTTTTTCTTTGGCTTTCAGAATTAGTCCTTTCATATCTATCAGCAAGATTTGTAACTGCTCCTTCAAATTTGCCCTTATATCTTTTCCTTCCAGAAAATCTAGAGTCAAATACAAATGATAAGTCGTAATTTGTTCCATACAAAATATCATCAACTAATCCCTTCGGCGCATTTTTTAATGGCTCATCATAAGAAAAGTCATAATGATCAGCTATAGCTCTTATTGTTTGATAGTAGTAAGAATCTTTGGCAGAGCCACTATAAGCATCTACTGCATCTTGGTTTATTGATAAATTCATATCCGGAATTACTAATTCTGGGTCAATTTGTAAGTGAAAACCAAGTCCGTTACAATCTGGACACATGCCAAGTGGTGCGTTAAACGAAAACATATTTGGTGTTATTTCTGGTAAGGAAACGTGACCATCTGGGCAAGCAAGTTTACTGCTTAGCATAAAGGAATCTCCATCAATGACATCTATTAAAACAATGCCATCTGCAAGTCCAAGTGCCGTTTCTAGAGAATCAGTAAGTCTTGACTCAATACCTTCTTTGATTACAATTCTATCTACAATTATTGAAATATCATGTTTTTTAGTTTTTGAAAGTTCTATATCTTCTTCTAAGTCGTGGCGTTCACCGTCTATCACAACCCTTACAAACCCTTGTTTTCGAATATTTTCTAAAGCTTTTTTGTGTTGGCCTTTTTTGCCACGTATCATTGGTGCAAGGATTTGAATCCTAGTTTTTTCTGGTAATTCTAGAATCTTATCTACCATCTGATCGATAGATTGGGCCTCAATTTTTTTGCCACAAATTGGGCAATATGCATCTCCAATTCTTGCATACAAAAGTCTGTAATAATCGTAAATTTCTGTAACTGTGGCTACGGTTGATCTCGGGTTTCTATTTGTTGTTTTTTGGTCAATTGATATAGAAGGAGAAAGTCCTTCTATGCTATCTACATCTGGTTTGTCAACATTGCCCAAAAATTGTCTGGCATATGATGATAAGCTTTCTACATAGCGTCTTTGACCTTCTGCATAAATAGTGTCAAAGGCTAAAGTGGACTTTCCTGATCCGGAAAGCCCTGTAAAAACTATCATTTCATCGCGTGGCAATGTTATATCAACATTTTTTAAATTGTTGGTGCGAGCACCTTTTATAACTATGTCATGTTCTGTCAAATCATACTCCTACGAAATTTTCTTTCATCTGTTTAATCTGATCGCGAATATTTGCAGCTCTTTCAAAGTCTAGTTCTTCGGCTGCCTTATACATTTGACTTTCAAGATTAATTAAGATTTCGTCTACGTCTTCTCTATTAAATTCTTCTATTTCAGCTTCTTCAGCTGCCTTTGTAATTTGTATCATTTCCCCAATATTTTTTCTAATAGTTTGTGGGGTAATGCCATGGTCTTCATTAAATTTCATTTGAATATCACGGCGACGGGCTGTTTCATCCATGGCTTTTTGCATTGATTTGGTAATGGCATCTCCATACATAATTACATGACCTTCGCTATTTCTAGCTGCACGACCAATGGTTTGGATAAGGGATGTTTCTGAACGTAAAAATCCTTCCTTATCTGCATCTAATATTGCAATTAGACTTACCTCTGGAATATCAAGACCCTCTCTTAGGAGGTTGATACCGACAAGTACATCAAATTCTCCCAAACGCAATTCACGGATAATTTCAGATCTTTCGATTGTTTTTATATCTGAGTGCAGATATTTTACCTTGATACCATTTTCTGTTAAATATGTGGTCAAATCTTCTGCCATTTTTTTAGTTAAAGTTGTAACCAAGGTCCTATCGCCTTTTTCTGTTGTCTTATAGATTTCTTCAATCAAGTCATCTATTTGATTTTCAGTTGGTCTTAGCTCAACTAATGGGTCAAGTAGTCCTGTTGGACGGATAATTTGTTCAACCATTTTCCCACCAGTTTTTTCCATTTCATATGGACCTGGTGTCGCTGAAACGTAAATAGCTTGATTTACCAACGACTCAAATTCATTGAATTTTAATGGTCTATTATCAAGGGCAGATGGTAATCTAAAACCATAATCAACTAAGTTTTGCTTACGAGCCCTGTCCCCTTCATACATACCCCCAACTTGTGGAATGGATACGTGAGACTCATCGACCATTAGTACAAAGTCTTCTGGAAAATAATCTATAAGTGTATATGGTCTGCTGCCTGGTTCTCTTTGACTTAAATGCCTAGAATAATTTTCTATCCCTGAACAAAAACCAATTTCTTTTAGCATCTCTATATCATAACGTGTTCTTTGTTCAAGTCTTTGAGCTTCTAGCAGTTTATTATTATCATTAAGATATTTTAGTTGATCTTCTAACTCTTCTTCTATTGTTATAATAGCTTTTTTTGTTTTTTCACTAGTTGTCGCATAGTGGCTGGCAGGATAAATGTAGGCGTGGGATAATTTTGCAGTTACTTTTCCTGTTAATGAGTCAAATTCGGAAATTTCTTCAATCTCATCTCCAAAAAACTCAAAGCGAATTGCTTTTTGGTCAAAACCGGCTGGAAATACATCTAGGATGTCTCCACGTTTTCTAAAAGTTCCCCTATCAAAGTCAATATCATTTCTCACATATTGAACATCGATTAGTTTTCTCATTACTTCTTCTGGAGCAATCTCTTGACCAGGTCTTAGTGAAACTACAAGCTCCTTATAATCTATCGGATCTCCCAAACCATAAATACAAGAAACAGATGCCACAATAATCACATCTCGTCTTTCAAAAAGAGCCATGGTTGCAGAATGACGCATCTTATCAATCTCATCATTGATTGATGAATCTTTTGCAATATAAGTATCAGTAGCTGCAACATATGCTTCTGGTTGGTAGTAATCATAGTAAGAAACGAAGTATTCCACAGCATTATCTGGGAAAAATTCCTTAAATTCAGTAAATAACTGATAAGCCAAAGTTTTATTGTGAGCCAAAATTAAAGTTGGTCTTTGAACTTTTTCTATTATATTTGCCATGGTGAAAGTTTTTCCAGAACCAGTTACACCACGAAGTATCTGATGTTTTTTACCTTGATTTAAACCATCTGCAAGGGCATCTATTGCTTCTGGCTGATCACCCCTAGGTTTATAATCAGAATTAATTTTGAATTTTTGCAAAGATTTATCCTTTCTTAAATAAAAAGGCTAAAATTTACATTTGCCTTTAGTAATATAAATATATATAACAGGTCAAATTTTGACTAACTCTGACCTTTAATTTTTTATTAATTACTCATAAAGTATACTATTTTAGCCGGAAAATTCAATCTTACTTTACAGGGCTTTGTGGGTATAAAATTATTAGTATGAATTTATACTTGGAGGTAAATATGAAAAAAATCATTAATAGTCCAGAAAAATTAGTTGACCAAATGCTAGACGGTTTGGTTAAAGCTAATCCAAATAAAATAGAGAGGATTCCAGATACAAATGTAATTGCAAGAATAGATTCACCAGTTGATGGCAAAGTTGGTATTATTTCTGGCGGAGGATCAGGTCATGAACCGGCACACGCAGGTTATGTAGGTCGTGGCATGCTAGATTGTGCTGTTGCTGGCGAAGTTTTCACATCTCCTACCCCAGACCAAGTTTTCGAAGCTATAAAAAAAGCTGATGCTGGCAAAGGAGTTTTTATGATCATTAAAAACTACCAAGGTGATGTAATGAACTTTGAAATGGCAAAAGAGATGGCTGAAATGGAAGATATTGACGTTGACTATATAATTGTAAACGATGATATAGTTGTAGATAAAAAAGAAGATCGACGTGGTGTTGCAGGAACTATCTTTGTTCACAAAACTTTAGGTGCAATGGCTGAAAACGGTGCAAGTCTAAAAGAAATAAAAAAAGCAGCCCAAAAAATTATAGAAGACATAAAAACTATAGGTATGGCAACCAAACCATGTACAAACCCATCTGATGGCAAAGAAAGTTTTGAGCTTTCTGATGACGAATTAGAAATGGGTATCGGTATACATGGAGAAGAAGGCATCAAAAAAGAAGAAATGAAATCAGCCGATGAAATTGTAAAAGAAATGGTTGATAGATTACTAGAAGAAATAAAAGATAACGATAGTAAATATGCAGTAATGGTAAATAGCATGGGTGCCACTCCAGAAATGGAACTATATGTGATCAATAATTGTATTGCTGATTACCTAGCAGAAAAAAATATAAAAGTTGCCCGAACATATATTGGAAACTTTATGACAAGCATGGATATGGCAGGTTTTTCAATCACTCTTTACAAAGTAGATGATGAGAGATTAAAATTACTTGACCAAGAAGTAGATATAGTTAGAAAGTAGTGAAAAAATGGAAATTAAACAAGTACAAGAAATAATAAATAAAATTGCAGACGAAATTATAGAAAATAAAGATTATCTAACAGAGCTTGATAGATCAATAGGTGATGCTGACCACGGTTCAAATATGGCTAAGGGCTTTAAAGTTACTAAAGAAGCTATAGAGGATGACTTTGTAGATTATAAAACATTATTTAACAAAGTAGCTACTACATTGTTATCAAAAGTAGGTGGAGCAAGCGGTCCACTTTATGGTTCATTTTTTATGAAATTTGCCGCAAGCTTAAAAGATATAAGTGATTTAGATCGTGATACATTAAATAAAGCTTTTGCTAGCGGTCTTGAAGGTGTCAAACAAAGAGGAAAAGCTGAAGTTGGCGATAAAACTATGGTTGATGTCTTAGAGCCAGTTGCAGATGCATTAAATGAAGGCAAAACTTATGATGAAGTTATAAAAGTTGCCGAAGAAGCTATGAATAAAACAAAAGATATAAAAGCAAATAAGGGACGAGCATCCTATGTGGGTGAAAGATCAATTGGTCACATAGATCCAGGTGCAGCAAGTTCATATATAATGATAAAAACAGGATTAGGAGAAATAAATGATTAATATTTTAATAGCAAGCCACAGCCACAAATTAGCCGAAGGTCTCACTGAATTAGTAGGACAAATGGCTGGTGGTGTAAATATAGAATACTCTGGTGGTACAGAAGATGGTGAGCTAGGTTCAAATTTTGAAGAAATAAACGAAAAAATGACAAGGCTTGCTGAAGATGGTCTAGTAGTATTTTTTGATTTAGGATCATCTATGATGAATTGTGAAACAGCTTACGAAATGCTAGATGATGATTTAAAAGAAAAGGTAGTTCTAGCGGGATCACCCCTTGTAGAATCTAGCGTACAAATTGGTGTTAGTATAGATGAAAATACTGAACTTGACGATATAAAAAATATGATTAGTAAATATGATTTAAATAAACTTGATCAATAGCTAGGATTATAATTAATATATATCTAAACTTGTTTAATAAATTTAAGGTAGTATATTAATAACACAAATTTCATTAAGGAGGGTTTTATGAAATTTAAAAATTTAAAATATGGAGCTTCAGCTCTCGTATTAGCAACTGTTCTTACAGCTTGCGGTGGAGAAAATGCTCAAAAAGCAAAAGATAATGCAAAGGATGCTAAAAACAATACTGAAGCAGCAGTTACAGAAGAGGCTGAGAAAACAAAAGATAATGTAGAAGATAAAAAAGATGATGTAGAAGATAAAATAGATGATCTAAAAACAGGTATAGAAGAAAAAGAATTTGACATTAGCCTTGATGATGCTGTTGATAAATTTAAAGAAACATTCCCATCAGAAGGCGTAGAAGTTTCTTCGGTAGAATTAGATGAAGATGATGATAACTACGTTTATGATATCCAAGGCTTTGATGAAAACAAAGAATATGAAGCAAAAATAGATGCTGAAAGCGGAGAAGTTTTAGCTCAAGAAGAAGAAACAGATGAAGAAGTTAAAGATAATGTAGCAATTGATTTTGTAAGTATAATTTCTCCAAAAGAAGCCATGGATAAAGCTTTAGAAAATAACGAAGGATATGTAAAATCATACGAAATAGAAAGCAATGATGAAGGGAAATTAGTTTACAAAATCAATGTTGAAGACGGAGATGATGTAGAACTAGATGCTGAAAGTGGAGACATCCTTCATAAATAATTTTAAAAAAATTAAGGACCTTTAAAGGTCCTTTTTTGCTACATTGATTTATAATCTGTCCCTCTTCTACTATAAATATATAATCCTAGACCTATTAAAAAGATAAGGAATCCTAAACCACCATATTTTTTAACAAACATAAATACTGACATAATTATTAAGCAAATTCCAAATATTTTTTCTAATTGAACTTTTTGCATATTATCCTCTAACTTTTTTATAAATATGTACAAAAAATCTCCCCTATAAGGGAGATTTAAAAATACAATATTACTTATTTAGGTACATAATTAGTATTTTCGTTTTCTTCTTTTTTGCCAACTCCATAAACAATAGCTCCAACAATAAGAACTAGAAAGCCTACTCCACCTCTCTTGTCAAAAAACATGTAAACTGAGAAAAGCATTGCTATAATACCAATAATTTTTTCTATTTTACTTTTGTCCATATTAATTCCTTTCTTAAATAATTGTTAATACATTTATACCCAAAATAAAAAAATCTCCAAGTTGGAGATTTTTTATTAGTTAATAATTTCTACGGTTATTTCTGGTTTCATCAGTTTTAAAGGCAAATACTAAAAATAGAACACCTAAAATTGCACTGATAATTGTAAAAGACATCTCATTTCTTGTGTAAGATAAAATTGCCACAACAAACCATATTACTGCTAGGATAATTCTTAAAACTTTTCTATTCACTTTTCTCTCTCCTTAAATTATTACAAATATTAAAAAAGACAAGATAAAAACAACTGCACCCAATATGTACTTTCTAGGCGACTTCCAGACCGCCATTGTGGTCTTTTTGTCTACTATCGGATATTTATTTTCCATAAAATATGTCATAAGTGTATCAAAAATAGCAAAAGCAATTAGGCTAATAGCAAATTTTCCTGACATCTGAACTTGATTTGCTAATAAAACTATCAAATGTACCAAGGCAAAATATATAAATAGGATTTTTATATAGTCCTTATCCAAGGATTTATTTGACTTTGGAAGCATTTTTTTATATGTAGCAAGTCCATCATCCGTGGACAAAATTGTAAGCAAGGGTGTATTTACTGTTGCTATAGCTAGGGCAAGTGGGATTTTAATTGCTCCTGGCATCATAATAGAAACAAATATTATCATTAAAATAATACCCACGGTATTAATCAAGTATACATTTTCTGCTAGGATAAATTTTAAGAAATAATTAGAAATCCTAAACTTTCTGTTAGATCCCATCTCTTGTTGGGAAAATATAGCCTGATTTAAATAAAATTTACTCAATATTATTACTAATATAAAAATAGCCAGGATTGATATTAAAGCTTTCATTCCTATTCTTAAACTAGTCTTATAAAATAAAAACAATATCAAGGCAATTGAGCCAAGCAAAAGTAAAGATACAATTAATTTCTTATCTCCTCCAATATTTCTACTACTAGGTAAGGATCCAAGCATACAAATAATTGGCAGCATAAGTAAAATTATGGGATAAAATTCAATCGGTGCCTTTAAAACATAAGCTATAACTGCAAGTGGCAAAAATTTTCTAATTATCGAATCTACTATTAAACTTAAAATAAATGATAAATTTATCTTTTTGCGTTTTACCGGCAGTTGATAATATAGCAAGGTATTTTCGGTGCTGGTATAAGTTTTTACAAAATAAAATATAGTGGTAAAAAGGGCAAAACATACAAAAAGTACTAATCTTAAGTCAAAATTTATGCTTAATAGATTCGGGTCTTTGTTAATTAAAAAATCCATTCCTACATATATTAAAACCAGACCTACAAAATATTTTAAGATTGTTCTTCTATCGAGCATATCCTTTAAAAAAACTTTGGTCATAGCCTACCCCTTAAAGTTTTGTAGAATTTTTTTAGATGTTAGGTCACTGTTGACTGTAGTTTTGTCTGAAAGTTTGCCATGGTCTAGCAAAATATATGTATCACAAGATTCTGTAATGGATTCTAAAATATGGCTTGCCATAAAAATTGACCCGTATTTCTTGTATTCGCGTATAATTTTATAAAGAAAAACTGAGCCTTCAAAATCTAGGCCATCCACTGGCTCATCAAGGATTACTAAAGGCAATCTTAATCCTAGGGCTGCAATTATAAAAAATTTCTTTTTATTTCCCATAGAAAGTTCTTTGACAGGTTTATTTATGTACTGGGTAAAATTAAAATTTTCTATCATATAGTTTTGATATCCTTCATCAATTTCTCTATCGTAGACCTTGTGCAAAAATTCATTGTACTCACGAAAAGTCCAATACTTAAAACTATTGTCTTCAGAAAAAACTGCAATACGATTGAGTTTAAAATCTTCATTAGAAAAATCAATGTTTTTTCCACGAAAATTTATTCTATTTGCATCAAATTTGGGATGAATGTCGGTAATAGTTTTTATCAAGGTGGTTTTTCCAGACCCATTACTTCCCACAAGAGCTACTATTTCATTTTCTTCAATAGAAAAAGAGCATCCATCTAACACATTTTTGTCAGTCTCATACCGAGATTTTAAATTATCTACTTCTAATAAATTATTAGCCATATCAGCCTCCTTTTGCTTTCTTTTTACCCTGATTTTTCAAAGTACATTGTTTTTGACAAAATATTTTTATATAATTAAGGCAAAATATTACAAATTTTATGAAAGGATTTATTATGCAAATTCGTGTATTAAATGAAAATGATATTAAAAAAGTTATGGATATGAAGGCTGCTATCTTTGCTACAAAAGATGCTTTAAAAGAATATTCAAATGGAAAAACAGATATTCCTCTTCGTGCAAATTTAAATGTGCCTGAGCACAATGGACAAAGTTTATATATGTATGGATACGTACCAGGACAAGATGCGTTGGGAGTAAAAATAGTATCTGTTTATCCAGACAATATTGCCAAAAATCTAACATCTGTACCTGCAACTATGGTTACCTTAAACAGTGAAACCGGAGAAGTAAATTCTTTGATAGATGGAACTTACCTAACTCGTTTACGTACGGGAGCAATTTCTGGAGCGGCGACTGACGAGCTAGCAAATCCTGATAGCAAAATATTTGCTCTTTTTGGCACAGGCGGTCAAGCAGAAACTCAACTTGAAGCAGTTTTAAATGTGAGAGATATAAAAGAAGTAAGGGTTTTTGATATTTCAAAAGATCGTGCAAAAGATTTTGTAAATCGTATGAAGGAAAAACTAAGAAATAGCTTTGATTTTGAGATAAAAGCTGTAGATTCTGCTGATCAGGCAATAGAAAATGCAGATATAATCACAACTGTAACAACAGCTAAAGAACCTGTTTTTGATGGCACAAAAGTTAAAAAAGGTTGTCACATAAATGGAGTAGGTTCCTATACTCCAGAAATGAGTGAGATACCAGAATATATAATAACTAACGCTGATAAAATATATGTAGATACCTTTGATGGAGCTGCTAGTGAATCAGGAGACTTTATAAAGCCAATTAAAAATGGAAACTTTGACCCAGATAAAGATATCACTGGTGAGCTTGGAGAAAAACTTTTAGAAAAAGTAGTTGGTCGTGAAAGTACTGATGAAATCACATTTTTTGAAACAACAGGATCTGCAGTTCTCGATCTAGTTGTAGGTCAAAAAATCTTAGAAGCAGCAGAGAAAGAAAATATCGGTCAAATTATTGAAATGTAGAAAAGATGGGGCTGTTGCAAAAGTCCTAAGATAGAAAAAAGACGAGGAAACTGAAATCCTCGTCTTTTTCTGATAGAATGTATTTATGATAAACGTTAAAAACAATACATCATCATTAACTAATTTTACACTAGTTGATGATACAGTTCAATTAAAACTGAATTTTAACACAGAAATATACGTTTACGATGATGTTAAGTTAAGGCTTGTAAAAAATATAATCGAAAGGATAGACCTAACAGAACTAAAAAAAGTCTACTCATCATTAGGAAGAAAACCTACAGTAAACCCAGTAACAATGCTACAAATAATAATATTTTGCTACTCAGAAGGAATATTCTCATCAAGAAATATAGAAAAATCATGCAAATATGATTTGAGGATAAAATACCTTTTAGATGGAGAAAATCCACCAGATCATAGTACAATAAACAGATTTAGACAAAAAATCGTAGAACTAGCACCAAACTTGTTAAACCAAATGATTCAAATACTAATAGAAGAAAATCAAATAGACTTATCAAGCATCTACATAGATGGAACAAAAATAGAAGCCTACGCCAATAGATATAGTTTCGTGTGGCGAGGAAGCATTGAAAAATGGCAAAAGAAACTAAGAGTAAAAATAATAAAGCACTTTAATTTAAATAGAGAACTAACACCATCACAGGTATTAGCAGTAGTAAGAATAGCATTCAATCAGATAAGTACAGAATGTACAGAAAATAAAATAAACTTTGTACATGGACAAGGAAAAAGAAAACACCAACTCCAACGAGACTATGAAAAGCTCAAAGATTGGAAGAACAAACTAGAAAGCTATCAAAAACATATAGAAATAATGGGAGAGCACAGAAACTCCTACTCAAAAACAGACCATGATGCAACCTTCATGAGAATGAAAGAAGACCACATGAGAAATGGTCAATTAAAACCAGCATACAACATTCAGCTAGCAAGTGCATCAGGCTTCATCATAGGAGAAAATGTATCCCACCATCCATCCGACATGTACACCCTAAAACCATTTCTAAATAAACTACTAAAAAACTATCCAAACAAACTAAACAAAATAGTAGCAGATGCAGGATATGAAAGTGAAGAAAACTATGTATACCTTGCAGAAAACAAGCTAACATCATATATAAAACCATCAAACTACGAACAATTAAAAACTAGAAAGTATAAAAAAGAAGACGAATTCAGAAAGAGCCTTAGATATGATAAAACATCAGACAAATACATATCAGAAGAAGGTAAGGAATTCATAAGGTGCACAGATAGGTACAGAGAAAGAAAAAGTGGATACACAACTACTACAAAAGTCTATAGATGTTTTGATTGGAACAAAGATGGACAAAAGACCAAAGGAATCTACATATCAGAAATATTCCAAAAATATAGGAAAGAATCCTTAGAAAACATAAGATCAGAGCAAGGAATAGAAGAAAGAATAAATAGGTCAATCCAAGCTGAAGGAGCTTTTTCAAAAATAAAGTCAGGACTAAACTACAATAGATTCCACCATAGAGGAAAAGAAAATATAATAAGTGAGATTTGCCTTTTATCAATGGCTTTAAACTTAAATAAATTAGCAACAAAAATAGAAAATAAGCAATTAGAAATCATAAAATACAAAGCTGCTTAAGAAAAAAAGATCGAAATAGCTAGCTCTATTAATTGAGCCCACTTTTAAGCAAACTATTTATAAAACAAAAACAGTTTAAGAAATAATCGTATTCTCAACTAGCTAAATATAGATAGTTAATAAAAAAGATGATGCGCAGGATAGATTTAACTATTCTGCAACATCACCGAGAGTTTAGACAAACTCCAAAAACGCTCATCGGAGTCCAGAAATTGATAAATTCATAATTTCGAAATCTTAAAATCGCAAACTCGCTAAAGCTCAAACAGTGCGATTTTGGACATATTTCTTCAATTTGAATTTAGCTCAATTTCTTCCCTATGAATCGCTTTATTTTGGAGTTTTCTACTTTGTCATCAGTCTTAACCTAGCTTAGCTAGGCTTTTTTTAGTTGACTTCATATATATATATATGATATAATGCCAATATGAATACTTGTTCATGTGTTTTGGAGGTTTTGTGGATAGTTCGTTAGATAAGGTCAGCTTAGAAAAATTAAATAGTTTATCAAATTTATTTAAAGTATTTGGAGATTTGACTAGGCTTAGGATTATGCAGGAGCTATTTAATGGCCCTTTGAGTGTTGGAGAAATTGCCAAACACTTAGATATGAGCCAGTCAGCCATAAGCCACCAACTAAAGTATTTAAAAGATGCAAATCTTGTAAAAGGTGAGCGAAATGGCAAGTCCATTTTCTATGAGCTTGCTGATGACCATGTCAAAATAATTTTTAAGACAGGAATCGAGCATATATACGAATAAGGAGTTTTATATGAAGTTAAAATATAAAGTTAAAAGCGAAAACTTATGTGCAAATTGCGCATCTAAAATAGAAGAAGCCTTAGTAAAGGAAGATAGTATAGATAAGGCAAGACTATCATTTATGACCGAAAAACTAAAATTAGAAGTAAATGATAATGCAGATATCGATCAAATTACAAAGCTTATAAATCAAATAGCAGACAAAATCGAACCAGGAACATCCTTTATTGCTATCTAGTTATGTTTAAAGAAATGACAAATGAGCACAAGAGAGAGTTGCGCAAATTAGTAATTGTTGCAATTCTAACTCTTGTGCTTTCAATTTATAACCATAAATATGTAACAACTGATGGGATTGCTCTAGTCTTTGCTGCCCTTTATATATTTGTAGGCTGGGATGTACTAAAAAAATCTATCCAAATGATAAAACGTGGCCAGGCATTAGATGAGCATTTTCTTATGGCGATCGCAACTATAACCGCTTTTGCAATTGGTCAATATACTGAAGCCGTTGCAGTTATGCTATTTTATAGTTTTGGTGAACTTTTTGAAGAAATAGCAACTCATACTTCAAAAGAAAATATCAAAAGCCTTTTAAATTTAGTGCCAGATCAGGCAAATCTTGTAAACTCTGATGGTTCAATAACAACAATTGATCTTGATGAAGTTGAAGTAGATGATATAATTCTAGTTCGTGATGGAGAAAAAATCGGTGTAGATGGTGTAGTAGTCGAAGGACATGGATTAGTAGATACCTCGTCAATTACTGGTGAGTCCATGCCAGTAGAAGTTGAAGAAGGCTCACAAATAATCTCTTCATCTATAATGACAGATGGTATTATTAAAATACGCGCTCAAAAAGAATTTGATGATTCTGTAGCAGCAAAAATTATGGAACTCATAGAAGATTCTGCAGCAAGCAAATCCGATAGCGAACGTATGGTTACTAGATTTGCAAGATATTATACACCAATCGTAGTTGCTATTGCAGTACTTTTAGCAATTATACCTCCAATATTTTTTGGAGGAGCTTGGAATGATTATCTAATACGTGCTGCTACATTTTTAGTATTATCTTGCCCATGTGCCTTAGTTTTGTCAGTGCCATTATCATTTATGTCAGGACTCGGTCTTGCAAGTCGTGAAGGTATCTTAATAAAAGGAAGTCAATTTTTTGAAATACTAAATGATGCTGAAGTTTTACTTTCAGATAAGACTGGTACTCTTACAACTGGCGAATTTAAAGTACAAGATATAAAATTTTTTAATATTTTTAATAAAGACTTAATCCTAGATTATATTTATAATATAGAATTAATGTCCACCCACCCTATTGCACGTGGTATTGTAATTAGCCTAAATCGTAATGAAAAACAAGAATTATTTAAAGAAATAAAAAACGAAAAAGGACTTGGAGTTAGTGCAACTGCTCAAAATGGAGATCAAATAAAATTAGGATCAGCTAAGTATGTAGCCATACAAGCGGATAATGATAGAGCCGTTTATTTATCAGTAAACGATAAATTAGCAGCAAAGGTTATTATAGAAGACCAAATAAAAGAAAATTCAAAAAATACTATAGAAAGCCTTAAAAAGCACTTCAAAGAAATAGCTGTTGTTTCTGGTGACGGAGAAAAAGCAGTAAAAGAAACTTCCAAAAAATTAAATCTTGACAACTATTTTGCAGAAGTAATGCCAGATCAAAAGCTTGAAATTATGCAAAATTATCAAAAAAACGGTCAAAAAACAGTTTTTGTAGGTGATGGTATAAATGATGCACCAGTTTTAGCAAATGCAGATATTGGTATATCTATGGGAGAAACGTCATCAGATCTAGCAATAGAATCATCAGATGTATTAATAGTAAACGGCGAATTTTCCCAAATGGCCAAATTAATGGAAATTTCAAACTTGACTAATAAAACTGTAAGACAAAATATCATCTTCATAATGCTAGTAAAAATAACAATCCTAGTAATGGGCTTACTAGGATATGCAAATATGTGGCTAGCAATATTTGGAGACGTTGGAGTATCAATAATTGCCATAGTCTGGGCTATGAGGATTTTGAGAAAAAGGATACAATAAAAACTCACATCTGTGAGTTTCAGAGTGTCGACAAAGTAGGTAAGAAGTTAACTTCTTACCTACTTTTTTAATGCTTAAATAGCATGATTTCAATACATAAGGGTATTAATATACTAAGAAAAGAGGTGTATTATGCTCAATAAGAATGATAAGGATAAGCAAAAGCAAGTTCAGTTTGTAGCACTAGATGACTTAGTACCTAATAATCACTTGCTTAGAAAAATAGATACATACATAGACTTTGACTTCATATACGACCTAGTCGAAGATAAATACTGCTTAGATAACGGCAGACCTAGTATAGACCCAGTAGTATTAATGAAGTTAGCATTCATACAATATCTTTACGGCATAAGAAGTATGCGTCAGACAATAAAAGAAATAGAAGTAAACCTAGCATACAGATGGTTCTTAGGACTCGATTTCTATGATAAAGTACCTCACTTCTCAACCTTTAGTAAGAACTACCAAAGAAGATTCAAAGACACCGACATATTTGAACAAATATTTAATGAAATCCTATCCCAAGCAATGGATTATGGCTTGGTCGATACAAAAGTACAATTTGTAGATGCAACCCATGTGAAAGCCCATGCAAATAGACATAAGACAATCAAAAAAGAAGTATCTAAGCACACAAAGAAATATCAAAACCAACTAAATAAAGAAATAGATCAAGATAGAAAAGCACATGACAAGAAACCATTAAGAACAAGAAGCAAAGAGTCAGAAACAACTGAGCAAACTTAAAGCACAACAGACCCAGAAAGTGGATTGTTCCATAAAGGAGAACATAAAGAAGTCTTTGCTTACACAGTACAAACATCCTGTGATAAAAATGGGTGGGTATTAGCCTATGAACCATTTGCAGGAAATCTACACGATAGCACAACATTTGAGAAATTCTACACAGAAAAATTACATACCCTTAATCCAGAAAAGTTAGTGTTAGACGCCGGATACAAAACCCCATACATATCAAAACAACTACTAGAAAATTCAGTAGTGCCCGTTTTCCCTTACACAAGACCAAAAGGTAGAAGTAAAAATCAAAAAGAAATGTTCTATCCTAAGGATTACATATATGATGAAGATAATGATTGCTACATATGTCCAGAAAAGAAAATAATTCTTTATTCAACAACAGATAGAAATGGATATAGAATATATAAAAGCAAAAGAAGTCTATGTCAAAATTGTCCTAGCTTAGAAAGATGCACAAAAAGTAAACGAAAACAAAAAACAATAATTAGACATATATGGCAAGAGTTCTTAGACATATCAGAAGAATACAGAAGAACACCCGAGGGAAAATCAGATTACAAGCAGAGAAAAGAAACAATAGAACGATGCTTCGGAACAGCAAAAGAATATCATGGATTTAGATACACAAATATGAAAGGGTTAGCAAAAATGAGAATGAAAAGCACCCTAACCTTTGCATGCATGAATATGAAGAAACTAGCAAATATACTATGGAATATGGATCCTAATAGGGTCTTTTTTATTGCGTATAAAGCATTAGTATGATAAAAATAAAGACAAACTCCAGTTTATGCTGGGGTTTGTCTTCGGTCTGAGCCTAGCTTAGCTAGGCTTTTTTAAGTTGACTTTATATGTATATATGATATAATACTCATATGAACACATGTTCAAATTTAGTAAGGAGGTAACATGGATGAATCGATAAAAAATGCTAGACTTGAAGATATAATGGAGCTTTCGGACCTATTTAAGGTTTTTGCAGATTCTACTAGACTTAGGATCCTCCATAAGCTTTTTAATGGACCTATAAGTGTAGGAGTCATAGCAGAGGCTCTTGATATGAGCCAATCAGCTATTAGCCACCAGCTTAAATATCTAAAGAATAGCAACTTAGTAAAATCAGAAAGAAATGGCAAGTCTATATATTATTCACTTGCTGATGATCATATAAAGACGATTTTTAAGACAGGATTAGAACATATAAACGAATAGGAGAATATAATGAAAGTAAAATACAAAGTAGAAAGTGATAACCTATGTCCAAATTGTGCAGCAAAGATTGAAGAGGCTGTTAAGAAAATTGATGGAGTGAATGATGCTAACCTATCATTCCTAACTTTGAAGCTAAAGATGGAATTAGCTGATGGTGCTAATGAAGATGCCATTTTTGATGAGGCTAATAGACTTGCTGATAAACTTGAGCCAGGGACTGTCTTAGTGAGGTAGGATATGTTTGAGTCTATGACAGATGCTCACAAAAAGGAGCTGAGTAAGCTTATAGCTATAGGTATTTTTTCTGTTGTATTAGCAGTATTAAAGAATAATATAGGTGAAAATATATGGATTGTGGGTGGGTTTTTATTAGCCTACTTGCTATCCGCATGGAATGTTTTGATAAAAGGGTTTAAGGGAATCATCCGTGGCCAGGCCATGGATGAGAACTTCCTTTTGACTATAGCATCCATATCAGCCTTTCTCTTGGGAGAACAGATAGAAGCTATAGCTGTTGTACTTTTTTATAACTTTGGAAATCTTTTTGAAGATATAGCAACTCATAAGTCTCGTAAAAATATTGAAGGTTTGTTAGATTTAGTTCCGGATGTTGCCAATAAGGTAAACCCAGATGGGTCTACTACTGAAATAGACCTTGACGATGTAGAAGTAGGAGATATCCTCCTGGTTCGTGATGGTGAGAAAATTGGTGTGGATGGTGTCGTTATAGAAGGTCATGGACTCCTTGATACATCCTCTGTCACTGGAGAATCCATGCCAGTAGAAGCCGAAGTAGGGTCTGAGATTATATCTTCATCCCTTCTTACTGAGGGTATTATCAAAATGGAAGCTAAGAAAGAATTTGATGATTCTGTTGCAGCAAAGATTATGGAAATTATAGAAGATTCCGCAGAAAGTAAATCTCAAAGTGAAAAAATGGTAACAAGATTTGCCAGAGTCTATACCCCAATTGTTGTAGCTATTGCGCTTATAGTAGCGATTATCCCTCCCCTATTTTTTGGAGGAGATTGGTATGAATATATATTTTTAGCAGCTACATTTTTAGTAATATCATGCCCATGTGCCCTAGTATTATCAGTCCCACTAAGCTTTATGTCAGGCCTTGGCCTAGCTAGTGAAAATGGCATACTTATAAAAGGAAGCCAGTATTTTGAAGGACTAAATAATGCCAAAGTCCTATTATCCGACAAAACCGGAACCCTCACTACAGGGAATTTCAAAGTAAAAGATATAGAATATTTTACTGACCATGATAGGGAAAAAATCCTCGATTATATATACAATATCGAGCTAATGAGTACCCATCCTATAGCAAAAGGGATAGTAGAAAGTCTAGACCGTGATGAAAAACATGACTTGTTTGAAGAAGTAACCAATGAAAAGGGCCTTGGTGTAAGAGCTACTAGCAAGGATGGCGACCTAATCAAGATAGGTTCTGCTAGATTTATTGGCTATCATGGAGAAGAAAATGACAGAGCAATATATGTCTCTATAGATGACAAGCTTGCTGCAAAGGTAATAATCGAAGATGAAATCAAAGACCAATCATTCGAAACTATAGAAAATCTACACAATCATTTTGAAAATATAGCTGTAGTATCAGGTGATGGCAAGAAGGCAGTAGAAGAAACAGCCAAAGAACTTGGCCTAGATAACTACTTTGCAGAAGTAATGCCAGACCAAAAACTAGAAATAATGCAAACTTATCAAAATAAGGACATGAAGACAGTTTTTGTAGGAGATGGTATAAATGATGCCCCAGTATTAGCTAACGCAGATGTAGGTATCTCCATGGGAGAAACAGCATCAGATCTTGCTATAGAATCATCCGATATACTCGTAGTCAATGGAGAGTTTAGCCAGATGAGCAAGCTAATGAAAATCTCAGACCTTACCAACAGGACAGTAAGGCAAAATATTACTTTCATACTAGCAGTCAAAATAGGAATCCTTATAGCAGGACTACTAGGCTATGCAAGTATGTGGGCAGCAATATTTGGAGATGTTGGAGTGTCAATTATAGCTATCCTTTGGTCAATGAGAATTTTAAAAAAGAAAATATGATTTAAAAAGGTCCGCAATATGCGGGCCTTTTATTTATTAGTTTTTAAAAAACAAAGTCTGTCATTCTTAGCAAAAAAGAAAATAAACGCATCAAAGGAGCTCCTAGGTTAATAGCAAGTTCGAATAAAATAATACTCTAAGAGACCCTTCGACTCCAAGGCCTAGTCTTTGCGCTCAGGGTGACATTTGGGTTTTGATTTACATCTTGAATAAACATTCTAAAAAAAACTGCACTATCTAGATTTACTATTATTTTTTAAAAACCAAGCCTGTCATCCTGAGCAAGTGAGCATAGCGAACGCGTCGAAGGATCTCATAAATTAATATTAACTCCAGTTAGAAATTAGTAGTATCACAATCGTTTTCGGCTCCAAGTCTATGCCTTTGCGCAGGGTAACATTAATATTTTTAGATTTTTATTTTAATTCTATTTTTTCACCCTTAAAGAGCCAACTGATTAAAAACCTCATCCTCATACTTATTCCAAATTATAAATCCTTGGGTCTTATCTTCTTTTGAATCTTCTTTTTTATAATTTTTATCTAGTCTACTATTTTCATTAGGTAGCAAAGAAGCTGGAGTACCTGGAATATATAAATAATAATCCGCATCAGGCTTTATCCCTAGAGCAAAGTCTACATTAAAATAAATATCATCATAACGGCCATATTCTGAAGTTATTTCAAAATTATCAAGTTTCATTTTATAAATATTATCATTAATTTGCTCTACAATTTTAAATTTGCCTTTAAAATCAGAAGTATGGATCTCTTCTCCCCTATGCCAAATCCACGCATACTCAGTAAGTCCAGCATCAAAACCATCATTTTTTATTTTCCCAAAGTATGAGCCAGTAAAATTGCCATCTTCTAGAAATTCTAAATTAGTCCAGCCTGTATCTTCTCCATAATTTCTTACAAGTTTTTGACCCTTCAATTTTTCAAAAAGAAATTTTTGAAGTTCTTCTAAGCTAGGTCCTTTTCCTTCTTTTTCTTCCAAATTTACAACTTCTGGTGTTTCAGATCTTTTTTCACATCCATTTACTAAAAATAAAGTTAATACTAGTAATAATAACCTTTCTATATAAATTTTTAATCTATTCATGCAATTCTAATTCCTTTTCTTTTTCAATTTTCAGTGATAATATTATTAGTTATTAAAATTATTATACTATATTAGCATCCCTATATTTTATAGGTTTTATAAATAAATATATAAAATATCCTTGCAAATTTTATAGTTTTGCTCTATAATGTATTTGAAGCTAGGGGTGCTTCATAGCTGAGAGACTTTGGTCAACCCTTAAAACTTGATGCGGCTAATACCGTCGAAAGAAAGCTAACTATAAAGCTAAGTTTTAAAGACTCTCTCAATAGAGTCTTTTTATTTTATAAATTTTTAAGTCTCTTGGACAATTAAATATTTTTTAAAGTTGAGAGTGCACTAGGCGCGAAGGGGCATACCACCACGGGTATGGTATTTCCTTCGCGCTTTTTTAATAAGGAGGTGAAAATAATGATAAAAGTAAACGCTAAAGAACTTTCTTTCGTAGAAAATGAAAGTCTATACGACTTATTAGAGCGTGCTAACTTTAACCCAGGCTTTGTAGCTGTAGAAGTTGACGAAAAGTTAGTAAAAAGAGAAAACTTTAAAAACTACTTTTTACAAGACGGCGCAAAAGTCGAAGTATTTTCATTTGTTGGAGGAGGTTAAAATGGATGATATCAGAAAAAAGGTTTTAGGAAGACAAGATCCTATAGTAAACGAAAAGCTAAAAAATGCTAAGGTTTCTGTATTAGGATGTGGTGGTTTAGGGTCAAATATTGCTATGACCCTAGCCCGTGCTGGTGTGGGTGAGCTTTACCTTTATGATTTTGATACGATAGAATATTCTAATCTAAATCGCCAAAATTTTACCCTGGATGAGCTGGGAGGAGATAAGGCCCTACTTACTAAAAAGAAAATTGAGTCCACCTTACCTTATGTAGAATGCCACAATCAAAATATCTATCTAACAACTGAAAATATGGATACTATAGCCCATAAAACAGATATATTTATAGAAGCCTTTGATAATAAAGAGTCTAAGACTATGCTATTTGACTACTTTGTAGGCAGAAAAGATAAATATCTTATCTCAGGTACAGGAGTATCAGGTCTAGGTGAGCTTAGTGATATAAAAATAAAGCAAATAGATAATGTTACTTTGATAGGTGATTTTACGTCAAATCCTGATGAGGGATTATACCTTGCCTATGTAGGAATTATAGCAAATCTTGAGGCCTTGACAGCTATAAAGATTCTAACAGGAGATTATAATGGAAAATAAAGATTATTTAGAACTAGGAGATAAAAAATTTACTTCCAGATTTATTTTAGGAAGTGGAAAATATTCCCCAGAATTAATAGATGCTGCAATAAAAAGTGCAGGAGCACAAATGATAACAGTAGCTTTAAGAAGAGCAAATACAAAGGATGTAGCAAATATTATAAACTATATCCCAGATGATATAATCATCATTCCAAATACATCTGGAGCGCGCAATGCCGATGAAGCTATCAGAATTGCAAGACTTGCCAGAGAAATGGGTTGCGGTAATTTTGTAAAAATAGAAATAATGAGAGATAGTAAATATCTTTTACCAGATAATTATGAAACCTTAAAAGCAACTGAAGTTTTGGCAAAAGAAAATTTTATAGTACTACCTTATATGTATCCTGATTTAAATTTTGCAAGGGATTTAAGAGATGCTGGAGCAAGTGCTATTATGCCATTAGCAAGTCCAATCGGTTCAAATAAAGGCTTATCAACCAAAGACTTTATAAAAATAATAATAGATGAAATAGATTTACCAGTTATAGTTGATGCAGGAATAGGAACACCATCCCAAGCAGCAGAAGCAATGGAAATGGGAGCTGCTGCAATTATGGCAAATACTGGAATTGCCAGTGCTGGTAATATTACTTTGATGGCAGAAGCATTCAAATTGGGAATTGAAGCTGGCAGACTCGCTTATTTATCAAAACCAGGTAGAATTCTAAATCAAGGGGCAGATCCATCTAGCCCATTAAGGGACTTTTTTGATTAATATGAATATTAAAAGTGTAGAAGATTATTTTCCAGGAATGGATATAATCGATTCAGATATAGAAGAAAAAATCGAAACTATATACAATGAGGTGAAAAATAGAGAAGTTGATAAGGCGAGTATATCAGCATCATTACAAGCAGAAAGTATATCCTACCAAGATTTTTATAACATTTTAAAAATAGATCCAGACGAATATTTAGAAATCATGGCAGAAAAAGCCTATGATAAAAGAATAAGATATTTTGGTAATAATGTTAGCTTGTTTTCCCCAATTTATATAGCAAATTACTGCGAAAATTCATGCAAATATTGTGGCTTTAGAGCACAAAGTGATATTAAAAGAGCAAAGCTGACTTATGAGGAAATAGAAGCAGAGATGAAGGCATTGGCTGCTACTGGCATAGAAGACGTATTAATTCTTACAGGAGAAAGTGAGAAATTTTCATCAATCGATTATATAGCAAAGGCTTGTGAAATAGCAAAAAAATATTTTAAAGTAATAGGTATAGAAATATATCCTACAAATGTAGCAGATTACAAAAAATTAAGACAAGCTGGAGCAGATTTTGTAACAGTTTTCCAAGAATCTTATAATAAAAAGTATTATGATTTTTATCATCCAGCAGGACATAAGAGATCTTTTTCTTACAGGATAAACACTCAAGAAAGAGCTTTGATGGGCGGTATGCGTGGAGTAGGTTTTGGAACACTTTTTGGCTTAGGAGATCCTATAGAAGAAGCCTTCAAATTAGGAGTGCATGCAAGCCTAATTCAAAAAAAATATCCACAAGCAGAAATAGCTATTTCTCTACCAAGAATAAGACCAACACACGGAGCAGATGAGACTTTGATTTTTGAAAATATAGTAGATGATAAGAAATTTTTCCAAATCCTACTAGCAATTAGAATATTTTTACCATATGCATCCATCACCCTATCCACTAGGGAGTCAAGAGACTTTAGAAATCTAGCAGTAAAATACGCAGCAACAAAGGTCTCAGCATCAGTAGACACCTCAATAGGACATAGAGCCAAAAAAAGCGAAAATGGCGGCGATAGCCAATTTGAAATAGATGATAAAAGAAGCACAGATGATGTAGTAAGTGACTTAAAAGAAATAGGAATGACAGCAATATATTCTGATTATATTGATTTATAAAAAATAAGCTCCCAGTCCATTTTAGGATATGGGAGCTATTTTATTTATATCTGTCTGCTTATTTTTTCTCTTATAAAGATAATATATTATCATAATCATGATTATATTAACGATACATACGAATATACTACCTTCCATTTTAAAACTACCACCAGATACGAGCTGATTTCCAATTATTTTTATATTATATAAATGAGGATAATCTTCTGCTAAGGATACTGTGCCAAATATTATGCCGCCCATAACATTCCATATAAAATGCATGATTATAGGCATTAATAATGAATTAGTGTATTCTAAAATAATAGTCATTAGTAAAGACATAGTAAGGACATTTACAACTGCGATAGGACCTGCTTCAAATGCTCCTCCGTGCATAAAAGTAAATAATAAAGTGCTAACAATTGTCGCAACTATAATATTATATTCTCTCTTTAATAATTGATAAATATATCCGCGAACCAAAAACTCCTGCATAATAGTATTTATAAATGCAGAAACTATCCAAATGCTTAACATATTTATATAATTTTTGTCAGTTATTTCCAAATATCCTAGACTATTAAGCAATAAGAATGGTATAAAAAACCATATTAAGCCTAGCAATATTCCTGATAAAGTTTGTTTGGATGGTTTTTCAAAATACATTATAGATAATCGATCTTTCTCAAAACTATTAAATACATATGTAAGAATTACTATAGCTAAAAAAGGAACTAATTCAGCTATAAATCTCCACCATACATCAGAAATACCCTCAGGTATTGGAATTAATACAGATATCGCTATCCAAGACACAAAAAATATTAATATTTTAAAAGTAGTTTTAATTAATTTTCCCATATCATGATTATACTTTTAATTTAATTAATGTAAAATTCCAATATATTAATATTTCTAGTATTTATTTCAATCCCTGGCAAGTTAAATTATAAATCTTATCAAAAACTTGGTATATAAATTCCCTATCGTGGGAAACTGCAATTATTACTCCCTTATAATTATTTAGAGCTCCTATTATCTCAGGTTTAGATAGGGGTGATAGGTTTCTGGTTGGCTCATCTAAGATTAAAACTTCTGCCTTATCTAGATTCATCTTTGCAAAAAATAGTTTTGCCTTTTGTCCTCCTGATAAATCAGCTATATTTCTAAACATTTCTTCTCTTTTAAAATTTAAGCTTCCTAAAAGATTTGAAGCTTTCGTTTGCTCATCTTTTGTAAAAGAATCAGATAGATATTCTATAGCATTTGTGTCAGTTTTTTCAAATTCGAAATAAGATTGGGGCATATAGCCTATCTTTAAGTTCAATGATTGGCATTCATTTTTTATCTTTTTTAATAAAGTGCTTTTGCCTGCACCATTTTTTCCTACTATACATATTTTCTCAGGGCCAATTACTTTCAAATCTATATTTTTAGCTAATATTTTATCGCTAGCCTTTAACTCATCAAGTTTAAAATCTAATATTTGCTTACCATTAGCCACTTTGATATCTTCATCAAAAAATATATCAATAGCTTCTTCATAATCAGGTTTTTCTGTAAGATTTGCTTCTTCTTTCACTAGTCGTCTGCCTATAGATTTTACTGTATGCATTTTTTCTTTAAGCAACCTACCTTCCACATCATTTTTAGTAGATCTTAAGTTATGCTCAACAGAATCATGAACTTTTTTGTACCTTCCTAATTTCTTATCGAATTCTTCCCTATCTTTATTAGCTTTATTTATCTCTGTCTCTATAAAATTTTCTCTTTTTTTGACATAATCATCATAAGAATTATTAGAAATAGTGTGTTTTGACTCAGTTCTTCTTTTTATCTGCTCCAGATGTATTATCCTATTAGCTACATTTGATAATAACTTAGTATCGTGAGATACAAATATGAGCGGAATATCCAATTCTTTCATAAAATTTTCAAGCCAAATTAGCGAATCATAATCAAGGTCATTACTAGGCTCATCAAAGAGAAATATGGTGGGACTTTTTAGCATCTCTATAAGTAGCATAAATTTTATCTTTTCTCCACCAGATAGATTTTTCATTTTTATTTTATCTGATAATATATCCTCTGGTAAATCAAACTCACCTATATACCTATACAATTTGTTATGATCTAGTACATTTAAATCAGCTTTTTCATAAAAATACTCATTAGTAGTATATTTATAATATTTTTTATCCAAAGACTGGGGTAAGTAAGCGATTATATCATTATTTTTAAAAATATCGCCACTTACATCACAGAAACTTTCAATCTCTTTTCTATTTACAATAGCCTTCAAAAGCAAAGACTTGCCATTGCCTTCCTCACCTATTAGCCCCACCTTATCTCCATTATTTAAAACAAAATCAAAATCTTTTAAAATAAATCTATCATCATCTCTTAAATTAATAGCTAAATCTTTTATAGTAAGCATAAATCCTCCTTAAGGAAGTATGCCATATCAAAAATAAAATATAAAAAAAGACCTACTCACAAAAGTGAATAGACCTCTCCTAAGATAAACACACAGATCTTATTCACAATATGGCGTACTAAAATAGCCTAAATAGGCTAAAAAATAGTATCAAAATTTCCATATTGCTTATAAAATCAATGTACATTTACCTCCGTATTTTTTATTCAGTTATAGTATACCATAATTTTTCTAGAATGCTTATTTATCTCTGAGTTGATAATTGGATTTGTTCTACCTTTAAATTTTTCTCTGATTTATCATCACTTAATTTTTTTAGCTCAGAACTTCTAATATTTACAATAATTTCATCGCCAGTTTTTAAATCAGAAAAGTCTATATCAATCACTTTCCCAGTTTTGTAATCACAATAAATAACAGGTGTATTTTTGGCATCTATTACAGAATGATCTCCAAAAATCCCATCTTCTGGATTATCCTTAACAGTTAACATTTCTTGTTTTTCATCAATTTCAGTAATTACAGCATTTAGACCAATACTTAAATCATCTTTAGGTTGATTACCACATGAAGATAAAAATAGCACGAATGATAATAATAAAATGATTTTAAATTGCTTTTTCATAAACCTACTCCTGAATTATTAGTTCTTTATTCAAATTTTTACTTTTAAGATTTGCTACAATCATTTCTTTATTTTCTATAGCATAGGTTTGATTTATATGTACTACCGTATGCTTTTATTATTAAGTTCAAATTATTATCTTCTTTTAAGGAAAGATCACTTAAATCTTTAAAACTTACATACTTTAAAAAGGGATTTCCTCCCATAAAAACATTAAACCCATCTTTTCTAATGCCTGGATAAAAAGATATGGTGTAAATTAAAAGTACACTTGCTACTACTATAGCATATCCTACAATTGTATTATCTAATCTATAACATAACAAGCTTGCAAAAATAGCAAATATAGCAATTATGACTCCAAAAATTGGTTTCTTTTTTACATTTATTATATTCTTTCTATGAATCGTGAAATTATAGATTGTTGGAATTATAAGCATTAGTAATACAATGATTTTTAACAATTTTATACTCCCTCACCACAATAAATTAAGTTATAAAATATTTATTTACTACATACAAATAAATAATGATTACTAGCCCCTAGTAATTCTTCCTTGTCACAATGGTTTAGGTGCCAATCTAGGTATCTTTGGTAAGATACCTCACTCATTTCATCAATCCTTTTACCCAAAATTTCAGAAAATCCACTGGAACCTATCTTTCTAATAATACTTAGATTTTCTTTTTCAAGCATTTTTATACATTCATTTAAAGTAAAGAAAATAAACGGTTTATTAATCAGTCTTTGCTTATCACTCACATAAAGAGGACTTTCAAAAAAGTTGCTATCAAATTTAGTTTCAGTCATAGGGACCATGTCGTGGTTAATATATGAAACCAAAATATAGCCATCATCTTTGACCACTCGCTTTGCTTGCATTAAAGTTTCTATCCTATCTTTTTCATTTGATAAATGATACATAGGTCCGAAAAGCAATACTACATCAAAATATTTATTATCTAAATCATCCATTTCAAGCGAGCTTTTATTCTCAACAATAATATTTTTTAAATTCTTATCTTTAGCTTTCGCAAATAGTTGTTTATAATTATTACTAGCAGGCTCAAAAGCGACCACTTCACAAACTTCTTCTGCCAAAGGTATGCTATAGACACCTGTTCCAGCACCAATATCTAATATTTTTGAATCCTTATTTATTAATTTTGAGATCTCACGTAAGGTAGTAATCTTCTCAACCTGACCAGCTTTACTTAGTAGTCTTTTTTCTTCATCGAAAATATTATATAATTCTTCATTTCTTTTTAAATCATCATTTATCTGTAGAACATCTTTAATATCCATTTTATACCTCCAATTTTTATTGTATATAGATAGTTGTTTAACCCCATATTCAGAGTCTAAACCTATCTTTTTTATGAAATCTAATTGCTATTTGGTAGGTAATTATCTATATCATTTATAAAGAAACTTAAAATATCACCTCTTTTAAGCCCCTTATTCTTCTGACCTAAATCTTTTCTAATTAAAAAAATTATATCTTCTAAAACAAAAAGATTATTTATAGAATTGCTATCAGAATTTAAGCTTGATGTTCGAATTTCAATCCATTTTCTAACCACTTCATCCGAACCCCATAAAGTTAATTTTTGAGAAAAACTTATTAAATCCTTTGTTATCTCTTTCTCAGATATCTTTCCATCTTTCTGTATCTGTTGTAATTTATATACCATTTCTATAAATTCCGAATAAGCTTCTTCTTTTTTCTCATATAAATATCTTTTAGTATTCTGTTTATACTCAATAATATTTGATATTACAATACCTAAAAGCGATAAAGTTCCTGTAATTAAAGCAACTACTATAACTGCTTCAGTGTTAGAGGCAAAGCTCCTAATCCAATAAAAAAATTTTATAATTAACTTAACTAAGAAATAAATACCTATACCTATAATTAATAATCCAAATAAAGTATTCAAAACATTTTTATAAGTTTTATTTTCCAAATTATTCTCCAAAATTTCTATTAAAATCTAATTAAAGATTTTAATTATTGCTTATAATATAAACCTCAATTAATAAGGCTATTGTCTTTTGTTCTTCTATAATACAAATTATAATTTTAAAATTAGATAATAGAATTTATAAATAATACAGTATCTTTTATTTCAAGTATGATACTATAAATATATTTAACTCTAAGTATTAATTATTTATACTAAAATGGTCAATGACAATCATTGACCATTATAACTTAATAAAATTAAATTTATATTTTTATATATTCTTAAATCTGAAATTTTTTGATCTATTCCCATTCAATCGTGCCATTATTATTATATCCCTTAAATTTCAACATTCCTACAATTAAATTTTGATCTTGGTAGGGTTTTGGTAGGGATCTGTGATTATTACATATTTATGGCTTGATTGCCTTTAAACTCTACCAATGATTTTTCAATTGTTTTATACTGAATTATATTAGTCATCTTATCAGCTAGATCTCTATCATTATTTGGCCATAAGTGACTATAATGCTTTAAAGTTATCTCTGGACTCGAATGTCCTAGCCTCTTACTAACCACTAATATATCTGCATTAAAATAATTAATAAGATAACTTACATGTGAGTGTCTTAAACCTTTAGCTTGTATTTGCTTGACATTTGCCAATTTGGAATGCCTATCTATAATTCTCTTGACTGTGTTTCTTCCTATTGGTCTATCGCAATAACTAATTACAAAGTTTTCTACACTATGATTTTTTTGATCTTTCTTCCAATTCTTTAAAATATTGATTGTAGAATCATCTAGTGATATAATTCTATTGCCAGAATCAGTTTTTGTGCGATTCTTAATTTCAAATTTTCGAGTGGATTTCAAATCTATGGTTGAATTTATTGTAAGGGTCTTGTCTTTAAAATTAACTTTATCCCATGTTAATGCTTGACCCTCACCCACTCGAATACCGGTGTTAAAATATATCCATAACATCACAAATCCCATATGTTCATAAAATGAATTTACGCAGAATGTAGATATAACTTTTTGAAACTCCTCTAGAGTCCAGTAAGGAACATTTATCTTTTCTTTTGGTATAGAGGATGTTTTTTTGCTTATATTCTCATATATAAATTCTAATGTTACAGCATAATCAAGTATTTGTCTGAATGAACAATAAATCATTGATGCATATGTCTTGCTATATCTTTCATTATTAATTAAATCAGCTTTAAATACTTCACAATTTCGTACCGTGATATCATCTATTTTTGTTAAATTGAAATAATCTTTAACTATTCCTATAACATGACTCTTAGTTTTGAATGTTGAAGCTTGTACTTTCGACTTATAATAAGGTAAGAAATATTTATCAATAAAATCATTTAATTGAATACCGCTTGCAAATACTCCTTGAGATTCATTAAATTTATTTTTCAATTTAACTACGTACTCATGGCATTCTCTAGCACTTTTAAATGACTTTCCATTATCATCTTTCCTACCTTTTTTCTGAATTCGCTTACCAGAAATATTGTTTACACCCAATTCTACTTGATAGTATATGACTCCTTTATTATCTTTATAAACACAAGGATATTTAGTTTTGCTCATTTTCTTCTCCCTTATTACTTATAACAAGGGGAACGCCAATAATTTTTTCAACAGATGACATAGGTACTGTACCTAGTCTACGATTATTATAGAATGGATATCCTTCTTTTACAAGATTTTTCTTAGCTTGTTGTATTATGGTTACAGCTTGATGCTCTTTAAAACCAATTTCAATCAATTCATTCTTGGTTACAAAATTCAATCTTAATCCTCCTTTCTCCATGGTAAACTCTGTTTTAAATAGCTATCTTTATGCTTTTTAATCCAAATAAGAACATCATTATTAGGAAAATAAAAACTATTATATTCATTCATCAAATAGTCTAAAAACTCCAAAACACATTCTTTACCATATATTTGTTCTATTTTATATAATAAAGAAAATAACCCACTATTATTTTTTATATAATCGATACTTTTTTCAAGATCATTATCTCGTGGAGATGGTAATTTTAAAATATAATTTATATTTTCCAATTCATTTATCATGAGTTTTGTAATTTTATGAGGCTTATTAGATTTTGTATAAAAAAACATATATCTAGATAGAATAGAGCATAGAATTATTTCTTTTAGTTGTTCATCTGTTTGACAGTTTTTTATTTGCTCGGTTAACTGATGTGCATAATCTCCAGAATATTCGACTTCTACCCTCACCCAGTCATCAACAACCTGTGCTATATGTCTGTAATACTTCAACTTAATTGCTCTTTCTTTTTATCATACATTCTAAATAGAGCGTTAGATTTTCTCTTTCTAGATCCTAAGTATATAGTTTCTGCATCAAACTGAACCGATATATCACTTAGTTTAGATGGATTTTTAGGATATTTTTTATTCTTATTATCCCTTACAATTTTATCGTATAGATTAAGTTTATTTGTATCTTCCATATCTTACCTCCGTTCTTCCATTTTCGATTGATTTCTTTAACTGGCTAATAGATATACCTTCGTTAATAAAATCAATACAATTATCAATCCTTGACAATCTATAATCATAAAAATCAACATCTAGCAATTTGAAGAATCTTCTAATGTTCATTGTCTCACCATATAAAGTTTCAAAATTTTTAACATAGGTTGTCCATGCAAACCCACTAAAATATACTATCACATACATCTTTGGCATATGATCATTATAGGCAATGTTAAAATAAAACAAAGAATTATTAACATTGAATCCTATATTATAACCTACTGGTAATGATTGATCTGACTCATTTATTTCTCCGAGAACTTCTCTTAACTTTGTTCTTTTAATAAAATCACTAATAATATTAGGAGCTACCTCTTCTCTCCATTCATCAAATTCAAATTTACACTTAGGTATCAACATAAGGGTAAACTGGTCTACATCTACATTTAACATATAATTAACTCCAATCGTTTAAATTTAAACATTATAACTTTATTAACTTAATTGTGGAGCGTAGCTATTAGATTACCTACGCTCCTAAGTCACTTCGGCGCTTCGCGCCTCAGTGACTTTACCTTTCAAAAACCTACAGAAAGGCGATACAAATAGTGATGGATTATCAGTACTTGCAATGTTAGGGTAAGAAAAGTATCCCATTCCAGGCTTCAAATTAAGTTTATTAAAATTAACAGATGGTGAAAACAACGTCCTATATGTTAAATCATCCGAATCACCTAATACAATCCTTGTTACCAATTGCTCAGTAATTTCTTTAGGGACTGTATCTGCAGTAAATCTTTGAAGTATAAGTACTAAAAAGAAACCTATCTGACGTCCCATAAAAACTATTTCATTAAGCATGGATTCTATCTTATCTCTTTGCTTCTTATCTAATAGTCTCCATGAAGCTCTCAGAGCGCCATATTCATCAATTATAAGAATCTTTGCAGGCATATTATTATCTTTATAATCTAGATTCCTATGGTTATCGAAAAATTCTTGCATATCAGATTGCCTTTGTTTCATATCATTATAAAATTTTTCTATCAACTCAATTGCTCCATCCTTATCAGAATAAAAACCCTCACCGAGTTCCCTCTTACCATATGATAATATGTCCGCCGATTTTGGATCTATAACATATATAGAATGATCTATTTTCTTATTTTTTAATTGTATTATCAATGATTGAACTAAGAAGCTTTTACCTCCCCCAGTTTGGGCTGCTATGCCCATATGATGTATAGGTAAAGTATCGTTATTAGACAGTCTATAACTATAGTCATCCTCAATTTCATTAGACCAGTGTATATAATCTTCCTCATTTGAGAATTCTATTTGTTCAAAATTCTTATGTGAAAATATCGTAAAAATATAATAATCACCTTCATTAGACATATATTGCTGAGTAACTTTGTATCCAGGAATAGCAGCATTAATTCTTATATCCTCAAGCTTTTTATCAAACTTAATAGAATTTTGTATTTTTATATAGCCCTTATCAAGATTATTAACATCATCAAAAGAAATTATTATTTCTGGAAGATAAATGATACTGGAGTTATCTCGTTTAATATAAAATTTACTATCTATAAGTTCTCTTCTGATTTTTCTTTCAAGTAAATAATGAGTTATTGCGTACTTGAATCCATTATTTAATTTATTTCTTAAGCTCCATCTAACAATGATAATAAAAAGTATAATTATTGATAAAACAAGAAATAAATTATATCTAATTACTCGTAAATACTTATGGAAATTGTACTGATAATACGCACCCCTATAGAATTCTCTAAATACAAAGAATATGAAAATATTCATTAAGATTAGGATAGAGGACGTTAGTCCTCTAATATATCTCCTTGTGTACATAGATTATTCAAAATCTATTTGACCCGCTGTTACAGAAAGTTGGTTCCTATAATCTCCATAAACCTTTCCTACAGGATCAGTTAATTTTATCTTCTGGAGTTTCTTATATTCTTTCTTAGGTCCTAGAATTTTAATATTTATACTTTCACCATCATTACCCCCTCTAGTTTCATCATCATATAAAGTTTTATCCTGAACTATAACGCATTTATAAATAGTTCCCTTTGGTGCTGATGGCTTACCACCAATATAATCAACCCAGTCACTGTCACCAACTATACGTATATCTTTACCAGATAAAAATTTTTCAATGTTAAAATTCATTAGCTTTGATAAGTTCTTCATTTAAATTTCCTCCAAATTACTTATAATTGATTCATTAGTCTTAATAGTAAATGATATTATTTCCTTTAACTTACTCTCAGTCATACAAGACGAAATGCCTCCATAAGAATAAGCAAATGTAATACTACTAATTATCTGCAAAACATTCAACTTTATTGAATTAATTAATCCATTTTTAAAATCATGTATATATGAAGCATTGATTTCCATAGGATAATCAAGGTTACAGTAAATTTCACTACATATATTAGAAAATGTATTCAATTTTATTTTTTCTTCTGTATACAATTTTGCTTTATTAATCAATAGATTGTAATCCAATGTTAATTTTTCGTTATTAAATTTTCTTTTCATTTTAGCTCCTATTTTGATATCAAAAATTTATTTATCATATGATATTTACATTATCGCACATTTGTGTTATGATTTCAGTAGTTAGTTTGAATTTAAAAATCATAACATTTAGGAGGTATAATGTATCCAAGCACACTAAAATTTTTATTTAATAACATGAGTAATAGAGTCAAATACAGAAGGAAAAATATAAATAAATATTTAAAAGATAACAATATACAATTAGATAGTGATAAAAAAAGGATTACACAAGAATATATAGATCCCAATCTAAGAAGCATAGTAAGCTTAATTGAAAACAATAATCCTTCAAGTAATAATGAATATCTAATTCCTTACGGTTTATTATGTACTTTAGTGGATAAATTAGAATTTAAAAATAATCAGGAGATTATTTGGGGAGAAGAAGACGAAATAATTTACTATGGTAAAAATATATTTAATTATATGATTAAAGATTGCATTCAAAAAAACTTAAATTCAGATATCAGCAATAATCAGAGAAATTTATTGATGAGTTCATTTCAGTACTGCTTACATCTAATAACTAACTACTACGTTAATTATTGTAAATTTTTACACGGTAATAAAGAATTTGACTTCATGAACTTTTATATCGATAGGTTTCTATCAGATTTTGAAGATGAATTTTTAATTGAGGCAATTATGATTTCTTACTATGATTTAGAAGAAGTGTTTATAGAAGAATTTATAGAATTTACCAATTCAGTAGATGATACTAAGTTTTTAGATAGAAAGATAGATAAGTTTTTTAATAATTTTCTATTGAATAAAACTGATATGTCTGATTATTATATATTTGATGGGCAATATTTCAACGATATTATCATCAATGGCTTAAAAAGATTTAACTCATATTATCTACATGAAAACACTAAAGTGGATTCTCCAGAGAAAATATTTGACGAAGAGGAGACTTATATTATACATAGGTATGAGAACTTTTTATATCAAAATGCTATATATATAGAAAATACAATGAAGCATTTATATATTTTATCATTAAAACAGAGTGAAAATATGCCAGAAATAAACTTACAAACATATTTAGATGAATTCGAGAACTATGAACTATATTTTGATAATCGAACCAGTAGCATAAATAATTCTTTTAAAAACTTGTAAAAATTACTAACTAAAAATGGGTATTCGGATTTCATGGTTGAAAAGGGCTTATAAATCACCCTTCTCCAAATTCTTAATAAGTGTGGAAAAATCGACACCAAAGTTGTCTGTAATGTCGTGATCATTCACTTCATACCAATTGAAAGTATCGTATAACATAGCTTTATTGAAAGCACTTGAATTAAATCGTGGCTTACGCTTTTTATGGAGCTTCTCATTGAAAAGGATTTTGGCTCGTAAGGCATCAAACGAGTAACCTCTACCCATTCGCTCTACCTGCCTAATAATGCTGTTAATTGACTCCGTATAAGCGTTAGTGAGCCTTTTATCAAAGTAGTTGAAGATTTCGACATGCCAGTTGTCTACGGCTCTCACGAGGTCTTTATATGCGTCTTTAGAGTTACTGGACATACAACGGTGTCTCCATTGACTATAACGAAGACGACCTTCATCTGGATCAGGAGTATCCCATATCCAGTAAAACTCTTCTTTGAGTTCATAGGCTTCTTTTAAAGCAGGAAGATTACCTAACCAAGTATCTAAGAGGAATGATTCACGTTCATTTAGATCGTGTTTACGCTTTAGAAGGATAAACCTTTCACGCATAAGGGTACGTCTTTCTTTTTGGCTCATATGGGCTTTCAAAGACTTTCTGACGTTATCTAAGGCTTGATTAGCCATTCTAACTACATGAAACTTATCTACGACAACTTTAGCGTGTGGAAGGATAGTGTTCACTGCGTCTTTGTAAGGCTTCTACATATCCATTGTGACGTACTCAATATAAGTCTTGTCACTGATTTCTGAAAGACGTTGGATGACTGTTTCCTTGTCACGGTTTGGCTTGATGTCATAAATAGTCCTGCGTTCAATATTAGTCAATACAAGCCGAGGTCTACGGATAATATGTATCTCGTCTATCCCAAGCCACTTAGGAGTTTCAAACTGGTATTCACGTTCTTTGAGTGCCACATAGTCCTTAAAAACGTTCCTAATAGTTTTCTCGTCAACACCAACGCTTTCTGCGACTTCTACAAAGGTCTTAGACATGGATTGCTCTTGAATGGACTTTAAAAGCCTTTTAGTCATACTACGCTTTTCATCTACAGATATTAGGCGTTCCCAGAAGGTAGATCCGCATTCACGACACTTGTATCGTCTACGGTTCAATTGTAAGCCCACTCGCTTTAAACGAATGGGCAAATCCATAATTAGTTGATTTCTTGAACTGTGTTTGTACAACTTGTCAAAACCACATTCAGGACAACGTTCAGGTGGTCCGACTGCTTCAACTTTAAACATCATATCGGTTTCATTTTCTTGTGGTGGTTCTATTGTTTTAATGTCTGGTAGGGATAATAAGTCTGACATATTGTTCATCCTTTATTACTCTGCGGTGTTAAGGTATCAATTATAGATTTGATGTCGAAATCATCAGTGTTAAATTATTTTTGTGACCACAAATGTACTTAGAAAATCCCTTAAAGCATTTATATAATGGGTGATCGCAAAATAGTGTATGAAATCTTTTGTAGACTTTGCTAAACTACTGCACACCTTTAGTACAGTATTAGCTGGTTCACTTGAATAGGGAGTTGTAAAAAAAGTTCCCTTAGCCTGCACAACAAGATAATTTCGAAACATCTTTATCGAACGTAAGTGCAGCTAATTTTAGCCCTTCAGCCATTGTTAAATATGGTGCTAGGGTTTCTGTTAAATCTTCTATCGTTAAGCCAAATTTAACAGCTAATGATGCTGCATAGATGACATCTCCTGCATTCTCAGATATAATATGAACCCCTAATACTTTTAGTGTTTCTGCATCTGCTACTAGTTTAAATACACCGGTTGTTTCACGGTTTACAATTGCTCTTGGAACAGCATCTAAAGGTAATACAGATGTCTTCACATCATACCCTTTCTCTTTTGCTTGTTCTTCTGTTAAACCAACCGTTGCAACCGTCGGATTCGTAAACGTAACAGCAGGAACTACCGATAAATCTATTTTTTTGTTTAATCCACCGATAGCATTATCAGTAATAATTCCACCTTCATAGGCTGCTACATATACAAATTGCGGTCCTAACGTCACATCTCCTGCTGCATAAATCTTTTCATTACTTGTTTGACCAAAATCATTGATCAGGATTTCATTATTTTTTCCAGTTTCAACACCTGCTGCACTTAAATTTAAAGAATCCGTATTTGGTTTTCTTCCAGTGGCAACAAGTAACTGATCTGATTCAATGACTTCTTTACTGCCATTTACTGTTATGTAAACCTTTTTTATCTCTCCACTTTGTTCAACACGCTCAAAAGTTGCCCCTTTGACAAGGTTTATACCCTGTTCAATTAACGCTTTTTCAACTGACTCTGAAATCTCAGGATCATACTCCTTTAAAAGTCGCTCACTTCTTTGCATAAGCGTTATTTCTGAACCTAAATGATGAAATAGTTGTCCAAGCTCCATTCCAATGTATCCTGAGCCAATTACAGTTAATCGTTTTGGTATTTTCTTTAACTCAAGAAGTGTTGTACTAGTTAAATAGTCCATTTTTTCAAGTCCTGAAATTTGGGGCAACGAAGGCGATGCACCTGTTGCAATTAAAAAGCGTTTTGCAGATAACTTTGCCCCATTGACCTCAACCGTACTAGCATCAACGAATTTTGCTTCACCTTTAATTAAATCAAAATTATATTCATCAATTAAATCCATATATTTTTGATTTCGAAGTTCGCTCACCAATTTATCCTTTTGCGTGATTAAACTAGCTAAATCCACTTCTCCAGCGGATGTTTGTAAACCTATAAACGGATTGTCTTTTGATAAATGATTGATTTCCCCTGCCCTAAGAAGAGTTTTTGACGGAACACAGCCAATATTCACACAGGTTCCCCCAACCGTTCCACGCTCAATCATTCCAACTTTTGCACCGTATTCTATAGCTTTAATTGCCGATGAAAAGGCAGCAGCACCAGAACCAATAATAAGAAGGTCATAATTGTCTTCATTACTTAACGCCACGATTTCTAGTGATGATACTTCTTCAATTTCTCTGGCTTTGTAATTTGCTTCATCAATCGCCTTTATTGCACTTTCAACCTCAATATCATTGGGTAGTTCAAATACTGCTTCACCACGACGAAAACTAGACTCAATATTTTTAGCACCTATCTTTTCAAGTGCTGATTCAACGTGTTTTTCACAACCCGCACAGGTCATTCCTTGAATGTTTACCTTAAATTTATTCATAATAAATCCCCTTTCGTTAATCTCTCATGTTAATGTTTCTATTATTGGACACGAATGTAATTGCTTTTCATCTGGACATCGTTGTTTTAAGTCGTCTAACATAGTTTCAATTCGTTTTAAATCCTCTATTTGTTTTTGAATTTCCATTTGTTTTTTAGAAACAAATTCGAACATATCTTGACAACGAACTTCATCTTTATCTACAACACCAAGTAATTTATAAATCTCGTTTAAAGAAAATCCAAGTTCCTGTATTCGTTTAATAAACCCAACACGCTTAACGTCATCATATGAATATATCCTATAACCAGCTTCCGTTCGGTGAGGTTCTTGTAGTAAATTTTTTCGCTCGTAATATCTAATCGTTTCTTTATTAACGCCACATTTTTCTGCAAACTCACTAATACGGTAAATCATCTTATTTCACCCCCATGAATATTATAAACCGTGTACCATAGTACGCGGTCAAGTAAATTGGACTATTTTATTTTTCTCCAACGTATCACTCGTATGTGATTGATGCTTTTATATAATACTATTGATTGTCCTAACATCCCACCAGAAAATCCAATTTAAACACCAGTTGTTTTTAAACTATTAAGAAAGTAATTCCACTATATATTCCGAAGACCCCTAAAAATAAACTCATATTAAAATACGAGTTTATTTTTTTATCATAATATTTCTGCCAATAGATCCCCGTACGGAAGTGAATCTATATAATTTTCCATAAATTCAAAATCTGGAATATATCCTTCTCTATGATATAATTTATCAATATTAATAACTGGGCCTAACTCATTTCCTTTAATTGGTAACTTTATTTTTATTTTATTAGAATCACCAACCCTACATTGTCGGCCATAATTCCATCTGAAATTCTCATTAAAGTTTATAACTGTTGCTATAAATAAACCAATTTTATAATTAAATTTAAATTTAGGATTAAAAATATTAATGTCACTTGAAGCACAATAATTTTCAGCTTGATAAAATACTGTGCAATTAATTTTTTCTGTAGTGATAGAATTCTTACTAAATTCTGGTTTTAAATCTATTCTGCTGTTTATTCCATTATTTTTATTTGAAGCTGTTATATACGGTGTAATTCCTTCTTGATAAGCATTCGAGTATAAATAATTTCCCGCCCTAATGTTAAATAAATCTTTAAAAAGGATAAAATCTTCCGATTTTTTCATTAAATATTCAAAATAGTTGAAAAATTTTTTCTGCGGTATTAATTTCATTTATCTGATTTATCCCTACGGATTATTTTAATTCAAATTTTTCCACTACACTACATTATGCTATTATTAGAATATTTTAATAGATCTAATGGTGTTCAATTATATCTAAATTTCATTTCATTACAAAATCTTCGGTTAAAATAATCCTACAATATAAAAAACTACTCTCTAATCTTTTAATTATAACGTGGATTATACGGCAAGAGTTAATTCAAAAATCTCCTTCATTCCACTTCATTTCATACAAAATAAAGCACTATGAGATAAAATATAACACGCTTTATTTATTATTCCATTACGTTTCATTACAGATATTTTTTCGGTTAACACTTGCCTACGACCTACAGATTATCTATATAAAGATAGGGCGCCCTTTGATATTTGACAAAATGAGTAGGCGATTATACTCATATTTGTAAAATAACAAAAGGCGCCATAGTTAAAATCTTCGATTTTTTCATTTTTATTTTGTAACCTAATTATTTGGCAGGGTTTTGGAAGGGAACTATATTAATTTTAACTTAATTTCATTAATTTATACTTTTAAAACCGTTGAAAATTGGAGTTCCCCATTCAAATTAAGTTAGTATATTATTCCCATTCAATAGTTCCAGGTGGTTTTGATGTAATATCATACACTACTCTACCAACTCCAGCAACTTCGTTTATCATTCTACTTGATAGTGTTTGTAGTAGTTCGAATGGTAATTCTGCTGCTTCTACACTCATTGCGTCTGTTGTTTCTACTGCTCTTATTGCAATGACGTTATCATATACTCTGGCATCACCTTTTACACCTACAGTTTTGATAGGGGTCCATACTGTGAAGTATTGCCAGATATCTTCATTTAACCCATGACTTTTTATTTCTTCTCTAAGTATTGCGTCTGTTTCTCGCACTGTCTCTAGTTTTTCTTCTGTAATATCTCCTATAACTCTTATGGCAAGACCTGGCCCTGGGAATGGTTGACGCCATACCATATCATGTGGTACTCCTATGGATTCACCTAGAGCTCTTACTTCGTCTTTGAAAAGATCTCTTAATGGCTCTACTAGGCCTTCGAAGAGCATATCTTCTGGCAAACCGCCTACGTTGTGGTGAGATTTTATCACGCTTGACTTATCTTTTCCTGATTCTATTACATCTGGATATATTGTTCCTTGAACTAGGTATTTTGCTTCTCCAAATTCTTTGGCTTCTCTTTCAAATACTTCTACAAAGTGGTTACCAATAATTTTTCTTTTTGTTTCTGGATCATCAACACCTTTTAGTTTTTCTAAAAATTCGGCACTTGCGTCTACTTTTTTGACTTTAAGTCCTAAATTTTTATAAGTTTCCATAACTTCATCTGCTTCGTTTTTACGTAGTAAACCATGATCTACAAAAATACATTGAAGATTATCTCCTATAGCTTTTGATACTATAGTTGCTGCTACAGATGAATCTACTCCGCCTGATAAGGCACATATCATTTTTTCCCCAGCGTACTTTTCTTTGATTTCTGCTATGATTTTATCTGCAAAGTCATCCATCTTCCATGTTTTTTTTGCATGGCAAATATCTATAACAAAGCTTTCTAGCATTTCTTTACCGTATTCTGAGTGGACTACTTCTGGGTGAAATTGTACTGCGTAGATATTTTTTTCTTTATTTTCCATACCTGCTACTGGACAGTTTAATGTCCAAGCAGTTTTCTTAAATCCATCTGCAAGTTTGCTTACTCTATCTCTATGATTCATCCAAATTGTAGATTCTTGTGGTAGGTTTTTAAATATTTCACTTTTGTTATCTACTAGTAATGGAGTCTTACCGTATTCTCCATTTTTTGGTGTTTCTATTTCTCCGCCATAGTAGTTATTAATATATTGTAAGCCATAGCAAATTCCTAGAATTGGCACTCCTAGTTCAAATATTTTGCTATCTGCTCTTAAAGAATTTTTATCATTTACTGATTGTGGTCCACCTGTAAGGATAATTCCAGCTAAATCTTCTAAGTCTAGGCTATCTATATCAACATCGCATGGATGAAGCTCTGCATACACCCCTAGTTCTCGCACTCTTCTTACGATAAGTTGATCGGTTTGTCCTCCAAAATTTAGGACAATAATTTTGTTTAAACTCATCTTCTCTCCCTTTTTATATTTCTTCATCAAATTTGGATTTATAGTATTCTACTATTTGTGTGGCTGTTTGCTCTATGGTATTGTTTGTTACGTCTATTACCTTGCAATCTAGGTCTTTATAGACTTCTTTTGCATATTCTAATTCTGTTTGGATACGATTTTTTCTAAAATATACAGATTCACCTATTAGTCCTAGTTCTTTCGAGCGATCCTGTCTAATATTTACTAGTTTTTCCGGATCAATTATTAATCCAATTATCCTATCTGGGTCTACTTCAAAAATTTCTTTTGGAAGTCTAGATTCTGGCACTAGTGGCAAATTGCTTACTTTGTAATTTTTTGTTGCAAGAATCATAGTAGTAGGAGTTTTGCTGGTTCTGCTTACTCCTAGTAAAACAATATCTGATTTTAAAAATCCTTTTGGATCTTTACCATCATCGTATTGGATAGCGAATTCTATGGCCTCAATCCTTCTAAAATAATCTTTAGAAAGAGCACGAGTTAGACCTACTTGCCTAACTGCTTTTTGGCCAGTAACTTTCTCAAAAGTATTTATACCTTCTTCTAGGATTGCTAGCACTTCTATATTTCTTTTTTCTGCTTTATTGCAAATGTCATCAGCCAAATCTTTATCAGCCATAGTTGGCACTATAACAGAATACTCAGGTACGCTTTCAAAAATCTCATCAATTTCTTCTTTTGTTGTAACATCTGGTCTTCTTTTTATCTTTGTTTTTAGATTAGGAAACTGGGTTGTAACTGACTTTAGATATGTTTGAGCGGTTTCCCCAGTAGAGTCGCTGATTATAACTATAGTTAATGCTTCATCCATACTTTTTCCTTATTTTACTATTTGATTTATATCAAATACTTTTTTAATTCTTTGTGATAAGTTATTTAGCATTGCTAGTCTATTATTTTTTACCGCTTCATCTTCTACATTTATCATAGTATTGTCTAAATAATCATTACCCACAATTGCAGTATCTGCTACATTTTTTAATTCTTGTTTATAATCTTCGCTAGATTGGAAAGCTCTATTTTCTATACTTGTTATTTGCTCATAGAATTTATTTTCTAGTTCGTTTTCTAATAAGTTGCTATCTATTTCAGTCAAATTATTTTCTTTAGCTAGATTATTTATCCTATTAAAATAGCTTAAGGCATCTTCATTTTCTTCTACGAATTCACTTGTAGCCTTAACTCTTTGATAAATCCTAAGAATATTTGCTTGCTCACTGTTTATTACAGAATTTACAATATCATATCTAAATTCATCATCAATTAACATATTTTTAAGTCTATCTTTGATAAATTCTATAGTTTTTGCCATAGTTTGATCATAGTCAAATGGCAGTTCATTTTCTTCTGTATAAACTATTAATGAGTCGTTTATTAAATCTTTTAGGTCTACGTCAATATTATTTTCTAATATTATATTAATAAGTCCTAAGGCTTGCCTACGTAAGCCAAATGGATCTTGGCTACCCGTTACATATTTTCCTATAGCATAGAGTCCTACTATAGAATCAATTTTATCAGCAATAGATAAAACTATACCTGTAATAGTTTTAGGAAGATCTCCACCTGCTGAAGTTGGCATATATTGTTCTTCTATAGCATTGGCTACTCTTTCATTTTCCTTAGAATTTAGGGCATAAATCTTACCCATAGTTCCTTGAAGTTCTGTAAATTCAATTACCATTTTAGTAACTAAATCTGCTTTTGAAAGATAGGCTGCACGTTTAAGATCTTCTTTTATATCCTCGCCTAGGTTTAATTCTTGTTGGTATTTTGCACTTAAATCAACTAATCTTTGAGTTTTTTGATACATAGATCCAAGACCTTCGAAAAATGTTAGATTTCTTAATTCTTCTACATATTCTTCTAAATCTTTCGCTGTATCAATTTCATAGAAGAACTTTGCATCTTCTAGTCTTGCTACTAAAACTTTTTTGTTACCTAAAACTACATTTTCTCCGTGATTATCATCACCATTTCTTACTAATAGAAAATATGGTAGTAAGTTTTCATTCTCATCTAAAACCGGGAAATATCTTTGGTGGTCTTTCATAGGAGTTATAATAACTTCTTTTGGTAATTCTAAATATTTTGTATCAATATCTCCAGCAAGAACAGTAGGGTATTCCACGATATTTATTACTTCATCAAGTAAGTCTTCATCGTGCATATATTCCCCACCTTTTTCCATATTAATTTTATTTAAGCCACGGATAATGGTATCACGACGGTCTTTGTAAGATAGGATTACATAGTTATCTCTTAGTAATTTTTCATAATTGTCTATTGAATCAATTACAATTTTATCTTCACCAAGAGTTCTGTGACCACGAGTTACATTTGAAACTGTAATGCCTTCTGCATCAAATTCTAATATCTTATCATCAAGGATAGAAACAAAGTATCTAATAGGTCTTGCCCAACGGATGGATTTACCACCCCAACGCATAGATCTTTTAAAATTTATTGATTTTACTAAATCATATACATTTTCCTTTAAAACTTGGGCAACTGATTTTGATTCTTCTTTTTTTTCTATATATACATAATCACTGCCATTGTAGTCTTTTATAACTACATCAGAAACTTCAGCCCCTTGACCTTTTAAAAATCCAAGAAGTGGCTTGTTTGGATTGCCATTTTCATCATAAGCTATGGCAGCACTTGGTCCTTTTACAGAGATAAGTGAATCGGAGTTACTAGCATTTATATTTTCTAAAAATACTGCAAATCTTCTAGGTGTCGATTCAACTCTAATCTCATCTACTGTTAGCTTGTTTTCATCAACTAATTTTTGAAATTTTTCTTTTAATTGATTTTTGGTTGCCTGAATATAATCTGAAGGTATCTCTTCTACACCGATTTCTAATAAGTATCTACTCATCATTATCCTTTCTTAGAAGAGGGTATCCTTGCTCTTCTCTTTTCGCTAAGTGTTTTTCAGCCACTCTTGAACTTACATCACGTACTCTTTTTATATAATGACTACGTTCTGATACAGAAATCGCACCTTTGGCGTCAAGAGTATTAAATGCGTGGCTAGTTTTTAAAACATTGTCATAGGCTGGGTAAACTAAGTCTAGGTCAATAAGTCTGTTTGCTTCTTTTTCGTAAACATCAAATAAGCTCATTAAAACTTCATTATCAGCATCTTCAAAAGAATATTTTGAGTTTTCATATTCTGCAAGTTTAAATACATCTCCATAAGTCAAATTTTCTGACCATTTGATATCATAAACATTGTCTACATCTTGAAGATACATACAAATTCTTTCAAGACCTATGGTTATTTCTCCACTTTCAATTTCACAGTTTATTCCTCCTACTTGTTGGAAGTAAGTAAATTGTGTGATTTCCATACCATCAAGCCAAACTTCCCAACCAAGCCCCCATGCTCCAAGAGTTGGTGATTCCCAGTTATCTTCTACAAAACGAATATCGTGCTCTTTGGGATTTATACCAATTCTTTCCAAGCATTTTAAATATAAATCTTGGATATTATCAGGACTTGGTTTTAATAAAACTTGTAACTGGTGGTGTTGGTATAGCCTATTTGGATTTTCTCCGTAACGACCATCTGCTGGACGGCGAGATGGCTCAACATATACAACAGACCATGGTTCTGGCCCCAAAGCTCTCAAAAAAGTGTGAGGATTCATAGTTCCAGCACCCTTTTCTGTATCATAAGAAAACATTACAGAACATCCCTGTTCTTTCCAGTAATCTTCTAAAGTTAGTATTAAATCTTCAAAATACATACTAATTCCTTTCATTAGTGTTTTTTAACACCCATTCTATAGATGAAAATCTATTAATCTCTAACTTATCTAGGGTGTAATCTATGATTAATCTTGTAATTTTACTATAATTTTTAGGTAAAATCAAATATTCTAAATCTTCCGATTTTGTATATAAGAGTGCCTTTAAATAGGCAAATTCTTCTTTGTTTAGATAAGTTTTATCTTTTATGATATATTTATCCTGCTCACAAATTAAAGAGGACTGACTTTGTGAAAATAAAACTTCATTACCACTTACTTTTTTACCGCAAACTCCGCAAGTACTCAAATTAGGTTTAAAACCTGAAAATGAAATGTATTTTAATAAAAATGCCAAAAAAATATTTATTTGATTACTACTTGCATTTTCAAAAGCTTCAAAAGTATTTTCAACTAATCTATATACAGTTTCTATTTGGATTTGATCGAGTGTTCTTAAAAGCAAATCAGCAATAGAAGACTTATATAAAATAATATCAAAGCTTTTATTGGATTTTGAGTAAGATTTTATAAGGCTAGCTTCTTTTATACCATAAAAATCTTTACCAGATCTGTAAAGGCTATAGGATGCTTTTACAAATCTTTGGGTGACTGATAAATTTTTACTTTTTTTGCCAGTAGCACCCTTGGCAATAATTGAAATCCTACCTAAATCTTTGGTAAATACTTCTATTATTTTACTTGTTTCTTTGTATTGAAACTCTCTTAGTACAAAGCCTGTTACATCTGAAAGATCATTTGTAGCCAAACCTATCCACCAATTTTTCTTTTTTACGCCAGTCTTTTTCAACTTTTACCCAAAGCTTTAAATTGACCTTGCTATCAAGAAATTTTTCTATTTCTTTTCGTGAGTCCATACCAATTTTTTTGACCATAGAGCCAGCCTTGCCAATTACAATTTCTTTATGAGAATTTTTTTCAACAATGATTGTAGCATCTATATCTATCAAGTTTTTATTTTCTCTTTGTTTAAAATTGTCTATGCGAACCGCAATACCATGTGGGACTTCTGCACTTAGGTTATTTAAAGCTTTTTCACGTATAATTTCAGAAACTATAAATCTTTCTGACTTATCGGTTATCATATCTCTATCATAATAGGCTGGACCTTCATCAAGCATTTCTTTAATTCTTTCTATATATTGATCGATATTATCATTTGCTAAAGCTGAAATCCCAATAATATCATCAAACATATCCATATCTTCATATTTTTGCTTGATTTGTTGGTACTCGTATTGATTTAATAAATCTATTTTATTTATTAGTAAAATTTTTGGAACGTTTATAACTTTTAGCATTTCAATTATTTTATTATCTAGTCTGCCTATTTCAAGAGAATTATCCACCACGAATGTAACAATATCAGATTCTTTTAATGACTCTTCACTAAATTCAAAAAGTTTTTCTTGAAGCTTATTTTGTGGTGTTTGTATGCCTGGTGTGTCGATAAATATTATCTGGCTGTCGTTATCATTATATATTATTTGTATTTTATCTCTGGTAGTTTGGGGTTTATTGGAAATAATAGAAATTTTTTCTTTTAAAATCTTTTCCATTAAAGTTGATTTCCCAACATTAGCCCTGCCAACTACTGATATAAATCCTGATTTCATCTATTTTCTAAATCCTTATTTGAAAAACTGTGAGGTAATAAATCTTCTATAGTAAATATTTGATAGTCATCTATACTGTTTGCTATTATAATCTTGGTTTTATCATCGGCAAATTCTCTTATAAATTGCCTGCATACCCCACAAGGGAAAGTATCATGGCTATCGCCAGTGATTACTATGTATAAAAACTCTCTTTCTCCCTCACTTATTGCAGAGCTCAATGCTGATCGTTCAGCACAAAGGCTTGGAGAATATGCTGCATTTTCAATATTTACTCCCTTATAAATAGCTCCTGATTTTGTTTTTACTACGCAGGAGACCTTGAAATTTGAATAAGGAGAATAGGAGTTATTTTTATTTTTTAAAGCTATATCAATTAAATATTCTATCTCATTCATGAAAATATCCCAAATATGGCCATTGCCATGGACATTCCAAGTATGGCTCCTCTAATTATTTCTGGTATGGAATGGATATTAGCCTCATATCTACTTTCTGCAACTATTAAAGCCAGTAACAAAAATAGTAACTTTACTAAAGGCTCATCACTTAACATAATGCCAATAGTTGCTATACAAAAAGAAAGTGATGTATGACCACTCACAAAGCCACCCTTAAAGGCTGTACCGTGACCTTCATAAAATACACCTTTTAAAAATATTGTAACTACGATTACTAAGGAAATGGTAGTAACTGTTAAATGCGATGGTTGCCTGGTTATTCTAACAATTACTGAATTATAAATATCGATAAATTTATCAAAAAATATCAAGTAGGCCACAAAAAGAGCATTCAAGGCTGAAATAAATACAGCCGCTGCAGCCAAGTCTTTACTAGCTTTAGCAAATGGAGAATACTTGCCCCCACTAGCTAAGTTTACAGCTTGTTCCAAGGATGTATTTAATAACTCAAATCCCAAAACAAAGCAAACTGCAAATACTAAGGTAATCATTTCTACCCTAGATAAGTTAAAAAACAAGGAAGCTACTAATAGTATTGCTAGAGCTAGCATATGAAACTTCATATTTTTCTCATGATTTATTGCCCATACTAAACCTTCATAGGCATAATCAAAGCCTTTTAAAAATTTTTGTCCATAAGAAAGCTCTTCTTTTTCAAAGTTTCGGTCATTTAGTTTTTTCCTGGCCTTTTCTTTACGTTCTTCCTCTTTTTTCCATTCTTCTAGAATTTCTTTTTTTATTTCTGCTTTGAGGACTTCTTTCTCATTGTTTTCAGTCATTTTTAAAGACTCCAAGTATCTTCATAACTTCTTTTTCGCGAGCTCTCATCTGAGATTTTTCATCATCTTCCATATGGTCATATCCTAGTAAATGAAGCATAGAATGAGCTGTAAGGTACATTATTTCTCGATCTATGGAATGTCCAAAATCTTTTGCTTGCTCTCTTGCTACATCCATGCATATTACAATATCTCCAAGCATAGTATCCACACCTTCTATAAAAAAGTCCTCATCCATAGGAAAAGATAGGACATCAGTTGGCCTATCTACATTCCTAAATTCTTTATTAAGCTTGTGAATCTCATCTTTATTTACAAAAGTAACGGAAACTTCGTAGTCAAAAGACAGTCCTTCTGTTTCTAGGACTGTTTTTACAACGCTTTTTAATTTATCATCCATATCAATTTTTTGATCTGTTTGATTTGCTATTATGAGATTCATACATGTTCCTTAGTCTTCTTTATTTTTTTCTTTTGCTTTTCTATCAGCTTCTTTTCTAGCATCTTCTTTATCATATGCATCTATTATTCTTTGAACAAGCGGATGCCTTACTACATCTATTGATGAGAAATTTTGAAATCCTATACCATTAACATTTTTTAAAATACGCTCAGCAGTTTTTAGACCGCTATTTTTGCCACGTGGCAAATCTACTTGAGTTTTATCTCCAGTAATAATAGCCTTTGACCCATAACCTAAACGGGTTAGGAACATCTTCATTTGTTCACTTGTTGTATTTTGTGCCTCATCTAGGATTACAAAGGCATTATCTAAAGTACGACCTCTCATATAAGCTAAAGGAGCTACTTCTATCATTCCTTTTTCTACTAGGCCTTGGTAGGTTTCAAAACCTAATATTTCAAAAAGCCCGTCGTATAAAGGACGCAAATATGGATCTACTTTGTCTTGTAAATCGCCCGGTAAAAATCCTAAGCTTTCCCCAGCTTCTACCGCAGGACGAGTTAGGATAATCCTATTTACCTCACCTTGCTTAAAGGCTCTAACTGCCATAGCAACAGCTAGATAAGTTTTACCTGTACCTGCAGGTCCAATACCAAAAACCACATCATTATTTTTTATCTTTTCAATGTAAGATTGTTGACCTAAGGTTTTTGGTTTGATTGGTTTTCCAGTGGCAGCGGTGATTATGGCATCATCTAAAGCTTGTTTTATCACATCTTTATTTTCACGTTCTAGCATATCTGCGTAGTATTTTATTTTTTGAAATTCAAGGCTGTCGTTTTTATCAATTTCATTTAAAAGTTCAATAATAAGCTCTTTGGCAAACTCTGTATTTACTCCTTCGCCGCTCACTTCAAGACCGTCTTCTTTTACTTTTATTTTTGTATTAAAACGTTCTTCTATATATTTTCTATTTTTATCAAAGTTTCCAAATAAAATTCTTATATTATTTGGATTTTCAATTTGTATAGTTCTATTAATATCAATCCCTCCGATTGTTTTTTGTGTATTTATTATACCTTTTTTATATTTTTTTTCTTTTAGCCAAAGGAGGGGCTAGGATCTCTGACATAATAATGGCTCTTCTAAAGCTTTCTTTGTTTTTTAATGTGTTTTTATAAGAGGAAATTTGTTCATGTTTTTCAGCTTTTTTTGCATTTTTCCTCTTATAATTAACATCATTTTTATATTCTTTTTTTTGTCTTTTTTCTCTAAGTTCTTTCGACTTTTTTTCTTGAAGTCTTCTTCTTAAATCTGAATTTACTGGGTCACCTTCATCTCCCATTATAGGTTTACCTTCAATACTTCCTCTAGAACTTGCCTTTCCTTCATGAGATCTACTATCTATTTGACTTATATTTTTAGAATTAGATCTTTGAGGTATTTCTTTAACATCTTTATTATCAGAAAATTTTCCGAAAGCTTTCTTATCTGAGTTTGATTCATAGGTAGTTTTCGAATTTTTTTCTTGCTGTTCTTCTTCCATATTTTCAATATTCTGCAAAGTTTCATTTGCCCATTGTTCAAATGACTTATACTTATTAATATTTTTTTGCTTTTTATTTCTAAACATCAAAATCACCAGCATCTACATCCGATAAGCTTTCGCGCATTTTTGTATCTGCATTGATGTTTTTCATATTGTAATAGTCCATTATACCTAGATTTCCACTTTCAAAGGCATCTGCGATTGCTTCTGGAATTCTTGCTTCTGCTTCTACTACTTTTGCTTTGTTTTCTTGTTCTAGTGCTATAGCTTGAGCACGACGTTCTTCTGCCTTAGCTTGGGCAATATTTTTATCTGCTTCTGCTTGGTCACGTTGAAGTTCTGCCCCAACATTTCGTCCAACATCTACATCAGCTATATCTATTGATAATATTTCATAAGCTGTTCCAGAATCTAAACCTTTAAGTAAAACAGTTTGGGAAATGTTGTCTGGATTTTCTAAAACTTGGGCATGGGAATCGGCAGAACCTACAGTTGTTACAATACCTTCACCAACGCGGGCAATAATTGTTTCTTCGCCTGCACCTCCTACTAAGCGATCGATATTTGCCCTTACTGTAACCTTTGCAATTACTTTTACTTCAATACCGTTTTTAGCAACTGCTGCTATAACTGGTGTGTTGATCACTTTGGGTGTTACAGAAACTTGGACTGCTTCAAATACATTACGCCCAGCAAGATCTATTGCTGCTGCTTGTTCAAATGTTAATTCTATATTAGCTCTTTCTGCTGCTATTAAGGCATCTACAACCTGATTTATATTACCTCCTGCAAGATAATGGCTTTCTAAATCTTCAGTTCTAATTTCAAGACCTGCTTGATGAGATTTTATAAGAGCATTTACTATTAAACTAGGATTTAGTCTTCTAAATCTCATTGCTACAAGGGATCCCATAGATATATTAACGCCAGAAAATCTTGCTGTTATCCAAAGACCTACTGGAACCATGGTGAAAAATACTATTAAAACTATTATTACTATTGCTGGTACTATAAAATTACTCATTTGATCTCCTTTACAATTATATGACCATCTTTTATGTCATTCACTGAAACTTTCCTATCCTTTTGTATAAAATCACTTTCGGATTTTGCATCATATGTTCTCCCATCAATCTCAATTTTTCCAGTTGGTCTTAGGATTGTTTTGCTAATTCCTAACTTGCCGATTAAGTCACTGTGGCTAATCTTGCTATTGTAGCCTCTAGTTGACGAGTTTGTATTTGTTAAAATCATCCTATCAAATAAAGACCTATCAAAACCTAGTTTTACATAAATAGTAACAGTAAGTACTATAGCTAGAGCACTTACTATTAATACTAATATGCCCATTTGGTTATCAGAAAAACTATCCATTACAGAATATATAGTAAGGATTACCCCAGCTATGCCTATTACTCCAAAGCTTGGAATAAAAATCTCAAGAGCTAGCAAGGTAATACCCATTACAAAGGTTATTATGGTCATATTATCAGCTACATTGTAAATGGTATTTTGATAATAAAAAAACCCAAATAATAATAGTGATAGTATCCCAAAAAAGACCTTTTTATCTGTAAAAAGAATCGAGATTACAGAAATAACTGCCAGCACAAAGCTTAAGGCAATTATAATATCGTTCGCAAGCATAATTCCCGCCTTTCTTTTTCCCAACTCAATTATCTAATAAATCTTCTAAAATTGCAATATTTTATAAAAAAAAGGACTAGCAAAAGCTAGCCTTCTATAAGTTCTTTTAGCTCTCCTGTTAGCTTATAGTCTACATTTTTTAGCTCATCTATATTTCTTACTCCTAGGAGGGCCATAATTATTTTTAATTTTAAATTTATTTCTTTAAGAAAACTTTCACAGGCATCATAACCACCATGTAATAGATAGTTTAAAACTTCTCCTGTCATAGCTGCCATATCAGCACCGATTATAATTGATTTTGCAAGATCCATAGCAGTTCTTACACCACCAGATGCTATTATAAAAGTATCATCCGAAATGCTTCTTATATCTATAATTGATTTTGCAGTTGGTATTCCCCAATTATAAAGATCTGAATAGTCTACTTCAAAATCTCTTAAGTCTTCAATTTCTATAAAATTTGTGCCACCTTTGCCGGCAACATCTATATATTTAACCCCAACATCAATCAATTTTTTTGCAACTGGCTTTGAAATTCCTGATCCTGTTTCTTTTACAATTATCGGATAATCAAAGTCATTTACTAATTTTTCAATTAATTCTAAGGACGAATAATAAGAGTTGTCTCCTTCTTTCATAACTAACTCTTGAGCAAGGTTTAAATGAACTTGCATGGCATTAGCATCTATTAAGTCCCTTGCAAATATAAAATCTTCGTATTCACGTTCAAAACCTAAATTCCCTATTCTAAATAAATTTTCCTTGTATTTGACAAGTTCAAAAGATTCTCGTGAGTCTTCCTCGCTTAGGGCAATAGATTCACTTCCTACTGCCATAGGTATATTTAAAGATTCACAAATAGAAGATAAATCTTCATTTATGCTTATTGATACAGATCCACCGCCTGTCATAGCATCGATCATTAGTGGCATAGATATTTTTTTATCCATAAATTCTATGCTAGTATCAATTTCATCAAGAGAAACGTCAGAAATTGCGTTATGCTCTATATAAACATTATCTAAAAGAGTAGATTCTTTTGATTTGCTTCTTAAATAATTTTCTATATGGGCATCTTTTCTTTCACGTCTTTGACTATTCATCAGTATTCTCCTCGTCTGGCACTTCTTTTAAGGACTCATCTAGCATATCTTGACCTTGGTTCATATCTACCTGGTCATTTGGATTTGGATTCTGATTCTGGCTTTGATTTTGATTGTAGTTTACATTCTGATTATAATTTACATTTTGATTTTGTACTTTGCTTGTATCTTCTTGTTCAATTGTTCTTGTTTGAGGCAAGTTTACATTTTCCTGTATTTTTTCTTCTTCTTTTTTATTTTCTTCTTCTATACCTCGATTGCTTGATTCGTCTTTTATTTCATTGAAATTTTGGTATTCCATATATCCAGAATCTTCTTTTTTCCAGTTTTCTAATTTAAAGCTTGAATAGTATTCATCTACGATTTGCCAAGTTTTTTCATAGTCTGGAATATAATAACTTGTACCATCTATAGTTTGTTCCATACCTGGCACTATGTGTGTATCCATTTTATCTGAAGAAAAATTATTTATATTTCCTGCTAAATCCATAATGGCTGTCACTGGCAGATTTGTTTTTACATATTTTAGGTAGTTACTAATAAAGGTCATCATATTCATATTTTTAGATTTTTTGACCATTTCATCTACCATGGCTTTTACAAAACCTTGTTGGGTGTTTACCCTACCAATATCTCCATTATTATAAATATTTCTAGTTCTTAAATACCACATTACTTCATTACCATCTAGGTGGTTTGGTCCTGGTTTGATTTGAACTTTGCCTTTGTCAATAGTAATTCCTTCTGGAACGTCATAGTCTACTCCGCCTAAGGCATCTACAATATTTATTAAGGCTTGGTAATTTATTTGCACATAATAATCTATATCTAGGCCTAAAAAACTTCTCAAGGTTTGCATGGTTAATTCTATACCACCAAAGGCGTGGGCATGGTTTACCTTATCAAATTTGTCACGGATTTTTATCCTACTATCTCTTGGTATACTCAAAAGATCCATTTTCCCTGTTTTTGTATTTGCTTTTAAAAGCATAATGGTGTCTGTACGGGTAAAGTCCGTGTTGTTATCATCATCTCCATTTTTGTCAACTCCAACTAATAGAATTAAATATTCTCCGTCGGCTGTCTTTACGGCATTGTCATCATAATTTGGTATGTCCTTGTAGTTTTGCTCTTTTTCGTTTGTATTTAACCTATCTAAGATAAATTTTGTCCCAAAAAATCCTACAATAACAACAAGTAATCCTAAAAAAAATCTTTTTGCTTTCATAAAACCTCTTCTCTTATTAAAACTATTATACCATCAAGAGATAAGTTTTAAATTTTAAAATTAATGAGTTAATTATATTAATTGTAAGATTATAGCAATAAAATTAAATTAATAAATATTTTTATAAAACCTATTTCTTAGTTTACATAAAAAAAGGTGTTAGAAATTTTCCTAACACCCTAAAGTTTATATATTTATTTTATCTACAATAATTGCTTAGCATCTTTTACATCTACTACTAACGCTCTATTAGCAAAAGGATATTTTTCATGTACTTTATCAAAGTACTCGCCTTCATCTAAAAACTCAGCAGTTCCACTTATCCTAAAACCTGTTCCTTGATATCCGTTAAATCCTTCTACTTCTCTTGCAGCCATTGTTAGAATAACTTCATTATTTTCTTTCAAATCACTTTCCGTAGAAGTCATACCCGCTGCTGGTATTAGTATTTTATTATCTTCTATAACTTGTAGGTAAGTATTCCATGTACAGGTTACGTGTGCACCCTTTTCTGTCCAAGAAGTGATGGATACACTACCTTCGTGGTTTATAACTTCATAAAATTTTTCGTTTAACATTTTTTCTCCTAATTTTCTATTTTTTGTAATTCTTTTTGTTTTAGGGTATCACGAGCCTGACTCATCATTAGCTTAACACGGTTTATTTGATTTACCTCACTAGCACCTGGATCGTAATCTATAGCTACAATGTTAGCTTCAGGATATTCTTCTCTTATTTTTTTCATAACACCCTTACCTGTAATATGGTTTGGTAAGCAACCGAATGGTTGGATACAGACAATATTTGGTGCACCAGCGTGAATCAGCTCTACCATTTCACCAGCAAGTAACCATCCCTCACCAGCTTGATTACCAAGGCTTGTTACAGTATCGGCGTATTCTACAATTTGATCGATGTATTCTGGTTCATTAAATCTTTTTGATTCTCTTAATGCTTTTCTAACTGGCTTTCTGTATTGTTCTACAATATTTATACCAATTTTCCCAATTGTAGCATTCATTTTGCTCTTGCCATATAAGTCAGCTTTTAATTCAGAATTTTTCATACAATACATAAAGAAATCTGTGAGATCTGGCAAGATAACTTCTGCACCTTCTGCCTCTAGAACTTTTTGCAAGTTATTGTTTGCTTCTGGCAAGAATTTGACAAGGATTTCTCCTACTATACCTGCTTTTGGTATTTTTATATCTTTTACTGGTATATTATCAAAATCTTTTACTATTTCTTTTACACATTTTTTATATTCCCTATCACTCATAGTAGGAGCTTGTGCTTGTAGTCTTTCTATCCAAGCTTCTTTTAAGCTATCTGTAGCACCCTTCTCTACTTCATAAGGTCTTGTTGCATTGGCAACTCTATTAATTAGATCACCAAATATAATTGCTCTAAATCCTCTTTTTAGAAAAGGTATAGTTGATGGCTTCTTAAGGTCAAAACCTGCATTTGTCTCTATTCCTTGAGCAGATAAGGCTATTACTGGAATATCTGGATATCCAGCATCTCTTAATCCTTTTCTAATATAGCCCACATAGTTACTTGCACGACATGCACCACCTGTTTGGGTCATCACAATAGCAAGTTTATCTGTATCATATCTTCCAGAATTGACAGCTTCCATAAATTGACCTACAACAGTTATTGATGGATAACATGAGTCGTTATTTACATATTTTAACCCTTGATCTAGGACTTTATCATTTACAGTATCTAAAAATTCTACATTCATACCATAATGATGGAAAACAGGTCCTAGTATTCTAAAATGTTCTCTAGCCATTTGTGGCGCTAAAATTGTATATCCTTCCTCTACCATTTTTTTAGTAAATTCTGGTGTAGAATAATCTAGGCGGTCCAAGTCTTTTTTAAAGACGATACCTTCCATTTTCTTTTGATTTAAGGCTTGAAGTAGGGATCTAATTCTAATTTTTATAGCACCAAGATTTGAAACTTCATCTATTTTTAAAAGTGTATAGATTTTTCCATTAGCTTCTAGTAAATCTTGTACTTGGTCAGTTGTTACAGCATCTAACCCACAACCAAAAGAGTTTAGCTGAATTAGTTGTAGGTTTGGATTGTTTGCCACGTATTCTGCTGCACGATAAAGTCTAGCATGATATGACCATTGGTCGAGAACTCTTACTTTTGTATCCACATCTTCTATATTATAAGCAACTGCATCTTCAGAGATAACTGGTATTTTCATTCCTTCTATTAGTTCTGGTATACCGTGGTTCACTTCTGGATCTATATGATATGGACGACCAGCTAAGACAATTGCATTTAAGCTTTTGCTATTTACATAATCAATTATTTCCTTACCACGGATTCTTATTTGATCATGGTAGGATTGTTGTATTCTCCAAGCTTGTGATGCTGCATTTCTAATTTCTTTTTTGCTTAATTTGTATCCATTGTGTTCATATCCTTCAAACTCTTCTATAAGTCTATCAGTAATTACCTTTTCGTTTTCAAGGGATAAATAAGGATTCATATATTTTTTACCTTGTAAACTTTCAACGTTGTTATTAATTACATCTGGATAGCCACTTACAACTGGACAGTTCATGTGGTTTTGAGCTTTATCAAATTGTTTGTATTCATAAAAAATTGCAGGATAGAATATTAAATCTATATCATCACGGCTTGCCAAGTCCTCTATATGACCATGGGCAAGTTTTGCTGGATAACAAGCAGTTTCTGAAGAAATAGAAGATATTCCTTTTTCATACATTTTTCTATCAGATTTACCTGATAAAACTACATCAAATCCTAAAGAAGTAAAGAATTTGTGCCAGAATGGATAATCTTCATACATATTTAAAACACGTGGCAAGGCAACTTTTCCCATACGAGCTGTATCTCCCAATGTTTTCCTGTCGAAAAGTAGCTTATTTTTAAATTTATACATATTTAAATCAGCCATGGTTTCTTCTTTTTTGACGCCAGCTCCTCGCTCACAACGGTTACCTGTTACATAACGGGTGCCATCTGGGAAAACATTGATTATTAGAGCACAGTTGTTGGTGCACAAACCACATCTTGCATTTTTTTGTTTATAAGTAAAGTTTTCTAGTTCTGAAATATCAGATAAAGTTGATTGCCCAGTAGAATTATCTCGAGAAATAAGAGCCATACCCATAGCACCCATAAGGCCTGCAATTTCTGGTCGAGTTGTCTTCCTTCCAGTTATATTTTCAAAAGCTCTTAAGATAGCATCTCCATAAAATGTACCACCTTGAACTACGATATTATCACCAAGTGACTTTGGATCACGGACTTTGATTACTTTTTGAATAGCATTTTTAATTACTGAGTAGCAAAGTCCTGCTGCTATATCAGCAACTTCTGAACCTTCTTTTTGAGCTTGTTTTACCTTTGAGTTCATAAAAACTGTACAACGGCTACCTAAATCTGCTGGTTCTTTTGAAAGTAGAGCTTTTTCTTGAAATTCTGCTGCTGACATTCCTACACTTGCTGCAAAGGTAGATAAAAATGAACCACATCCTGAAGAACAAGCTTCATTTAGCTGAATAGAATCTATTATCCCATCTCTTATATGCATTGCCTTCATATCTTGACCACCAATATCCAGAATAAAATCTACATCTGGATTAAAATATTTAGCTGCACGGTAGTGGGCAATGGTTTCAACCTCACCATTATCAACATGTAAGGCATTTTTTATAAAATCCTCTCCATATCCACAGATACCAGAGGAAGCTATATAAGCCTTAGGATTTTTCTTTGCATAGGCTTCTTTTAGCATATTTATAACAACTTCTAGTGGGCGTCCCAGATTCATCCTATAATCTTCATGAAGAATATGTCCATCTTCTGTAATCCACACCATTTTGCTAGTAGTGGAACCAGCATCAATACCTACATATATCGGACCCTTATAATTTGCTATATCTTCGTAAACTACACCATCTGTTTTATGATCTTTGACAAAGTCTTCGTACTCTTCTTTGCTAGTAAATAGAGGTTCGAGTTTTTTCGTCATCTCCATATCTTCAGGTGCTTCTTTTTCTAATTCTTTTATCAAATCGCTGTAAAGAACAAAATTTTCTTTTTCAGCAGAAAGTATAGCTGCACCCTTAGCAACATAAAGTTGCGCATCTTCTGGTGTTGTGAAAGTATTACCATCTTCCCCTAAAGTTTCAACAAATCTATTGCGAAGTGCTGGTAAAAAGTGAAGTGGTCCACCCAAAAATGTAACATTACCACGAATTGGACGACCACAAGCAAGATTTGAAATAGTTTGGTTAACTACCGATTGAAATACCGAAATTGCAATATCTTCACGACTTGCACCTTGGTTCATCAATGCTTGAATATCAGTTTTTGCAAATACTCCACAGCGAGATGCAATTGGATATATTTTTTTGTAGTTTTTACTTAATTCATTTAAACCAGATGCATCAGTATCTAAAAGTGCTGCCATTTGGTCTATAAAAGCCCCAGTACCACCTGCACAAATTGAGTTCATTCTTTGTTCAACCGAACCAGATAGGTAAGTAATCTTAGAATCTTCACCTCCTAGTTCAATAACAACATCTGTTTCCGGCAAAAATTTTCTAATCGCTGCAGTTTCTGCAATTACTTCTTGAACAAAATTTATTCCCATATATTTTTCAAGGAACATTCCACCAGAACCAGTTACATTTATAGTTATATAATCGTCCTTAAACTCATCAAAAGCTTCATTGAGGACTGTTTTTACAGTTTCTTTAACATCTGATTTATGTCTTCTATATACTTGATAGAGGGTATTAAAATTTTCATCTGTAATGACAATTTTTACAGTAGTAGACCCAACATCAAGTCCCATATGTAAATTCATAAAACGTCATTCTCCTTAAATCTATATCTGAAATTTATTTATGAAATAAATATTTTTTTTATATAAGTAACAATTATATTTTACCCCTTTTCCCGAACTAAATACAAGCAAAAAAGTAGGAATAATTAAAGTTATAATTTAGTTATTTTTTACATTTATAATCAAGAATATAAAATGGAGGGAAATATGAAAAATATAATAGAAAGTAAAGATTTAAGTAAAACATATAAAGATTTTAAAGTATTAGATAAGGTATCAATTAATATTGAAGAAGGGAAAGTTTATGGACTTTTAGGCCCAAATGGCGCTGGCAAATCAACTTTGTTAAAACTCATTACTCAAATAATAAAACCAAGTTCTGGTGAGATTTTCTACAAGGAGCATCCTATTAATCAAAAAGACTTATTTGAAATAGGAGCAATTATTGAAAATCCAGCTATTTATCCAAACCTAACCGCCTATGAAAATTTACAAGTATTGACAACTTTATTAAACATTGATGAAAATAAAATTAATGAGGTCTTAAAAACAGTAGGTCTTACTAATACGGGCAACAAATTAGCTCGCGAATTTTCTCTAGGTATGAAGCAAAGATTAGGAATAGCTATGGCCCTTATTAATAATCCCAAACTTTTAATCCTAGATGAGCCAACCAATGGTCTTGATCCAGTGGGCATAGCAGAGCTTAGAGAACTTATAAAATCTTTTACAAATGATGGAATTACAGTTCTTATCTCTAGTCACATCTTAAGCGAAATTGACCAAGTTGCCGATAAAGTTGGTATCCTCGTAAACGGAAAATTAGCCTATGAAGGGGAAAATAATAAGGGCAGCGATCACTTGGAAAATTTATTTATGGATATTATCAAGAAAGAAGGTTTTTAATATGGTAAATATTTTAAAAGCTGAAATTTTAAAAGAAAAAAGATCTGCAAATGCAAAAATACTTTTACTAACACCCATAATTTTTATAGTATTTAATCTACTAATGAATATGTTAATGACCCCTAATTCTGAGGGACACAGCTATTTACTAGCAACAGCTTTTAACTGGTTTCCTCTATTAATATTACCAATAGTAATTAGCCTACTTGTTACAAATATATTAGCAAAAGAAAAGCAAAGTCAGTTAAATTTACAAAAAAGTATGGGTTTAGATAGAAAAAAGATAAAACTTATCAAATCTTTTTTAGTACTTATAGAAGTTTTTGTAATAGTTATGGTATCAATACTTATAATTTATCTAATTGCTAATTTTATATTAAAAGAAAATACAAGTTTTGTTATGCTTTTAAAGGCAGGAGTAGTTTTATTCATTGGGTCCTTGCCACTAGTAGGATTTTCATTTTTTATAATGAGCTTAACTAAGAAAAACTTTATAGTGCTAATATTAAATTTTATTTTATCAATCATAGCCCCAATCCCAGCTGCAGAAGATTTGTGGAAATTTTATCCTTGGTCTTATAGTTTAAGGATGCTAGCACCAATTGTAGGAGTGCACCCAAACGGAACATTTTTAGACATAAATTCACCCCTATGGGATAAAAGTGTAATAACTTTAGGAATCATACTGAGTCTTGGTGTTTACATTTTGTTTATGGTTTTATCTATAAATAGAAAGGATAAGGAAAATGCTTAATATAATTAAATCTAACTGGTTAAGAACAAAAAGGCAGCCCATAAGGTGGTTTTTATTTCTTGCCCCAATATTATATGCCCTAGCATTTTCTATTTATATACTAGGGCCAAATAGCTTCGATGGTGTAGAAATATATGCTTTTTTTGAAACTTTTGCTATTTTAGCAACTTTTTCCTTAAGCTTTTTTGTACCCATGCTTTACGAAGCAGATAAAAATGCGAGTTTTTATACCAATGACATAAAATTTGGCATAAGCCGCAAAAAGACCCTTGTGGCAAAATTTTTGCTAATTGGTCTTTTGTATGCTTTAATTATTTTAATAGCAAGTATTATTTTTCTAGGAATTTGGATGATTTTTAAAAACAAAGCTATAAACGCAGGTGAATTTTTGATTTTAATGGTCCTAGTATTTTTTACAAGCATTCCCCTTATTCCAATCTACCAATATTTAAATTTAAAGTATGGCCAAAGTGGAACAATTATACTAGGAATTTTTCTAACGCTTGCAGCAATTTTGCTGGGTACAACTGGACTTGGAGCTTTGATTTGGAAATTTTTGCCCTTTGTTTGGCCTATAAAATTAATATATTTACTAGTCCATGGGGTAGTATATTTAAAAGTTTGCCTAAAATTTATTGGCCTTGGGATAGTTATTAGTATTATTTTTCTAATTGTTGTAGCAAACTGGTTTAATAAATGGGATGTATACTCAAAAACGGAGGATTAAATGAAAATCTTACTTATCGATGATGATAAAGATCTTACAAATTTGATAAAAAATACCTTAAAAAAAGAATATGAAGTAGAAGTTTGTAATGATGTTTCATCCATTAATCCCAATATTTTTACAGAGTTTAACCTAATTATCCTCGATATAATGATGCCAAAAATGGATGGTTTTCAGTTTTTAGAAAAATATAGGGATATGATTGATGTCCCTATTATCCTTCTAACAGCCAAAGATTTTGAAAATGATAAGCTAGAAGGCTTTGCCCTTGGCGCAGATGATTATATAACAAAACCATTTTCAATAAATGAACTTCGCGCAAGGGTAGCGGCACATCTTAGACGTGAAAAAAGAGAAAAGCACCAGCGTTTGTTAGATTATCCTATATCTTGTGATTTGTTAGCAGCAAATTTTTACTTTAAGGAAAGCGAAATAAAGCTAACAAAAAGCGAGTATGACATATGTAAGCTACTATTAAAAAATAAGGGCCAAGTTTTTACCAAGGAAAATATTTATACATTGGTATACGGTTATGATGCTGAAGGTGATAGTCAAACTTCCATAACCGAACGTATAAAGCTAATTAGAAATAAATTTGGAAAATACAAAGTTAACCCTATAAAAACAATCTGGGGAGTAGGATACAAATGGGAAATAGAAAATCTTTAGGCTCATTAATAAGTAAATATGCAATATTAGAGATAATTTATTCAGCATTTGTACTTATATTTTTTGCAATTCTTTTTAATATCCTAGTAAATAGCAACTTTATTTATCCAGCTAACCATGCTGAAGTAAATATATTTAAGGTAGAAGAACTTTTAAAAAAGGATGATTTTAACCCTGCAGATATTCCTTATTACTATGACTATAAATATTATAAGGATGGTCAAGAGGTAGAGAATACTATCGATCAAAAATATCAAAATCATGTGAAAAATGCGGAAAATACTGGGATATCATATACGAATTCTATTATATATGCCAAATACTTTAAAAAGTTAACTTATAAGGATAAAAACTTGATATTAGCCTACCAAGTCTCCCCCATCCTTGCCTCAGAAAAACTTTATAACAAATTTAAAAATGTAGAACTTTTATATCTTTTCTTTTTCTTTATAATATGGCTTATGGGCTTTATTTTTCTTATTAGAAAAACACAAAGGATAATCAAGTCTGAAATCAATTTAATAGCTACAAGTAATGAAAATATTAGGAATATGAATTTGGACTATGATAGAAAAAACTCTAAATATATAGAAATCCAAGGAGTCCTAGACTCTCTTGATATAATGGCTAGAGATTTAAAAAAATCCTTACATGATCAATGGCAAACAGAAAAAAATCAAAAAAACTTAATAGAATCAATAACCCACGACATCCGCACACCCATTACCCTCATAAAAGGTAATACAGAATTATTAAAAGAAGAAAGCAACTCTAGCCAAATTGAATATATAAATGGTTTAGAAACTGGTATAGACCGCTTAGAAATATACATTAAAAAACTTAATACTTTTTCAAAAAATATGACCTATAAGTCACAAGTGGTAAACGAAAATGTAATTGACTATTGGATTGAGCTTGCGAGAACCATAACGAACACCGAAAAAATAGAGCTTGTAATTACAAATAATGATGCGACGGACATAAAATTAAATAAGGAAGATATAGCAAGGGCCTTGCAAAATATAATTGTAAACGCCTGTGAACATAACCCTAAGGATAGCAACGTATACTTATCATTTGAGGATCAGAATGATTTCTATACCATAAGCGTAAAAGATAATGGAGAAGGATTTACAAAAGAAATCCTAGACAAGGGTCCCCAAAAAAACCTAACTACCAAAGATGATAAAATGAACCACGGACATGGACTTATAATTGTAGATGAGCTTGTAAAAAACAATAATGGTAGGCTTGAAATTAGTAATTACAAAGAAAATACTAAGTCTGGTGGAGAAGTTAAAATGACTTTTGAAAAATGGGGCTGTTGCAAAAGTCCTAATATAGAAAAAAGACGAGGAAACTGAAATCCTCGTCTTTTTCTGATACAATGTATTTATGAAAACCGTTAAAAATACATCATCATTAACTAATTTTACGCTAGTTAATGATACTATTCAATTAAAAATGAATTTTGACACTGAAATATATGTCAAAGATGATGTTAAGTTAAGGCTTGTAAAAAATATAATCGAAAGGATGGATTTATCTGAAATAAAAAAAGTCTACTCATCATTAGGAAGAAAACCTACAGTAAACCCAGTAACAATGCTACAAATAATAATATTTTGCTACTCAGAAGGAATATTCTCATCAAGAAATATAGAAAAATCATGCAAATATGATTTGAGGATAAAATACCTTTTAGATGGAGAAAATCCACCAGATCATAGTACAATAAACAGATTTAGACAAAAAATCGTAGAACTAGCACCAAACTTGTTAAACCAAATGATTCAAATACTAATAGAAGAAAATCAAATAGACTTATCAAGCATCTACATAGATGGAACAAAAATAGAAGCCTACGCCAATAGATATAGTTTCGTGTGGCGAGGAAGCATTGAAAAATGGCAAAAGAAACTAAGAGTAAAAATAATAAAGCACTTTAATTTAAATAGAGAACTAACACCATCACAGGTATTAGCAGTAGTAAGAATAGCATTCAATCAGATAAGTACAGAATGTACAGAAAATAAAATAAACTTTGTACATGGACAAGGAAAAAGAAAACACCAACTCCAACGAGACTATGAAAAGCTCAAAGATTGGAAGAACAAACTAGAAAGCTATCAAAAACATATAGAAATAATGGGAGAGCACAGAAACTCCTACTCAAAAACAGACCATGATGCAACCTTCATGAGAATGAAAGAAGATCATATGAAAAATGGTCAATTAAAACCAGCCTACAACATCCAACTAGCAAGTTCCTCAGGCTTCATCATAGGAGAAAATGTATCCCACCATCCATCCGATATGTACACCTTAAAACCATTTCTAAATAAATTACTCAAAAACCACCCCGACAAACTAAACAAGATAGTAGCAGATTCAGGATATGAAAGCGAAGAAAATTATGTTTTTCTTGCAGAAAACAAGCTCTTATCATACATAAAACCATCCAACTACGAACAATTAAAAACTAGAAAGTATAAAAAAGAAGAATTCAGAAATAGTCTAAGATATGATAAAACATCAGACAAATACATATCAAAAGAAGGCAAAGAATTCATAAGGTGCACTGATAGATACAGAAAAAGAAAAAGCGGATACACAACAACCAGCAAAGTATACAGATGCTTTAACTGGAACAAAGATGGTCAGAAGACCAAAGGAATCTACATAGCAGAAATCTTTCAAAAATATAGGAAAGAATCCTTAGAAAATATAAGCTCAGACCAAGGAATAGAAGAAAGAATAAATAGATCAATCCAAGCCGAAGGAGCATTTTCCAAAATAAAATCAGGACTAAAATACAACAGATTCCACCATAGAGGAAAATCAAATATAATAAGTGAAATATGCCTCTTATCAATGGCACTAAACCTAAATAAACTGGCATCCAAAATAGAAAACAAGAATTTAGAACTCATAAAATACAAAGCTGCTTAAGAAAAAAAATATTAAAAATCTTAGCTGTATTAATTGAGCCTATTTTTATGAAAAATGTGGATAAATTCATTTTCATATTAAAGAAAGATACAGAATTTAATGGCTTGATACCAATATACACGAAAAAAGGTAATGAGCAGAATAGATTTACCTATTCTGCAACACCACCTTCTTATCTATCTCTCATATCCTTAATCAATCCAGAAATAAATTTAAAGTTTGGATCTTTGGAATCTCTTGCTAGGTCAAATAATAGGGTTTCTGTTTCTGTTCTTACTGCTCCCATTTCTCTTAAAGTTTTTAAGGCTTCTTCTTTTTGACTTTCTTTAAAGCTTGCTAAAGCATCTTTTGGTAAAAATACGTTTATTCCTAGATTTAAGAGACTTCTCGTTGTTTGATAAACACATATATGGGCTTCTGCACCAGCAATTACTACTTTTTTGATATTATTTTTTTCTATAAAGTCTAGAACTTCTGCTGTGGCTGCATCAAAGATTGTTTTTTCGTAAATATTATTTTTATCTAATTTTGCTAAAATTCTCTCATCTGTATTTCCTAAACCTTTTGGATATTGTTCTGTTGCAAGTACGGGTATTTGGTATTTTTGGGAAGCTTCTATTAATGTGATAGTATTTAAAACTGTATTTTCCCCATTTTCTAAGGCATTCATTAGTCTTGGTTGCTCATCTATAACTAATAAAAGTATATGATCTTTTTTGTTGTATATACCACTTTCTTCATCAAAACTATTTACATAGTATTTTTCATCTAATTTTCTTTCCATAAATACCTCCTTATATTTTTGTAATTATATTTATTTAATAAAATTATACTTTAAAATAGGCAGCACTTATACTTTCTGCTGCCTAAATTTATGGTTATTCTATTTCTTTTAAATAAATATCCTTACAGGCTTTTGGTGAAATTCTTTTTTCTTCTTTTCCATAGTTTATAATAGCTGTATCGTCAAAGCTATCAAAGTCTAAAAATTTTATTTTATCGCCTATACTTATTTTCATATTTTCACAATAGGTTAATAATTCATTATCATCTCTAATTCTTCTAATTATATATGCTCTTCCAGGTGTTGCTTGACTCATTTTTATGAAATCTTTTGAAGTTTCTTCATTATTTATAAAAATTATTGATCCGTGAGGGCAATAATCAGGATACCCTAAATAGGCATTTAATTTATTTAGAAGATCTTCATTTGTTACCGATTGCAAACTACTAGCTATTGGATGAACTTCTTTCCGTGAAAATTTCAATTCTTTTTCCAAAAAGTATTCCCATAGTCGATGCTTTGAGAGTAGTTTTTTTGTATACTTGATGCCTTCTTCAGTGAGAGTATTATCTTTTTTGTTTGTTACAAGTCCATCTTTTTTCAATTTTTTTAACATTTCAGTTACAGATGAGGGTGCCAGACCAAGGTGGGTACTTATTGATTTATTGGTCACCTTTTCTCCTTCACCCATCAATTTAAATATTGTAATTAGATATTCGTCTTTTTGTGGATTTGTCGTTGCCATTTATATTTATGTCCTTATCTACTTCTACTTTCTTAAGTCTAGTATACTTCTTTATAAGTAATAGAACTAGATAGGCTACCATATTTACGCTTGCAACAAATCCTGCTATGGAAACATTTAATTTTATTGCAAGAAAAAATCCTATAATCGAATTTATACTTGCTATTAGGCTTGCAAAAATAAGTGTTTGTTTTAGAGTATTTGTAAAAAGCAAGGCTTCAGCGCTTGGTCCTATAAAAAATGATACTACGAGTATAGCACCAACACTATTAAATGATACTACTGCAGATAAGGAAGTAAGCGTCATTAGGCTATAAAAAATTGCCGTTGTAGATATGCCTATTAAGTAAGCAAATTCCGGATCAAAGGTTGAAATTTTTAATTTTCTATATTGGGAGAGTATAAATACTAATATTACAAACAGTAAAATTATTTCATTAAAAATCGCTTTTGGTATCTGATATCCAAAAATGTTTATTTTTACTAGGGATGAAAATAAAACTTCTCCTAATAAAACCATGTCTGTATCCAGATGAACATTTCTAAAAAATTTGCTTATCAAAATGATTGCTATAGAAAATAAGATTGGGAATACCATTCCTATCGCATCATCATATTTGCTTATTCCTTTTTTTCCTATGGTTTCTACTAAAAGTACAGTTAAAAGTCCCATAGCCGCCGCTCCAACTATCAATAATGGAGATGATAAATCTGGCACTAAGAAGAACGTTAAAACTATTCCAAGTAAAACCGTATGACTGATGGCATCTGTTAGCATAGATATTTTTCTTAGAATAAGAAAAACACCTAGTAGTGAACAAGAAATAGCTGTTAATATCAAAACTATAAGTGATGAAGTCATATTTTATGACCTCCTTTGCTTAATTTTTGAGCCAATATTACAAATAATGCTAGAAGTCCTTGGACAATAATTATAGTTGGTCCTGTAGAAAATCCTTGGTATAAGGTTGAAATTGCACTTCCAGTTATTGATGCTATTGCTGAAAGTAAAGCTGATATACCAAGAACACCTAAGAAATTATTACTTAGCTTGCTGGCTGTTATTATAGGAATAATTAGTAAAGACGAAATTAAAATAACTCCAACTGCTTTAATCCCAACGCCTATGACCAAAATAGTCATAAATAATATCAGATGATCTAATCGTTTGGTATTAACGCCTATTAGATTAGCAAGTTCGCTATCAAATAAATAGCATTTTATATCCCTATAAAAAAATGTAATTATTCCAAGGCATATTATAAAAACAATAAATATCAAAGTAATATCATTTTTCTGTAAATAAGCAGCTTGACCAAAAATATATTTATCAAGACCAGCCTTGCTAGCATTAGCATAACTAGGATTTCCTTGGATAAAAGATTTTAAGACTAATCCCAATCCAAAAAATCCTGATAAATATATCGCCATATTTGCATCTGGCTCAATATTAGAATTTTTATTTGAATATTCTATCAAATAATAGCTTAAGGAAGCTGTTGCCATAGCTCCTAATAACAAAATAAGTGGATTTCTTTGACTTGTGAGCATAAAAGCTAAGACAATTCCCGGCAAAGTAGAATGACCTAGAGCATCTCCAATTAGCGCTTGGTTTTTATATACATTCAGTGTTCCAACAAGAGCTGAAGTTATTGCTAGCAAAATTGTACCTATTACAACTATTTGGAATGAATATAATTTTATTAAACTTATCATAATCAGTCTCTAAAACCTTTATTTATTTCTTTTTCTAAATTATCTACATAAAGACTACCACTATATTTTATGTTTCTATTTAAAACAACTAAATTATCAAAATACTTATCTAAAGTATAGATATTATGGTGAACTGCAAGAATGGTCTTACCCAAGTCTTGTAATTTTTTGAATTCATCTGCTATAATATCTTCAGTTTTTATATCTACACCTGTTAGAGGTTCATCAAGTATATATAGCGAAACATCTTGGGCAAGTGCACGTGCTAAAAATACTCTTTGTTTTTGTCCTCCTGATAAATTATTAATTTGCCTATCTTTTAAATCAGATATTCCCATTTCAACCAGGGAATTTTCAACTATATCATCATCTTTTTTATTAGCTTTTCCAAAAGTTTTCATATATGGATAGCGCCCCATCATAACTACATCATATACAGTTGCTGGAAAATTCCAATTTACCGAATCTTTTTGAGGTACATAAGCTATATCATTTTTTGCATTCTTTATAGTTTTGCCTAAAATTTTTACTTCTCCCTTATCTTTTTTGATAAGTCCTAATACAGCTTTTATAAAAGTAGATTTACCCGCACCATTGGCACCAATTATTGCAGTTCTTGAATTTAGTGGGATTTGTAAAAAAATATCATCAAGAACCTTGTTCTTTCCATAAGATACATTCAGATTTTTTACTTCAATGGCAGCTTGCATATTTTCCTACTTTAGATTATCAACTATAAGATCTATATTGTGTTTATACATGTCTATATAGTTATCTCCATCTTTTCCTTTTTCTGCTAATGAATCAGAAAATAATTCTTCACCATCTCCACCAACAACTTTTGTTTCAAATCCTTTTGATTTTACAATATCAGCTAATTTTTCCATTCTTTCTGGGTTTGTAGTAGATTCGGCAAATACTGCTTTTATCTTATGATCAGCTATAAATTGTGCTGTATCTTCTAGATCTTTATTTGAAACTTCTGATTCAGTTGTTACTCCTTGGGGTGCCATTACTTTTATATCATATCTTCTAGAAAAATAATTAAAGGCATCATGTGGTGTAATTAAATATTTTTGCTCATCTGGTAATTGATCTAATTTATCTTTTATATATTGATCTAAGTCATCAAGTTCTTTTGCATATCTCTCATAATTCTTATCGATTACTTTTATCATTTCATCGTCATCAGCATAAAGTTCTTTTAATTTATCAGCAGTGTTTTTAAAGGCTTCTTTATATAAATCTATATCAAACCAAAAGTGTGGATCCTCTATTGTTTTCCCATCTTCATCCATTTCGCCAATTTTATCCTTACTAAAAGTTGATGTTACAGCATATCCTGAGTTTTCTAAAGCATCCATCATTTTTCCTTCAAAATGTAGACCATGGTATAAAACTAAGTCAGCATCTGTAATTTTTGTATAATCTTCTGGTTTTGCTTCATAGATATGTGGATCTCCACCAGCAGGTATAATTAATTCAACATTTGCTTTATCTCCAATCAATTCATTTACCATATCAGCTAAAAATGTAGTTGTAACAGTAATTGTCTTTTTTTGATCAGTACTTTCGCTAACACTAGTTTTATTTGTATTAGCTTCTTCTTGTGGCTTATTATCGTTATTATTGCTTGAACAGCTTGTAATACTCAATAGTGTGAGTATAGTAATCATTATTTTTTTTAACATTTTAATCTCCTTTATTTGTTTTAAGGATATTATAATATATTATTCCTGTATTGTAAAGTACTTTTTTAGGTTTACCTAAATATATAATCATAAAAAAACTCTTACTTTTAATTTTTATTTATAAGTAAGAGTTCTTCTAATTTTTTTAGTATAAATCACCTTGCTGATAATTATTATCTTTCATAATCTTATCAATTGTAGATAATACTGCCCCCTTATTTTTTGACCATTCTGGATAAGCAATATTTTGATTTATCCCATCTCCTGTCAATCTATTTATAACTACATTTGGATTAAGCTTTCTAAGCATACCTACAACTATCTTTGCATAGTCGTCTTTACTCATTTTATAATCAATATTATTTTTTTCATAGTAATATTTTAAATAAGTATTATTTTCAATATATAAATTATGAATTTTAATTCCCCAAATGTTTTTCTTATTTATATAATCAATATTATTTAGATAATCCTTTTCATTTTCATTTGGCAATCCTATTATAATATGAGCAATAGTTTTTATTCCTAATTTATGTAGTTTGTCAACTCCTTGATCAAAAACTTTATGGTCATAGCCTCGATTTATAAATTCTAAAGTATTGGCATTTACAGTTTGCATACCTAATTCAACTGTAAGGTCCGTTTCTTGATTTAATTCTTTTAATAAATCTAAAACATCATTAGGCAGGCAATCAGCTCTTGTAGCAATCGATAGTCCTACTATATCTGGCTGATTTATTGCAGTGTAAAACATTTCACGCATGCTTTCTATGTCACCATAGGTATTTGTAAAATTCTGAAAATAAGCTATATAGCCTTCTTTTCTACCTTTTTTACTCAAAAGATCTTTTTGAAGTGCTATTTGTTTTTTTATATCACCTGCTGATTTATGAGTCCATTCCCCTGCTCCATCATCTGAGCAATAAATACAACCACAAAATGACAAACTCCCATCTCGATTAGGGCAGGTAAAGCCACCATCGAGTGGGAGTTTAATAATTTTTTTATTGTATTTTAGTTTATAATAAGTATCTAAATCCCTATATCTTTTTTTATTAAGCTCCATAGGGAAATTATACCCTAGTTGTCATAATCGTATGGTTCAAAAACTTGTGTTTCTTTTACTTTACGTTTATTAAATACAGCTCCCCAGTGATTGTCAAATGTCCAATTATAGTTACCGAGTTTTCCTGTATCTTTATAGTTTTTATTAAAGTCTTTGATAAGCCATACTAATTGCTTTGAAAGTAATATCAAACCAATAAAGTTTGGTATTACCATCAAAGCATTAGCCACATCTGAGATTGACCAAACAAATTTTAGTCCACCGAGTGACCCTACAACTGAAAATATAATATATACTGCTTTATATATACTACGTATTGTTTTTGATTTTGTGATATATGATATACATTTATCACCATAGTAATACCAAGAAACTAGAGTTGTAAAAGCAAAAAACATAAGTCCTAAACTTACTATCATTTCACCACCAACTGGCAATGCTTTTTCAAAAGATGCTGCTGTTAATCTATTAGCATCCACATTTGCATCTGACCATAATCCTGAACAAATAATTACAAGTGCTGTCATAGTACAAATAAGGATTGAAGAAACAAATACCTCTATAGCTCCCCACATACCTTGACGTACTGGGTGATCAGTATGAGCTGCTGCATGGGCCATAGGTGCTGAACCAAGTCCTGCTTCATTTGAGAAAATACCACGAGCAAGTCCATGACGGATAGTCATAAGTACTGTAGCACCTGCAAATCCACCAACTGCTGCAGTAGGCTTAAATGCATCAGTAACTATAAATCCAAGTGCAGATCCTAATTGTCTTCTATAAATAACTAGTATAACAATAGTTGCACCTAAATACAAAACACTCATTAATGGTACAATTTTTTCTGCAAATGCACCTATTCTTTTAATACCACCTATAATAATAATGACCATAAGGATCATAATTACAACCCCAATTATTCTAAGGTCAATACCAGTAATAGTATTAATTGAGTTTGCCATAGCATTTGATTGTACTAAAGAACCTGTTCCTAAAATCGCTATCGCTCCAAAAACTGAGAACATAATAGCTAGCCATCTCATATTTAGACCGTTTTCTAGGTAGTACATAGGTCCACCAGAAAATTCGTCTTTTTCATTTTTTTCACGAGTAGCAACTGCAAGAGTGATTTCTGCAAATTTTGTAGTCATATTTACTAAAGCGGCAATCCATAGCCAAAATATAGCCCCAGGTCCACCTAGTTTTATAGCTGTAGCAACACCAACTATATTTCCTGCTCCTATAGTTCCAGCAAGGGCTGTAGATACGGCTTGGACTGGTGAAATCGATTTCTCACCAGCTGTAGTTGCTTCAGATTTTTTAAATATTTTTCCAAATGTATTAGACCAAATATAGCCAAAATTTTTAAAAACCCACGCTCGTGTTCTATAAATTAAGAATGATCCACCAAGTAACATTACTATTATCATAGGTATGCCCCATAAGAAATCACTTAGTGAACCCACAACGTTGATAAACGTTTGCATAATTCCTCCAATAAAAATTTCGTTAATTTTTTGTTTATATGTATTTAGCACAAAAGACACGACTAAGCGTGTCTTTTAAAATGCTAATTTTCTAGTTCAATTTATTCTTAGTTTAATCCAAGATCTTTATATTCGTAACCAAGGTCTTCAGCTACACCTTCAAGTGTTACTGCACCATCATGTGTGTTAATTCCTGGGATTAGTTCTGGGAATTTTTTAGCTGCTTCAAGAACACCTAAGTTTGCGATTTGTACACCGTATTTTGTTGTTGCATTTGATAGTGCATATGTTGATGTAAGTGCTGCTGCTCCTGGCATGTTAGCTACTGAGTAGTGGATTACATCGTGAGCAACGAAAACTGGGTCATCGTGTGTTGTTGGGTGACCTTTTGTTAAGTCTGTTGATCCACCTTGGTCGATAGCAACGTCAACTATAACTGAACCTGGTTCCATTTCTTCAACCATGTATTCTTTTACTAATTGTGGAGCTTTACGTCCTGGGATTAGTACTGTAGAAACAACTAAGTCAGCATCTTTAACTGCTTTTTCAATGTTTAATGGGTTAGAATATTCTGTTTCAATTTTTGATCCATAAACATCTTCAAGTCTTGCAAGTGCATCGATATTTACATCAAGAACTTTAACTCTTGCACCCATACCAACTGCTATTTGTGTAGCAGCAGATCCTACATTACCTGCACCGATAACTACAACGTATGCTGGAGCCACTCCAGGAACACCGTTTAATAATTTACCTTTACCACCATTTGTTTTTAATAGGAATTTTGCACCTTCTTGAACAGCCATTCTACCAGCTACTTCACTCATTGGTCTTAGAAGTGGAAGTAAACGTCCTTTTTGAACTGTTTCAAATGCAACACCTGTTACTTTTTTGTCTACTAAATTTTTTGTTAATTCTGGATCAGCTGATAAGTGAAGGTATGTATAAATGATTTGACCTTCTTTGAAGTATTTATATTCACTTTCAATTGGTTCTTTTACCTTATAGATCATTTCAGCTTTGTCCCAAACTTCTTCAGCTGTGTCTAGGATCTTTGCTCCAGCTTCAATGTATTCATCATCAGTAATACCAGAATTTATTCCTGCACCTTTTTGTACATAAACTTCGTGATTGTTTTTTACAAATTCAGATACAGCACCTGGTGTTGCTGAAACACGACTTTCATTGTTTTTAATCTCTGTAGGTACACCTATAATCATAATAATCCTCCTATAATTTTACAAATACGGATACAAATCGTTAATTTCTTATAACTATATTTTTGTATAACTATATTTCTTTTGTATCTCTATGTACATTATAAATCGTTTGCAAATCGTTGTCAAACATTTATTCTAAAAAAATAAAAATAACTTTTAACAGGCGATTATTTAGCCATCTTTACTCTGACATCATTTCGGGAAATGGTATTCATTTAACTTATTTTTTTTGTATAGAATAGTAGTTTAACTTTTAACTAATAATCATTTAATATTTACTAAACCAAATAATATAATATAATAATTTTATGATAAAATTAATTACCATTGATGTGGATGGCACCTTGGTTACTCCACTAAAAAGACTAACAAAGGCAAATATTAAAGCTATAGATAAGGCTAGAGATCATGGTGTTCACATAGCCTTGGCATCTGGTAGACCGTACTCAGGTATGAAAGAACTAGTTAATAAACTAAATTTAAATCAGGAGGGCAATTTTACCGTTTGCCAAAATGGATCATATATTTTTGATAACTACACCCACCAACCTATTTCCGGAACCTACCAAAAACCTATTGATTTAAAAATCATAGACGATTTATTAAAATCTTATAACGTCCAAATATCTGCTATGGACCATGAAAGCTTTTATAGTAGGCATATTAAGACAAATATTTACACAAAGATTGACGCCAAAATTTCAAAACTTCCCCTGCAAATTATAAATTACGATGATTTTAATGAGGATAAAACTTTTGGCAGAATATTAATTATGGGCAAAAAATCAGAAATGACTAAGCTTTATAATAATATGCCACAAGAGCTTACAGATAACTATTATGCCGTAAAAACAGCACCATTTTTAATTGAAGTTATGAACAAAAATACTAATAAAGGATACGCAATAAAAGCTATAGCCAAAGATTTAGGTATAAACTCAGATGAAATTATGAGTATAGGAAACGAAAAAAATGATATTCCTATGCTAGAGCAGGCAGGTTTTGCAGTGGCTATGGCAAATGCAGTACCTGAATTAAAGCCACACGCTGATTTTATTACCAAAAGTAATCTAAAATCCGGTGTCGGTTATGCTATAGAAAAACTTTTAGCTAACAATTTAGAAAAATTTACTTAAACGCTGATCAAAATAATCAGCGTTATTTTTATATTCATTTATTATTTGATTTTATCAAATTATTTAATTACATATTTACATTATATAAAACTATGTTATACTATATTTATAAAATGATATGATAATATCAAAAAAAGTAAGGTGGTATATTAATGAACGATATGGTTTTAGAAACTTATGATCTAGAAAAAAGATATGGTAAATTTATTGCAGTGGATAATTTAAGTCTAAAAATAAGAAAAAGATCCATCTATGGTTTAGTAGGCGAAAATGGAGCTGGTAAATCCTCTCTTATGAAGATGATATCAGGCTTATCTAATAAAACAAAGGGAGAAATCAAATTATTAGGAAAGGATGTCACTCGTCATTCATCGAAGTTTATGGAAGTAGGCAATTTAATTGAAGCTCCTTGTTTATATGATAATTTAAATGCTTATGAAAATTTAAAGTTAAAGTCCTTAGCTTATGGGATTAAAGATGAAAATAAAATTTTATCCATTTTACAAACTGTAGGTTTATATGATCAGAATAATAAAAATGTCAAAAGTTTTTCTCTAGGTATGAAGCAAAGACTTGCAATAGCTATGGCTATGGTCAATTCACCAAAATTATTAATCTTAGATGAACCAATCAACGGACTCGATCCTCAAGGTATTATTGATATAAGAAAAACCCTTCAAGATATAAATAAAAAATATGGTACTACCATTATCATTTCTAGCCATATTTTAGATGAGCTTGCTAGACTTGCAACTGATTTTGGAATAATCTCTCACGGAAAATTAATAGCAGAGTTTAGTTCAAAAGATTTGCATGATAGATGTCAATCAAAAATAGAGATAACTTGCAATGATGTAAAAAAAGCTTCTTATATATTAAGAAAAAATGCCTATCAAAATGAGATTATTAGCAACAACAAATTAATTTTGATAGATTACTTTAATAAAACTCATCTAATAAATTCCTTACTAGTGAATAATAGTATTGATGTCTATTCAATTTATCTAACAGAAATGAGCTTTGAAGACTATTACATGGAGGTGATCCAAAATGAAAAGAGCAATTAACTTAGAAATATATAGGCTAAAGAAAAACAAATACCCTTATATAATAATTATTTTAAGCATATTAATGATGGTAGGATCAGTATTTATGACAAGCTCAGATTATCACTACTACCTACAAAATCAAGATGCTTTTAATAATTTAAAGACCACCTACGAACAAGTCAACTGGGGTATATACGCAGGTAGCGTCATGCCTAACTGGGTTGAGCTTAAAAGTATACCTATAACTGAATTATTTATGAAAAATATTCAAAGTAAAATTTTATTAATGTTTCAAACAATATTTGTAGTCTTATTTATAGGCGAAGAAATAAGATCTAAATTTCTTAAAAATATAATAGCAGCTTTCCCTAAAAAGATAGATCTTATACTTGGAAAATTTATAGTTATAGCTGTATTTACTCTATTTTTATTTATTAGCAACTTTTTATTTATGATGTTAACATTTTATTTACTAGAAGGATATATAGTATTTACTAATCTAAACTATTTTTTAAAATATGTACTAGTAGAATACTTACTGTATTTATCTTATAGCAGTCTAATAATGCTTTTAGTGTATCTGATTAAAAATTCTGCAGCTAGTCTTTTAATAGGAATTCTTGATGCTTCAGGTATTCTTGAAATTGTTGATACCATAATTCACTCATCAATTAGTAATTCGGATAGTTTTTCGATAATGAATTATATAGTAACTGGTCGTATTGTCTTACTTTCTATAAATAGCAGTGGAATAATGTACTTACATAGTATAATAATCGCTATAATATTCCTTATAATATCCATTACAGGAACTTATTTACTTTTTAGAAACAAAGATGTTTGTTAAAATCTTTAGATAAAAATTAGACCTCCATAAAACAAAATAAATGAATGGAGGTCTAATTTTTATTTATTTTTCTTATCTTTCTTAGAATCTTTCAAATCACCTTTATTATCATTTTCTATATATTGGTCAAGTTCTCTTTCTTTTAAAATTTCATAAGTTACTTTTTTCTTTTCGCTTTCTAATCTTCTAATTATACTTTGAATATTACGTTTTGATTTTGTTATATCAAATTCTTTTAAACGCATATTTGTTCTAATAGCAATATCAGAAGGCTTTCCATTTGCTGAAGAAAACTCACTCATCTTGCTAGGCAATGAAACTTTATTTGCTAATTTTTCATCAAATAATAATAAATTTGCATGAAAATCTAGAATAGCTCGTTGGGCACGATCTACATTACTATTTACTGCACTTACCTTATTTCCTCTCAAAAAGTTACCTAGAAAGTTTCCTCTTAATGCTTGGTGAGTTGAATATTCGTATTTGCTATCTATTTTCTTTTCCGCTCTTTGTAATAAGCTTTCTACATCTTTCGCTTCTCTTAATAAGCTTTCTATTTCTTTTAATTTTAATTTATAATCTTGTCTAGCGTATAGATTAGTTGTTTTTATTGCCATATCTCCTCCATAGTACACTTTTATTTATTGATACTTATACCCAAAATTCTTGTTTGTTTATCAATTAAATTATAAGTATAGTTATTATAAAAAAGCGAGGTATTATGGCAAAAGTTTTATTATATAATGTAAATGAAAATTATGATATAGAAAAGTTTGAATTATTAGCAATAAAAAATAAAGTTCAAATCATACGTGCAGAAAAAGAAGATAGCGATCAATATATAGGATATCTTCTAGGATATGATGGTTTTAAAAAAAGAGATACACAATTAGAGATGGATCCAGACTTAGATTTTCCATTCATATTGTTTGTAAATTTCGATCGTGATCAATTGTTCGAGTTTTTAGATCAAATGAGAGAAAATGGACTCGCTATTCAACATAAGGCTGGTGAAACAGAAAACAATGTAAAATGGACTTTAAGGGAGCTTTTAATAGAAAATGACCGTGAAGGAAAAATGATGGGTCTTATTCATAAAATAAATAGTTTAGTTGAAAGAGCCTCTTTCTTAAAAAACCAATATGGTGAAGATAAAAAACTTGCAGAACTAATTGATGAAATGCAAGCATACTTCGATGATTCTAGCCTGTTTGAATTTGAAGTGGCTAAAAATTATTATGAAAAATTAAAAGAAGAAGTTAAGAGAGTAGAAAGTGAAAATAATTAAGAGTTAGTTTTCAACTAACTCTTTTTTAATAATTTTTTATAAGTTTTATCGGTTAAAATAGCACCCAGAGGAGCTGTAAGTAAAATCGCAATTACCGATACTGATAAAATTAAATTTCCAGAATTAAGTCCCATTGATAAGGCAACAGGTCCAATTGCCGCTTGAACAGTTGCCTTTGGTAAATATGCAAAAGAAGTAAAGACTCTTTCATTTTTGTCTAGATTTGTGCCAATGAGCGAAATATTTACCCCAATCATTCTAAATATCAGACCTATAATTATTAATAAAACAGCTAACAATCCAGCTTCTTTTATATAAGCCAAGTCCACAGAAATACCAACTAAAACAAATAAAAATAATTCAAAAATCTTCCACAATCTATTATAAGTTCCTAATAATTCCTTAGCCATCTTAGAATCTATTCTATTGATTACAATTCCAGCTGCCATAATAGCTATCAAAGCAGACATAGCAATATATGGTTCTATTAAACTTTGTAATTTTAGCATTAAAAATGAAAGACTTACAAAAATCATAGTTTTATAGATCTCATTTATATTTATTTTTTCAAATATAAAAACAAAAATTTTCCCTATTATTATCCCCAAAAAAATACCAGTAATTATTGATATAGGAATATTTAAAAAACTCATAGCAGAAAGTTTGCCTCCAGTTTTTAATGCTAAAAACGATGAAAAAAACACTATTACAAAAACATCATCTACACTTGCTCCAGCCAAAATCATTTCTGGAATATTTTTATCTCCTCCATAGCCTTCATTAATTAATTTTATCATACGAGGCACTACAATAGCTGGGCTAACAGCAGAAAGAACTGCCGCCATAATGCCTGCATCAATGGTATCTATATTAAAAAATTTCTGAGAAAAAAATATTATAGCAAGCATTTCTATACTAGCTGGCACAAAGCTAAGCAAAATAGCAGGTCGTCCAACTTTTTTTAATTTATCAAAATTTAAAGAAAGTCCTGCACGAGTCAAAATAACTACAAGAGCAATTTGCCTTAAATCAGCAGATAAATTTATAATAGTATCACTAACTATATTTAATTGATGGGGACTGATTATAATGCCTGCCATAAGCATACCAATAATGGGCGCAAGTCCCATTTTTTCAAAAACTTTTGCAAATACTATTCCTAATAAAAATATAACAGCTATATCAGTTAACATATAATCTCCTTAAAAATAAAAAAAGCCAATGATCCTGCATATGCAGAAGTCATTAGCTAATAGCGGTTCTAGATTTCTCTATGGAAGAACTTCATTTCCCACTCTAATTTTTGTTAATTTATTATACTATTTTAAACAAAATATGCAAATAAAATTTGACTTTTTTTATCAAATGGATTTATAATTTATAATATATAGTAGTTTATTCAACTTATAAATAAATAAGGAGAATAATATGAAAAGAAAATATGTGAAATCAATTGGCACAGAGAACTGGATCTTTGTTATAATTTTCTTTGGATTCTTTATTCCAATTGGAAAAGTGATGGGCGTTTCTAATATGTTATCCACTATGATGAACGAAGCATACGATTTACTAATCAATACTTGCTTATACATAATGGCGATTTCAGTTATTACAGGTGCTTTGTCAGCAATTTTCTCAGAATTTGGTTTTATAACTTTAATTGATAAAATATTATCAAAGATTATGAAGCCTATCTATAACCTACCTGGAGCAGCATCTCTTGGTATTATTAATTGCTACTTATCAGATAATCCATCTATACTAACTCTAGCTCACGAAGATAATTTTAAATCTTTATTTAAAAAATATCAATTGCCATCTTTGACAAATCTTGGAACTTCATTTGGTATGGGACTTATAGTTACAACAACTCTTAGTTCTCTACCTATTAATGGAGCTGGAAAAGCAGCAATTATTGGTAATCTTGGAGCTATAATAGGTTCAATTGTAAGTGTTAGACTTATGCAACATTTTACAAAAAAAGCTTATGGTACTGAAGAAATGATAGAAGTTCAGTCCTTAAAGGATGTTCCATCTGATTCTAGATTAATCAGAAATGGTTCTGTTGGTTCAAGATTTATTGAAGCATTACTTGATGGAGGAAAGGTTGGAGTCGAAATGGGTATTTCTATAATTCCTGGAGTTATAGGAATCTGTACATTCATAATGCTTTTAACAAACTCTGTAGGGGCTGATGGTGTATATACAGGTGCTGCCAATGAGGGTGTTGCTGTTTTCCCATGGATTGGAAATAAATTATCCTTTATATTAAATCCATTATTTGGCTTTAATTATTCAGAATCAATATCTGTTCCAATAACAGCTTTAGGATCTGCTGGTGCAGCTATGGGACTTGTTAAAAATTTAGTTGAAAATAATCTAGCAACTACAAATGATCTAGCAGTATTTACAGCTATTTGTATGTGTTGGTCAGGTTATCTATCAACACACGTTGCTATGATGGATGCAATTGGAACAAAAGAATTAACAGGTTCTGCGATTCTTTCTCATACAATAGGTGGAATAGTCGCTGGAGTATCAGCACATTTATTATTTATGCTCATGTAGTTAATATATAAGTATACAAAATTCTTTCAATAAAACTATAAAATTATAACTATTATAGCTAATAAAATCAATATCATTAATATATTGTAAAAATCACATTTATTTATAAAATTTTATAAGTTTTTAAACTAGTATATATATTTTTATTTTATTTTAAATAAAAATAATAAATGGAGGGGTTCTTCTAATCCCTCCATTTAACTGGCTAGATATTATTTCTAAATTATTATTTTATATAAATCCCACAAGCAGTTTTGGCCAAAGCATCTGCTCTATCATTATATTTATCATTGGAATGACCTTTCACTTTTACAAAATCTATTTTTATATTTTTTCTAGCTTCTTCAATAAATTTTTTATAAGATTTTGTCAAATCATTATTAGCTTTCCATTCACCTGTTGCCCAAGATGAAATGCCTTGGTAGTCGTGATATATTATTATTTGATTTTTTTTATCTTCTATAGCTTTTTCTATGGCAAGTTCACTTGCTTTTACTTCACCTGCGACATTCCTATGGCTATAGTAGGCATCATCAAAAGTTTTCATTAGCTCTATTTCATTCGCAGCTGTTATATATACCACTCCTGCCCCATATGTTTTTGTTTTTTGATTATATGAACCATCTACATAGGCAATTACTGCATTTTTTCCTATATTTATTTCTTCTTTTTGACCTTCCATAAATTTGTTTGCTTCATCTAGGGTTTTAAAAGATTTATAAATTGCTCCACTATAACCTTTTACCTCTTTTAAACAAGAATCCCAGGATGTATATATCCCAGGATTTCTGCCTTTTTTTACTGCGTAATATTTCATAGCGTTTCTTTGTTTGCCCAATATGTCACTTGTCCTGGGCCAACTGTGAATACTCCGTTTCCTTGTTCATCAATTATTACATCTTCATTTTTTCCAGAAAGATCTACATAGCTTGCTCCTGCTTCAGATTCTCCCACATGCATTTGTTTTTCTGCCATATCTCTTATAGAAATTAAAACGGCAAGCGGCTTGTGTTCATCATCTCCACGTCTTACCCAACCTATAACTGCTGGATCATCAAAATAATCATCTTGCTCGCCATAATTATAATTTTTACGAACTCTTATCATATTATTTATCATTTCTTCTAGAGGATCTTTTTTTACTGGTCCACATAAACCGTAATAATCTCCGGCAAAGGCACATGGATACCCATCTTTTCTAAATAATATCAAAGCATAGGCTATTTCTTTAAACCAATCTTCTACCCAAGATTCTAATCCTTGACCTGGTTGGCTATCATGATTATCTACAAATGTTACCGCTTGTTCTGGGAAATCTTTTACGATTGTATTATCAAATATTTTTCTCATATCATAATTGCCCATGGATTTGCTTGCTTCTTCCATATGAAAATGCAATGGGACATCAAATAGATCTACTTGATAGTCTGTAGTTTTTAGATACTCTTCGATAGTTTCTTTAGAATATTGCCAAAACTCTCCAAATAAATAAAAATTATCTATGCCTTTTTCGTCTATTATATGACTGGAAAGATCATTGATAAAGCTTTCTGATATATGTTTTAAAGCATCATAACGAAATCCGTCGACTTTGGTTTCACCTATAAACCAATCAGCCCATTTAAATAACTCTTCACGTACTTCTGGGTGCTTGTGATCAATGTCGTTATTCATCAAATAATCAAAATTTCCTTTTTCATTAGAAACATCTTTATCCCAATATTTACCTTCTCCAACTATTCGATAAATTGCAGATGTATCTGTTAGATCATCATGGTCTACACCTGTAAAATGATACCAGTGCCATTGCATTTCAGAATATTTTCCTTTTCTACCTGGAAATGTAAAATGTGTCCATGCTTGTATATCATGTGCTTCTGAAACGTCTTGATTACGATTGTTTTGATCAACCATTATGGCTTGGAATTTTTCTTTTTCATCTCCACTACCCTTGTGATTTAAAACTACATCCGCATAGCATTTTATGCCTGCATCATGAAGGGCATCAATTGCCTCATGCAATTCTTCTTTTGTGCCATATTTGGTTCTTACTGTTCCTTTTTGGTCAAATTCTCCCAAATCCCAAAGGTCATATGCTCCATAGCCAACATCCATATCTGACCCACCCTTGGTCATTGGTGGTAGCCAAAGTGCATCTATTCCATTTTCTTTTAATTTTTTTGCATTTTTAACTAGATTTCTATAAAAACTGCCATCAGATGGGGTATCCCATTCGAAGGCTTGCATCATTACTTCGTTTGCCATATTTTTTCCTATTTGCAAATATCTATTGATTGGCTTGCACCAATTCTACTTGCACCATTTTCTACCATTTCTAAAGCTTCTTTCTTAGAATGAATGCCACCACTTGCTTTTACTCCAACATCTGGTCCTACTGTTTTTCTCATAAGAGCTATATCGCTTGCATTTGCTCCTCCTGTTGAAAATCCTGTAGAAGTTTTTACAAAATCTGCACCAGCTTTTACTGAAAGATCACAAGCTTTTACAATTTCTTCTTCATTGAGAAGGCAGGTTTCTATGATTACTTTTAAAACTTTGTCACCACAAGCCTCTTTAACTGCTTTTATATCTTCTAGTACGTACTCATAGTTGCCTTCTTTTAATCGACCAATTTCTAATACCATATCAATTTCGCTTGCACCATCCTCGATGGCACATTTTGCTTCATAAGCTTTTGCACGAGTTGCCATGGCACCTAAGGGAAATCCTACAACTGTAGCAATTCTTACTTGATCATTATATTCTTTTATAAACTTTACAAATGAAGAATTTACACATACACTAAAGAAATCATTTGCTATTGCTTCATCCACCAATTTTTTTATTTGTGCTGTTGTTGCATCAGCTTTTAAATTTGTATGGTCAATAAGTCTATTTAATTGCATTTAATTCTCCTTATATGAAATCATTGCTAGGGTTATATCGTCTTCTTGCTCTCCCCAGGTAAAATTATCGATTTCTTTATAAATCTTATTTAAATCCTTGTATTTACAGAAAGTTGCTTGTAATTTTTCTAAACCAAATTCTTTTTTATCTTCATTACTCGCTTCTATCGCACCATCAGTGAAAAATAAAATTTTATCACCATCGCTAAGGATAGTTTTTCTCTCACTGTAGACATCCGGCTCAATTATATTTGAAATCATTCTACCATTTGCATGCAAAAACTCACTTTGTCCACTATTTTTTTTATACATCATAGGTGGGCAATTATGACCAGCATTAGAATAAACTAAACTATTATCCCTAAAATCAAATATACCTAGCCATGCTGTAAAATATTGAGATGAATCCATTTCAAGTTCAAAGAATCTTTTGCGTAGTTTTAAAAGAGCGTCTGATGGTGTAAAATCCGGATGTTTATCGAAAATAGAAAATATTGAAACTTTAATAAACATAGTCATTATAGATGCTTTTACTCCATGCCCCATAACATCTGCAATGTAGAAAGCATATTTATTATCATCAATCTTAACTATATCATATAGGTCACCAGAGACATTCTCACTTGGAATATATATACCATTCAAATATAAGTTACCGTAAATACGATCTTTGGGTATGATAGATGATTGGACTTTCCTAACAAATCTAATATCGTCTAGCATAGATCTATTTGCATCAAAAAGTTCAATTTTCATCATAGTTTCTCGGGTAATATCTCGAAAAACTTCAACTATACCAGTATAGCTATCATCTATAAAAATAGGTGATGCTTTGATGCTATAATATCTATTAGAAATTAATTTTTCTTCGACAACTGTTGTATCTCTAATGGCTTCATTTTCAGAAGATAAATTTAAGGGTAGATTTTCATGTAGGTATATTTCTAAATCTTCGGACTTTTCTCTGGCATCTTTTAAAGATTGGTTAATAAAAATTACTTGACCATCAGGATCAACAATACGCACCCAATCATCCATTGAATTGAACACTGCAAAATTTGATTCGTTTAATTTATCTACAAGTGCTTTTTCCATATAATCCGTCCCTTTTTTTGAAAATCTAAACTTACTTATTAATAACTATATCATTTTATTATTTAATTATCAAATAATTTTACTTGTCACAAAGCTTGAAATTTTAACGTTTATTTGCAATATTTTGTAAATCAAGAAACACAAAAATATTTTTTGTTCCCAAAACTTTTAAATTTAAACATTTTTTAATATTTTTTAAAAAAAGATAGCTTATAATAGAGCTATCTTTATATTAAACTATTTTTAAATATTATTCTTATTTAAATTCAAATTTACTAGAACCATCTAGAGCTGCGCCATTTATATATTTTTCATCTATTCCGAAGAAATATGTGAAAACAAATCCTCCAATATATCCTGATATCAACCCTAAGAGATATCCTAACCCTTTATTATTGTAAATTAATGGTATAAGAGCAAGACCTGATGGTCCAATTGCTGTTGAGCCTATGCCACCAATTGCTCCAATTACTGCTCCACCGATTCCACCGCCTATGCAAGCTGTAATAAATGCTTTGCCCATTGGTAGGGTTAGAGCATAAATAAGTGGTTCACCAATTCCTAAAAATCCTACAGGTAGTCCACCTTTGGCAATGGTTGTAATTTGTTTGTTTTTTCTACATTTTACAAGGATTGCTAGGGCGGCTCCTACTTGTCCTGCTCCTGCCATTGCAAGAATTGGTAAAAGATAAGTTGCTCCTTGTTGTTCAATCATTGCAACGTGGATTGGTGTTAGTATTTGGTGAAGTCCAAGCATTACCATTGGTAGGAACAAAGCTCCTAGAATAAATCCTGAAATAGCTCCACCAATATTAATTACTCCATCTATAAATCCTATAAGACCATTTGAAATAAGTCCTGCAAATGGCATTATTATAAACATTGTCAAAAGACCTACTGCTAGTAGAGATAACATTGGTACTAAAATAATATCAAGTGAGTCTGGAATAGCTTTGTGTAGGGCATTCTCAATTTTGCTAAGTAAATAAACTGAAATTAAAACACCAATTACTCCACCTTGACCAGCTGATAGTGGTGTTCCTAAGAATAAATTGTTAATTGGCATATCTGGATTCATACCTGCTAGATAAACCATACCACCTACTACACCTCCAAGACCTTCATTTGCCCCAAAAACTTTTGCAGCATTTATACCTATAAATATATTTAAATAAGCATATAAACCGCTTTTCATTACATTTAACACTTGAATTAAGTTTGTAACATTGTCCCCACTAATTGAACCAGCAGTTAGCATATTAGATAAAACTGACGCTATACCACCAATAAGTCCTGCACCAACAAAGGCTGGTATAAGTGGTACAAATATAGAAGCTATGGCTGCTGTAAATTTCTTAAATCCACTTTGTTTTTGTTTTGACTTATAAGCTTCTTTATTTTCTTTAGTGGTTCTTTCTAGTCTTTCTTTATCTTTTTCTTTACTTTGATTTTTACTTGCTGCGGCTTCTTCAGATAATTTTGTATTAGAAATTGCTGCCATGGCTTTTGCAACTTTTTCGCTTTTGCCAGGTCCTAGAACTACTTGGATTTGATCTCCGCTTACAACTCCCATTACACCTTCACGAGTTTTGATTTTTTCATAGTCCACTTTGCTATCGTCTTTTACTTTTACTCTGACTCTTGTCATGCAATTGATAACTTCTATTAGGTTGCCACTACCTCCAAAGTCATCAATTAATAATTTGGCTAAATTATTATTATCCATTTATAAATCCTCTCTTATAAACCCTTTATTTTTCTCCAAGATTTCACTTGCTTTTTCATAGTCCACATCTTTTGTAGCCATGATAATAGCTAATTTTACATTATTATTAGCATCTTTTAGCAATTCATTTGATTTTTCATAATCACAACCACTTATTTCGCTGATAATTTTTGTTGCCCTATCTACTAGCTTTTCGTTAGTTGGTTTCACATCTACCATTAGATTGTCATAAACTTTGCCTATTTTTATCATAGCAGTAGTTGTGATCATATTTAAAACCAGCTTTGTAGCTGTACCTGCTTTCATACGAGTAGAGCCACTTAAGACTTCTGCTCCTGTTTCAATTTCTATTGGAAAATCTGCATAGGAAGAAATTTTTGCCTCTTTATTGCAAGCTATAGATCCAGTTTTCGCTCCAATTTCCTTGGCATATTCAATAGCTCCTATGGCATATGGAGTCCTACCACTAGCGGCAATTCCTATTACAAAATCATTTTCTGTAAGATTTTCTTTTTGCAAGTCGATTTTAGCAGCATCTTTAGAATCTTCCGCATTTTCGATAGGATTTCTCAGTGCATTATCTCCACCAGCTATAAGACCTGTTACCATTTTGGGATCTACAGAAAAAGTTGGTACTGTTTCCGATGCATCTAAAACTCCTAGTCTGCCACTAGTACCAGCTCCTAGATAAAATAACCTGCCAGCATTATTAAAAGTTTTAATAACTTCATCGACCAAGACTTCTATTTGATCCATAGCTTCATTTACTTTTATAGCTATCTTTTGATCTTCCCCATTAATAATATCCAAAATTTCTCTTGTAGATTTTAGATCCAAATCATAGCTATTGGGATTTCTATCCTCTGTAGAACTCAATCTCATCTCCTCCTTTTATATAAAAGATTATATTTTCGTAATTTTTATCGATTCTTCCAATTATATTTCTTTCTTTACTTACACCCAGGTCTTTTTTTATTATCTCAATTTCCCCAGCATAGCGACCTGAAAGGTCATTTAAAATTACAATATCTCCGCATTTTATCATTTGAGGATTTGTAGGTACAATTTCTTTTTTTTCTCTTTCATTTCTTATAAGATAGTCACTAATATCTGGTCTAACTTTTATGCTTTCTACTTTTTTATATTCATCTTTAAAAGCGGTTGGCAAAGTTATAATATTTTTTTTAGCAAATTTGCTAATAAATTCTTTATCGTCTTTTTCGACATCTTCTGCTAATAAAATTAAATCCAAATCATATTTTCTTTGTAGTTTAACAAAAACTTGATAGGGATTTTGATACCTATCTTCTTCTAAAGTTGGAAGTCCCTTATAAACCGGTCCACGCAATTGTTCATTGCCTGGAACAAAGGCTCCAACTTTCATTCCAAAATCTTTTAACATTTTATTTTGATTTACAAAAAATCCTTCTGATAATCCGCTATATTCTAGGGGATAATAGTTATGAATTGCTATTATTCTTTCTAAGTTTATATGCGATTTTTTCAGTTCATTTAAAAAGCTTAGAGTAACTGTTGAGGCATTTATAGCTAGGTCAGTTTTCTTAGAAAGTTTTGCGATTTCTTCATAGGAAAAACCAAAATCTAACCTTAATATAAGATTCATATCAGCAAGCTTAGGATGATTTTTTAAAGTTTTATTATTTATATCAACGCATATTCTAATATTATTTGCCGAACATAAGTCATAAAGTTTTAAAAAATCCTTATAAGTTTCGTCACTTGCAGGATAGTGTAGGGATGTAAAAAGAAAATCAAATTCTTTATTATTTTCTACAATTTTTCTATAGTCTATTTTTTCTTCAAAATATGTTGAAAACCCAATCATTTATCTATCCTTTAGCTTATTTGTTAGTTCTTTTGAAACTTTCATATTATCTAAAACTTGGTCCATATTATTAGCAACATAGCCATAATAAAGAATATCTGTGATAATTTGTGATGAAAACCTTGACGATACTGCTCCAAATCTCATTTCTTTTTCGATAGCGGGTATTAATAAGACCTCGTCTGATGCTCTAGCAAGAATATTATTGGCAGATTTTGTTATACTAATAACTGTCGCTCCTACTTTTTTTGCGTAATCTACTGATAATAAAATTTCCTTGGTAGTACCAGAATAACTAATACATATTAAAACATCTTCATTTTTTATATTTGTTAAAAGAGCCATATTTGTGTGAGGATCTTGCTGGTAAAAAGCAATCTTACCAGCTCTTTGAAATTTATATAGTAAGTCTTCACAAACAAGTCCAGAGCTACCTACACCTGCCAGATATATAGAATTATTTTTATTAATTTTATTTACTACATTTTCTAAAGTACCTACATCTAACAAGGTATAAGTTTTATCAACAGCTGTTAGGACATTATTTTTTGTTTTTTCTATTATCTGATCTATATCATCACTTTCTGCAATAACTTCATCTTTCAAAATATCATTATCAGCTTCCAATGACTTTGCAATATCTACCTTTAGATCAACATATCCTCTGTAGCCAATTTTTTTTACAAATCTAACAATAGCTGACTGAGATGTATCAATAACTTCTGCTAGCTTTGATGTATTGCTATTAACAATTTCCTTAGGATGATTTATTATATATCTTGCGATTTTTTTGTCAGATGGAGTAAATTCACTTTTTGATTGATTTATTTTTATTAAATAATCCATGTCCACCTCTTTAATGAAAAGCTTTTCTTAATCTTATTATAGTATATTAAATAAATATTTCAATATAAGTTTGTAATCATTAAATATTTTTTTTATTCACCTATTATATTTATTACTTCATTTAAGTTAGAAGCTTCACAATCTGCATCAAAGTCTTTTTCAAAACTTGAATCATGAATTATAATATAGTCCATACCACTTGCTTTTGCGGCCTTGTAACCATTGTATGAGTCTTCTAGTATTAGAGCTTCTTCTTTTTTATATCCAGCTTGATTTAAAGCTTCTATAAAGATATCTGGATCTGGTTTGCCATTTTCTACTTCATGCCCTGATACTACAAACTTAAAATAACGATCTATATTTTGATTTTTTAGTAGATAAGATATTTTTTCACGTGAGCTTGATGAAGCAACAACAGCATCAATTTCATTTTCTTTTAAATAATCTAATAAGTTTATAAGACCCTCCTTTTTTAAATCTCCTTTAAAATTTAAAAAATACTCTCTCCTATAATTTTCTAAGTTTTCCCTTAATTCTTTTGCTTTTTGTTCACTGCCTAGTTCTTTAGCTATAATATTTCTTATTGTAGGTCCATTCATACCAGCAAGTAACTTTCTTTTTTCATTACTATATACAAAATCATAGTCTTTACTAAATTTAAACCAAGACTCATAATAGAACTTTTCGGTATCTAGCATAAGTCCATCCATATCAAATATTATTATCTTATATTTCAATTTTTACTCCTTTTAAGTATTATGTAAAATTTTACCCTAAAAATGGCAAACAAAAAAGCACCTTTGTGCGTTCGCAAAGATGCTAGAAGTTTTTTATATAAAATTTATTAATCGTTTAAAATTTATTCTATTAGTACTAAACAGTTTTTCTCGGACTTCGTCCTGCGATTACTCTACACAGGTCCTCTCCTAGCCGGACAGGCTTATTTATTAAACAAGCTCTAAGATAGCTCTTTCTGAGCCGTCTCCTCTTCTTGGTCCCATTTTTAGTACTCTTGTATATCCACCGTTACGTTCTTCATATTCTGGTGCTATTTCGTCGAATAATTTTTGAACTGTTGATGGTTTGTAAATATAGGCTGCTGCTTGTCTTCTTGCTTGAAGTGATCCATCTTTGCCAAGAGTGATCATTCTTTCAGCCATTTTTTGTGTTTCTTTAGCTCTTGTAACTGTAGTTTCAATTCTACCGTTATCGAATAAAGAAGTCACTTGGTTTCTTAGCATGGCATTTCTATGGTCAGTTCTTCTGCCAAGTTTTCTTTTATTAGCCATTTTTACCTCCTATTCGTCTTTAAGACTTAGTCCCATTTCATGAACCTTGTCTTTTACTTCTTCTAATGATTTTTTACCAAAATTTTTAATTGATTTTAGTTCTGCCTCAGATTTTTCTACTATTTCACCAACTGTATCAAATCCTGCTCTTTTTAGGCAATTAAATGAACGTAAGGATAGGTCCATTTCTTCTATAGTTTTTTCAAGCATTTGATCTGTATTATCTTCAACAACTTCTTCTACTTCTTCTACTCTATCTTCTTCTTCTATAAATGAAACATTTGGTAGGTCTTTAAAGTATTTAAAGTCATTTATAAGTACATTTGCTCCTTCTGATAGAGCTTCTTGTGGTGTTATAGTTCCATTTGTCCATACTTCGATAATTAGTTTATCAAAGTCAGTAGCTTCTCCTACTCTTGTATTTTCTACATAGTAATTTACTTTTTCTACTGGTGTAAATGATGAATCAATGGCTATTGTGCCTATTGGATCTGAATCAGATTTATTTTGGTCTGCTAGTTGGTATCCCTTGCCGTTTGTAACTTCAAGTGAAATAAATAGATTTGCTTTATCATTTACTGTTGCAATGTAATGATCTGGATTTGCAATTTCAATGGAGCTATCTTTGCTTATATCCTTAGCTGTTACTATTTTAGGTCCTTCTATTTGTAAAAATAGTGTTACATCTTCATCACTGTGTTTTTTTATATCTAGACCTTTGATATTTAAAATTATTTCAGGAACGTCTTCTACTACTCCATCTATAGTGGAAAATTCATGAAGGACTCCTTCGATAAGAATTTTTGAGACGCTAGAACCAGGTAAGGATGAAAGTAACACCCTTCTCATACTGTTTCCAATGGTTGTACCATAGCCTCGTTCGAGTGGATATAGGGCAAACTTGCCGTAATGATCGCCTTCGTTTATATCGAGTATTTCTATATTTGTATCTAATTTTTCGATCATGGTAACTCCTTAGTTCTAACTTGTTAGTTCTTAATTTTTATTTAGAGTAGAACTCTACGATCATACGTTCTTCTACTGGGATATCAATTTCTTCTCTTGTTGGAAGTCTGTCAATAGTTACTTTTAAGTTTTCTAGATCAGAGCTCATCCAATCAACTACTCCAAATGTTGAATTTGTTTCTTTGATAGTTTTAAATAACTCATTATTTCTAGATTTTTCACGTACTTCGATTACATCACCAACTTCTACTAAGTATGATGGGATGTCTACTTGTTTACCATTTACTGTTAGGTGTCCGTGAGTTACAATTTGTCTTGCTTCTCTTCTTGTTCTTGCTAGTCCTGATCTAAACGCAATGTTATCAAGTCTTCTTTCACAAAGAACGATTAATTGTTCACCTGTTTGTCCTTCAATTTTAGTTGCTTTTTCATAGTAGCTTCTAAATTGTTTTTCGCTCATTCCATAGATGAATTTAGCTTTTTGTTTTTCTCTTTGTTGCATACCGTAATCTGACATTTTTCCACGTCTTTGAGGTAATGTTCTTTTTGATTCACCTGTATATCCTAGGTATGCTGGAGAAATTCCTAAAGCTCTTGCTCTTTTATAAACTGGATCTTTTGATACTGCCATAATTTCTCCTTATTAAACTCTTCTTCTTTTTGGTGGTCTACATCCATTGTGTGGAATTGGTGTAACATCTTTAATCATTGTTACTTCAAGTCCTGCAGCTTGTAAGCTTCTGATTGCTGATTCACGTCCGCTACCTGGGCCTTTTACATATACTTCTACTGTTTTTAGACCTTGGTCAATTGCTTTTTTAGCTGCTGTTTCTGCTGCTTCTTGTGCTGCAAATGGTGTAGATTTTCTGCTTCCTCTAAATCCTAATTGACCAGCTGAAGCCCATGATAATGCATTACCTTGCATATCAGTTATTGTTACCATTGTATTATTGAATGTTGAGTTAATGTGAGCTTGGCCACGTTCAACATTTTTTTTAACTCTACGTTTACGAGATGTTTTTCCTTTTTGAGCCATTGTTCTCCTTAACCCCTTCTTCCTTTTCTAGTTCTTGCGTTATTTTTTGTGTTTTGTCCTCTTACTGGTAGGCCTGCTTTGTGTCTATTTCCTCTGTATGAGTTGATTTCACGTAATGCTCTAATATTCATAGATGTTTCACGACGTAAATCACCTTCTATTGTGTAATTGTTTAATTGTTCACGTATTTGACCTAGTTCTTCTTCAGTAAGATCTTTCATTTTTGTATCAGGGTTGATTCCTGTATTTTTTAAAATTTCATTTGCAGTTGCACGACCGATACCGTAAATATAAGTAAGGCCTATTTCTGCTCTTTTTTCTCTAGGTAAATCTATACCAGCTAATCTTGGCATTAAACCCTCCTAACCTTGTCTTTGTTTATGTTTTGGATTATCGCAAATTACCATAACTTTACCATTTCTTTTGATAATTTTGCATTTATCGCACATTTTTTTAACTGATGCTCTGACTTTCATTTTGTCTCCTTATCTACTGGTTGTGTACCAAAAGAAATAATTTCTAAGAAATTATTTCTTTCTCCAAGTAATTCTTCCTTGGCTAAGGTCATATGGAGATAATTCTACTGTAACACTATCTCCTTCTAGTATTCTTATGCTGTTCATACGTAGTTTGCCTGATAGATGGGCTTGGATTTCGTGTCCATTATCTAATTCTACTTTAAATATTGCATTTGGGAGTACTTCTTTAACTACTCCTGTAACTTCTATAGCATCTTTTTTTGACATATATAGAACCTCCTTATCTTTTCTAATATGTCCTTAAACTTCGATCTCTTTTATAAGACATATTGGCCTAAAGAGATTCTTTATTTTCTCTTCTTTCAACCATAAATTAGTTAAGTTCTCCTAATTTATCGCTAAATTCATCAAATATTTCATCAACAGTTTTTGTTCCGTCAATACTCTTTAATATACCTTTATTTGTGTAATAATCAATAAGTACAGCGGTTTGTTCATTGTAAACATCAATTCTGTTTTTAACTGTTTCTAACTGATCATCTTGTCTTTGAATAAGTTGTGTTCCGCATTTATCACAAATACCTTCCACTTTTGGTGGGTGGTTTTCTATATGATATGTTGCTCCACACTCTGGACATACACGTCTACCTGTTGTTCTTTTAATAAGTGTATCGTAGTCTACATCAAAGTAGATTACACCATCAATTTTTTGATCACGTTCATCCATTCCATTATCAAGTGCTTTTGCTTGATTTAATGTTCTTGGAAAGCCATCAAATAGTACTAGTAGTTCGCTATCTTCATTATTTTCTAATTTATCAAAATAATCCCAGAGTAGGTCGATAGTTACTTCATCTGGAACAAGTTCACCCTTGTCCATATACCCTTTTGCTTTTACTCCTAGAGGAGTTTCATTTTTGATATTGTATCTAAAAATGTCTCCTGTAGAAATTTGAACTGCATTTAAGTTTTCTATAATTTTTTTTGAAAGTGTACCCTTACCTGCTCCTGGGGGTCCTAACAATATAATATTCATCTTTTACCTATTTAAAAACCCTTTGTATTGTTTCATTGTCATCATTGCTTCTAATTGTTTTATTGTTTCAATTATTACACCTACTACGATAATTACTGATGAACCACCGAATGATAGGGATAGTCCTAATAATTTTGATGCAATTGCTGGAATGATTGTTAGTAGAGCTAATGCAATTGATCCTATAAATGTTATTCTTGTTGCAACTTTTGCTAGATATTCACTAGTTGGTTTACCCGGTCTAATACCTGGTATAAATCCACCATTTTGTTGCAACTGTTTTGCGTATTCTACAGTATTAAATTGAATTTGATTGTAGAAATAGGCAAATATTAGGATTAAGGCTGATTGAATAATCAAATATACAATAAACCCTCCAGTTGTGTTTTGGAAGAAGTTTGTTATACCACTTTGTCCACCATTTCCAAAGAAAAGACTAATTGTTGATGGTATTGCAAGTACTGCTGATGCAAATACTATTGGCATTACTCCACCCATATTTACTTTTACTGGGATGTGAGTAGATTGACCACCGTACATTTTACGTCCAACAACTCTTTTGGCATATTGGATTGGTATTTTTCTTTCGCCTTCTGAAATTAACACTACTGAAATTACTATTAAGATTATTAGTATAACCATAATAATAATTGGTAAATAGCCTACAAGTCCATAGTGAACTTGGTCTTGCCATCTTGATATGGTCCTTGGAAAAGATGCTATAATGCCCATAAAGATTAAAAGGCTTGTACCATTTCCTAGACCTTTTTCTGTTATGGTTTCACCCATCCAAGTTACAAACATTGTTCCACCAATTAGTATGACATTCATTACGAATTTTTGGAATGTTGTTGCATTTGATAATGCTGCTCCATATAATCCGTTTGTTACTGCTACTGCTTGGAATATTGCAAGAACTATTGTCATATATCTGGTATATTTTTGTATTTGTTTACGTCCTTGCTCACCCTCGCGGGTTAACTCTTCAAGTCTTGGTATTACAACTGTTAAAAGCTGCATTACGATACTAGCTGTAATGTATGGTTGTACCCCTAGGGCAAAGATTGAAAGGGTTGATAGTCCACCACCTGTTAACATATTTAGGTAGTCAACTAAGGTACCTTCCACAGATGAGTAAGCATTTTTAAGAGTTTCTTGATCAATAAATGGTATTGGAATATTATTTCCTAGCCTGTAAATTACAAGCATAAGAACTGTAAACCAAAACTTTTTCTTAATCTCTGGCTCTTTTGATGCTTTTCTTATTGTTTCTAGCATTGCTCACCTTCTTAATTTTCTTTAGTAGTTTCTTTCTTAGATGGTTTTACCCATTTTTTAACTTCTATTTCTTCAACTGATCCACCAGCCGCTTCAATTTTTTCTTTTGCACTTGCTGTGAATTTGTGAGCTTTTACATTTAGTTTTGATGTAAGTTCTCCATCACCTAGGATTTTAACTCCATCTTTTGCTTTATTTTTATTTAGTAGTTTGTTTTCAAATAGTAATTCTGGTGTTACTTGTGTACCGTCTTCGAAGACATTTAATGTTTCAACATTTATAACTTCATATTGTTTTTTGTTGATATTTTTAAATCCTCTTTTTGGAAGACGTCTGTATAGTGGCATTTGTCCACCTTCGAAACCTGGTCTTACGCCACCGCCGCTTCTTGAGTTTTGACCATCTTGACCGCGACCTGCACGTGTACCATTTCCGCTACCTGGACCTCTACCTTTTCTTTTTTTCTTTTTTAGAGGTTGATTAGGTTGTAATTCATGTAATTTCATCTTACACTCCTAGTTTAATTCTTTTACTTCTAGCATGAATGGAATTTTATTAATCATTCCTCTTACTGCTTGATTATCTTCTCTTACAACGCTTTGACCGATCTTTCTAAGTCCAAGGGCTTTTGCTGTTGCAATTTGATCATCTTTTCTACCGATAAAAGATCTTTTAAGTTTGATTTCTAATTGTGCCATACTCTCTCCTTAATAATCGAATTCTTCTACCGATTTACCACGAAGTTTAGCAACTTCTTCTACAGTTTTCATGTTTGAAAATGCTTCTAGACATGCGTTGATGATATTTCTAGGATTGCTGCTTCCTAGATTTTTAGCTCTGATGTCTTTATAACCTGCAAGTTCACAGATAGCACGAACTGGACCACCAGCGATAACTCCTGTACCTTCTATGGCAGGCATTAGTAATACATGTCCAGCACCTTTTACTCCTTCAACTCTGTGAGGGATTGTTGTTCCTACTAATGGAACGTGGATCATGTGTTTTTTTGCATCTTCAGTTGCTTTTCTAATTGCTTCTGGTACTTCTGTAGCTTTTCCTGTTCCTACTCCAACGACTCCGTTAGAATCTCCTACTACAACAAGTGCTGAGAATCTCATGTTACGTCCACCTTTTACAGTTTTTGCAACTCTGTTTATAGCAACTACTCTATCTTCGAGGTTTAGTTTTTCTACTTCACTTCTTAATAAATAATTCATCTAAATCCTCCTATTAAAACTTAAGACCAGCTTCTCTTGCAGCTTCTGCTAAAGCTTTAACTTTTCCGTGGTATAAGTTACCATTTCTATCAAAAGCTACTTCTGTTATTCCAGCTTCTGTTGCTTTTTTTGCAATTGTTTCTCCTACTTTTCTAGCAGCTTCTATATTAGATTTACTTTCTAAACCCTCAGCTACATCTTTTTGTAGTGTGTTTGCACTTGCAAGTGTTAGTCCATTTACGTCATCAATAATTTGTGCATAAATGTTAGCATTTGATTTATATACGGAAAGTCTTGGTCTTTGAGGAGTACCGCTGATTTTTGCTCTAACTCTTTTTTTACGAGTTTGAAGTCTTTGTCTTTTATTATCTTTAGCCATTTATATCTCCTACTTACCTGTTTTACCGACTTTACGTCTTACATATTCGCCTTCATATCTGATACCTTTACCCTTGTATGGTTCTGGTTTTCTCCATTTTCTGATATTAGCTGCATGTAATCCTACTAATTGTTTATCAATTCCTTTTACAATTATTGTTCTGTCATTTGGTACTTCAGTTTCGATTCCTTCCGGATCTGGCATTGTTACTTGGTGAGAGAATCCTAAATTCATTACAAGGTTGTTTCCTTGTTTAGATGCTCTATAACCTGTACCTTCGATTTGAAGTGTTTTGCTAAATCCTTCTGTAACGCCTTGTACCATATTAGCTATAAGTGATCTAAATAAACCATGGTCGATGTTTTGTTGTTTTGTATAATCTTCTGGAATATTAATTAGTAGTTGGTTATCTTCTTCTACTATTTCAATTGTTTTGGGAAATTCTTGAGTTAAGTTTCCTTTTGGTCCTTCAACTCTAATTGATTGTCCATCAATAACAACTGAAACTCCATTTGGTATTTCAATTGGTTGTTTACCTATTCTTGACATATATTTCTCCTTACCATACGTAACAAATAACTTCGCCACCGATGTTTTCACTTCTTGCAGCTTTGTCAGTTAAAAGTCCTTTTGATGTTGAAATAATTGCTGTTCCAAGACCGTTTAGTACTTTAGGCACTTCGTTTGCTTTTACATAAACTCTAAGGCCTGGTTTACTTATTCTTCTTAGTCCTGAGATTACTTTCTCACCGTTTTCTGTATATTTTAAGTCTATTGTAAGAATTCCTTGTTTGTTGTCTTCTTCAACATTAAATCCGTTTATGAAGCCTTCATCAAGAAGAATTTGTGCAATAGCTTTTTTTTCATTAGAAGATGGTAAGCTTACTTGTTTATGATTTGCTTTAACCGCATTTCTAATTCTTGTTAGCATATCCGCAATTGGATCTGTCATCATAATATTATCCTCCCTAATTACCAGCTTGCTTTTCTTACTCCTGGAATTTGACCTTCGTTTGCTAGTTCTCTAAAGCATACACGGCAAATTCCATATTTTCTAAGGTAACCATGTGGTCTACCACAAATTTTACATCTGTTATATTCTTGTGTTGAATATTTGTGATGTTTTTTTTGTTTAGCTATCATTGACTTTTTAGCCATTTTTACTCCTTTATTTTGTAAATGGCATTCCCATTAATTGTAAGAATGCTTTAGCTTCTTCATCTGTTTGTGCTGTAGTAACTATAGTAATATCCATTCCGTGTAAGAAATCTACATCATCGTATTTGATTTCTGGGAATATCAGTTGTTCTTTGATACCTAGTGAATAGTTTCCTCGTCCATCAAATGAATTTGGATTTATTCCTCTAAAGTCTCTAACACGTGGTAGTGAAATAGAAATTAGTTTATCTAGGAAGTCATACATTTTATCACGTCTTAATGTTACTTTAGCACCAATAGCTTGTCCTTCTCTTAGCTTGAAGTTAGCAACTGATTTTTTTGCTTTTGCTTCAACTGGTACTTGACCTGTAATTAATGCAAGTTCATTTTTTACTGAATTTAATAGATTTTGGTTATCTTTTGCTTCTCCAAGACCAACATTAATTACGATTTTTTCAAGTTTTGGTACTTGCATTACATTTTCATAGCCAAATTGTTCTATTAACTGTTTTACTACTTCATTTTCGTATTTTTCTCTTAGTCTATTGTTTGCCATAATTTCTCCTTAAACTCAATCGAATTTTTCGTTTGTTTTATGGCTTACTCTTATTTTTCTGCCATCTTCAAGTACTTTGCTTGTTCTTACACCTTTTTTAAGTTCTTCTGAATATAAAAGTACTTTTGAAGCATCAATTGGGCACTCTTTTTCGATTCTGCCGCTTTCTTCACCCATTTGAGTTGCTCTTTGGTGTTTAACTCTAACATTAGCACCTTCAACTACTACTTTATTTTCTTTTGGATAAGCTTTTAATACTTCTCCAACATGACCCTTATCTTGGCCTGATATAATTTGAACTTTATCGCCTTTTTTAACGTGCATAACTTCCTCCTATAGTACTTCTGGAGCTAGGGATATAATTCTCATGAATCCTTCCCCTCTTAATTCTCTAGTTACTGGTCCAAATATACGGGTTCCTACTGGTGATTTATCATCTTTTATGATTACTGCTGCGTTTTCATCAAAGTTAATTTTTGATCCGTCGCTTCTTTTTAAGCCTCTTTTGCTTCTAACAATTACAGCTTTTACAACGTCACCTTTTTTTACCGCTCCGCCGGGTGTTGCACTTTTTACTGAACAAGTTACAACATCACCTATATTTGCATATCTAATTCCAGTTCCGCCAAGAACTTTGATTACTTGTAATTCACGTGCTCCGGAGTTATCTGCAACTCTCATGCGAGTTTCTTGTTGTATCATGACTATCTCCTTAACTTATTAAACAATTTCAGCAGCTTCGGCTACTCTTACTAGTCTCCATCTTTTTGTTTTTGATAGAGGGCGAGTTTCCATTATTACTACTGCATCGCCTACTTTAGCTTCATTATTTTCATCATGAGCTTTGTATTTTTTACTTCTATTAATTCTTTTTTTGTAAACTGGGTGTGAAATTTTCTCTTCAACTAAAACTGTAATAGTTTTATCCATCGCATCAGATACCACAACACCACGTTCTACTCTTCTACTGTTTCTTTCCATGAAATTTAAGCCTCCCTATTTATATTAAGCTTTCTTTCAGTTTGAATTGTTTTAACTCTTGCGATGTCTTTTTTGACATTTCCTATTGCTGATGGATTTTCTAATTGTCCAGTTGCAAGTCTGAAACGAAGATTAAAAAGCTCACTTTGTAAATCATACAATTGTTTATCTAAATCATGGTCTGATAAATTTCTGATTTCTTTTGCTTTCATTATTATTCCTCCGTACCTGTAACTTCAAGTCTTTTAATGAATTTGGTTTTTACTGGAAGTTTTTGCGCAGCAAGTCTCATTGCTTCTCTTGCAACTTCTTCGCTAACCCCACTCATTTCAAATAGTACACGGCCTGGTTTTACTACTGCTACCCAATATTCTGGAGCACCTTTACCAGAACCCATTCTTACTTCTGCAGGTTTTTTTGATACTGGTTTATCTGGGAATACTTTAATCCAGATTTGACCACCTCTTTTTATATATCTTGTCATCGCACGACGAGCAGCCTCGATTTGGTTAGCTGTCATCCAAGTAGGTTCTAGTGCTTGTAATCCATACTCACCATAAGCTAATTGGTTTCCTCTTTGAGCTTCACCTTTCATTCTGCCCCTGTGTTGTCTACGATATTTAACTCTTTTAGGCATTAACATAAGTTTGTCTCCTTATATAATACTATTTGTTAGTATTTTCGTTTGCGTTTCTGTTAGGACGTCTATTATTGTTTCTTCTTTTTTTGTTTCTATTATTTGGTCTTTGTTTCATTTTTGGTTCTCTAACTGCTTTTTGTCCTGGTAGGACTTCGCCTTTATAGATCCAAACTTTACAACCAATCTTACCATATTCTGTATCTGCTTCAGCAAATCCATAGTCAATGTCAGCTCTTAGTGTTTGAAGTGGAATTGTTCCTTCTGAATATCCTTCACTTCTAGCCATATCAGCTCCACCAAGTCTACCTGATACCATTGTTTTGATACCTTTAGCTCCAGCTCTCATTGTTCTTTGGATTGGTTGTTTCATAGCACGTCTAAATGCCACTCTGTTTTCTAATGCTGATGCAATATTTTCTGCTACTAATTGTGCATTTAAATCTTGGTATTTAATTTCTTCAACGTTTATGATTGTTCTTTTGCCTGGAGCAACTTTTTCGATTTTTTTCTTAAGTTCTTCGATTCCTGCTCCACCTTTACCGATTACCATTCCTGGTTTTCCAGCATAGATTGTGATTTTAAGATTGTTTACTGCACGTTCTATTTCGATATCAGCAATACCTGCATCATAAACTTCTTTTTTTATTACTTTTCTGATGTTATAGTCTTCTACTAATAGATCTGAGAATTCTTCCTTGTCTGCAAACCATTTTGAATCCCAATCTCTTATAACACCAACTCTAAATCCTTTTGGGTTTACTTTTTGGCCCATTTTTTCCTCCTATGCCTCTATATTCTCAAGAATTACACCGATGTGGCTACTTCTTTTTAGTATTGGGTAAGCTGCACCTTTAGCTTTTGGATGCCATCTTTTCATTGTTGGAGCATCATTTGCAAATGCGTTTTTTACGTATAGATCTTCTCTGTCTAATCCATTGTTATTTTCAGCATTTGCTATAGCACTTTTAAGTACATTTTCTAGTAATCTAGCACCTTTTTTGTTTGTAAATCTTAAGATATTTAGTGCTTCGTCTACTTGTTTACCTCTAATTTCTTTACAAATATAGTTTACTTTAAGAGGAGATATTCTTTGATATTTAGCTGTTGCTTTTACTTCCATTGTCATCTCCTAACGCATTTTTGATTTCATTTCAGTAGCTTTTTTAGCATGGCCTCTGAAAGTTCTTGTTGGAACAAATTCACCTAGTTTATGTCCTACCATATCTTCTGTAATATAGATTGGCACGTGTTTTCTTCCATCGTGAACTGCTATTGTATGTTCTACAAATTCAGGGAATATTGTAGAACGTCTTGACCAAGTTTTTATAACTTTTTTCTCATTTTTTTCATTTAATTCGTCAATCTTTTTCATTAAATGATCATCGACAAATGGTCCTTTTTTAAGTGATCTAGCCATTATATCCCCCTATTTTTCATCTCTTCTTCTTACGATATATTGTGTAGAAGATTTTTTGTTATTACGTGTTTTAACACCGATAGCTTTTTTACCCCATGGTGTCATTGGTGATGGACGACCGATTGGTGTTCTACCTTCACCACCACCGTGTGGATGGTCTACTGGGTTCATTACTGATCCTCTTACGTGTGGTCTACGTCCTAGGTATCTTGATTTACCAGCTTTTCCTAATCTTACTAATTCATGTTCTGAGTTTCCTACAACACCAACTGTTGCTTTACATCCTAAATGGATAAGTCTTACTTCACCACTTGGCAATCTAAGTGTTGCAAAGTTTCCTTCTTTAGCCATTAGTTGTGCACCTGCTCCTGCAGATCTTACTAAAACTCCGCCTTGTCCTGGTCTCATTTCGATGTTGTGTACTGTAGTACCTACTGGAATGTCCTTTAATTCAAGTGCATTACCTGGTTTAATATCTGCATCTGTTCCAGATAATAATTTATCTCCTACTTTTAGTCCACGTGGAGCTAAAATATATCTTTTTTCACCATCTGCATATGAAAGTAGAGCAATGTTTGCTGATCTATTTGGATCGTATTCGATAGTTTTTACTGTTGCTGGAATACCATCTTTGTTTCTTTTAAAGTCGATGATTCTGTATTTTCTTCTTACTCCACCGCCTCTAAAACGAACTGTTGTTCTACCTGTATTGTTACGTCCACCTTTGGATCTTAAATCTGTTAAAAGTGATTTTTCTGGTCTGTTTGTTGTAATTTCTTCGAATGTTGAAACAGACATATTTCTATGACCGTTTGAAGTTGGTTTTAATTTTCTAGGCATTTAAATCCTCCTTATAAACCTTCGAAGTATTCGATTTCTGCACTGTCATCTGTTAGTGTTACAACAGCTTTTTTCCAGTCAGCTTTTTTACCGATACCATGACGAGTTCTTACTTTTTTACCTTCATAGTTCATGGTTCTAACTTTTTTAACTTTTACACCGTCAAAAATTTGTTCGATAGCAGCTTTAATTTCTGGTTTGTTTGCATTTTTATCTACTTCAAAAGTGTATTTGTTTTCATCAAGTAAGCTCATGCTTTTTTCTGTAATAATTGGTCTTTTAATTACTTCATAAGGTGATTTCATTATATAAATACCTCCTCAAGTTTAGCAATTGCATCCTTTGTAATTACTAGCTTGTTATGTCTTACTAAATCATAAACATTGATTAGATTTGCAGCTGCTACATCAACGCCTTCGATGTTTCTAAATGATCTATAAACAATATTATCATTTTCAGCTGTTATAACATAGGCTTTTTTACCAGCATCGATTGCATTTAATATATTTGCTGCTTCTTTTGTTTTAGGTGCTTCAAATGATAGGCTGTCTAAAACTATTAATTCGTTGTCGTTTACTTTTGAAGTAAGAACTGAGTAAAGTGCTTTTCTTCTTAATTTTTTAGGAACTTGATAACTATAGTCTCTTGGTTTTGGTGCAAATACAACTCCACCGCCTGTATAGTGTGGTGCTCTTATTGAACCTTGACGAGCTCTTCCTGTTCCTTTTTGTCTAAATGGTTTACGTCCACCTCCACGTACTTCAGCACGTGTTCTAGCAGATTGTGTACCTTGTCTTTTATTTGCAAGTTGGTTTTTAACTACTTCATATACAGCATGTTCGCTTATCTCAGTGTTAAATAGAGTTTCATTTAACTCTAATTCCCCAACATTTTCTCCTTTTATGTTTAAAACATTAACTTTAGGCATCTAACTCCTCCTTAGTTTTGGCCCTTAACTGCTTGTTTTACTTGAACAAGTCCGCCTTTAGGTCCTGGAACCGCACCTTTAACTAGGATGTAACTATCTTCTGTATTTACTTTAACCACTTGTAAATTTTGGATAGTAACTCTTTCATTTCCCATTTTTCCTGAGCCTTTTCTACCTTTAAATACTCTTGCTGGATCTGAACCTGCTGAACGAGCACCTGCTACTCTGTGAGATTTAGAACCGTGAGATTGTGGACCTCTACCATAGTTCCATCTTTTAATAGCACCTTGGGTTCCTTTACCCTTGCTTGTTGCAACAACGTCTACGATTTCGCCTTCTTCAAAGATATCTACTGCTACTGTATCACCTACTGTTAGGTCTACTGGGTCATTTCCATAGTTGACTTCTTTTAAGTATCTTTTGTAAGATGCGCCTGCCTTGTCAAAGTGACCTTTTACTGGTTTTTTGACATTTTTTTCTTTTTTGTCCATATAGCCGATTTGTGCTGCGTTGTAACCGTCTGTTTCTTCAGTTTTGATTTGTACAACTACATTTTCTTCAGCTTTTAGAACAGTAACTGGAGTGATAACTCCGTCTTCATCGATGACTTGAGTCATGCCTACTTTTGTTGTAAATATACTCTTCATTGAGTACCTCCTTAATTACAGCGGATTGATTATCCAATCATTCTAATTACAGTTATTATAACTTAATTTCGATATCAACACCTGCAGGTAAGTTTAATTTCTTAAGTGCATCAAGTGTTTTTGCATTTGGATTAATGATATCGATTAATCTTTTGTGTGTTCTTTGTTCAAACTGTTCTCTAGAGTCTTTGTATTTGTGAACCGCTCTTAAGATTGTAATCTTTTCTACTTCTGTTGGAAGTGGAATTGGTCCAGATACTTCTGCTCCGCTTCTTTTAACCGCTTCTACGATTTTTTCTGCTGAGCTATCGATAACTTCATGATCGTAAGCTCTAAGTCTAATTCTGATTTTTTGTTGATTAGCCATTTTTCCTCTCTCTTTCTATACCACGCCTCCGGGCGTTTAATGTGTGTGGAAACCGCTTAGAATTATTTCTAAACTTGCTAGACAAGAGTTCCCTCATAGCTTGGCCTTGGCCACAAGCAACATCTTGCTTCAAAGCACCCTAATATAATACACTAAAAACACCTTAAAATCAAGAGCTTTTGTCAATTTTTACAAACTTTTATATATATTTATATAAATACATAAAACTTATGATGAAAGCTTTATTTCCGAGCATTTTCTGTGCAATATTTTGTTAGTATACCAGCTAATTATAGAAAGTCAAATAAATATTTGGAATAATTTTTAGAAGTTTCACATAAAATATTAAAAAGCTCCATTAAAAACTAAGTAAAACTTTCTTAGTTAGTTAAGGAGCTTTTTTATCAATTACACAAAAAATTTATAGAGTCTTTGCCAGGTTCTAAATTCCGTCTCTTTTTTACCTTAGCTTTGTTAAAGTGACATTTGTACTGCTGATAAAATACTTCTTCTTTATTAGAATCTGGCCATCTGTAATCATTAGAACAGTTTTCTTTTAACTCTTGCCAAGACTTCTTTATATCATCTTTGCTAACTGATAACCTAAGAGATCTTTTAGGAGAAACAGATAATGACCATACCCCATCTCTATTAATCCACTTTATATTATTAAAATATTCATATTTATTTAATTCATCTTTATCTGCTGAACAACTTTTACTTTTATTAATATCATTATCCTCTTGGCAGGAGACCAAAATTAATGCTCCCAAAAGTATATAAAGATATAATTTTTTATTACGCATTTTTTATCTTTCTTTTAAAATTATGTTATTATATGTTTTTTCCGTCATCTTAAATGTAATAAGGTAGAAAAGTATATAGGCTGCAAATACTGCTAATAGACATTTTATAAATAATCCTGTATTTGTAAGTCCAAGCATTTTTAAAAATTCAGTGATTATTGGCAAAGCAAAAAGTGAATGGATAAAGGCAAATACTAAAGGCAAGAAAAATACCAAGCCCATTTGCTTAGATATACTTTTTTTAGCTTCTTTATCAGTCATACCCAATTGTCTCATAGTTTTAAACCTTGCTCTATCATCAAGACCTTCAGAAAGTTGTTTGTAATAAATAGCTAGTACTGTAGATACTAAAAATCCTAAACCTAGGATAATACCTACAAAGAATATTCCCGCATACATAGCTAATAATTCTGCCCTATCAGCTTTACCGTCACTTAAAGAAAACCACTGATCTGATAGCTTATCAGCAAATTTCTTCCACAAATTTTCCTTTAACTGTGGATCATATGGTCCATCTACATCAAAAGTTATATTCCAATTTTCGTCATACCTAGGATCATCACTTATCTTTAGACTATCTGTCACTTCCTTAAAAAGCTTAGGATCTTTAAAAACAAGTTTAGAGGTATTTGTCATAGTTATATCAGTAGAAGGAAATTTCGTAGAATAATTTTCTTCTTTTTCCTTGTTAATTTTTAAATCTTTACCTTCAATTTTCGTTATATTATAATCTTGATCATCTGATAAGAGTATAGCATCAGCTCCATTAAAATTATAAGTAGAATTTTCATCAAGATAAAGTCCTAGAAAACTAGAACCTCCAAACTCTTCTTCAAGAGTAGCTTCAGAATCACGTTTGGTAATTATAGTTCCATTTTTATCTATAATAAAACAATTTGACTTAAAAGAATTTATCTTAGCAGTTTTATTTTCTTCTTTTAATGCGTTTGCTACTAATTTCTCATAATAATCTAAACTTTCTTCTTTTTTAGGAAAGCTCATTTTGTAATCAGTTGGATACAGTTGATCTTGCATTTTAATAGTTCCAAAATAAAGGGAAAAGCCCGAAGTTAAAACAACTATTACCATGGTTGATAAGACAGCAATACTAGCAAGAGTATTAGCACTATTTTTCACTCTATAAATCAAACCAGAAACTGCTGTAAAGTTTGATTTTTTGTAATAAAATCTTTTATTTTTCTGTAATAATTTTAATATTCCAGATATTATTACAGAAAAAGCAAGATATGTTCCTAAAATTACTAGCAAGACAGCTACAAAAAATAATCTAAAAGCTTTCATAGGATTATCTGTGCTAAGGCTTATATAATACCCTAGACCTATACAAATAATCCCTAATATTCCTATAATAGCAGGATGTTTAGGAGCTTTTTGTCCTGCTTTCGACTCTTGCATATAATTAATAGGAGTAAAATTCCTATTCTTAAAAATTTGTTTTAAAAGTAATAATGCAAATATAGCTAAAAATATTAAAGCTGTAAGCACCAGTGGTTGTATTACTGGAAAAATCCCACTTTCTAATACATTAATATCAGAATTCATCAATTTCAAAAATCCAGCAAAAACTAATTTATATGATATTAGTGATATAAGAGTGCCTATTATTAGTGACCTTAAGTATAAAATCAATAGTTCATGAAGATATATCTTTATTAAATGCTTTTTCTCCATTCCTAGCATCAGATATAGAGCCGACTCATCTGCCTTATTCTTTTGAATAAAGTTATAGTTCTGCGAAATCGTAAGTAAGGCAAATATCAATAGTATTATAGAACCAAGATCCATAAGTGTTCCTATTGTAGTTGCCCCAAAAAAAGTTTCTATAACAGGATCGGCACTTATAGATAGACATAAGTTTATTAAAACTATAAAAAACACCGTAGTTCCTATAAATGGATAATAGAGTCTTTTATGTCTTCTTATTCCATCTTCGGCGAGATTTTTATAAAGTGAGTTCATCTTATCTCACCTCTTTGAAGCATTTGCATGGTATCTGCAATTTTTTCTCCCATTTCAAATTTTGAAAATCCAGAATTGTAAATCTCGTGAAAGATCTTTCCATCTTTTATAAATAAAACTCTTTTTGCTTCTGCAGCCGCTTGAATGGAGTGAGTAACCATTATAATAGTTTGACCATCTTCGTTTAGCTTACTAAAAACTTCCATAAGTTCTCTAGAAGAATTTGAATCCAACGCTCCTGTTGGCTCATCTGCTAAAAGTAATTTGGGATTTGTTATCAGTGCACGGGTTACTGCACATCTTTGCTTTTGCCCTCCAGATACTTCATAAGGATATTTATTTAAAAGTTCATTTATCCTTAAAGCTTTAGTTATATCATCTACTCTTTTATCAAAAGTCTTAGGATTTTCTTCTGCTAAAATTAGGGGCAATAAAATATTTTCTTTAAGAGTTAGGGTATCTAGCAAATTAAAATCTTGAAATACAAATCCCAAGTGATCACGCCTAAATTTTGATATTTCAGAATCATTTATAGTAGAAAAATCTTTGCCTTCCAAAATAATTTTGCCTGCCGTAGGCTTATCCAAAAGAGCAAGTAAATTTAAAAGAGTTGTTTTACCTGACCCAGATTCACCCATGATCGCTATATATTCTCCCTCTTCTACTGAAAAATTTACATTATTTAAAGCATGTACTTCATTGCTTGATAATCTTGTCTTGTATACTTTTTTTAAATTTGAAACTTCTAGTAACATAAAATCATATTCCTTTCATATCTTTTTCTATATACTACAATAGAAAAAAATAAAAATCCTTGGATTAATCTAACAAATTTCTTCTTAAAGTGACAATTTGTTAGTTTAGTACACGGCCGATATTTAATATTACTTTTGTCCCCACATCTACTTTTGAATCTATACCTACATCTATGCTCAAATTTTCTGCAGTAGTTTTTACCAAATTTAATCCTATACCAGTAGATTTTTTGTAAATTCTACCATTATAACCTGTATATGACTTTTCAAAAACTCTGGGCAAATCTTCTTTTCTAATACCTATACCAGTATCTTTAATAATTAAATTTTTATCTTCTATATAAATAGAGATTGTCCCATTCTGAGTATATTTATTGGAATTTGACAAAATCTGATCTATTATCAAAGCAAACCACTTTTTATCTGTTGTTAAATATAAATTAGTAGGATCAAAATTTATTTTGTTCTTTCTTTTGATAAAAACTTTAGAATATTTTTTTATAGATGATGATATTAATTTGTCAAGACTTAAATCTTCAAAAACAAAATCTGTAGAAAGCGATTCTAGTCTCATATACGATAAAAGAGTATCTATATACTCTTCTATTTCAAAAACTTCATTTTTTGCAGCATATATATCCACCGGATGATCGTCTAAAATTAAATCTAAAGAAAATAATGGAGTTTTGATTTGATGAGTCCATATAGTGATATAATCTTTGAAAGCTTTCATCTTCAACTCAAAAGCATTTTCCATATCTGTATTTTTCTCTTTTAAAGCAATCATTGTTTCTGCAAAATCTGTAGCTTCTATAATATCTGGTTTTTTTGAAGAAATATCCCTTACCCACAAATCTAATTCATTGGTATAGTTTTTATATTTACTATAAGAAATAAGCATATCCACTAAAAATATAAATATTGAAACTAAGATAATATACAAGATATAATTTCTATTCAAGCCAAATAGACTACTAACAATTAGAAAGCTAATATAAACTATAAATATTATTAAGCTATGGGTCTTCAACTTTAAGAATCTATACATCTCTTTCAATATAATAACCCACCTTCTTTTTAGTCTTTATAAAATCATTTAGCCCAATATTCTCAAGCTTTTTCCTAAGTCTCATTATATTTACAGTAAGAGTATTATCATCTATAAATTCATCGGTTTGCCAAATCTTGTCCATAAATTCCTCTCGTCTGAAAACTTTTTGAGGTTGAGCAAACATCATTTCTAAAATAAGGTACTCATTTTTTGTTAAACTTATCTCACCACCTTCAAAAATCAATAACATCTTATCCCTATCAATAATAATGTCTTTATAAGCTATATTATCTAAAGAATCAGTATATTCATAAGATCTCCTCAAAAGAGCCTTTATTTTTGCAAGGAGCAATTCCAAATCAAAGGGTTTTGTAATATAATCATCAGCACCCATATTCATAGCCATAATTTTATTTAAATTTTCATCTGCAGATGAAATAAAGATAATAGGCACATTTGAAACCTTTCTAATCTCTTCACACCAATAATAGCCATTAAAAAACGGCAAAGAAATATCAATTAGGACAATAGCAGGATCAATATTTTTGTACTGGTCAAAAACTTTTTCAAAATCGTCTGCCAGATAAACATCATAAGACCAATTTTCCAAAAATTTTTTAAGAGAATTACCTATAACATCATCATCTTCTATAATAAAAATCTTAAACTTATCCATAATCCACCTCTTTGCTATGATTATATCCTAAAAAAGTTCAATTAAAAAAAGCTACCAAGATTAATTTCTCAGTAGCTTCATATATTTATCATTCCAAATCAGAAAAATCATAATTCCTATCTTCCAAATCTTTAATTAAATTTGGAAAGGCTTTGAGAATTCTCTTTTCACCCTGTTTTTGGAAGTTTTGCTTAAATTCTATGCTGCGTTGGTCGAATTCCTTTCTTTTATTTACTGTTTTTTCTGCTGTGGCTATCCCTTTATTGGCAATCCTTTCTCCTATGTCTGTCGTAATTTCTCCTAGTTTTTCTTTTGATTCTTCTATTTCTTTAAATTTTTTATTGATACCAAGGATTGTATTTATTGTTGAAATTACATCTAGTATAAATATTATAGCTATGATTATATTTACAATTATTAAAATTTTTCTAGGCACAGATCTTACTAGAATTGCTATCATTGGATGAATAGTTTCATATAAGATAAAGCACAAAGCTCCCCAGAGAAGTGAGTATTCTGCACAAATATATCCTCCAATGTTAAATTTTTTATCTGAATAGTCCCACCATTTTTTATTAAATAATTTTTCTAAAATAAATCCTGTTATTAATTCAATTAAGCTTGCTATTATCATTGATGCAACAAATAAATATATTTTGCTATTTGTATCTACTTTTCTTAATAAAATTAATATAGAAATCGCTGCGAAACCATATATTGGACACCAAGGACCGTTTAATACTCCACAGTTGATATATTCGTCAGCATTTATGCCATTATAGGCTACTTCTAGTATCCAACCTATTATTGCATAGATAAAAAAATAAATTATATAAATTTTCAGCATATATGCTCCTATGTGAGGATTAAATTAGCTTTAATAGAGAATTTTTTCTTTAATCAAACTTATTGTTTTTTCTTTTCTTAAAGTCTATTTTTTCCCATTTCTCTTCTAAATCTTTTAATAAATTTGGATATGCACGTAATAGTCTTTTTTCTCCAAAGGAGTCAAAAAACGCTTTAAATTCTGCACTTTTTTCGTCAAATTCTTTTCCGAACTTAGATTTTTCTAGTTCTTTTTTCTTATCTAGGGCTTTGAATGTCTGATTGGCAACTTTTTGTCCTATACCGTCTGAAACTTTTCTAATATCTTTTGATTGATTTTCGATATATTTGAACTTTTTGTTAAGTCCCATAATCGTTATAATGGTAGAGATAAAATCTACTATAAACATTACACACATTATTACATTTATCACAATTAAAACTTTTATTGGTATTGCAAAAATACCTTTTTTAACTAGTGGATGGATCGCTTCATATAAAATAAAACAGATTGCTCCCCAAACCAGGGAAAATTCTGCACATATGTAGCCGTGAAAATTAAATTTATAGCTGGTATAATCCCACCATCTCTTATGAAATATTTTTTCTAAAATCACTCCTGTTATCAATTCTAAGAGGGTTGCTATAATCATAGCCATAAAAAATAAAAATAATTTATTGTCGTCTCCAACTACATTTAAAATCGAAATAACCGCTATGGCTCCAAATCCATATATAGGACAATAAGGTCCATTAAAAAATCCTCTATTTATAAATCTCCCTTTGGTTATAACATGAAAGGAAACTTCTATTATCCATCCTATGATGGCATAAACAAAAAAATAACTTATGTAATATTGCATAATTTTCCTCAAATAAAAAAACTCTTAAGAATGTCTTCTTAAGAGTATATTCTACGAATTTATTTTATTTCTTCAATTACTTTGATAGCTTCTTGCTTATCCAAAGTGCTTCTGGTATAAATATAATTTTTGCCATCTTTGATTACTATATAGTTAAAGGATCCATCATCCCAGTATTTTCCAGTATTTTTTTCGATTATAATATCTTCAGCATCCTCTGGCACTTTTATAATTTCATTTAATCTTTTATCTTTTTGTGTAATTTGAATAGTAATTTTTTTAGCAGGGTTTTTATCTGCTTTGTACTCTGCTGTTCTTAAATCATATTTTTCATTCCTGAAATTTTCAACAAAATTTTCTGGTAGATAGCCAAATTCCAAGTCGTAAATCCCCTTTTCTCCAGAATCTTTGTTTCTTAATTCATTAGCTGGTTCTGGTTCTACTGCCAGATCACCTGTTTTTTCCGCTTCTTTTATTTCTTTTTTAGTTGGTGTTTCTAGCTTTTTTTCTCCAGCAGTATTATTACCACAAGCCATTAGGGGAGCTTGTAAGGTTAAAAGCATTGCCAATAATATCAATTTTTTATTTTTCATGATTTCTCCAGTTTTAATAATTCAGAGCTAATTATACCTCTTTCTAAAAATAAAAAATTATTAGTTATTGTTCTTATCATATTTTTTTAAATGGTCTTTTGCTTGCTTTAAAAATTCTTCCATAACCTTTATTCTTGAATAATGTTTTTGATTTCCTTCTACTATTATCCATGGGGCATAGTCTACATTTGTGCGATAAAGCATCTCATCCATAGCCTCTATATATGCATCCCATTTGTCTCGATTGCGCCAATCTTCATCTGTAATTTTATAATTTTTATCAGGATTATTTTCACGATCCATAAATCTTTGGTATTGGGTATCTTTATCTATTGTCACAAAGAATTTCATTACCATGGAGCCGTGATCTGTTATTTCTTTTTCAAACTCTAAGATTTCATCATAGGCCCTATCCCATTCGTTTGTTTTTGCAAATCCTTCTACTCGTTCTACCATAACTCTGCCGTACCAAGATCTAGAAAATATTCCTGCGTAGCCATCTTCTGGCAATTTTTCATAAAATCTCCACAAGTAATTATGATCTAATTCTTCCTTACTTGGTGCAGAAATAGCTTGAACTGTGTATAACCTTGGGTCTACTTTTTTTACTAAACGTTCGATTGCGCCATCTTTACCGGCTGCATCTACACCTTCAAATACTAAAACCGTAGAGATACCGCGTTTATAAAATTCAAAAAGTACATCTCTAATTTCTTTTTGTAATTTTGTTTTCTTTTCCTTATAATCATCTTCAGATATAGTTTTATCAAGGTTTAAATTTTCGATTATCTGTACTGGATTATCAAAAGACCTTTCTTTGTTTTCACTGTCTAATTTTTGATTTGATGCTCTTTCAAGTCCTATAGTTAAGCTTTCTATAACTTGATAGAGAGCTTCTTTAGATGCTTTTTTTAGATTATTGCTATCTATAATAGTCCAAGGACTAAAGGAAAAATTTGTTTTTTCTAGCACATTTTCAAAATGTTTTTTATATTTTTTGTAATCTTTGTTTTGTTCTATATCTGACTGTGTTAGATAAAAACTTTTTTGGTTGCTTTTCTTTAGATCATCAATACGTTTTTTCTGCTCATCTTCACTTACACTTAAGAAAAGTTTAATGATAATAGTTTGATCATCGTAGAGTATCTTTTCTATTTTTTCTAAAGATCTAATTTTTGCATTCAAATCCTTACTACTAATTTTTACATCATCAAATAATTTATAGTAAAATGACCTATCAAAAATTTTGATGTGCCCTTTTTTAGGGGCATTTACAAAGAATCTTTTTGCAAAAGGGAATTTATTATCATAGTCATCATCTTTTTCAAAAACTTCTACATCAAAATATTTTGGATTTAGTTCTTCAGTTAGTTCATTTATTACATAACCCTTGCCAGATGATTCGAAACCATCAACCATAATTAAAATTGGAACACCTAAATTTTGACAAATTCTGCTTAGTTTTCCTAGTTTCACTTGTAATTCAGATTTTTTCAAATCAGGATAACTTGTTTCAATTTCTTTATCTAAATTCATTTTTCTCTCCTTAGTCTATAATCCACTAATACCCCAAATTATTCTAAGTAATATCAGCAATCTTAGATCGACTTATAATTTTTATATTTTTATCTTTTATTTCAATTAGTCCATCATCTATCATTTTTGAAAGTTCTCTAGAAAGTGACGGTCTCGTAGTAGCCAAAATATCTGCCCATTCTTCACGGGATAAATCTATTTTTACAAGTCCATTTTCTTCGTGGACAAGCAAATATTTCGCAATTTTTTGCCTTAGAGTTGATTGGGATGTAATTTGATTTGATCTACTTAGTTGCAGGCACTTTTTGGAAACTAAATTAATATATGAGATTAAAAAATTATAAGGGCTATTTATCTCAAATAGTTTTTTAAAATCATGAATTATCAAAACCTTGCACTTAGTTTCAGCCTGAGCTGAAAAATCAAAAGCTTCTTCAAAGTAAGAATAAACTTCACCAAATATAGAGGGCTTATTAAATTTTCTTATGATAAATCTTTTGCCATTTGGATCTATTTTATATACTAAAATGCTACCTTCGATTAGATAATACATATTTCCTGTAACTTCACCTACAGTAAATATCTGCATATCTTTTTCAAATACTTTTTCTTCAAATTTTGTTTTTTGGGTCAATGTTTTCAAATCTTCATCAGATAAGTTTTTAAAAATAGGTATCTGCCTTAAATCCATATTTCACCTCATTTTAAGTATAAGAAAAGATGCATTATTTTGCAATGCACCTTTTAAAAATCCAATAATTATTTATCAATTATTTCTAGAATTACTTCATCTGCAGTTTTAAAACCTTGGTGGGAAAGTTTGCCTATATTTGCAATGGTTTCTTCGATATTTTTTCCAACTATACCTACATTTGCTTGGCTTACCACTCCATTTAAAGCTAGATATGCAGCAATTATTGATTCTTCAGCACTTGTTGAAAGCTTCATAGAACAAGATTCCTTTGCACCATCGCAAATCATCCCAGTAATGTTTGCAAAAATATTTGTACACGCTCCAGCTATTTCTTCTTCACCACCACCTAGCATAAAGGCAATTGCTGCACAAGAGCCGATAGCAGCTCCTATTGCACAACCACAAAGTCCAGATAATTTCCCTGCATATTCTTTTACATATCTATTTATAATGTGGGCAAAAAATAATCCTCTCGCCAAAGTGTCATCATCTAAATTTTCTTCTTTAGCTATCATATATATTGGTAAAGTAATTCCTACTCCTTGATTGCCGCTGCCACCAGAAGTCATTATTGGCAGTGGACCTCCACCCATACGCATATCTGCTGCAGCTGCTGTCAAAATTCTAGTGTCTGTAATAAAATTATCTGGCAAAATATTATTTTCCTTAAGTTCATTTAATTTTTTGCCAAGACCCATACCATATCCCTTAAGTCCTTCATCTGCTGCATCTAAATTTACATCAACACCTTCTAATACAAAATCAATTTCTTTTATATCTATTTCTCTTACTATATTCGCAATATCTTTAAAAGACATATTTTTTATAGAAAATGTGGACTTTTCTGCATCTACAAATGGATTGTCCATAATGACTTTACCATTTTTTATAACTTTACTTATATGAGAATGAGAATGAGAAATAATCGCTGTAACTTCATCATCTGCAGTTTTTAATGTAACTTCTATGTATATATCTGGTAAATTTTCATCAAGATACTCATTAGATAAATCTCTAATATTTACAACTAAATTATTACTAACAAAATTTCTAGCTTTTTTTATCTCATCATCAGTAAGGTTTGAAAAAACTAAAAAAGCTTTATCAGTTTTTTTTGTAAAAGCACCAAGACTAGCTGCTAAGTCCAAACCATGGTCTCCTGTATTTGGAATTTTTACTGCCTTACCATTTTTATAAATATTTTTGCTTACTTTTAAATTAATTTTAGAAATTTCATCTTTATTTAAGTAATCACTAGCTATATTTGCTGCATAGGCAACTGCTACTGGCTCTGTACAACCGATGGCTTTAGTAGAATCTTCACCTACAATATTTATTAATTCATTTTCTATACTCTTATCCATCTCTTTTATGCCTCCCTAAGTATTATAATAAAAAGTATAATTTATAGCAAACGATTTCATTGTTTATATAAGTTTATTAAGAAAAAAAATTATATATAAAAAATCAGGTTCTATTAAAAGAACCTGATCCTTATATTTTTTATTAGGCTGTCATTGTTGTTAGGTCATCTTCAACTGTAGAAATTGGTGCGATACCGAAGTTTTCTACTAAGAAATCTACAACTGTTGGTGATAAGAATGCTGGTAGTGTTGGTCCTAGGTGGATATTTTTAACTCCTAGGCTTAAAAGTGCTAGTAATACTATTACTGCTTTTTGTTCATACCAAGCAATGTTATATTCAATTGGTAAGTCATTTATATCATCTAATCCAAAAGCATCTTTTAATGCTAGTGCAATTTGAACTAAGGAATATGAGTCATTACATTGACCTGCATCAAGCACTCTTGGGATACCATTTATATCGCCTAAACCAAGTTTATTGTATCTATATTTAGCACAACCTGCAGTTAGGATGATATAATCTTCTGGAAGTCCTTCAGCAAATTCTGAATAATAGTTTCTTTCCTTAAATCTACCATCGCATCCACCCATTACTACGAATTTTTTAATATTGCCCGCTTTGATTTCTTCAACAATTTTATCTGAAAGTTGAATAACTTGATTGTGAGCAAAACCACCTGTCACCTTTAAATCTTCTAGATTTTCTGGAGCTCTACAAGTTTTTGCTAATTCAATTATTTCTGAAAAATCTTTATTGCCATTTTCATCAACTTCAATATGTTTGCATCCTGGATAACCTGCATTACCTGTAGTAAACATTCTATCTTGGTAAGTATTATCTTTTTTCATTGGTACTATACAGTTAGTTGTCATTAAGATTGGACCATTAAAGCTTTCAAATTCTTCATTTTGGTGCCACCAACTGCTACCATAATTTCCGTGAAAATGATCATATTTTTTGAATTCTGGATAGTAGTTTGCTGGAAGCATCTCTGAGTGAGTATAAATCTCTACTCCGCTATCCTTACTTTGTTCAAGTAGCATTTTCATATCGTGTAAATCGTGACCTGAAATTAAAATTCCTGGTTTGTTTCCTGCTGAATAATCTACTTCTGTAATCTCTGGGTTGCCGTAGCTTTCTGTATTTGCCTTATCTAAAAGACCCATAGCTTTTACACCGTGTTCTCCAGTAGCCATTACTAGATCTATTAAGCTTGCTACTTCTTTATCTTTTTTTGTAGTTTCTTCTAAAGCTTGAGCTATAAATCTATCAACTTCATGGTCTTTATAGCCAAGTACATTTGCATGATGGTTATATGCAGCCATTCCTTTTAATCCATATGTACAAAGCTCAACTAGACTTCTTTCATCTTCGTTCATTATATTTAAAACACCAACTTCTATAGCCTTACGAGAAAGTTCATCATCATCCATTGATGAGTAAAGAGCAAAGTCAGATAAATCTTCTTTATTATCTATTTTTTCTAAAAGTTCATCTTTCATTTTGATAGTTTCTTTTACAACTTCCATAATAGCTGGAGTATCAAAGTTCGCATTTGTAATTGTTATAAATAAATTATTTGAAATTCTATCATAGACTTTATCATTGTCTTCCCCGATTTTATTAGCTACTTCAGCAAGACCTTTTGTTACATATATTAATAAATCTTGACTATTTGCAGTATCTTCTTTTTTACCACAAACACCTTGTACAGTGCATCCTTGATTTTTCGCTGTTTCTTGACATTGATAACAAAACATATTATTACTCCTTTTGTAAATTCTATTTGTTAAATATCTCTTATGGTCTTATTATAGGATATATTTTTATAAAAATCGGTAACATATGTTACAATAACGCTTTATTTTCAAAAAAATTATGAAAAAGTAATGGGTATAATATAAAAAAGTTATCCAATTTAAGGAGGAGAATATGGGATTTTTTGATAAATTTAAATCTAAATCAAAAGAAAGTGCACAAGTAAGTGCAGATATAATATATGCACCAATGACTGGAGAAGTAAAAAATATTGCAGAATGTGAAGATCCAGTATTTGCTCAGGAAATTGTAGGAAAAGGAACTATGATTGTTCCAAGTGAAGGAAAAATATTCGCGCCAGTTGATGGCAATGTTTCTATGCTCGCTGATACAGGACACGCTTTAGGAATCACTTCTGCAAGCGGTCTTGAAATTTTAATCCATATCGGCCTTGATACAGTAGAGCTTGAAGGAGTACCATTTAATATAAAATTAAAACAAGATGAAAATGTAAAAAAAGGTGACTTACTTTTAGAATTTGACATTGAGCAAATAAAAGCAAACGGAAAATCTACCCAATCACCAGTTATAATCACAAATCCAGATGGATATGAAATCAATATTTTAAAAATCGGTCATATAAACCAAGATGATGAATTAATTGAAGTTAGAAAAATTTAAGATATCAGCATTGATACCTTTTTATTAATTAAGGAAAATAATATGAAATTAATAGCAGTAGATGTAGACGGGACACTTTTAAACAGTAATAATGAAATTTCTGAAAAAACCAAAGATGCTCTAATAAGGGCTGGAGAAGCAGGTCATAAAGTAGTTATAGTTTCTGGCAGGCCTACCGCAGCTGTAATTCACATAGCCAAAGAATTAGAATTTGAAAAATACGGCGGACTCCTTTCAAATTATAATGGAGGATCAATTACAAATTTTGCAACAGGAGAAGTAATTTCAAACCACACTTTGGATTTAAACTTAGCCAAGGAAATATTAGCAAAAACTAAAGACTTGCCTCTAGAAATAATAATTCCAAAAGAAGATTACATTATATCTGATAGGCAAAATAAATTTTTAGATTATGAAAGAGACCTACTTAAAGTAGATACAGAAGCTGTAGAAGGTTTGCGCGAAAATATAGACTTTAGTCCCAATAAAATAATCTTTGCAAGTGATCCAGAAATCTTAGAAGAATACTTGCCATTTTTAAGTGATACATATGGGGCAACTACCGCCCAAGTTAGAAGCCAAAGAATATATTACGAAATCATGCCCCAAGGTCTTTCAAAGGGTGAGAGCTTATTAGAAATTTCAAATTATTATGGTATTGACCAAAAGGATATAATTGCCTTTGGAGATGAATTAAATGATGAAACCATGATAGAAGTAGCAGGCACTGGGGTTGCTATGGGCAATGCAGTAGAAAAGATAAAAGAAATAGCAGACTATATTACCCTATCAAATGATGAAGATGGTATAGCAGATTATTTGGAGAAATTTATCTTAGAATAAGTCTTTAGGAGAGGCTTATGAAAATAATTAAAATATTAATTGCTATCATTATAATTTCAGCAATTATAATAACAACTAGCCACATAGCAAAACTAAATACTTGGCTAAATGCAAAATTAGGCAATATGGATTATAGACCCGATATAAAAGAAAATGCCAAGGAACATCATGGACAAAAACATTTTGAAGATAGAAAAAAAGTCCTAGATATAGTAAATCACTATGCATATATAATGGATGATGTATTTATAAATAGTTTTGATAAAACAAAACTAGCTGGATCATACCTTCTAGGCAATAATCCTAATATGCGGGTCATATTAATCCATGGTTACACAGCTAGTAATAAAACTATGTTTACAATAGCAGATAAATATTACAAACATGGTTTTTCAGTACTAGCACCCGACCTTAGAGGCCACGGAAATAGTGCAGGTATTTTTACAACTTATGGTATAAAAGAAAAAGAAGATTTAAAATCATGGATAAAATGGATAAAAACTCTACATCCTCAAGCAAAAATAATTCTCCACGGAGAATCCCTAGGTGCTGCCAGCGCAATGTTTTTAGCAGGTGAAAATCCTAAAGATATCATAGCTTGCATAGAAGACTGTGGCTATACAAGTTATTATGATGTATATGTCAATCAATTTCCCAAAAAACTAAGTTTTTTAACTAAAATAATAGCTGTTCTAGCAAACCTCTTCATAAAGCCAATAATCGGTGCAGATTTATTCAAATCCAATATAGATTCTATGAAAAAGACAAAAATACCAGTCTTCTTTATAAATGGAGGGAAAGATGAAATAGTCCCTTTACAAATGTGCAAGTCTTTATACAAATCCCACCAAGCCAAAAAAGAAATCTACATAGCACAAGGAGCAGGACACGCTGAAAGCAAACTTTATGATTCGGATATTTATTATAAGAAAATATTTGGATTCTTAGATGAGCTAATGTTATAATTACTAAGAAATTTAATATAATTATAGATAGTTACATAATAGATTTTCTATTACTTGAATTTTTTTGAAAGGTAGATATGAAAAAAGCAATAATTGCACAATCTGGTGGTCCTACCAGTGTTATAAATTCATCACTTGCTGGTGCCATATCCTCATTTATAGAAAATGATTTCGATAATATTTTTCTTTCTATAAATGGTATTGAAGGAATAATTAATAGAAATATAAAAGAAGTTGATAAAAAAAGATTTGTAAGTAACAACATTGATAAGAAATTAATGGCTAGGCCATCCTCTATTTTGGGTTCATGCCGTTTCAAACTCCCAGAATCTTTTAATGATGAAATTTACGAAAAAATATTTGATAATTTAAAAAAATTAGACATTTCAAGCTTAATCTATATCGGTGGCAATGACTCCATGGATACAGTAATGAAATTAAATTCCTATATGAAAAACAAGTCTATAAAAAATATCAATATTATAGGCTGTCCTAAAACTATTGACAATGATCTTTGTGAAATGGATCATTCACCAGGATTTGGATCCGCTGCAAAATATATAAATACCACCATACAATCCCTTAGAGCTGATGTAGATATTTATAATCTTAAATCTGTAACATTTGTTGAAATAATGGGCAGAAATGCAGGTTGGCTAGCAGCTTCATCCTTGGTATCAAATTATAAAAAAGATAAAAAATTTGTAAATCTCTTATACTTGCCAGAAGAAAAGAAATCATTAGATGAAATCATTTATGAAATAAAAAAAGAATTAGAAAGTGAAAATAATCTAATAGTTGCAGTAGCAGAAGGATTTATGGATACAGAAGATAAACTAAATAAAGATATGTTCTCTAATACTGATGATGGATTTAATCATAAAATTGTAGCAGGAGTCGCTTCAAGGCTAGCTGATATAGTTAGAAATAAATTAAATATAAAATCAAGAGCTGTTGAACTAAATATAGTCCAAAGGAGCAATATTTTGATAAGTAAAACTGATTCGAAAGAGGCTTATGAACTAGGATCTTTAGCAGCAAAACTTTCTATTGAAAGCACAAATCTCATTCCTATTTTAAATAGGCAAAAAGGAGAAGATTACGATATTTCTTATCAAGCAGTAAATCCCGAAAAAATAGCTAATAAAGAAAAGAAAATCCCACAAGCTTGGATAAAGGATGAAAAAAACCTAGAAAAAGAAATAATAGCATACACCTTACCATTAATAAATGGTGAAGTTAAACAAGAATATGAAAATGGATTACCAGTTTTTGTTAATCTTAAAGACTTTATTATGGAAAAAGATCTCTAAACAGAGGTCTTTTTCTTATTATTCTTAGTATCCAAGTTTAGAACAATTGAACCTAAGATAACTAAAATCAAACCAATCAATAAGTCAATAGTAAAGTCTTCATGTAAACCCCAAACTGAAAGCAAGGATCCAAATATAGGTACAAATAATTTGTATACTCCCATTTCATTGGCAGAATGATATCTTAAAACCGTATTCCAAATTATATAGCTTGTAGCAGAAATAAAAGCACCATAAATTATTAAAATAATTGCAAGAGGAGTTACAGTTAAACTAATTTTTTTTGTAAATAAACCAGTTACTATAAGGATAATAGATCCAATAATAAATTGACTCGCAGTAGTAAACATTTCATTTTGACTTGCTCCATACTTTCTAACAAAAACTGAAGATAAAGCATTAAATGTAGTAGCTATTAAAATAAATCCTTCTCCTATAAATTTAAATTCACTACTCATATTGGTAAAACCACCATTTACAACTATTATTCCCAAAGTACCTAATATAATAGCAATTATAGTTTGTAAATTTATCTTCTCATTAGGAAGCATAATAATAGAGATAATAACTACTAAAAAAGAATTCGTAGCTTGTATTATAGATGATTTTACACCACTAGTATTGCTCATCCCTACATAATAAAATATATACTGGATAGATGTTTGAATCAATGATAGTATTATAATGTATTTTATATTTATATTTTTTTTATCTAATTTTTCTTCATTAAAAGATCTAAAATAAATAAAAGCTAAAACTCCTGCCAGAAAAAACCTAAAGCCTGCGATCAGTATTTGTGCACCCGTATTCGATGCTGCAACTCCCATTTCTTTATAAGTAGTTTTTATAACTGGCATAGCTGAGCCCCACAAAAACATTGCAAAAAGTGTTGCAATGATTGCAGTTTTTTTATCTTTTAATTTTTCTAGCATAAAACCTCCTTAAAATAATAATACAGAAATGATTAAGTAAACCGCTCCACTGGCTAGCATTATTTTTATAGGATCGGTTTTAAGTTTAAACATGACAAAAAGAGATATCGCAAAAATAGTTACCATAAGATAGTCTAAATTTGCAAGACTAATAGCATTTGTATCAAAAAAGGCAGTCCTTAATATTTGTACTCCAGCTATTAAAATCATAGATACAATAGCCGGTCTTAGGAAATATAGGACATTGGTCATGGCATCTAAGTTTTTATATTTTTTGTAAAAATAAGAAATAGTTCCAACAATTATAGCAGATGGCAAAACGCAACCGAGAGTTGCTGCAAGGGCTCCAGGAAATCCTGCCAGGCGATTACCAACAAAGGTAGCTGAGTTTATAGCAATAGGTCCAGGTGTCATTTGAGATATGGTAATCAAATCATTAAACTCACTTAAGGATAACCAATTATTTAAATCTACAACTTCTTCTTGAATTATAGGCAAGGCTGCATACCCCCCACCAAAAGAAAATAATCCGATTTTTAGAAAACTTAAAAATAATTTAATTAGCATGACTACCTCTTTTTAAAAAAGTGTATATTACACCGATTATAATAAGTCCCATAATAATGTAAACTACATTTACATCAAAGAAAAATCCTAAAATAAAGCTTAAAACCATGATTATAGGAACTTCAGGGGATTTTATCTTTAGTAAATCCTTAGCCATATCTATAACAACTTTAATTATTAAGGCTCCAACTCCAGCCTGCATACCTTTTAAAAACAAAGCTATATAAGTATTAGAAATAAAAGCCTGGTAGGCCATGGAAATTAAGCTGATAATTAAAAGTGGTGGGATAATTGTCCCAAGAATTGCTACAAACATACCAGGAAATCCTAGAGTTTCAAAACCAACTACAACTGCTGCATTTACAGCAACTGCACCTGGAGCTGATTGAGCAATAGCTGTCATATCTAACATTTCATCTTTATTTATCCAGCCCAATTTTTCAACAAAAGTTTCTTTCATTAATGACAAAATAACATAGCCTCCACCAAAGGTAAAAGCTGATAAATACAAGGTAGACTTAAAAAGCTGCCACAATTTATTTTTTCGATCCATAAATCCTTCTTTACTAATATCTCTCAAAGTATTATCTAGTCTTAAATCATCATACTATTTAAGATAAATAAAGAAAACAAAAAGCACGCATAAAGCGTGCACAGACTGATGACAAAGTAGAAAACTCCAAAAATAAGCGATTCATACGAAAGAAATTGCCATAAATTCAAATTGAAGAAATCTGATGAAAATCGCACTGTTTGAGCGTTAGCGAGTTTGCGATTTTAAGATTTCAAGATTATGAATTTATCAATTTCTGTAGTCCGATGAGCGTTTTTGGAGTTTGTCTACACTCTCAGCACGCATAAAGCGTGCATATAGGTTATTGATTATTCGATTGTTTCAGCACCAAGTTTTGCTAGAGTTTCGTCAACCCATGGTCTCTCATATGTGCCTTCGTTTTTCATTGTTTCAATGATTTTTGTTTCTTTTTCATTAATAGCTCTTGCTTTTTCTGCAAGCTCTTCTGCTTCTTCTGGTTTAATTACTACAATACCATCTTTGTCTCCAGCAATGATGTCTCCAGGTCTTACAACTTGACCCCCAAATGAGATTGTTGTACCGATTTCACCAGGACCATTTTTGTATGGACCATTTGGCACTACACCATTTGAGTATACTGACATATCATCATAAGAAGCTATATCATCGATATCTCTTATTGGACCATCTGTGATGATTCCAGCAATACCTCTTTGTCTGCAGTAGCTAGCCATTAGTTCTCCAAAGATTGCACGGTCCTTGCTTCCCATAGAGTCTATTACTATAACATCTCCTGGTTTAGCTAAATCTAGAGCTTTGTGGAAGTATAGGTTGTCTCCTTGAGCTACCTTTACTGTAAATGCAGGTCCTAATAACTGAACATCGTTTACAGGTCTGATGTTTTGGTCTACAGCTGACATTCTACCTAGAGCATCGTCTATATTTGCTACTGGTAAGTCTCTAAATAGTTCTACTAATTTTTCGTCTGGTCTGTCAAATTTTAAGTTAATTACGCTACCTGTTCTCATTTAATCATCCTTATACCACTACGTGGTGGTTATCTTCGCCGTTTTTCTTTCTTACAATTTCATCAATAGCTCCAGTACCCATTCTTATCAAAGAATCTACTGTATTTGCACCATTGTGTGATGTAGCTATAAAATTGTAACATGTTAATAATGGATTATCTTTTTTGACTGGCTCTACTTCAAATGCATCCATAGCTGCCCCAAAAATTCTGCCAGCCTTTAGAGCATCGTATAAGTCAACCTCATTTACAATCTTACCCCTAGTAGCATTGATTATAATCGCATTTTTCTTCATAAGATCAATCTGCTCTTTGGCTATCATATTCTCAGTAGCATCTGTAAGTGGTACTGAAATATTGATAATATCAGATTCATTTAATAAATCTTCTGGATTTTCTACTTTAGTAAGACCATGCTCAGCACATTGGCTATCGTAGATATATGGGTCATATACCAATACTTTCATACCAAATCCATTGATGAAGGTATCGGCTGCTATACTTCCGATATTTCCAAGACCGATGGTACCTAGAGTCTTACCAGATAGTTCAAATTCTGTAATCTGGTGTAGCAATCCTATTTACACCCTCAAGAACCATCTTGTGGCTATATACAATCTTTCTTGACACTGCTAGACTAAGGCCAATGATTAGTTCTGCAACTGAATTTGAGTTTGCAGTTGGAGTATTAGTCACACTAATGCCTTTATTTTACATAATCAAGGTCGATGCTATAAACACCAACCCCGTGTTTAGCAATGATTTTTAGATTTGGCATCTTATCAATAGCTTCTTTATCAAGTTTATAAACTCTGATAATACAAGCTTCAAAAGACTCTAGGTCCTCATCGCTAAACTCATCCCACTTAATAATCTCATCAGGCTTGTCGTAGGCATATTCTAAGGCTTCATCTGGTATAGGGTCAATTCATCTTTCCCTCCTAGGATAGTATTTGAATTGCCATTGGGATTGGTGCTATACCATTATCAACTATAACTGAGTCCATGTTTGCTACAGCGTTTGTGTAGAACCAATTGCTATCCCACACATACCAGCACTCATTACAGCTGCTTCATAGTTTTTACCAAGGACTTTGAATGTTACAAAGTAATTGATAAGTGCTACAAATATAGTTTGAACTAATAGTAATACTAGTAATGGTAGAGCAAGATCTAATAATAACCAAATTTAATTTAATTAACATAAAAACTCCTCATAAAAATTGAATCGTACAAAAAAAACGATTTCTTACTCATATTTTATCAAATCGCTTATATACAGTAAAATAGATCGAATAAATATTAAATATCAATAATTTTGATATTTAAGCTAAATGAGGCTACAATACTTATATTAAAGGAAATATTATGCAAGAATCACGGATTGAAACATTTTTTCTAATAGCAGAAACTAGAAATATAACCGATGCCTCAGCCAAACTATGCTTATCCCAATCTTACAATCAGCACTCGACTAAGACAACTAGAATATTATTTGGGCTATAAGGTTTTCGTTAAGCTAAAAGGACAAAATAAAATAGAACTAACAGAAAGCGTAGAGGTTTTTCTCCCCCTAGCCAAAGAATATAAAAAATAACTGATGCTATGAAATAAGGAGAATCAAAGTCTAATAAAAGAAAATCACTTTGGCTGCAACCAATAGCATCATGCAATCTATCCATAGCCTACCTACAAAAACAAGATTCAAATGTCCTATTTGAAAGCAGGAATAGACACTCAGTAGAAATATTTGATGATATCTATGAAGATAAGATTGATATAGGTATATCCTTAAAAAAATTCAAATACACAGGAATTGAAACTATTAAGCTGTTAAGCATTCCATTTTACATATTCAAATTATATGATGAAAATAAAAAAGAAGATAATCCGTTTAGCTAATTAAAAATAGAAGACTACATAAGTATACCTCGGGGATACAATGTGGATAGCTTTATAGAAAAGAAATTTTCAACCAATAAAATTTACCATATGGACACCGACTCAGTACTCACAACCTTCCTAACCCTAGAGAAAAACCAATGGCTACTAGTACCCCAATCCTTCATAGACCTAATCCCTAAAAACCTAGATCCAGAATATTTCAGAGAAGATAATTTCCCTGATTATAAAATTTATTTGGTATATAAGACTGAAAAATATGAGACTAATGAGTGGTTTAGGGGAGTAGTTGATGATATGGTAGAGTTTTATGGGTAAAGTAAACCCCACAATCTTAAAAATTGTGGGGTTATCGCGTATTTATGATTTTTATAATTTCATCTACCCAAAGAATGCATTTAGAATAACTATTGTTATAAATCCAACAGCCCATGCTATTGTTGTAATTACAGTGTAACCCTTAAGTTGCTCTTTAGCATCACTCAATCCTAATGATCTGTTTACTACCCAAAACATTGAATCATTAAAGTATGAGAAGAATAGTGAACCTACACAAGCTGAAAGAGTTGCAAATACTGGGTTTACTCCAAGAGATAATACTATTGGTGCTGATATAGAAGCGCTTGTTAGCATAGCTACAGTCCCAGATCCTTGAATAAATCTAATAATTGTAGAAATTATAAACGGAAGTAATAGTGGATTTATATTCATACTTGCAATGGATTCTGCTATTTGGTTTCCAACACCAGAATCAGTTAATACCCTTCCTAGTGCACCCCCACCTCCGGTTACTAAAATAATAATACCTGCAGACTGGATACCTACTTCTAGTTCTTTAATTACATCCTCACGAGGTAAACCCTTTGTAAGTGTTATAATAGCAATTACTAAACCAAGACCTACGGCTACTATTGGAGTGCCTAGGAATGATAGAACAGCATATATACCAGTAATTTCAAGCCCTCTAGTTTTTGACAGAGCTCCTATTATAGTATTTATCAGTATTAATATTATAGGAACAATAATAGGCATAAAAGCTTTGGAAGCAGTTGGCATAGCTTCTGTCTCGTCAAATTCATATTCTTGGATTGAGCTATCTGCTTGATCTGTAGGTCTAATCCAGCTTCCATCTTCATCAGAGATTTGATATAGTTTTTTTCCGTACCATCTTGCATAAGCTAGCATGGCTATTACCATAGGAATTGCAACTATTATTCCCCATAAGATAAGTGATCCTACATTGGCATCGAATATACCAGCCGCTCCTACTGGTCCTGGTGTAGGTGGAACAACAGTATGAGTAATTACAAGTCCTCCACCTAAAGCCAATCCTAAAGTAATTACAGATTTTTTAGTAGTTGCGGATAAAGCTTTTGCTATTGGAAATAAAACTACGAATCCCGAATCACAAAAGATAGGGATTGATACCAAAAATCCAGTGATTGCCATTGCAATATCTTCTTTCCCCTTACCAAAAATTTTGATAAAAGTACTTGCCATGCGTTTTGCTGCATTTGAAATTTCAAATATCTGCCCCATCATAACGCCAAAACCAATGATGATACCTATGGATCCTAAAGTTCCTCCAAACCCTCCTGTCACGGAGTTTAGTACTTCATCATAAGGCATTCCACCAGCTATTCCAATGAATAATGCTGTTATAATGAGAGCTAAGAAGGTATGGATTTTAGTTTTCATTATTAGGATGATTAAAATTATCAACCCCAATATTAACGAAATAATTATTCTTGAATCTCCCATGCTATCTCCTAGTTATTTCTAAAGTTTGGTCCATAAACTGCGGCTAATTTAACCGCTTCTACCATACTTACTTCTGAAGCAATATTTTGACCAGCTACATCATAAGCTGTACCATGGTCCACTGATGTTCTCAAGAATGGCATTGAGTTAGTTAGAGATATAGTTTTCATAAAGTTGTATGTCTTTGTCGCAATATGACCTTGATCGTGATATAAAGATAAAACAGCTCCGTATTTACCTTGTAGACCTTGAGCAAAAACAGAATCTGCTCCTATTGGTCCTACTACATCAAAACCTCTTTTTTGTGCCTCTTCTATTGCAGGTGTAACCTCTTCAACCTCTTCCATACCAAATAAACCATGTTCTCCTGAATGAGGATTAAGACCGGCTACTGCAAGAGTTCCTTCCAATCCTAGTCTCTTCATTGCTTCAGTACATCTTTCAATATAGTCCAGGATTCTATCGTACTTAACTTGATCAATAGCATCTCTTAAAGATAAGTGGCGAGATAAGAAGAACACTCTAAGACCCTCTACTTCAAACATTGTAAGTGGATCGTGAACACCAGATATATCTTCAAACATTTCAGTGTGCCCTATATATGGCACATCTGCGGCTCTTAAAGACTCTTTATTTATTGGAGATGTAGCTACGGATTCAACTTTGCCTTCCATAGCTAGCTCACCAGCTTTTTTAATATATTGATAAGAAGCCTCTCCACATTTAGCATTTACTTCACCAAATGCATAGTCTTCTGTTATAAGACCTAAATCTATCAAATCGATAGTCCCATATTCGTATATACCGTCTTCAACATTTTCTATGACATTTATTTTTAAGTCAAGTCCTGTTACTTCTAAGGCTTTTTCCAATACAAACTTATCACCTACAAGAACCAGTTTGGCATCATCATATAATTCTTTCTTATCAAATGTTTTTGCAACGATTTCTGGACCTATTCCTGCTGGATCACCTAATGTAATTGCTATAGTACTTTTTTGCATTTTATTCTCCTTCATTTAAAATTCTTTGTATACACTCAGCCATGACAATATCATTACCAACCATTCCACCTTTACTTACTAGTTTCAAGTCTGGTTTTAATCCATTTATGACCCTACCATAAGCAACCAATGGCTGTATTTCTTCTCTTATTTCTATTCCATCACTTAATAACTCTTCAATAACCGCTACTGTAACATCACCTCCTGATGAAAATATTCCTGAAATGGATGATTCTTTTATCACTACTTCTTTTGCAATTTTTGCTAATCCTCTAGATATCATTAAGGATAAGTCGTCTATACTTATATTAAACTGGTCAGAGATTTCTTTTAAATTCAGTCTATCCTCTATGCTTTCCGGGGTTGTTGTTATAATTATGAGGTCATATTTATCTAGATTCTTACAAGATTCATTAACACTATTTTCAATTTCAACAATCGCTTGATCTATATTAATAAGCTTAAGAGGATCAACGTCTACTTGATAATAATCAAATCTCTTTTTAAGTTCTGCCATTTGTTTCATGGTGACATTTGTTACTGATCCAATCACCGCTATCGCCTTAGTGCTAATACTTTGACTTTTGTATAATAACTTTGTAAGCTCTTTAGTAAAGGGACCTGGATCAACACTCATAAAATCGATTCCACTATCCAGACTGGCTTTAGCAATTAGTGATATTTGATCATTTGTTATTGAATCAAATATTAACAAATCTTTATCTTTGTTTTCGATTATTATATCTCTAATATGGTCTATACCTTTTTCTATTTCTTCTATAGAGATATGAACTACTTCCCCTTCATAATCTTTTTTAAAGTTCTCAGTCACCTTATTACTAATTGCTGATATTTTAGAATCTTTCCCAGCGTCAGTATTCATCAGTGGAATACCATCTACATACATAAAATCATTTATGACTATTCTCTTTGAATCTGGAAAAGATGGTACACAAACTGCTAGCTTTTTATTATCAAGTGCATCCTGATAGGCTTTTAGCTCAGATCCTAAATTACCCCTTAGGGTCGAGTCTATTCTCTTTGAGTATAGTTCAATCGAGTCATTTTTATATTTATTTACTTTGTCAAAAACCCTTTTGTATGCATGGTCTTTACTCATAGCTCTTGAGTCAGTAGTAAATGCTACTGCATCCATTTTTTGAGGAAGATTATCAAGTTTTGACGCTGTAATACTAGCAGCCCTTAAACCAATTGTTTTCATCAAGGCACAATTTGCATTTGCACCAGTCAAGTCATCTGCAATTATTAAAACACTTGTCATTATTCCCTCCTTTACAATGTTTTTATATTATTCAACTTTATATAATTATTCAATTCATCATTGGATGAATCCGTAATTATATAGTCAAAATTATCCGTTTTATTAAAAGAATATAAGCCCTTTTTATGAAACTTTGAGCTATCACATAGTAGGATTGATTTTTGTGAGTTGAGTATCATTCGATTTTTGATTTTTGCTTTATTTTCCGTTGTGGAATATACAAAATCTTGATCAAAAGCATCCGTTCCTATGAAACTTAAATCAGCGTGGATTTTTTCTAAATTATCATATCCCTCTATCGACATAGAAGTTTTTGTCTTAGTGTCTATATATCCGCCTAACAAATAAGTGTTAATATCCTTGGATTTAGATAATCTATAAGCTATTTCTAAATCATAAGTTATTATATTCAAATCTTTATACTTATTTAAATATGGAAGTATAGCTTGAATTGTGGTACCCGCATCTAGGAAAATATTTAGTCCATCATCTATTAGTTGGCTAGCTTTATTAGCTATAAAATCTTTTTGTTCAATATTTTTTTCAGACTTTTCTTCTATACCTAGCTCTATTACATGATTTAGAGGAGCTACAGCACCTCCATAAGTTCTTTTCAGCAAATTCTGACCTTCAAGAAAATTTAAATCTTTACGTATCGTTACTTCAGATACCCTTAGTTCTTTAGATAGATTTGATACGCTAACTCTATCGTTGTTTTGAATTTTATTTAAGATATAAGCATGACGCTCATCAGTAAACATTTTGTTTAATTACGTTTCCTTTCGTTTTATTCTGTTTTCATTATAGCACAAGTTTTCAACAGTGCAAATGTTTTCTTTTGTTAATTTTTAAACTTTTGTTTTAAATGTATACTCTATTTTTATAACTTTTTGACGGTAATCAAACTAATGATAAGTCTTGATTACTTATAAAATAACAAATAAAAAACACCTCCAGCCAATAAATAGCATGGAGGTGTTTTCCATAAATCTTATTTATAAAATTTGTTATTAATTGTTTCTACAATAGTTTCAGCAGTAAAGCCAAATTCTTCTGTAACTTCATTACCTTTTCCAGATAAACCAAATGTATCGATACCGATATTTAATCCATCTGTACCAGTCCATTCTGCCCATCCAAAGGTAGATGCCATTTCAATTGAAACTCTGTTTTTAACTTCTTTTGGTAAAATTTCTTCTTTATAGGCTTCATCTTGTTCTCTAAATAATTCCATAGAAGGCATTGAAACTACTCGTATATTTTTATCCTTTAATAATGCTTTTGTTTCAAGTGCAAGTTCTACTTCAGAACCTGTTGCAATTAAGATTAAATCAGGAGTTTTCTCACAATCACTAATTATGTAAGCACCCTTATTAATATCTGTAATGTTTTCAGTTTCTTCTAAGTTTCCTACATTTTGACGAGTAAGAGCCATCACTACTGGTTTTTCTTGAGATTCTAGAGCGTATTTCCAAGCAAGTCTTGTTTCATTTGCATCAGCTGGTCTTATCATAATGCAATCTGGAATTGATCTAATCATTGCTAATTGTTCTATTGGCTCGTGTGTTGGACCATCTTCACCAACTGCAATAGAATCGTGAGTCATCACATATGTTAATGGCAATTTTGATAGAGCAGAAAGTCTAATTGCTGGTTTTAAATAATCTGTAAATACAAAGAATGTTGAAACGTGATGCCATGTACCGCCATGAGCAATAATACCATTTCCTATGGCAGCCATAGCAAATTCACGAACTCCGTACCAAACATTGCGTCCTTCTGGTGTCTTATCTGTGAATGCTACTGTGTCTTTAATATTTGTTTTATTTGATGAGAATAAGTCGGCAGATCCTCCCCAGAAATTTGGAGTAATTTTTGCTAAATCTTGGATAATTTCACCATTTGATGCACGTGTTGCAAGAGCATTATCTTCACTTGAATATTTTTTAACTTCATCTATAAAGTTTTCTGGTAATTCACGATTGATACCTGCCATTAGATTTTTATAATCTTCTGGATATTTTTCTTGATATTTATCTAATAAATCATCCCATTTTTGATTTTCTTCTTCACCAGTTTTTACAATGCCTTCTTTAAAGGTATCATAAACATCATCTGGGATATTAAAGTCATCTTCAGTCCATTCATAAATTTCTTTTGCTTTTATAAATTCTTCTTTCCCAATTGGTGCACCGTGAACTTTATTTGTACCTTGGTTAGTAGAACCATATCCAATAATAGTTTTTACTTCTATAATAGTTGGACCTTGTATATTACCCTTAGCTTTGCTGATAGCTTCATAAATTTGATCTAAATCTCTACCATCATCAACTCTTAGATAGTTCCAATTTAAAGCTTCTGCACGTTTTTTAATATCTTCAGAAAAAGTAGTATTTGTAGCACCATCTAAGCATATATCATTTGAATCATAAAGCACTATTAGTTTTGAAAGATTTAAATGACCTGCAAGACTCATTGATTCATAAGAAATGCCTTCCATAAGGTCACCATCACCACAAAGTACATATGTGTAGTGATCAATTATTTGTGCATCATCCTTGTTATACATTGCTGCCAAATGTTTTTCAGCCATAGCTATACCAACAGCTTGAGCAAAACCTTGTCCTAAAGGACCAGTAGTTACCTCAACTCCATCAATATGTCCACGTTCTGGGTGACCTGCAGCTTTTGCACCCAATTGCCTAAAATCTTTTAAATCATCAATACCAACATCATATCCTGATAAATGTAGTAAAGAATAAAGCATAGAAGAACCATGACCTGCTGATAATACAAATCTATCACGGTTAAACCAGTTAGCATTATTAGGATTAGCCTTTAAAAATTTATTCCACAAAACATAAGCCATAGGACTGGCACCCATAGGAAGCCCTGGGTGGCCACTATTTGCAGCCTCAATTTGAGCAATAGATAGCGCACGAATAGCACTAATTGCACGTTCATCATTTTTATTAAACATAATCTCTCCTTTTAAATTAAAAACAAAATTTCAAAAAAATCTCTTGATTATATTATAACATCAAGAGATTTTTAATATCAATTAAATTTATTAAGCAAAATAGAAAGTTTCTTTGACTCTTATTTACTATTTATTTCTAGATTCAAAAGCATCCCAGTCTTTTACAAATGCTTCAATACCAGCAGTTGTAAGTGGGTGTGTCCATAATTTTTCAAATAAAGAACCAGGAATAGTTGCAATGTGAGCACCAGCTAAGGCTGCTTTTTCAAGGTGATTAATATGTCTTATACTTGCAGCAATAATTTCTGATTCATAGCCATAAATATCTATTACATCACGAAGTTCAGCAATTAATCGTGCACCATCTTCACCCATATCATCAACTCTACCCATAAATGGAGAAATAAAAGTAGCTCCAGCTTTCATAGCCATAATTCCTTGAGAAACAGAGAAAATCAATGTACAATTTGTCTTAATTCCTTCTTTACTTAAAGTATGGATAGCTTTTAAACCATCTTCAGTCATAGGAATTTTAACAACAACATTATTAGCCCATTTAGAAAGATCACGAGCTTGCTCAACCATCCCCTCATAATCATAAGAAGTAACCTCAGCGGAAACAGGTCCATCAATAAGTTCAGTAATTTCAGAAATAACTTCCTTAAAATCACGTCCCTCTTTGTTAATCAAAGAAGGATTAGTAGTAACCCCATCAACAAGCCCAAGATCATTAATTCTTTTAATTTCGTTAACGTTTGCAGTATCTAAGAAAAATTTCATTATCAAACTCCTTTTGAATGATTCTATTGATATTATACCATTAGAATGTTTAATAAGAAAACGTAAACAATTATTATAATAAATTGACCACCTACTATAATAGATGGTCAATATTTTAAGTTATTTATTAAAATAGTTTGAATTTGCTTCAAATATTAATTTTCCTACGTAGGCACCCCCGTCAATATGTCCTAACGTTTTTTCATTATGATAAGCTGCTCTACCATGTTTGCTAACCATTTCTTTTGTTGCAATAGCACCTTCTGCTGATCCTTCCATTAGTTTTCGAGTAAAAATCTTAAACCCATCTGACTTATATGGTTCTGCTCTCTTTAAAGCTGGCCTTATAGAATCTACGATTGTTTTTTCACCTTCTTTAGAATGTGCCTTATGTTCTATATTTTCTGCTCCTTTAACTAATGCATAGTATAATTCTTCACTATCTATTTCATTTTTTCCTTTTAAGTATTTTGCCATACCCATAATTCCAAATGAAATGATAGTTCCTAACGATGATGGAGCAGATTCATTGAAACTTTTGCTTATACTTAGTAATAACCTTCCTAAATCTTCATTATCCTCATAGGAATTTATAATACCATTAAAACCTTGAGACATAGACACTCCTAAGTCACCATCTCCAAATTTTTGATCTAATTGAACTAAGTAAGATTTATTATCATCTATTAAATCACGTATTATTAATATTATTTCATATATATCTTTTGATTCCATTTATATCACCTATTATAATTTGTATAGAAAGGAGTGGATGCTACTTCAAGAAGTAATTCTTTTAGTTCTGAATCTAATTTAAATATAGTAATAGATAATCCAGACATTTCCATAGATGTAGCAAAATTTCCTATATGAGGTTGGATAATTTTAACTTTCTTTTCATCCAATATATCATAAACTTTATTATAAACTATATATTGTTCATCAAGTGGAGTTGCACCTAAACCATTAATTAAAACACTTACTTCATCATTTTCTGAAAGCTCTATTTCAGTCAATATTTTTTCAACAAGAATTTCTGCTATTTCATCTGCAGAAATCATTTTTCTAACTTCTATCCCAGATTCACCATGTATACCCATGCCTATTTCTATCTCATCTTCGCTAATATTAAATGTTGCTTCGCCAACCTCAGGTACTATAGTAGCGCTTAGAGCTACACCCATAGTTCTTATGTTATCTAATGCTCTATTCGTTATTTCTGCTACTTTTTCTAAGTCATATCCTCTACCAGCTGCAGCTCCTGCTATTTTATAAGCGTAAACTATGCCAGCTACACCTCTACGTGTATCTTTTTTATCTTCACTTGCGCTAGCAATATCATCTTTTACTCTAATCTGGATAGTTTCAATATCATCAAATTCCACCATTTCTGTAGCCATTTCAAAGTTTAAATTATCACCACCATAGTTTCCGTAAAGACATAAAACCCCTTTACCAGAATCACAGTATCTAATTAGCTCTTCCATTTTTGATGAAGATGGTGATGCAAACACATTGCCAACAGCACAACCATCTAACATATTTTCTCCCACATATCCTAAGAAAAGAGGCAAATGACCACTTCCTCCAGCTGTAACAATCCCTACCTTAGGTTCATCTTTAGAATTAGACCTGATTAGCATTCGATAGTCATCATTTAATAGCTTATACTGATCTGAATGAGCTTTAATTATTCCTCTAACAAATTCTTCAGTATAATCTTCTGGTTTATTAATAATTTTCTTCATATTTATCTCCTTTATACTTAATCAATTTTTAATTTTTCAGGATACTTCCAAGCATCAAATTGATCTTGTGTAAATGAATCCGGTTCTTTTCCTTGATTCACAAGCAAAGTATTAAAGTATATTTCTGCTATATCTTCTAAATATAACATATTTAAATATGCTTTTTCTAAATCTTCTCCTATACCTACTGCGCCATGTTTTTCCATTAAAAAAGCATTAGAAATTTTTACAGATTCCGTTACACTTTTTGCTAGTTCAGGAGTTCCAGGTGTTTCGAACGGAGCAACAGGTATTCTTGCCTCTTTTAAACCCATAGATGCTAACTCATAAACTATCGCTGGAATCTCTTTATTTAAAACTGCGAAGGTAGTTGCAAATTTTGAATGTGTGTGTGCGACACCGAAAATATCATCCCTAGTTTTATATATTTGAAGATGCATCATAGTTTCACTTGATGGTCTAGTTCCATTTTTCGCCTCAATAACGTTACCATCTAAATCAACAACTATAATATCATCTGTTCTCAATTTCATTCTATCTATAGCTGCAGGTGTAACACAAACATATCCTGATTCCTTATCTCTTTCACTAAAGTTACCTGATCCTGGTTGACAAAGACCTTTATTTTGAGCATCTCTAGAAATTTTTATAACATTATCTTTTAAATTTTCTAACATTTTAAACCTCCATAGTTACTTTATTTTTAGTGTTTTGAGTCCACTTTCTTACATAATAGATAATACAAGCTATTACAACTATTAATAAAATTATTCCAACTACATCCATTGCAAAAGCTTTACTTATTGCCCATCTAAATATTGGAGCTTCAACACCAAAGTATGTTATATATTGACCAGATGGTATATCAATAGTACCTACAGCTCTTGCCAAATCTGTTACAGCTGGTGCAAATTGACTAGATACTATTAAATATGCTGGTGTAAATAAAATTGATAGTATAAGCATTTTAATAATATCTCCATTAGTAACTATTAACGCAGGAACTACAACTATAACATTTACTATCCCCGCAAGTGGTAAAACTGAACTCCATCCGAACTTTGCAAACAAAAATGCTAATATAATTTCTAATGGTACAAGTATAATTGATACCACCCAAATCTCAGATCTTCCAGCCATAAATGGCCAGTCTAATCCGATATGAATCTCTCTATCTTGATATTTGTTCTTCATATATGTGCTAGCATAATCAGAAATAGGTTGAAGAGCTTGCATAAATAGTTTTGCTACCATTGGAAAAAGTACTAAGGATGCAGCAACTTTAATTCCAATATTAAGAACATCTGAAAGACTATATCCAGCTATTATAGCTAATAGTGAACCCACTATTAATCCCATAACACTGTTTTCTCCAAAAATACCAATTTTATTTCTCAATTTATCTGAGTCAAAAACTTTTCCACCCAATCCAGGTATTTTATCTAATAATATATTAATAGGTTCCATTAAAGCACACTGAATTGTCATATAATGAGTGCAAGTTACACCTGGTATAGAGGTGATTTTTTCTATTTTTTCTTTGTTAGCATCACCAATTTTTAGTTCTAAAACAATTTGAATAGCTGCAGCTATAAATCCAAAAGCTAAACTTCCAGAAATAGCTTGAACCATTGTTGCAGTAAAAATTTTTCCCCATACATTCCACATATCAACATTTAAAGTATCTGTCCATTTAAATCCAATCATTAATAAATTTATAATAATTTGAATTGGGAACATTAATAAAGCATATGGCCAAGCCCATGCGATAGCACTCATTGGTGTCCAACCAACATCAACAGCATTTAATTCAAGTCCTGTTCTAGTCACTAAATCTTGTGCAACAGGGCTTATTGTCCCGAACATAAAATCAAGAATTAGGCTCATTCCTGTAAAAGCAACACCTAAAGTTATACCAGCTAAAATAGCTCTTTTAGCTGGCATTTTAAATATCAAACCAATTATAATCATTATAATCGGTAAAAATATCGCTGCTCCCAATCCTAATATATAATCAATGATATTTTGAAACATAGCGTAGCTCCCTATTCACTTATATATTGTTTTAATTTTTTATATTCTTCATCCATACCCATTCCAGTAAGAAAAGCAATACCATTTATTGTTGGTATATTATCATATTTTTTTTCAGCTGACATTATTGATACATACACGTCAACAGTATCAATAATATTATCTAGAGATTTAATATCTACCGCTTCTACTTTTGCATTTATTCCATCATCTTCTAGCATATTATTTATTTTTGATGCCACAGTTTGGCTTGTTGCTACTCCTGATCCACATGCCACTACTATATTTTTCATAATTATTCCTCCAATAAATCTTCCATAATTTTCTTAATTTCACTTTTATCCTTTGATTCTTTAATTTCTTTTAGCTTATCACTTTGACTAAAAATCCCCATAAGTTTTACTAATAAAGGTACTTGTTTTTCTGGATTATCAACAGCAAGCATAAAAACCAAATCTACAAAAAGTTCTTCGTTTGAATTTTCCATATTATTAAATTTTATAGGATTTTTAAGTGTTGCAATACTTATAGCTGCTTCATTCACGTGTTCTGGATTTGTATGTGGTATCGCAACTTTTATCACACCAGTATTTAGACCTGTAGGATATTTAAATTCTCTTGCTAATATATTTTCATAAAATGTATTTTTAATAACATTATCTTCTAACATCGTATCCGTTAGATACTTTAATAGATCTTCTTTATTATCGTATTCACAATCTATGTGAATATACTTTTCATCAATTAAAATATTATCTTCCACTTTTCACCTCTTAATTGTGATTAATTTTTGCATATTTAAAAATTATTTTTTCTATTTCATCAACTGTATTTGCTTCATTTAACTCATTATTAAAACTATCAACTTGAAATAAATTAACTAATTCAAATAACGCTTTAGTATGATCTTCATTTTCATTTACTGCTAGTACGCAAATATATTTCACAGGATCCATTTCTCCGGCATTATATATTACAGGTTTTCTTAGTTTCAAGAACGAAAATGAAGTCTTTTTTACAACTCCTGTTTTATCAGCATGAGGTAGAGCAAATCCTTTGTTTATTACTACATATGGTCCATTTTTCTGGATGTTACCTATCATTCTTTGAATATATTTTTCATCTATGAAACCTTTACTAACTAATGGTTTTGCAGCGATTTTTATAGATTCTTTCCAATCATATACATCCTCTACTATATTTATAAAATCATAGGTTAAGTAATTATCTATGCCTTTAGACTTGTTCTTTTTCTCATCACTTACTTTATAAATATTAGTATGCTTGTGAGGTTTAATATTAGTAAAACTTATCTTTTTTAAAATTTCATTTGAAATATGCTCATAATCATCAGTAGTTAAAACAGGTGATACTTTCAAATAGTTTATTTGTTCATTATTTAAAATAGTTGTAGAAAGTATTAGATCAATCTGTTTTATATCTAATCTATCTAATTGATGACTTGATGTAACTTCTATCTCTTTAAAAGAAAACATTTCTTCTAACTGTAGCTTTATTAATTCACTTGTTCCTATACCATAATTACAAATAACTAAAATAGACAATTCTTTTGCTTTTTGATATTTAATTCTTTCAATAGAAGCACATACATATATAACTATAAATGTAATTTCAGAGTCACTTATATTTCTTTTAAAATAATCTTCTAATATAAATACAGTTGACTTTACAGCATCATAAACTTTATCGACATAGCTATTGTCATGAAAATAGTTATTTAGATCAATGTTATAATCATTTATTTTATATATAGGCTTATTACTAATTCTATCTAGGTGCATAGATAAACTTTCAAATAATTTATAGTCTAAATATAAAGGTAATTCTAAGCTTTCAGATAGTTTTCCTATTAACTTTCTTGTTAAAAATTGAACACTGAGTTGTACGTTATCATTTAAGTTAATATTCTTAAAACCTAAATAATCTACAAAATGTGATATAAAAACCTTTTCACTTGAACTATAATCAAGATTGAATAACTTTACTAAGTTATCATAAATTTGAAATCCTAATTTGTTAGAACTTTCGTAACCTTTTATATCATATAATGAAAATCCCATTTTTTCTCTAACTATAATAAATTCTAACAAATATCTTAGTTTTGCGAAGGAATTATCATCAAATATAATACTATTGTTATATTCTATATCCCCAATAATATTATCAATAGCCTTAAGGTTATCATCGATATCTGCTTTACTTAAGTTACTTTTAAAATAATTGCTATTAAAATACATGCATATAAGATATATATACTCAGTAACTATAATAGTGTATATACTTCGTATACTTAATTCATTACCACTAATTCTAATTCCATATCCAGCTTTAGCATCTAAATCTACATCATAACTTTTTAACAACCCACCTAATTGATACTGATCTTCTACTATAGTTGATCTAGATACATACATTATCTCCGATATATCAGTATAAGTTATAAAATTGTTAGAAGTAGACAGAATTAAATATTCAACTAATATTCTTTCATCCTTGTTTAAAGTATAATTATTAAAATCTAATTGATTATAAATTCTAAACTTAGACAAGTTATTATTTTCGCCACAATTAACAAGTCCATCAGTAGTAGCTAAATTAAAGTCCCAATATTTCTTAGTGAAATTACTAATAATTTTTAAATCTTCTTGAATAGTTCTTCTTGTAACATTAAACTTTTTTGATAACTCTTTAACATTAATAGCTCTTCTATCTAGAACTATCATAAGTATATCTAATCTACGTTTATTAATTTCTTCACCTCCCCCATCTGTTATCATTAGTATAACATTTTCCTAATTTCACTCAATACTTAATCACTTCGCATATAAGAAGGAATTTGTATTAGCTGATTAAAGTAAAATAACACATGAAAACGCATCCTTTTTAAAAGTTTTTCATGTGTTATTAATATTTAATATTTGTTTAAATTAAATTTTTAACCTAGATAATCAGTCCAAGTTCTCCTATCTTTATCAATTGCCTTAAAGTCATTTACAAAATCTTCTACAGCTTTGTTTACATTATTATCCTCAATAAATTTTCCAAAAACTTCATAAGAGCAGGTTGCAATTGATATGCCATATTCTGCTAATTTTAAGACTTGGTTTGTATTTTTAAAGCTTGCTGCTAAAACTTTGGTATCTGTTTGATTTTTTTCTAAAATATTTTGAATTTTAATTGTTGTTTCTACACCATCATAACCCAAATTATCTATACGATTTACATATGGAGCTACATAATCCGCTCCTGCTAATGAAGCTAAAAATGCTTGTGTCGGACTATAAATTGCTGTTGCAGTTATATTTGTTTGCTCACTTTTTAATTTTTTAATAGCTTTTAAGCCTTCTTTATTTGTAGGAATTTTTATAAAAGTATTTGATCCAAATTTTTCTTTTAGTATTCTTGCTTCTTTTACAATATTTTCAGCATCATCCGATAAAATTTGTATATGAAGCTCATCTTCTCTGATAAATTCTCTAATCTCTTCTAGAGTTTCTAAAGGATTTTTATTATTTTTAAAAAGTATACTGGGATTTGTTGTAACTCCACATACTGGATAGTAATTGTACAAATACTTTATATTTTCAATATTTGCATCGTCTATTAATAAATGCATATTAACCTCTAGTCTTTCCACCCGCAACATTTATAGTAACACCATGTATATAGGAAGACCTATCACTTGCTAAAAAGCATACTAAGTTTGATACTTCTGTAAGCTTTCCACTTCTTCCTAACGGTGTTGTTTTTGTGCTTTTATAACCTTCTCTAAGTTTTTCTACTGTTATATCTCTAGTATAGGATAAAGCTTCCTCATATTCTAGCGTTCTAAGTCCTGTAGCTTCCAGTATTCCTGGTGCTACTCCTACAACTCTTACATTGTATTTTCCTAATTCTTTAGCCCAACTTCTAGTTAATGAATTTACAGCATTTTTTGTAGCTGCATATATTGACTGTCCTTCACTACCTTCAAGTCCAGATTCACTAGACATATTAATAATAACTCCATGCCCTTGATCTACAAATACTCTAGCTGCTTCTTGAGCACAATAAATTAATCCTTTAAAGTTAATACTTGTAACCAAGTCTATAACCTTATCATCTAATTCATATTTACCATGAGGATCTTTAGGATCAACTAATAATCTTGGTATATTTATACCAGCATTATTTACTATGGCATCTAGATGACCAAATTTTTCAATTGTCTTGTCTATTACATTTCTTACATCTTCCTTGTTAGTTACATCTAAATGTGTATATAATAAACTCTCATCTGATTCATTCGCATAATCTGGCTTATTATCATTTATATCTGTTGCAGCTACTTTCGCATTTGCTCCTAATAATCCTTCAACTACTGTTTTACCTATACCTGACGCTGCCCCTGTAACTAAAACAACTTTTTCTTCTAAAGCTAACCAACTCATTATTAATCCTCCAAAATTCTAAATTCCGTTCCTATTTTTAAATCAGGAATATCTACTTTCTCAGTGACTATAGCTCCAGGTAATAAATCATCTATATTTCCGCTCAAATTTACTGTTAAATGTGCTAAGCTTTCTAAATTTACTTGAGCCTCATCTCCCACAGCTAATATTTTGGATTGTACACCATCAATATCAATATGATCTCCAGCTTTAATGTCTCCATCTGTATCTTTTATCTCTAACGAATAGCAATAATCTCTTAATTCTTCTGGAGCATTATCCCCAAAAAATATTATCATTTCATTCCCAAATTCATCTGCAGAATTTCCAATGTTAGTTACTGTATTTTCATAAATTATTTTCATTATCAATCCTTTCTATTCTTTATCTATGCGTATAAACCAATACTAGCTAAATATGCTATCAACACTCGAGGTACCCCAATTAAAAATCTTGAATACATTACCGAAACAACTCCAACCTCAACTGTATCTGCATCCGCTTCTGCCAATCCTAAACCAACAGGTATAAAATCACAAGCATTTTGTGTATTTATAGCAAATAGTGCAGGCAAAGCTAGACTTGGTGCAATATTTCCCCTAGCTATTTCAGCTCCTATTAAAGTTCCAATTACTTGAGCAATTACAGCTCCCGGTCCTAATAGAGCTGAAAGTACAGGTATAGAACAAATAAATCCTAAAATTACTAAGCCTATTACATTTCCAGTTAATGGAATAAGTAATTTTGCAAACCAATCTCCAAATCCAGATCCTTGAATAATACCAATTAGCATTGCTACAAAGGCCATAAATGGAATTATTGTGTTTAACATTGTTTGCACTGCATCTCTACCTGCTTGAAAAAATATATCTATTATCCTTCCAGCACCCATACCTACTTTTTGTATAAAGCTATTATCACTTTGTTCTGCAAGTGTTTGTGAAACTTTTTTATCTTTAGTATATGTTATTGTTTCATTACTTTTTGTATCAGTGTTATCTTCGCTTGTTTCATAAACTTTATTAGTATTTTCTTCTGTTGATGATTTATTGCTATCATCAGATAATATTTCAATGAGAGAAACTTGCTTTGGTCCGACATCAGATACATAAATTGTTTCGTTTATATACTGAGCGAGTGGTCCAGATTTTCCTGTTGGTTTTATATTAAGAGTTGGTATCCCTTTTTTAGGATATATTCCACATCTTAATGTTCCACCACAATCAATAACTACTGCAAATATTCTTTCTTCTGGAACTGATGTCTTAAACCCATTGACAATTTCACATCCTGTAAGTTCTTTTATTCTATCCACCACAGGAGGCTTTGCGCCTCCACCAGTAATAAATAATAGCACATTCTTATCGCCTTCAGGACCAATTACTAATGGTCCGCCATATCCTGCCGATCCCTTTACTACTTTTACTTTTGCCATATTATGCCTCCGCTTTTACTTTTCTATCTAATTTTTTATTTTGATGTTTCTCTACATAAACAGTTGTAAAGTCTGTAATCCATCCTGCAAAGAAATTCATAACTAAACCTACAAGCATATACCTAATAGCTAATGGAGTTGTATCAAGTCCAAGTTTCTCAACTCCTTGTGCAATTCCTAACCATACAAATAATTCACCCGGATTAATATGTGGAAATATACCATTATTTGTATGGCAATGATATGCTGCTGATGCGTAATATGATGGTTTTTGGTATTCTGGTAAAAATTTTCCCATTGATAATGCCATAGGATTACCAAGCATAAAAGCTGATACAAATGGGAGTACTCCATATGCCAGTATTTTATTCTTTGAAGCAACTTTACCAAATTTGTTTATTTTTTCTGGACCTATAATTGCTATTAAAGAGTTCATAAATACTAAAAGCAATAGTACTTTTGGTATTATTCCACCCACCCAACTTACAAACGTTTCTGCACCAAGTTCAAATAAATGAATAAAGCCTTGTGCTAAATTAACTAAAAAATTCATAGTATCTCCTTATAATTATGCTGCTCCCCTTTTCATAAGCCCGCTTAATTTTTGAAATGGCGATTTTTCCATAGGAGTTTCTTCTCCTCTTTCTGCCCTTATATAATTATCTTTAGCGTTTAATATAGCTTGCTTTAAACTTTTAGGGAATTTTGTTCCGGTCAACACTTCTTTATCAATATCTTTTATATTAATATTGTTAAAGTCAAAATTTTCTTTAAATCTGGCAAATACAGTTATTCCGTTAATAAATGCGGCGTTTCTAATTATTCCATTATTATCTACTCCAAACATAACTATTGAACCAGATCTAAGTCCTCCTTTTTTTATTCCTATTGCAACTTTTCCAACTTTAATAAATTTTCTAAAATATTTCTTAAACGAATTCATTTGTAAATAAGTTAAAAAATATTGAAGTAAGAACATCACCCCTAAAAATAGAATTATAATTATATAACTTTTTTCCATATACTCTCCTTATCTAAATAATTTTGTATCTTTTATAATAAATTCCATAAGTTGCCTATAATTTTTTACTTTATCTACATTATTTAAAAAGTCATTGTCAGTAGCAAGAGTAACAATTTCATCATATAAATTAATAATTAACGTGTCATCATCACTTGGAATTCCCACTATAATAATGACTTTTATCTGCGAATTTGGAAATAAACCCAAACTCAATATAAATTCATTGCTTTTTACATGAGGAAACGCTAATTGATCGGAAAATTTAGTAGAAGATTCTGATTCTCTCAATAATATAGCATTTGTAAAATCTTCATCAACGATTTCTATTTTTTCAAGATACTCTAACATTCTCACTAAATTTGTTTCGTAATCTTTACTCTGACCAATATAAAAATTATTTTCTCTAAGTTCAGTAAAAATTAAAGATTTCAGACTTTTATCTTTTTTAAAAACGCTTTGTTTAAAGTAGAAATCATCCAATTCTTTTCGTATGAGTTTTTTATTATAAAAACCACTAGGTATATAAAGAACATTGTTAGAATGTATAGGTTCTGTAGTAAGTATCAAGTCATAATTCTTATTAAAAGGCATTTCTGAAACATTTCTAAAGTAATCTGTAGCATTTATTCTATTAAATCTCTCTTGAATTAAAGGTAATATTTCAACTGCTTCTTTTTTATTCTTATCAACTATAGCTATATTAAATTGATTAACTGGAGATGAATTTAATTTATCAAATAAATAAATTTGAAAATAAGAGGCTAAAAAACTTTTTTCAGATTCATTTATTACTTTATTTTTTTCCTCAAATATCACTTCTGCAGCAATCTCACTCATTTTATAAGCAACTTTGTATTCATTTTTAATAGTTTCACTAAGAGGATTTTCAATATTATAATTTAGTTTAATACGATTTAATAAATAATATATGTGATAAGTAAAGTTTTCTGTTATTTCTCCCAAATCCACACTTATATCCATTTGATTTTTTATTCTTTTAAAAATCTTATTAGTCAGATCGCTTATTCCTACTATTTCATCTGAATTATAATTTATGTGTGAGGATGTCCTATTAGCCAATAAAGGGATCAGTATAAAATTTATTTCAGAATTTGATAGTCTTATTTCTTCTATCTTACTTACATAAATTTTTATTTGTTGCGAAATTTCATTATAGTCTTCAAAGCCATATAAAGCAGTTTTATCAAAATTAAATTCTAAAGTATTTCCTTTCCTTAATCTATCTAAGGAAATATGAAAAAACTTTATAAGATTTTGATAAGTATCTTCATTTATGAAATATCTTATTAATAAATTATATAAAAATATATTGTATTCATCTTCGAATTTAGCTTTCCCAATAATATAGTCATATTGGTTTTCTAAAATGAAATATCTCTTATCTAACTCTTCTCCCATTAGATTAATTCCTACATTTGGTTTACCATAAATTTTTAAACCATACTGACTTAATCCTTCATTAGCTAATTTGATGTCTTTTGTGAGAGTAGACTTAGAAATATTCATTTCTTCTGCTAAATCGTCCAACTGAACGTCATTGTAATTAAGCAATTTTTTTGTAATATTAAAAATTCTTAATTTTGGATTAGTAAAATCATTTTTTGATAATATCTCTTTATTTTTTATAGTGTTATAATTGTCAAGATTATATATAAATAATGATATCAAACCATTTTTCAAATAAATATAAGCACCATCTTTGAGTTCGTGATTTAGTATTTGTATTTCATTTTTTATTGTCTTCTCGGAGACCGAAAGAGCATTTGATAAATCAATGATAGAAACATCGCTTTTTTCAAGTGCAGACAACATAAGAATTTTTCTATCATCTAATTTCTCCCACATTATTTCCTCCTATTTATTATTATAAAGATATAAAGAAAATAATTAATATTAACTTTTTCCTTCGTATAGAAAATAATTAATATAATTATATGTCAATGAGTATAATAAAAAGAGATTTTATGAAATTTTTTGATAAATTTTACACTAGAGTTGGTATTACTCTTGTGGCTACTATATTTATTGGTATTTCTATTGGTATGATGCGTAGTACTTATTTGAGCGTTGATCTTTTTACTTCGTTTATTATTGGAGTTTGTAATACTTCTGGAATTTATTTTAGATATATTTATCCAATTATTAACGCTATTATTTTGGTTTTGATATTTTTCCTTAATAGGACAATGATTAGCATGGATACTGTTATCAATCTTTCGGTGATAGGCTTTATGGCTGATTTTTCTTCCAAGATCATTTTATTAGTTTTAGCTAATATCATTATGGCTTTTAATGTTTCACTTTATGCTAATGTCAATCTTGGGCTTTCTGTTTATAACTCTTTGTTTCTTACTATAAATAAAAAAAATCCTAAGATTAGCTTAGGATTTTTTAGGATAATTACTGATGGAGTCTGTATAGTAATGGGATTCTTGGAAAAGCCCATTTGAGATTTGGCACTGTTATTAATTTTATTTTGATGTGGTCTTTGTTTGATTTTTTTACAAAAATTTCTACTAAAAATATTTTAAATAGATTTAAAATTAATTTTGATTTAAATTAAAGAATCGCCCTTATAAGGGCAATTAACTTTATCCAAAAACTTTTTCTCCGTTTAAATAAGTACTTTTCAAATCTAGATTATCATCAAGAACTATAAAGTCTGCATCATAGCCTATTTTTAATTTTCCACATACATCATCTATGCCAACAGATTTTGCTGGTACTAGACTTGCCATTTGAATGGCTTCAAATAAGTCGGCAATCTCCCATTCTACTACATTTTTCACTGCATCTTTTAATTTTAAGATTGATCCTGCTAGGTTGCCACCTTCTTTTAACCTTGCTGTTCCATCTTTTACTACTACATCGAATTCACCAAGTTTATAATCACCATTTGCCATACCACCTGCTGACATACAATCTGTTATTAGGGCTATTTTATCGCGTCCTTTTACATCCATCAAAATATTTGCACTAGTTGGATTTACGTGGTGACCATCGCAAATTAATTCGCTAATGGCATCTGAATTCATAGCTGTACCTACCATACCAGGATTTCTGTGGTGGAGGCCGCTCATGCCGTTATAGGTATGGACAAAAATATTTGCACCCTCATTTACTGCAGCCATGGCATCTTCATAGCTTGCATCGGAATGTCCAAGGGCTACTGCAACTCCAATCGCATTTGCCTTGTGAATAAAATCTGCTACTCCTTTTCGTTCTGGAGCTATGGCAATTTTATTTACTAATCCATCTGATAAGTCTTTCCATTTTTTTAGTTTTTCTATATCTGGGTCTGACATATATTTTTCGTTTTGTGCACCCTTATATTTTTCTGTAAAAAATGGGCCTTCTAAGAATACTCCACGCACCTTTGCACCGGTAACTTCTTTATATTCTTCCCCAACTACTCGACATGCCTCATCTAATCTTTCTGTAGAATCTGTAAGAGTTGTTGGTAAAAAGCTTGTAACTCCTGTTTCTAAAAGGCCTTTTGAAATAATTTCTAAAGCACCTTTTTTGGCATTCATGATATCTTCTCCATGGTAGCCGTGTATGTGAGTGTCTACTAGACCTGGGGCAATTATTCCTCCCGAATCTTCAAATTCTTTTGGTTGTTCTTTAGAAAATGATTTTATTTTTCCATCTTCTACTTCCATATAATAATCTTCTAAAACTTTATCTTCTAAAATAATATAATCTGCTTTATAAAACATATTCTCTCCTTTTCTAGTATTTTACCCATTGATGATGGGTATTATAAGTCTAGGGGTTAGAAAAATGAAATTAATACTAGCAGTTGACGAAAATTGGGGAATTGGAAAAGATAACGAAATGCTTTTTCACCTAAAAAAAGATTTAAAGCATTTCAAAGAAATAACTATAGGCAATATTGTAATAATGGGTAGAAATACTTATGAATCAATGGGTCAAGCTTTGCCAGATAGGGAAAATATAATTTTAACTAGAAATTCTGATTACAAAGCAGATGATGCAAAAATATTTAATAATCCAGCTGATATTTTATCCTATATTAAAAATAGTAATAAAGAAGTTTTTGTAATAGGTGGATCTGAAATAGTAGAAATATTTTTGTCCTATGTAGATGAAGCTATTATTACAAAAATAAAGGCAAAAAAAGATGCTGATACCTATTTGCATAATTTTGACCAAGACCCATATTTTGAGATAATAAGTGAATCTAAAGAATATGAAGAAAACGAAATAAATTTTTCTTATGTAACTTATAGGAGGAAAAAATGAGCAAGACAGAAATTTTTGTAAGTGACAAATGCCCACATTGCCAAAGAGTATTTAAAGATTATGAGGCAAATCCTGATAAATATGATGGTATAGAAATAGTAAATATTTCTGAAAGTCTGCCAAATCTAAAAAGACTATTAAAATATCGTGACACTTTAGATGGTTACAAAGATGTAAGAGAAGAATCTAGAATCGGAATTCCATCTAGGGTAGTTGATAGCGAAAAAGTAGATTTTTTAGAAGAACTTAAAAAATAGGATAAATATAAGAGCTGGCAATTTTTTACCAGCTCTTTTTATATGGGATTTATTGGGATTTTGTTTTAAAATTATTTTACTAATTCTAGTGGTGAATCAACTTGTTCGTCTACTGTCTCACCTTTTAGATATTTGATAGCTGTTTCGATTGCAAGTTTACCCATTTCTTTTGGTTTTTGAGCAACTGTTGCTGAAAGCGATCCATCTTCTACTGCACTTATGGCATCTTCATTTCCATCAAATCCAACTACTACTATGTCTTTACCAGATGTTTTGATTGCTTCGCTTGCACCTAATGCCATTTCGTCATTTTGGCAGAAAACAGCTTTTACATCTGGATGAGCTTGAAGTAAGTTTTCCATAACTGTAAGCCCTTCTGCTCTATCAAAGTTTGCTGTTTGGCTAGCTACAAGATTGATTTTTCCATCTGTTGCTTCTTTAAATCCTTCTCCTCTTTCACGAGTAGAACTTGCTCCAGGAATTCCTTCTAATTGCACAACTTCTGCATCTTCTCCAACTTTTTCTAATATATATTCTCCTGCAAGTTTTCCGCCTTCAACGTTATTACTTGCTATAAAACTTACGATTTCTCCTGAATCTGTACCTCTATCTACACAAATAACTGGAATATTTGCTTCATTTGCTTTTTCTACTGATGATGCAATAGCTGTTGAATCAACTGGATTTATAATTATTAAATCTACTCCTTGAGTGATTAAATCCTCTACTTGGTTACTTTGTGTTGATGAATCATTTTGTGCATCAGAAATAACCGTTTCTGCATCATCTCCTGCACCTTCTTCTATACCTTCTCTAATTGATACAAAGAATGGATTATTAAGTGTTGAAAGTGAAACACCTATTTTCATATTTTCATCTGTTTTTTTATCTGCTGTTTCCTTTGATTCAGTTTTATTCTCTGTACTTGTATTATTGTCCTCCCCCTCTAAAGAACAAGCTGTAAATGCAAATAAAGCTACAAGTACAATTGATAAATATTTTCTAATTGTTTTCATATTACTCTCCTATTTGTTTCTCTTACGGTCGATAAGAACTGCTATCAAAATTACAATTCCTTTTACGATTTGTTGATAAAAACTTGAAACTCCCAATAAATTAAGTCCGTTATTTAGTACACCTAATATTAAAATACCGATTAAAGTACCTGTAAGTGATCCGCTTCCACCAGTCATACTTGTACCACCAAGTACAACTGCAGCAATAGCATCCATTTCGTAAGCTGCACCTGCTGTTGGTTGAGCAGAATTTAATCTAGATGTCAAAACTAAACCTGATAATACAGCCATTAGTGAAGAAATCACATACACCCAAATTTTAACCTTATCTATATTAATACCTGAAATAAAACTTGCCTTTTCATTGCCCCCCACTGCATAGATTTTACGGCCAAGAGCAGTTTTATTTAAAATCATCCACAAAACTAAAAAGGCTAGGATAAATAGTATCACTTGGAAAGGTATGCCTAAAAATTGACCCTTTCCTAGAAACTTAAAGGCAAAATCATCTCTTGGTCCTGCTATAGGACGACCATCTGTATAAACTAAAGTAAGTCCTCTAAAAATAGTCATTGTTGCCAAAGTTACTATAAATGGAGCAAGCTTTCCTTTTGTAATTAAAATTCCATTTAGTAAGCCTAAAACTAAACCAAGAACTAGAGCAATTAAAATTGCAAGTCCTGTATTCATTCCATTTTGTAAAAGTCCTGCAAAAATTGCAGATGTAAGGGCAAGGGTCGATCCTACTGAAAGATCTATACCTCCTGTCAGAATTACAAATGTCATTCCTAAGGCAATGAATCCATTTATAATTAATTGTCTCATTAAGTTTAATAAGTTGTTTGATTGTAAAAATGCAGGATTTAAAATACTTACAAATACCATAAGTATAATTAGAGCAAGTATAGTTCCTAAATTTTGATTTTCTTTCATTTTTGTTTTGAAATTACTCATAGATTTCCTCCTGTGGCAAGAGTCATTACTTTTTCTTGATCAGCTTCTTCTCTTAAAAGCTCACCATTTACTTTTCCTTCATGAATTACATATATACGGTCAGAAAGAGATAATAATTCAGGAAGATCGCTTGAAATTAATATAATGCAAACTCCCTTATGGGTTAATTGTTTGATCAAATCATATATTTCTCTTTTTGCACCTACGTCTACCCCCTTGGTAGGTTCATCTAAAATTAAAATTTCAGGTCCTATGGCATACCATTTGGCAAAAACAACTTTTTGTTGGTTACCACCTGATAAGTCACGCACCTTGCTTTCTGTTGATTGAGTTTTTACTCTAAATGAATCCACTAAGGAATTCGATAAATCTTTTTCTCTTTTCCTATCTAAAAATAATTTATTTTTAAATTTATTAAAGTTTAAAAGAGAAATATTTTCTCTTATGGACTCATCTAGTACAAGACCTTCTTCTTGTCTATTTTCTGTTACAAAGCCAATTTTATTGTTTATAGCTTCTATTGGTTTTGTAATTTCTACTTTTTTGCCATCTATGTATATTTCGCCGCTATCTTTAGGGTCTAATCCATAAACAGCTCTCATTATTTCTGTTCTGCCTGCGCCCATAAGTCCAGATATACCCAGTACTTCACCTTTTTTTGCAGCTATATTTATATCTTCAAAGTAACCTTCTCTTGAAAAGTTTTTAAGTTCTATTTTTACATCTAAAACTTCAGCATCCATTTCTGGATAAAAGTCACCTATGTCTCTACCGACCATGTGAGAGACTACTTCTTTTTCACTAGTTTCACTAGTATTCATAACGGCAACTGATTTACCATCACGCATTACAGTTATTTTATCTGTCAAGGCAAATATTTCTTCCATACGGTGGGAAATATAAATCATAGATACATCTTCATCTCTTAGCTTGTTAATTAGTTGAAATAATTTTTCGATTTCGTTGTTGGTTAAAGCACTTGTTGGCTCATCTAAAATAAGCACATTTACTTTATTTAGGTTTGCTTTTGCTATTTCCATCATTTGCCTTTGACCAACTGATAAATTGGAAACTTTGGTATCTGGATTTATATTTAAATCAAATCTATCAAGCAAGTCGACACATTTTTTACGCATGGTTTTTTTATCCAAAAATAAACCTTTACCAAGCTCATTATTCATAAAAATATTGTCCATAACACTTAGTTCTGGCCAGTCACTTAATTCTTGGTGGATGAAGCTAATTCCATATTCTTTAGCAACATTTGTATCTATTATGTCTACTTCTTTTCCATCTATTAAAATTTTACCAGAATCTTTATTTAAAACTCCTGATAAAATATTCATTAAGGTGGATTTGCCCGCTCCATTTTCTCCAACTAGAGCATGGATTTCTCCTTGACCTAGATTAAAATCTACACCCTTTAGTACATCGTTTTTCCCAAAGGACTTGTAGATATCTTTCATCTCTATTATCATATATGCTCCTAAAAGATATTTTTTGACTCTAAAATTATATTTGAATATGGGGTATTTTCGCCAGTTCTTATTACAAATTTGACATCATCAAGCTTTTTCTTAAAATCTTCGTGACTTATATATTCGCTTGATACACCCTTTAAAAGGTCTTTTATAGCTTTTTCTTGGTCTGGATTTTCTTCTTTTATTTCGCTAGCTAATATGTAGTGCTCACAACCAAAGTCATCTAACAAGGTTTCTAGAACATCTATAAATTTAGGTTCTCCCAGTTTTAAAGCTAAATCAATTTTTTTCTCTGGATAAATTGGCAATCCGCAATCTCCAATTGCAATTAAATCTGTATGACCTAGATCTGATAATCTTTTTGAAATCTCACTATTTAATATGCCTTTTTCTTTCATAAATCCTCCTCATCAAATTTTTTTACTTCTTCAATATTTGGAATAGAAATGCTTGCTCCTTGTTTAGTTACTGACAAAGCAGACGCTTTTGTTGCAAGTTTTAAGCAATCTTTTACATCTTTATTTTTATAAAACTCTGCCACAAAAAATCCCGTAAAGGTATCTCCAGCTCCTGTACTATCTACTGCCTCTACATTATAAGCTTCTTGGAAAATTTTATTTTCCTTATCTACAAATATAGATCCCTTGCATCCTAAAGTTATAACCACTTTTAAATCCGGATAATTTTCTCTAAAATATTCTATAATTTGATCTATATCTTGACAATTTGTTATTTCTTTGGCTTCGGTTTCATTGACCAAAAGCAAATCTATTTTATTTAAATCAAATTTCTTAACTTCTTTTGTAATAGGAGATGGATTTAAAACTAGCTTCATTTGCTTTTTATAACCCATATCGATGATATATTCCATATTATTTATTTCATTTTGCAATACTAGAATATCGTCTTTATCAAATTTTGATAAAACTTGAGCTATATATTCTTTATCATTATCAAAATTTGCTCCCTTATACAAAACTATCGAATTTTCACCCTTGTCATCTACTTGTATAATAGCATTTCCAGTTGGATTTTTAGATTCTTTTATAAAACTTGTATCAATTCCTTCACCTTTTAAGTATTCTTTTAAAAAAGCACCGTCACTGCCGACACTACCAGCATGATAAACTTTATCAAAATTTTTCACCAAAGCTATTGATTGATTTAAGCCTTTGCCACCAGCTCTTTTTTCAATACTTTGAGCACTTATGGTTTCGCCGGGTTTTACTATATGATTTACTCTAAAGAAAATATCTATATTTAAAGAGCCAAAATTAATTATTTTCATTTTTAAAACCTACGCTTTCTCCTTCAACAATTTCAGGTTTGATCATTATTTTTTCCTGCACCTTATCATTTTTTATAAGTTCGTCAGCTATCATTATTGCATTTTTAGCAATTTCTCTTAAATTTTGATCTACTGATGTGAGTTTGGGTGTGATGATTTTATTTAAAAATAAATTATCGTAGCTAATTAAAGAAATATCTTCTGGTATTTTTATTCCTTCTTCTAGAAAATAGTTTATCAAACCATAAGAAGACATATCAGCAAAGGAAAAAATGGCATCAACATTTCTCTTTTTGAAAAATTTTCCAGTTGCATATCCTTCTTCATATGTGTAATCTCCATGAATAATATTTTTTGGATCTATGTATATATCATAATTCATAGCAGCTTTTATAGCTCCTGATAGTCTTCTAGATGAATTTGCTGTTGACCTAGGTCCTATTAAAAGTCCGATATTTTTAAAACCACGTTTTATTAAATATTCCATAGCTATATATCCACCAATTTCATTATTACCTGTAACTATTTGAGTATTTCTACTGGCAAAGTCTACTTCATCTAAAAAAATAATATTATGTTTTTTAACCAAGTCTTCGTCTAAATTTTTTACATTTCTATCAACCACTAGGGTTGCTGCAAAAAAATTACTTACTAAAAGTTTTTCGAACTCTTGATTTTTTATTTTTTGATTATTAGTATTATGGATATACAAAAAATATGAATATTCTTGGGCAAACTGCGTTAATTCCTTTACTAGCTCAGAAAAAAAAGGATTATTTATGTCTGGAACTATAGCCATAATAATATTACTCTTTTTACTAGCTAAGGCTTTGGCATAGCTATTTGGTTTGTAATTTAAATTATTTGCAGCCTTTAATACTTTTTTTCTCGTTGCTTGTGATATTTTATTTTCAGTATTATTTAAAACCATAGAAACTGTTGTAATTGATACGCCAGCTTCTTTTGCCACATCCTTAATATTTGTCATATCACCCTCATTAAAACGTTTTAATCGTCTATATGATAACACTATCAAAAAATATTGTCAATAAGTTTGATAAATATTTTCAAAAAAAATCCCCAAAATCTAAATGATTTTGGGGTCAATTTATTAAGCTGTTTTTTTAGCTTTGTCCTTGTGCAAGAATGATAGCTTAGTTTCTGAAATCATTATTGCTGCAAACATTAGTATAAATCCTATTACTGAATAAGTTGTAAGTGATTCTATACCAAGTAATACCGGGATTAAGATACCAAATACTGATTCAAATCCTAGGATAATTGCCGCTGATGAATCGTCTGTATATTTTTGTCCTATATTTTGTAGTAATAGGGCTACTGTTGTACAGAATATAGCTAAGTATAACAATTCTAATACTGGCCTAGATGAAGCTAATGTTAAGTGTGAATTATCTTCAAATAATAATGTTACAATCGCAGATAATATTGCTGCAGATGTAAATTGGTAAATAGTCATTTGGATTGGGTCTTTACCTTTTGTAAAGTAATTTACTGCTACTATGTGTGCTGCAAATAAGAACCCACTTAGTAGGGCAAGTCCATCACCCATTTTCATTTCTGGACTTGCATCTAATATTGATGTTCCTTTATCTACACCTGATTTTGAAATTAAGTAAATACCTATTACAGCTATTATTGCGGCTCCTATATTGTATTTATCAGGTCTTTTTTTAGTAACTGCCCATGATAAAAATGGTACAATTACACAGTAAGAAGCTGATAAGAAAGCACTTCTTCCCGGATCGGCATATGTAACACCTAAGGTTTGAGATGAATAAGCCATAAATAGAAATATACCTACTATAAATCCTGCTTTTTTATCTTCTTTTGTTGCTTTTTTAAGCTTTTTATTAAAAATAATTGCTAAAATAATTGCTGATAATCCAAATCTGCACATTAATATAAAGTTTGGATTAAAGGTATCTGCTGCACCTTTTACTACCGTTAGGGATGAACCCCATAGGATTGCTGTGATAAGCAAGCCAAGTTTGGCTAGTTTACTCTTATCATGTGTTTTCTTTTTATCTGTCATGTCCCCTCCTATTGATATATACTCATTTAAATATATCATTTGTTGTTTATTAGCTTTTCCTTTTATATATTTACCCTTTTATCAGGATGAATATTGAATAAAAATAATAAATTGTCATCCACTTCATTTATATTTGCATCTATATTATAAACTTCTTCAAACATCTTTTTAGTGAATATCTTATACTTATCTCCGATTCCATATACTTTACCATCATTTATCAAAATAATATTATCAGCATATCTTTCTACTAATTCCATCTGATGTAGGGTTATAAGAGTAGTAAGATTAAGTTCTTTTGTTAGCCTTCTTATAATTGCAAGAATCTCATATTGATTATGTAGATCAAGTGCACTTACAGGTTCATCTAAAAGTAGAATATCAGGTTTGCTTATAAGTGCTTGAGCTATAAGTACTTTTTGTACTTCTCCTCCGCTCATTTTATTTATCTTCTTATCTTTAAATTTTGTAAGATCTAAAAGTTTCATTATTTCATAAGTATCTTTTATATCTTCTTCTTTTAATTTAAAATTTAAATTTTCTACTTTACCTAGGATAATGGTTTCAAAAACTGTAAAATTAACTTTGGTATTTATATTTTGATTAAGGTAAGAAATTTTTCCATCTGTTATGATGTCTCCATCATATTGGACTAATCCACTGATAGCATTTAAAATAGTGGATTTTCCAGCCCCATTTCTACCCATAAGTACATGTACTTTTCCAGGCTGTATTGCAAAACTAATATTGTCTATGACTTCTTTATCATAATTTATTGTTAGATTTTTAATATCAATCATTCTTGACTCCAAAAAGCATTACATAGATCAGTGGCAATCCAATAATTGATGAAATAATACCAATAGGTATAACCACTCCAGGTTTAACTATTTTTGAAATCATAGATGAAATCACCAAAAGAACTGCCCCAACAACAGCTGATAGTATTAAATAATATCTCTGATCTTCTCCTACCAATCTCCTTGCAAAGTGTGGTGCCAAAATACCTAAAAACCCTATTATTCCTACATAAGATACTGAAACTGCTGCAAGTATAGAAACCAAAATAAAAGTTCTTACTTTTAGCTTTTTAATATCAACTCCCATAGCCATAGCTCTATCTTCTCCAAAACGCATAGCTGTTAGCTTCCACGAATCTTTTAAAGAAAATACAAGAATAACGACTAATACAAATAAAATTATTCCAACTTGCTTTAAAGATGTCTTTGTAACATTTCCAAAAAGCCAAAATACTATGGAAGATAAGGCCTCATCTGTCGCTAAATATTGTAGCAAAGATGTCAGTGAATCAAAAAAGAATTTTATAGCTATACCTGCTAGGATCATATCTTCAGTATTCATGGCCTTCTTTTTTGATACATAAAACACTAATATCATTGATACTAAAGAAAATATAATAGATCCAAAAGCAACATAGGAAAGGGAGAAGCCCAAAAGTAAAAATAGGCTTGCTCCAAATCCTGCAGCAGATGAAATTCCTAAGGTAAAGGGATCTGCTAGTGGATTATTTAAAATGGTCTGCATAATAGCTCCACCAAGTCCTAAAGATAGACCTACAACAATAGATGTTAGAACTTCTGGTAAGCGGATGTTAAACAAAATTGTTCTTTGTACTTTACTTAAATTTGAAAGATCACTTAAAGCAATTTTGCTATCTCCAATAAATAAATCTATTACACCTGCTATTATTAATATAATTATAGAAAGGAAGATTTTCTTATTTCTATTATTCATATTTATAAGACCAAGTACCTTCTAAATCAATTGGCATGAATTTATCATAAAATTCTTTTAAGTCTTCATCTGGATCTAAATCTTTATAATCATCTGGATGGAAGGTTTTTGCTAAAAATTCATATGCATAAAAGTCACTCATATCACGTACTAATTGGTGGCTAATAACATATAGTTCATGATCTTTAACTGCTGATAAATCAGACCACCCTGCACGTGTATTATATTTATCTAATTTTTCTTTAACTTCTTCAGGTTTTACGTTATAACCCATCTTCATGCAGTGAGGCTTTTCTTTCCATATAGAGCCTGCTATTAGAATTTTTTCAGGATCTCTAGAAAGTAAATATTCACTTGATATAGGAGCAGCTTCATCTGATTTAAGTATATCTGTACCTATATTATGTCCACCACAATCACCAATTATTTTTCCCCACATAATATTAGAACCATATGTATTGCCATATTGTTCCTCACCATCATAACCATGCTCTAAATAAACTACGGGTCTTTCTTCTTCTGCATATTCTTTTTCTACTATAGGTCTTACTCTAGACTCATAAAAATCTGTTAATTCATCTAGATTTTTATCTAAACCTGTTACATCAGCTATTAATTTAGTAGATTGTAAGTGTTTATCTAGATCTTGAGAATGATAGTCTATATAAAAAACAGGTATATCAATCTTATCTTTAATAGAATCAATTTGTGTTTTATAACTAATTGGAGCTATAATCCCGTCTGCATCTGAATTTAAAATAGCTTCATAAGAAAAATCATTGTCCATAAAATCACTAATTCTAGGAACATCTTCTATCTCAGGCATAACTTCTTCTAATCGTTTGTAAAAATCATTTCTATTAATTTTTACTCCATCATCCATAGCTGCAATTTTAGATAGGAAGTTATCCTTATCCAAATACATCATTATATTAAATGGACCACCCGAACCAGAACCTTGGATGATTACTTTATCTAGTGGCTTATCTAAAGTTACTTCATTGCCATCTAAATCAGTAACCACTTTAGGATATCCTTCTTTATCAAAGTTATCGTTTTCACTATTGGCAGATTCTTTTGTATCTTTGTTATCAGTATCCTCTTTTGTTGTTTGAACTTCTTTATTAGATTCAGTAGCTGCTTTATCCTCTGGTTTTGCTTGTTGATTATTTGTGCATCCAGATAAAATTAGCACTAAAGATAACAGTAATGTTTTAAAATATTTCATAATCTCTCCCTATTTTCTGTAATATAATTTTTTTAGTAAGTCAAAGGCAGATTTAATACCTATATCTTCATTTAAGGCAAGTTCTCTTGCTGATTCAAATTCTGGGTATACATAATCTTTACCATTATGACTTACAATTTTATATTGGTATCTATTGCCTTTATAAATGATTGTGTCTTTTTTGCGATCTAAAATATCTCTTTTAATGGGTATTTTCCTTATACCTATACTTGTAGTATGTTTAAAAATTAAATCTTCAATCTTTTTTTCATTTTCTAAATCACAAATTATTGATAGCTTATAGGCTGGTCTATTCTTTTTCATATATATTGGTGTATAAAATACATCTAGTGCGTATTTCATACACTCATCTACTATAAATCCTAAAACTTCACCTGTACTATCGTCAATATTAGTTTCTAATATCTCTAATGTTTTTTTTTACTAGTTTCAATTTCCATTACACGAAGAATATTTGTATATTTAGCAAAATCTTTATTGCCAGCTCCAAGTCCTACTTTTTTAACTTTAAAGCTATCTATTTTTTCACCTTTATCATAATATCTGACTATGGCAGCTCCCGTTGGTGTTACGTGTTCACCTTCTTCATCTAATAATTTTAAATTAATGTCAGAAGCAGATAATATATTTATTACGGCAGGAACTGGTATTGGCATTTGTCCATGAGATGACATTTGATAGCCATATCCTTCGCTAAGGTCTGAAAAATAAATATTTTCCACAGCTAAATCATCTATAAGAACAGCTGTACCTACAATATCAATTATAGAATCGACAGCTCCTACTTCGTGGAAGTGAACTTCTGATTTATCAATACCATGGGCTTTTGATTCTGCATCTGCTATTATATCAAAAATACCAAGGGCATCTGTTTTTGCTCTTTGAGAGATATCTGCTTTATCGATTAATTCTGTGATTTCTTTCAAATGCCTATGGCTATGGTCATGGTGAGCATGAGAATGGCTATACTTATTTCCATTTTCATCTACATGTTCATGTGTTTGTTCGTGATCATGGGAGTGATTGTGGTCATGGCTATGGCCCTCATCTTGATTTTTTAAAATAACATCAAAATTATTAGCATCTATATTATTTTTGATTTTTCTATCAAAAACTAATTCATAACCATCTATACCCATAGATTCAATTGCTTTTACTAGCTTTTCCTTGCTTGCTCCTAAATCTAGAAGGGCAGCAATTGTCATATCTCCTGCAATTCCAGAGTTCATTTCAAAATATAAATCCATTTACTTCTCCTCAATTAATTTATTAATTTGACAAGCATTATAAGCTGCACTATAACCATTGTCTATATTTACAACATTTACACCTTCTGCACATGTATTTAACATAGTAAGTAAAGCAGAAAGCCCTTCAAAATTTGCTCCATATCCTATAGATGTTGGTACAGCTATAATCGGTTTATTTACTAAACCACCTATTACAGTTGGAAGTGCTCCTTCCATACCTGCTATAGCAATGATTACATTTGCTTTTGCTATTTCATCAATTTTTGAAGTTAGCCTATGAAGACCCGAAACTCCAACATCATAAAATTTACTAACATTTGCTCCAAAAAACTCAGCTGTTATTCTTGCTTCTTCTGCTACTTTTAAATCAGCAGTGCCTCCAGTACAAATGGCAACATTTCCAACTTTTGGACTTTGATCATAAATTAGGGAAATTATTCTGCCAGTAGGATCATATGTCACTTCTGGTACAAGTTCTAGCACTTTTTCATATTGGCTAGGAGTTGCTCTTGTCCCTATTACTGATTCTTTACGATCACTAAAAGACTTATAAATTTGTGCAAGGGCAAAGTCTTCTTTGCCCTCACAAAATATAGTCTCGCCAAAACCGCGGCGTTCTTTTCTTTGAAAGTCTAATTTTGCAAAGTCTAAATCTTTATAGTTAAAATCTTTTAAATAATCTAGACCCTCATTTATAGATATTTCTTCATTTTTTATTTTTTCTAAAAATTCTTTATTGTTCATTAGCTAACCATGGATTTACTTCTGTCTTCAAATCATCATCTACAACTTCATCCATAGAACCAGATCTATACCCCTCTAGGTCTATATTTACATATTTAAATCCTAAATCTTTAAATTTTTTAACAATATCATCAGCATGCTCAAATACTTGACCTAGTTTATCTTTTTCTACTTCTATTCTTGTATTGTCTCCATAAACTCTAACTCTATTTACATCAAATCCTAAACTTTCTAGATAGCTTTCTCCTTCTTCAATCATAGGGAATTTATCTATATCAATTCTTGTATTGTATGGAAATCTTGTTGCCATACATGGTTTTGATGGTTTTTTGTGGGTTTCTATAGCTAGTTCTTTGGAATAAGCACGTACTTCTGCTTTGCTAAGTCCAGCTTCATATAGTGGTGATCTTGCTCCAAGATCTTTTAAAGCTTTAATACCTGGTCTAAATACTTGATAGTCATCTAAATTTGTACCATCTACTACATATCCATAGCCAAGTTCATCTTTTAAGTTAAAGCAATTTTCAAAAAGACCTCCCTTGCAATGATAGCATCTGTAATTTACGTTATTTAATAGTTTCTCATTATCCATGATACTTACATTTGCAATGTGAAGTTCTACATCCATTTCTTCTGCTAATCTTACACATTCATCTAGCTCATCTTTTGGAGAGAACTCTGTTACAAAAGTCATTGCTACTACATCATCTTTGTTTTCTCTAAGTTCTGATGCTAGTTTTAAGATAAGTGTACTATCTACACCACCTGAAAATGCTAAAACCATCTTATCCTTTAGCAAATCTTTTATTATATTATCAAGCTTTTCTTTTTTTTCAGTACTAATGCTTGTTACTGTACTTTCCATAAAAAATCCTCCCTTTATATTAAGCTACAATTACAAATAAATTTGTAGCATTATTGACATTTTACAATAATATTTTATCATAGTTTAAATAATTTACATAACTATAAATGAATACTAATGGTTAATTATGCAGCTATTAAGGATTTTTTATAAATAGCAAATATCAAATAAAAAGGCTGATTCTACAAATTTAAGTGCAAAATCAGCCTAATAATGTGAATCAAGTTTTGATAAAATATTTATTTTTAATATTTTAATTTAGAGCACTTGTCAAGCTCATTTATAAAAACCTTTTAGTTATTAATTAGTTATTTAAAGCGCGGTCAACGTTTCTGATAAAGTCTTGAGTATTTGTTACCATTGAAACTGCTGTTACAGTACCTCTATCTGAAAGTTTGTTTACAGCAAATTCTTGGATATCTACTGTGTACATATAAACTGGTCTTACTTCACCATCAAATTCGTTGTATGATGGAGTCATATTACCTGTTGCAATTGTAAATAGGATTGCTGAAAGCATAATCATTGTAGATGTTTTTCTTGAGTGAACTCTCATTGCATTTTGTGCATCGTAAACGTTGTTGATTGTTTCTGGAAGTCCTAATCTATCACGGATTGTTCCTGAGATTACAAAGTCAACGTCGTTATCGATACAAGCTTTGATAAATCCATCTTTAACTTGACCAGATTCTACAAGTGCTTTTGTTGAACCATATTTACGAGCTAAATTTATTGTTTCAAATAAATTTCTTGTTGTATTTTGTTCTTTTTCAAAGTGTTCTTGACCCCAGCTTGTGCCATATAATCCACGTTCAAGGTCAAATGCAGCTGTCTCTGTACCACAGAAAATAGCATTGATATATCCATTTTCTACAAGTCTTTGTAAAGCAGCTCTAGCATCTCTATCTAATGCAATAGCAGAACCTACAACTATTGTTACATAGCCATTGTGTTCTTTTTCATATTTTAAAACTTCATATAAGTTATCATAATCCATTGAGAAAGCTGTTTCTCTAGAACGTCCTGCACGGAAAGCAAATGTATCTTTGTGATCTCCAGCTTCAAGGAATCCTTGTGTCCATACATAAATACCTTCTGATGCATCTTCTGTACGTCCTATAGCAACTTTATCACCTTTTTTAAGGTTTCTAAATTCTACTATATCAACACTTTCTTTACCTGGTGTATCATCTACTACACAAACAGTATCCATTCTTGATTCTGTTGCAAGTACCCATTTATCATTAACTTTAAAATATTCTGGATAAACAGATAAAGCATGGTAATGACGAGGGCTAAGTCCGTCTTCTTTTACTTCTTCAAGTTTAACATTTGGTGCTTCTTTTAAGAAATCTTGATCAAAATCAGGATGATGATATTGTGGCATTTCAAATTTCATCTTATAATTCCTCCTTGCTTTGTTGTTGGTCTCCTGTGATTTCTACATTTGCAGTTTCAGGAATTTCCATATCTTCAGACATTACTCCTTGTGCTGGAGAAACTAATGCTTTTTCACAATTTACTACGAAGTCTTGTACGTTTGTAACCATTGGAACAAAGCCCATGTATTCTCTTGCAGCACCAACTTTATGAACTACATTTTCTGTAACATCTATTGAGTATAGGTATACTGGTGAAACTGTTCCATCATCTCTTTTAATGTAGCTAGATGTCATGTTTGCAACTGATACACTATGAAGCATTGTAGCTATACAAATAACCATTGTTGCTTTATCTAGTTGTTCTTTTGTTGCATCTAAAGCGTCATCTGTATCCCCGTGTACTTCTGGAAGTGGACCATCGTCTCTGATTGATCCTGAAAGTACAAATGGAATGTCCATATCAGAAAGTGTTTTGATGATACCATCTTTTACATTTCCACCAGCAATAAATTCTTTGATAGAACCTGTTGTTCTTACTTCATTAAGTAAGTCTAAGTGGTTATAGTGACCCATTGGTTGGTTTTCTTGTGTGTAGATATTTTGTCCTAATGCTGTTTGTAGGAATCCACCTTCAAGGTCGTGTGTACACATAGCATTTCCAGCTAGTAGGCAATTAATATATCCATTTTCAGCAAGTTTGTTTAACGCATTTCTTGTATCATAGTCAAATACAACACTTGGTCCTAGTACCCAAACAATATAACCATCTTCGCTATCACGTTCATGTTCCATTAAATCAAATAATTTATCATAATCATATGAGAATGATGTTTCTACTGATTTTCCTGGTGTAGAATAAACTGATTCTGGGAAGGCATCCTTATTTACGAAAATTCCACTAGCTACTTCATCTTCGCCGCCTAAAACTACTTGATCCCCTTCTTTTAAGTTTCTAATTTCTTTTACAACTACATCATCACCATCAACTACTGCTACACAGTTAATAGAGTTATGATCTGGTAATATCCATTCTCCATCTTTCTTGTAGTAAGTTGGCATATAAGTTGTTAAATAAAAATTATCTGGTGCTACACCGTCTTTTTCAACTTTACCTAGTTTTACATCTTGTGCGTTTTTGAACTTTTCATCTGAAAAGTCTGGACAAACATATTCTGGTGCTTGAAAACTCATATTTACCTCCAATTTTTTTCTTTTGCTGTCAGTTCTAGTTTTTCATCTTCAAATTTTAGTTTTAACTCTAATGGATTATCTGACTTTTCTTCTAAAATCTTCTTAGAAATTTCTAGATATATTTCTTGTTCGATAAATTTTTTGATGTCTCGAATATCCATATCGTATTTGACTGCAAAGGCTGATAGATTTTTTATAAAATTATCCTCAAATAAAAGCTCGATACGGTTTTCTTTTAAATCATCTGTTAATTTGTCTAAATTAATCTTTATCAACTTATCTATAGAATCTTTTTCTAGTTCTCTAAGATAAAAAACATAATCCACTACATTATTTATACCCGAGATATTGTTTTCTAAATTATTATTTTCTTCAGAAGTAGTTAAAAAAATCATTGTATTTTTTAAATCGATGTCGCGACCCTTGTTATCCTTTAGCTTTCCTTCGCTAAGTATTTGCGAAACTAAGCTTTGAATTTCTACATTCGCTTTTTCGATATTATTAAATACTACAACGCTATATGGTTTTGTTCTTATAGCTTCAGTAAGCACACCGCCTACTTCATATCCGACATATCCAGGAGGAGCTCCTATTAGCTTGGTTACTGCTGATTTTTCGGTAAATTCTCCCATATCAAATCTTAACAAGCTGCTTTCTCCATCAAACAAATACTTTGAAACTAGCTCTGCTATATAACTTTTACCAGCGCCGCTACCGCCTATTAAAAAACTACCAATTGGTTTTGTTCTTTCAAACAAACCTCCTTCTGAAATTAGATAGGTATCTATGATTTTATCAATCATATAATCATTACCTACAAATTCATCTTTCATTTTTCCTCTAATTTCATCTAGGTTTTCAAGTTTATTTAATTGTAGTTTTACCTTAGGCATTCCTGATAATTTGGAAACTATCTCTTTTACTTCAGAACTTGTTACACTAGTACTTAGCGGATAATAAGCTTCTTTGTCATTTAATTTAGAAAGTTTACCCTCCACTAGCTTTTTAGACTTCATTTTTTCATCTAATTCATCGATATTATGCTCATTTTGAGCCATTTCGATGTCAGCTATTATTCCTTCAAGTTCTTTTTCATAAAGTAAAATTTGCTCTTGTCTTTCTTTTTCTTTTTCGTATAACTGAGTTTTTTCTTCTAAAGTAGCCTTTAGATCTTCAATTTCTTTTTCTTTTTCTAGGACTCTATCACGTGAAATGTTGTCTGTTTCATCCATTAAGGCAATTTTTTCAGTTTCAGCTTGGATTAATGCACGGTTTAAATTGTCTATCTCAACAGGCTTTTGATCTTTGGTCATTCGTGTTAATGCACAAGCTTCATCTATTACATCTATGGCAACATCTGGTAATTTTCTGTAAGATAAAAATCTTTTTGATAATTTTACTGCATCTACAAGAGCAGCATCAGAAATTTTTACCATATGATGTTTTTCATATTTACTTTTTATGCCTCGTAATATTGATATTGATGTTTCAACGCTTGGCTCATCTACAATAATTTTTTGGAATCTTCTATCCAATGCACCGTCTTTTTCTATATACTTTTTGTATTCTTCTATAGTTGTTGCACCTATTATTAAAATCTCGCCACGAGCAAGCATTGGTTTTAGGATATTTGCAGTATCCATGGTTCCAGAAGTATTTCCAGCTCCAATTATATTGTGGATTTCATCTATAAATAAAATGATCTTTCCATCTGAATCTTTTACAGTTTCAAGGATTTTCTTTAATCTATCTTCAAAATCTCCCCTAAATTTTGTACCTGCTACAAGAGAAGTCATATCTAAGGAGAAAACTATCCTGTTTTTTAAATTGTCAGGAACATCGCCTTTTACAATTCTTTGGACAATACCTTCCACAATGGCAGTTTTACCAACTCCAGCTTCTCCGATTAATATCGGATTATTTTTTATTCTACGGGATAACACACGAATAGAACTTCGAGTTTCTTCTCCCCTACCAATTACTGGATCAAGTTTGCCCTCAATAGCTTCTTTTGTAAGATTTCGTCCATATTTTTCAAGACTTGCAATAGTTTCTTTGGCTATACCATTTAAAAATTGTTCATTAAATTTTCTTGAAACAAATTGCATAAAGTTTTCATAATCAAGATCATGTTTTCCTAAAATTTTTGAACTTGTAGTCTCAGTTTCTTTTAGCAAAGCCAAGAAAATATGATCTAAATTTATTTTTTCTTCAAATAAATTTCTACAAAGTTCCTCAGCTACTAATAAAACTTTTTGATACGATCTACTTACATAAAGATTTGAAACACCCTTTGCACTTCTAATCCTAGTCAATGCATTTTCCACGTCATCTTTTAGTTGTTGGAAATTAACTGATGATTCTTTTAAAAACTCTTCTATTTGATTGTTAGGATTTTGTAAAATTGCATATAATAAATGCAAATCTGTCACTTCAGAATTGCCATATCTTATTGCAATTTTATTTGCATGATTAATAACATCAACTGCTGCTTGCGAGTACTTTTTTATATCCATTAAGTTAATTACCTCCAAATGCCATGAAAAATATCAAAATTTTTCTTAGATTAAAATTTAACGATAGATAAATATTTATCTATTCCATATGAATTTTTACCCATTAATAAAAATATTTCTCAGGTATAGAAACAAATTGACTCGGCAGAAACCAAATTATATGTTTTTTATAGTAATTCCTAGCTATTATTTATAAACTAAATAAATCCCAAACCTTATTTAATATGTAAGTTTGGGGTTTGAGTGTATATTAAATCTATATTTTAAGTAAAAATCACTTTAAAATACTGTATTTCCCACTTCTTGTAGAATGATTTTGGCTTTTGCCTATATGTAGTATAACATAAAATAAAACGATTTCCAATATTTTTTATCTAATTTGCTAAAAAAACTAAAAACTTCGTAATTTTTTTATCAATATTAGAAAGACTAGGACATTTACAAATTATTTGTACAATTCGTCCCATTATCTCCTATCACAGAGTTTACTATAAGTAAGCAGTTAAAAATAATGATAATATGAAAGATTATAATAAAGTATAGTGCTCTACCAAAGAAAATAATAAAAATACGAATGAATTACTAAGATAATACTATCTAATAAAACAGATTTAGTAAAAATAAACAATGAAGAATTGAATAAAAAATTTAGTGAAGCTAAATAATAGACTAAGAAAACGGTTAGAATATCAAACTTCATTTGATTTATTTACACACGAGCTTATTTTGCTTTAGGTGTCAAAGTATTATTTTTCATTCATCATATAAAACGCTTTTTTATAAGCTATAAATCTCAAATAAATCTTCTCATTTTGTGTAAAGATATGATAAAATGATGATAAATATATTTATATTTGAACAAGAGTTCTATAAAATAAGTTGTTTTAAAGGAGAAAAAATGTCGAGTAAAAGAGCTATAAATGTTTATTCTGAAATAGGCAAGTTAAGATCAGTTTTGTTGCATAGACCTGGAAGAGAAATCGAAAATTTAACTCCAGATGCTTTAGATAGACTGCTTTTTGATGATATTCCGTTTCTAGATATCGCGACTTATGAACATGATGCATTTGCAAAAATTTTAATAGATAATGGTATAGAAGTCTTATATCTAGAAGATCTTGCAGCAGAAGCTATAACTGATAAAAAAATAAAAAATGAATTTGTAGATGAATTTATAAAAGAAGCCAATATACACGGAAATATTCGCAAAAAACTCGTAAAAGACTTTCTAATGAACATCGATACCAATAAAAATATGGTCTTAAATATGATGGAAGGCATCAAAAAAGTTAATATTCCAAACTATAGTGAAACAAGTTTATCAGATATGGTAGAAGCTTCTAATCCATTTATCTCCGATGCTCTTCCAAATTTATATTTTACTAGAGATCCTGCAGCAAATATTGGACATGGTGTATCTTTAAATAGGATGAGAAATGAAACTAGACAAAGAGAAACAATCTTTGCCAAATATATTTTAAAATATCACCCACGATTCAAAGATGCTGAAATTCCTTTATGGTATAACAGGGATGATACAAGTGTAATTGAAGGTGGAGATGAACTTATCCTATCTAAAGAAGTGTTGGCCATAGGTATATCTGAGAGAACTGATGCACCTTCTATAGAAAAGCTTGCAGAAAGAATATTCGCAAATAATGAATCTTTTAAGAAAATTTTAGCCTTACAAATACCAAATAAAAGAGCATTTATGCATTTAGATACTGTATTTACAATGCTAGATTATGATAAATTTACCATACATCCAGAAATAGAAGGACCTTTAACAGTATATTCTTTAACAAAATCTAAAGAAAATGATATAAAAATAAAAAAAGAGAGCTTAGAATTAGATAAGATATTAGAAGAAGCATTAGGGCTTGATAAAGTTACTCTGATAAGATGTGGAGGAAATGATCCAATAGCAGGTGCACGTGAGCAGTGGAGTGATGGAGCTAATACACTTGCAATAGCTCCTGGAGAAGTTATCGTATATTCTAGGAATAAAGTAACAAATAGGCTTTTAGAGGATAATGGTATAAAGGTCCACGTCATTCCATCAAGTGAACTTTCCCGAGGTAGAGGTGGTCCTAGATGTATGTCAATGCCTTTGTGGAGGGATGATATATAAATATAATTAAAGTTATATCAAAGACTCTTAGAAATAATAAATGACGTTCATATTCTATAATTTATCAAATAAATAAAATAACTTAATCTTAGTCAACCAAATAAAATCAAGTCCCCAAACCCTAATAGTTTGGGGACTTTTTACCATCTCATTATCTAGGAATTAAATTTAAAGATAGCTATATTCTAAATAAATTATGTATTACTATCTTATTTAATATAGTAAAATAAAAAACTACCCTATTCAAGTTAGTTTTTAGTCCAACTTAATAGGGTAAGCTTCTAAATAGTTTCATTTCTTAGGTTCTATTTTTTTATACTTCATGTAAGCATTTGCTCCCATAAATATTGATACTATTAAAATCAACCACCAAAATGGACGATTTTTTTGATATTGTAAGTAAGTTATCACCAGTAATAAAACTGCTGTTATTACACTTGTTAGAAACTCTAACTGTTCTAAATTCTTTTTATCCATATTAGATAACTTGGTCTAGAGTTTTCCAAGAAAGTAAGGCGCACTTTACTCTTTGTGGCATATTTTGAATATTTATAAAGGCAACTGCATCTCCTAATTTTTCTAGTTCTTCATCGCTTACTTCTTCTCTTTTGATCATTCTAATATAAATATCAGCCATTTCTTTGGCTTCTTCTTTAGTTTTTCCTATAATAGAATCGCACATTACACTTGTTGCAGCTTGACTTATGGCACAACCATCTCCTGTAAATGCTGCATCTACGATTTTATCTCCATCTGTTTTTAGTTCTAAGACTATCTCATCTCCACAAGATGGATTATGACCTGGTTCTTTTATATCAGCTTCTTCTAATTCGTGTTTGTTAGCTTGGTTTCTAGAATGATCCAAAATTATTTGACTATAAATTTCTTCCATATTCATATTATAAACCCATTACCTTTCTAACATTTAAAAGTTCTTTTGCAAATATTTCTGCTTCTTTTTTTGTATTGTAAAAAGCAAAGCTTGCACGTGCTGTGGCACTTACTTCTAAATACTTGTGAAGTGGCATTGCACAATGATGTCCAGATCTAACTGCCACTCCTTTGTTATCTAATATACTTGCTATATCGTGTGGATGGATATCTTCAAAGGTAAATGATAAAACTGCACCTGTTTTTGCATTTTCTGGGTAGAAAATTTTGATATTTGGTATATCTTTTATCAAATCGTAAGCATAACGGGTTAGCTCTGATTCGTATTTATAAATTTCTTCAACACCGATATTTTCCATATATTTTATGGCTTCAGCAAGACCTATAACACCACCTACATTTTGTGTACCTGCTTCAAATTTGTAAGGAAGCTCTGCAAAAGTTACGTCTTGCTCATAAACATATTCGATCATATCCCCGCCTGTATTAAATGGTTGCATTTTTTCTAAAATTTCTTTTTTACCATAAAGAACTCCTATGCCCATTGGTGCAAGAAGTTTATGACCAGAAAACACTAGAAAATCACAATCTAAATCAGCTACATCTGTTTTTAAATGTGGGATTAGTTGGGCTCCATCTACAATTGCAATAGCTCCAGCTTCATGAGCCCGATTTACGATTTTTTTAACATCGATTATTTCACTGGTGACATTGCTTGCTCCAGTAAAGGAAACAATTTTTGTTTTCTCGTTGATTTTTGTTTTTAAATCGTCATAATCTAAAGAATAATCATCATTTAAATATGCATAAACAAGTTTTGCTCCCGTTTTTTTAGCTACAATTTGCCATGGTACTAGATTTGCATGGTGTTCTAAAATAGTAATTAAAATCTCATCGCCTGCTTTTAAATTATCTAAAGCATAGGAATAAGCTATCAAATTTAAAGCTTCTGTGGCATTTCTTGTAAAGATCACTTCTTCACGATGATTCGCCCCTATGTATTCTTTGATATAATCACGAGAATTTTCATAAGCTTCAGTTGCCACATAACTTAGATAATGAGCCCCTCTGTGAGGATTAGCATTTTGATATTTATAATATCTGTCGACAGCTTCTATAACTTGTTTTGGTTTTTGACTTGTTGCTGCTGTATCAAGGTAGATAACTTCCTTACCTACATTTTTGCTATCTAGGTAAGGAAAGTCAGCTCTAATTTTTTCTATATCCATTTTAGTTCCTTGTATTCATTTTATGAACTGTTTCTTTTAGCTCATCTCTTAAAGATTCATCTTCAATTTTATCAAGGGCTTTTGAGAATGTTGCTTCTAGCATCATTGATTCCGCTTGTTTTTTATCAAAACCACGGCTCATGATGTAAAATAGCATTTCTTTATTTAGTCGTCCAACACTTGCTGCGTGATTACCTGCTACTTCTTTTTCTGCACAAAGAAGGATTGGGGCAGTTTTATTTTTTACATTATCAGAAAACATCATTGAATAATCTCCAATTTTGCCATCTGCTTTAGAGCAACCGTGTTTTAGATCTACAACACCCTTCCAGTTTTTGTGGGCATTATCTTTTAATGCCCCATTAAACATAGCATCTGAATCAGTATCATTTCCATAATGGTCATTGTTCGCAAGTATATCTAGGAATTGATCTTTTTCTTTAAAGTATATTCCATCTTCTATTACTTGTGCTCTATCTCCTTTTAAAATATTTTTTACATTTACTATTGAATAGTCAGCTCCTATTTCAATGTAAGAAATATCTAAAACCGCATCTTCTCCTACAATGGTATTGATAGATTGTAGATTAGTAGAATCTTTTCCAAAATTTGTAACTACAACTAATTTTACTTTTGCATCTTTTTCTACATTTACCCTAACTTGAGAGTTTAAATATAAATTTTCTCCCTCACCTAGGGCTGATATTAAAAATGAAGATTCAGAGTTTTCACGAGCATTGATATCAATGCCTGCTACTAAAATATTATTTTCATCATCAAGTTTTAACTCAATAGATTCAAAATCTTTTTTACCTTCTACATCACGGTAGATGCTAAAGTTTCTAAATTCTTTGTTTTCGCTTTTTGTTTCATCTGAAAGGCCATATTCGTAAGCCTTAAAAGCATCTTCTAAGTCCTTAATTGATTCGCCTTCACTATTTTTAAAGTACTCTTGTTTTTCTTTTAGGCCAAGATTTGTATCAACGTAGTTTAGCCCTTGAGAATTCCAAGTGTACATTCTCATTTCATTTAGTCTACTCATTAACCGTTTGCTCCTTCTAGTTCCATATCTATTAGGTGGTTCATTTCAACTGCGTATTCTAGTGGTAGCTCGCGGCTAACTGGCTCTGCAAATCCACGAACAATCATTGATTTCGCTTCATCTTCTGGAATACCACGGCTCATTAAATAAAATATTTGTGATTGGTTTAGGGAACCAATTTTTGCCTCGTGGCCACAATCTACATCATCATTTCTTATATCTAGTACTGGAATTGTATCTGATTGAGCGTTTTCTCCTAGCATTAAGTTTTCACAGTCTACTGTAGAACGGCTGCCTTTAGCGTTTTTTTTCATTTGAACTAGGGATCTAGTCATTGATTTGCCAGTTCCTGCGGTGATTGATTTTGTAAGGGCTGTTGAATATGTGTTTGCAGCTAGGTGAATCATTGAACATCCATTGTCAATGTATTGACCGTCAGATGCAAAGGTAATACCTGTGTATTCTGCACTAGCACCTTCTCCAGCTAAAACAGATGTAGGATAAAGCATAGAAACTTTTGATCCAAAGGAACCTGATACCCAAATTACTTTTCCGCCTTCATCAACTATAGCACGTTTAGTATTTAGGTTATACATATTTCTTGACCAGTTTTCTATGGTAGAAAATCTTACTTCTGCGTTTTTTCCAACGAAAATTTCTACTGATCCTGCGTGTAGGTTAACAACGTTATATCTAGGTGCTGAGCATCCTTCAATAAAATGAACTTTTGCATTATCTTCTGCAATAATCATTGTATGTTCAAATTGTCCTGCTCCTGGAGCGTTTAATCTGTAATATGATTGAAGTGGAATATCTACTTTCACACCTTCTGGAACATAAATTAATGATCCGCCAGACCAAACTGCACCGTGTAGGGCTGCATATTTGTGAAGTGTAGGTGGGATTGCTCTTTGGAAGTATTCTTTAACTAAATCTTCGTGTTCTTTTAGGGCTGTTGCGAAGTCCATAAATATAACACCTTGGTCTTCTAAGTGTTTTTGAATAGAGAAATATACTTCCTCACTATCGTATTGGGCACCAACACCAGCTAAGGATTCTTGTTCAGCCTGTGGAATACCTAATCTATCAAAGGTTGCTTTGATTTCTTCTGGTAGGGCTTCCCAATTTGATTTTTTATCTGTTTTTGGTTTTACATAGGCTGTAATGTCATCTACATTTAACTCTGATAAATCCGGTCCCCAAGTTGGATTTTCTAGTTGATTAAAGATTTCTAATGATTTTAATCTTCTAATTCTCATCCAATCTGGTTCGCCTTTTTCACGAGATATTTCATTTACGATATCAGCATTGATACCTTTTTCTGTTATTTTATCGTAGGTAAATTCATCTATAAAATCATAGAACCCACGATCAAGTTCTTTTAATTTCTCTTCTATATTGTTACTTGGCATATTTTACACCCATTCGTATCCGCGTTTTTCTATTTCATCCATTAGACTATCATCGCCTTCATGTGCGATCTTTCCATCTTTTATAACATGAACATAATCAGCTTTTATATTTTCTAATAATTCTCTATGGTGAGTAATAATTATTACAGCATTATCTTCTGATAAATAATCTTTAATTCCCTTACTTACAATTCTTACTGCATCGACATCTAGTCCTGAGTCAGTTTCATCTAGCATAGCTAGTTTTGGATTTAGCATTTTTAGTTGTAAAATTTCAGATTTTTTACGTTCACCACCTGAAAAGCCAACATTTACATATCTACTAGCATAATCTTCAGAAAGATTTAAGTTTTCCATTTCTGTTGCTAATTGCTTGCTAAATTTAAGCATTTGTGGTTTTTCACCAGTAATTTGTTCTTCAGAAATTCTTAAAAAGTCGTTTAATTTTACACCTGGAATTTCATCAGGATGTTGGAAAGACATAAATATACCACGGCGTGCGCGTTTATCTACAGATTCTTCTGTAATATCTTCGCCTTCAAAATATATTTTTCCTTCTGTTACTTCATAAACAGGGTTTGCCATAATTGTATTCATCAAAGTTGATTTCCCAGAACCATTTGATCCCATTACAACATGAACTTCACCTTTGTTTACTGTTAGATCTATACCTTTTAAAATCTCTGTATCTTCTACTGATACATGTAGATTTTCAATTTTTAATAACTCAGACATTTGTACCTCTTCTTTATAAATTTAGTAGTAAATTTCATTTAAAATATACTACTTTACTAGGAATTATCAATCATTATGATTCTTTACTCATTGTACCTTTTTTAGGCAATAAAAAAACGAGCCTTGGCTCGTGAATATTTTATTGATTATTAATCTTATTCTCTATAACTTCGACAAGGCTTTTTACTGCTTCTTCCTCGCTATCTCCACTAGCTCTTATTATTAATTCATCACCATTAGAAGCACTCATGCTAAGAACTGACATTATTGACTTGGCATTATAGCTTCTTCCGTTTTTTTCAACTGTGATATCGCAAGGAAATTTCACGGCTGCCCTTATGAAAATTGATGCAGGCCTAGCATGCAAGCCAATTTCATTAGTTAGTGTAACTTTTTGCTCGTACATAGTACCTCCTTTTTTTAGGTTTGTTCTTCTGTACTTATATTACAATATAATTTGTGAAAATGCAAACATTTTCCGAAGGTATTTTAGTAAAGCAAATTACATAAGTAAATAAAAAATCCACCCATAGTGGGTGGATTATACATTAGATTCTTTTTAGCAATTCTATTAAGAATTTGTAATTTTTTTCAACTGACTCTATGCTTACTTTTTCTGATGGTGAGTGAGCTCCTAATATGGTAGGACCAAATGATAACATTTCTACATCTGGCATAATTCCTTTAAATAATCCACATTCTAGACCACCGTGTGTAGTTTCTATTGTCATTTCTGAACCAGTTTGTTCTTTCCATATATCATTTGCAATATCAATTAGTTTTGTTTCTTCTCTTTGCCATCCAGTATAAGAGTTTAACTGCTTGCAATCAGCGCCAAATTGTCTTGCAATTTTTTCTACAATAGCTGCTCTATTAAATTTAGCAGAATCTATTTGACTTCTAGCCATACAAGAAAATTTTACTTCATTGTCATCTTCTTCAAGTACACCTATGTTTGAAGAAGTAATTATTTCTCCATTATATTTTTTAACCAAACCATCTGGTATTGTATAAAGAGTGTTTGCAATGTTTTTAGAAAGTTCTGCTGTTAATACTTCTCCATCAAAGCTTGCATCTTCTAATTTTATTTGACCGTTTGGATCTGTATCTTTTGATTCATTTAGTATATCAGCTATTCTTTGTTCGATAATTTCTTTTGCTTTATCTTTATTTGCTACTGCAAATACAGCTTGTGAAGTTGCTGCTATAGCATTTCTTTTTACTCCACCATTTAATTCTGCAATTTGAAGACCTTCTATATCTACTAAAAGTCTACCAAGAGTTTTTATAGCATTTAAACGACCTTTATCTATTTCCATACCTGAGTGACCGCCTTCAAATCCTCTTAAGTCAAGTTTTAAAAATTCACCCTGGCTAGCTTCCTTTTCTTTTTTAAAGCTGATTTCCAAATCGCATCCACCAGCACAACCTACTGTAAGAATACCATCATCTTCTGTATCGATATTTACTAAATATTTTGCATTAATATCTGATGCATCAAGAGCATTTGCTCCAACCATTGATGTTTCTTCACCAGTTGTAATAATAGCTTCTAGTGGACCGTGTTCTACTTTTTCATCATCAAATATTGCAAGTATTAGTGCAACACCCATACCATCATCAGCACCTAATGTTGTGCCATCAGCTGTTACCCAGTCACCATCGATTAATAATTTGATAGGATCTTTGCTAAAATCATGGTCTGAATCATCTTCTTTTACACAAACCATATCCATATGTCCTTGTAGGGCAACAGTTTCTTTATCTTCGTATCCTGCTGTTGCATCTTTTTTGAAAATAACATTTAAAGCTTCGTCTTGACGTACATCTAAGTTTCTTTCTTTGGCAAAATTTACCAAATAATCAGATACTGCTTTTTCATCTCCAGAACCTCTAGGAATTTCACTAAGTTCACTAAAAAATTTCCAAACAAGTTCAGGTTTTAAATCTTTAATTTCCATAACTAACCTCCATTAAAATCAGTTTAATATATTATACTCATTTATAAACTTATTTACCCAATTTAATTTCTAAATTAAAATATTATTATATTAACTAGCTTTTTTACTTCGTTAAATATTGACGGAAGATATTCTTTAGTGTAATTTACTTTATAGTACAATAAGGAGAATTTTTACAATATGTACAAAAGAAAATCTGGAAAATCTAAAAAAAGAAAAAAAATATTTAAATTACTTATTATTATAATAATAATTTTATTTGTTAGAGAAAAAATCAATGGTGGTAATCTATCCGATAGTTCTAGCTTTTTTAATAAGATTAGCCTAGGGGATTTGATCACTGATAAAAATTTAAAAACAGATGATTTTGATACTCTTAGAAAGAACTTAAAAAAAGAAACAGATTCCGGGAATAATAAAGCCGAGTGGATTTATGATAATTTTGATAATTTGCCTGATACTATGCTCTATTTAGCAGGAAATGACCCAGATACAATTGATTTTGTTTATAATTATCAAAACGGAATTACGAATTTTGAGTTTTATCCTGGTGAGTCTGTAAATCTAGATAGAAAAACACCTTACTTTCTTCAATGGGACAATCGATGGGCTTATAATTCACTTGGTCAGTCAAATGTAGGAATTGCTGGTTGTGGACCAACTTCTATGGCTATGGCTTTAGCTCGCTTAACAGGTGATAATTCTATAACTCCAGATAAAATTTCCATAGATGCCAATGCATATATGGATGCAAGTGGAGTCTCCCGGTCATTTTTTAACGATGAGGCTAGTAAATATGGATATAGAGTTGTCGATATCTCAAATGATAAAGATGCTATGATAGAAGCTCTAAATTATGGTCCTTTGATAGTTTCAGTTACTAGAGGCTATTTTACTCTATTTGGTCATATAGTTATTATTGACTCCTATCAAAATGGTAAATTTATAATAAACGATCCTAATAGCATTAAAAAAAGCCAAATATCTTGGTCATTTAATCAAATCCAAAATCAAATAGCTCATATTTGGCTAGTCTATTAAGGAAAATCTATTTGATAATCTAATTATACGTATATTTTAAATTTAATGGCTAATGTTTTTTATATAATCTCTATTAGCCATTATAATATACTTTTCTTCATCATACTCAAATCTTATCCTTGTATGTCTATAATAATTTTAAGTCAAGCTAGCTTTATTATAAGTTTAAATTAATAATTTCAAATTAATTTAAAAAATTTTCTAAATAATTTCATCGTAAGAACAAATCATAAAAATTATTTAGGTCAGCCTAATCTTTTTATTTTTTTGTTGGAATTTTTTTGTTACTTATATTATAATATTACTTATAAAATCATTACGTTAAATAAAATTGTTTATATATAAACTAAATAAGTATGGCCATACTATTTTTTAACTTATGATTTTTATAAAAATATTATGCAACAAGCAAAAATAAAAAAATATAAAGAGAGGAATTTAATGAATAATATAAATAATTCGAATAAATATAGGCTAACCAGCGTCCTAGCCTTGATGCTAATTTTTTCAAATCCATCAAGTGTATTCGCAAGTGAAGAAAAAGATTTCAATACAGACTATAATTTAAATAGCTTTAAAGCAGACGAGGTTGATGAGAAATCAGTATCTAAAAATGACTTTTCTTCTAATAGCAATACACAAGCAACATATATAGACCAAAACGATGAAAATGTAAAAAATAATAATACCAGTAAAAACGATTATAAGATCGAAGAAAAAGTATCAACTGATAATGAGACTACTGATAATATTCCAACAAATATCAGTGAGAAAAATAATATAAGTAACAATGATACTAAAGATTATATAAGTAATAGTGATACTAAAAATGAGGAAAATCCAACTGAGGATCCACAAATTTTAAGCGATGCTAAGGTGGAAGAAACTGAAGATAAAAATTTAATAACTGTTGTGAAAGATCCTACTTATCCAAGTTACATACCCTTAGATAAAATAGATCAAGACAAATACTATGTATTTGGTCAATATAAAAATAATAGAGAAGATAACGAAGATAGAGCTACTTATACTTTTTATATTGATAGAAATGACCCTTATCAAAAAGTTTACGTTCATTTAAAAAAATTTGATAGTGAAGGAAAAGAATTTGAAAAAGTCTATAAAATCGATTATAACGGTGAATTAAATATCAGAAAATTAGCTACAAACATTTCTAGAAATGAATTAGAAATTTCAGCTTTAGATAAGAAAAACACTGGAGAAAGTACTTTTGGCATTGTAAAAGAAAACGATAATGTAGAAAGTCAAGATAATAAAACTACAACTTATGACATACCCCTAAGAGCTCATCATACTACACATTTTTTAGACGCAGATACTGATAATGATATTCATTCTCCTGTTGTCGCTTCTGGTTTCTTTGGACAGGATATCACGCCTCCACAAGCTCCTAAGAATATTAACAAAGATGGAATAACATATGAGTATACTGGCAAGTCTACTGGTTTGGATAAATTTAGCGAAAATTATAAAATTCTTAAAGAAAATGGTGAAAGTTTTGAATATTATGTAGGTAAAGATAAGAAACAAAAAGTACAAGTAAAAAGAATAGGCGATCAATCGATCATAGACATTACAACCTACGACCAAAACGGAAATATTTTAAAAACATATAAAGATGTTAAAGAAAATGACAAAATTTTAAATGACTTAAACCTATCCTATGTAATTATCAATGAAAATCCTGTTATCTATTCTAACTCTAGTAAAATTTATTATTATAAAAAGTCTAAATCTAAGACTATTGATAATCCAAATGATAAGTCCACTGATAGTTCAAATCATAAAGATAACAATAAAGCTATTGATAATCTTACTGATAATTCGGATCAAAAGTCTAACGATAAAACTAGTAATGAGCTAGATGATAATAATGATAAAAAAGAAAATCATATAGATGAAGACTACAAAAAAGATTTTTTAGATAATCTATTAAGCTTATCTAAATTAACAAATGCAGAAAAAGAAAAGTACTTAGAAAGAATTAACTTGGCTAAATCTAACGGCGACATTTATAAAATCTATAACGAAGCCATTGATTTGAATAATTCAAGAAAGAAGAATGAAGGCTCTAATATAGATGATACCCACATAATTGATAGTGATAAGTCTAGAAAAATAGATAATCATTCATCTATTAAAGATGAAACAAATAATAATGATACATCAGAAGCATCAAAAGAAACTATTGATAAAAATAAAGGAAGTCACGAAAATTCTAATAGCTTGAATAATAATCGTTCTCTAATTTATGTTCCAGATTGCTATAAATATATTAAAGAAGGTTGGTATCTTAAAGAAGATCTTATTAATGATTACCATAATCTTAAACAAGCTATATTCGAAAATCAATCTACATGTGATGTTTTCCAACATTTATTATCTAATACTTCAAGTTTAAGCAAAAAATATTCTGACAAGTTAAGAGAAATGATAAAGCAATCTGAGTCATTGCGTGAAAAAGGAAAAATGGCTTTAAAAGAATATTGTAAGATTCTAGAAATAGATAATTAAAAATAGTTATGGAGGTATATATTGAAAAAAAATCATAATAAATCTATATCCTTTATTTTAGCTTTATCAATGGTACTTAGCTTTGTAAGCCCATCTTTTGCATCAAAAACAATAAATCCTAAAAAAAATAGTGATTTGGTAAATATTAATAGAAGCAAGCAGAAAAAGAGCAAAATTATCGATGATTATTTATCTAGCGAAGCTAGTATAAAGGCAGATATTGAAAAAGAAGTATATTTTATCGAATTTAATAAGAATGCAGATAAAAATAAAATAAAAAAAGTATTAAACTCAATCAAGGATACCAAAATCCTTTACGAATATAATATTATATTCAACGGATTAGCAATCTCTACTTATCCAGAAAACATCGATTATATAAAAACTATTAAAGGAGTTGCAGATGTAGAAAAATCAGAAAAACTCAATCCTTTAATGGAAAATGCCAGAAGCCTAGTAAAGGTAGACAAGGCAAGTAACTATCTTAAAAATATCAATGCAATAAATCCCAATCTCGGCAAAAATTATGATGGAAGAGGCATGGTAATAGCCAATATAGATACAGGTATGGATGCAAGCCATAAGGCAATGAGACTCGATGATGATGCAAAAAAAGTCGCCAAGGTAAAATTAGATAACTTATCAGAAGCCGATAAGAACTTCTATATTTCAGAAAAGGTTCCACATTCAGTAAATTATCTAAATGGAGGAAAAATAACAACTGAAAAATACGATGACGGTTCAGATTATCACGATCCTCATGGAATGCATATATCAGGAATTCTAGCTGCTAATGATACTATGGAAGATATTAATAAAGGTAAGGGAATCAGAGGTATTGCCCCTAATGCTCAATTGTTTTCTTATAAGATGTACTCAGATGCTAGTGAGGGTTTTGCTGGAGATGAAACTATGTTCCATGCCTTTGAAGATTGTATAAAACATGATGTAGATGTAATTTCTATATCCTCAGGTTTTACAGGTACTGGACTTAAGGGAGAAAAATATTGGCAAGCAATCAGAACTCTAAGAAATCATGGCATTCCAGTTTGCGTTGCAACTGGTAATTATGCAACTTCCGCATCTAATTCTTCTTGGGATAGATATGCAAACAATGCCTTAAATATGACAGATACTGGAAATGTAACTAGAACAGCAGCCCACGAAGATGCCATAGCAGTAGGCTCATCCAGAAATACTAAAATCAATTTTGATGGAGTAAATATTGGTGGAAACGACTTTAGATATTCCAGAATAGGAGCTTTTTTTGATCCTAATAGTTTTAAAAAAGACAAGTATAAATTTATTTATTTAGGCAAGTGTCAAGATGATGATATAGCTGGCAAAAACCTAAAAGATAAAATTGTAATCATGGATAGAATATACACAAAAGATTTAAAATATTCTTTTAAAAAAGCAGCTGATAAAGGAGCAGCTGGAGTTATAGTTGTAAATACTGTATCTTACTATAACCGTGATGATTGGGAAAGCCTTCCAGCTATGGGTTATGAAGAAGATGAGGCTACAAAAGTACAAGTATTTTCTATATCTGGTATGGACGGTATAAAATTATGGTCAATGCTAACTGGAAGCTCCGACAAGGTTAATATCAAATCTAAAAAAGACTCAGACTATAGAATAGATATGAATCTATATAACTCTCTAAAACCTAAAGTAGGAGAGGAAAAAGAACTTAATATTAAATTTTTAGATAAAAAAATTCCTTGGCAAGATGTTAATGTTCCTGCCGGATCTACTTCATGGGGACCTAGAGTAGATCTAATGTTAAAACCAGATGTATCTGCCCCAGGTAAAAATATATACTCAACTCTAAATAAAATAGACGGAAAAGATACCTATCAATATATGTCAGGTACGTCAATGGCTACTCCAGTAGTATCAGGTTCAACAGTTATTATTAGACCTAAATTAAAAGAAATGGTCAAAAAAACAGTTATTAAGAGTAGAGGAATAGATTTGGTATCCCTTACAAAAATAATGCTACAAATAACATCCACTCCTATGATAGATCCTCAAACAGAAGAAAATGGAACTTATCTTTACGCATCACCTAGACAACAAGGTTCCGGACTTATCAATGTTGAGAAAGCTCTTAAAAATAATTTAGTAATTTCTTATGATCTAAAGGACTCTAGTGGTCAAACAAACTCTTATGGAGCTGTCTCTCTAAAGGAAATAAAAACTAAGAAAAAAGATTTCAGAATTAATATTGATAATCCAACTAATAGGGATATCACTCTTAAAGTATCATCCTCCCCTATTACTACAGATGGAGAGATTAAAGTAAAAAAATTAGATGAAGAATATGATGAAAAGTCCAAAACTGGAATTCATACAGTTAATGAAATTCATCCAAAAAAAGTTGACGGAGCTAAGCTAACCTTCGCTAAAAACGAAATAGTAATTCCTGCAAGAGGATCTTATAGTTTAGGTGCAAGCCTTGACGTTGGAAGCCTTGCTAACAAAAATAAATTCATAGAAGGATTTATAAACTTTGAGTCAAAAGAAGAAAAAGAAAATACTAGAAAGAATCCTCAACCTTCTCTATCTATGCCATTTATGGGATTTGCTGGAGACTGGAATAATGAACCTATAATCGATAAATGGGCTTGGGAAGATGGATCTCGTTCAAAGGGCATTGTAGGTTATGATGATGAAGGCAATCCAAAAATACCTGGAACCTTAAATAGAGGTCGAGGAGGAGAACACGGCATAGATTTATTTAAACCAGCAGGAGTTATCCAAAATAGAGAAGATGATAATAAGAGCTTAGATCAAGACCCAGATTTATTTGCCTTTAACAATTCACAAGATTGGGATCTAGAATCCACTGGAGAAAGTAAACTTATCAAAGATTATGAAACAGATAGAGGCCTTACTCCAAGCCCACTCATTTTAAGATCTGCAGCTGATGCTAAAGTTTCTATAGTAAACAGTGATAATCCCAAAAATCAAAATTATTTAAAAGTACTCGATGTAGATCATTTTATAAAGGGAATCTTAAACTCTAAAAGAAATGACTCAAAAGGTATAAAGGGTTCTAAGCTAAAAGTTTATGGTGATCTGAGATGGGATGGATTAATCTATAATCCTCATTCAGTAGATAAATACGATAAAAATTATGTTGAAGGTAAATTTGAGCCAATAGCAGAAGGGCAATATTTCTATAAATTTGAATATAGACTAACCCCTGATTATCCATATCAGATCTCCTATATTCCAGTAAAAATAGATAGAACTCCACCTGAGATTGTATCTGTTGATGCATCTAACCCTGATGAAATAAGACTTAAAATAAAGGATAGCTACCATAAGCAAAAAGAAGCCTACAAAAATGAAACTATCTTTACCAGAGAACAAGAAAAAAATCCTCAAAAATTTGAAGAAGTTCCTAACAAAGTATGGTTTGCAGGAGCTGCCTTTGTAGATGAAAATGGCGAAATATTAGATAAACTTAAAGTAGTAAATGTTGGAGAAAAAAATAAATATAACGGCTTTAAACTAGATAAAGATGGTAACAGCTGTTATAAAATATTGGGAGCTAATAAAAATCTTTTAGGAAAGACAATAGAAATTGCTGCTTTAGATGGAGCTTCAAACTTTACTGATTTATATCAAGTTAAATTTGACAAAAAAATTATAAACGGCAAACTAGGATACTCTACTGTAAAAAGCTCCTACGATCCTGATATAGATGACTATATTGAAGAAAAAAATTCAGCAGGAAAAATAGACGCCAAGTTATTAAAAAATATTAATACAAGTGAAAAAAAATCAGATAAAAATGAAGCTAATAGCTCTGCTAATTTAGAAGGAAAACCAAGTATTAATATAGATACTACTAAATCTACTATTGAATCACTTGATAATGAAGATCTAAATAGAATTATAAAAGTAAAAAAGATCAAAAAAGAAAATCCGTTAACTGGTATAAAAGAAGAAAGCTACGATTATGGAGATGAAAACTCCATAGATGAATATGGACTTCCAAGTAAATATCTTGATGGAAGTAAGATGGAATTTGTAGATAATTCCCTAGATTATTTTAAAGATCATAACTATATAGGAAAGATTATATTAAATGCAAATGGTGGATTTGATATAGAAGGTGTAGTCAAAAACGTAAGTAAAGATGCTAAAATCTACTTTAGATCTACTGCTATGAAAAAAACTAACAAGCTAGGCCAAGTGAAGACTATCCCCTCAACATATAACGAAAAAGATAAGTCAATGTCATTCAATCTATGGGCAAATATAAATGATGTCGATAATAATAAAGGTATTGATTATAAGGGAGATATAGAACTATACGTAACCGATAAAAATGGTAGCAGCCAAAGTATCTATATAAGAATGCCTAAAGAAAAAATCTCTAAGAAGACAGAAGATAAAATACCAACTGTCGAATCTAATTATGGAAATATCATAGAGCTTGGCGGAGCTGACCTAAATCATGGATTAAAAGAGAAAACCGATGAGGCTGGCAATATTTATTATGAAATAAGTGATAATTTAAAAATTAAAAATGGATATGCAGTTAAAATAATATCTATAAATCCTGGAAAAACCGGATTAGAAGCCTTATCATCAAATATATATACTAACGATAGTAAAGATGTAGCAACTAAAACAGCTAATATAAAGACTCTTCAAGGCTTTACCATCTTAAGATATGAAGTCTATAAACTAGAAAAAAATTCTAATGGAGAAGCTATACTAAATGATGAAAATTTAGTAGAAGAAATTGGCAAAATTGTATATATAGATAAAGATAAAGTCCAACTTGATATGGATAATGATAGCTTTAATCCTTATACAAATGAAGATAACGCTAATTATGGAGAACTTTACATTAGAAAAAGTCCACTAATTTTACGAGGAAAAGTAGGTGATAAAGGTGGATTTAACTGGAACTTTAGAATAAATGAATCCATAGTTGATCAATATTTAATTTATGGAGATCTAAACAGTGATAATTCCAAAGACTTCGAAGTAAAAATAGATGCTAACGATGGTGATATCATGGATTGGGCTGCCAAAGACTATATAGGTAACGGTGAGCCAGAAGGTATTAGATCACAATACAAGATATTTATTGACAATACTAAACCAGAAATTAGATTAACAGATGAAAAGCTCGATAACAGTATCGGACTAAAATATGAGATTGACGGTAAAGATAAGGAAGTAAATTTATCTATAACAGATAAGATAGATAGTGGAAATCCTGGAAGAATTCAACAAAAATCAATTTTAGTAAATGGAAAAGAATACCAAGCTAATAGCTTATTAAATTCTTATGCTAATTACAATAATCCTGATCAAGTAGAAATTAAAGTTATTGCAACTGATTATGCAAGGAATACCAAAGTACAAATTTATAAGCTTGACTTAAATACAGGAAAAATAGAAAATGTCCAAAATCCAAAAGTAGAGGTCTTAGTAAATGCTACTACAAATGAAGTAAATTTAGGTGAAGACTTCACTCTTCCAGAATATGAAGGCGCAATACCTGAGGAAAAAGAATTCGCTGGATGGAAAGTTAGAGATGCTATCAAAAAACCAGGTTTTACTTTTAATACTCAAGCAAATATAGAAATCACACCAGTATTTAAAGATAAAGAAAAAGATTATGTGTCTTTAAATTTTGAATCCAATGGAGCGGATGGAGAGATTCCAGAAATGCAAGTTGTGAAAGGAAGCGAAATAAGCCTTCCTGAAAATACATTCATAGCTCCAGATGGCAAAGAATTTGCTGGATGGCTTGTATCTGGAAATGAAGATATAAATAATCCAAAAGATAAAATAACAGTAAACGATAATATTACAGTTACTGCTATTTGGAAAGATATTCAGTAAACATAAGTTTTTAGTAATTTAAGATTAAAAAGTTCCTTGTTACTTAATATAAAAAGCTGGCATTTATTTGTCAGCTTTTTTAATTTGATTCAATCATCATATTTTTATCCCTTATAATATTTTCTATATTTTCTGTGTAATCACGTAAGTTACGAGCATTGCGATATTTTTTACCATTCATAAGCTTAGTATTAGCGTTCATACCCAGGCCAATGACATTTTCTAATTCTTCATTAATAATTATATTGTATCTTTGGGCTGTATTATTTTTTTGATATCCTACATTTTCCAAATTAGAAATAATATTTTTTTGACGGTAGAGATAGTAGGCTTTATAATAATTTTTTTCTGTAAAATCTTTTATGGTCTTGCTAATTATCAATGCATCTTCTATGGAACCTTTTTTATTATTTTCCCTGTATTTGCTACCGGATTTTGTAGCCAAAGCGTGAAATGTGATATTATCTGGCTGAAGTTTTTCTAATATCTCAAAGTTTTTCTCAAAATTTTTTGCACTTTCTCCAACAAGTCCAACTATAAAATCCATATTAATTATAAATCCTAATTCTCGAGCTTTTTCATACATTTTTAGAAAATGATTGTAATCATAAGCGCGTCCTACAGATTTTATTATTTCTTTATTAAATGTCTGTGGATTTAGAGAAATACCTGTAACTCCATAATTGCTAAGTAGCTTAAGTTTTTTCTCATCAAGTGTGTCTTCTCTACCAGCTTCAAAGATATACTCAAATGAGAAAAATCTCTCATTTATCTTATCTAATAATTTTTCAAAGTCATAGAGGGATAGGTCTGATGGTGTCCCGCCCCCTACATAAATTGAATCAAGATCTTTAGGTAAATCTATCATATCAATTTCATGACATAAAGTATCGATATAAGTCGACCTATCATGGTCAGGACCAATTAGTGTAGGATAAGAACAATAATCACATCTACTAGGGCAAAAGGGAATATTTATATATAAATTGAAATCATCTTTATTAAATCTCAATTTATCTTGTTCATTTTTGATATCTACTAGTAAATTAAGTTTCTCATCTGAAAGAAAGTATTTTTCTTTTATCTGATCTGGACTTTGCTTTTGCAAAAGCTTGGATGGTTTTGATCCAGTAAGCATTCCCCAAGGAGATTTGTAGCTAGTTTTTTTTACTAATATGTTATACAAAGTAGATTTAAGCTGATAATTATCTTTATAATCATAATTCTTTTTATTAAAAATCACTTTATTTTCTAATATTAAAATATCACCTTCATTGGCAAATATTATTTCGCTATCATCGTAAAATATATTTAAAATATCATATACACTTTTTCTTTTGTTTTCATTTTCCAAGTAAATTTTCATGGTACAATTATACCTTTTACAATAAAAAAACCTTAAATTTTACTGTAATTTAAGGTTAAATTTAAGTTTATTTTAAAAATTCATAAGCCCAATTTTTATCTACTTTTTCAGCATTTTCCGCATCAAATAATCCATCGTACTGGCTAATTATTTTATCATATACTTCTCTTACAAAACCTAGGGTATATTCCTTACCATCAGTGGTTTTTATTAAATATGTGTTTCCATCTACTAATCTAAATGAAATCACATCATCATGGTCAAATGCTAGTTCATTGCTTTCTAGTAAGATGTATTTCATGATTTCTATAGCCTTATCTGACAAATAATTTTCAAATATAACTATTTTTTCACGTAATTCTTCTATATCACTTGTCATTCTTGTAAGGTATTTTTCTTGTTCTTCTTTATGAAATTTATCGAGTAAAGTTAAACTTGATTTAAAAGCTAGTCTTGCCTTGCCATCTACAAATTGAGGATCATTTACTATCATAAATTTAATTTCATCATCTGTATAGGCAAATCTATAATTTAATACAAATTCATGTCCACAATTTGGGCAATGTTGAATGCCAAATTGATTAGTTAGTATAAGTTCTCTATCCTCTGTTGCAGAAAAAACCGCTGTATTCATTTCTTTTTCAAAAGTATCTCCACAAGCTGGGCAAGTTATTCCAAATATTTTTTCTCTAGTTTGCATATTCCACCTAAAATTCTATAATATTTATTCCAAGATCAGAGTCAGCTTTCTTTTCTAATTTACCATCAATAACATCTATAAAAATCTCTACTGTAAATGAGCAAGTAGCTTCTTCTAAATGACCTCCCATTACTTGTGATCCTTCTTTAGCACAAGTAATATGAGTATGAACTAATGGTTTTTCTTCAAATATAGTAATATTTCCAATTAAAGATGTTATTTCCAAATCTTCATTGTAAATATCCCATTCATAATCATCTTTTCCTGGATGTAAAACCCCAATTTTTAATTCATTTACAGCCCCTATTCCTTGAAAATGAGCTGCTTTAATATCCTCTTCTTCTGCTAATTTGTTAATTGATTCTATAATCTTATCGCCTTTTTTTAATCTAAGGACAATTTTATTGCCAAATCTCTTATAATCCATAAAGTCACCTCTTAAAAAAATAGATACCCAATAATAAGCTTACTATTCAAATTTGACTGCTTTTAAAAGAGGTATGGCAAGTATAGATGCAAAAATTACAGAAATTATACCATTAACTAATGAAACACTTGCTTTTTGAGTTATTTCTGTCATTGTAGCTACTTTTGTAAGATTTAGTACATAATAATCTTCAATAAAAGTTTTGACCAAATATAGGATAATATAGGTTAATTGTCCTAAAATAGAAGCAATAACAATTCTAGCTTTATTCTCTCGATCTATTTTTTTATAAAAAAAGTAACCAGCAACAGCTGCCATAGCAAATTTATTTATAAAAGTAGTTGGCGCGGATGTAAAATAAATTGGATCAAAAAGATCAAATAAAGCTGGTCCAAGGCCTGCAGCTAGACCACCATACAGAGGACCTAAAATAATTCCAGATAATAAGCAAAAAACATTTCCCAAATGAAAACGCGTATTGCCAAAGGGAGTTACCATAGGTATTTGCAAATAATTGGAAACAAAGGTGAGAGCAGCAAAAAGTGCCACATATGTAAGTTTTTTTGTCGTTAAGTTTTTCATAAGTCCTCCTAGATTAATTATAGTATATCATATAAATAACCAGTAGAATATAATAGAGGTGATATAAATGAGTGAAAATTTAGGACCAATACATTATATGATGTATGAAAAAATAAAATTTCAAGATAAAATAACAAATTATCTTTTAGATGGAGATACAAGCAAAGTCGATAAAATAAATAAAGCAGTTTCAACTGATCCTTTAGAAGATCTAATCGATCAAGAAAATATCCACGGCTGGCTTGATTCTAAAATAGATGTAGTAGAAAATAGGTTAAACTATGCCTTAAATAACAGTGAAAATACCAAAGAAAAACTGTATGAATTTGGCAAAATAAATGCCCAAGGGAAAGATTTTTCTAACTTTAATAGTGTATTTACAGATCTAAATATGCTTTTATTAGACGGTATGCCTTGCGATAGAGGACTTGCTGCCCAAATAGATAACAACGGCGATTTATATTTAATAACTAATAACAATTTGCATAGTAAATATGAAAGTCAAACCATAAATCCAGAAGATTCCAAGGATAATGTTTGTCAAGGTGGCCATAACCATGACCATCACGAAAGTTTTGAAATAAGTAATAATGATAATATAAATTTAAACGATGAAAAGTCTAACTACCATGATTACAGATATGCATTTTTAAAAGGGTATTTTGCTGATAGTCCCTATGATGTAGAAATGATAAACGGAATAAACTTTCGTATTTTCCCAAAAAATTAAATAAATATCCGGTGTAAGAATGAAAAATGAATTTAATAATAATAGAAAATTAATATTTAGAATGCTAACCGATTCGGTGATTGTAGGTACTTTCGCCGGACTTTTTTCTGTCCTATATAGATTTATAATTTCCAAAATGGACAGCAGCAGGAAAGTTTTATATAGTAATTTTGATTTTAAATCAGTCATTATTTTATTAACTATGGCTATTATAATCTCATTTCTAATTAGCAAATTACTAGAATGGGCTCCTCTTTCTGGAGGCAGCGGTATACCACAAATACGCGGTGAAATCCTAGGAAAATTTAAAATGAATGAGTGGCCAACCATTATTTCAAAAATAGTAGGTGGAAGCCTTGGAAATCTTATGGGTTTTTCTCTAGGCCGAGAAGGTCCATCCATACAAATGGGTGGTGCAAGTGCAAAATTTATAGGTAAAATTTTTAAAAGACCACCTGATGAAATTAAATATATGATCACTGCTGGAGCAGCAGCAGGTCTTGCCGCAGCCTTTAATGCACCATTGGCTGGTTGTATTTTTGCTATAGAAGAGCTTCATAAAACATATTCAAAATATGTTCTCTTGCCCGCATTTATAGCATCAATAATTGCCAATTACGTTTCTTTTGTAATAATGGGAGCAGAAAGCTCCTTTTCATTTGCAGTTACTAAATCTCTACCAATGCGTCTTATTTGGGTAGCTATTTTAATAGGTATTTTAACAGGTTTCATAGGTAGCTTCTACAATATAATGATAGTAAAGTGCCAAAATTTATTTAAAAAAATAGATTCAAAAATCTTAAAATACACTTTACTAATGGCTGTTACAATTGTAATAGGATTTACATTTTACGAAGTAACTGGAGGTGGACACGGACTTTTAGAACAGATGGCTCATAAGAGATTCCCTGTTAAATATATACTCGCAATTCTAATTTTAAAATTATTTTATACAACATTCTGCTACGGATCCGGAGTCCAAGGTGGTATATTTCTACCAGTTCTTGTAATCGGCGGTAGCTGTGGGGCTTTAATATTTGCCATGCTAGAAAATGGCATAAATGTAGATCAATATTACATAAACTTTATAATCTTGGGCATGAGTGGAATACTTGCCTCAGTTGTTAGAAGTCCTATACTTTCAGTAATTTTGGTTTCAGAAATGGCTGCAAGCTTTCAGCACTTAATCGCCTTATCAATTGTAGTAATAGTTTCTTATTATGTAGCAGAATCTTTAGAGATAGACCCAATTTATGAAACACTTTTCGAAAGACAATTAGAAGATAAAAACTTACTAGTTCCTAATGAAACAGACCTAGGAAATTATTCTATTTTGGAATACACAATAGTAGATGGATTAGATGTAATTGATAAAAAACTAAAGGAAATAAAATTTCCAAGACACATTTTAATTATATCTATAGAAAGGGACAACAAAGAATTTGTACCAAATGCAGAAGACAAAATTTTACTTGGAGATAAGATAACAGTTTTACTAAATACAGAAGATGCTTTGGAAATAGATGAGTATTTAAAAATAGAATAAAAATAAAAAAAACGAGCATATAAGCTCGTTTTTCTTACCTACCATTTGCTCTTAAAATAGCTTCAGCCTTATCTATAATTTTATTTTGTTTTTCAATTAATTTATTAAGTTCATTGCCATGTTCTTTGGCAAATTTTGGCATTTTTTGCATTAGAATTTTTGCGCCTTCAATAGTTTCTTTTGCATTTTTAACTGATTTTTCTAGTTTATCCAATCTTTCTTTTGAAAATTGTTTGAAATTTGGATTACCAAAGCTCATTGTGTAATCGCCAACATAATCAACTTTTTTAGGACCGTTAACAAAGAAAAATGGATCTAAGTCATATGCGATTACTGCAATATTTTTACCGGTTTCTGGGTTTTTAACTTGTCCATAGCCAACTCCCATAAATGTTGGTTGGAACATTAGCATATCATACACCGAACCTGTGGTTTCATATGAGCCATTTGTTTCGATAAATCTCTTATAACCATTACCGCTCTCTATATCTTTATAAAGTATAGTATCGAATAGAATTTCTGGAGATATATCATTTTCATAATCATCATATACCCAAGAATGAAGGCCTAAATTTAGTCCTTTATAATTTAAAGTTTCATAACGAGTGCCATCTGGTCTTTCTTGACTATCCCCAGTTAAACTTAATTCGTATGCTCTTTGTAATGCTAATCTTTCAAGTTCCAAACTATACCCATATGCATTTACATATCCTTCTTTATCATTAGAATCTCCGGTAAATTCATTATAAATATCTCTTATTTTTTTAGTATTACCGTTATCATCCCATTGTAATTTTAAGTTCTCATCCCAAGCTTTGGATCTTACATCTCTGAGTTGGTTTAAAACTGCTTGTCTAGTTGCATCATTTTGATTTAAAGTTACTACACTCTCTTGGTATGGCGCATTAGATGGTTGAATATCTAAATTTACCTTTGGCGCATTTTTATTCTCACTTGCAAAACTTACATTACTTTCACCAACTACACCAGCCCCTAAAAAAGAAAACGAAATAGCTAGGGCTGCAGCTGTTATCTTTTTAAAATTATTCATATATACTCCTTAAATTTTATTATATTAATATATTAACCAATTAATCTATAAAATAACATATTTGTTATCTATAATTTTATGTTTATTTACTTTTTTAAAAATAAAGTGATAATTTCTCAACACTTACCTACCATTGGCTTGTAAGATGCTTTCTGCTCTAGTTATTATCTTATATTGGTCTTCTATTAATTTATTTAGTACTTCCCCATATTCTGTGGCAAATCTTGGCATGGTTTTGGTTAATACTTCTGCTGCTGATATGGTTTGTTTAGCTTTCTTTAAGGATTCTTCTAGCCTATCTAGATACTCTGCTGGAATTATATTTGCTTCTTTTTCTTCATCTACTCCTTCTATGCTAGTAGTTGTTTCGGTTTCAGGCAGTTCTGTGATAGCTTCTTTTTCCAAAACTTCTTCTCTTGCCACTTCTTTTTCTGCTGAGATTGGATTATTTACAGCATCCTTATCATTTTCTCCTACCATGCCATTATTATTTCTATCATCCATAAATGCATATAAATAATTTTGACCCTTTACTATTGGCAGTTTATATTTACCATGGGCTTTAACTTCTTTTATGGTTATTTGAGTGTTGTTGTTAGTGTTGATGGCATCTATCTCGCGTCTTTGATCTGCTGTTAGATTCATATAAGCTTGTCTTGTTCTTCTTGACCTATAAAGACCTGAATTTGTATTTACACTACCACTAGCAAAACTTGTGCTTGCAAGCGTTGATGTTAAAATAGCTACTGCTAAGGCTTTTGGCAATATCTTTTTTATTTTCATATCTTCTCCTTTAATATGTATTATTAATAATATTTTAACATATTAATTATTAAAAACATACTTACATTAAAAAAAGACAGATACAATCTGTCTTTTAAATTGGTCTTAATATTTTGCTAAGATTTTTTCTGCTTGGTCAATTATTTTTTGTGAATTTGCTATTAATTCATTGATTTTGTCCCCATTTTCTTTAGCAAATTTTGGCATTGTTTTCATTAATAACTCTGCCCCTGCTATGGTTCTTTTAGCATTGCTTACTGAAGTTCTTAATTTTTCAACACTTGCGGCTGTCAATTCTGTTGTTTTTGCTGGTGCTACTGTTTTATTTTCTATTTTTGGAGCACTTTTAATATCTCCTGCATAGATATTAAAACTACCTACTAAGTTTGCTGAAGCTTGGTTATTACCAGAAATAGCAAAATCAAATATTCCAACTCCATAGTTCCACTTAGCATTTGTATTAAGGGCTGCAAAACCGATGTGTTTTAATTCCGGGTCAAGTATTATGTGTAGATGACCATTATCAGCGTTTGCTACTCCCTTAGCTTCTTTTAGCAGTTGATATTCTGACTTATTATTTTTTCTCTTGGATGGTTCAAAAGACCATTGACCAAAAGATTTTTTTGGATTTTGGCTATCTGTACTTGATGCCAAAATTTCTGCACCCGGGTGGATACCATTTATTGTGGCTGATGTACTCATACTAGACCCATCTGGTCTTTGGTGGGATAGACCTGTTAGGGTTTGCTCGTAGGCTCTTTGGATGGCAATTTTTTCTAAGTCATTTGACCAAGTTAATCCATTTACGTAAGCTTCTTTATTTGCATAACCATTTGCTTTTACAACATCTTGTAGACGTTCGCTTTTTGAATTTGAATTTTCATCCAAAGTATATAGAATGTTTTCATCCCATAGTCTAGATCTTATAGCACGCGCTTCTGCTAAAACTTGGTTTTTAAGATTTTCATCCTGGCTTAAATTAAAGGTTCCTTCACTAAAACTAACATTTCCTGTGTTTACACCCAAATCTAATCTAGTAGCTGCAAAAACTGGATTTGCTCCTAAAAGGGCAAAAGAGATAGCAATGGATAGGGCTAATTTTTTAATATTTTTCATACAATCTCCTAAAAACATTTATTTTGTATATATTATATACTAGATTTTTAGCAGAATTTATATGAAAATTCATTTTTTATCTTTTTTAAAATAAGGCGGACTATGCCTATCTCTAAATTCAAAGTCTGACCGATTAACTATAATTGCAGATATTACCCCAACCATAGTATCTAAAGTTCTATTTAGGGCAAATAAGAAAGGCATAGTGTCAGTTCCATGATTTATAGTAATGGATAAAAAAACTATGGCCATTATAGAAATCGCCTTAGGTTTATTGGCAAGGGCCATTATCCAGATTATAAATGATGCTATAAAACTTATTAAAAGTATTTCTAAATTTTTAGGTAAGCTATTTGCTGGAACTAATAAAAGGTAAATAAGTCCACAAAAACCACCTAAAAATGTACCAATTATTCTGTTTACACCTATTTCTCTCGAACCTTCTACATCTGATTTTAAGCAAATAATAGCAGCTATTGCACTATAAAAAGGAAGTCCATCGCCAGGTCTATGAGCAGAAATAAGCATAGCCATAGTAACTGCAACAAAGGTCTTTATTATTCTTAAGCCCGGTGGTTTAAAACTCATAGACTACCTAGAAGAAAATCGTAAAAGACTTCTTCATTTACCCTGGTAACTCTATAATTTTTTTTACGACTATTTGTTCTATAAAGACTACCCACTTCTCCCTCAAGATCACTAGTAATAACACCAAAACCGGATTCTTCAAAAATAAAGGCCTCTGGTGCTTGGGTTAGGTATAAAAGCAGCGGAGCTTTTAGTAGTCTATTTTCTAAAGGTTCATTTTTAAATTCATCTAAAATAGTGTCTAGATTTTTATCTTTACCATAAAGTTTAGCAATCATATCATCTGAAAGAAGTGGCTCATTTGCTATCCCTAAAGGCAATAAAAATAAATCTATGCTTGTATTTAATATTTTATCAACAGCTTCGGGATCTTCGATGAAAGTACCTGAAACTTCTTCATCTGTTTCTCCACCCAGAATAAAAATATGGGAGATATAATCTTCTATTTCTGGAGCTTCTTCTAGGGCTTTTGCAATATTTGTAAGTCCTGATGTGGCGATTATATCAAGTCTACCGCAATCTTCTGCCTTATCAATTATATTTTCATAGGCTGGCATTTTTTCTATATAGTCCTTTGTTGTAGAAAAAATTTCCTTATCTAAATGATGGTAATCACTAAAAGGCTTGCCAGCAGCAACTGGCAAAAATAGTCCTTCTTCAGTTGAAAGTCCTACAATATTTTCTGCCGCTAAAACTGGATTCATCTTACCATCAGATGTAGACATACCAAGAATTTCAAAATCAAAAGAATTAAATGCCATTTTTATCATTAAAGCTTCATCAAGTCCAAAATTTGTATCTATAAAAATAAATGGTTTTTCGTAATCCATAATACCTCACTTTTTTTTACTATACTAAGGCTATAAATTTTTACCATATTGTGGACCTAACTGAATCAATTTATAACATAATTATCATTTATATAATTTGATTAAGTACATCTTCTTTTATTTTAAAACTGTGATCATCTGTTGGAAAAATACCTTCTTTTACTTCTTTATCATATCGATTGAATGCCTCTACTATATCCTCCCCTATATTAGCGAAGTGCTTTACAAATTTGGGTGTAAAGTCATCGTACATTCCAAGCATATCTTGATAAACTAAAACTTGCCCATCGCATCCATCACCTGCACCTATTCCTATAGTTGGTATACTGAGCATTTTGCTTATCTTAGTTGCTAATCCTTTTGGTACACATTCTAAAACTACAGCAAAGGCCCCTGCTTCTTCTACTGCCTTAGCATCTGCAATCAACTTTTTAGCAGTTTCTATATCCTTACCTTGAACCTTAAACCCACCTAGAGAGTTGATAGATTGAGGAGTCAATCCTATATGAGCACATACTGGTATCTTGGCATCTACAATAGCTTTTATTATTTCTTTTACTTCTGTTCCACCCTCTAGTTTTACACAATTTGCTCTACCTTCACTCATAAGCCTACCCGCATTTTCTACAGCTTTTGCAATATCTGTATTGGTATATGACATAAATGGCATATCACAAATAACCATAGTATCCTTTACTCCACGAGCTACAGCCTTACTATGATGAATCATATCTTCCACTGTTACACTAAGGGTATCCTCAAGTCCAAGCATGGTCATCCCTAAACTATCACCTACTAGGATTGAATTTATATTAGACTTTTCTACTAGCTTAGCTGTTGTGTAGTCATAAGCAGTTATCATAGTTAATTTTTCGCCATCTTCTTTTGCTTTTTTAAAAGTCAATGCAGTATTTTTCAATTTTAATTTTCTCCTTTTTCTTTTTCTAATTTAGACCTTAAATTATCATAGTTTCTATTTGGATTTTTTTCTTTTGCTATTTCAATCAATAATAAACTTATATCAAGATAAACTTCTTTCTCTATATAGATATCATTTTCTTTAAGATATTTTATGTGAGAACTAATAGTGTTTATATCAGCTCTTTCTATAGGGCCAGTTAGTGAATTAACTACTCCTTTAGCAAATATATTATCCATGTTCTTTTTAGCCAAGCTCTCTAAGGCTTCTAATGATTCTTTATCTGTAAATCCATAAAATCTTAATATTTTCTCAGCCATATAAGAAAGACCTACTACCATATTACTTATACAAACAGTAGATAAATGATAGCCACTTTTATCTTTCGTAGTTATTATTTTATAAGGATTACCCAGTCTATCAAGGTTTTTAGTAAATATCTCTAGAGCCTTCTTATCACCTTCTAATGTAAAAAAGGATCCATCTAAATCCTTATAAGAATTTTCTTTACTAGAAAATGCAAGCATAGGATGCATAGAAATAGGGTGAAAATCCAACTTATTTCTTGAAAATATCTGAGAATTTAGACTCCCACTACAGTGACAAATTATCTTGCCTGCTATATTATATTTTTTTAAATTTTCCCATACATTTAGAATCTGATCATCTGTAGTGGTTATAAAAATAATATTACAGTTATCAACTAATTCCTTTAAATTTTTAAAAGACTTAGTATTGGTTAGTCCTGCGCTATAGTCTGCACTTTTTTTACTTTTGCTATAATATCCCTCAAGACTTATATGATTGTTATCAAAAAAATAAAGTCCTAAAGAAGTGCCAACCTTCCCAGCGCCTATGATTGCCGCTTTATACATATAACCCCTCCTTTCCTTTTATAATAAATAAGTAAAATTATATTTAAAAACCTATTTACTTATTATAGTAACATAAATTTTAAAATATTGATATAAATTTATCATACTTGTAAATAAAAAAAGATGCGATTAATCTCGCACCTTCTAGTTTTCAGCATCTGAATATTCTTTTAATTTACCTAGGGCTTGGTTTTCTATTTGTCTTATTCTTTCTCTGGATAAGTCATAGATAGATCCTATTTCTTCTAGGGTTTTTGGTTTTTCGTTATCTAGACCGTAGCGATAAATAATTATTTGTCGCTCACGTTCTGTAAGTTGGTCTAGGGCTTGCATTAGGAAATTTTCCATATCACGCTCTAAAATTAAAACATCAACTGGGGTTGATTCATCCCCTACCATATCCATTAGCTCATCTCCGGTAGAGTCTTCACTATCTAAGTTGATATTTAATGATGTAGAATTTACTTGGTTACGGTTGATTAAAAACAAATCATCGGCTTGCTTTTTATCTATACCTTCTTTTTCTAAAATTTTGTAAATTTCTTCATCACTTGCTTCTGGATTGGCCTTTAATATTTGCTTTAATTTGTTAAGTTTTAGATATTTTCCTGCTGGTATTCTTATGGTGTGACCTTCTTTATTGATGGCCTTTCTGATAGCCTTATCTATCCATTTGTAGGCATATGTTGTAAATTTATATCCAAGTGAAAGGTCAAATTTTTCTGCAGCTCTTATCATGCCGAGCATTCCTGATTGGACTAAGTCTTCTAAGTCTAAATCATTTCCATGTGACCTATAAAAATATGAAGCACGACTTCTAACTAGACCTTGGTTCTTTTCTACTAAAGCTGCAAGAGCGTTTTGATTGCCTAGTTGAAATTGTTCTACGATTTCCTCGTTTGTTAAATCTGACATTTTCATCATGTCACTACGAGTTATTGGTGTGATGGCAGTTGATTCGATTCTTTTTACTTTGCTTTCTTCCTCATCGTCATCCTCATCTATATCATCGTCTTCATCTATATCATCTTTTTCATCGTAAACTTCATCTTCTACTATTTCCTCTTGCTCGATAAAGTCTATTAACTCTTCTCTTTCATCATCGGATAGTTCTTCTAGGACACTAGCTATTTCTTCTTTACCCATATCTTCTGAGTTAAAGAAAGAGCGTATCCTTTCAACTACCCTTTCGTCTTTTAAATTTATTTTATCCATATGTCACCCTTATTTTGAATTTATTTTACCTTTATGTCTTAATCTTTATCCAAATCCTTTTTGATTTGGTCAATTTTTTCTATCATTTCTTTGGATAAGGGAAATGAATCGAAATTTCTATTAAAATCTTGCTTTTTGCTTCGATTTATTTTTCTTCTATTATTAAATATCTCTGCCTTAAGTTCTCTGGATGTTATCCTTGTTGCTCCTTTGTTTGAAGCAAGTACTTGGATTTGTGCATCATCTGTAACCACTTTTAAATTGTGCTTGTGACCTATTGTTAGAATTTGTTTTTCTATATAGGTATCTGCTGTTTGGTATCTTTTGGTGTATACAATCTTCATCCCATATTTTTCTGTGATAGTTTCTTTTGGTCTATCTAAATTATAGGCATCAAAAACTATGACAATCTCTTCACCGGACATAGATTTATATTCCGCAAGTTCATCTATCAGCTTAACTCTTGCTGTTTCTAGGGATGTTTTTGAAATATCAGATAAATTTGGCCAAGCATTTATAACATTATAGCCATCAATTATTGTGATATTTCTTCTATTTAAAGCCATTTTGCCTTAAAACCTCATACATACTTAAAGCTGATGCTACAGATGCATTTAGAGAATTTACTTTACCTAGCATAGGAATTTTTACTAAGACATCACAGTTTTCTCTTACTAATCTGCTTAGTCCGTCTCCCTCATTTCCAACAACTAGGCCAACTTTTCCAGTTAAATTTGTTTGAGCAATATTTTCACTAGCCTCTCCAGCTAGACCATAAATCCAAAATCCATTTTCCTTTAGGTTTTCAATTGTTTGATTTAAGTTAGTTACCATAACTACTTTTATATTATTAATTGCACCTGCACTTGTTTTATACACTGTTGGAGTAACTTTAGCAGATCTATGTTCTGGGATGATTACACCATCAAAACCAAAACTTTCTGCAGATCTGATTATAGCTCCCAAATTGTGTGGATCTTCTATTTTATCTAAAAGTATAAGTCTATTTGCATTTTCTAATTCACTACGATCAGCGTATTTGTATGAATCCACCTCAATCATCACACCTTGGTGGTTCATATCTACATTTTCAAAAAAATTTTTGTCAACGTATTTGATTGGCACATTGTTTTTAGTAAGCTTATCAACAATTTTTGCTACAATTGGAGTTTTTTGATCCATAATATAGGCTTTGTGTATATTTAGCCCTGCATCTATGGTTTCTAAAACTGGTTTTCTACCGTAAATTTTATCCATTAGAGCAGCTCCCATTTTACGCCCTCACGGGTATCTTTAATAGCTACTCCCATTTGTGCCAATTCATCACGGATGTCATCTGCTTTTGCATAATCTTTTGCTTTTTTAGCTTGATTTCTTTCTTCGATTAAATTTAAGATTTTTTCTTCATCCACATTTGCATTTACTTTTTGGCGGTTTTGTATACCTAAAACTTCTTCTAATGATAATATTTCATCTAAAACTGCTTTTATTAATTGCTTGCTATTTTCTGATGAAACTTTAATATTGGCAAATTTAACTAATTCAAATAATACTGTAATGGCATCTGCTGTATTTAAATCATTGTCCATTACTTCTATAAATCTATTTTCAAATTCCTTTAGCTCATTTAATAAAATTTGTTCATCATCCAAAATTTCATCTTGACTAGCATTTTTATCCAAATCTTCTAGCCTAAATACTGCGTTATTTATTCTATCTAATGAATTTGAAGCACCTTCAATAATTTCACGAGTAAAATTGATTGGTTGACGGTAATTGGTTGTAAGTAGCCAAAAACGAATGACCATTAGGTCGTATTCTTTTTTGATATCATGAAGGGTAAAGAAGTTTCCAAGTGACTTACTCATTTTGGTACCATCTACTTGGATCATGCCATTGTGCATCCAATAGTTTGCAAATGTTTTTTCATTTAGTGTTTCTGATTGGGCTATTTCATTTTCATGGTGAGGGAATTCTAAGTCTTCTCCCCCTGCATGGATGTCGATTGTTTCCCCCAATATTTTTTTATTCATAGTTGAGCATTCTATATGCCAACCTGGGCGACCAGCTCCCCATGGAGAATCCCAAGATACTTCACCGTCTATTTTAGTTTTCTTCCACAGGGCAAAGTCTAGTGGACTTTCTTTTTTGCTAGCTTCAGCATTATCTAATCTATTGCTTGCCCCATGAATTAAATCTTCTACATTTTTGCCAGAAAGTTTGCCATAATCATTTGCTTTTTCTACTCTAAAATATACATCCCCATCTGACTCGTAAGCTGCACCTTTATCTATAAGATCACTTACAAATTTTATAATATCATCCATCACTTCTGTAGCACGTGGATGGATCGTGTGTTCTTCATCAAGATTTAAATCATTGGCATCTTCCATAAATGCAGCTATATATCTATCTGTAACTTCCTTTGTAGTAATATTTTCTTCGATAGATTTTTTTATAATTTTATCATCAACATCTGTAAAGTTTACTACATAAGTAACGTCATAGCCTCTAAATCTTGCATATCTTCTAAAGGTATCAAATACTACTAAAGGTCTAGCGTTTCCTATATGCATATAATCATAAACAGTGGGCCCACAGACATACATTCTGATTTTGTTTTCTTCTATTGGGACAAATTCTTCTGTTTTTCTTGTGAGCGTGTTATGAATTTTCATTTAAAAATTTTCCTTTACGTAATTTAATCTTTTTTCAATTTTTTCTTTGCCCATTAATAACATTACATTTGATAAATCTGGGCCGTGTACTGATCCTGTTATTGCTGCTCTAATTGGGAACCAAAGGTTTTTTCCTTTAATACCTGTTTCTTTTTGAATAGTTTTCATAATAGTTTTTGCAAATTCTTCGTCGATTTCATCAGCTTCGCCTAGTTTCTCTAAATATGCATCAACTAATTTTTTAGTATTTTCTTCTTTTAATACTTCGCTTGCTTCTTCATCCCATTCTATTTCACTTTCATCTAAGAAATAATTTTTAGATAGTTTTGGTGCATCAGAGAATTTATCAATTGCTGATTGCCATGTTTCTGCAAGTAAATTTAAATTTTCATCTGAATAATTCTCATCGATCATTCCAGATTCTACCATAAATGGTTTGATTTCTTTTGCAAGTTGTTCAACTGATAGATCACGTACATAATGACCGTTTACCCAGTCTAGCTTTCTCTTATCAAAAACAGCACCAGTTTTATTTACTCTATCAAAATCAAATTGTTTTGCTAGTTCCTCCATAGTAAAGATTTCTTCTTCACTGTCTGGTGACCATCCTAGTAAAGCTAGAAAGTTAATAAGTCCTTCTGGTGTATATCCTTCTGCTATAAAGTCTTCTACCATACCATCGCCATTACGTTTTGAATATTTTTTGTGGTCTTCATTTAATACGGTTGGTAGATGGATATATTCTGGAGCATCCCAGCCAAAAGCTTCGTATAGATAAACGTGTTTTGGAGTTGATGATATCCATTCATCACCACGAACTACGTGAGTTATTTTCATTAAATGGTCATCTACAACTACTGCAAAGTGATATGTTGGGAAGCCATCGCGTTTGATAAGAACTTGATCATCCATATCGTCTGTATTAAATGTGATTTTTCCTTTAATTCTATCTTCAAATGAGATTTCACGATTTTTTGGAAGTTTTAATCTAACTGTATATTCTTCACCATTAGCAATTCTTTCTTTTGCTTCTTCTAATGGAATGGATCTGCAAAGTCCATCATATTTTGGTGTAAGTCCATCAGCTTTTTGTCTATCACGCACTTTATCGATTCTTTCTTGAGAGCAGAAGCAGTAATACGCCTTATCTTCTTCGATTAATTTTTCTATATATTTGTTATAAATGCCTGCTTTTACCCTATCTGATTGGATATATGGACCATATTCTCCTTTTTCAGTTACTTGGTCATTTTCATCAAGCATTACACCTTCATCAATTTCTACACCTGACCAGTCAAGGGCTTTTAATAAATTTTCTAAAGCTCCTTCTACAAATCTGGTTCTATCGGTATCTTCTATTCTTAAAATCATTGTCCCATCTGTATGTCTTGCATATAAATAATTAAATAATGCAGTTCTAAGCCCACCGATGTGTAGATAACCGGTTGGAGATGGAGCAAATCTTACTCTAACATCGCTCATGTTAACTCCTTCTTTTCTCAATTTTTAATCATATTCTTTTATTTATTTTAGATAATGAAAGGGAGTGCAAAACACTCCCTTCCCTACTTAACTTATTTAAGTATAACACGGTATACTCCAAAAATCAACTTTGTCAATAAGATTTTTAATAAGTCCTATATTCTATTATTTATATTAGTTTCCGGATCATCCCAAGCAGTAATTTCATCTAAATATGGATGAAGTTCCTTTATATTTCTCGGATTAAATACTGGATCTTTACCTTCGTTTAATTGCTTTTTATAATCATAGTAGCTTGCCACGGCACATTTTCCTACTATCATTAGTATAATAAGATTTATTACTGCCATGATACCCATAAAAACATCGCCTGTATTCCAAACAATAGAAAAATCTCCTATTGAGCCTAAAAATACAAACATTAATACCAAAATTCTGTAAACCGTAAGTCCCTTATTTCCAAGATCCATAGCTTTTATATTATTTTCTCCGTAATAATAGTTTCCTATTATAGAAGAGAAAGCAAACATAAGAACACAAATAGTTAAAAAGTGTTGAGCCCAAGGTCCTATCTCGTTTGCAAGTGCTGCTTGAGTTATTTCAAGTCCTTGAAGGTCTGGATTTAGATAAATACCTTCACCAGAAATTATAATTACAAAAGCAGTTGCAGAGCAAATCAAAATTGTATCAAGATATACACCTAAAGCTTGGATAAGTCCTTGTTTAGCTGGATGAGAGACATCAGCAACTGATGAAGCATTTGGTACAGCACCCATACCAGCCTCATTTGAAAATAGTCCACGTTTTACACCATTTAAAATGGCTGTTCCAAAAAGTCCACCAAATCCTGCACGCATATTAAAAGCTTCACTAAAAATAAGATTAAACATATGTGGGACTTTTGTTATATTTGTAATTAAAATAAAAAGTACAAGAGCTAAATAAGCAACTGCCATAACTGGCACTATTAATGAAGTAATATCAGATATTCTTTGAAGTCCTCCAAAAATTACAAATCCTGTTAATATAATTATAATAAGACCTATTATCCAAGATCTAGTATTAAAAGAATTTGCAAAACCAGATGCAATAGTATTTGATTGCATGGCATTAAACATAAAACCATAAACTATACAGATTATAACAGAAAATAAATTTGCCAAAGCTGGTTTTTTCATAGTTTTATTTATGTAAAAAGCTGGCCCACCTTTAAAAGTACCATCTTCATTTTTTTCTTTAAAAATTTGACCCAAAGTATTTTCTACAAAGGCAGATGCACCACCAATTAAAGCAGTAATCCACATCCAAAAAACAGCACCTGGACCTCCAACAGAAATTGCAGCAGCAACTCCTACAACATTTCCTGTACCAATATGACTGGCCGCAGAAATTGTAAACGCTTTAAAGGGGGATATAGACTTTTCATCTTTTGGCTTTGCAGTTATTAATCTATTAGCATGACCAATATTTGTAATCTGTCCCGCTTTTATTTTTATTGTAAAATATAGGCCAAGGCCCAGTAACAAGGGAATAAGCATCCAAGTGTAAATAAAATCACTTAGAAAACTGGTAATTCTTCCAAAAGTTTCCATAATTTCCTCCTATTTTTATTAACAATATACCTATATTTTATACCATTAATAAAGTTTATTATTTTTTCAATTATATTAGCTAATATTATACCAATACAAATATATTTTTTACAAGCAAAATATTTATTAATTTTTTGATAAGCTATAATTATTATAAATCCAAATCTAGTATTATTATATTTTTTCCCAAAGAAAAACTCATAAATCCAAAACAGATTTTATGAGTTTTATATTTAAAATTCATTTTTATTTGATTTTTAACCTGCTAATCTAAATGAATCATCATATAGCAAGTTTATGGTTGGTATTATTAGCCCACCTAAAATATTTGCTATTAGGATTATGAAGAAATCTCTAAGAGCTAATAGGTTAAATTCACCTGCTAAAAAGAAAAAAAAGCTATCTGCAATGCTATGTTCAAAACCTGATAGTACAAATGTCATTATCGAAATAAATATTGCTAAATATTTGCCTACTTGATAGCGGTTATACTTAAATTGATGAACTGCATTTGTAACAAACATATTACAGAAAAATGCCAGTATAAATAATGATAAAGGACTATCATTTAATTTAACTTGTGTTTTTAGCTGAGCTTGCTCCATTAATTCCGGTCCAAATCTAGTAGCTCTAATAAGCATAGCAATTACAAAAGTTCCAATTAAGTTTCCTATTAATACTATAAGTAGCTTTTTAAAGTATGCTTTCTTTTCATTATAGAAATAATATCCAACCATACCAGTAAATAAGTTATATTGTAAGCTTAAAATTATAAAAAGTGCTCCTGCAAATAAAAAAGCTCCCAGGTATGGATTATCTACCGAAAGTAAAGCTATACCTCCAAAACCAACCATTACTCCAGCCATTATGCCATAAATAATAGTTTTATGTCTATAAGTTCGTTTACGCGATTGTGTCATAAATCTCCTCGATTTCTTCTTGAGACCTGCTTTCTTCTATAAATAAGCCCTTTATATTATTTTTATAAGGACCATCTTCTACTTTGATACCACTATTTAAGTATTCTACGACATATCTTACTGTAGCTGCCACTCCATTTTTTAAAGCTTCTTCATCCAAATCAAACATAGTGCTATGCAAGGCAGCACCCGATCCTAATTCTTCATTTCTTATGCCTAGCATTAGATATAATCCTGGCCATTGAGCAGTATAAACTGCAAATGAATCTGAACCCATAGATGGATTTGCACGAGTGACAAATCCTTCTCCTAGTTCATCTTTAATCACTTCATTGGCAAGACCAGTTAAATCTTCATCGTTTATAATTGGAAAGTGTGGTCTTGAATAAGTATTAAAAACCACCCTACAATTGTGGGCTTTAACTTTATTTATAATTAGTGATTGAAATTCTCTATAAAATTTATAGCCAACTTCTTTTCTATCAAAGAACCTAACACTTCCTTTAAATCTAAGCTTATCTGGTATTTGATTAAATTGATTACCCATTTCAACTACACCTATAGAATATGTCATTGGTTCAAAAGGAGAGAATTTGTCCATGCGAAGTGACTTTAATCCTTCGTAAATATCTACAAAACAATCTAAGGGATTATTTGCTAAATATGGTCGTGATCCGTGTCCACTTTCTCCTTTTATAGTTATATCAAACATCATAGGACCAGCATTTATCCCACCAGATTTGATTGCCATTACACCAGATTCGTATTCTGAAGCAACATGTATGGCAAAACTAGTATCGATATTTATTTCATTCTTACCCAAATAAGCCATTATATATTTACAATTTTCACCTGTTTCTTCAGATCTTTCAAAACAAAATATAACTTTACCGGAAAAATCATCTCTGTTTTCATATAGGATCTTTGCACTAGTAAGTGCCATAGCTGTATGACCATCATGACCACAAGCATGCATGACACCTTTTTTATTACTTCTTACTAGACGTTTATTTTTTAAATTTTTTTCTGGTTCATTAAAAGGCAAGGCATCTAGGTCCGCTCTTATGATTATTGTCTTTGGGTCATCAGTTTTTCTATTCCCTTCTACAAAAGCTAATACCCCACCGTTTTTAACTTCTACATAGTCGATGCCGATTTTTTCCAGTTCCTTTATTACAAGTTCTACTGTTTCATCTTCCTGGCTAGACAATTCTGGATTTTCATGCATCCTGCGTCTGATATCTACGGTATAATCGAAAAGTTCTTCTGCTTTTTTCTTATACATTATTTGTACATTCCTAGTTTTTCTGCTAGTTCGTCTATTTGGTCAATTAATGATCCTATAAACTCAATAGTTTCAGAAATTGGTTTAGTTGTAGTCATATCAACTCCAGCAGCATGGGCTAGATCAATTGGGCTTACTGATCCACCAAGTTTTAAAACTTCTATCCAATTTTTACGGTCTTTGTCATCTCCATTTACAATCTTATCTGAAATAATTGTTCCTACAGAAAGTCCTGCAGAATAGGTGTAAGGATAAAGTCCCATGTAATAGTGTGGTTGGCGCATCCAAGTTAGCTCTGCTCCATCTATAAGTTTTACAGAATCTCCCCAAAATTCTTCTAAAGTTTCAGTAAATAATTGGCTTAAATCATCTGTACTTAAGTTTTCCCCTGCTTCTACTTTCCTATAAACTTCTCTTTGGAAGGCAGCTTCTATAAAATGAGTTACAAAGTTGTGGTAGTATGTTTTTGAAATCATTGTAGCAAGAACCCAAAGCTTTTCGCGATCATCTTTAGCTTTATTTAGTAAAAATCTTTCCATGGTAATTTCATTGGCAGTTGATGGTGCTTCTACAAAATACATAGACATATCGTTATTTAATGCGTTTTGATTGCTATTTGAATAGTAAAATTGACCAGCATGTCCTAGTTCGTGGGCTAAAGTCATTACTTGGCTCATTTTATTATTGTAAGTTGTCATTATAAACGGATGTGAACCATAAGGTCCAGTGGCGAAAGCCCCTGTGCGTTTGCCTATATTTTGAGCATAATCAATCCATCTTTCATCAAAAGCACGATTTAAAACACTTACATATTCTTCTCCAAGATTTGAAAGCCCTTCTACAATATAAGCGCGAGCCTGCTTTATAGAAACTTCTGGTTCATATTCTGGATCTATAGATAGTTTTAGGTCAGCATAGGTCATTTCATCTAGTCCGTATACTTTTTGGATGATTTTTGCATACTTTCTCATATGAGGAGCAAGTTCATCCATAATAATATTAATATGATTTTCGTAAATTTCTCTATCCACATCTTGACGGCTTAATAAATAATCAAAAACCGAATCATAGCCTCGAATATCTGCTAATCTTTTTTCATTTTCAACATGATTTATATATACAGAAGCATCTGAATTTTGGTATTTTCCAAGTTCTTTATGGTATCTATCAAAAGCTTCTCTACGCAAATCATCGCGTGGGTCAGCTTCTAAAAATTCTTCAAAGGTATTATGGTTTAAAACAATTTTTTCACCTTCATATTCAAAATCTTCAAAATCCATATCTCCATAGCGGATATCGCTGTAAGATTTGTATGGTGCATCAAAAGTTGGCAGAAGATTTGCCAAAACTTTTTCACTTTCATCAGAAAGTAAATATTTTGAATTAGCAATTACTCTTTCTAGATAATATTTATATTCTGAGTGATTCTTCTTTGCCTCTTCTAATAAACTTGTATCTGTTTTTGCAAGCATAGATTCGAAAAAACTTAAGTTAGCATCAATTTTGCTCATTTCATTAACAAAGTTTGCAAATCTTTTCATAACATTCGCATCACTTGTATCAACTTCCGTTGTAATACTTGCAAAAGTTCCTAATCTATCTGTTAAAGCTGCAATTTCTCCATAAGCTTTTAAAGCTTCAAAAATTTCTTCAGTTGAATTTAAAGATTTGTATTTATTTGCAAAATCATTAGATAATTTCTTTAGTTCTTCAAGGCTATCTAAAAAAACTTCATCACTTTCAAAAAGTTCCTCTATAGCCCAAGTTTCATCTATATCAACTTCATATCTTTTTTTCATGATAACCTTCCTTAAATAATTATTTATACATTTATATGTATTTTATTTTACCATAAAAATCCTAAAGGTATAATGACAAAAGGAGGGATTTATGAAAAACAGAATAGAAAATTTTGCAAAACTTGCAGTAGATTTTGGAGTAAATGTTCAAGCTGGAGAAGATGTGGTAATTAATGCACCAGTAGAAAATCCAGAACTTGCAAGATTAATCACAAAAGCAGCCTACGAAAAAGGGGCAAGAAATGTATCAATTGACTGGCGTGATGATGCCATCACAAGACTAAGCTATGAAAATCAAGACCAAGAAACTTTAAACGAAGTTCCAGACTGGAAAATAGAAAAATTAAGATACCAAATAGCAAATAAAAAATCAAATAGAATTTCAATATATGCCGAAGACCCAGACCTATTAAACGGTCTAGATGAAGCCAAAATTTCAGAAGCTATTAAAGAAAACTCTAAAAAGACAAAAGAATTTGTCAAATATTCTATGAATGATATAGTTAGCTGGCTGGTAATATCAGTTCCAACCAAAAAATGGGCAGCAAAAGTCTTTCCAGATTTAAATGAAAAAGAGGCTTACGAAAAACTATGGGATACAATCCTAGATGTCAGCCGTGTAGAAGAATCATGGGAAGAAACAAAAACAAACTGGGAATATCACATAAACTCCCTAGAAGAAAAAGCAAAATATTTAAATGACCACCAATTTGACAAGGTACATTATAAGTCAGCAAATGGTACAGATCTTTGGGTAAAACTTCCTAAAGATCATATTTGGATGTCTGCTAGTTCAAAAAATGAAAAAAATGATCAATTTATTCCAAATATGCCAACAGAAGAAGTATTTACTGCACCACAGTTTGACGCAGTGGATGGAAAATTATTTGCAACAAAGCCATTAGTTTATAATGGTGTAATAATAGATGAATTTAACTTTACTTTTGAAAATGGAAAAGTAATCGATTTTGATGCTAAAAAAGGCAAAGATACTCTAGCAAAAATGCTAGAAAGTGATGAAGGTAGTAAATACTTAGGAGAAATAGCCTTAGTACCATATGATAGTCCAATTAGCAATTCAAATATATTATTTTATAACACCCTTTTTGACGAAAACGCATCCTGCCACTTTGCTCTAGGTAAGGCTTACCCAACAAATGTAGTAGGAGGAGCAGATTTAGAAGAAAACGAATTAAAAAATCGCGGAATAAATGATTCCCTAATCCACGAAGACTTTATGGTTGGCGCAAGTGATTTAAAAATCACAGGCTACAAAAACGATGAAGCCTTTCCAATATTTGAAAATGGAAACTGGGCAATTTAATAATGATTTTATAAATTGGCTTAGAAAATTCTAAGCCAATTTATTTCATACCACTAATTTTTTCTAACTTAAGGAAAATGTTTGTGTGGATGTTTTATATCTATTTGTTATACTGTATTAAAAGGTGATTAATATGATCGAAACTAGAGCAAAACAGATTCTGGATTTTCTTACAACAGATTATAAGTTCCATACTTCTGAAGATATAGGGAAATCAGTGGGTTTGAGTTCAAAAAGTGCTCAAAAAGAAATTAATACTTTAAACTCTATTATATGTGATGAAGGGGCGATAATTAAATCGGAGCCAGGAAAAGGATACCAGTTTAAAATAACAAACAACTCAACTTTTAAAAGTTTTTTAAAGACTGATTGGTATAAATACGCTTACTATCACCATGAGAGCGGTAATAAGAAGTTAAGAATTGAGAGCATAATAAAATTAATGCTTTTTTCAAATTCTTATTTGAAACAACAAGAACTTGCAGATATGTACTACGTCTCTCATTCGCAAATTAATAAAGACATTAAAGAAGTTAGAGATATCCTAAGAAATTATAATCTAAAGCTGATTAGCAAACCCTATTATGGTATGAAAGTAGTTGGAGAAGAAAAAAATATTAGACTCGCTTTAAGACATGAAATTGGAGAAGATCCAAATTTATTTAGAAATGATGAGGATGAATTATTATTTAATACCATTCAAGAAGTTATTAATGGGATAGAATTTCCACAAACATTTTATATGCCCTATGCGAATTTTAAAAATTTGGTTGTTCACATTTATATTTCTATCTTGCGTATAAGCGAAGGTAAATATGTAAAAGTACCTGAAGAACTTTCCACGAGAGTAATATCATATGAAGAGTTTAGCATGGCAAATCTCATAGTTGCAAAACTTAGTAGTCAATTAGACTTAGATTTTCCAAAAGATGAAATCCTATATTTAACAATGCATATGATTACTAAAAACTCTGTTACTAATTATGAGAAAGTATCCCCTGAAATCTCTGAAATCGCTCAGCAAATGATTGATGAAGTTTATGATGTTACAAAATATGATTTTAGATCCAACATAGATTTATTTTTTGCCTTATCCTTACACCTAGGTCCTCTAATTGAAAGAATAAGATACGGTTTAAACATGAAAAACCCTATCTTAGATGATATAAAAGAAAATCAGGTTGCTTTCATGCTTGCAACAATTGCTGTTCAGCCTGTTAATAAAAGACTAAAAACTAAGCTTTCAGATGATGAAATAGGATATATCGCTCTGCATATTGCTAGTGCAATGGATTATAACGTTGGTATAAAAAGAAACATATTGGTTGTATGCGGATCTGGGAATTCATCTGCACAGATGATGAAAAGTCAGCTAGAAAGAAAATATAAAGATCAAATCGAAAATCTAACTTTAACAAATTTATCCAGATTAAAATTATATAAGCTTGATAACTTTGACTTTATAGTCTCATCTGTAGATATAAAAGAAAAAACAACAACCCCCATTGTATATGTTGATGTAATATTCAAGCAAAGAGATTTTGAAAATATTGATAATATCTTTAATAGGCAAACTTTAAATGAAATTGACAAGTTATTTTCAAATTCAATATTTTTAAAAGATATTGATGTTGATAGCATTGATCAAACAATTAATATACTAGCAGATTATGCTTTTAAGAAAAGCAAACTAGAAAAAAATTATTTGATTGATCAGTTTAAAAAAAGAGAAGAGTTAGGTCCAACAGCATATATAAATGTAGCTATACCGCATATTTTAGATAAATATAGCAAGGAAAGCTTTTGTATAATACTAATTCCTAAAAATAAGATTTCGTGGGGTGAAGTAAATGTCAATCTAGTAATATCAATCTTTTTTGGCAATGATTTAAACTTTGAATCGAAATTTTTAGATAATTTGGGTAGATTTTTAAACAATGCAGAGTTAATTGAAAAATCTACAAAATCAAATAATATAGAAGAATTTAAAAATATATTCCTAGAAAGTTAGAGGTAAAAATGTTAGTTAATTCAAAAAAAGCATTAGAAAAAGCAAAAAAAGAAAAATTTGCAATACCATCAACTAATTTTATCGATAATAACTCAGCAAGAGTATATGTAAATACAGCAGAAGAAAAAAATCTCCCATTGATACTATCTTATGCTCAATCCCATGCTGATATCCTATCATTAGAAGAAGCTGCTACATTCGGAAAATATTTAGCAGAAGAATCTAAAGCACCAGTAATACTACATCTAGATCATGGTCAAGATAAAGAGACAGTGTACAAAGCCATAGATTTAGGATTTAGTTCAGTAATGATAGATGCATCAGAAAAGCCATTTGAAGAAAATATTACAATCACCAAAGAAATAGTAGATTATGCACATAAACATAATATAACAGTAGAAGCAGAGTTAGGCCATGTTGGCGCAAACGATAAATCAGAAGCTTCCCAAATAACAGATTCAATATACACAGAAACCAAAGACGTAAAAGAATTTGCTGAAATAACAGGAGTAGATTCCTTAGCAATATCAATAGGAACCGCACATGGTCTTTACAAAGGTGAACCAAAAATAAACTTTGAAAGATTAAAAGAAATAGACGAATTAGTAGATATACCATTAGTTTTACATGGAGGATCTTCCTCTGGAGATGAAAACCTAAATAAATGTGCAAGAAATGGAATATCCAAAATAAATATATATACAGACTTCGTAACAGCAGCCTACAATACAATAAAAGAAGGAAGCTTTAAAAACTATATTGAAATGAAATATGCAGCAGATAAAGCAATGAAGAAAGTCTTGGAACACTACTACGAAGTATTCGAAACAAAAAGCATATAAAAAGATACGGAGAAAAAAATGAATGAGAAAATAAAAAAACCATTTTTCATATTCAATCCAAAATCATATCTATATGGAAAAGAATTATACGATTTAGTAGAAGTTGCAGAAGAATTAGCAAGAGAATATGAAGAAAAAATATCAATATTAGTCACAGGCCCTTTTGCAGATCTTTCAAATATGGTAAAGATTACAGAAAAAGTAAAAATATCAGCTCAACATATGGACGGAATAGAACTTGGAAGAGGTATGGGATATATAACAGCAGAATCACTAGCTAATATAGGAGTTAAAGCAACATTCCTAAACCATGCAGAACACCAACAAACACTTTCTGAATTATCAAAATCTATAAAAAGATCAAAAGAAAATAATATATCAACAATAGTTTGTGCAGATAGTCTAGAAGAAGCAAAAGCAATAGCAAAATTAGACCCAGAAGTTATACTTTGTGAACCAAGTGAACTAATAGGAACAGGCAAAGTTAGTGATGAAAGCTACATTAAAAAAACAAATACAGCAATAAGAGAAGTAAACGAAGAAATTTTGGTAATGCAAGCAGCAGGCATAAGCACAGCGGATGATGTATATAGAACAATTTCTCTAGGTGCAGACGGGACAGGATGTACAAGTGGCATAGTAAAAGCAGAAAATCCAAAACAAATGCTAAAAGATATGATAGAAGCGTGTGTAAAAGCATATGAGGAGAGACAATGACTTATATAAAAACAATAGACCTACAGTCAAAAGGCAATGAACCCACCTATCTAAATATCACTGAAGAAGTAAAAGAAGCCATAGCTTATAGCAAAATAGAAAATGGAATATGCGTAGTAGTAAGTCCACATACAACCTGCTCAGTATTTTTTGAAGAATATGCCCATGATGTAAATGAAAACGGGCTAGAATCCCTCCAAGAAGACCTAAATAATGTTTTAAGAAAAATAATACCAGATCATGATAGTGCAGATAAATATATTTATCCAGGAGAAGATCACTATAAAGCAGTAGAATCATGGTCAAATGCAGAAAAATACCTCCCAAATGGAGATAGGTCAGCATTATGGAATGGAGACGCACATTTAAAGTCAACAATATTAGGATCAAGTGAAACATTTGTAGTAGAAGATGGAAAATTAGGAGTAGGGACTACAGGATATATTTATTTTGTAGACTTTGATACAACAAGACCTAGAGATAGAAAATGTAAAATTGTAATATTAGGGGATTAAAATAAAAATGTTAAATGAAGATAGTTTAAAAATCATAGGAGAAAAAACAGACAAAGAATTTATTGATAATTATGATGCAATAAATCAAACAGCAAAAATATTATTAAACAAAGGCTTAGTTAAAGAATCATATATTGAAGCAATAAAGAAACGTGAAGAATCTTTTCCTACTGGATTAAAATTTGAAAATTATGGGATAGCAATCCCCCATACCGACCCTGAACATGTAATTAATGAAGCAATACTTATAAACATTTTAGAAAAGCCAGTTAAATTTGAGCAGATGGCATCAGAAGGATTATACACAGATGTAAATATAATTGTTATGCTTGCAATTAAGAACAAGGAAAACCAAGTACCATATTTACAAGCATTGATAGAGCTTTTTCAAGATAAAGAGAAAGTCAACACACTCTTAGAATGTAAGAATGATGATATAATAGAAGAAACATTTAATAAATATTTAAAGGAGAGCATATAAATGAAAAAAATATTAGTAGCATGTGGAGCAGGAATAGCAACATCAACAGCAGTAATTACAAAGATTAAAAATCTATTAGATCAAAATGGATATGAAAATCAATATACAATCAAACAATGTAAAATCAGTGAAACACCAAGCTTATCTGATAATGCGGATTTTCTAATAGCAACCACCGCTAAACCTAGCAACTTAAATTGTGATTTTATTTCTGGTGTTCCTTTTTTAACAGGAATGGGAAAAGAAGCCACAGAAAAAGAGATATTAGATTTAATGAAAAAATAAAGGAGCATATATGAGTTATATAGTTGGATTTTTCGACCGGCTCCAAGGTCTTGGAGTTTCAGTATTTATGCCACTTGTAATCCTCGTTTTAGGTTTGATTTTTGGATTAGGATTTTCTAAAAGTTTAAAAGCAGGACTTACAGTAGGCATTGGTTTTGTTGGATTAAACCTTGTAATCAATCAGTTATTAGGTACTTCTTTATCACCAGCCGTTCAAGCAATGGTAGAAAAATATAACTTAGCCTTGTCAGTAATAGATGTTGGCTGGCCAGCTGCTGCTGCCATTGCTTTAGGATCTCAAATAGGGGTTCTAATTATACCAGTCGGAGTTTTAGTTAATTTTCTAATGCTTTTAACAAATACAACTCAAACTCTTAACGTCGATATATGGAACTACTGGCACTTCGCTTTTACAGGAGCACTAACAGCAATCTATACAGGAAGTTTTGCTGTTGGAATGATAGCTGCAATAATAAATATGATTATAATAATGGTCTTAGCAGATATTACCGCGGGAAAAGTAGAAGAGTCTTTGGGCATACCAGGAGTATCATTACCACATGGTTTCTCTACCGCATATGCACCAATTGCTATGGCTTTTAACTGGCTTATAGATAAAATTCCAGGAGTTCGTGATATTGATTTTAATTTTGAAAATTTAAGAGAAAAAATTGGTATTCTTGGAGAACCAATGATGATAGGATCTATTATTGGTTTAGTAATAGGAATCGTTGCTGGTTATGATGTTGCAGGAGTATTAGGACTTGGAGTATCACTTGGAGCAGTTTTAGTTCTAATTCCAAAAATGGCAGCAATGTTAATGGAGGGTCTAGAACCAATCAGCGAAGCTGCTGGTGAATTTATAAAAAAACGTTTTTCTAATAGGGGAAAAATGTATATAGGTCTTGACTCAGCAATAGGAGTTGGTCATCCAGTAACTTTAACTATAGCTTATTTATTGATGCCTCTTGCCCTTATTCTTGCAATAGCTTTACCAGGCAATAAAGTTATGCCATTTACAGATTTATCTGTACTACCATTTATGATTCTTTTAATAGCTCCAATTGTAAATAATAATGGATTTAGAACCTTACTTATTGGTATAATTTTCTTAATATTTGGATTATATATTTCAACAGACCTAGCTCCGCTAATAACGCAAGCAGCTATGAACGTTGGCTTTCAAATGCCAGAAGGTGCTAATATGATTTCATGTATCAGTGATGGAGCAAGTCCTCTAACATGGGCACTAGTAAATGTAAATAGATTTGGAACAATAGGTATAGTTCTTGTTTCAATATTTGCTATAGCATTAGCCTTATGGAATAGAAAAAGAATCATCAAAGAAGCTAATGAATTAGAAAATAATTAATTATGTGTTATAGTTATAATTCCAAAAGTTATAATTTTGATATTTATATTATGGGATATATTTATCTAGCTTTTGCTATAATATCTTCATTTTTAATTATCAAGCAAACTTACACAATTCTAGCCATATTAGCTTTCATTGTATCAATATATAATTTTAATAATAGAATCATTGGCAAAAAACATCCATATAAAATCTGCTTTAATGATAAGTCTATAGAGTTTTATTCAAAAGATAAGATGACTAGTTTTGAGTATAAAAATATAAAAAAATTCTATTTAAAACAATATTCAATAGATGTTGAAACTTATTTGTGGATTCAAACTATTGATAATCAAAAATATAAGTTTTATATTAACTTATCAAAATTTGAAAATAATAATCAACTATTAGAGGAGTTATTAAAATTAAAAACTAACTAACAAAAAAGCAAGGAAAAATATTCCTTGCTTTTTTTATCCCCCAAGACAAACAAATCTAATCAAATCAATTATAAAGTGTGTTGTAATTGAACTTGTTAGGTCTAATTTTTTTTGAAGGATTGCTAGTGGCATTGCAAAAACAATCCAAGCTCCAATCAAGTTTCTTATATCAAATCCATGGGCTATTGCGTGTGGAAGGGTCATTAGTGCGTAAATCAAAATTTTATCTACAATATTTTTTTCCTTATCTCTTAAAATATAAATGCTAAGGGCATATAAAATAAATCTAAAGCTGATTTCTTCCATGATTCCTGCTTGTAGGCCAATGAGAAGTGGGGTGATTGTTGGGTCCTTTATTTTAATTTCCGCTCCACCTAAATTTATAAATCCTAGAATTAGGCCAAGTGCTATTGCAATTATCAAACTTTTTTTCCAATTTTTACTTAAAAGTTTATCCCATCCTAAAAAGTTTTTAAAAACTGTTACAGCTCCTAAATATGTAATAAAAATAATGACAAATAAGGCAATGGCAAGCAAAGATTTTTCTATAAAAATGATGTTAAGTGAACCAAGGGATGACATAATTGCTGCTACTATTAAATCTTTTTTTGTCAGTTTATCCTTATTTTTAATCAATAAATAAATTGCAGCAATAATTATCCCTAAAAATAAGGGAGCAAAAAATTTTACAGCAAAAGAGCTTAAAAGTATAAAAATAATTGTAATAAAAAATAATTTTAATCTCTGACTTTTCACCAAATAACCTCCAAAACATTTTTCACCTACATTTTAGCAAAAAAATACCAGCCCATAAAGTAGTGGGCTGGTAGGATTTATTTCTTAGCCATTATAAGCTTCTTCATCAACAAATAAATATACATTTGGATGTAGTTTAAGGAAGCTTGCAGGGAATTGTGGGTAAATCTTATCTTCTTCTAGTAATCTTTTTACTGCATCGTGTTTATTTTTTCCACTTGCCATTACTACTAGTGTTTTAGCATTGAATGCATCTCCCATCCCCATTGATACTGCGTATTTTGGTACCTCATCTTCGCTATCAAAAAATCTTGAATTTGCTTTTATTGTTTCATCTGTTAATTTTATAATTGATGTTCTTTGATTTAGTTTCTCATCTGGTTCATTGAATGCCACATGTCCATTTGGTCCTATTCCTAAAACTTGAATATCACGTGGTCCAAAGTTATCTAAAAGTTCATCATATTCTTTTGCATATTTTTCATCTGCTTCTGGTGCAAATGGTAGATGTGTCTTACTTTTATCAATATCTACATGGTCAAATAGTCTATCGTTCATGAAATATTGATATGATTGATCGTTTTGTTTATCAATTCCTACATATTCGTCAAGATTTACTGAGCTTGCGTATTTAAAGTTGATTTCACCTTCTTTGTTTGCTTTTATAAGATTTTTATAAAGACCTTCTGGTGTTGAGCCTGTTGCAAGACCAAATTTAAGTTGTGGTTTTTCTTGCATAAGACTAATTACTAAATCTGCTGCTTTTCTGCTCATTTCATCGTAATCTTTTGCTACTATTACTCTCATTTTTCCCCCTATATATTATATCTTTTCATATTCTGAGACTATTTTATCAAATAATTCTTTTCTTTTGTCTTCTTTAATACCTGTATATTTTTCAATAGCATCTTTAATTGAATTTTCTTTTATAAATTCATTTATCTCTTGAGCTTTTTCATCAGTTGCTTCATCATATTTGAAAGCATAAGCTATTGCTTTTGCCAAGTTCTCAAATGGCATATTATTATCATATGCTTTTATTGCTGGTGCTACCAGTCTATCTTTTTCTCCTAGTTTTCTAACTGGATCACGTCCCACCCTTTCAATAGTATCATGGGAGGCTGTTTTTAAAAATCTATTTAATTTGCTTTCTTTAAATTTTTCTAGCTCATCCTTATCAAGGCCGTGTTCTTTTACTAAAACATCGCCAGATTCTGTCATAAGATTTTTTACATCCGCTAAAATTTCTGGGTCATCAAAAGCTTCATTCATCATCTCATAGCCTTTGTTGTAACCAAAATAACTTGTTGCCGCATGGGCTCCATTTACTAGAAATAATTTTCTTTCTAGCATTTTATCGATGTCATCTGTATATTCTGCATCTTTTACTGGTTTTGAGTTTGGATCAGAAAGTTTTGTTTGCTCAATTACAGCTTCAAAATCATCGGAAATTTCTACAACTGGCTTGCCATCCACTTCTTTATTTTGAACAATTCTATCTGTTACAGTATTTGGAAAGGTTGCTATTTCTTCAATTTGTTCAGCACTTAAGGTAGAGTTTTTTATAATATCTTCTTTTAAAATATCACTTGCTCTATAAGCATTTTCAAAGGCCATAATGTTTACTTTTTTGTCATCTGGATATTTTCTCTCTAGCCCTTTTGCAATTATCTTTGAAGTAGAATCTAGGTTTTCTACCCTAACTGATGTTGTGATTATCTCTGCTTCGGTTATTTTTTCATAAATTTTTTCTAAATCTTCATCATTTGTAGAGCATAGAGCTGAAACATTATCAATCTTTTTACTTTCAAAATCATGATCAGATAATTCTACTGTGTAATATCCGTCTTCATTTATTCTATCAACTATTGGTTGGTAAACATCTACAAAAAGCACATGATAATCAGAATCGTGGAGGACTTTTCCTAAAAGTCCCCTACCGATTGCTCCTGCTCCAAATTGTATGGCTAATTTCATTTTTTAAACCTCACTTGTTAGAATTTCATAAATTTCATCTTGTGATTTATTTTCTACAATGTCATTTACTATTTCTTCATTATCTATTTTTGTAGCTACATTTGATAAGATACTTAGGTGCTCATCACCGACACCTGCAATACCTATCACTAATTTTACGGTTTCATCATCCCATTTTACACCCTCTGGAATGGTAAATACTACTAAGCCAGATTTTTTAATTGCTGATTTTGTTTCATTTGTACCATGAGGGATAGCAAGTCCTATTCCAAAGTGGGTTGGAGCTTCGTTTTCTCTTTGAAGCATACCTTTTGTATACTCACTATCTACATATCCTGATTCTTGCATAATCTTACCCACTTTTTTGATAACTTCTTCTTTTGAATTAAATTTTTGATTTAAAAGAATGTTTTCTTTTTTAAGAACTGAGGAATTATTATTAGTTTTCTCTTCTATTTTTTTATCTGATATTTTTTTGCCATCTGCACTGTAAACTACAGTTTCTACTTCCTCTTTATCAGGACTTACCGTTTGATTTTCTATTTTTTCTGTTGATTTTGTTTTAGCTTCTCCATTGGCTCTGGCTTCTTTAATATCAGTAACTAGCTGATCATATTCTGGAGCTTGCATAAAGTTTTTAACTGAAACATGGTAAGCATTATTATTTTTTTGTTTAGCACGTTCTGTTAAATCTTCGTGTGTGATTACTACATCAGCATCATCTGGGATTTGTGGAATAGCTACATTTCTTACTTCTATATCATCAAGTCCCGCTTCCTTAACTTTTTTCTTTAAGATACTAGCTCCCATAGCGGATGATCCCATTCCAGCATCACATGCAAAAATAATTTTCTTTGTATCAGCAAGGTTTGTATTTGCTGGTCTTTTTGCTACAGTTTTGTTTGCTTTTGTATCTTTTATGTCATTTGTTGCTTCATCCAATGATTTACCAGTATCTTTGGCATTTCTGATTATAGGAAGAGCAACAATCATAGAAACTACTGTTGAAACGGCAAAGGCAATTATTGTTGGTAAATATGATCCTTTAGGGGTTAGTAATATCCAAGATATAAGTGATCCTGGAGATGGTGATGCTACAAGCCCACCATTAAGCAATTCTAATAGGAATGTAGAGCTCATACCACCTAAAATTGTAGCAATTAAAAGTTTTGGATTCATAAGTATATATGGGAAATATATTTCATGGATACCGCCAAATACTTGGATAATTGAAGCACCAAATGCTGATGCTTTCTCATTTTTCTTACCTGCAATCATATAGGCAAGCAAAACTCCAAAACCAGGTCCTGGGTTTGATTCAATCATAAATAGCATTGACTTACCAGCCTTTTCTACTTGATTCAATCCTATTGGTGTAAAAATACCATGGTTAATAGCATTATTTAAAAACAAAATTTTTGCTGGTTCTACAAATATGTGAACTAATGGCAATAAACGTCTCTGAACTAACCAATCTACTCCAGTTGAAAGTATATTTAGTAATCCTTCCATAACCGGTGCTATAGCCACATAAGCAAAAAGTGAAAGTCCAAGAGCTAGAAATCCTGCAACAAAATTGTTAACAAGCATTTCAAAACCACTTTTTACATGTCCGTCGTAGGCATCTTGGATTTTTTTAAGAAGCCATGCTGAAAGTGGTCCTAAAACCATAGCAGCAACAAGCATTTTTTGCTCACTCCCAACTATTGCTCCCATAGTTGCAATAGCTCCAACAACACCACCCATACGTGGGTTAACGATATTTCCTCCAGTATAAGCAATAAGCATTGGTATAGCATAAATTAGTATAGGGTCTACTAAGGTCGCAAAATTTTCATTTGGAATCCATCCATCTGGTATGAAAAGTGCGGTTAAAAAGCCCCACGCTATAAAGGCTGCTATATTCGGCATTACCATGCTCGATAAAAATGATCCAAAATTTTGAACTTTAGATCTAGCAGATTTTTTCTCTGTCATCTTATCCTCCTCTTAAAGATATTTACTTATATTATACCTTTTTAAGTTCTGCTTTATACCTTTACTACGATATTTTTTATTGTTATAAATATATTAAAATAACTATAAATATAACATCAAATAACCACAACTTATCATGAAAATGTTTGCTTAGGCATTTACATTTTGTTATAATATTTTTTAATAAAAGGTATAAAATAGGCAATTTTCAATAAGTATCTATTTTAACTTTTAACAATATTTTAGGAGGATTTATGACAACTTTAACATTTATAGGTGCTGGAATGATGGCATCAGCCTTAGCTGTTCCAGCTTATGATAATGGACACGAAATAAGAATAGTAGGTACCCACTTAGATGATGAAATAGTAAAAAGAGCCAAAGAAGATGGTTACCATTTAAATATGAAAAGACAATTACCAGATGGATTTAAATGGTATTACTATGATGAATTAGAAGAAGGTTTAGACGGTGCAGATGCAGTTATCTGTGGAGTTTCTTCTTTCGGTGTAGATTGGTTTTTAGAAGAAATATATCCAAAATTAGACCCAAAACTTCCAGTCTTATCAGTTACTAAAGGAATGATAAACAAAGAAGACGGTTCACTTTTGTCTTATCCAGAATATTGGGAAGAAGAACTTGCTAAAAAAGGTATAAAAAGAGATATTTGTGCAGTAGGTGGCCCATGTACTTCCTATGAGCTAGCAGACAAACACCATTCTCTAGTAGGTTTTTGCGGGACAAATATTGACGATTTAAAATTCTTTAGAGATACCTTTGCCAATGATTATTACCACGTTTCAATCAGCAAAGATGTACGCGCAGTAGAACTTTCTGTTGCCCTTAAAAATGCTTATGCCCTAGCAGTTTCTCTTGCAGTTGGCATTGCAGAAACTGAAGAAGGCAAAGAAGGAGTAAACCACTATAATCCACAAGCAGCTTTATTTGCTCAATCAACTCGCGAAATGGGTGATCTATTAGAACTTGTTAATGGGGATAAAAATCAACTTGAACTTGGTGTTGGTGACTTATATGTAACAATTTTTGGTGGTAGAACCAGAAGAATCGGTACACTTTTAGGTCGTGGCTATTCTTATGAAAAAGCTATGGAGGAACTTGCTGGAGTAACATTAGAATCAGTTGTGATTGCAAAAAGAATGGGAGAAGCTATTACAGTTTTAGCTGATAAAGACGAAGTTAAAAAAGATAAATTCCCACTTTTAATGCACATTTATAACATGATTGCAAATGGTGCAAAGTTAAATATTCCATGGAATAAATTTAACCAAGAAGATTTAGATAATTAAGGCTACTGAGGAAGAGTATGGAAAACACACAAGTAAATACAAAAAAAGCTTCAGGATTTCAAGCTAAATTCCAGAAGTTTGGGGGTTACTTATCCCGTATGGTAATACCAAATATAGGTGCTTTTATAGCCTTTGGTCTTATCACCGCTATATTTTTAGATACTGGCTGGCATCCAAACGAAAAAATCATCCAATTAAAAGATCCACTTTTACAAAATCTTTTACCAATTTTAATCGGTTACTCAGGTGGAGAATTAGTTTATGGCAAAAGAGGTGGTGTCGCAGGAGCACTTGCTACTTTTGGATTAATAGTTGGTGCTGACGTTGCAATGTTTTTGGGCGCTATGATTGTGGGACCTCTTGGCGGTTGGATTATCAAAAAATTTGACCAAGCCATAGATGGTAAAGTCCATGCAGGTTTTGAAATGATAGTAGATAACTTTTCTCTAGGTATCATTGGTGGAATTTTCTGTATCCTATCTTTTTTATTTATTGAGCCTATTATGGAAGGAATTACTACAGGCCTTTCAAACGGTGTACTTTGGGTAATGGATCACAAATTGTTACCACTATCCGCAATATTTATAGAACCTGCCAGAGTATTATTTTTAAATAACGTAATTGACCACGGAATACTTGCTCCAATCGGACTTGAACAAGTAGCTAGTCAAGGTTTTTCACCACTATTTATGATTATACCAAATCCTGGAATCGGTCTTGGAATCCTACTTGCTTATTGGTTTTTTGGTAAAGGAGAAATGAAAGAAACAGTACCTGGAGCTTTGATAATCCACTTTTTAGGTGGAATCCACGAAATATTCTTCCCCTATGTACTAGCTAACCCACTTTTAATCCTTGCAGATATAGCAGGTGGTATTGCAGCTATAATTACCATGCAAATTACAAATTATGGACCAGTATATACCCCATCTCCGGGATCAATTATTTCAGTCTTTGCTCTTACCCCAAAAGGCAAATACCTGGGTGCCATTTTAACGGTAGGTGTTAGTGCTTTAGTAACTTTCCTAGTTGCTTCTATTTTTGTAAAAAAATATTACAAAAATTATGTGGAAGAAGAAGTAGTTGTAAATTCTGACGGATCCACTTCAAGTATAAATGTAATTGAAAATAATAATACAATTAACGGTCCTATTAGAAAAATAGTTGTAGCTTGTGATGCGGGTATGGGTTCTTCTGCAATGAGTGCATCATCCCTTAAAAAGAAATTAAAAGAAGCTGGATATAATATCGAAGTTGTTCACACTGCTTTACAAAATATTCCAAATGATGCAGATATAGTTGTAACTCACAAAGAGCTTACACAGCTTGCTATGAAAGCAAAGCCAGAAAAATATCATATGTCTATTTCTTCCTACATTAACCCACCAGAATTTAATGATGTAGTGAAGGTTGTAAAAGAAAACAATGATGTAAACAAAAAATATATATCAGAAGATGAAAGTGTAAATTATGAGCCAAGCAAAAATAATAATCAAGCTACAGATAGTAAAAAAGCTAATGTACTTCCATTAGAAAATATCATAATTTCAGATGATATTAAAACACGTGAGGAGGCTTTAAGATTAATTAATAAACTCTTCGTAGATGGTGCTTATACTACACCGAGATATTTAGATGGTATGATTGAAAAGGAAAAAGAATTCCACACCAACATGGGCAATGGTCTTGCTATCCCTCATGGAGCATTTGAATATAAAAACGAGATTCTAAAAACAGGACTTGTAATTTTAGTTTGCAAAAACGGTGTAAAGTGGAATGACGAAAATGTAAAATTAATCATCGGTATTGCTGGAAAAGGAGACGAACACTTAGATATTCTGGCAAAATTAGCTACAGAATTTGACACAGAAGAAAAAGTAAATGAATTTATAGCCTTAGATGATAAAGAAAAAATGAAAAATGTTTTGGAAGATTTAGAAAATTAAACATTAAGTTAATTTAAAAATAAGCTTGTAAAACTTAAACAAATTGAATATTATTTTAAGCGGAATGTAATTTATATACTATTATAGAAACATTCCGCTTAACTTTATCTTATTATTATACTATTTAACTTATTATATAAAATATCTTATATTTTTATTGCTTGGATAATAGCAGTTAAAATTAAATCAAAAAAAGCAAACCCAAATAAAACAGGCTTGCTTTTTTATTTATTTTAGTAATTAAATCTTGCTACTTCGAAGTATTCTTGTGGGTGTGCACATGCTGGGCAGATTTTTGGAGCTTCTTTTGCTTCTACTAAGAAACCACAGTTTCCACACATCCAAATAACTTTTTCGTCTTTTTGAATACTGTACCATTTTCTACATTATCATGTAATTTTTGATATCTATTTCTGTGTGCTTCTTCTACTTTTGCAATGTTTCTAAATGCACTTGCGATTTCTGGGAAACCTTCTTCTTCTGCAACATCTGCAAATGATGGATACATATTTTCTGCTTCGTCATTTTCTCCATCGATTGCACCTTGAAGGTTTGTTAATGTATCATGCCATACTACTGGCCATTTTGTATAGTTTTCGTTTAATTCGATTTCTTCTAGTTTGTATTCTTCTCTTAAGAATTTAAAAAATCTTGCAGCATGTTCTCTTTCATTCATTGCTGTTTCTTCAAAAATTCTTGAAATTTGAACGTATCCTTCTTTTTTAGCAACTTTTGCTGCTAATGTATATCTCATGTTTGCTTGGCTTTCACCTGCAAATGATGTTATTAAGTTTTGTGCTGTTTTTGTACCTTTTAAACTCATATGTATTTCCTCCTGGAATAATTTTTTACTATGTAATTTCTATAATGATTATATAATTAGAAGAAAACTTTGTCAAATTTTATTCTAAATATTTTAGTATGATGAATAATGATTATCATTACTAATCCTTTTTCTACACTAAATAAAAAAAGTCCTATTTAAAGGACTTTTTTCTAATTTTACTTCCAAATATTTTCTGGATAGTCTTTATTTATTAACATTTTTTTGAATTCTTCTTGAGCAGGTTCTAGGTCTTCTTTATAGGTGATGCCTATCCATTTATCATTTGTTGGCAATATAGTTATTTGTGCAATATCTTCTTGTAAAAATTCACCTATCATTTCTGGTAAGACATATTCTGCTTCTTCTAAATTGTTTTTGTTTTTTTCTAAATATTTTTCAAAATATTCTTGGCAAAGGTCTATAAATCTTGGGAAGGTTGCCCACATATTCATTGAAACTATTGTTTCTAAATTTAATAGATCACTGTCTAAGTTTTCTTTGCTAGATATTTTGCCATTTTTTTCTAAAGCTATTTCATGGGTTTCGATAATTTTTACTAATTTATTGTCTTTGTTACCCACAGATACTCCACGAGTGACTGAACCGTTATCTGAAAGTGTATTTTTTAATTTATAACCGGCCATGGCAATTTGTAGCTTACCTTTTTTTTGATTATTGGTATCTGTTAAAAATTTGTGAAAATCTTTAAATACATTTTTACCATAATAATCATCTGCGTTTATTATTAAAAATGGTTCATCTACTAAATCTTTGGCTGCCAAAACTGCATGAACTGTTCCCCAAGGTTTTTTACGGTCTGATGGTACTTGGTATTTTTCTCCTAAGTCTAGTGTTTGATAAGCGTAGTCTACTTCTATAATTTTTGAAATCCTATCGCCTATTATCTCTTTGAAATCTTTTTTTATATCTGGTCTAATTATAAAGACTACTTTGTCAAAACCAGCTTCTTTGGCATCATAAATGGAATAGTCTATAATTGTATAGCCATTTTCATCCATTTTCGCAAGTTGTTTTATACCTGCCCCATATCTCGAGCCAATTCCTGCTGCCATGACTACTAGGGTAGTTTTCATATTTTTTCCTTTCTCTGATAACCATGGGGGTTATTTTTTTGCCATCTCCATGCATCTTCGCACATTCTTTCTATGTCGTATTCTGCTTGCCAGCCTAAAACTTTCTTAGCTTTTGATGCATCTGCAAATGACTCATCTATGTCTCCCTGGCGTCTATCTTCAACTTTATAAGGAATTTCTTTTCCTATTACTTTTTCAAAAGCTTTTATAACATCAAATACTGAGTATCCCTTGCCTGTTGCTAGATTTATAATCTCAACTCCATTTAGAGTTTCAATATTTTCTACTGCTTTTACATGTCCTCTAGCTAGGTCTACAACGTGGATATAGTCACGAACTCCTGTTCCATCGTGGGTTTTATAATCATCTCCAAAGATATGAACATATTCTAGTTCTCCCACTGCAACTTGAGAAATATATGGCAATAAATTATTTGGTATGCCTTGTGGATCTTCACCAATTAATCCTGATTTGTGAGCACCGATAGGATTAAAGTAGCGCAACAAAACAACTTTAAAATCTGGATTAGCTGTGTGCAAGTCTATCATTATTTGCTCCATAAAAGACTTACTCCATCCGTAAGGGTTAGTACAAAATCCTTTTGGCTGATCTTCAGTAATCGGCGTCTTTTCAGGATCACCATATACTGTTGCAGATGAGCTAAATATAATATTTTTACATCCTACTTCTTCCATGGCCATTAGTAAGCTTAAAGTACCTGTAAGGTTGTTGTGGTAATATTTTAGTGGTTTTTTTACTGACTCACCTACAGCTTTTAAAGCTGCAAAGTGGATTACAACATCTATTTTTTCATCTATTAAAACTTTTTTTAAAAACTCTGTATCAAGTATATCAGCCTTATAGAAAGTTAAAGTTTTTCCAGTTATTTCTTCTACCCTATCTAGGGCTATTTTTGAAGAATTAGATAAATTATCGTAGACAATAACTTCATAGCCGTTTTCCAAAAGTTCTACGGCTGTATGGCTGCCGATATATCCTGCTCCTCCTGTTAATAAAACACGTTTTTTCATAAATCCTTCCCATTTTTGCATATTTGCCTAACTTATCATTATTATAGATATTATAAATTTTTATGTCAACAAAGTCTAAATCCTTTCATATATTATCATAAGATACTTTTTTATAAAAATTTTAACTATTATGGCTATGGGTATATAATAAAGAAGAATATAGTTTTTACGGAGGATAATAATGAAAGTTGATTACACAAATGTAAATCTTGATAAACTGGATAACTATAAGCAAAAAGCTTTAGATGCCTTTGATACACTTATGGATGAATCAGGTGAAGGAGCAGATTTTTTAGGCTGGATTGATAGACCGGTTGACTATGACAAAGAAGAATTTGATAGAATAAAAAAAGCAGCAGAAAAAATCCAATCCGATAGCGATGTTTTGGTTTCAATCGGCATCGGCGGATCATATCTTGGAATTAAGGCTATAGATTTTGCTTTAGATAATTATTTTGAATCAAACAAAAAAGTAAAGCTAATCTATGCCGGCAACCAAATTTCCGGTCAATATATGGCAGAACTTTTGGATTATCTAAAAGATAAAGATTACTCATTAAATGTAATTTCAAAATCAGGTACAACAACAGAGCCAGCTATTGCCTTTAGATTTTTGAAAGAGGCCTTAGAAGAGAAATACGGCAAAGAAGAAGCAAAAGACCGTATTTATGCTACAACTGATAGAAAAAAAGGTGCTTTAAAAGACCTCGCAACAAAAGAAGGTTACCAAACTTTTGTAGTGCCAGATGATATAGGTGGTAGATTTTCAGTCATTTCTGCAGTTGGACTTTTGCCCCTAGCAGCAAACGGGATCGATATTGACGAATTTATGGCTGGATTTAAAGCTGGACGAGAAAAATACACCAAAGCCGATTTTGAAAATAACGATGCCATAAAATATGCAGCAATTAGAAATATGCTTTATGAAGATGGCAAAGCTATCGAAGTTTTAGTAAATTACGAACCAAAACTCCAATACATTGCAGAATGGTGGAAGCAATTATTTGCTGAATCAGAAGGAAAAGACGGAGAGGGTCTATTCCCAGTTTCAGTAAATAACTCAACAGATCTCCATTCTTTAGGACAAATGATCCAAGATGGCAGAAGAAATCTTTTTGAAACAGTTCTAGAAATTGAAAATTACGATAATGATATTGAGATAAAAGAAGATATCGATAATTTAGATGGCTTAAACTACCTGGCTGGCAAAACCATGAATTATGTAAATACTCAAGCTATGGAAGGAACAACTATTGCTCACGTAAAAGGAAATGTTCCAAATATTAGAATCAAAATAGAAAATGTAAGTGCAAAAACTCTTGCAGAATTATTTTATTTCTTTGAAATAACAGTTGGTGTAAGTGGATACATGATGGGTATAAATCCATTTAATCAACCAGGTGTTGAAGAATACAAGGCACAAATGTTTAAGCTACTTGGTAAACCTGGTTACGAAAACAAATAATTTTTAAAAAAAGGGTTAACCGTGTAAATTTACACTGTTAATCTTTTTAAATTTGTTCTATAATAAATAATATATATAATTTATGAAAAGATAGAAAGAAGGAATAATGAAAAAAGTATCAATTATCGGTTTAGGAAATGTTGGAGCTACTGTAGCCCACACCCTAGTCGAGAGAAAGCTATGTGATGAAATTGCTCTATTTGATAAAAAAGATGGACTAGTTAATGCAGAAATAAACGATCTTAGAGATGGCATGGTAAGACGTAACGGAAATATAGAATTATTAGCTGGAGAAAAATCAGATTTAGTTGATAGTGACATAATAATCTTTGCTCCTGGTGATATTACTATCTTACAAAATAATAGCGATAGACTGGAAGAATTCAAATATACAAAAACTTGTGTAGAAGAATGGGCTCCTATCATTAAAGATTCTGGATTTAAAGGTATTATTGTCTCCATAACAAATCCATGCGATGTCATAGCTGAATACATGCAGAAACTAACAGATCTACCAAAAGAAAGAGTTATAGGAACCGGTACAGTTATTGATACTGCTAGAATGAAAAATGCAGTAGCAAAGTATGTAGGACTTGACCCAAATTCTATAGATGGATATGTAATTGGAGAACATGGTAATAGCCAATTTATAGCTTGGTCAAAAGTTTCTATAGCGTCTAAATCTATAAATAAAATCCTAGATGAAAAAACTTTTGATCAAATAGAAGAAGCTTCAAGAATGAAAGCTTTCGAAATTATAAAAGGCAAGGGGTATACATCATATGGTATAGCAAATGCTGCTGCAATCATAGTAGAAACTATCTTCAATGATAGTAAAACAATCCTACCGGTTTCCTCATACTCTAGCGAAGCAGGTTGTTATATAGGACATCCAGCAGTAGTTGGTAAAGATGGAATAATAAGAGAAGTTTTATTAGAGCTTAACGAAATAGAACAAGAAAAATGGAATCACTCAGTAGAAACTATTAAAAATACAAGACCATAATAATTATCAAACAAAAAACAAGCCCTTTTTTGGGGCTTGTTTTTTATTTATAAAATTTTATGCTATTTTCCCTTTTCTTCTAAGTCTTGCTGAGTTGATTAAAGCTGCAGTAGCATCTCCTGTGATATTTAAAGTAGTTCTACCCATATCAAATATTCTATCAATACCTGCAACAAGAGCAATACCTTCAACAGGAAGTCCAACTGATTGTAAAACCATAGCAAGCATAATCATACCAGATCCTGGAACACCAGCTGTACCAATTGATGCAAGAGTAGCTGTTAAAACTATAGTAATAATTTGTCCTAAAGTAATATCAATACCATAGCAAGAAGCAATAAACACTGCACAAACACCTTGATAAATTGCAGTGCCATCCATATTTATTGTAGCACCTAAAGGCAATACAAAACTTGTTACATCATGGTCTGCGCCAAGTTCTTCGCAGCATTTCATATTTATTGGCAAAGTACCCATACTAGATGCAGATGAAAAAGCAAACATCATAGCTGAAGCCATAGTTTTGTAAAACTCTATAGGACTAATACCTGCCATAGTCTTTACTGTAAATGAGTAGACAATAGCAGCATGGAAAATATAAGCTAAGTATGCAACTAAAAGCACGCTTGCAAGAGAACCGATAATCATAGGTCCATTTTCAGCAATTACAGGCATTAATAAAGTAAGAACTCCAATTGGAGAAAGTTTTAAAATAAGTTCCATAGCTTTCATATTGATGTCATTTACAATATCTATAGCATCTATAGCTTTAGCTTGTTTGTTTTTATCAATTAAAAGTATAGAAAAACCAAGAATAATAGCCATAACAATGATTTGAAGCATATTTGCCTCGACAATAGGAGCTAAAAAGTTATTTGGGAAAATATTTACAAAAGTATCCATCAAAGACACTTCATTCTCAAGAGAATACTCAAGATTTGTTGTAGCAATAATAGGGAAAAATCTTTTTGCGATATTAGCAGAAACAAGACCAATTGTGATTGCAAAAGCAGTGGTGAAAAAATAATAAATAATAGTAAAAACACCTACTTCGCCAACTTTTTTAATATCTTTCATAGAGATAATTCCACCCATAATAGAAAATAAAACAATAGGTGTAACAATAAATTTTAATAAGTTTAGAAAAATATCTCCGATTGGTTTAATATAAGTGTTTAAAAATTCAGCTTGACTTTGTAGTAGCAAACCAAGAACAATTGCAGCGACTAAGGCGATAAAAATATTCCTAGTCAAGTGCGATTTTTTGTGAGTTTGTTTTTCCATAAAAATCTCCTTATCTTTTCATAAATTATATATATGTTACTGTCAATTCTCTATTTTGTAAAGATATTTTAATTAAAAAATTAAATTTTTAATTGAAAAAAAACGACTTCAAAAACTTCAAATTAGCTTTTGAAAGTCGATTTTTTAATCAATTTTATTTATTTTTATACTACTGATTTTTTATTTTTATAGTCTTTATCCCACATGGTCTGATGAAATTATTTGCTTGATCTTTACTTGTTTCATCAGCTTTAACAAAGTCTAATTTATCAATATTAGTTTTAAAATTAATATCCTTATCTCTATATGGATTATATAATCTTAGTATTAAATCATTATCATTAGTAGCTTGCTTTAAGCTAGAAAAAATAGCGCCATCAACTTCTAATAGTGAGTAATTGCTTTGGAAATTATAATTTTTACTGATTACAAAATGGTCTGTATTATCATATATTTCTCCTGCTTGATAAGAAATAGCTTTATTTAAAACTTTTTTAGAAAAATCATGCATTTTAAAGTAATCATTTTCTATATCACATATATAAAGTGTTGTTTCTATTTCTGTGTCTAATAAAGCGTGACCCATTTGTATCTCGTGGACTCCTGAAGCTCTACCTGGTCTATCATTTAAATTTGCTTTTCCTAAATAAGGAACTGACCTAAACATAGTAAAAGCAATTTTATTATTATCTAAAATTTCATATTCTCTTACACCATCTGATACACCGCAAACAGTTTGATTTGAGTCAAGCGCAGCAAAAGAAATCATAGGTTCAATTCCTCTAGGTTTTTCATCCCAGCCTTCTTTTAGCCAATTTTTGTATTTACTATAATCAGTTTCTCTAACAATAGTCCCAAATTGTTGGTCAGCAATTGAACTAGTAGTTTTTATTTTTGTATCTACAACTACCCTATCTCTATGTTCTATAACGTTATTATTTGTTTTATAATTTAATTCTATATATTTTTTAGACTTATAAAGAGTTATTGATAGGTAAGATATAAGTTCATTATCTAAAATTCTTGATTGTCTATTTTTTAAATCATAAGGAACTTTTCTTATTAATTTATAACTTATATTTTGGTACATATCACTTTTTTTAACTTTTATATCTAAAACCTTACCTTCTGAAATAAATAAGTCTTTGTCAACTGAAGAATAATCGTAGCTATCACCTTCGTCTGCATTATCTTCAAGGTATATTTTATTTATATTTGAATCTCCATCAATAATAATTTGACCATTGTCATTTACATGTATCTTATAAAACTCGTTTTCTATAAATTTATCATAGGAAAATAAATCTTTTAGTTGATTTTTAGAACTATTTTTTATCTCATAAGTTTGGTAGCCCATAGGAATTATCCTATCTTTTATCAAGATTTTAGCACGATAAATTTTATCATATAAGTTTAAACCACTTGATATTTTATTATTTACACCTATTTCTTTAATAGACTTATCCAAATTTGTTTGATCTTCTTGTATGTTTATTAATTCAAAAGCAATATCTTTCCCATCTCTTTTAATTATAAAATCTTTAAATGGTGTTAAAATGTCACATTTTATATACTCTTCTCTTTCATATGGAAGAGTGTTATATACTTGAAAACTAAATGGACTTAAACTTACTCCATCTCCAATCCTTCTCATTATAGAATCAGCAAGATTGCTTGAAATATCATTAACTTTATCGTACCTATTCTCTATAAAATTATTAGTCTTATCAGAGTTACACATGCCAATACTATCATGAGCCGAGTTAAGCAACATTAACTTAAAACATTCTTCTATCAGTTCTTTTTCATATCTTAAGCCAAGTTTATAACTTATGGCACTTAAAGGCTCAATAAACTCTGATAAATATCTTTCTAGTCTGTTATGTTTAATTTTTAAGTCTGCTCTTGTAGAAAATATACTTTTATGGATTCTTGAATGTTGTCCAAAGGTAAACTCTCCAGTGTAGTCTGCCAAATCATTTGCATTTGCAAAAACTTCATCTAGTGAATTTTCTAGAGAATCTATCTCTATATCATAATCACTATTTTGGATTATTTTTGCTATATTTTTTCTGATTGGTTTTTGATCTTCACCGTTAAATAAAATATATGGTTTTCTATTCCCAAATTTTTTTAATTTATCTACAAGTTCCTCAATATATGATCCATCATCTTCATTTGGTGGATATGCCATAATTCCATAGTGGTATAAATTAAATGCTTTAACACTTTCACCACTTGGACTAATCCAATTAAATTCTCTATCTTTAATCAAATGATCAGCTATACCTCTTCTAAAAAAAGCATATTTTAAACCCATTTGATTATATAATAATGGCATTTGTTCACTCATACCAAAGCTATCTGGAAGATAACCTATAGACTGATAGCCTCCTAAATCTGTAGCTTGTTTCATACCAATTTGTAAATTTCTTATCAAACTTTCTCCAGATATGACTAAAGTGTCACTTTGTGTGTACCATGGTCCTGTAATAATTTTACCTTTAGATATAAGTTCTTTAAGTTGATCTTTATTTTCAGATCTATAGCGTAAATAATCTTCGATTATAGATGTCTGACCATCAAGTAAAAATGTGCTGATATCATCATGATTAGATAAGTAATCAATTATTTCGTCAAAATCAATTAGTGAAAAAACCATTGATCTATTATCTGTAAAATACCATTCCTTGTCCCAATGGGTGTGAGCTATTACTTTTATATCAGTCATTCTTGAACCACCAATTTACCTTTTTTAATTTGATTGTTTCTATAAAAAATATTGACAATAGCAATAAACATAGATCCAACCAAAATCCCTGCTACATATGGAACTATATTTTCAACTAGTGGCCACGCCCAAATAGCCGATTCTGGGAACCATTGTACAGCCCCAAAGCCAACACCAACTAAAGCTCCAATTAAAGCACCAATCATATATAAAGGAACAGTAAATGCAGGATTTTCTAAGGCAAAGGGAATAGCACCCTCACTTATGCCCATAAAAGCTAAAAATATAGATGTTTTAGCTGCTTCTCGTAGTTGCCTATCGTAAACTCTTCTTTTTACAATGTATTTATCTAAAAGAGCACTTAAACCAAGACCAATTGATGGAGTTACTATTGCAATAACTCTGGCTGTAAGTGGCATTATTCTGTCTACAGCAAGACCTGTAGCAACAAAACCTGCAGCCTTATTAACTGCACCTCCTAGGTCAAATGCGGTAGTTAGAGAAAGTAATATTGCATAGACTATTCCTCCACTTTTTCCAGCACTGGTTAATAAACTTTCCACAGATTGATTTAATGAAGATCCTATAGGGGTAATTACATAAATCATTAGTATCATTGTAACCAATACTGATATTAAAGGTATTAAAAATGTTGTTTTAAATGCCATCCAGTTATGACTTACTTTTATATGATTATTTAGAAATCTAACAAAATATCCTATTAGAAAGGCTATTAATAAACCTCCAAAAAATCCTGATGGTGCTGGTGCTACTGGTTCATAAGCTCCATCTACCATAGTTAATGTTTCTATAGGATTATTTGCAACTACACCACCAATAAATCCGCAAATAAGAGCAGTTTTACCTCCGATAGATTGGGCTGCAAAAGCTGCAAATATAGGTATAGCAAATCCAAATAATGTAAAGCCAAATGTTTGCAGTATGTAAGCAAATTTCAGTAAGTTTTCTGAACTAACAGTATAAGAACCAGTATTAATAGCATCTACTATAGACATTGAAGGATCAATTCCCATAAACATATAAGGTATTAACTGTGATAAGGCTCCCAATAACCCACCCATTATCAAAACAGGAATCATATAGCTAATACCTGTCATTAGATGTTTTTGAAATTGACTAAACTTTGAATTAGAATTTTTACTTGTAACTGTTGATTTTTTTACTGTGCCATTGCTATCTCCAACCGTTCTTTTAGTAACCGGCATATCATCCTCCTAATTTATAGATAAATCTTCTTCTATATCATCAAAAACTGTTTTAATATCTTTAATAGCTTCAGCTAAAGGAACTTCATATATTTCATATCCTTCAAATCTTTCCATATTTTGTGGAGTAATAGCTGTGGATAATAAAATTATATCTGCATTAGCAATATCTTCTGCTGTCAATTCATTTTGAATCCCATCTGATCCTTGAGTTTCAACTTTTGTTTCATATCCTCTTTTTTTAGCTTCATCCTCCATTGATTGAGCTGCCATAAATGTGTGAGCAAGTCCCATTGTACAAGCACATAAACCAACAAATTTTTTCATATTATTCCCCTACTTCCTTTAAATTTTCGTAAATTTCGTCCTTACTTGCTGTCTGTAAAAATTTTAAAAATTCTTTATCAATTAATTTTCTTGATAGATTTGCTAAAGTATTGATATGCTCTCCACCTTCTTCTTTACTAAAAATACCAATTATAATATTAACCTTAGAATCAGACCAATCAATAAAGTCATTTAATCTTAAAAATATAATTGTATTTTTTAAGACATTTTTACTTTTAGAATGTGGTATGGCAAGAGGTTCTATTAAAGCAGTGCTCATTACTTTTTCTCTATTAATCAAATCAGTTTTAATACTTTCTGCATCAATAGCTATATCTAACTCACACGCTTTTTTAGATAAATAATCTAAGACATCATCTTGATTTTTTAAATCTAAGTTTATGATAACGTTTTTTCTATCCATATTTTCTCCTTTCTGAATATATTATAGCATATTGATTTATCTAAATTGAAATTACTTTTCAAGTATTTTTTATATTATCCAAAAAAGAAAATATAACTCAAAAACAACGTTTGCTCAAATAATTAGCAATGTTTTTTTATTTACATTATATAAAAAATTTGACATTTTTCCAAAAGTGTTCTAAAATATTGAAGATTTGGAATAAAATAAGGAGGTTTTTGATGAATGATAAAAAGAGAATTTATAATGTCAGTGATGATGTCCCTAAAAAGATGCTAATTCCTTTAGGCTTGCAGCATACTTTTGCTATGTTTGGTGCATCTGTTTTGGTTCCTATATTATTTGGCATCAATCCCGGCATTGTTCTTTTGATGAATGGTATTGGTACTTTACTTTTTATTTTGATAACTAAGGGCAAGGCTCCAGCATATTTGGGATCTTCTTTTGCTTTTCTTGCACCAGGTATTGCTATTATAGAGTCTCAAGGATTTGAATATGCCCAAGGGGCTTTTGTAGCTGTTGGTATTTTAGGGTGTTTGCTTTCTTATATAATTTATAAATTTGGCACATCTTGGATAGATGTAGTGCTGCCACCAGCTGCTATGGGTGCGGTTGTAGCTCTAATTGGTTTTGAGCTTGCGGCAAATACTGTTTCTGGCGGGACTATCGGTGCAAATCTTATGACTGATACTGTTACAAGTGCTGATTGGCTAGTGTTTTTAGTCACCCTTCTTACAGCAATCTTGGGCTCGATAATGTTTAAAGGTTTTATGTCTACTATTCCTATATTAATTGCAATTATTGTCGGCTACATCGTAGCTTATTTTAACGGTCAAGTAGACTTAACTCCTGTTCGTGAAGCAAGCTTTTTTACTCTCCCACAATTTCAGCTGGCCAAATTCTCACCAGAAGCAATTTTTGCTATGCTCCCTGTCTTACTTGTAATTGCCGCTGAGCATATTAGCCACCAAGTTGTTACTAGCAATATTATTGGTGAGGATTTATTAAAAGACCCAGGTCTTCATCGTTCTATATTTGCAGATAACTTTTCCACTGCACTTTCCGGATTAATTGGTGGTGTTCCAACTACAACTTATGGTGAAAATATTGGAGTTATGGCCATAACTGGAGTTTATTCTATAAAGGTAATAGGAACTGCTGCTGTAATTTCAATTTTAATGGCATTTATAGGGCCCCTATCCGCCCTTATTTCTACCATCCCAGGCAATGTTATAGGTGGAGTTACATTTTTACTTTATGGGATGATTGGTACAAGTGGGATAAGACTTTTAGTTGATCAAAAGGTTGATTATTCAAAAAGTGATAATTTAATATTAACGTCTGTAATATTTATTGCAGGACTTAGTGGACTAGCAATTCAGTTTGGATCTATAGAATTAAGCGGAATGGTACTTTCCTCAGTCGTTGCTGTTATATTATCATTACTAATACATTTGATAAAAAAAGCTGGATGGTCTAATTTGGAATAAAATATAAATATTTATATTTCAATAAAAGACTGGCTTACAGAATTATCTTCTATAAGCCAGTCTTTTAATTATTTTCTAAAGAAAATTTGCTTGCTTCTTCCTTTGATTTTTTCTTAGCAGCATTTATAAAAATTATAACTACCATTACTTCTATCCATAAAGTTAGAAAGCTAGCTTCTACTCCAAAAGCTCCTCCTGTTAAATATGAATTCCCTACAAGTTTTGTCTTTATAAGGTTTGTGCTGGTTTGGGAAAGTCCAGATACGCTTATGCCATATATATTAGCTTGGGAAAAGTTCCAGAATGTATGGGCAGCAGCTGGCATAAATATATCATCTGATATGTAAAATAAAAGCGAAAATATTACCCCCATTAAAAAAAGATTTATAAAGGCAAGTAATCCAAATCCAGGATTTCCTATGTGCATAATGGCAAATATAAGACTATTTGAAATAATTGCAGACTTTACACCATTATATGCTGCAAAATAATTCATAAGTATAGACCTACACATCAATTCTTCGCTAAATCCTTGGAGCATCCATCCAATTAAAAATACAAAAAATATTGCAGGTGATACATTTTTATAGTTTAAACTTATTTGAGCTTGGTCATATATTTTTAGCTGCAAAAATACACCAGTCATCATGATCAAACCTATAATAGCCCCTTTTATATAGTTTTTTAGCTTATCATTACTTTTTAGACCAAGTGAAGCATTATTTCTATTTAGATATTTTCTTGCAAATAAGTAAAATAAAATGCTTGCTAAAATCGTCCCGTAAAGAACACTTAGTATATAAGCATCTGCTGACATATGCCTAGCAATTTCCTCTGGCCCTGGCCTTACTCCTTGGAGTACTCCAGGTATTACTATAACTCCTAGCAAAATTTGAGGCAAAGTTACTATAAAAAGTAGAAAAATTGTTACAAGTACTGCGTTCCTATTTTTTTGAACTTTTTTAGTTTCCCTTATAGATAAATTATCTTCAAACATTCTTTTCTCCGTTATATTTAATAATATAATTATAACTAAATTATATTTTTAATCAAAGAAAAACACGGAAATCTCCGTGTCAATTATCTTTTATTGCATCATTCATAGTATCTGTTGGCTGTGCAGAAGAATCCTTGCTATCCTTATCAAAGTCATCTGCATATTCCAAAGCCCCACCTAAAATAGCGTTTATAAAATCTCTTGATTCACTTATACTATAGCCGTTTAATTTTCTATTTAAAAATATAGTAGCTTCTCTAGTATTTCTCTCCTGATTAGGATCTGAAAGAGCTGCCATATAATCAGCGTGGATTTTCTCGTCATCTTCACTATCATCTATTTTTTCATAGACATCTATGTAATTTACATTAGTGATTTTAAGTTTTACTTCCTTACCGTGTGGTCTTTTTTCTTGATTTTCTATTTCTATTTGTAAGTTTTCAAAATTATTGTCATAAAAATCTTTTTGTTTTTGCCCATCATCTGAGTAAGAAGTCCTCAATACATCAAGGATAATTGGAAGTCGGTCAGTTTTTTCTTCTATATATTCAGTATCATATGTTTTTATTGCAGTTTCTAGAGAATCTACAGTTCTATTTATATTAGAAACATATATTTGATATATACAAAAAGGTATGCCAATTATAATTAGAGCCATAATCACATAAGGAAATATGAAAAGGCTACGCTTTTTTGATCTTTTATGATGATTTCTTCTTGCTTTTTTTGCTGTTTTTGCCATAATTTCCTCTTCAACATTAATTATACCATGTATTATACATTTTTAATAAATATGATAAGATAGAATTATGAAAAGTTTTAAAATTAATTTAATGGATTTAATAGCCTCAATACTTTTAGTCTTCTCATTTTTCATACCATTTTTAGCTAACAGTTTGAAAGTAAATGGAGAAGTTTTGCTAATGCTTATCAATTGTTACTTGATAGGCTATTTGTCATATTTAATTTCCTTTATGGAAACTAAAAAAGTTTTACTAATGGCTATTCCACTCATTTTATTTAGTGGATTTTTAATATTTTTTATGCGTGACTTTAAATTTGTTTTTGAAAAACAAAGATTACATGATTTACTTTATGTAATAACAAATTTATATGATGTGATTTTTGTAGTAATTTGCTTTTTTGTAATAGAAATTGTCTTATCCCGCATAGTAGGTGGCAAAGCTAGCTTAGGATTTGGAGTAGCAGCTCTTATACTCTACTATGTTATGCAAAATAGTGATATAATTCCCTTTGACTTTTATTACAAAGATCTATTAGTATATTTTTTCTTTTTTGTAATGGCAGCCAGAATAAAACCTGCAGTAAAATTTAATAATTTTTTATTGTTTTTAGGTATTTTATTCTTAGCAGGAGAAATTTACCTATATATTTACCTAAACTACTATCCAGGTTTTTATCTTTCTACAATTATCTTAACTTACTTAATACTTAAACAAAGCTTGGATGTTGAATGTGTAAATCGACAAAGATACCTATTTTTTGCCTATCTTTACCCATATAAAGTTATATATGTATTATTAAAATCAGCAATAAATGCAAGTCCTTTCGTAATTACTATCATAGGCGTACTTTCAACATTTATAATAGGAGAATTTTTATACAAGATCAAGGTTAAGTTTTTAGATTATCTTTTTATAGGAATTCATTAAAAGCTTAGAAAAACATTTTCATATATTTGAAATTATGATAATATAAATATGTAAACGATTTTATTTATCATTTATGGATTATTAATTTTTATTAGGAGGTAGTTTATGAAAGAAAAACTACAAAGATTAGGTCAATCCTTAATGCAACCGGTTGCGGTTATGCCTTTGGCTGCCTTGCTTCTTGGTATAGGATATCTAATTGACCCAGATGGCTGGGGTGCTTCCTCACCTGTTGCAGCATTTTTAATCTCAGCTGGTGGGGCAATCTTGGATAATCTTGGTATTCTTTTTGCAGTTGGTGTTGCATTTGGTATTGCCAAAGAAAATCACGGAGCTAGTGCTCTTGCTGGTCTTGTGGCATTTTTGACACTTTCAAAAATGTTATCCCCAGAAACTGTTGCCCAACTACGCGGTCTAGATTTGGAAGCTTGGCAAGCAAATGATCCTTTCCAATTCTCAGCCTTTAGTAAAATCGGAAATGGTAATGTTTTAATCGGTATCTTATCAGGTGTTTTAGGTGGTAAGGCTTATGATAGATTCCACGAAACACGTCTTCCAGATTTCTTAGCATTCTTCTCAGGTAGAAGACTTGTGCCAATTATGGCATCTCTTTACGCTCTAATTGCTTCACTTATTTTAATGTTCCTATGGCCTATAATTTACTCAGCTCTAGCAACATTTGGTGAATTCTTACTAGGTCTTGGAGCGGTAGGTGCAGGTATTTATGGTTTTGCAAATAGACTTTTAATCCCAACAGGTCTTCACCACGCATTAAACCAAGTATTCTGGTTTGACCTTGTTGGTGTAAATGATATACCAAACTTCTTAAACAACGCTCAAGACACTATTACTGCAACTTATCATCCAGGTATGTATCAAGCAGGATTTTTCCCAATCATGATGTTTGGTTTGCCAGGTGCAGCCCTTGCTATGGCTCAAAGAACTGATGAAAAAAATAAAAAAACTATCAAGGCTCTAATGATAGCAGGTGCATTAGCGTCATTCCTAACAGGAGTTACAGAGCCTCTTGAATTTGCATTTATGTTTGCAGCTCCACAATTATATTTTATCCATGCATTACTTACAGGTATTTCAGTATTTGTAGCAGCTAAACTACAAGCCTATGCAGGATTTGGATTCTCAGCAGGACTTATAGACTTTTTCCTATCATCTAAAAATCCTATGAGAAATAATATGTGGATTTTAATTATCATGGGTCTAGTATTCTTTGTTTTATACTATTTAATATTTAAAGCATTAATCGACAAATGGGATATAGCTACTCCTGGTAGAACAGCAAAATCTCAAAAAGCAAATAATGCAAAAGTTATAGAAACAGAAGATAAAGGCAGAGTTTCAACAGCTGATAAAACAGAAGCTGAGGAAAAAGCAGAACAAAATGCTACAGTAAAAGGTTCATACTCTGATACTACTAGAAAAATATTAGAGGGCTTAGGTGGAGCGGAAAATATAGATACAACAAGCTATTGCACAACAAGACTAAGACTTACAGTAAAAGACCCAGCAAAAGTTGATGAAGAAAAAATCAAAGCAGCAGGAGTAGCAGGCCTAATCAAACCAGGACCAAAAGCAGTCCAAGTAATAATAGGTCCACAAGTACAAGCAGTACACGATGAATTTGTAAAATTATTAGATAAATAAAATCGAAAATAAACACGAAATCAGCAGGCGGTAGCTTGCTGATTTTTTTGTGTATTATTATGACATACACTTAACTAAAAGGTGAAAGAATATTTCAAAGAACTTGTAATAGCAGGCAAAATACATGCTGCAGGCACAGATGAACCCGTAATTAATATAGAAATTGCTAAAGAATTTATAAATGCTGGCACAAATATATTACTTATCCCAGCCCCTTACACCATCCCACACTTTAATGAAGAAGATTTTAAAAAAATATCGTACTATGTTTGGGATTACAATCAAAATAGAGAAATAGATAAAAAAGTTCTAATAATGTCCTCAATAGACACAACCTCCGATAAAGATACAATTCATCAAATAGCGCTAGCAGCAAAGGCAAACTGCACTCTCCTCCAACACATAGGAGATGCAATTAACGACATATCACTACCAGAAAATATTTACACAATGGGAGTTGCTATAAGAGGAGTAAAGTGGCAAACACATCAAATGAGTTCTTCTATTATTAGGAATGAGTAAAGTTTATTTTATTGTGCTCTTATCCATCTACTACTTATATATAGAAAAAATCAAGTTTTTTCCAAAAAAAGACAGCAGCTTATAGCTACTGTCTTTTTTTATTCTTATAGGACATCTATTTTTGTTCTTATTTCCTTTCTTAGTATAAACATACATAAAACAGAGTTTGTAAATTCAGCAATGAAAAATGCCCACCATGCTACATTAAGATTTCCCGTTCTTGATAATAGGTAAAATATTGGGATAAGGATTATAAATTGTCTTAAAAATGATTGTAGTATTGCTATTTGCCAATCTCCTAAGGATTGGAAAACTCCTCCTACTGCAACTATAGCTGGAACTGCTACAAGATATGATAGAGAAACTATCCTCATCATTGGCACTCCGATTTCTATCATATTGTCTGTTGCATTAAACATTCCTAGTAGCTGTTGCGGGAATATCCACATTATTAATACTGCTATAGCCATTAGAACAAAGGAACTTTTTATAGATAGGGCTATGGATTCTTTTATCCTATCTTTTTTCCTTGCGCCATAGTTATATGAAACTATAGTTGTTAGTGCATTTGAGATACCAAATACTGGTAAAAATGCAAATGATTGGAATTTAAACATTACTCCGTAGGCTGCTATTGAACTAGATCCAAAGCTTTTAAGAATAGTGTTTAGGGCAAATACTACTAAAGATCCTATAGTATTCATTACTATAGTTGGAAGTCCTATCCAAAATATTTGCTTTACTATATCTCCATGGAATTTGAATTTTTTTGATGTAAACTTTATGTCATGGTTTTTAGTTTTGTTGAAATAAAAACCTACTAGAGCTCCAAATACTTGTCCTATTACAGTTGCTATGGCTGCTCCCTTTACTTCTAATCTTGGAAAACCAAATAATCCAAATATTAGTATAGGATCAAGTATTATATTTAATATAGCCCCTGACATTTGAGTAATCATTGTAAATTTAGTAAGAGAAGTAGCTTGTAAAAGTTTCTCAGCAAGAGTTTGAAAAAATATTCCTATACTAAAAATTGTTACTATGTATAGGTATTCTTTGGTATATTGGCTCACCACTGCATTTTGTCCTTGGTGGTTTACATAACCTTTAGTAAACAATAATCCAATAATTGCAAATACTAAATATGTAATTCCAGAAATTGCTACACCGTGGAGGGCAACTGATCCTACCTTTTCACGGTTATTTTCTCCCAAGAATCTACTTAATAAAGCCGATGCTCCTACTCCTATACCTACTCCAAAGGCAATTAAGATATTTTGTACGGGAAATGCTAGCGAAACCGCTGTTAGTGCATCTTCTGATACTTGAGCTACGAACATAGAGTCTACTATGTTATAAATAGATTGCACTAGCATAGAAATTACCATTGGTATGGCCATTTCTAACAAAAGTTTATTTATAGGCATTGTCCCTAACTTATTTTCATTTATTTTTATTTCTTCCATAAAAACTCCCTAAAAAAATAATTATAAATTATATTTAAGCTTATATAATAAACCCGAATGGCTAAATTCTGTCAATAGTGACCTGCTAAAGTAAAAAAGCCTAGGAATGTTTTCCTAGACTTTTTTCATAAATTTCTTTTTAAAAAATAGAATCTACTGACTTATTATCTCTTTCTTCACTTAATTTTTCTATAAAGCTTTCAACTGATACTTCTGGAGTTTCTTCTCCATCTCTATTTCTTACTGTTAGTAATTTTGATTCTTCTTCTTTTTCTCCAACTACTAACATATAATTTGCACGCATTAATTGAGCTTGTCTGATTTTATATCCAACACCTTCGCTACGTTCATCTATGCTTACTCTAAATCCAGCTTCTTTTATTTCTTTTCTAAGATCTTCTGCTGTATCTAGGAATTTATCAGAAACAGGAATAATTACTACTTGTTCAGGGTTTAACCATAGTGGGAATCTACCTGCAAAGTGTTCTGTAAGTACACCTATAAATCTTTCTACAGATCCTAATAAAGCTCTATGAAGCATAACTGGTCTTTGTTTTTCACCATTTTCATCAACATATGTCAAATCAAAGTTTTGTGGTAATTGGAAATCTAATTGGATAGTTCCACATTGCCACTCTCTTTTTGCTGCATCTAAAAGGTGGAAATCAATTTTTGGACCATAAAATGCTCCATCACCTGGGTTTAACTCATAATCTATACCGCGTTCTTCGAGGGCGGCTTTAAGTTGTTCTTCTGCAAAATCCCAATCTGCGAGTTCTCCCATATAGTCATCTGGTCTTGTTGATAATTCTAATGAATATTTAAATCCAAATGTTGAGTAAAGTAGGTCAGCTAGGTCTATCATTTTGTAAACTTCGTCTTTGATTTGGCTAGGTAAGCAATATACATGTGCATCATCTTGAGTAAATGTTCTTACTCTAAATAAGCCGTGAAGTGTACCTGATAGTTCGTGTCTGTGTACTTGACCAAATTCTGCAAGCCTAATTGGTAGGTCTCTATAAGAATGTTGGTTTGATGCGTATGTTAAAACTGATCCTGGGCAGTTCATTGGTTTTATAGCATAATCTTCCTCATCTATTTTTGTAAAATACATATTTTCTTTGTAGTGGTCCCAGTGACCTGATCTATGCCATAATTCTTCATTCATGATAAGTGGAGTTTTTATTTCTCCGTATCCACGTTCATCTAAAACACCTCTCCACCAATCAAGAAGTTCGTTCATAAGAATCATTCCATTTGGATGGAAGAATGGAAATCCTGGTCCTTCTTCATGGAAACTAAATAAATCCATTTCACGTCCAATCTTTCTATGATCACGACGTTCGATTTCTTTTTGTAATTCTTCCCATTCTTCTAATTGTTTTGCTTTTTCAAAAGAAATTCCATAGATTCTTTGAAGCATTTGTCTATCAGAGTCACCTCTCCAGTAGGCACCTGCTATAGTTTTTAGTTTTACTGCCTTGATTTTTTTTGTAGATTCTAAGTGCGGACCACGGCATAGGTCAACAAAGACATCTCCCATTTTATAAAGAGTGATTAACTCATCTTCTGGTAGGTCATTGATTAGTTCGATTTTGTAATCTTGACCCATTTCTTCAAACATTTTTAAAGCTTCTGTGCGGGAAATTTCGATTCTTTCCATTTTGTGGTCAGCTTTAGCTATTTCTAGCATTTTTTTCTCAATTTTTTCAAAGTCTTCTGGAACAAATCTGTGGTCTAGTTCCATATCATAATAAAAACCATCAGCTATTGCAGGTCCTATGGCAAATTTTGTATCTGGCCATAAAGCCTCTATCGCTGCAGCCATTACGTGGCTTGATGTATGCCAGAATATTTCTTTTCCTTCTGGATCATCAAATTTTACTACTCTAAAGTCACTATCTTCATTGATTGGTTCCATATAGCCACGTGTTACACCATTTACAACTGCACCAAGGGCTTGTCTATATAGTCCTTCAGATATATCTTTTGTAACTTGGCCAACACTTACTCCAGCTTCATATTCTTTTACCGAATTATCTGGTAATGTAATTTTTATCATAATCTCTCCTTTTTATTCCACAAAAAAACCGCCCTTATCGTTACCGATAAAAGGACGGGTTATATCCGTGGTTCCACCTAAAATTTGTGCTCATTAAAGTCTTAACGCGACTGACGTTTTAATTTCTTAAAAAACTCAAGGGTGGTTTTCATAAATTACTAGACTAAGACTTCTCAGCTACCATCTTTCTCTGTAAGTATTTGTAATTACTACTATCCCTATCTTAGTTAATATTCTATAAATAGTTTACCCTAAAAATAAGAGTTTGCAAATTCCTTATTGATATGGTCCAATTAAATTTCTTTATTTTAAATCATAATCGGCAAATATTTACAAGAAAGCTAATCTATAATAAAAGAACTTTCAACTTTTAAATCATACTATTCTACATTAGCTCATAAAAATCTTAACTACTTGACTCTATTTTATATTTTTTAAAATTTTAAAATATTTTTTTAATTTTACGAGTAAAATACAATTTTTGGGAAATATATATTATTGGATTTTTTTCTAATTCATCTATTTTTTTCAAGTTCTTTTACTTTTTGATTAGCTTCTTTTTTTGAAGTATTAGCCTTATCTAGTACAGATTCTGACTCTTCTACTTCTTCTTGTTATTTTTTCCACTTGTTCACTTACTTTTATTAATTCTTTATTTTTATTATTTACTTCTTTATCAGTTACTGCTGAGTTTTTATCATTAACTGATGCAAATTAATTTGCCATTGTACTTAGAGCATTTAAGCCCATAGCTAGTAAAAGCATTGCTACTTATTTTTTATAAACTTTTCTATATTTGCTAGGACACAAGCCTGAATAAATTTTGAAATTTCTAGCGAAATTTGATTGTTCAGCAAATCCTAATTCTTCTGCTATCTGACCTATTTCTTTATTTGTATTTATAAGCAATTCTTGAGCTTTCATCATTCTAATTGTATTTAAATATCTCATAGGTGTATATTGAAATTCACTTATAAACTTATTGTTTAAGCTAGACTTTGATATTTTAAACTTTTCTACTAACAAATCCAAATTAATATCATTAGCTAAATTTTTTCTAATATAGCTTTCGATTTCAAGTATCTGACTTTCTCCTTGTTTTTTATAGTATCTATTTCTATTATCGCTAATTTTCCTGTAGGATATTAAACAAATCAACTCTAAAGTTTTTATTGCAATTAAATTTTTATCTTCTTCTCTAAGATATAAAATAAGCTGATTTGCAACATCTATTAAGTTCTTATCCGATAAAATGCAACCTACATCACTTATATTTTTGAACTTATTAACAAATACTTGTAAAATTTTGTAATAGTCTTTACTCATATCAAACTGATCAGGATTAATGACTATATTAAAAGCTGTAGTCTTTTCTCTATCCGTATAAGACTCACGAGCTTTAGGGATATACTTTCCTATAAAAAGTTGCCTATTAATTAAAACCTTGTTGTTATTTATATAAGTAAAATAATTGCCTTCATAAGAGTAGGCGATTCTAAAGCCATAGTTCCCACTTTTAATAGAATTTTCCACACTATATTTTTCTTTAAAGTCTATATATATTACATAAACTCCTGGAAATACTAAGTAAGATCTCATTTTATTCTTTGGAGATTCTATAGATTCATAATCAAAAATATCTTTATCTTTTGAAGGATAAAGTTTAAATCCCCAACTTTCAATACCCTTAACTGCCATTTAAAAACTCCACTACATTCTCATTGACCATCTTTATAAATTCATAGTCATGGGTTACAATTATTACGATCTTGCCCATATTTTTCATATCTCTAATAATTTCAATTGTCTTTTTCATATTTGTCATACAAAGACCAGATGTAGGTTCATCTAAGATAACAATTTTCTTTGGGCTTGCATAGGCTAAAGCTAAGGCAAGCCTTTGTTTTTGTCCGCCAGATAAGCTTTGAGGATGCATATTTTTCTTATCTATTAAGCCAAGTTTAGAAAGACTTTCATCTTTTATTTTCTCATCCTCTGTAACTATTGAAATCTCTTTATATACGCTCTCTGTAAAAAGCTGATAGTTTACATCTTGCATTACAAGGGATATATAATCTCCACTTGACTTAATTTTCTGACCTTTATAGTAAACTAAAGACTTTTGCCTCTTATTTAGCTTACACAAATTCCTAATAAAGGATGTTTTTCCTATGCCGTTTTTACCAATTATAAAATATATCCCAGGATCAAAAGAAATATTAAAGTCAAATAAAACTCGCTTACTATTTTTATATTTGCAATAAAAATTAATACATTTTAATGCATGATTATGATCATATGACTTATCATCTAAAGACTTTCTAGTCCATTTTTCATTTTTTATTTCATTAATCCCTATTTCATCTAATCTTCTTAGATTATAAGTCTTTATCAAATCATTATTTACTTCTTCTTTATCATATTCTATAAGATTATTTTCTTTAATTATACAAAGCTTATCTAGTATATTTTTTAAATAATAAAGTCTATGCTCAGCGATAATTATAATCTTACCCATATATTTTAAGATTTTAATAACATTTGCTAGCTTTTCAATTGCTTTTTTATCAAGAGAGGCTGAGGGTTCATCAAATACATATATATCATTATCTAAAACTGCTACAGAAGTAATTGCCACTAATTGTTTCTGTCCACCTGATAATTTTAATAAGTCCTTATCAAGAAGTTTTTCTGTACCTAATATATTGCTATATCTATCAATAGTTTGAAATATTTCATCTCTTTCTATATTTTTATTTTCCAAAGCAAAAGCTATCTCATCAAGAGAATTTACTGCATAAAATTGATTTTTAGGATTTTGAAATACCGTAGATATAAACTTACTTCTATCTGCTATGGTCATATCTACTAGATTCTTACCATCTAATTCAATTTTCCCACTCAATTTTGCCTTATCAATCTCAGGAATTATTCCATTGATAGCTTTAATAATCGATGACTTACCAGAGCCGGATTCCCCAGTTATTACATTCACAGAGCCTTTTTCAAAATTTATATTGACATTTTCTAATATCTTATAACTTTTTTTGTCAACATCTTCATAGTCTAATCCAAAATCTTTAAATTCTAGCATACTTTCCCCTTATAAATAAAATTATTAAAAGCAAGGAAAATACTAAAAAGACATAATCAAAAAATTTAAGTCTAGTATTTGAAATGCTAGAACGTTCACATCCTACTTTCATCCCTCTTGTCATTGCAGATATTGATACATTATCAGCTGTTTGTGAGGTTATCATTAGCAAGGGAACAAATTTATATTCCAAAATCCTAGCTGGATCTTTAAAGAAATTTTTAGCCGTCAATCCATGCATATAGATAGCCTCATTTATTTTTTGATAGTCCTCTTTTATGGAATAAAAAAATCTAAACATAACTGAAATAGGTATTATTATATAATCAGGAAACTTTATTTTTTTTAGAGCATAGACTAGATCACTCATAGTAGTAGTGCTGATTGTATAATAACCCATCATAAAGCCTGGTAGAACGCTCATAGTAATTCCACAATACAAGTTTAATATCATAGTCCGTATATTTTGAGGAAGTATTAATAAGTATTTATTTCCTACAATGGCGAGAGTATTTACTACTACTCCCTTTATAAGCATTGACCATCTTTTATCTACCAAGGCAAAAATATAAGGTAAGAAGCACAAGAACATTCCTAAATAATAATAGTTATGTACTAGGCTCCCTTCAATTACAACAACTCCTACTACTATAGTTAAAAGTAGTTTTGTTCTAAAATCAAGCTTCATCTATGCCATTCCTGCTTTTATAAAGTGTTTTTTAAGTATTTTTATTCCTAGCGTACAACCTAAATAAGCACCTAATACACCAAGAGCAACAATTGGAACAAATGACCAAGTAGGCATTACTGACATTAACTTTTCTACAAAGTCTGCTTTATAACCTTGGCTTATCAAATTCTCTTTATAAGAATCTCTAGCTATATATAAAGGTAATAGATTAGCAGCAGAAAATAATGAAAAAAACATATAAGTTAACCTTGCATATTTTATGCTTTTGTAATTACCTTTTTTCATTATAAATTCTGAAACTAAAGCAATAAGAACAATGAGTGGAAAAGCAAGAGAGCCATGACCACTTAAAGAAAATACCAAGCCAAAAATAATGCCCATTATCAAAATCATACCAAATTTATCTATTTTAGTTGAATAGAGCATAAAAATAGGTCCTGATAACAAACAACAAGCAAAAGGGACAAGAGGCATGAGCACAGGTATAAAACCTATCATGCCAGCAACCCATACTGCCATAACGACTAAAAGAGAAAATACTCCTGCATTTACTAAATCTCGTACATTAAATTTATTCACTTATAAAAACCTCCATCAGTATACAAACTCCTCAGAAAGCCTTGAGCTTTCTATCATTTTTGCGTAAGTTTTACTATTGTCCAAAAGATATTCATGAGTTCCTAAAGCTTCGATTTTCCCCTCATTCATAACTATAATTTGATCTACATTTTGAATTGACTTCATTCTGTGAGATATAAGCACTACTGTCTTATTTTTTGTTAGTTCATTTAAAGACTCTTGGATATACTTTTCATTTTCTACATCTAAAGAAGCTGCTATTTCGTCTAATAAAATTATTTCTGCATTTTTTAAAAATGCCCTAGCTATTGAAATTCTCTGTCTCTCTCCTCCAGATAAGTTTGACCCATTTTCTCCAATTAGAGTTTTATATCCCATTGGAAGTTTGTTTACAAACTCGTCGCAATTGGCAAGCCTTGCAGCTTTCAAAACTTCATCGTCACTTGCGGATAAATCTCCAAGCCTTATATTATCCATAACACTTCCATTAAATAATATTACATCCTGAAATACCATGGATATATGGCTAAATAAATCCTTAGTATCTATGGCATTAATTTCTTTGCCATCTATAGTTATCTTGCCTTTATCATAATCATAAAGTCTTGATAAAAGTCGAAGTAATGTCGTTTTCCCACAACCAGATGGTCCTACTAAGGCACTTACTTTATCCTGGTTACTTTTAAAGGAAACATTATCTATTACTTTCTTGCCATCTTTGTAAGAAAATTCGAGATTTTCACAAGAGATATCAAAAGATTTCAAATCACTTCTGTGACCCTTTTGCATATTTGCCAATTCAATAGCTTTGATTTTCTCAACTGGTGAATCTATATACATAAATTCTCCATAGAATGTTGTAAATTGATCTACTCCATCTATTAGCCTTGCCGCAGCAAATAAGTAGCCGGAAAAGTATAAAATATTTATATTTCCTTCATTAAGTTCTTTTAAGCCAAAATACATGACAAAACCTAAGGCAAATTTTGCCACTATTTGTGAAAGTGTTACTGGTATAACTTGAGAAATTTCAGTAGCAACGTGGTTTTTTTCAAGCTTATTAACAAAGTGAATTGCTTGTTTTTCTTTGCTTTCGCTTAAATTATAAGCTTTGATTTCTGTAGATGAGTCTATAAGCTCTTGAAATATCCTAGCAGATTCTCTTTGATCTTTGTAATATTTACCTGTAGCTTTTTTTTGCTTGTTTTTAGATAAAAATGTCAATAATATACTTGCTAAAATTGGAATAATTATAGCCAAGGCTAGTCTAACATTTCCTATTAATAACAAAATTGAAACGATGCAAAAACTAATTATAAAACCATAAAAACCTGGGATAGAATGACTTAGACAGTGTTCTATAGTTTCTACATCCTTCATTATAGTTTGGGATAAATCTGTAAGATCGTGGCTAGCATAAAATGATAGGGGCAAATCTTTTAATTTTTCAGCAAGACTAACCCTTAAATTTGCACTTTCTTTATATGTCTCGTTATAGGTTGTCTTATAATCCTTATCAAGTACCAAGACCATTATAAAAGCTATAATAATATAGGATATTATAGTAGCTTTAAGAGAAAAGTCCCCAAGACCCAACAAACCCTGGATTGTATACATTAGCAAAAATATAGGCAACATAAAAGATAGGTTTTTAAGGGTGGAATAAAAAATAGCTATCGACGTTCCCTTTGCACCCTCATCTGTTAGGGCAAATCTATTTTTTAAATAATCTTTCATTAGCTTATCCTCCATTGGTTGGCTTCATCATACAAATCTACAAATTGTTTGTACCTAGCCTCCTTTTCCATCAAATAATCGTGGCTTCCACGCTCAATTATATTTCCGTCTTCAACTACTAATATCTCATCAACTCCACGAATAGATGACAGTCTATGAGCAATCATAATAACTGTTTTGCCTTCCATTAGACTTTTGAAAGCTTGTTGAAGTTCATATTCATTTTCTGGATCTGCTGCAGCTGATGCTTCATCTAAAATAATGACCTTAGGGTCTTTTAGAAATATCCTTGCTATAGACACTCTTTGTATCTCTCCACCAGATAAATTGACCCCGCTTGCTCCAATTATAGAATCATATCCATCTTCAAACTTATCTATGAATTGATCACACTTAGAAAGTCTTAAAGCCTCATAAACTTCCTTGTCAGATGCATCTTTTTTGGCAAGTTTTACATTTTCAAAAATTGAAATTCCTTGAAATAGTTTTGGATTTTGGTAAACCATGCCAATATTATCCATTAAAGTTTCTCTTCTATAAGAATAAATATTCTTATTGCCAATTAAAATTTCTCCAGAATCTATAGGATATAAAGAAGAAATAAGTTTTGCAATAGTTGATTTGCCACCTCCAGATGGTCCTACTAGGGCATAAACTTTACCCTGGTCTAATTTAAAAGATAAATTGTCTATAACCTTAGTCTTTTTGTCATAAGAAAAACTTACATTTTTAAATTCTATAGAATAATTTTCTATAAATTCATCATTACCATAAGTAATCGCATTATCTTTCATCTCGTCAAATAAACTCTCAAGATTGTCAACTGCTGTATTGGCCTCTACATTGTACAAACCTACATACATTATCTTCATCAAATCCGAGAAAAATAAACCCATAAACAATGTGAAAAACAAAATTTTGGCAGACCAAAGATAAGGATCTGCTCCATTTTTTACCATGTAAATGGCAATAAATATAGGCGTGATGATAAATATGTTTAATACCCACTGAAAGCTTACAAAAGGCAACCTACAAGACATAGAATATTCATAAACCATATCTCTATAGTCGTTAATAGTCCTATATAGCTTTTTAAAGCCTATGAGTGGAGCATTAAAAATCTTTACAACTGGCAATCCTCTGACATACTCAACAGCCTGTCCATTAAGTTCATCAGATTTTTTCATATAAGCTATAGTAAAATCTTTTTCACCAGACATTTTGTAAAGTAAAAACATAGATATTAACACAATTATCACAAAAAATATGCCTAGATAAAGATCTATATTAAAAACCAAGATTAGTAATAGTATTGGTGTAATAATTGCCGCTGTATGGTCAGGTATTAAATGAGCCACACTCATATGAGTTTGCTCGACATTGTTGTCTATAATTTTTCTAACTTCTCCCGACTGATGAGTATCAAAAAAAGTATTTGAAGCATTCACTAAATTCTTAATTCCTTTTTCTCTAAGCCTCGTCTCTAAACTAAAAGCTGCTAAATGACTCATCCAAGTGCCTACAATGTATAATATAGCTTGTACTATAAACAAATTTAATACAAAAGATGCACTAGATTTTACATCTAAAAAATTTCCTTTTGTAAAAACACTTTCAATTATTTGCCAAATCAAATAATAAGCATAAAACTGGATTAAGCACCCCAAAGCTGTAAAAATAACTGATAAAACGCCATTAATTTTTTTGTCTGGAATATAAGAAAATAATTTTTTATATATTTTCAAAATATACCTCCTTATAAATAATATATACTGATAATCGTTATCAATATATAGTATATCAAAAATATTCTTTTACACTTGCCAAAAATCGTATTATATTCAAAAATCTTCGTTTTTTTTATGAAATTTTATAACTTATATAAATTATTATTGAGATTTTAGTTCTTAAAAAATATTAATATAAGACAGATTTACCTCAATAGACTATAAAAATTAGCAAAAGCTTGGGTTTAGCAGCTATCATAAATGAAAATTTATAATACTTGATAATTAAAGAAATAGTATTAGTACAAATTTAAGAAATGAAATATCCATCAAAATTTATGGTTGTAGCATTAATTATATTAAAAATATTAGACTCTAATAAAAATTAAGTTTGCAACATTTGGGTAAATATCTAAAAAGTTTCTAATGAAAAATGAAGGATGTGCATATGAAAGTAGTAATTGTAGGAGCGGTAGCTGGCGGTGCAACTTTTGCAACATCTCTACGCCGCTTAGATGAAGATGTTGAAATAGTAATGTTTGAAAAAGATAGGGATATGAGTTTTGGTAATTGTGAGCTGCCTTATTATTTATCATACGAAATAAAAGATAGCAGCCTTTTAGTCCACAGGGATAGTGAAAAATTTAAAAAAGGCTATAATATCGATGCTTACAATTATCATGAAGTTATAAGTATTAATCGCGAAGAAAAATATGTCACAGTTTTAGACAAGAGGTGTGATAAGGAGTTTAACGAAACTTACGACTACCTAGTTTTAGCTCCAGGTGCCCATCCAAATATCCCACAATCTATAAAAGGCACTGATAAGGACCATGTTTTTACTATCCGTAATGTTATGGATGTAGAAAATATCAGAAACTATTATGAAGAAAATGATGCCAAAAATATTTTAGTAGCTGGTGGTGGATTTATCGCTATTGAAGCCGCTCACGCCCTAAATGAGCTAGAAGATACAAATGTATCTATGTTTGTCAGAAGTAAGATTTTAGGGATGATAGATGATGAACTAGCACCTTTTATAGAAGAAAATATAAAAGAAAATAATGTAAACATCATTCATGAAAAAGAACTAGTAGAAATCAGAGATAATGAAGTTGTCTTTGCCTCCGGTAAAAAAGTAAAGGCCGATATGGTAATCCTTGCCCTAGGCATGGCTGCCAATAACAAACTTGCTGTCGATGCAGGGCTAGAAATTACCGACAAGGGATCAATAGTAACTGATGAAAATTATCAGACTACCGATCCAAGTATTTATGCCATAGGTGATGCTATTGATATTACAAACTTTATTACAAATGAAAAGCAAAACCTAAAATTAGCTTGGCCAGCCCATAGACAAGCCAAATTTTTAGCAGGTCACCTATTAGGCAAAGATGAAGAACCCTTAAAATATATAGGAACATTTTTAATCAAATCCTTTGATTTAAATATTGGTATGACTGGGTTAAATGAAAAAACTCTGCAAAAACTAGGTTATAACTATGATGTAACCCTTATCTCCCATTCTGATAAGGTAGGGATTATGCCAAGTTCAGAAATGGTTTATATGAAATTACTTTTTGAAAAGGAAACTGGCAAAATTTATGGTGCCCAAGCAGTGGGCAAGGGGATTGTTGATAAAAGAATCGATGTCATTGGTACTCTTATAAAAATGGGTGGAACAATTACTGATTTGCACGACCTAGAATTAGGCTACCAGCCTTATTATTCTACAACTGAAGATATAAATAATGTCATAGCTAACCAATCTATAAATATTTGCAAAGGTCGCTTGCCACACGTAAAATTTTCTGATTTTTGTACTACTAAGGATGATTATGAAATAATCGATATAAGAAATAAAAGTGCCTTTGAAGAATGCCACATAAAGGGAGCAAAACTTTTTGAAGGCAAAAAATTACGAGATGAATACGAAAAACTTCCTAAAGATAAGAAGATCCTATTTTACGATGAAACTGGGGTTACTAGCTCAAATATGATAAAAATGCTAAATAATTTTGCCTACAATAATATTTATATGTTAGATGGTGGCTTACTTTATTTTAGAAAATATGATGATTACTTTAAATTAAACATGCTTTGTTAATAAAAATATCCCTACAAAAGTTTATAACATACTTTTGTAGGGATAAATTTATATATTATTTATTTCTCTAACTCTAAGGCAGGCTACAAAATGCCCTGGTTTTACTTCTTCTAGGGCTACATCTTCTTGCCTACACTTATCTTTTGCATAAGGGCACCTATCTACAAATCTGCATCCGCCACCTATATTTATAGGGCTTGGTACATCTCCTTCTAGCTTTATAGTTTCCTTGCTCCTTTGAACTTCAGGATCAGCTATAGGAATTGCTGATAATAAGGCTTTGGTATATGGGTGTAGGGGATTTTCGTAAAGTTCATCAGACTCTGATAATTCCATCATGCGTCCTAGATACATTACTCCTACCCTATCAGAAATATACCTTACCATTGATAAGTCATGGGCTATAAATAAAAGTGTAAGTCCTAGTTCATTTTGTAAATCTTTTAGTAAGTTTACAACCTGAGCTTGGATAGAAACATCTAGGGCTGATATTGGCTCGTCACAGACTATAAAGTCTGGATCAAGGGCTAGGGCTCTTGCAATACCAATTCTTTGTCTTTGGCCACCTGAAAATTCATGAGGGAATCTTTGAGCATGTTCGCTACTAAGTCCTACTAGCTTTAATAGGCTAATAACTTTTTCTTTTCTTTCACTCTTAGTTCCTATGTTATAAATTTCAAGGGGTTCAGCTATGATATCTTCTACTGTCATACGAGGGTCTAGGGAAGCGTAAGGGTCTTGAAAGATCATTTGCATTTTTTGGCGAATATCTTTCATTTGGCGGTTTTTAAGCTTATAGATATCTACACCGTTAAAGTTAACTTCTCCTCCTGTTGGCTCATAGAGTCTAAGGATAGTCCTACCTGCAGTAGACTTTCCACATCCAGATTCTCCTACTAATCCAAAAGTTTCTCCTGGATATATATTAAAACTTAAATCATCTACAGCATGCAAAAGTCCCTTGTCAACTTTAAAAAACTTTGAAATAGAATTTACTTTTATTATTGGATCCTTATCATAAATATTTTTATTAGTACTCTTTACCTTTAGTAGATCATCTTTAGAATTTTCAGATATTTCTTCTTCATTAACTTTTACTACTGATAAGTGGTCAGTTTCTCTAATAATTTCTTTATTTTCATTAATTTTTGTCATTTGCTTATCTCATTTCTATATAAGAAGGGTGTTTTTTAAAACATCTGCTGCAGTGACATTTTTTAATATTATAAAAATCAGGTATATTTTTTTCACAAACTACCATTGCCTCATCACACCTATCAAAAAATGCACAACCTAAAGGTGGTTTATATAAGTCTGGTGGTGTACCTTCAATAGCATTTAGCGCTTCATTTCTATTCATATTTAGCTTTGGTACAGCTTCTAATAATTTGCGAGTATAAGGATGGCTAGGATTGTTAAAAATCTCATCTACCGAACCTTCTTCAACTATTTGCCCTGCATACATTACAATAATATCATCAGCCATATCTGCCACAACTCCTAAATCGTGAGTGATAATTATTATTGAGTTGCCTTCTTGCTTTTGTATTTCTTTCATGAGGTCTAAAATTTGAGCTTGGACTGTCACATCTAGGGCTGTAGTAGGTTCATCAGCAATTAAAAGATCCGGTCTAACAGCCATTGCTATAGCTATCATTACTCTTTGCCTCATACCACCTGAAAATTCATGAGGATACTGATCAATTCTTTTTTCCGCTTGTGGAACACTTACTTTTTTTAGCATTTCTATGGCTATTTGCCTAGCTTCACTATTGGATATTTTTTTATGACGTTTTAGCCCTTCTACTATTTGCTTTCCAACTTTCATTGTTGGATTTAGACTGGTCATAGGATCTTGAAACACCATGGAGATTTCATTGCCACGGATATTTGTCATTTCCTTTTCTGATTTTTCTAAAAGATTTTCACCCTTAAAAACTATTTCTCCACCCTTATATAAAACTGGAGGTTTTGGTAAAAGTTGCATTATTGCATTTGCTGAAACAGATTTACCACATCCTGATTCTCCAACTATAGCCAAAGTTTTACCTTTTTCTAGATTATAGGAAATGCCTCTAACAGCTTCTACTTCACCAAAAAAAGTTTGAAATGATACTTTTAAATCTCTAACTTCTAATAAATTTTCCATCTTAACCTACTTTCTAAGCCTTGGATCTAGTGCATCACGCAATCCATCACCTAGCACATTAAAGGCAAACATAATTAAAGATATAATCAATGCTGGATAGAATATTTGATAATACAAATCTATGCCCATTACAGCTAAACCATCATTTGCTAAAACTCCTAGTGAAGGTTGAGGTGGTTGAAGCCCTAAACTTAAAAATGATAAAGTTGCTTCTGAAAATATAGCACGAGGAATAGTAAGAGTTAGATTTACTAAAATTGGACCAAGTGTATTTGGTAAAATGTGTTTTCTTAGAATATATGATGGTGAAGCACCCAGAGATCGTGATGCCAAAGCATATTCTGATTGTTTAAGTTGTAAAACTTGACCACGTACTAAAAGTGCCATAGGAACCCATCCAGTTATACTCATTGCTATTACCAAGGTAAGCAATGATGCACCTTGTTGGGATGAAAAAGTTACTGAAATTAGTATTACTATTAGCATATAGGGAATAGCATATATAATTTCAGCAATACGCATCATAATGGAATCCACTCTAGGACTTGCCATACCTGCTATACCTCCATAAGTTACACCTATAATAAAATCAAACGCTGCTGCAAGTATTCCTATTAAAAGTGAGTATCTTATACCATAGCACACACGAGTAAATAAATCACGACCCAACTCGTCAGTTCCAAACCAGTTCTCATCATCAGGTATACTATTAATTTTTAAAAAGTTTTGCTCTGCATAATCAACATTAGTAAACTTTGGTCCTACAAAAGCCATTATTAATAAAGCTATGATTATAAAAATTCCTAGCATAGCCAATTTATTTTGCCTAAGTCTTCTAAAAACATCTGACCAATAACCTATAGTTGGTCGTGTTATTTTTTCTTTATCTGTATCTTTTTTTACAGGTCTAAAAGATTCAGGAGTTAGTTTTAAAGTTTCTATATTCTTTTCCATTTTTAGTTCCTCGCTATATCTATTCTAGGGTCAATTATTCCATAAAGAATATCAACTATAAGAAGTAAAATTATTAGAATAAATGAATAAAAAATTGTTGTTCCCATTATTAGAGTATAGTCTCTATTTCCTATAGATGTTACAAAAAATGCACCAAGTCCTGGTATACCAAATATTTTTTCAATTACAAAAGATCCTGTAATGAGTCCTGCAAGAGTAGTACCCATTGTAGAAACTATAGGTAAGATTGCATTTCTAACCGCATGGTTCATTATAACCCTAATCTTAGAAAGACCTTTTGATTTTGCTGTTTTTACATAATCTTGTCCTAAAACTTCAAGCATAGATGATCTCATAAGTCTAGCACTAGATGCCATTGGCATAAATGAAAGTGCTAAAGATGGCAAGATGGTATGCCTAAACGAACCCCAGCCACCTATTGGGAAAAATTCTGATTCTTGAGCTATAAATTTTATAAATATAGTAGCTAAAATAAAGCTCGGTACAGAAATACCTATAAGAGCTATAATCATCATTATGTAATCTGGTGCCTTATTTTGATAAAGGGCTGCTATAGAACCAAAAAGTGGTCCTAAAATCATAGCAATAATAAAAGCTTGTAAACCAAGTCTAGCAGATACTGGTGCTCCTCTTTTTATCATTTGATTTACATTTTCTGCACTAGAATACATAGAATCACCTAGGTCTCCATGAACTACATTTTTTAAATATATGGAATATTGAGTGCTGAGAGGTTGATCTAGACCATATCTTTTATTTAATGAGTCATAAACTGCTGCTGGCATCCTACCTTCCTTGGAAAATGGATCTCCCGGGACAGCATGCATCATAATAAAAGTTACTGTAATAATCACCCACATAGTAATTATTGCAAGTATAAGTCTCTTTCCAATAAATTTTTTCATTATTATCCCCTTCCATTAAATAATTTGTATTAAAATAAAAAACCGATTGAACTTAGCAAGGAGGAGGTCTAGGGTGAATTTTTCCACCCTAGAACAGTAATGCTAATCTTATCGATTTTTTACTAAATATATAACTTTTAGACTCTTATCATTTTATCTTTGAGAAAGATCAATATCTGCAAATGTTAATGTTGGGTAGTTTATGCTAGTTTTGTAAACTCCACTAACATATGGTTTTTGCATATATGGTTGAGTGTAGAAATAAATTGGTATGATTGGCATATCATCTATTAATATTTTTTCAGCTTCTGCCATTTTTTCAAATCTAAATTCATTATCAGCTGAATCACCAACTTCTGCCATTAACTTATCAAAATCTTTATTGGAGTAGAATACATCATTGTTTCCATTATCAGTCATCATTATATCGAGCATTGTATTTGGATCTAGGTAATCTCCTACCCAGCCTGCCCTAGCAATTTTATAATCACCATTTTTTCTTCTATCGATAACTACTTTAAATTCAGCATTTTCTAATTGGAAGTCTACACCAAAGGCTTGTTTCCACATTTGTTGAACAGCTTGAGCTATATTTCTGTGAGCTTCGTTTGTATTAAATAATATAACTGTTCCATTCAAATCTTCTAATTTCATGCCTTCTTCAGCAAGTCCTTCTTCAAGTAGATCTTTAGCTTTTTCTTTATCTTCTTTAATTAGATTGCCATTTCTATCTCTGAATTCTTTGCCGTCTGGGTCTAAAAATCCGAATGGTACCAAACCTTCTGCTGGAATTTGTCCACCTTTTGTGATATTTTCAACTATAGCTTTTCTATCAATAGCCATAGATAAGGCATTTCTAACTTTTGCATTGTTAAATGGTTTTTCTTTGTTATTAAATTGGTAATAATATGTTGCTACATCTCCACCAATTATTAGTTCTGGATTATCTTCTTTGATAAGTTTATCTACTACTGCTGTTGGTGGATTTATAATAAAGTCATATTCGCCACCTTCATATTTAGTATATTGTGTATTTTGTTCTTCAATTATATCTAAGTCGATACCATCAAGTTTTACTTCATCAGCTCTATACCAATCTGGATTTTTTCTTAGAGTGATTTTTTGATTGTGATCCCAGCCTGTTATCTTAAAAGGACCATTTGATACAAACTCTGTATTTGTTGGGTCTTTTGCCCAGTCAGCATTTGCTTCAACAACATTTTGATTTACTGGATATAAGGTATAAAATGCTGTTAACCCTAAAAAGTATGGTGATGGTTTTTTAAGTTTTACTTCTAGAGTTTTATCATCTATACTTTTGATTCCTATATCATCTGCTGATCCGTCACCGTTTAGATATTCTTCAGCCCCTACTACATAGTTTGAAATTTGGTAAGCATAATCAGATGCAAGTTTAGGATCTACTACTCTTTTCCAAGCATATTCAAAATCACTTGCTTTTACTGGATCTCCATTTGACCATTTTGCATTTTCTCTTATGTGGAATGTATATGTAAGTCCATCGTCTGATTCATCGTATGATTCAGCCATAGCTGGTGCTAAATCACCATTTTCATCATAAGACATAAGACCTGTAAATGCGTGTTGTAAAATCCATGACTCATGAGTACCTTTAGCCAGAGCTGGATCTAAAGAAGCTGGTTCTGAGGAGTTATTTGTTCTTAGTATTTTTTCTCCTTGGGCTTCTTTGTCACTATTTTCCTTACTTTCTTCTTTTTCTTTTGATTCTGCTTGGTTTTTATCTTCTGAATCTTGATTTTGTGTACTTGCTACTTCTTCATTCTTTTCTTTAGCTTGATCATTATTGCCGCCACAGGCTGTAAATGCTACAAGCATAAACAATAAAAGAATACTTAAACTTAACTTTCGATTTTTCATCTCTTCCTCCATTTAGTTTACTAATGTATTAGAGCGATACATTGTTATAGATATTCTAATACAAGTTATGCCTTTTGTAAAGTATTTTTTTATTTATTTTAAAAAAATATTATAAATATGTATTTACTTGTTGAGTTTACAATCGTTCTTTTAAGCTATGTATTATTTATAAATCCATAGATTTTTGTACAAAAAAATCACCCACAAGGGATGATTTTTAATTATCAGATTCTTCTAATATTTCATTGTCATTGGCATATTGTTGATCTTTTAGTTTTCTAATCCTACAGGCTTTTATCCTATTATCCTCAATATATAGGATTTTGATTTCATAGCCATTATAAATAAGGGTTTCGTTTGCTCCTTCTTCTGGAATATAACCTAGGGAATCTATTATAAAGCCACCTAGGGAATCAAAGTTTTCATTTTCCTCATCTATATCCATAGGAATTTTTTCATTTAAGTCTTTGATATTCATAGAAGCTTTTACAACATAAACTCCCTTACGATTTTCTCTAAATTCGCTTGAAAGATTTACTCCATCGTCTAAATCTCCTACTATTTCTTCTAGAAGGTCGTCTATGGTTACTACTCCTGCAAACCCACCGTATTCATCTATTAAAACTGCCATATGAATATGTTTTATTTGCATATCAGCAAATAATTTATCTGTTTCAATTTTGTCGGGTGCAAAATAAGCAGGCTTTACTAGACTTTTTAGGTGTACATTTTTTATCCCAACCCTGGTTGCTTCTAATAAGTAATCTTTGGTATAAAGTATACCCAAGATATTATCTACTTCGTCTTCATAAACAGGTATTCTAGAATGTTTTATCTTTGTAAACTCGTCTAACCAAGTTCTTTGATCATCATTTACGTCTATCATAAAAACATCTGTTCTTGCTGTCATTATTTCTTCTGCAATTAAATCATCAAAGCCCATAATGGAATGGATCATTTTTGATTCCATAGGGCGGATGATACCTTGATTTTCTCCAACTTGGAATATAGATTTTATCTGCTCGCTTGTAACTTCTTTTTCGACGGTTCCTGCTTCTATACCAAAGATATTCATAAAAAAGTTTGTTACAGATATAGTTATAGAAACTAAAGGTTTGGTCAAAAACATGACAAACATAGTAAGGCCTACAGTGTATCTGGTTATTTTCATAGGAAATCTTACACCAATTCTTTGTGGAATCTTATCCACAAATATAACTTTTATAATCGAGTATAAAACTATTTCAATAAAAGTCATCCAACTTAAAGATAACTTTCCATTAAAGAAAAATCCATCAGTACTTATATCACTTAATCTTTTTGAAATGTAAGCAATAGTTAAAAGGGATAATATTATATTTATTATGTCGAAAGATTGATTTAGTCTATCTTGATCCGATACAATCTTTAAGATAGTCCTAGTTTTTGTGTCATTTTCTTTCTCTTCCTCTAACTTCATTGGATTTAATGTAATTAATCCTGTGTGAATGGCTGTAAAAGTACCATTAATTATTAAAAATAATATTATAATAAGAATTGTAATTAAGCTATGGTAGGGGCCTTGATCCATTTATATTCTCTCCGTTCTTTTTTTATCTAAGAATGACTATATACATTATTTTTGCTATTGTCAAAACAATTATATACAAAAAAAGAGTTCACCTCAAATTACAGGCTGAGCTCTTTTTTATTTTTTAATTTTAATATATACATCAAGGCAAAAATTACTATCAAACCAAAAGATAAAGATATAAGAGCTGAATGAGTAAATCCTGCTATGATATATGCTACTGCAGATATAGCTGCAACACTCATACCATAAGGTAATTGAGTTTTAACATGATCAATATGAATACAACCTGCCCCTGTGGATGACATTATAGTTGTATCAGATATTGGAGATAAATGATCTCCGCATACTGCCCCCGAAAGAGTAGCTGATATGCCTATAAAGAATATTGGATCTGTCGGTTCAAACATAGATACAACAATTGGTATCAAAATTCCAAATGTCCCCCAGCTTGTTCCTGTGGCAAAGGCAAGAAATATTGCAACTATAAAAATTACAACTGGCAAAAATGAATTTAAACTTCCTGCAACATTTTCCATAAGTCCACCTACATATTGAGTCGACCCCAATAGGTCATTAGATATATTCTTTAAACTTGTCGCCATGGTCAAGATCAAAATAGCTGCTACCATTGAAGAAAATCCTTCAGAAATAGCATCCATCGATTTTTCAAATGTTATAGATTTTTTCACTACAAAAAATATTATAGTGATTATTAGCGCAATAATAGATCCCATAGCAAGAGCTATTGATGAATCTGTGTTGGCAAAAGCATTCACAAAGTCATGATAAAAAGGACTATTTAAATCGAAAAACCCACCTACATTAATTAGACTAATCACACAAGAAATAATCAAAACTAATACAGGAAAAACCAAATCAATTACAGATCCATTTAAATTTTGATCTAAATCATCAGTAGCAACATCCTTACTAATACCTAGATTTCCTTCTTTTATAGCTCTTTGTTCGTATTTTTTCATTGGACCAAAATCATTGTCAAAGGCTATAATATTTATTACAAAAACCAAGGTCAAAAGAGAGTAAAAGTTAAAAGGAATTGATCTTACAAATAACTCTATACCTGACATATGACTATTTTCGGCATATCCTGAAACAGCAGCAGCCCATGAAGAGATAGGTGCTATCATACAAACAGGAGCCGCAGTTGCATCTATTATGTAAGCAAGTTTTGCTCTTGATACCTTGTGGGAATCAGTTATAGATTTCATAACAGATCCACTTGTTAAACAATTAAAATAATCATCAATAAATAGCATTATACACAAGCAAAATGTAGCAAGTTGTGAGCCTTTTCTAGTCTTTATTTTGGAATTAGCCCAATCTCCAAATGCTTTGGATCCTCCTGAATAATTTATAAGTACAACCATTATTCCAAGAACTACTAAGAATATAAAAATTCCTGAACTTCCTGAAATAGAAGTAATAAATCCTTCTTGAACTAAATTATTTAGAAAAACTCCAAATGATCCGCTTGATGATAAAATTGCCCCTGTAACAATCCCTAAAAATAAAGATGAGAATACTTCTTTTGTAAATAATGCTACAAAAATAGCTACTAAAGGTGGAAAAAGTGACCAAATACTCGCTTCAGTAGTTTTTCCTGTTATTGCAATATATATAGCAAGCCCTACAGATAGCAAGGCAATTGCCAGGGCTGGTTTTAACTTTTTAGTATCCATAAAAAACCTCTCTATGAGTTTTAAATATTTATAAGAATATCCTTCATATATAATTAGCAAAAGATCTCGCATAAGTTACAAGTTCATTTGCTAAAGTTATAATCACTTATAATTAAACTCAAATATTTTGACGTATGCATTATATTATACTTATTTTTTTTGTATATAAAAGTGCCTTTATTAACTATATTTAAGTTTAAAATTATATAAAATTGTCTTAACAATTTTGTAGCTTTTATAACAATAGAGTTATAAGCACAAAAAAAGAAGACCCATGGTCCTCTTCTTCCATTTCTTTTAGCTTTTTGCATTTAGGAAAATAAGTCCAGTAAGTATAGCAATTACGCTAGCCTTTGATATTGTTAAAATACTATCGTAATTACATTTTTATACTAAAATAGGATTCTTACTATTCCTTAGATAGAGTAGGCCTGCTATCGCCTTTTGGACCAATTGGATCTTTGCCTTCTCTAAATCCTGGTTCATCTAAAGTATCTGTAACATCAGGATCTGAGATAATATCTTTAACTTTCATTAGTCTTGCGATAGTAGCTCTCTCGTTTTCCTCTAATTTTGCTCTAATGTATTTAATAGTTTCTTCCAAGTCTGGAATAGTACGATATTCTAGAGCATTTACACGTCTACGTGTAGATTCTATTTCATCTGCCATAAGCTGGGTAGTTTTTTCAAGTTCTGCAAGTTTTAAAAGTTTTTCCATAACATCATTTAGACCAGAAATAGCTTGGTCTAGTCCTGCTGATGTTTCAGCATAACCGTAGGAAAACATACTTGCGTCTTTATTTTCTTCTACCTTAAATTCCATTTCTGGAATTCTAACACTCATGACATTTTTAACACCTATATCAACACCAACTTTTTGTGTAGGAAAGCTAACGCTAGCTTCCATTGATTCTGGGCTCATAAAGGCACTTGCAATAAGGAAGTCAGAAAAAGAATCAGATAGTTCTTTTTCTACTTCTTCTCTTAAAGTTTTGTTTTCGCGGATTAAAATCATAAATTGACGCATAAGCTCATCTTGCTTATCTTTTAATAATTTATAACCACGCTTACTTGTGCCAAGCCTTTCTTTTAAGGTGTTAAGATTCATCCTAGTTGGCGTTACTTTTAGTCTTGCCATTTTTATCACCTAATCCATATATTTTTCAATTAGGGTATCATCAATTCTCTTAAGTTCTGATTTTGGAATTAATTTTAATAATTCCCAACCAAGATTTAGAGTTTCTTCGATGGATCTATTTGTGTAATATCCTTGATTAATATATCTTTCTTCAAATTGTTTAGCAAATTCTGCAAAAGCAAGGTCTGCGTCTGAAAGTGCTGAGTCACCCAAGATTTTTTGTAATTCGCGGGCATCAACACCTGAAGCATATGCTGCATAAATTTGGTTCATAGTGCCAGCATGATCTTCACGAGTTTTTCCTTTACCAATACCCTTATCTTTCAAACGAGAAAGTGAAGGAAGAATTGATACTGGTGGTTCTACACCTTGGTTATACAATTCACGGTTTAGGATAATTTGTCCTTCTGTAATATAGCCTGTAAGGTCAGGAATTGGGTGAGTAATATCATCTTCTGGCATTGAAAGAATTGGAATTTGTGTAATAGTTCCTGGTTTGCCACGAAGTTTTCCAGCTCTTTCATAAATTGTAGAAAGATCTGTATATAAATATCCTGGATAACCACGACGTCCTGGTACTTCCTTACGAGCAGCTGATACTTCACGTAAAGCTTCTGCGTAGTTTGTCATGTCTGTCATGATTACTAGTACTTGCATGTCTTTTTCATATGCTAGGTATTCTGCACAAGTTAAAGCCATTTTTGGTGTAGATAGACGTTCGATAGCTGGATCATCGGCAAGATTCATAAATAATACTGAACGATCAAGCGCCCCAGTTTTTTTAAAGTCATCTAGGAAAAATTGTGCTTCTTCAAATGTAATACCGATAGCTGCAAATACTACCGCAAATCCTTCATCGTCATTAAGTACTCTAGCTTGACGGGCAATTTGTGCTGCTACTTGGTTGTGTGGAAGTCCGTTTCCTGAGAAAATAGGAAGTTTTTGTCCACGTACAAGTGTATTTAGTCCGTCAATCGTTGAAATACCAGTTTGGATAAATTCTGATGGATAGTCACGGCTTACAGGGTTTATAGCTGTACCGTTTACATCACGTTTTTCTTCTGGAATTATAGCTGGTCCATCATCGATTGGTTCGCCTAAACCATTAAAGGCACGACCAACCATATCTTCTGATACACCAAGTTCTAGTGGACGACCTAAAAATCTCACAGAAGTAGCTTCTAGGTTGATACCTGTTGATCCTTCGAAAAGTTGGACCATAGCTCGACCTTCTTCGATTTCTATAACACGACCACGGCGGCGTTCTCCAGTGTGCATTTCAATATCTACAAGTTCATCGAAATTGACACCTTCTACACCTTCGACAAGCATAAGAGGTCCAACAACTTCGGTTACTGTTTTATATTCTTTTAACATTATGCCTCCCTTGATAATTGACTGATTTCTTCGTCAACTTCTGCTTTGATGTCTTTCAATTTGCCTATTTCATCTTCGTGAATAAATTTTGCACGAGTGATTTTTTCATGAACTGGTAGACCTTCTATTTTATCAAGCTCAACACCATTTGCTAAAGCTTCTAATGATCTATCATAGTTATGAAGGATTAAGTCTAGCATGATGTTTTGTTTGTTAAGTGAACAGAATGTATCTACATCATGGAAGGCATTTTGTTGTAAGTAGTCTTCTCTGATTGATTTTGTAACATCAAGTTTTAGTTTGTCATCATCACTAAGTGCATCACGTCCAACTAGTCTTACAACCTCTTGTAAAGATGATTCTTGAGCAAGCAAGCTCATTGCACGTTTTCTCATTGTTGAAAAGTTTTCATTGACATTTGTATCAATGTATTTATCCATCTTATCTTGATATAAAGAATAGGATGTCAACCAGTTAATAGCTGGGAAGTGACGTTGGTAAGATAGGTCATAATCTAGTCCCCAGAATACCTTTACTATACGTAGAGTAGCTTGGGTAACTGGCTCTGATAGGTCCCCACCTGGAGGGCTTACAGCTCCTATAACTGTTAATGATCCTTCTTCATCTCTATTTCCTAAAACTTCAACTTTACCACTTCTTTCGTAGAAATCTGCAATTCTAGATGCAAGATATGCTGGGAAACCTTCATCTCCAGGCATTTCTTCCAAACGACCACTCATTTCACGAAGAGCTTCTGCCCAACGGCTTGTTGAATCAGCCATCATAGCTACATTGTAACCCATATCTCTAAAGTATTCTCCAAGAGTAATTCCTGTATAAATACTTGCTTCACGGGCTGCTACTGGCATGTTAGATGTGTTGGCAATAAGAACCGTACGCTCCATGATTGATTCGCCTGTTCTAGGATCTATTAGTTCTGGGAATTCGTTAAGTACGTCTGTCATTTCGTTACCACGTTCACCACAACCTACATAAACTACCATGTCTGCATCGGCAAATTTTGCTACTTGGTGTTGTACTACTGTTTTACCAGAACCAAATGGTCCAGGGATTGCAGATGTACCTCCTTTTGCAACTGGGAAGAATGTATCGATTACTCTTTGACCTGTAATAAGTGGTTCATCAGGATCTAGTTTATTTCTTGATGGACGAGCATTTCTTACTGGCCATTTTTGAATCATATTTATTTCTTTATCGCCATCTTCTGTTTCAATTACTGCAATAGTTTCTTCTACAGTAAATTCTCCAGATTTTATATCTTTTAATTTTCCTTTGATTCCATATGGAACCATGATTTTATGTGTTAGTACCTTTGTTTCTTCTACTGTTCCTAGGATATCTCCTGCAACAACTTCATCGCCTACACTTTTTTTTGGTTCGAATTCCCATTTTGTTTCACGATTTAAAGCTGGTGCTGTAACCCCTCTTTTTAGGAAGTTTCCAGCTAAATCTTCTAATTTTTCAAGTGGTCTTTGAATACCATCGTACATGTGGCGAAGCATACCAGGTCCAAGTTCAACTGATAGAGGATGTCCTGTAGAAACTACTGGGTCTCCAGGTCCTATTCCTGTTGTTTCTTCATAAACCTGAATACTTGCAACATCTCCTCTCATCTCAATTATTTCGCCGATGAGCTTATCTTTTGATACCTCAACCACATCATAGATATTAGCATCAGATAATCCGCTAGCTTCTATCAATGGTCCTGATACTTTAGTAATTTTACCTTCTTTCAAATTAAGCTCCTTTAATTTAGAATATTGGCTCCAACAGCCTTTTCTACTGATTTATTAATATCAGCAAGACCTATACCCATTGATCCCTTGTTTCCAGGGATTAAAATGATAGCTGGAGTCATTTGATCTCTATATTTGTCAATTGTAGATGGAATCTCTTGAGCAAATTTTTCTGTTATAAATATCACACCAACATCTTCTTTGGCAAGAGTATTTATAGTATCTACTGCCTCTTCACCATCTATAACTGTGTATACTTCTACACCGAGTGCCTTAAAGGCAAGAACTGAGTCTTTATCACCAATTACCGCTACCCTATGCATAAGTCTCACGCAACCTTTCTAATGTAAATTCTTTTGGTAATGAATTTAGTTTTGATACTAGAATGATCCTTAAGTTTTTGATTTCACTCTCTTTTGAGATTATATAATTCATCAAAACTTCCGGGCCGTAAGTCATAGATTTTGCAAGTCTAGAGTAATCCATTTGGTGATCATCAATTGCTTTTTCTAAATCTAGTAAGTTCTGGTCTAAAGATTTTTCATCATCCAAGGATCTCACTAAATATTTATTTATATTTTCATTTGCGAGTTTAACCACGATATGGTTTACATCTGCTGGTGCAAGTTCTACTAATCTTTCTGGATCAATATATCCTCCACTGATTAGAGCATCTTCCAAGTCACTAGCTTCGCTTGCTTGAGCTTTGATACGCAAAAGAGTTTTTACATTTATTAAATCAATTCTCTCTTTTGTATATTTTTTTAGCTCATCTAAATCTATATCTTCAGCATCTATTAAAAGTTTCTTGTAGTATGACTTATCAAGGCTAATATCAATATCTTTCGGATTATTTGTTTGCCTAAACTTATTTAAAGCTTCTTTAGCATAATCTACATAAATGTCGTTTTCATTCAAAGATTTATTAAAAGGTTCATATCCTTCTATATCTAGACTTTCTAAAAATCCTAGTTCTATATTATCGCTTGATAATTGTCTTTTTATATAAGCTAGGTCTATATTTCCTATACCGCTATATAAATTGGCATAAGACTCCTCTTGAACAATTTCTCTTACTATAACTTTTAGATTATGAAAATTGTATCGTTCTCTAAAATATTGTAAAAGTTTTTCATCTCCTGCAGTCTGTTCTATAAGTTCATAGGAATTTTTTAGCTCATCATCCAAGATTTTTTCGTATTCTTCTGGACGATTTAGTTCTTGGATGCTTTCTCTGTAGGAAGAGTCATTTAATGCAGATAAGACTTCATCTACTGAATCATAATCATTTAATCTTTCTAGATCATTTCTAGTAAGGAGGTTATTTTCGTGTATTCTAGTTGAGATAGATCCACCTATATAGTTATCTCTATTCATAAACCCTCCTTAGTTAAATATTTCATCTGAAATTTGTTTTCTTATATCATCAATGTTGTATTTTATTATTGAAGAAAATCTGTTGTCATATTCGATTTTGCCAGATTTTACTACAAAACCATCCTCAACTGTCTGATCTGAGACTTTTAAGTTTCCAAAGTCTGCATCTTTTAGAGCATCTTTGTAAGTTTCAGATAAGATTAATTCTCCATTTGAAATACCAGCTTTTTTTAGAGTATTATCTACAAATGTCTTATAAGAATCGCTATCTAATTTTTTTAAATTATCTAGTAATTTACCTACAATCTGATCTATAACTTCATTTTTAGCTGCTATTTCTATATCACGTGATTCACGATTTGCTGAAACTTCTTCGTTTCTTTTGATAGTTTCTGCTTCTTTTTGTGCTGTTGCCATTATTTCAGAAGCTTTCTTATCTGCTTCGCTTTTTTTATCACTTAGAATTCTTTGGGCTTTATCATTTGCATCATCTAATATATTTTGACTTTCAGTTTTTCCTTCACTAATAATTGATTCTAATATTACTTCAAGATTATTCATAATCTTTTCCTAATATTATGCGTTTAGTACTAGTAGTAGAGAGATTACAAAGCCTAAGATTGCGTATAACTCAACCATTACTGAGTAAACAACACCTTTAACGAATTCATCTTCGTTTTTAGCTAAGATATTTACACCGGCAATAGCTACTCTAGCTTGTCTTTGTGCTGAAGCATAACCAACGATTGCTACCGGAAGAGCTGCCATTAGTAAGTAAAGTCCTTGTTCAAATGAAAGAGCATCCCCACCAATAACTTTTTGGTAGATAAAGAATCCAATTACGAATCCATAAAGACCTTGGGTACCTGGCAAAAGTTGTAGTACAAGTGCTTTACCAAATTTTTCTGGTTCGTCTACTGTTAATGCTGCTGTTGCTTCACCTGCCATACCTACACCTTTTGCAGATCCCATACCTGCTAAAAGTGTTGCAAGAGCTGCTGCTAATACTGCAAATACTGTTCCACCGTTTTCAATAAAAAATTCACTCATTATTTTTCTCCTTTTCTAATGATATTTATAAAGTTTGTGTCTTCAACCATCTCACGGAACTTAATTCCGCCACCTTCGTAGAACTTGTTAAACATTTCTACATAAATTAACCTTAGTGAGTGTACATAAGCTGATAAGTATGAAAGGAACATGTTAAATAGTTGGAACACTATAAATACTATAATTCCTCCAATAAGTCCGCCTATACCACTGCCTGCCATCATTTCTACAATTAAGTTTACAGAATAGGCTACGAATCCACCAGATAAAACTAGGGCCATAAGTCTTAAGAATGATACAAAGTCTCCAATCCAGGAAGTAATTCCGTAAAGTTCATAGGTACCACTTGCAATTCTTGCTCCCCATGATTTTTTATCACGTCCTGCAAATAAAACTATCATTATCATTCCTGCAATCATAATCCATTTAGCTATAGGACTTTTTGTAAGTGCTAGAGCTATTGCTCCACCTACTGCCATATACCAACTAAATACATCGAAGACTAGTGCATCTGGATGTCCATCACGGATTGACATAAATCCTTTTACACCTAGTGCAAAGAATAAACTTATTGCTCCGATGATAATACTTAGAGTTATAAGTTGGTTAATATCCTGGGTTGTATCTACCCAGCCAAATGGTACATCGATTATACCACCAAATACCGAACCAAATATAAACCCAAATACACATGCAGATATGGATATTCTTAAGAATAATTTTAATGTTTGTTCTGTTTCTTTTGGGAATTCCTTTAGTTTTAGTGCAAGTAAAATTGCAATAACTCCAAGAAGTCCATAACCTAAGTCACCTATCATAAATCCTGTAAAAATTGTATAAAAAGGTGCTACTATTGCTGTTGGGTCTAGCTCACTATATTTTGGCAAAGCATAGGTTGCAACAACACTTTCATAAGGTTCTATTAATTTATTATTTTTTAGAATTATTGGCACATTAGGATCATCTTTTTCTGCTGGAATTATATCTAATATATATCTATCTCCCAACACCTTATCTAGGTCTGCCTTGAATTCATTACTTCTATCACTAGGCACATAGCCTTCTATGATATTCATTTGACGAGTTTTAAGGAAGTTTTCACTTGAAGCTTGTTTTTTCCTGCAGTTAGTTATATAAGATTGGTAAATGTAAAGGTCTGGCAAGTATTTTTTAAATTCAGTTATTTCTTTATCTACTGCCTCTATCTCAGCATTTATTTCATCTTTTTGGCTACTTAAATCAGTTAAATATGTATTAACTTCATTATCTGCAGCAATTTTCACTCTGGTAAATCCAAATTCTCTTAAAATATCAGAAAATTCGTTAGCTTCTTTATTTGTAGAAATAGCAACTACATATAAGTTAGCATCTCTTTCACCTATTTTATAAACCAAAGTACCATCTAGGTTTCTTTCTACTAGGGCTTTTTGCAAATCTTCATAAAATTTATTGGAAATAGTTCCTGTTTCTAAGAAGAACCTGTCTGATTTATAAAGTTTACCGACATTGACATTTATATCTTGCCAAGGAGATAAATCATCATATTTTTGGTTTAGGTTATCCCTACTTTGTACAAGCTTTTCACGTTTGGTAATTAGATTTCTTAATTTCTCATAAATTAAATCAAAAGTGAAGTTTGCTCCACGTTTATTAACCTCTTCAAGGGATAAGTCACTTACTTTATCGTGTAATTCATCAGGTAAATCTTTTGTGTAATCTCTAATTACATCTATTGCATAATTAACCTTATTTAGTGACTCATCAATTTCAGCTAATTTTTTTGTTTCACGAACTTCAGTTAGGTAATTATCATCAGATTCTTTTACCAAATCGTTAAAATGTACATAGTTAAAACCTTGCAAAGTGTTAAGGAGATTGTCTCTATCAGAGTCAAAGCTTAGCAAGTTAAACTTATCCATTTTAACTATTGCCATCTTTTACAATCCTTTCTGTCAAAGTTTTTATAATGACTTCAACATTTTTGTTACTGGTGTTTAAAATATTACTTGAAGCTTCGCGTGCCTTTTGCAAAGTAGGTTCTTTGTCAATTTTGGCCTTGCGATTTGCTTCATCAATGAGGCTTTGAGCTTTTTTGTTAGTATCAGAGATTATTCTCTTATACTCAATATCGGCATCGTCTTTTGCTTTTCTAATGATTTCTTGTGATCTTGCTTTCGCATCACTTACTTCTTTAGAAGCAGATTCTTCAGCCTCCTTGATTTTTATTAAAATATCATCTGCCATTTTTCACCCCCTAAATAACATTACTTAGATTATACCATAAATATTGTGTAAAAATAGATATAATTAAATTTTTATCAATCTTTTACTGATCATACAGTGGAGATTTTAGCATAAACTTATATGTTTTTTACACATATATTTTAAATACCCAATACGGATGACAAGTAAATATCTTTTACTAATTTTCTATAAAAATTGAGCGAACCTAAATGCTAATAATTTAGGTCCACTCTTTTATCTTATTATTTAATTTTTTGGATTATTCTTGATCTTGTTTCAAAGTCATCTGTGCTTCCAGAAATTGAGTTATTTTCTTTAGATAGTTTAGACATTTGATCTAATATGTCACTTACTTCTTGAACATCTTTTGTTTTATTTGATAACTCATCTATTCCTTGTGCTTTATAATCTTTTAGACCTTTAGCAAATTCATTGTAACTTGCTTGGTATTTATCGCTACCTGCTTTTAATTGGCCAGTGGATTCATCAAGTTGTGTTAGACCTGTATTTAATTTTCTTAAAGCAGCTGCTAGAGGATTTATAGCTGTTTCATTTATATTTGCTAGTTGATTTAATGATTGAGATCTTTTCTTAAATTCACCTAGTCCATTTGAAAGTTTTTGTGAACCATCTGTTAATTGTGCTGAGTTTTCATCAAGTTGATTAATAGCACCTGATAATTTTTCAACTCCTGCTGTGTTTTGGATAGTTCCTTCTTTTAATTTACTAGATCCTTCTTTGATTTGACTTGTTGCATCATCTAACATAGCAATTGATTCTTGTAATTTTGCAAGGTTAGATTGTGAGAATCCTTTAGAAATTTTTTCTACACCTGCTGAAAGTCCAGTTGATGCTGTTTGTAATTCTTCTTTTGATTCAGATAATTTTGTAGAAATTTCATTTGAACCAGATTTTGCTTGTTTTATACCTGCAGTAAGCTCAGATGATGCTTCGTTTAATTGTGAAAGACCCGCTTGTACTCCACCACTAAGTTGTGCACTTGTCTTTAAATTTTCAGCTTCTGCATATAGCCCGTTTCTAATTGCTGATAGATTTTCAATTTGACCATTTAATGAACCATCTTCATTGCTTGCTTCTAGATTTGCAATTACACCATCAATGGCATTTGCTTGAGCGTTGATGTTTTCTAAGCTTCCTTGAATATTGATACCGCTAGCTGTTTTGCTAATTTCTCCAATGCTATTATTCATTGTTTCTGATGCATCAGTAAGTTGTCCAAGTCCAGTATTTAATTCACCTACTCCTTTTTCTAACGGAGCAATTCCTTCACCAAATTCATCTAAACCACTTTGTAATTGGCTTAGGGAATCTGTAAGTGAAGCTGTTTTTTCTTCGCTTTTTGATGGATCCATTGCTGTTTTTTCTTTTAATTGACTAGTTGCTTGATTTAATTTTGTTATACCATCGTCAAGTTCTGTAGCTCCCGCTTGTAATTGTCTAGCACCTTGATTTAAGGCTGGCATATTTTCATTAACTTGACTTACCCCAGCTGTGTATTTATTTACACCTGCATTTAGGTTATTTGAACCATCGCTTAATTGATTTACTGCATTTGTCATTACTGAAACTTGGTTTGGTAAATCTGCAAATGCATTAGAAAGTTTTTCAAAATTAGCTAATATTTGGCTAGAGCCATCTGATAATTGTCCAGCACCAGCACTTAATTGGTTAATACCGTCGTTGATTTGTCTGCTACCATTTGATAATTGATCAGAAGCATCTACAAGTTTATTCATATTATCTTCTAGCTTGTCTATACCATCATTTAATTCATCTAAAGATGCTAAATTTGTATCTTCTTGGAAAAATTCATTGCTTATTAAAGTATAAATTTCTGTTGGCTTATAATCTGTAACATCCATTTCTACTTCCATTTTTTCTTTAAACTTATCTAATTTATCTTTTTCTAAGATACCATCAAAGTTTTCTTTTAAACCTGGTGTTAGTAGACCTGTTACTATTTCGTTTTTACCATCTTTTACAATCTTACCGTCATCTGTACTTATATTTGTAACTTTTTCGCTATCAAATATCATGGCAGTTGCCACTGCATATGGTGAATAAATCTTTGTTTGTTTGCCATTAATTTCAGATGTTTGTGTTTTTTTGTTTGTAGCTTCTGCAACAATTTTTAAATGTCCAGATTTGCCTTCTAGTTCACTAGCTTTTAATTCTTTACCATCTAGGTAATATGTTATTTTTACATCTACTGGAAGTTCACTATCTGTTTTCCCTTGGTAGTAGATATCCTTATCTTTTGAATCCCAATTGATATATCCATTATCTGCTTTAACTGACTCATCTGTTTCAAGGTTTTTAATATCTTTTAAGTTTGATTTATCTTTTACTTTTATATTTTCATCACCATTTAGCCAGATTGAAGCAGTTTCGTCTGTAATTTTGCCATTTTCTTGAGTTACATATATGGTTTCATTTTTCTTTACAGGTTCTGTAGCCGCATATGATACGTTGCTAGCCAGTACTGATCCAACAGTTACTGCTGCAAGAACTTTTACAAATTTTTTATTCATATTTCCCTCCTAGTTTAATCCTTTTGTTGTTTTCTTTATAAATGGGAATGTTATACTAATTATTGCAGGTAGGAAAAGAATAATTACTAACATAGAAATTATTGCTCCTCTTGCTAAAAATATACATATAGTAGATACTATCTCCATTTTTGAATAAATACCTACACCAATAGTTGCTGCAAAAAACGCAAGGGCTGATGTAACAATTGATTTTGCTGTCTCTTTTGTCGCTACTTTTAAAGCCTTGTTTTTATCTTTATTTTTCTTGTATTCGAATAAAAATCTATCTGTCATTAGGATAGAGTAGTCGATAGTAGATCCTAGTTGAACTACACCGATTATTATTGATGTGATAAATGGTATGGTTTGGCCCATATAAAATGGAAGCCCCATATTTATAAGTATAGCTAGCTCTATTGCCGCAATTAGTACGATTGGTAGGGCAAAAGATTTAAATATTATTGCTATAATTATAAATACCACCCCAATGGATGCAATATTTACCATTTTAAAGTCACGGTCAGATATTTCTGTTAGGTCATCAGTAAGAACTGCTTCCCCTGTCAGATAACCATCTGGATCATGGTCTTTTATAATTTTATTTATTTCTGTAATCTGCTTATTAACCTCTGGCGATGCTGTTTGATATTCGGAGTTTAACATAACCATTTGGTAGCCATTTTTTACAAAGTTATCTTGTAATTTATCTGGTAGAACACTACTTGGCAATGTAAGACCTGTTAAAGAGTTTACGCTTAATACATTATTTACCCCATCTAAATCTTCTAATTCATCAATCATGCCATTTATAGATTGTTTACTCAAATCATCTTTTACAACTATAAAGTGAGTAGATGCCATATTATAATCTTTTTTCATTTTATTTAAGGCCACTATTGAGTCCAAATCTTGAGGTAATGACCTATCTAAGTTGTAGTAAAGGTCTGTATGAGTTGACCCATAAACTGCTGGTATGAAAAGAGCCAAAAATACAATAAATAAAGTTTTTTTGTATTTTAAAGTAAAGTTTGAAGTTTTTTCAAAGGATGGCAGTAAAACCTTGTGGTTAAATCTATTGACCCATTTTTCTGTAATCAATATCATTGGAGGTAGAACAACTACTGTTGACACTAATCCCAAAAGCACACCCTTACTCATTACAAGACCTATATCTTTACCAAGACCTAGTCTCATCAAAAGTAAAACTAAAAATCCAGCAAAAGTAGTTAATGAAGATGCAAAAATAGATGCAACTGTGCTTGTAATAGCCTTTGACATAGCTTCTTTATTATCTTCATTTGATTGTTTCTTTTCTGCATATCTATGATATAAGAATATAGAATAGTCTGTAGTTACAGCCAATTGTAAAACGGCTGCTATAGCTTTTGTAATATATGAAATCTCCCCTAGGAAAATATTTGTACCAAAGTTATAAAGGATAGCATAACCAATATTTAACATAAATAAAAATGGTATGATTGTAGACTCATTGGTAAAACTTAAAACTATTAGGGCAAGAACTACCGCAAGTGCTACATATATTGGAGTTTCATGGTCTATCAAATCCTTAGTATCTTTTACTAAAGATGAAATACCTGATAAGAATTTTTCCTTAGACTCAATTGCTTTGATTTGATCAATAGCCTCCATTGTAGTAAATGAAGATGAAGATTCACTAAATTTAACCATTAAAAGTGTAGAATCTTCTGCATAAAAAGTGTCCTTTATTTCATCAGGCAAAAAGTCATTTGGTATTGTATCTCCCACAATAGAAGATTTAGAAATAACATCTTCTACACCATCAATTTCTAGAATTTGCTTTCTAAGCTCTTCTGCATCATGGTCATCGCCTTTTAAAATCAGCATACCAGTAGCAGCATTCTTAAAATCCTTATCTAGAATATCTTGTCCTTGGGTAGACTCAAGGTCAGCCGGTAAGTAGGAGAGAATATCGTAGTTTACATCAGTTTTTTCATAACCAATCCATGAAGGTATTAACAATAATGTCATAATAAGTAAGACTAATTTTGGATGGTATGAAATAAATTTTGCAATTTTTCTCATTTGATTTCTCCTGTTCCATTAAAAATTTTTCTAATAACAGCAAACAAAACTGGTTTCATTTCATCAATAGATAATATCGAATCTTCCATCAAGGCGCTTTTACAAGTAGACATCATAATATCAAATGTCATTGCCAAGATGTATAGCTGTTGAGATTCGCTATAAGACTTTGAAAATAAATTCTCATATTTATTAAGAATAAATTGTAAAGTAGAATCAGCTTCAGTAAGCATTCCATCATTTTCAATTTCAGCATATAAGGCACAAGTAATATTATTACTTAAAAGATCAAGCTCAAAAGGATTGGCAATTAGATAATCAATTATGTAATCTACAAAAGAAATATATCTTCCAACAGGATCTTTTCCTATACAATTATTTTCAGCATTGATAATAATGTCCATAGCCTTATTGAGGACTATTTTCTCTTTTAAGTCATTTTTATCCGAGTAATACAGATAAAAAGTTCCAAGGCCGTAGCCAGATTCAGACATAATCTCACGAACAGATGCTTTGTCAGGGCCTTTTTCCTTAAAAACTCTAAGAGCAGCCTCCATGATGTCTGCTTTTTTCCCACTAACCTTATCAGTGGTCATATAAAACCCCCTTTCTTAAAAAAATGAACATCGTTCATCTGTTGTTACATTTTATATTTTACACCTAAATGAACAATGTTCAACTATGAAATAAAATTTTTTTGTCTTAATTGATTCTCTGCAATTTTAAGCATTATTATATAAAAAAAAGTATAAGGTAAAAATAAGGTGATCCCATAAAGTTGAACCTAATACCAGGACTGGTAGTTATACTAGTTCTGGTATTTTATTATTCCTTTCCACCCATATGGGTGGAATTTTTTATGCTGAATATTTTTTCTATATTATACTGGACTTAAATATCCTAACTTTTCTTTTATTCTATCTTAATTGTCAATTTGTCTATAACTGATTTTAATTCTTCATATGACTTGAACTTGTTTCCGTAGTATATTTCTTGTTTTAGTAGTTCAAAGAAGTTTTCCATAGGTGAATTATCTAAACAATTTCCCTTTCTTGACATGGATTGAGTTATTCTTTTTTCTTCTAATATTGATGTATATTGTTTTACTTACCTGGTCTGAATGAAATATACTCTTACCTTTGTTCACGCTTGTTACTTTTATGGCTCCTTCTAAGGCTTTTATTATTGGTGTGAGTGTTGGTTCTTTTGATATTTCATAGGATATGATTTCGCTATTAAACATATCTAGATATGGATTTAAATAGACTTTCTTTACTTGGTAATTTCCAGACGTATCTTTTTCTAGATATTTAATTTCTGTTGTGTCTGTTGTTATTTGTGTATATGGCTCATCTACTGTGAATTTTCTATTTATTTCATTATCACTAACTTTTCATATTGTTCCTTTATATGAAGAATATTTTCGTGATTTTCTTGAGATGTTTGTTACTTGAAGCTTTAATTTTTGGATTAGTCTTTGTACCTTCTTCTTATTTATTACAAACCCTAATCTTTTTAGCATAGCTGTCATTCTTCTATATCCACAGTTTGGATTGTCTTTTTTTTTTCTAGTATTTTCTTCTTTATTTGTTCATCTTTATTCGGTCTATCTAAACGTTTTTGCCAATATATGTAGGTTGATTTAGGAAGTTTGAATTATTCTAATAAGTCTTTAGCTTGAATTTATCTCTTAATGATCTAATGACTTCAGATATTCGTTTATTTCTTCCTGTGTCATTTGAGAGAATTGAATCTTTTTTTTAGAATTTCTACTTCCATTTTAAGATAGTAGTTTTCCTCTTTTAGCTTTTCTACCTCATCTATCTCTTCTTTACTTTTAGTTTTTTAATTGATTTCTTTTTACTATCTTTGACCATATTTGAAGATCTTCCTCTCTTTTTTTAGTTTAAGTCCTTCAACTCCTTTTTCTCTAAAATTTATTACCCACCTAGTTATTATGCTTGGGTTGTTGATTTTTAGTTCATTAGCAAGGCTTTGATAGGACATTCTCCTGTTAAGTACAAGTTAGTTTGAAATCTAAAGAGTACTTCTTGTTTTTTCTTGATACTTTGAGACCATCATAGCCTTGAATCTTAAAAGCATTGACCCATCTTCTAACAACAGATTCATTTGAAATATTATATTTTTTAGCTAAATTTATGTATCCCAAATTACCTTTAAGATACTCTTTTACTACTTTAATCTTAAATTCTGTACTATATTTTGTCATTAAAAAACTGACCTCCTTAAGTTGGTTTCTTAGTCCAACTTTTAGGGGTCAGTACAAGAATACTGTTTCGTATTTTTTTATTTGTAATTTAAAATTATATTTAATTTTATAAATCATCCTCAATTATAGAAGATTTTGAATACGCTGAAACTTTTGCTTCGAAAAAGTCTGTTTTTACTTGGTTTGGATCTGCATATTCTTCTACCCATTTCATTGAATCTGGTACTTCATCGTATCCTTGATAAAGATTGCCAAAACCTAATCCTTTTGCTCTTAGGTTTCCTAAATATTTAATATAATCTTCTATCATTTTACCATTTAATCCTACTATATTATCACCAATAGCGTATTTTCCCCAAGCTATTTCTTGATCTACTCCTTCTTTTAGCATAGCTGTGTAATATTTTATATGTTCTTGTGTAAATAAGTCAGATCTTTCTTTTCTTAAATCATTTATTAATGATCTAAATAGCCATAAGTGTGTATTTTCATCTCTATTTATATATCTTATTTCTTGGACTGTTCCTGGCATTTTGCCATTACGTCCTAGATTATAGAAAAATGAAAATCCTGAGTAAAAATAAATACCTTCTAGGATATAATTTGCAATTAAGGCTTTCATAAAGTTAAATTCGTCATCTTCTTCTAAAAAGTCATTGTATTGCTCACCTATATATTCATTCCTGTGCAATAAATGTTCATCATCTTTCCACATATATAAAATTTTTGTTCTTTCTTCTGGTGAACAAATAGTATCTAAAATATATGAATATGATTGTGAGTGGATAGACTCTTGATATGTTTGGATTGATAGGCAAAGATTTATTTCATTTGCTGTTATATATGTTTGCAAATTTGGAAGATTTGCAGTTTGGATTGAATCAAGATAAGTCAAAAATGAAATTATCCTATCAAAGGCAAATTTTTCAGCATCATCTAGATTTCTATAATCTTTAATGTCTTGGTTTAGATTAATTTCTTCTGGTATCCAAAAATTGTTCATAGCTTGACGGTACCAATCGCTTGTCCAAATGTATTTCAAATTATTAAAGTCATTTAAGTTTGTAGTATTTCCTTGGATTATTTTTCTTTTGCCGAGATCTATATCTCCACCTTCATTAAAAATTCCACGTTTTTCAACTTCAGTTTTTTTACTATCTTCCATTGTGCTCTCCTTATTTTATGTCTGCTAGTTTCACTGTACCTTTATTGGGAATAAGAGTAAAAATTTAAAATAAAAACCTCCTAGCTTTTTACTAAGAGGTTTTAAATATTACTTTTAATCTAAATTTACATCATAGATGGCAGGTACTTGGTTAGATTTAATGTCACTTGAATATTGAGTCTTTACACATCTATCTAAGACATATTTTAGATCGTTGTTATCTTGATATTTTTTTATAAAGATAACTTTCGAATTTTTATCAACAGCTATAATTGTATTATTAACTCTGTTATTTAAATACGCGAGTACTGATCCATTTGTATAAATATCTCCTAAATCTAAATTATGAGCTTTTATAGAGTCATTTAATATTTTTGGACTTGCTGCATAATTTAAAAGTTCTATTGAAAAATCTTCACTTACGTATTGGTGAGCATTATTCCACATTTGAAATGAACTTTCTTCTTTGTAATTTCCTAAAAGATAAATTGTTAAATCTTTATCGCCTATGTCAGAAATTTTTTTATAAGTGCTGTCATTTCTTAGAAGATTTATGTTTTTTATATCTCTACCATAAAATTTTTGATTTTGATTTTTTTCTTCAGCTGAAAGTCCATCGTAATCTCCCCTATTTTCTCTTTGGTTAAAAGTTATAGGAAAATTACTTGCTAATTCTTCACTATTTGCAGGAGCTATATATTGTGGCTCGTGATCTTTATTGTCACTTGATATTACTTCACTTGATATTGGTGGGAAATCATCAGATCCATCTTCTGCTGAATATTTTGTTTTTAGCGCTCTATTTACTAAAGATTCTACATCTTCATTTGTAGCATATCTTTTTACAAATAATAATTTTCCATCTTCGTCAGTTACAACTACATATGGTGATGAAACTTCTTTATCAAAATCAAATTTTGCTCCACCATAGTAGAAATTATTTTTTATATCGTTCATATCATAGGATTTAAACATATAGTTTAGATCGTCGATTGCCTTATAATTTGAAATCTTAACTAGATTTATATTATCTGTATTTAGGTAAGCTGAATTTTTCCACATTATTCTAGATTTATTATCCTGTGGAGATCCTACTAACATAACATTTACTTTTTTATCTAAGAAATCTTTAATATAAATATTTTCTTCATCCATACTATTCATCATATAAAGATTCATATCCTTACCGTAGTATTTTTTGTTGACATCTTTTTCGTTTGGCTCAAAGATTCTATAGTCCCCTCTTTCACTACGTTGGTTAAAGGACATTGGATAAATTTTATTTGGATCATCTTCTTTTTTAGGAATTTCATTTAGCACATCGTAGTTGCCAATATCTTTATAAGAATCAGTTATAGTTTGGTTAACTGCGCTTGTATTTAAAGTCCTATCTATAACATATTTTATGTCTTCGTTAGACTTATATTCTTTACTAAATAAAAATCTTTGATTTTTATCAATTACTACTATTGTTGGTTTTTGTACATTAAATAGTGTATTGTATGAAGCTGATACATAAATATCTTTTTTTACATCATATAAACTTTTAAATCTTGCTTTTTCAGCATTTATAGCTGTTTGACTACCTAGATAGGAAACATTTATTAAATCATAATCACCATCAGCAATGTATTGAGCATTATCCCACATTTTAATAGTTTCATCTTTTCTATAATCACCTAGTAGAAGAATTTTTATATCTTTTTTGGAAATTTTATTTAATTTCACTCTACTATTGTCAGATTTTATAAGAACTGCTTTTGAAAAATCATTGGCATATTTGCTATTAAATTTCATTTCCTCATCGCTCATGCCCTTATAATCTCCTCTTTTCTTTCTTTGATCAAAAGAAATTGGATAATTATTTGAGAAATTATCTAGGCTTAAAGCCTTGTAATTATCATTATCAGCATAATATCCATTTAACATATTAAATCTTCTTAGTAATTCATAATTAGATTTATATGGGAATACATTTATTACTGCTCCGTTTTTATCTAAAACAACTACTTGGTTTTTATTTGATCTAAATTGTCCATTTAGTGAGTTTCCTCTATAGAAAGAATCTTTATAAAGTTTACCGCTACTGATAGTTTCAAGGTCTTTTGCACTTGCATTTGTAACTACATTTACAAAGTTAAAGGCCTTATTATCTATATTTGAGGAATTTTCAAACATTTTTCTAGAGTTTTTATCAATCCTATCTCCCATCAGAAAAATACTTGGACGTTTTTTATCGATGATGTCTCCTATTTTTATAGGCTTATTATCTTTGTCATATAAAACTAGATTGTTGTAGGTATTACCATATCTAGCTTTTAGATTTATCATAGTAAGATTATCTGTTGTCTCGAAAAATCCTAGGGCATTCGCACCTTCAAATGACAGTGGGAAGTTTTGTCCTTTTACTTCTACATCTATAGGATTTTTTGGTTTTTCTGACTCTGAATCAGGATCTGGACTTGGTTTTGGATCTGGTTTATGGTCTGGCTCTGAATCAGGATCTGGATTTATAGGCTCATCACCAAGTTGTACTTCTAAATCTTTTTTGTATTCTTTAAATCCTTCTCTGTTTATTCTTACCTTTATTTTATACTTGCCAAGGCTATTTTCATCAGAAGTTGGGAATGATATTTTTATATTACCCTTAGCATCTGAAGTTGCTGATTTATTAAATATTTCTTTTTGACTTGGATCTATTAAAACTGCACTTGCTGTGGCTTTATCTAGTAAAGAATTATTTAAATCTTTTGCAACAATACTTAAGTTTATGCTATCTCCCAAATCGTATTTGCTTTTGTTAGTAGAAATATCTGCCTTCATTTGTAAAAGATCTGGAGTATTTGCATCTACTATTTCATATTCTAAGAATTTGAAAGTATTTTTGTAATCTGCATCTAACAATTCTACTTTTAATTTATATTTTCCTAGAGAAGTTTTATCATTGGTTCCTATCTTAAAAATATGTCTACCATTTTTATCCGTTTGCCTATTGTAGGATACACTCCTGCCAAAAGGATCTACCAAGGTGTATTTGATATTTCTATTTGCAAGAGCTTTTCCTGTTTTGCTATCTTTAATTTCTACATTTGTTTCTACAACTTCTTTGCGTTTTATGCGAGCACTTGGAATGCTGATAGAAATATTTGCCTTGCCGTTACTATTTACTTCTACATTTGGGTCTACATTTGTATCTACGATTTTTATATTTTGCTTAGCTAGGATTTCTTTAATATTATCAAAATCTTTTTCATCTATAAGATTTACTATTCTACCATCTTCGTTTAGAACTAAAATTTTATTTCCCTTACCAAGTTTTAATTTTCCATTGCGAAGATTGTTTTCACTATCGATAGCACTATATGATATAAGTCGTTTCAAATTATTTTCTTTTAAATAGTCTATATCTAATTTTGGACTTATTCTCATAAAGTTATATGAATCGTGAGATAATTTTGCAAATTTTTCTAAGCTTGGGTCTTTTTCTCCTGCAAATAATACTAAGCTTGGCTTATCTAGATCAAAATTATCGCCTATCATTTGGTCTTTACCTGCAAAGTCTTTTACATTTTCTGCTAAAATATTTTTGCCGTATAGGTTTTTAATGATTTTTTCATTTTCTAAGTCACCCTTTAAGTGGTCAAAATATGCATTTTTCTTTGCAGTATCGTAAGGTGCAAAGTTATCAGCCTTTTCTTTGCTTGCTATATTGAAAACAACAGCTGAATTTGTGTCTTTATAGCCATCTTTACTTGCTTTTGCAATAATTTTATATTTACCTGGATAGGTATTATCAGCAAGTTTTATTTTTAAATTTGCTTCTCCCAAATTGTCTGTTTTTATTTCACCGCTATCTAAAACTGTATTAGCAAGGTCAAGAATTTTATATGCTACATTTGCTTTTGCAATATAGTTATTATTTGTATCTAATGATTTTAATTGGAAAGCTAGTTCATTTTTAGGATTATAAATTTCTTTTTCTCTTTTTATAGTTAAAGCAAGGTTTTTGTTGTAGGAATCATTATCTATATCAGCTATCTTGATATATTCTTCCATGCCTTCTTCAATGACACGGACTGATTTAAATCCTTTTGATTTTAGTTCTTTTAAAACGTCATCATTACTTGCTTTGTTGCAAACTACAAATAACTTAGAGTTTTTGCTAATGCTATCTAAGAAAACATCAAAATCTTTATCATTATAGTCAAGGTTAAATGAATCTTTGATATGAGCTCTGTCAAAGGATGATTTTGCCCTTATATCTAGAATAAATGGTTTATTTTTCTCAATATAAGCACCTACATCATTTGCCTTTATTTTGCCAATGTATTCCTCGCTAGTTTTTTCAATAGATTTATTAGTTACAAAAATCACTTGGCGAAGTTTTTTACTTTCGAATTTATCTTTTGAAATATCAAAGTTAAGAATGTATTTACCTTCATTTTCTAAATTTACATCAAAAGATAGATGACCATCTTTGTCTGTTTTTAAATTTTCTTGATTTTTGCCAGTTTTACTTGCAATAGCTACTTTAACATATGCATCATCTACTTTATTGCCCTTTTCATCTTCTAGATCTAGATTTACCTTTGCCTTAGCTAAATCTTCATAGACTTTTTTGTCAGTAGTAACTTTTGCTTTTAATTTTGTTAGTTTTGGTCTTTCTTTTGCTACAAAACTTACTGTTTTTGCAAGAGACTTGTAATTTGATTTTTCTGCCTTAAAGCTTACTTCATATTTTCCAGGTATTAATTTTAAATTGTAAGCCCAATTAGCTTTTCCCTTATCATCTGTTTTACTTCTATCTACAATCACCTTGCCATCTGGTGTTTTTATAGAAATATTTACATCAGCATTTTTTACAGTATTGCCGAATTCATCCAAACTTATTAATGAAATTTCTGGTTTTTCGTCTACAAAGTATTGGTCTTTTTTATTTTTTGCATCTACTGTTAGTTCTTTATAATCAGGATTGTCTTCACCAAATCTTATTTTATAATTAGACTTTGTTGACGGATAATTATATGCAGTTGCATAAGCACTTATAGAATATTCTCCAGCTGATGTATAGGCTTTTGGTGTCATATAAATAAATACATAGCCATTATAATCAGTAACCTTTTTGATTTTGGTTTCTTTTTGGTTTGGATCTACTATACTTAGTTCCACAGATGCATTTCTTTTTGGCTTGTTATTTTCATCCTTTACTTGAACTTTTATATAAGCTGATTCGTTTAGCTTATAATCTTTTTTAGCTGATTCAAAGGAGATATTTAGGTATTTACCTTCTTTTTTTACAAAGAAAGTATCAGATTTTTCTATATCATAATATCCATCTTTAAAGGCAGTTGCGTCTACTTTGTACATACCAGTTGCATTTTTGTCTGTTATGTCCATAGAAAATGCTGCTTTACCTTCTTGATCTGTTTTTAAATCTAATTCGTAAGATTTTTGATTTGGATCAGTTATAGTTAATCTAACATTTGCATCTGAAATTGCCTTTCCTTCATGGCTAACTTTAAAAGTCATATCTACACTTTCTTTATCAGCCATATACTCATCTTTTGCCATATCTATGTCAAAATCAAGTTTTGCCATTTCAGCTGTATTTCTATCTACTAGTAGATCTAGATTTTCAGTAAATGGATCAAATCCACTTAGGCTTGCATCTACTTTTAAATTATAGTTACCTTCCTCTGTAAAATTATCTTTTGATAAATCAAAAATTGCTTCTCCGTCTTTGTTTGTATAAAGATTTTTCTTTATTTCTTTATTTGATGGAGTAGTTATTGTTAGATTTACTTTTGCGTATCTTTTTATTTCTCCATATTTGTCGCAAACTTTTGAAACAAGTTTTACACTATCATTTGGTCTGATCTTATCTTTATCCAAACTATTTGTAACAAATAATGGGTTTTCTATACTTGGAGCGAAATCTTTACTTTCTACATTAAAGGTATTTATACCAATTAATTTATCTTTGTAATAAATATTTATTCTATATTTACCAATGGCAGCACTATTATCAAGTCTTACATTAAAATTAGCTTCACCTGTTAGATTTGTTTTTAAATCGTATTTAAATTTTTGATTGTGACTAGTTACTATTTCACAAACTATATCTTTATTTACTATTTGGTTATTATCTTGGTCTTTTAGACCTATATTTATACCTACTTGTTCTCCTTGCAAGTAGCTTTGCTTTTCTGAATGTATATTTGCTTTAAATTCTGCATTTGATTCATCTACTTTTATTCTCATAGTATCAAAAACTTTGCTAGAATTTTTAGCTTTTGCAGTTATAACGCATTCACCATAGCCAATCGCTTTGACTTTACCAGCTTTATCTACTTCACAAACCGTTCTATCGGAGCTTTCCCATCTTAAATCACTTGCTTTTACATCTGCAGGTTTTATAGCAACTGGAAGAGAAACTTCATCTCCGATTTTCATTAATTTTTCTTTTTCTTTAAAATTTATAGACTCGATTTTTTGACTTTGGTCGTCATTTTCATCAATATGGTCAGCATCGGTAGTAAAAGCTTTTAGTGATACATTTGCATTTGGGATTTGATCGGTAAGATCAGTCCATTTTTCGCCTTCTTTACTTACAAAAGATTGACCTGGATCAGCGGTAACTTTTGAAGAAAAGCCTTTGATTGGTCTTTCTATTGGTATAGGATATTTATATCCTGGAGTTTTCATTCTGACAATTACTGCAAATTTAGATCCTTTTGGTATAAAAGTATCTTCTACTTTTACTTTTTCATAACCTGCAAATTCCATTTTACCTGTTTTTATACTTGTTTTATCAGTTAGTCCGCCGTTATTTTCTATATTTGTATTTACAAAAACTTCGTATTCGGCATTATTTGCAGATGTCCACAAGCCTACATTTGTTAAATATGTATCTTCTTTCACTGGACCAAATACATTTGCATAGTAAGACTCTTCCCCAAGACCTACTTGGCTAGTCATGCCTAGTTTGTCGTATTGCCAAATTTTTTCGTTTGGATTTAAATCTTTTAGAATATATTGGGAGTTCTGAGTTCCTATATTTTTGTCATAATATGAAACATAGTAGTAACCACCTTGGGTACCCCAATTTGTTCCCCATGAGTTTTTACAAATCCAAGCACCATCACCTTGTGGAGTTGTTTTAAAATTTTTTCTACTATAGTCATCATCCCAACCAACAATGGTTATAGCGTGATTTGGAGCTTGACCTCCGTTATAATAATGAGCCATAGTTTTTTTATTTAAATAATCATCTCCACCCATTACAGCTGAGTAAATACCGCCATTTTCCATGATCATTCTCTTTAAAACATCATTATCGGTAGCATCTCTTTTGTCTGGTAAAAAGTAGGCACGTGTAAGTTCTTTTGCTACTGGCAAATCTTCTGGAGAATTTCCGTTAAAAATATCGTATGGGTCATCTTTTTCTAAAACAGGACCAGATCTACGTGCTAAGTAGGCAGAAGAAACTGTTCTTGTTCCACCTTCGCTAGGACCCCAGTCAAAACCATGAGTATTTCTCATATGTTTTTCAGAAAAATCCATTCTCTCATCAGGTAGTAAAACTGATTCGGCAGATCCATAAGTTGCAAATGCCCAACAAGATCCATTTGGTCCTTGGTCTTTTACACTTGTAACTTTCCCTTCATCTCTTAGATCATATTTATTACTAATCGTAAAAAAGTTATTAAATCTGCTATATCTTCTTGGCAAAGTTTTCTTTTTTGCTTTACTATCTATAGAACTATAATTTGTATATATATCGTAAGGGTCTTTTTTTATCGGATTATCTTTTTGATCTTCGTTATTAAATTTATCATTTAATATTGACTTTTCGTATAAGTCAGCATCTTCCTTGTTTGGATTTATATTTTTGTCTACTTCATTAAATTCTACTAAGTCGTTACTTTGGTTTTTATTATTTTCTCCCGTCGCAAATGATGGGTAAGCTATTTGCGTAATCATGGATAAAGATAAGATTACAGAAAAAATTTTAGCTTTGTTTTTCATTTTTTTCTCCCTTAATATAATAGAGGGCATAAGCCCTCTATTATTTACAAGCACATTACTCTTTGTATTTATTAATTAAAATTGAAAATTAGATAACCTTCATTTACTGTTTGGTTATTTTCTTGACCTTCATCACCAAAATCAGGTGCTACTATTTCTTCAGATGCTCTTAGTCTATCTCTATTATTTGTATAAGTTTCATAAGAACCATATTGTAATTTATTTTCGTTATTTCCATAGCCAACTATGATTTCTTCGTTATCACTTGGAGTAAATCCGTCTGGTAAGAAATCAAATGATGGGCTATTTAACCAAACAATTTTTGCTATTCTTGCAGGATCAGGGATTTCAGATTGAACATTAAATTCTCTCCAAGAAATTGCTTCGCCTTCTCTAAGTGCAAGTACTGATTCAAATTCTTGTGGGTGTTTTGCTCTTAATTCATTGATATAATCTCTTAAAATATAAACACCTTCTGCTGCTCTTTGATAAGAAACATCTTTTGCACGTCTAACATCAGTTGCTTTTCTTAATTCTTTTTCGAAAGCATTTCTTTCTTCTGTTGTTAGATATTTGCTTGTTTTATTTTTTATATTACGTGCATCTCTTATTTCTTTATCAATTGTTCCACTTAACCATTTTGGAGAAGCATAGATATCTCTTTCAAGAAGTGCTGCTTGGCAAGCTGATTTTAATCTTGCATCAAGTTCTATTAAATCTTTAACTTGAATTTGGCTGTTACCTTTTTTAGCAATATCATTTATCTCTTGCATAAGTGAAGTTCTTACAAAATCTCTTTTACCTTTAACTCCAACTTCAGATAAATCATCTCTATAATATTTATTTAATAATTTTTTTGCTTCTCTAACGTCTTTGTTAAATACTCTTTTAAGATAAATTGTTGCAAAGTCATCAGCTGTTAAGTCTGGCATTTGTACTAATTCATCCATAACATTTGAAATTCTTTCGCAAGCTGCTTCTATATCATCAACTGATGCAAATGGGTTAAAAGCTGTTACTAAAGCAATAGCTACTTCTCCAGCTGCTTTGCTGTGAGCTGCTTGTACTTTATAAATTAATTCTGTTGAACATCTATGGATAAAGATACCTGTTAGTCCTAAAAGTTTTATTCTAGGAGCTATAGAATCTAGGTCATAGATTGTATCTGGGTTATATCTTTGAGCTTGTGGTGGTAGTTCAAAAGCTCTATCTTCTGCTAAAGTTACCAAATCTTCTTGGTAAGCTTGCATTAAAGGAACATTTTTAACTTTGTTTTCTTCTAAGACTGTAGCGCCTTCAAGCATTTCAGATTCTGAAAGTTGTGGAATATTATCTTGGTATTCTTCCATTAAGGAAGCTTCGCTTTCGCTACTTGCACTTGAAATTGCTGGTGCACCTACATTTGCTAGCATTAGCATAGCTAGTAAAGATGCTAAAATTTTGTTTTTCATAATTATCCTTCCTGATATTTTTTTACTTACTAATGAAAACTAATCTCTAATTATTTGGATCGGTAAAATCCGGATAAATCATTTCTGGATTTGACCCATCCATATTAGTAGTTATAGTTTCATCACGTAAAGAGCTTCTATTTGTAACATAGCTATTATAATTGCCATAGTGAGCTTGTTGGGCTCCAAAACCGATTATAATATTAGAGCTTTGTGCTTGCATGCCTTGAGGGATTTTATCAAATGTTGGAGATACAATCCATTTAATATCTGCAACTTGGTAAGGTTCGATGTAAGAATTTGGTATATAAAGATTAAAATCTCCAAATACCTCTTTATTTAAAATTTCTGGGTATTTTGCTATAAGCTCTCCATCAAAATCCCATAAATCGTAGCAAGCTTCGGCTATTCGATCGTATCTAGGATTTCTTTCGATTTTTCTATCGGTAAGTTTTTTTACAAATCCTTGCCATGCGTCATAGTCTTCCTTGCTTATTTTACTTCTGTATTGGGCTTTTAATTTATTTTGCTTATTGATTTCTGGATTAATATTTTCGCTAATCCATTTTGGATTTGCAATTATTTCGCTAGATAAAAGTGCAGATGATGTAGCAGATTTAAGTCTAGCATCTAGTTCTACTAGTTGACCAAAGGTTATTTTTTGTCCTACTTGTTTATTAATATCATTTACTTCATTTTTATAAATATTTTGTATATATTCTTCCTTACCACGCATGCCATAAGTTCCCTTGCCAAAATATTTATTCTGTGATCTTCTTGCTTGACCAATATTTTTATACATCAATCTTTTTACATATATAGTAGCTTGGTCACCACTGGTTAAATCACGATAATCCTTAATTTTTTCTGCATTTTCATCAAATTTTTCAATAGCATTTAAAACATCTTTTCTGCCATTAAATGGATTTATAGCAACCATAATAGCTTCAAATGATATTTGTGCAGCCTTATTGTGGGCTTCTTGGATTTTATAAATATATTCCGTTGTCATTTGATTTATAAATTGACTAACTTTTCTTAGTAATTGGATACGAACTCCAACTGAACCAATGTAGAAAAATTGTTGTGGATTTTCTGGATTTACTCCTTGTGGTATATTTATATTTCTATCTTCACATAATTCTATAAGTTCATTTTCTGCCTGACTCATCAAAGGTATTTCGTAGGCCTTATTACCTTCAATTCTAGCACCTTTTAAAACCGAACTTTCTTGTCTTAATTCTACATCACTTAATCTTAGATCATAGTCTTCGTTTATTTTTTCAATATCAGAGACTTCCATAGATTCTTCACTTGCACTTTCCATACTTTCTGCATATGACTTAGAACAATAGTAAAATGGCACCGAAGTGAATAAAAATGTTGCTAAAGTTAATGTAGAAAAAATCTTGTACTTTTTGCTCATTACTACCTCCCTTTATAATTTTTTAAGCTTTTTACTTTACAGAAAATTTTATTTCATCTTCTTTATCTGCATAAGAAGATTTATTAACCTTTACTTTTAAAATATAATCTCCTTCTTTTAGGCTAGGTGCTTTGTAGGTAACTTTGCCTGTATAGGAAGATTTAAAAGTCTTTTCGTTAATTTTTTTATCTGAACTATCCAAAAGCAAACAAGTTATATTTGCATCTTTTAAATTATAATTTTTTTCATCTTTTGCAATAACTGTTCCGCTCACTTTTGCATACTTTTTGTAAGTATCATTAAAACCTGTAATCTCTAAATTGATTGGTTTTTTATTTGGATCTATAAAATCTATCTTATATGATGCATTTATTTTATCTTTGCTTTCGCTAGTCTCGCTAACTTCTATTTTGTAAGTACCTGGTCCTATAGTTTTAGTCGGTTTTATAAATAAATTAGCATTTGCTGAGTAATCAGTAGTTTTTGTGAGAGTATGATTAAAATTATTTGGTCCTGTCACCTTTACATTAAACTTATAATTCTTTAAAGGATTTCCCTTTTGATCTTTAAATGTTAATTTTATATTTGCCTTATCTCCTAAGTAGTATAATTTTTTATCTTGGCTAAAGCCTACTGAAATGCCTTCTTCTTTTTCATTTATCTTAAAACTAGATTCACCTTCAAAATCTCCGCTTGATTTTGAATGTGCAATCACTTCTACTTTGTATTGCCCACTAGTATTATCTTTATCTAGGCTATAATTATAAGTTGCTATTCCTTGCTCATTTGTTCTTCCAGAACCTTTTTGAATTTTCCCGTTTGGACTGGTGATTTTTATATCAAAATCTGTATAAGCAAGTGCTTTTTTCCCAAGTCTTGTTGATATTTTCAGTTCTACTTTTTCATTCTTTGCGTATTCACTTTTTGATGGACTTATAGTTAAAACCGGATCTTGATCTTTTGTTTTTTCCTTATCACCCATACTTATATCAAAAGATTTTTCATAATCCTTAAATGAATCTCCAGATACTTTTATATCAAGTTTATATATGCCATCTTCTTTAATATGGTTAGTTGGAATGTACATATTTACATTTCCATTTCCATCAGTATAGACTGACACTTTTTTGCCATCTGCAAAACGTGCTTCTACTAAAGCATCTTTTAAAGATCTTTTATTTTTATCTTTTACATTTATGTGAACTTTTAGATATTCATTTAGTTTTACCTTATCTTTTGGTAAATTAACATCAACTACTAATTCATTATTTGAGCTAGTGTCTACTTTTTTTACTATAACACTTACATTTTTGCTTATTCCTGAACCATCACTTGCAGAAACTATAATATTTGCTTTTCCTTCTCTAATAGCTCTTATTTCTCCATTTGTATTTACACTTGCTACATATGGATTAGATGATCTGTATGTAAGCTTTTTATTTGTAGCTTCTATTGGCAAAACATCTGCTTTTATACTTTCTTTTTCGCCAACCTTTAATTCTATATTGTCTTTATCTAGGTTAATCTCGGAAATTTTTACAATCTTAGGATCAGGCTTATAATCAGGATCAACATAGGAACCGGCTGGCTTTGTAAATGCTTTTAGACAAACATTTGTATTAGCCATTTGATTTGTTAGATCAGACCAGTTATATCCATCATAGGAAATAAATGATTCGCCACTAGAAGCTCTTGCTCTAGATGAGTATCCCCAGATTGGTGTTTCCACCGGGATAGGGTAATTATAACCTGTAGTTGTAAATTTTATAATCGGTGCAAAATATGCACCTTGAGGAATTTGCTGTGGATCAAATTTAATAGTTGTGTAGCCTGCATATCTTATACTGCCACTGGCAACTTTTATTCTGTTATTAAATCCACTATTTCCACCAATATTTGTGTTTACATAAACTTCATAATCTATATTATTAGTCGGAACAAAGACTCCAACTTCTGAAATTTGTAAATTTTCCCTAGCTGGTCCAAATACATTTGAAAACCAAGCTACTCTACCATTCCCTATATTGCTAGTCATTCCAAGAGGATCGTAATACCAAATTGATTTGTTTCTTTCTTTATTTTTTAATTGAAAAATACAGTTACTAGTCCCAATAATAGTATCGTAATAAGAAATATAATAATAACCACCCATGCCGCCCCAATTGGAACCCCATGAGTTTTTAGCAAGCCATGCTCCATCACCAGGTGCACCCCATTTAAAATTTGATGCACTATAATTATCATCCCAACCGATTAAAGTTATAGCATGATTGCCCCAGCCATTTCCGTAATTATTATGGCCCATAGTATAAAAATTAGTAAAAGATTCATCTCCATTTACAGTAGTATATGCTGCACCATATTCCATAATTGCACGTTTTAGAGTTGCAAGATCATTTGCATTTCTAACATCTGGTATATACATAGCACTTTGAAGTTCTTTTACAGGTGTGAAATTAATAGGAGAATTAAAATCATAGGGGCTATATGGCTCATCTCTTTCAGAAATAGGACCTGACCATCTAGCAAGATAAGCTGCAGATATTTGACAAGATCCACCATCTTTTGGACCCCAATCGTAGCCGTGAGTATTTCTAAGATTTTTCTCGGAAAAATCATTGTTTTCACGTGGTAATAAAACAGATTCAGCAGATCCATAAGTTGCAAAAGCCCAACAAGACCCATTTGGCCCTTGGTTTCTAACAGGAGTTACTCTGCCTTCATTTCTTAAATCGAAACTAGCTGGCAAAAAATTTGCCATTTGCCTATCTGGATATGGATTATCTATAGCATCATAATCAGTATAAATTTTTAAAGGATCAACATTTACACCATTATTTTTGCTATCAGCACTTGCTCTTTGCTTATTAAAATCTGGATTTATTGGAACCTGATTTATTATAATTTCTTGATTTAGACTTTCATCATTTAAAGAAAATCCTTCATTGTCTTCTTTTGCTTGATTAATATCCTCACTGGCTACTGCTTTTGGAGTATTTATAGTAAATACGAGTGAAATACTAAACAATAACATCAAAAGGACATGTTTTCTATTTTTTACCACAATTTCCCCCAAGACCTATTTATTATCCTACTAAATTTATATAAAATATTCTTCACTTTGTCAAGACAATTATTTCACACTTTCTGCAATTTTCTGAATAATTTAACCTTATAATTCATTATTCTTACAATTTATACAAAGTTTGCTCATTTTTTTATCAAATTTATATCTTTAAATAAATAATTTTTTTGATGGATACTTTAGAAACATTATAATAAAATTTTTACTTTAATATATATACATTGCAAAATGAATGTTTACAATTAAACACTTTATAAATAAAAATAATATATGAAATTCATTTATTTTTTAATTAATTTTTTTAAAAGAATATTTATTCAATAGGATATAAAATAATTTTTACCACAAAAAAACCCACCTTAAAGGTGAGTATTAGTTTTAGCTTGCACAAGAATCACATTCTTCTACTTCAAGACTTTTACCTCTAACATAGTAGATGCTTTTTACTCCTGATTCCCAAGCTTTTATATAAACGTTTAATATTTGGCGCATAGTATATTCGTTAGTGATATAAATATTTATGGATTGGGCTTGGTCAATATGTCTTTGTCTGACACCTGCCATTTCCATTGAAATATTTTGGTCAATATCATGGGCATTTTCATACAGCCAGAAAGTTTTTGTTGTTAGTCCTGGTGCTACTCTTGGAACTATAGCGCCTTTTTTTTCTTCTAGAAAGTATCTGCTCATAATTGGATCTACTCCTGCAGATGTTCCTGAGATAATAGATGTTGATCCTGTCGGAGCAATTGCCATTAAATATCCATTTCTAAGGCCATTTATAGCAACATTTTCTTTTAATTTTTCCCAGCGATCGCTATTATAATCTCTCAATTCAAAATATGCACCTGTTTGCCAATCAGATCCTTTAAATTCTTTGTAGGATCCTTTTTCTTTTGCAATTTCCATTGATTCTAAAATTGCATAATAGTTTATATCTTCGTAAACTTTGTCTACAAATTCTCCGTGAGCTTCTCTGTTTGTCCATTTTACATCATTTTTTACTAGCATATGGTGGTAGCCACTTGTTCCAAGACCTATTGCACGATATTTTTTATTTGTAACTTCTGCGTAAGGAGTTGGATAATAATTTAAATCTATAACATTATCTAAGGCACGAACTATCGTTCTTACAGTTTCTTCTAATTCTTCTTGATCTGTAACATCAATTTTCCCGAGTGTTAAACTTGCAAGATTACACTCTACAAAATCACCCGGTTTTGTTTTGTTAACTATAATTGTATCACCATTTTCATCTATTATTTCTGTAGAAACTGTTTCTGACTGACTCATATTTTGGGCAATTTCCGTACATAGGTTTGATGAGTAGATCATGCCCTTGTGTTTATTTGGATTCATTTTATTTACAGCATCACGGTTAAAGACAAATGGCGTTCCTGTTTCTGTCCAAGATTTGATTAATAAACGTACCATTTCTTTTACTGGCATAGTTCTTCTTGATATATTTTTATCTTCAACTAGTTTTAGGTAAAATTCTTGCCATTCATCACCATAAGTATCTTCAAGAGCTTTGCCATATTTTTTTAAAACTTCATGTGGATCAAACATATACCATGTAGCGTTTATATCATCTCGGCACAATTTCCAGAAATAATCTGGCACACAAACCCCAGGGAAAATATCGTGGGCTTTCATCCTATCGTCACCGTTATTTGTTTTGAGTCCTAAAAATTCTGGCATATCCTTGTGCCAAATATCTAGGTAACAAGCAACAGCTCCTTGGCGAACACCTAATTGATCAACTGCAACCGCTGTATCATTAGCAAGTCTTATCCAGCGGATAACTCCACCAGCAACTCCTTCAAAACCACGAATATCAGATCCATTTGCACGAACTTTTCCAAAATATAGACCCATGCCACCACCGTGTTTTGAAACTTCAGCAAAATTTGTAATTGAACGGTAAATGCCTTTTAGTGTATCTGGAACTGTATCTATAAAGCAAGATGAAAGTTGGTTAAATGACTTTCTGGAATTGGTCATGGTTGGTGTTGCCATTGTTGCTTTTAATGTTGAAAGTATATCATAAAGTCTTTTTGCAAAAGCAACCTTATCTTTTTCCGGAATTGCTAGGTGCATAGCAATGCCCATAAACATTTCTTGAACACTTTCAATAATATCACCAGTAAAAGTATGGATTAAATAACGCTTTTTAACTAAATCTAGTCCAGAATAAGTAAATAAATTATCTCTTTCTTTTTTAAGGTAAGCTTCTAATTCATCCATATCTTTTGATGAATAGTTTTCTTTGATATATGGACCATAAAGTCCAGCATTTGTTAGATAGTCAATTTTTGATTTAAAATCTACTATATCATATCTTTCTTCATTTCTCTTTATTTCAAGATCAATTTCATACATCAAAAATCTTGCAGCAATTATCTCCCAGTCTGGAGTTTCCTTACTAGTTAATTCACTTGCTGCACGAGTTAAAGCACTTAATAGTTCATCCTCACTCATATTGTCCTTGGTAAATGATTCAAATTTCATATATAAGGAATCAATAGGATATCTTTGATTGTCAAATTCTTTTTGAACTTTAGTAAGTATATCTAAAATCTCTTTATCAGTAATATACTCTTCAAAATCAGTCATTACCTTACGATCCATGTTATGTTTAGCACGATATAAAATAAATGACTTGACTTCCCTATAATAATTTTCATCAATAAGTGTAAGTTCTACTAAATCCTGAACTTCTTCTACACTTACCACGTGATCTTTTGGATATTTTTCTTCGATGGTAGCTACAATTTTATCACTCATTTGTGATAGTTTTTCATCGCTTACTAAGCTATCCACTGATGCAAATGCTTTCGAAATAGCTAGTTCTATTTTTTCTTTTTCAAAAGGAACTTTTGTCCCATCTCTTTTAATAATATCCATAATTACCGCTTTCTATTTTTTATTTCTTCTATTCTTTTTATATAAATCACAATACTATATATAGTATTGTGCCTTATAATACCTTTGGTATTATACCATATGTAGTATGGTATTTAAAGTTGTGATAAAACAAAAACAAAGCTTATATTCTGCCATCTTGCACAATATAAGCTTTTGTTTATATATATTTATATATTTTTATAAAATTTATTTGCTAGCTAAGTAGTACTCATAGGCACTGTTTTTAACCACAACTGTATCACAAATCATATCCATTAATGATTGCTTTTTTGGTACAAAAGCCACTAATAAATACAAAAACAAAAATTTGTTTTGTACATATCTACCAAATGTTTCACGTGAAACAACTTGACCAAAAGTTAATTTTTCGGATTTTGTTGGTATAACTCTTATGTCCGTAATCATTTTTCCTAAAGTTTGTCCATTATTAAAATATGTCATCAAGGTAAAATATAAAAGGCAGATAAGCCAAAATATTATACCGTAAAGGCTGATATTATTTATTATTTGATAATCTTCACCTATAAAATTTTTGACTATATTAGCGAGAGAGCTAGTAACTGCCATATCTATACAAAACGCTAATAGTCTTATAAAAAAACCTGCATAATAAAAATTAACAATGTTTTGTTTTTTATTTTCTATTCTTATCTCACTCATTATAAGCTCCGTATAGGTACATAGGCTTATTGCCTTCGCTTTCCATAAATTCTTTTAAGATAGCTAAGTCGGATTTGGGATTTTCTGTGTTTGTAGAAAATTCAGGGAAATATTTTGAAAATGAATTTGCTAATTCATTTTTTTCTACAACCATTGGATCGAATAATTCACCTTTTTCAGTAATATCAGCAACGGCATCATCGAGATCACCGATTTCATCTACCAATCCATTTTTGACAGCTTGGCTACCATCGTATACTCTACCATCAGCTAGTTTTCTTACTTCGTCTTCGCTCATATCACGTCCATCTGCTACCACTTTTACAAATCTTGAAAAAGCACTATCAACTAGTCCTTGGAAATATTCTTTTTCTTCTTTATCCATATCACGGCCGGTAGATCCAGCATCTTTCATTTTGCCAGTTTTTATATTTTGTTCTTTTATACCATATTTTTCAAATAATCCTTCTAAGGAATAAGATTGCATTATAACTCCAATAGATCCTGTAAATGTTTCATTGGAAGCATATATTTTATCACAAGGAGCTGATATATAGTAGCCACCACTTGCAGCTAGTTCTTGCATAACCGAATATACTGGTATATTTTTTTCTTTTACTTCTTCAATTTTTTTTGCTATTTTTTCACTTGCATATACTGAACCACCTGGAGAGTTTACATGTAGGATAACTCCTTTTATGGTATCATCATCTAAAGCTTCATCTAGTTTTTCTACTATGTAATCATTTGAATCATCATTTGCAATTAGTCCATCAACATTTACAACCATTATTCTTTGAGCTTTGTTTGTTCCATACAAAACTTCATCTTCTGCACCCATCAATCTTTGACGGGCTTGGTCGTAGAAATTAGCTTCTTGCCTTTCTTTTATATCTTTGCTTCCATCTGAAAATGCAGATATTAAAAATACTATTAATGCTAATCCTGCTGCTAGCCACCTTTTCTTGTTCTTGTTTTCCATAATTCCTCCTTTGGAAATAATTTATTAAAAACCATCGTTAATATAATAACATAGTTAATAATTGTTTTCTTTGTAATATTCAGTATAATTATAGTGCATGACAGTTATCGTTAACACTAAATAATTGTAATGTATAGGCCGCATGGCCTATTTACATATCTATGTAATATTATATCCAAAATAAAAAACTGCCCAAGATCGTGGGCAGTTTTCTTTTTTTAGATATTATCGCTTCCAGGATTGGTATCTGGGTCATCGCCCGGTATATCATCTTGATTTTCATTTATTGGTGGTAGATCTTTTAATTCACTTTCTTCATCATCTAAATCATTTACATCTACGTCTGTATTTTCTCTCACTTCTTCTTTATCTACTGGTTCAGTTTCTTTACGGTTTAATATTTCCATAAATTGTTCGCCTGTGATAGTTTCTTCTTTTAGTAGGAAGTCTGATATTTCGTGAAGCTTATCAATATTTTCTTTTAATATTTCAATCGCTCTCATGTGAGCCTGGCTAATAATTGATTGAACTTTTTCGTCAATTTTATTTCCTGTTCCACCGGAAACAATTAGGCTTCTTTCTCCTCCTAGATACCTTCCTTGGATTTGTTCTAATTGCATAAAGTCAAAATCATCATCCATACCATAGATTGTAACCATTGATCTTGCCATAGATGTTGCACGCTCTATATCATTACTTGCACCAGTTGTTTTGGTATTAAATATTAGTTCTTCAGCAGAACGTCCGCCAGCAAGGGTACATATTTCATCAAATAGTTCTTGCTTGGTCATGATATATTTTTCGTCCTTATCAACTGTCATTGTATAGCCCAAGGCTCCACCAGTTCTTGGTACAATTGTTATTTTTGTAACTGGAGTCTTGTGAGTTTGAATTGCTGCTACTAGGGCATGACCTACTTCGTGGTAGGCAATAATTTTCTTTTGGTCATCAGAAATAACTGCATTTTTCTTTTGTTGACCTGCAATTACTACTTCAATCGATTCTTCTAGGTCTTCTTGGCTTAGTTTTTTACGACCTTCACGTACTGCACGTAGGGCACCTTCGTTTACTATATTTGCTAGATCTGCACCTGATGTACCTGCAGTTCTACTAGCTATTTCTACATAGTCAATATCATCTTCACGCTTAACATTTTTGGCATGAACTTTTAATATATCTTCGCGGCCCTTTTTGTCTGGTAATTCTACTTCTACTTGTCTATCAAAACGTCCTGGGCGTGTCAAAGCTGGATCCAATATTTCTGGTCTGTTAGTTGCAGCTAAAAGTACAACACCTTCTGTAGCATCGAAACCATCCATTTCGTTTAATAATTGGTTTAAAGTTTGCTCACGTTCATCGTTTCCAGAAAATCCACCAGTATCCCTTTTTTTGCCAATAGCATCTATTTCATCGATAAATACTATACATGGTGCTTTTTCTTTAGCTTGTTTAAATAAGTCACGTACTTTACTAGCACCCATACCTACAAACATTTCTACGAATTCTGAACCAGATATTGAGAAAAATGGCACACTTGCTTCACCAGCAATTGCTTTTGCTAAAAGGGTTTTACCTGTTCCTGGAGGTCCTACTAAAAGCACTCCTTTTGGAATTTTAGCTCCTATTTCCCTATATTTTCCTGGATTATGCAAAAAGTCAACTATTTCAAATAGGGAATCTTTTGCTTCTTCTTGTCCGGCTACATCTTTAAATGTTTTTCCTGTTTTATTTTCTACGTATACTTTTGCATTTGACTTGCCAAAATTCATAAAGTCTGCGCCACCACGACCACCCATGGTTTTTGTTAAAGATCTTGAGGCAAAGTAAAATATTGCATAAATTAATAGTAATGGAAGGATTGATGTTAAAAATATAGTCAACCATGGATTCATAGTTGTTTCTATTTCTTTTGAGAAGTTTAATTTTTTATTTTTCTTCTTAGCTTCTAGGAGTCTATCTGTTATATCAGTATCTTCCCATAAGCCTGTTTCAAAAGTTTTTTCTTTACCATCTTCTATAGCTTTGAATGTATATTTTGTCTTATCTTTTGAAACCTCTGTAACTTGGTCATTTTCGATCATAGTTACAAATTGGCTATAGCTTACTTCCTTAGCCCCATCTTGGCTAATGACTGGATTTAGAGCAAATCTTATTACAATATATATTATTATTGCAATAATCCAATAGTACAAGAGGGGTCTATTAGATTTATTTTTTTTATCGCTCATCTATAGTCCGCTCCTTGAGATGTAATTATCTAATAGTTCTTCAAGGGCTTGTAATTCATCTATAATTGTTTGTAAATTTACATCTATCTTATCAGTAGGGATGTCAGCTCTAATTTCATCGAAGTATATACCTACTCTCTCAGCTGCATCGCGTCCCTTATCAGTTAGTTCCACATTTACAACTCTTTCGTCTTCGTCAGATCTAATTCTTGTTACAAATCCTTGTTTTTCTAATTTTTTACAAATATTTGAAATATTTCCGCCTGTCACACCAATTGCCTTTCCTAAGTTTCCTATAGAAACTGCATCTTTGTTAGCATAAAGTGTTATAAGCATCTTTAATTGCAAGGTAGTAATACCTAATTCTTGTGCTGTATCTTGCAATAATATATCAATTTTGTGAGATATTTCTCTAATCATGGAGAAAATTGAATTATTAAATTCAAAAAAATCAATATGTTCTGTTGCCATAATTCCTCCTGGGTATATATAGTTTATTAGATTATTTTACATATTATTTTAGATTTTTCAATCAAAAAATATTATTTTTAATATACTTTAATTAGAAAAATTATTGTATATCCTTATATATATTTTACCACATATCTTTATCAAATTTATTTTCTTTTACTAGGCTAATATATTTTGCTGCATCTAAAGCTGCTATTTGGCCTTGACCAGCTGCTTTATTTATTTGATATGGTCTACCAGATATATCTCCTGCAGCGTAGAGTCCTCTAATATTTGTACGACCATTTTTATCTGTAATAATATGTTCTTCGTCAGTCTTTATTGATGGAACAAGTCTTTCTGGCTTTGATGAATCACGAATTATAAAAAATCCATCAGCAGTAATTTCTTTACCAGATTTAAATTTCAGTATAGTTGGATTTTCTTCTCCTAAAAATTCTACAGGGATTTCTCCATTTATCACTTCTATATCTTCATTTAATTCTGGGTTTTCTTTATACATATTTACATATGTAAGCTTGTCTACAACTTCACAAGTGTAGTTTGCTTCTTCTACTGATTCTTCATTGTAGCCTATTAAGACAACTTCTTTCCCCTTATAAAAACTTGCATCGCATGTAGCACAATATGAAACACCCTTACCAAAAAACTCATCTTCGCCAATTAAATCTTTTTTTAATTCAATGCCTGTAGCTACTATAACAGATGTTGCTTCGATCATCTTTTCTCCCTTTAGGATAATAGCAAAATAATCTCCCATGGCATAGATTTGTTGAACTTTTTCTGTTGATCTTTCTACATCTTGATCTTGTAAAGATCTTTTAAAATTTTCATTTAATTCTTGACCACTAATTTTTTCAAAACCTAGATAGTTATTAATCCACTTTGTTTTTGATATAGCAGGGGAATCAGTTCCAAATACGATAACGTTTTTATTTCTAATACTAGCGTTTAAAGCAGCACTAAGTCCTGCTGGACCTGCGCCAATAACTGCTAAATCATATCTCATTATAAATATTTTCCTATTGCTTCTTCTAAAACTTCTTTTGATTGAAAACCTACAAGTGTTTCTTGTAATTTACCATCTTTAAAAATCATTAGGCTAGGAACTGCATTTACATTGTACTCACTTGCAATTTCTTCTGCCTCATCTACATCTATTCCATAGATTGGATAATCTACTTCACTAGCTAGTTCTTCTAAAACTGGAGCTTGCATTTTGCATGGTCCACACCATGTTGCATTAAAATCTACAAGGCAGATTCCTTTTCCAGCTTCAACTTCATCTCTAAATTCTAATGTATCTAATTCACGCATGTTTTTCTCCTTAATAATTCTATATTTAGTTATGTTTTTTTATTTTCAACTTGCAAGTACTCCGTGCTAGTTCTTTCTTTATTCGTATAAGTTAGCTTTGTTCAACTAAACCTCTAACTTCCATAACTGGTAGCGAATATATTATACCCTTATTTTCTTTATTTAAATTCATATTATCATATATAGCTTCTTTAATGTTTTCTGCTATGTCATTTTTTACTAGCATTATCACTATACTTTTTCCGGTTCCACATTCATATTTAATAATATGCTTTTGCAGAGCCTCTTCCGTGAATTAATGTTGCTCCTTTTGCACCATTTTCTTGTGCAATGGCAACTGCTTTTTGTCCCTCATGCCTATCTATAATAACATAAAGAGCTTGGTAATTACTTTCGTTTTGCAAATTGCTTTCTCATTTATATTCTAATTGTGATGTAAATGCTACCCCTGTATTTATCTTAACTAACTTTTCTTCTAATTCATCCATAGCTATTTTTGCATTTTCATCATCTAATATTGCCATTACAATTTCTTTTCTTATCTTATTTACTTTTAACTTGCTCTGTATGCTTTCACTGGCAGATCCATAACCATAATAGCAGGTAATGACAATTGCTCCATCATCCTTTATGGTTTTCATAAATTCACTACCCTTACCTCTTGGCAAAATTGCTCTTAAAAGCTGCATTAATTTGCTCCTTTCTTATAAAGGTATCCCAAAATCATAATTGTTAAAACTGGCATCATAGCAACAAATGATATTACTCCAAAACCATCTGCTACATTTCCTGCAACTCCTGGCAAAAAGCAAGGATAAATGTTGCCGTCATCGGTCCAGATGCAACTCCCCCTGAGTCAAATGCTATTCCTGCAAATGTTTGTGGGATTTTTAGAGAAATCAATAAAGAAATTAAAAATCCTGGCACAATTACCATCCATAGGGCAATATTTTCTAATTTTATTCTAATAATTGCAAGCATTACAGCAGTAGCCACACCTATTGATAAAGCTTTTAAAATACTTTTTCTAGCAATAGAACCACCTGTAACATCTTCCACTTGTTCTGCCAGTACTGCAACCGCTGGTTCTGCCAATACTACGACTAATCCCATTATAAAGGCAACTAATGGCAAAAACTTAGAATCTCTTAATCCTTCACCAAGTATGCGAGCAAGTTCCATAAATCCGCCTTCTACAGAACTTAAAAATATTATTAGCCCAATATAAGTATAAAATAGACCCAGTAAAATTTCTGTAAATTCATCTTTTGCTGTCTTAAAGTATTTAGCATTTATTATAAAAAATACTAAGGCTATAGGTACTATAGCAAAAGTTGAATTTTTAAAGCAAGTTGCTATAGCTGAAGTATAAGCTGTAGCTTCCATTTCCAAAAGATTATCTCCAACGGATAAGCTCATCAAAAGACCTGCGATTATAGGTCCTGTTGATGCTATACCTACTAGCCCAAAAGAGTTATCTTCACTATAATCTCCCTTTAAATTTGCAACCCCAAGTCCTAATGCTATTATAAACGGAGTTGTCATTGCTCCTGTAGTTGCTCCCGATGCATCAAAGGCTATTGCATGTCCAGTTTCACTTGCTATAAACATTAGAGCAAAGATAGTTATATATAGAATCCACATTATTTTTGAAATCTTTATTTCTTTAAAAATTCTATATAAACCAATAGAAATCATAATCCCCACACCTAGAGATATTATGGCAACTATTATCCATGGTGATAGACCAACTGTATATGTTACTTGACTCGCTAAAATTAATAAATCTGGTTCTGCCATAGAAATTACAAAGCCTATAAAAATGCCAAATAGCACTACTTTGAAAATTTTATTAAATCTAGCTAAAAAATCACCCATCATAGTTCCGATTTTTGAATCCGATTTTTGAAATAGAAAGATCAATTCCTGATAAAAATATAGATAATCCTAGTATAACTCCTAGGGATCCCAAGAGAAAATTAATAAGTAAAGAACTTCCAACTCCGACAAAAAAATTAAGTATTAATACTAAAACCACTATAGGCAGGACCGCCTTAGTGTTTTCTTTTATATAATCTAAAAATATAGGATCCTCCTTAAAAATTTTTAAAAATAAAGAGGCAGCCTAATAAGGTTGTCTCTTTATATAAATATCAACTGTCAATAATTTTAAGATATTGAGCTATCTACTGATTGGCTAGCTGTAATTATTGCTATTTCGTAAACATCTTGTGTAGAACATCCACGAGATAAGTCATTTACTGGTGCATTTAATCCTTGAAGGATTGGTCCTAAAGCTTTATATCCACCAAGTCTTTGAGCTATTTTATATCCAATATTACCTGCTTGTAGGTCTGGGAAAATAAATACATTAGCAGTACCTGCTACATCAGATTTTGGAGCTTTGTTTTTAGCTGTAGCTGGATCTATAGCAGCATCAAATTGTAATTCACCATCAAGTGGTAGATCTGGGTTAAGTTCGTGAGCTTTTTTAGTAGCTTTTGAAACTTTGTCAACAAGGTCATGTCTTGCAGAACCTTTTGTTGAGAATGATAGTAAAGCTACTCGTGGATCCATACCAAATCCTCTAGCTGTTTCTGCAGATTCTACAGCAACTTCTGCCATTTCTTGTGATTCAAGAGTAATATTTACAGCTGTATCAGCAAATACTAATTGTTCACCATTAGGTCCAATCATAACCATTACACCTGATACTCTTGATACACCTGGTTTTGTTTTTATAAGTTGAAGAGCTGGTCTAATAGTATCTCCTGTTGTACCTACAGCACCTGATACCATACCATCAGCTATACCTGCTTTAACCATCATAACACCATAGTAGTTATGATCTTTTTTAAGCATATAGTCTGCATCTACTCTTGTAGCTTTTCCTTTTCTTGCTTCTACAAATAAGTCAGCTAATTTATCGAAATTTTCGTCATAGTTTGGATCTATAATTTCAAGTTTCCCAAGTTTTAGGTTATTTTCGTTAGCTACCTTTTGAATTTCTCCTTTATCGCCCAAGATAATTGGATGAAGAAGTCCTTCTTCGTTATGTTTAATAGCAGCTTCCAAAATTCTTTTATCGTTTCCTTCTGGGAAAACTATTTTTAAGTTTTTTCCTTCAATGGTCTCTCTAGCACTTTCTAAAATTGATGAGTTCGCCATTTTTCCTCCTTAATAATGTTTATATTACTTTTTAACTATATTATACCCAAGTCGTTAAAATATAACAAAGATATCATGCAAAAGATAAATATTTTTCAATTTTTATCGAAATACTATAGTAATATAGTTATTTTTTAACCTTTCGCTTTCTTTAGAGCTGCCTCTTCATGATCTGACAATTCAAATTTTGCTTGTCCATTAGTTATTTCCTTTAGATATATAGTAGAACCATCTGCACCATATATACTAGTCAAAATTATCCCATTATGAAAATTATCTAACATACATAGGCTAAATGAAAGTTCATTAGTCCCATAATCAAAGGCATTATATCTTATTACAGACATATTTGATATAGCACCCATAATAGAATCTTTTGCTTCTAATGATCTTTGATCAACAGATCTTAATTGTTGGTTTGAAGATTCTATTTGATCATTTAAAGCTAAAAGTAATTCCTCTAAGTTTAAATCATCACTATTACCCCTTAATAAATGATCATAGCGGTTTTTCTGTCTTCTTAATTTGTTATTCATAGATTGAATCATGGCAAACTCTACTACAACTAAAATAGCCAAAATTCCTAATATTACATAAACAGCTGTCATTATTTCCTTCTTTCTATAGCATTTAGATTATCTAAGTAGATTTTGTTAGCCTTATCTTTTATAGATTCTAAATCATAACTATTACTTGTGCAATCTAAGTTAATCTTTATAGTAGGTAGAGCTGATAATATAGCTTGATATAGAAGGTCATTTGCAATCTGCCCATCTGTGAGTGTGGATTTTTTTCCATAAGTTAAAAAGAAATTTATATGCTCTAGGCCCTTAATATTTTTTTCTACCATATTTAATAAAGGATCAGTAGCTTTTAAAAAATCTTCTTCACAGGAATTTCCTTCTTTGATTTTTATCATCAGTTCATTAAAATTGTCTACATCATCTTGCATATATGTTTCATATGATTTCGAAATTTCTAATAATGTTTCACGTGAAACTTTAGCTAGATTTTTATTAATTTCAAAATTGTTTTTATCCATCATTAATGATAGATTTATAGCTAAATTTGAAATTAATATGAGCAAGGCTCCGCCACCTGGATTTGCTTCTGCTTTTCTAGTTTGCAAAAGCAAATTCTTAACATCCATATCAATTATTTTCATTTTTGAGCCTATTGTATATTTTTTCTATATCATCTATGCTATAGCAATCAATAGTTAATTTATATGATTTCCCTTCTTTTTTAATAGCAACTTTAGAACCAACTTCATCCATAAATTTTTCTTCCAAATCTTCAACTAGAATTTGATCAATATCTGGTCCATAAGTTTTATTTTCATCATCTTCTTTTTTATTATTATCAGTAGATTTTTTCTTGCTTGTATTTTTTTCTACTTTTCTAATATTTGTACTACCATTTATAAAATCATTTAATGTTAGGCTTCTTTGGTTTGCATCTGAAATTGATAAAAGAGTTCTAGCTTGGCTAGGAGATATTTTACCATCATCTAAGGCTTTCTTTTCTACTTCTTCTAAGTTTAACAATCTCAATGTATTAGCAATATATGATCTAGATTTCCCCATAGTTTTTGCTATTTGTTCTTGAGTCATATGATGATCATCAGCTAATTTTTTATAGGCTCTAGCTTCTTCTAAAGTCTTTAAATCTTCCCTTTGCACATTTTCTATTAAGGATAAGATTTCTATTTCCTTATTATTATAATCTCTAATTATAGCATCTATATCATTTAGTCCAGCTATTTTGCTAGCACGGTATCTTCTCTCACCAGCTATAATCTCATATTTATCATCCACTTTAGAAACCACAATAGGATTTAATAAGCCATATTCTTTTATAGAAGCTGCCAGGTCTTTCAAAGCTTCTTCATCAAAAGATTTTCTCGGCTGACTTGATCTAGCTTTTATCTTTTCAAGACTTATTTTTTGTATTTTATCGCCTGGTTTTTGTTCTTCTAATTTTTTTACTTCATCTTTAAGAGCAAAGTTATAATCTTTATTTAAAGAATAATTTCGACTTGTACCTTGAGTTTTTTTATCATTATCATCAACTTCTGGAATCAAAGAATGTAAGCCACGGCCTAAGGTTCTTTTATTTGACATCTATGCATCCTTTCTATTTTGATCGTTTTTAATTATTTCATTTGCTAAAGCAATATAAGCTACAGAACCTTGTGATTTTGAATCATACTCTATAGTAGATAATCCATGACTTGGCGCTTCAGCTAGTCTTGGATTTCTTGGTATCATTACTCTAAATACATTTGTTTTAAAATATGATTTTACTTCTTCTACTACTTCATATGATAAAACAGCTCTTTTATCAAACATAGAAAGTAGAACACCTTCAATTTCAAGATCTTCATTTAACTGTTTTTTAACCATATTATATGTATTCATAAGCTCACTTACACCCTCTAAGGCATAATATTCTGTTTGAATTGGAATTATAATTGAATTACTTGCTACTAGTGCGTTTATAGAAAGCAATCCTAATGATGGCGGACAATCTATAAGTACAAAATCATATTCATCTTGATCAATTAAATCTATTATATTTTTTAATTGTCTTGTACGTTCTAGAGCATCGAGTTCAACTAATTCTACCTCAAGTCCTGAAAGAGCTGCTTCTGATGGGATGATGTCTACTCCCGACTGAGTTTTTGTTATATAATCTTCTATATTAATAGATTCTTTTTTTATTTTATCATGATTTTCTATATCTTCGCTCTCTTCTAAATCATCTGCAGAATCATCAGTATCCACTTCTGAAACATTTTCAATTAATTCTTCATTATTATTTTCGTCTTGCAAAGCTTCTTCTTGTGAATTATCTTTATTCTCTTCTTTTAACTTTTCACTTTTATCATCTTCACTAGCATAAAATAATTCATATAAAGATTTATCAATATTATATTTATCAAGTCCTAAACCTGTGGTGGTATTTGCTTGTGGATCTATATCTATTACCAAGACTTTTTTATCCAGATAATTTAAAGCAACAGCAAGGTTTACAACCGAAGTAGTCTTGCCTACTCCTCCTTTTTGATTAAATACCGATATTGTTCTCATATTCACCTCTCATTACAAGTATAGCTGTATCTATAACTTTTATTTTTGTACGAAGCCTTACCCTATTTCTATCACCATTTAATTGTAGGAGTTTTGTATATTTCATTCCATTATATAAAACACCTATCCATACTTCTCCTGTATGAGCATATCCTGTAGTAGCTATGCATAAATTAGAATTTGTTTTATTATATAAACCTACTAACATTTCAGATAATACTTCTTCACTAACTACACTGTACTCTTTAATTGTTTCACGTGAAACTCCCAATACTTTTTCTTTTACTTCATTTGAATAAGTTACATAAGATTCAGAAATGACATTAGATGCTCCCGGGATATCTATAATAGAAGCAGAAATTAAACCACCAGTTATAGATTCTGCTGTAGATACTTTTTCATTTCTTTCTTCTAATAAATCTATAAGAACTTTTTCTTTTCTTACATCTTCAGTTGTGATCACATATGGAGTCAAACTTGCATTTACAATTTCAAGGCCTATATCTAATTGTCGATCAACTTCTTTTTCGTTATCAGCTTTTGCTGTTATTCTTAAAATCGGTCCTTCATCAGTGATATATGGACTAATTGTAGGTTCTGTTCTATCTAGATCGATACGTCTTGCCATGTCCCACTCGCCTAGCAAGCCTATTTTTACAGTTTTAGATTTTAGTATAGCATTTTTACTTATATGTTTAGCAACTTCGCTTTCAAACATACGTTTCATCTCGTTAGGTGGTCCTGGCATCAATATGTACTTCGTTCCTTTTTTACTAGTTAATATACATCCAGGAGCTGTGCCTAAAGTATTTTCTAAAATAATAGCTGATTTCGGAAATTTCGCTTGTTTTATATTAGACATAGCACTTTCCTCATTACCATTAAAATAATCTATTAAAGCTTGGTAAGATTTTTTATCAAGCTCTAATTCATCTTGCAAATCACAGACTTTTATTGCTACTTCCTTTGATATATCATCTGGAGTTGGTCCAAGTCCTCCACTAGTAATTACATAATCAACTTTCCCATCACATTCTTTAAAAGCTCTGTATAGTCTATCAGCATTGTCACCAATGGTTTCCATTTTAAATAAATCTATGCCATATTCTACTAATTTTTGTGCTATAAATTGTGAATTGGTGTCAACTATATTTCCTAATAAAATTTCTGTTCCTATAGAAAAAATTTGTGCATTCATATTATTTCCTTCTATTATATATACTCTTCATTTTCGTTACTCTTTTGACCATTATTTTTAAATTGATTTAAAACCTTTATTGTTAATAAAATACATATTACACTTACTACCGTCAATACTATTGTGTAGCTTTCATCAAATCCTGCTGTCAGTGCAAAAAAATTATTCACCATGTGTATGATTATAACATCAGTTATATTTCTTCTATAATAATATACAAAAGCTAAAACCATACCCATAAAAAATGTATTTATTCCTTGAAGTATATTCATATGATAAATACCAAAAAGTAATCCATCTAATATAATCGCAGTAGATAATTTGTAAATTTTGGTAAATCTTTCAAAAACAATACCTCTAAATAAAATTTCCTCTACGATTGGTGCTAAAATCACCATACCGATTATCATAACAAAAAAATCCATTGGTCCATTGATCTGAAAAGCTTCGCTAAATTGATCTAAAGTATCTGTAACTAAGGGGGAATTGCCAAAGATAGTAAGCAAAAAGCTTATAATCAAATTGCCAAAGCCAGCTACTCCTACTCCAATAATAAGCATCTTCCAAGAATCAGCTAAAAACCTTCTATTTTTAATTATATTATTAGTTTTATTAGGCTCTCGCTTTTTTTTGATAGCAAAAAATGTACAAATTAAAATCAGCCTTAATAATTGTCCAGCTATAACTTGATATTTAACTACTTGATTTAATATACCAGTATCACTATTTCCCACCATAGCATTTCCAAATATCGCAAATAAAATTGTAGAAGATAGAGCTTCTGTAACCAATACAAAAGTCATAGTAAGAACTGATATACCTAGAAACTTCAAAAATTTATCCATTAATTTACCTTCCTATGTTTCATGTGAAACAAGTATTTATAAAGTTATTTTAACATAAATCATAGTATTTTTATAGATTTAATATAAAAAAGAATCCTATAAAGGATTCTTTTTGGGTTGATTCTTAGATCTTGGATAGATCTTTTTGCTTGGATGTACTTTTTCTACAATTATATTTACCCTATCATTATCATCTATTTCAAAACGGTCAATCTTTTTTACTTTACCCCCCTAAAATATTTATAGCATTTTGAGCATCTTCCAATTCTTTATCTGCCTTAGGTCCTTTTAAAGCTATAAAGATGCCTCCTGTTTTTAAAAAAGGTATGCAAAGTTCTGATAGAGTAGACATATTTGCTACCGCACGGCTTACAACAACATCGTAACTCTCTCTGTTTTCTTTAGCAAAATCTTCAGCTCTAGTATGGACAGCACAAGTATCCTTTAAGTCTAATTTTTTGATAACTTCGTTCATAAACTTAACTTTTTTATTTACACTATCTATTAAGGTCAAATCAAAGTTTTTTTCTATACGAAGAGGTATGCCAGGAAATCCCGCACCAGCTCCTATATCTAAAACTTTATCACCTTCATTAATATAAGATATAACCGAAAGTGAATCTTCAAAGTGTTTTATTTTAATTTCTTCTGGATTTGTAATTGTTGTAAGATTAGTGTGAGAGTTCACCTCTATTAGATAGTCTGTATAGACCTCATACATTTTATTTTTATCCACTTACTTCTCCTGTCTTTAATCTTATCAAGAGCACATTAATATCTGCAGGGCTGACTCCAGATATCCTACTAGCTTGACCAACTGAAGAAGGTTTTATTTCATTAAGCTTTGATGCAGCTTCTTTTTTAAGACCTTCTACTTTAGAGTAGTCAAAATCAGCTGGTAATTTCTTTTCCTCTAATTTTTTAAATTTATCTATATCTGCCATTTGTTTAGCTATATAGCCTTCGTATTTTATTTCTGTTTGCACTTGTATTTGTTGGAACTTTGGTAGCTTTGTTCTGTCTTTGTCAAATACCTCAACTTTAAAATAATCTAACTCTGGACGTTTTAATAAATCATATAGGCTAACACCAGTAACCAATGGAGTTGATCCTAATTGTTCTAATTCTTCATTAGTTTCTTTAGTTGGAGTTAATATTATTTTTTTAAGTCTTTCTTTTTCATTTTCAATATTTTCATATTTACTAATCATTTTTTGATAACGCTCTTCGCTAGCTAGTCCAATATCATAAGCTTTTTTAGTTAATCTTTGGTCTGCATTATCTTGGCGCATAGTTAAACGATATTCACAGCGACTAGTCATCATTCTATATGGTTCGTTAGTTCCTTTTGTAACCAAATCATCAATTAATACTCCAATGTAGGCATCAGACCTATCCAAAACAAGCGGGTTTTGACCTTTTATTTTCAGTGCTGCATTTATACCTGCGATTAATCCTTGGCCTGCTGCTTCTTCATATCCAGAAGAACCATTTATTTGACCTGCAAAATAAAGACCAGAATAAGCTTTTGATTCTAAGGTAAGGTTTAATTCACGAGTATCAATCATATCGTATTCTATTGCATAGGCTGGACGCATAATTTTTGCCTCTTCAAGTCCAAGGATAGTTTTATAAAAGTCCATTTGGATTTCCTGAGGCATTGATGAGGAAACACCTTGGACATAAATTTCATCTGTTGATAAACTTTCAGGTTCTAAGAAAACTTGGTGAACATCACGGTCTGGAAAGCGAATCATTTTATCTTCTATAGAAGGACAGTAACGAGGACCAATTCCTTTTACAGCTCCACCATATATAGGAGAGCGATCAATATTATCCATAATAATTTGCTTTGTTTCTGGACTAGTATATGTCAAATAGCAGTCATATTGCTTGTGGTCAGAAAAATCCTCTCCTTCATTTTCAAAAGAAAATGGAATAATCTCACTATCTCCAGCTTGTACTTGTGTTTTAGAAAAATCTATTGTTTTACGATCGATTCTAGCAGGAGTACCAGTTTTAAAACGACGTAGATGAAAACCCATTTCTTCCAAAGTATCTGATAAATATGTTGCAGCAGATAAACCATGAGGACCTGAAACTTTTTCAAATTCTCCAATTAGTATTTTTCCGTTAAGGTAAGTTCCTGTACAAAGTATTAAAGCCTTGCAAGGAAAAATTGCTCCTTGAACTGTTTCACATGAAACAATTCTTCCTTTTTCATAATTTATCTTATCTACTTCTTGTTCAAAAATGTCTAGATTCGCTTCATTTTCTAAAAGCTTTTTCATTTCTTCGTGGTATCTTCTTTTATCAGCTTGAACACGAAGTGAATGAACGGCTGGACCCTTTGATGTATTTAGCATACGAGATTGAATAAAAGTTTTATCAATTACTTTTGCCATTTCTCCACCAAGAGCATCTAATTCGCGAACCAAGTGTCCCTTACCTGTACCACCGATATTGGGGTTGCAAGGCATATCTGCTATTGATTCTAGGCTGGTAGTTAGTATTAAAGTTTTCATGCCAAGTCTTGCTGCTGCAAGTCCAGCTTCACAACCAGCATGCCCTGCCCCAACAACCACTACATCATAAGTATCTTGTATATATTTATTTTTACTTTCCAACGCAAAACTCCTTAAAGACCTTATCCATTATTTCATCTGAAACTGATTCTCCAATTATTAATCCTAAATCGTCATAGGACCCACGCAAGTCTACCTCAACTGCATCAAGAGGTATCCCTCTTTTAATATCAGCCAATGATTCATTTAATTTTTTGTTTGCTTCATTTAATAATCTTTCGTGGCGGGTATTAGTAATTAAAATAGATTCCCTGTTAATTTCACTGGTATCAAAAATTTCTGTAATAGTTTCTTCTAGCTTATCTATACCTATATTTTCTGTCATAGAAGTTTCTATAATCGGAAGATCAACTCCGTCAAAAATTGTCCTATCAAATTGTTGGTCTAGATCTGTTTTATTTAAAATAATGATAGAATTTTTGCCTTCGATAAGGTCTAGGATTTTTTGATCTTCCTTATCAAACTTACGAGATGTATCAAAAAGAGCCATAATTAAATCAGAGGCTTTAGAGATCTCTATAGACTTATCAACACCAATTTTCTCCACTATATCATCTGTGTCACGAATACCTGCAGTATCATTTATTTTTAGAGTAAATGACCCTAGATTTATATATTCACTTATCAAATCACGAGTTGTTCCAGGAATATCGGTTACAATGGCACGATTTTCCTTTAAAAGTGCATTAAGTAAAGATGACTTACCCACATTTGGTTTCCCAAGAATGGTAGTATTGATTCCTTCTCTAATAATTTTCCCTTTATTAGAAGTATTTAAAAGCTTATCAATACGATTTTTTGCCTCATCCATATAGGCAATAATTTCATCAGGAGAAAGATCTTCACCGTCTTCTGTAAAATTAATAGAGTATTCCAAACGTGAAAGAGCCTCTAAGAGAGATTGACGAATTTTTTCTATTTCATTTCTTAATGACCCATTTAGTTGATTGATACCTTGGGCTTGGGACAAATCATTTGTAGAATTTATTATATCTAAAACTGCTTCTGCTTGGGATAAATCTATACGACCATTTAAAAAAGCACGTTTAGTAAATTCTCCAGGCTCAGCCAAAACTGCACCCTTATCTAAAAGTAAATTTAAAATCTTTTTTACAGATATAAAAGAGCCATGGCAATTTATCTCTGCAATATCTTCACGGGTATAAGTCCCAGGACCAGCCATAAAGTTAACCATAACTTCATCTATAATTTCATCATTATCAACGATATTTCCATAACGCATCCTACGGTTATCTTTTTTGCGATCAATTGAACCACCATTTATAGGCTCAAAAATTTGATCGATTATTTCCTTGCTTTTATCTCCACTCATCCTAACAATGGATATACCACCAGTACCTGTTGGAGTAGAAATAGCTGCAATTGTAGCTTCACTCATAATATTTTCCTTTCATAGTACGATTGATTGTATCCACTACTTTGACTAGTGGTTATTAACATAAAGATTATAGTGGAAAATCGGTAAAAGTCAACATTTGATTAAGGTAAGACATAATATTATATAAAAAAACAGCCGAAAAATCGACTGCTTTTATATATTTTACAAAACGGTTTTGAAATTAACCTTAATCTTATCTTGAAAAGTATTATAAATTAAAGTTCTTTTTAAAACTTCATCTAAAAAATCATCTAATTCTTTATCTCCTAAAAATGAGAAAAAGTAAATATCTATTTCTAGTTTTTCTATAATACCTGGATCTTCATATCCAATTACATTTAATAAATACATGGGATTTAAAATTTCTAAATCTGCTTTGGCTTCTATATCTTGAAGAATTTCTCCACGTTTTTTTGCAAGATTTATCATGGTTAGCAAAATTTCTGAAACAATTGATGATACAAATAAATCTATTGATGTAAATTTATCTTTTTCTGAATCAAATGATATGGATTGATCAATACTTACCGAAGTTTTTTCATTATAAACTTTAACATCATTATCAAAAACTACCGCCCTAAATGATTTAGAAAAATAATTTATGTCATCATTCATATTCTGCTCTCAATCTATCCCTTGCTTTTATCATAGCACCAACTTTTGCCCTTATATTTTCATATTCATTAACTGGTCTATTAGAAAATGTTGCAAAACCACAATCTGGATTTAGCCATAGATTTTCTTTATCTATAAATGCTAAGGCTTCTTTGGCTCTATTATAAATTACATCAACATCTTCTTTTTCATCAAATCTAGGATTTAATACTCCAAGACCTAAAATAATCTTATTTCTTAATCTTTCATCTGCTAGTAAAGATTTTATTTCACCAGCTCTAGGTGTTGAAAATTCTAAGGATAGTAAATCCGCATTTATATTTGCAAACAAATCTATGAGTGGAGTATAAGCTCCCGTTAGTAAAATACTTTCATCCTTACTCCAATTACCCCTACAAACATGCATGGAGGCGATAGATTTATCTTTATCTATGCATTCCATAACACTTTTTATAAGATGTGTTGCAAATTCTAATTCTTCTGTCGGATCTTTTCTTTGGGATAGGGAAGCACACATAAAGGTCCTTGGTCTACCTTCTGTAAAAACTATCTCTGTTAAAACTGGCTCATCAAATTGGATGACATCTACACCTATTTCTTGTAGTTTTGTTATCTCTTTTTTAAAGATTTCTATTACATCTTCTCCCAAATCTTCCTTACTATCATAGTAATTTGAGCTAACATTTGCTAGCCACATACTTCTGGTTACAAGGTATGGGCCAGGCATAGTTATTTTTACTGGTCTATTTGTAAAAGATTTTAGTTTTTGTAGCTCACTTGCTACTATATCTCCCTTATATTCTAATTTGCCGGTACAAATAGCATTTTTTATGGAAGATGCTGGAACATCTAGGGTATTTAAAATATTTTCAAATTCTCTTTTATCATCCACATAATCAAGCATTTCTGCCATAGACATTTGGGAAACCCCGCCAAGTTTTTCTGATATAAATGAAACATAGTTATCGCGGTCAATTTCGCCACTAGTTATTATATCTACATCTAAGTCTTCTTGAAGTCTTACAACTTCTTTAGTTTTTTCATCGATTAATTTTTCATAACTTGCATTGTCGATTAATCCAGCACTAAGTTTCCTACGAGCCATTAAGATTTCTTTGCCCCTAGGCATTGATCCAATAAGTGCAGTGTTAAATAAACTAGTTTTCACTATTATAGCCTTCTATAAAGTTTCCTAGATATTCATTTGCATTTGTAATTTGTTCAAAACCGTCACGTCTACCTTCTACCCATTCAGTAAGACCTTCTAGATCCATGATTTCCTTATCTTCTTTATTGTTATAATCCATTTTAAACATGATTTCATCAAATTCTTTGATGTCTTCATCTGCTACTTGTGGATTAAAGGTAAATACGCAGTGGTCAAAGTAATCTGTCCTAGATAATACTTCTACTTCGTTTTTATCAATAGTACCATCAGCTACCCATGCATCATAGTTTAAATCTAGGCAGAAAGAAGCATCTACTTCATCATTTAATAAAGCTTTCATGCTATCAAGTTCTCCACCAACGTGGTCCCCGTGAAGCCCAACGCCTATATCAAATCTTTTTTCTTCATAGTCTTTTTCAAATTCTAGGCCATTTTTGTGTAGATGGTAAATTGGTATTAGTCTTGCTTGTGGAGAATCTATCGCTCCAAAACCAATAGTTTTGCCTTTTAAATCAGTAATTTCATTAAAACTATCTTTTTTAACTACTAGATAAGTTTGACGATCCCTATCTGTATCTCTCATGCAGCCGATTTTTTCTTTTCCGTCAGTTCTAAGTCTAGCATCAAGTTGAGCAAGAGGTGAATTCCAAGCTACATCTATATCTCCATTTACTAGAGCATCTACTTGGAGTTTGTAATCTTTAAAGAAAACAGCTTCTATTTCTGCACCATTTTCCTTATAAAATTTATCAATCATTTCCCAAATTACAGTAACACGTGGAGCGTAAATTACAGCTCCAACTTTTAATTTATTCATTTGAAACCTCCCTTATATTAAAATGCAGCAATCAAAATTAAAGTAATGGTTGGCCTGTAATAGCTCTTCCTAGCCAAACATTTAATACATCAAGAGATGGAGCCATGATTTGTCCGGCATAGGCATCTCTCATTAGTCTTTCAATTTCTGACATTTTATTATAAGTTTTACCGCCGCCTACTCTCATTGCAAGATTTGATGATTCGATAGATCTTTCTATTGCACCAACTCTTGCTGCAATTATTTTTGCAACTGCATCTTCTTCACCAGCTACAAGAGATCTTGCTGCAAGTTCTGTAAGTGCTTTTGAACTTAGTCCATTGGCATATATTTTTGCTAAATGTAATTGTACTGTTTCTATATTTGATAAGTTTGAGCCATCTGGATATTTTCTATTCATAGCATAGTCATTTGTTACTTGAGATAATCTTAAGTTTAGTCCTGTATAAACACTAGCTAAACCTAAAATAAAGTATGGAGCTACTATATTAAATACTTGAGCTTCTCCAGATCCTTCTTCACCAATACGATCTTCTTCTGGAAGAGTTACACCGTTTATTTGCATTGGGCAAGAAACATTTCCCCTCATGCCAATGCCTTTCCAATGTTCCATTTTAAATTCTAAACCATCACTATCAATTGGTATTAGCCAGTTATTAATAGCTCCTTCTTGTTCAGTTGATGGGGTTAAAATCAAATAGTAACTTGCGTGTGTTGCGCTAGTTACCATGGATTTGACACCATTAAATACATATTCGCCATTATCTTTCTTTTCTACTTTTACTTCTGGAATATAAAAGTGAGTTCCTGTTCCAAATTCAGAATAAGCAAGTGCCATAAAAACGTTATTTTCAATAATATCATTTACAACACGTTTTTTAAGTTCTTCATTTCCTTCATTTAAAACTGTCATAAGTGCAACATTATGCATCATATAGCATAAACCTGCTGTTGGGTTACTTTCAGCAAAAGCCATTACAGCTTGTTGATGTTCAACAGCTGTTTTCCCAAGGCCACCCATTTCTTCTGGGATTAAGAGCTTAAAGTATCCTGCTTTTCCCATTTCTTCAAAAGATTCTACAGGGAATCTGCTTTCCTCGTCACTACTACGTGTGTATGGTTCGATGTGTTCTTTTGCAAATTGTTTTGCTTCTTGGTAAAAATCCATTTTAACCTCCTAAAAATATCGTTTACATTTATATAATATCAAGTTACTATTAATATGTCTACAAATTTTTATAAATTTTTTTGTAAATTATTAGTAACTAATAACTAAGGTATAAAACAAAATATATGAGCAAATTATATCTAGGCAAAAAAATAGCAGCCATAAGGCTGCTTAAATTTCTATTCAGCTTCACTGATATATTCTACAACTACATAACGTTTTGGTTCTACTCCTTCTGAGTGGCTAGCTACGTTTTGATACTTGCTAATTTCTTCGTGGGCTAATCTTCTTTCATAGGAATTCATATATTTTAAATTCCAAGATTTTTTGCTTCTTTGAACTTTTTTTGCTGTATCTGCTGCAAGCTCTACAATTTTTTCGTCTCTGCGTTTTTTATAATTATTTATATCTATATTTACTCTTAGATTGTTAGCTCTAGAATCTATAGATTTTCTTACTAAAAGTTCTATAGCATCAAGTGTGGCTCCGCCTTTACCAATAGCTATTCCAGTATCTTCTTCTGTTACTTTGGCATCTAATTTTATAATAGATCCTTCAAGATTTCCTATTACACTTACATTTTCAAAGTGCATTTCTTTTAGGATATTTTCTAAAAATTCTTTAGCTTTGTAGAACTTTTCTATATCTGTTTGTTGTTTTTCTTGGGCAAGATTTGGTTTTGTTCCTACTTTAAAATCACTAGCTTGATTATTTGGTTCATCGTTATCATCACTTGAAGTTTCTTTTGATGGATTGGATTCGAAAGTTAATTTTGATGATTGATCTATGACTTTGTATCCATTGTCTGATTTTTTATTTTCACTAACCTTGTAAGATTCATTTTCTTCTTCATCTTTAAAATCTATATTTTCAAATCTTTTGCTAGCTTTTTCTTCTGAATTTTTTTGACCTTGCCATGGATCATCAACTTTAGTATTTAGCTTTTCATTATGGTCTATTAGGCTAATTTTTTGGTCTAAATCCTTGGATAAATCTATACTTTTACTATGGTAATTCCTAGAATTTTCTTCATAGGAATTAATTTTTTGAAGTCTTTCATAATCCCCATAGTTTTCTTTATCTTCTTGTTTTATATCATGGATACTTTTTTCAAAGTCTATGCCTTCTTTTTCATATTCATCATAAGAATCATCTTCTTGTATATCATCTTCACTTTCATAGTTGGCACGGGCTTCATCTTCGTAGTATTTGCTACGATCTTTGATATTGTACTCTCTATCAAAATCTCCAGATTTTAATGAATCGTATTTGATTTCATTTTCTAAATCAACCATAGCTTCATTGATATCTTCATCAAAGCTTATACGAACTACTGCATCCTTTGCACCTAGACCCAAAAATCCAGAAGATCCTTCTTCTATAACTTCAACATCTACCTCTGACCTAGTTTTTCCGATTTCTGCAAGGCCTTTTCTGATGGCCTCTTCCTTACTTTTTGCTTGTTTTATTATTGACTTTCTCATTTTTTACCTCATATGCTTGTTTTTGTTTAGGTTTTCTTATTGTAAAGTGCATGATAACCATAATTATAAGTCTAATTAAAGAACTCATTGTATAGTAAAGTGGAAGACCAGCTGGTAAGCTTCTAAACATAAAGAAATAAAGAATTGGCATCATTAAGAATGTTTTATTCATACTTGCCATTGGGCCTTCTGACATTTGAGGGTTGGTTTTCATAGAAAATAATTGCACTATAAATTGAGATACACTTGTCGCAAGTGGTAATCCAAACCAATATGGATCTTTTTTGGTAAGGTCACTTATCCAATAAAAATCTTTTCTAATGCCCTCTATTCCTTCAGGGAATACATATTTAGTTGTATCTTGCATTACCCTAAATAAGGCAACAATAATTAATAATTGTAAAACCATCATTATACAAGATGAAATACCAGGATTAACATTTTCCTCTTTGTAAAGCTCTTGCATCTTTTTTTGCATGATTTGAGGGTCATAGGAATATTTCTTTTGAATTTCATCCATTTTAGGTTTTATTTTTCTGGTATTTTCCGCTTGTTTTTGTTGGGAAATGGTAACTGGGATAATAATTAAGTTAACAAGCAGAGTCATTAGAATAATTGATATAGCATAAAAGCTTATATCACTCGGTTCTACTTGATTTGCACTAAGCGAATCATATATCCACCTCATTAGTTGGCCTAATAAGGAAGCTAAAAAATTTATCATAATCTCTCCATTTTTCTAATAAATTCTAGTGTGTAGGACTAATAGGATTATTTTACAGGGTCATAACCACCCTTGGAAAAAGGATTACATCTTAAAATTCTCCACAAGGACATAAAAAATGCTTTAAAAAATCCATACCTTTTAAAACACTCAATCGCATAAGATGAGCAGGTAGGATAGTATTTGCATTTTCCAAATCCTAATTGTGGAGAAATGTAAGTTTTGTAAAAATTTATAATTTTTATAAATATTTTATTTAACATAAAAAATCTTATTCTTTTTAAAAGCAATACTCATCACATGACCAAAGGTCTTTTTTAAGGCTAGGTAGTCATAATCAGTAACATGTTTTTTAGGGATAACTACAATATCAACTCCGTTTAAGTTTTTATAATTTTTCCTTACTATATCACGCAATTTTCTTTTTAAAGCATTGCGCTGATTAGCCTTACCAATTTTTTTACTAATAGAAAATCCAAATCTAGGATGATCGAGACCATTATTTTTTACTAATATAGTAAAGTCCCTATTATAAAAAGCATTGCTTTTTTTGTAAACTCTTTGAAAGTCAGTATCTTTTCTTAAACTAAGTCGCTTTTCCATCTACGTCCTATATTTCTAAATAACGTATGCTTAAAAAGCAAGGCAAAAGCCTACTATATTAAGCAGATAATCTTTTTCTATTTTTTTTGCGTCTAGCTTTTAGTACTCTTCTTCCACCTGGAGAAGACATTCTTTTTCTAAAACCATGATCTTTTGCTCTTTTTCTTCTATTTGGTTGATAGGTTCTTTTCATAGTTACACCTCCTACTTATAATTTTAGACTTATACTATTATATGAACAAAGGTCTATTCTGTCAAGATTATTTAGGATTTTTAGATATTAAACTACGCTTATGTATATACTTTGCATAAAAATATTTATAAATATACTAAAACAAGCTAAAATATCTTATAAATTTCCAATGTGCATAAGTTTTTTATACAAAATTTTATACACAGCTTTTAAACATGATTTTTCTATGGATAATTATGAGCAAAAATGATTACAAATAGTTTCTTATCTTATAATATAAGCAAATAGCTTAAGAAAATATTAATAAATTTAATAAATACACAGACTTATCCACATATCAACAAATTTTCCTAAATGTTTTTAATTTGCTGCTAAAGTTTTCCCAAAACTTATTAACATATTGTGGATAAGTTGTAAAAACATTCAAATTGTAGTATAATTGCAGGTGTAAAAGCTAGGGGAAAAGATAAATTTTCTTTTACATAAAGATAAATTCTGTGGAAAACTATAGAGATTTCATAATTTTATAAGAAATTTTACTTGTAAACCCTTGAATTTATAATAATATTTTTATAAACAATAAGTTATCCACAATCTAATCCACAGATGTGGATAAATGTGAAAAACTTTCTCAAGCTATGATATATAGGCTTTTGCTAATGTGGATATATTTTCTTACGAAAGGCATGCTAATGATTAGTTTAGAATACATTACAGATGAATTAAAAAATGAAATGAAAATGAATATTGCCGACCAATCGCAATATGATACATGGATAGATATACTAAAACCCTTAAATCTATTTGAAAATACCCTTTATCTAGAAATTCCAAAGTCAGATATGATGTTTGTATACGAAAAAATATGGACACCAGCTCTTCAAGAAGCTCTAGATAAGATAAATAAGGATAATGATTATGATTTAAAGGTAGTAATTATAGCTAAGGATAGTGATAGTTACAATAGAGTTTTAGCTATGGGCAAAAATTATGAATCCAATGGTCAAATGAGACTTAAGGAAGTAAATAAGTATCCAAAGCCAATTCTAGATCGTAATTATACTTTTGAAAATTTTGTGCAGGGTAAATCAAACCAATATGCTCACGCTATAGCAAGCGCAGTTACCCAAGATATTATAAATGATAATCCTAGTAAAAATTATAATCCTCTCTTTATATATGGGGAATCAGGACTTGGAAAAACTCACTTGATGCAGGCTATAGCTCACAAAATTTTAGAAGAACGTGATGATCTATATGTTATGTATATATCTAGTGAACGCTTTACAAATGAGCTAATAGCAAGTATTCAACCTACTAGTAAAAATAAAAACCAAAATTTAAACCAAGAATTTAGAAATAAATATAGGTCTGCAGATATTTTACTAATAGATGATATTCAGTTTTTATCTAATAAAGAAGGTACGCAAACAGAACTTTTCCACACCTTTAATGACTTATATTATGCAGATAAACAAATAGTTCTATCATCAGATAGACCACCTCTTGAAATAAAAGACCTAGAAGATAGGTTATTATCAAGATTTTCTTGGGGCATTACTGTAGATATTGGCAAACCTGATTTTGAAACTCGTGTGGCAATTTTACAAAAAAAATCAGATGAATTAGGTGCCTATATAGATAATGAAATACTAACCTATATAGCAGAAAATATTGATACAAATATAAGGGATCTTGAAGGAGCCTTATCCACAGCTATTGCCTATGCTAAGGGAGATAATAGAAATATTGTAAATATGGAAGATGCTAAAAAAGGTGTAAATACTCGTAGCCTAAATAAGCATAAGCATGTAAATATAGATGATATTCAACAATTTGTAGCTGAAAAATACAATATAAAAGTAACAGATCTTAAGGGCAAATCAAGAAAAAAAGATATAGTTCTTCCAAGGCATATATCAATGTATCTTGCCCGTGATATATTAGATGATAGCTTAGTTACAATATCAAATGCCTTTGAGCGTGACCATACGACAGTTATGCATGGCATAGATAAAATAAAAGAAGAAATGAGCCTCAATCCTGATTTTAAGGAAGAAATAGAAAGTTTAAGAAAATCAATTACAGAGTAAAATGTGTATATCTTTGGGGAAATCATTGTGGTTAAGTCGATTTTTTGATTTAAAAAATATTTCAAAAAGGATATGTGGATAAACACTAAACTTATCCAAGACTTATACTATAGTGATTTTGGAAAAGTTATAGCTAATTTTAAATATTATCTTGACTTATCCACATTTATACATAACCTACTACTAATACTACTAAATATATATAATTATATGAGGAGCACCTATGAAAATCGAAGTAAAACAAAATGAGCTAATGAACGCTATCAATGTAGCAAATAAAGCTGTAAGCAAAAATACCAATATTCAAATTCATGAATTAATATACTTTGAAGCAAAAGATGATAGACTCTTACTGACCGCTTTTGATGGAGAGATCACAATTCTAACTTCCATTCCAGCCTTAGTTAAAGAAGAAGGAGAAATGGCTGTAAAAGCAAATCTATTTTCTGGTATTATTAGAAAACTACCAAATGATACTGTAAAAATAGAAATAAAAGATGGAAAGATAAACATCAAAAGCCAAAATTCAAACTTTAACCTAATTGCTTTTGAATATTTTGAAAAACAAGATTTAAGCTTGCCAGAAACAGAAGCTATAGAAATAGCCAATGATAAGTTAAAAAGATCCATACTTCAAACAGAATTTGCAACAAGTATAGATGAAACTAAGCTTGCTCTAACAGGAATTTTATTTGAATTAAAAGAAAATTATCTAAATATGGTAGCTCTTGATGGTTATAGAGTATCCTTAAAGAAAAATAAAATCGACTATCCTTCAGTTTTTGAAGATAGTGAATTTATCATACCAAAAAGATCACTTATGGAATGGTCAAGAATAATTTCTGATGATAATACTACTTATATATATAAAAATGAAAATGATATAGTATTTAAAAGTGAATCTACTACAATGTATTGCAGAGTAATAGATAAAAACTTTATTGATTATAGAAATATTATAAATGATATTTCAGATACATCTGTAATTTTAGATAGAAATAGCCTAGTGCGTGCCTTAGACCGTGCACAAGTTCTATCAGATCCAGGAAAAGCAAATCTAATTAGGATAGAAGTAGCAGAAAATCATATGGTTATAAAATCTAACTCAGAAGTAGGGGATGTAAAAGAAGTTATAGAAACTGAACAAAGTGGTGAAGACCTAGATATTGCATTTAATGCTAGATATATGCAAGAAGGTGTAAAGGCAAATGAAAGTGATAAGATAAAACTAACCTTCAAATCTTCCTTAAACCCATGCTTAATTTATCCAGTAGATAGCAAATACGAAGATGAAGAGTTTACCTACTTAGTTTTACCAGTTAGACTTGCAAACTAAAAAGAAGAGATTTTTATGGAAAATTTAGAATTTGAAGCAGAAATGATAACTTTAAAAGACCTTTTAAAGGCAACTCAAATAGTTGGCTCAGGAGGACTTGCAAAACTTATTATCAAAGAAGAAGGCGTTTTATTAAACGATGAGCCTTGTTATATCCCTGGCAAAAAATTATACAAGGGAGATAGGGTTATCTTTGATGATATCAGTATAACAATTATATAATGTGGATAAATGAAATAGAACTAAAAAACTTTAGAAATTATCAAAGTGAATTTGTAAATTTTATTGATGGCATAAATATATTTTTGGGAGATAATGCCCAAGGCAAGACAAATTTATTAGAATCCTTATATTATCTTGCCAATGCTACAAGCTTTAAAAAAATCCGTGATAAAGATATTATAAGCTTTGGCAAAGATGAAATGAATCTTAAAGGACTTATTAGAAAAGATAGATATTTTAAGAAGGTTTCCATAGATATAGAGGATAGTGAAAAGAAAATTTGTGTAAATGGAGTAAAATATGAGAGGAACAAAGATTTAAAAGCACTTTTTTCTTTGGTCTTATTTACTCCAGAAGATTTATTAATTACAAAAGAAGGTCCAAATCTTAGGCGTGATTTAATAGATGAAATCATAACAAGTACTGATTTTTCTTATAAAAGCAGCAAAAAAGAGTATGATAAGCTGATTTATCAAAGAAATAAGCTTTTAAAAAATCAAAAATCTCCTTATTTTAAAGAACAGCTTGACGCCTTTGATAAGGAATTAACTAAGTTTGGCTATAAAATTTATAAGCGTAGGGCTAGATTTATAAAAATAATAGATGAATTTTCCAAGCAATACCATAGTAAATTATCAGCAGGCAAAGAGGATTTAACTTTAACCTATAATCCAGACATATCTGCTAAAAGCTTGGAAGATTATTACAAAAAATTTATAAGTGCAAGAAATGATGATCTAAGATATATGACTACACAAAGGGGAGTTCACAAAGATGATATAGATATATCTATAAATGATAGACTCATCAAAAATTTTGGATCTCAAGGCCAACAGAGATCAGCTATCTTAAATATAAAACTTGCCCAAGTAAAACTAATTATGGAAGTGACAGGTGAAAAATCTGTCATTTTGTTTGATGATGTTTTCTCAGAACTAGATGAAAAAAGATCTCACTTTCTTTTAGAAAATCTAGCGGGATTTCAGACAATTATTACAGCTACCAATACCAAAAGTCTTGATATGGTAGATAAATCAAATATTAGAAAAATTACTAATGGTAAAATTTCAAATCTTTGATCAGAAAGGAAAAATATGACAGAATCTAATTATGATGCCGGTAATATTAGGGTTTTGGAAGGACTTGAACCAGTTCGCCTAAGACCTGGTATGTATATCGGTTCGACAAGTGAAAAGGGACTCCATCACTTAGTTTACGAAGTTGTAGATAACTCAGTAGATGAAGCTCTTGCAGGTCGTTGTGATTACATAAAAGTAACTGTATCAAAAAATAATATCATAACAGTAGAAGACGATGGATCAGGCATACCAGTAAAAGAACATCCACAAACTGGAAAATCAACTCTTGAAACTGTTTTAACAGTTTTACACGCTGGTGGTAAATTTGACTCATCTGCCTACCAATTTTCAGGAGGTCTACACGGTGTAGGTGTTTCAGTAGTAAATGCTCTTTCAGAGTACTTAATAGCAGAAGTAAAAAGAGAAGGTCACATCCACAGAATGACCTTTGAACGAGGAGTCGCTACAAGCGATCTTGAAATAATAGGAGAAACAAAAGAAACAGGAACAACCATTACCTTTAAGCCAGATAGCGAAATCTTTGAAACAACCGAGTTTGATAAAAAAACTTTAGAGCGTAGATTCCGTGAAATGGCATTTTTAAATTCTGGTGTTCAAATTATTTTTGAAGATGAACGCGATGATTACAAGCAAACCTTTAAATATGATGGTGGTGTTAGAGAATTTGTTGAGTACTTAAACCGTACAAAAGATCCAATAATGCAAACAGTACCTCATTTTATTGGTAACCAAGAAGACACAGAAATAGAAATAGCTTTCCAATATACAGATTCCTATAGCGAAAACATTCTAACTTTTGCAAATAATATTTTGACTCCAGAAGGTGGTACTCACCTTTCAGGTTTTAGATCAGCTCTTACCCGTGGAGTAAATGATTATGCCCGCAAATACAATTTCATAAAAGAAAATGAAGATAATCTCCAAGGGGAAGACGTCCGTGAAGGAATGACAGCTATAGTTTCTGTAAAAATTTCAGAACCCCAATTTGAAGGACAAACTAAGGCAAAACTTGGAAACTCAGAAGTAAGAGGAGCTGTAGATACATTTTTCTCTAATAAACTAGAAGCATTTTTAGAAGAAAATCCAAAAGTTGCAGCAGCTATCCTAGATAAGGCCTTATCTTCAAGAAGAGCAAGAGAAGCAGCTAGAAAAGCAAGAGATCTAACTCGTAAAAGATCTATCCTAGATTCTGCAACTCTTCCAGGAAAACTTGCAGATTGTCAATCAACAGATATAAATGAAAATGAAATCTTCATAGTCGAAGGTAACTCAGCTGGTGGTTCTGCAAAAGGTGGACGAGATAATAAAATCCAAGCTATCTTGCCATTAAGAGGAAAAATCTTAAATGTAGAAAAAGCAAAACTAGATAGGATTTTAAATTCCGAAGAGATCAAAGCAATGATAACAGCCTTTGGTACAGGAATTGGCAAAGATTTTGATATTTCAAAATTAAGATATGGAAAAATTATTATCATGACCGATGCCGATGTTGATGGTGCTCACATTCGTACCCTACTTTTAACTTTCTTTTATAGGTATATGAAAGATCTAATAGATGAAGGACACGTATATGTTGCCCAACCACCCTTATATAAAATAAGTCACGGGAAAACTGAACGCTATGTATATACAGACCAAGAACGTGATAAAGTCTTAAAAGACCTTGATGGAGCAAATTATAAAATTAATCGCTATAAGGGTCTTGGTGAGATGAATGCAGAACAACTTTGGGATACAACTATGAATCCTGATAATAGGATTTTGCTTCGAGTAAAAGAAGATGAAGAATCCACAACTATTGATGATACTTTTGCACTTTTAATGGGTGAAAAAGTAGAACCAAGACGTGAATTCATAGAAGAAAACGCCAAATACGTAACAAACATTGACGTATAGGAGGCAAGATGATAGAAATAAATAATGACCATAATATTATAAATGTAGACCTAGAAGACAAAATGAAGGATGCCTACCTAGATTATTCTATGTCAGTTATAGTTTCTCGTGCGTTGCCAGATGTACGAGATGGACTAAAACCAGTTCATAGAAGAATCCTATATGGTATGGAAGGTCTAGGTCTTGATCCAAATAAGCCAACAAGAAAATCAGCTAGAGTTGTTGGGGAAGTAATGGGTAAATATCACCCACACGGTGACTCTGCAATTTATGATGCCTTAGTAAGGCTTGCCCAAGATTTCTCAACTAGATATCCCCTAGCCCAAGGTCAAGGTAATTTTGGTTCTATAGATGGCGACGATCCTGCTGCTATGCGTTATACAGAAGTACGCATGTCAAAAATCGCTAAAGAAATGCTACGTGATATTAATAAAAATACCGTAGATTTTATGCCAAACTTCGATGAAGAAGAAAAAGAACCAATAGTTTTACCATCAAGATTTCCAAATCTTTTGGTAAATGGATCTTCTGGTATTGCCGTAGGTATGGCAACAAATATGGCTCCTCATAATCTAAATGAGGCCATAGATGCATCCATTGCCTATATGAAAAATCCTGAAATATCTATTGATGAATTAAATGAAATTATAAAGGGACCAGATTTTCCAACTGGTGCAAAAATTCTTGGTAGAAAAGGTATAAAAGAAGCTTACCAAACAGGTCGTGGCAAGGTAAAATTACGTGGTATTGCAGAAATAGAACCATTTAAGAAAAACCGTGAAAGAATAATTGTAACTGAAATACCTTACCAAGTAAACAAGGCAAGATTGATAGAAAAAATTGCTGACCTTGTAAAGGATAAAAAACTAGATGGCATTTCTGATATAAGAGATGAATCAGATAGAAAAGGTATGAGAATCGTTATAGAAATAAAGCGCGATTCAAATGCAAATATTGTTTTAAATAACCTTTATAAATACACTCAACTTGAAACAACTTTTGGTATTATAAATCTGGCTTTGGTAGATGGTATACCTAAAATTTTAACTTTAAAAGAATTAATTAAATACTATATAGACCACCAAAAAGAAGTTGTAACTCGTAGAACTCAATTTGACCTAGATCGTGCTAAAGCTCGTAAACATATAGTAGAAGGTTTAATAATTGCTATAGATAATATAGATGAAATTATTAAAATTATACGTTCTTCTTATGATGACGATCAAATTAAAGGCATATTCTTAGAAAGATTTGGTCTAACAGATCTACAATCTCAAGCAATTCTTGATATGAGATTAAAACGTCTATCGGGACTAGAAATTGAAAAATTAAATGCAGAAAATAAAGAACTTGCTGAAACAATTGCTTACCTACAAGGTATACTTGATTCAGAAGAAAAACTAATAGACCTAATAGAAGAAGAACTGCTTGAAATAAAAGAAAAATATGGTGATGACCGTCGTACACAAATTGTAGCTGATGAGGGAGATATAGATATCGAAGAACTTATAGAACAGGAAGATATTTTAATCACTCTAACAAACGATGGCTACATTAAACGATTGCCAGTAGATACTTATAAAGTTCAAAATCGTGGAGGCAAGGGAATTTCAGCTGCAAATACCAAAGAAGATGATTTTATCAAACGCATAATGACAACAAATACCCACGAAGACCTATTGTTCTTCACTTCATTTGGTAGGGTGTATGCCCTAAAAGGATATGAAATTCCAGAAGGATCTAGAACTAGCCGCGGACAAGCTATAATAAATATATTGTCCCTAAATTCAGGTGAAAAAATTACAGAAATAATGCCGCTTTCTGTTTTAAGTGAAGATGATCAGATAGTACTTCAAACAAAAAATGGTAAAATTAAGAAAACTGATGCAAATAACTTCACTTCTATTCAAAGAAATGGAATTATTGCAATTGGTCTAGAAGATGGAGATAAATTAATATCTGCCCGCCACATAGACAAAGAAGAAGAACTAATAATTTCAACCAAAGATGGTATGACAATTCAATTTAATACAGCTGATGTAAGAAGTATGGGTCGTCAAGCTAGAGGTGTTCGTGCAATAAAATTAAATAAAGATGATGAAGTAGTAGCAATGAATATTAAGGGAGATGAAACTTACCTGCTAGTTGTAACAGAAAATGGCTTTGGTAAGAAAACATCCTTTAACAACTTTAATAACCAAAATAGGGGTGGAAAAGGAATCAGATGCCACAAAGTTACAGAAAAAACAGGTTGCGTAGTAGATACTCTACCAGTAGACTTAGACGATGATGTATTGATGGTATCCCTAAATGGTGATATGATTAGGATAACGGCAAAAGATATATCAACCACAGGTAGAAATACTATGGGAGTCACCCTTAAAAATCTTAAGGATGAGTCAGACAAAATCGTATCAGTAGCAAAATATGATGCCAGCCTTGGCGTAGAAGTAGAGGAAGAAAATGTTTGATAAAAAAATAGTAAATGAAGATAATCTTCAAACCATTAACCTTATTGGCGATTTAGATGTATACTCAGAAGATGAATTTAAAACTTTTATAAATGAAGAAATTGATCCAAATAAAAATATTACAATAGATTTAAAAGATTTGGACTATATAGATTCAACAGGACTTGGTATGTTTATGAACATTTACAAAATGCTAAATGACAATAATAAAGAAATCAAAATCATAAATGCTAAAGATAATATTAAAAAACTATTTAGAATAACTGATTTAACAGATCTATTTGATATGGAGTAGAAGATGGAGAAAATCAGCATAACAATTCCACCCAAAAAACTTTATATAAAATCAATCAGACTTTTTACTGCATCCCTTGCCAGTGACCTAGGTTTTAATATAGAAGAAGTAGAAGATTTAAGAGTAGTTTTAAGTGAAGCTATCAACTATAAATTATCTGATACAGACGTAACTATAGAGTTTCTCCCAGAAGAAAAAAACTTAGAAATCAAAGTCTTAGGTAAGGACAAAAGTCTAGATGAACGTGCGCTTAATATGCGTGACTTGATTTTAAAAGAACTAGCAGATGAAGTTGATATAAGTGATGGAGCAATTAAAATCATAAAAAGGGCTAGATAATGACAACTAATAAAAAGCCAGACAAAAATGATAAAGAATACAAGGAAGAAATAAAAAGAAAATTTGAAGAGTACTACGAAACTCGCGATAAAAATCTCCGTGATGAGCTAATAGAAGAGCATATGTATATAGTAGATATCCTTTCCAATAAATATGTAGGAAAGGGTATAGAAAAAGAAGATCTTTATCAAGTAGCAAGTCTTGGTCTTATCTTTGCAGTAGAAAGATTTGATCCAAATAAAGGCTACGAATTTTCTTCCTTTGCAACTCCAACAATTATGGGAGAGTTAAAACGTTACTTTAGAGATAAAGGTTGGGTAATAAGAGTCCCTAGACGCATCCAAAACCTTTATAAAAAGATAAATAATGCCAAAAAAGTATTGCCCCAAGAACTTCAAAGGACACCAACTGTAAAAGATATAGCAGATTATTTGGGAGAAGATGAAGAAACAATACTGGAAACCATGGAAGCAAGCAAAGTTTATTCTCCACAAAGCTTGGATATGAAATACCAAGTTCAAAAAGGAGAAAATTCTATAGATCTAGCTGATATGATAGGCGAAGAAGATAGAAACTTTGATTCAGTAGAGCTATCAGACCTTATAGATAAGTCAACAGCAAGGCTAAATGAACTAGAAAAAGAGATTTTACAACTAAGATATTATGAGGGCCGTACCCAAATAGATATTGCAGAAACCTTAGATATTAGTCAAATGACAGTATCTAGAATAGAAAAGAAAATACTCCAAAAATTCACCTTAGAATTAGAAAAGATGGAAACAATGTAAGACCACACAACACTACGGTGTGGTTTTTATTTGTATAGAAATCTTATAAGTTACTTTTCAAATAAAATGTTTCACGTGAAACAATAGCTAGACAAAGATAAATATTACTTCTGTTTGATAATTTAAAGACAATAGTTCTAATTGAAAAATTTTAACGAAGGATTGCAAATGATTAAAAAGTTTGATATATTATAAGTAATATAATTTATATACTGCAAGAAAGATAATATAAGATATTGCATTATAAAATTAGGAGGATGACCCATGTCTTATGACTATAGTTTTATAGGTAGTGAGATAAGAAGGATAAGAAAAAATAGGAAAATTTCTCAAAAAGATTTGGCCAATATGGTGGGTATATCTGAGGAGAGCCTGCGTAGGATAGAAAATAATCATAATAACCCTAGGATGGATAATTTTTTAGAGATTCTAGAAGTTTTGGGTATAGATTTTGAAATTATCTTAATGAATGATTGTGGCTCTTCTTGGCATCTAGTCAATGAACAAATAAAAGCCATAGACAATGATTTAGAAAACTTATCCTTAAACAATTTACATACTAATATAAAAAGGCTTGAAAGTCTAAAAGACTTTATCCCAGCATCTTATCAAACCAAACTCATGCAATATATCCTCTACTACCAAGGCATCTATGAAAAAGATGTTAATAAAGACTACCTAAAATTTAAAAATTGTATGCTAAAGGCCCTAGGGATAAATGGCAAGTCTCCTAAGGAAGGCTTTAATAATACTTATTGTGATATAGAAAAACGTATCTTAATAAAATTAACAGAATTCTATTACTACAACAATGCCAAGGAAAATTCTAAGGTTATCTTAACCTGTCTACTAGAAAATGTAGATGTAAATGATAATAACTATATAGATATCTTATACAACCTTGCCAAATATAATTACATGCAAATGTCTTACACTGAAGCTATTAAAACCTGCCACAAGGCTATAGACCTAAGCTCAAAGACCAACAACTACAAGAGAATAATTTTACTTTACTATTTACTAGGTATCAGCAAATTTAAATTTAATAAAAAATCCTACAAAGAAGACATAGAAAAATCTCTTATCCTCTGTGATTTATTAAAAAAACCAGATTTAAAAATAATTATTAATCAAAGTGTAAGTAGTATCCTAGCAGAAGATTAACCCCACAAAACTGTGGGGTTACTTTTATATGAATCTTTTATATAATGTAGCTGAAAGGAAGATAGATATGAAAAGAAAGAATATTAGAAAAATTTGTATCTTATTAGTTTTGGGTATCACTGTTTTTTCAAAGGTAAGATTTCCAAACCAAGCTAATGTAGGTGTCTTTGCAAACAAACCGCCAATTGAGCCTATATCAATTTATAGTAAGGCTCCAAAACATGGATCAAATGCAGTTTACGGCAAAGCTCCTCAAATCGAACCTATTTCTATTTATTAACTTTATAACAAAATTAGCCATTATATGATAAAGACTTTGGTCTTTATCTCTTTTTTGAAAAATACCAGACTATTTTACTATGGATTGCTTCCCTTATTTCAAAATTATTTTTATATCATTCTTTCTAATAAATAGGCTTTTATATATCTAAAGATGAGGAAACTATGAAAAATTTAAAAAAATACATCTTATCCCTTACCCTAGCCATTAGCCTGGTGACTGTAAATTTAGGTCCTCCAGCCTTTGCTATTAAAAATGATGCTGGTAGTGAGCAGAGTAATCTTGAAATCTCTCCTAGTGCATTTTCCCTAGATAGTGACCAGCTTGTAGATAATTTAGAAATTGACCAAGCACCAGTTAATCCAGAATTTAACAGGCAAGAAGCTAAAGAAGAAGCAGAAAAATTTGGTTTAAATGTAGACCCTTTAAAAATTTATACTGACTATGGGTCTTTAAATGCTGAGGTACCAAATAGACAAAAAGCCTCATTTATACCAGCTTATTACGACTTGCGAAATGAAGGAAGAGTAACTCCTATGAGAGACCAGGGACCAAATGGGTCTTGTTGGGCCTTTGCCAGTTATGGTTCTGCCGAATCAGTCTTATTACCACGTGAGAATACAGATTTTTCTGAGAAAAATTTAAGAAATACCCACGGCTATGATTGGGGTCCAAAGGATGGAGGAACTTTCCAAGTATCAGCGGCTTATTTATCCAGATGGTCTGGTCCTATAGCTGAAAGAGATGAGCCATATCATCCCTATGATTTTTATTCACCAAGCGGTCTAAGACCAGTAAAAGAACTTGAAAAGGCAATGTACATACCAGATGTAAGAAACATAAATGACCAGAGAGTTCTAAAAGAAGCAATCATGGATTATGGTGCTGCCTATACTAGTGTCAATGGTAGCGAATATTATACAAATATGTACACCATGGGACATTATAATCCTGGAGATGGCTGGGCTAACCATGCTGTTACCATAGTAGGTTGGGATGATAATTATAGCGCATCAAATTTTAAATGGGGAGCACCTGGTAATGGAGCTTGGATAGTAAAAAACTCATGGGGATCTTACTGGGGAAGCCAAGGAGGATATTATTATGTATCCTACTATGATGCCCATATAGGAAAAAATAACTGTATCTTTGTCCTAAAAAATAAGGAATCTAATAAATCTATTTGGTACCACGATTACCTAGGAATGACTTCAAATATTGGTCGAGGAAATATAGGATGGTTTTCAAATGTTTTTGGTCCAGCCAATCAAAATTTAGAAATTTCAGAAGTTGGAGTTTTTGTGCCAACTAACAATGTTTCCTATGAAGTCTATGTAAATACAAATATCGGAGGCAATAGTGGTTTTAATAATAGAGTAAAAGTTGCTAGTGGAACTTTAGACTTTGCAGGCTATCAAACCATAAAATTTAGGCCTCAGCAAATACCAATGGGAGCATATTTTGCACCGATTATTAAATTTACAACAACTGGTTATCCTTATCCAATCCCGGTAGAAAAACCAATTTGGGGTTATTCTTCAAGGGCAAGCGCATCAGGTGGCCAGTCTTATATTTCCTATGATGGCTACAACTGGTCAGATATTACCAATCAAATGTATAACACCAATGTCTGTGTAAAGGCCTTTACAAAACCAAGTGGCTCATCATATATAGATGAAAAACCAATTAATAATGATAAAAAAGTCCAAAGTATAACTAGCCAAGATTATATAAATCTAAATATTGGCGGCAAAGAATATATCAAAGCCAATGTTTTACCAAAGGATGCCACAAATAAAAACTTAACTTACGCTTCATCTAATAGCTATGTAGCAAGTGTAAGTCCAAATGGTGAAGTAAGGGCCCTAAGAGAAGGAACAGCCACCATTACCATTTCAGCAACAGATGGGTCGGGAGTGACTGCTAATGTCAATGTAAAAGTGACTAAGGCGGACAATATTGCAGGCAATATTTTCAATGTAAATGTAAGTTTACCAAAAGAAAATATAAAACTTGCTCAAAATCTGCCACTAACAGTTAATGTACGAGATAAGTACCAAAGAAATCTTAAAAATGCCTTAGTAAAGGTAGATCTAGCAGGTGGAGCAAGCAAAGAAGCCTACACAGATCAAAATGGTAATTTCAAAGTTAATCTATCAACAAGTCATATAAAAGGCCCAGGAAGCTATAAGCTAAATGTAAAAGTTACAGGCGATAGCTTTGAAGATTTTACTAGTTCCTATGATGTAGAAATTACAGGTGAAGATGTTAAAAACGATAAAGGTGATTTTACCCTAAGACTTATCCTTAAAAAGGAAGAATACGAAATAGGGGAGAAAATTCCTATAAAAATCATCACTAGCCTAGATAAAGAACCTATTGGCAATAGTAGGGTTGATGTAGAAATTACTACACCAGATGGAATAATTCATAAAAACTCTGGAACGACCAAATATAACGGTATTACCACCTACAATTATTCACCAGATGCCAAGGCACCAGCAGGGGAGTACAAGGTAAAAGTTAGCGCTAGCAATGGTAATTACAAAGCTAGCGAAGAAACTAGCTTTGTAGTTAAGGAAAAAGACGATAGCCTAAAGCTATCCTATACACCTGATAGGCAAGTTTACTACTATGGCGATAGGGCAAGTATAAGATTTACCTTAAAAGATGCTAATTACCTCCTAATGGGCAATCAAAAACTTGCTATAAGAGTGACTGGACCAAATGATTTTGTCTATGATATAGAAAAAATCACTGATTATAAGGGTAATGCCAGCATGTATATACAACCAGATTCTACAATGAAGCCAGGTATTTACACTGTGGAAGTGAAGGCCAAGGATGAATCATTAGGCAAACTTGATGTTAAATTTGATATTGACTTCATAGATCCCAATAATAGGCCACTTAGCCTTGAAATTATAGATTTAAAAGATAATTTCAAACCACGTACTAGGCCAGTCTTTACGGTCCATATCAAGGATGAGAAAAATTTAAATCTAAGATATGCCAAGGTTACATTTAGCTTAGAAGATAGTAAGGGAAAAGTTTTAAGCAGGGGTTCATCTACCACAACCTATACAGGAAAATTAACTTTTACTGGACCATTCTTGAATGAAGGCGATTATAAACTAAAAGTAAGTGTAAGTAGAAATTCCTATAAGTCCATAAACGAGGAATACACCTTTAAAGTAAGTAAATAATGCGAGTGGGCTGCGTCTCCTAGCAGCCCCTAACAGTTAATTGAAAGAAGGAAAATTTGAAAAAGAAATACGTTAAAAATTTATTAGCCCTAATTATAACCGGGTCTATGATTTTTCCGGGAGATTTAGCTTTAGCTAGCAAGCGAAATGATACAAATATCTCATCAGCCGAAGAAACTCAAGAAGCAGAGCTAATTCCACAATTAGAAATAGCCCCAGACCCTACCGATATTTATGAAGACTCAGCTAGTGAAAATCAAAACCTAGAGATAAGTCCTTTATCAAAAGACTTTAAGTCAGCACAAAAATCTGGTAACAAGGTATCTCCCTTAGATATCAATTTTGATTATATAAAAACTAGAACTAGATCAAAATCTCAAAATTTACCTAAACAATATGACCTAAGAGAATATAACAGAGTATCACCTGTTAAAAATCAAGGTAAAAATGGGTCATGCTGGGCCTTTGCAACCTATGGGTCTATGGAATCAGTTTTAAGCAAATACGGTAAATTTGATTTTTCTGAAAAACACCTTAGAAATACCCATGGCTTTGATTGGGGTCCAAATGATGGGGGAAATAGAGACATTGCCGCAGCATATATGGCAAGATGGTCAGGTCCTGTCGATGAAAGAGATGATATGTATGACCCTGTAATATCTGTTTCACCAACAGATGTAGATAGGGTTTTAGATATTGATAAAGTTTTGTATTTACCAGATGTTTATAACTTTGTAGATACAACAGACATCAAACAAGCGGTTATGAAATATGGTGGTGTTTATACAACTATAAATAGCTCAAAATACTATGAAAATGAAAAGAATAAATCCTACTACAACCCAGGTGGGGGAACAGATGACCATGCTGTTACCATAGTCGGCTGGGATGATACTTTCCCAAAAGAATTATTTTCTATAAAACCAAAGGCAGATGGGGCATGGATTTGTAAAAACTCTTGGGGACCTTCCTATATGGAAAATGGATATTACTATGTATCCTATGAAGATGTTTATGCAGGTAAATCCAATGCTTGCTTTATACCTAAGAAAAAGGATCCAAATGGTCGTATCTACCAATACGACCCACTTGGAGCAACCAGATCTGTAGGTTATAACAAACAAGGTTATATGACAAACATCTTTAAGGCTGAGGGCAAAGAAACCCTCCATGAAATTGGAATTTTCAATGTAAGTATGTTTACTGACTACAAACTGTATGTTGTAAGAAATATAGAAAGAACCAGCCAATTAGATACCGAAAAAGTAGAAGTAGCTTCAGGTACTTTGCAATACCCAGGATATTATACAATTGATATTTCACATATAGACTTAGAAGAGGGCGAGCAATTTGCAGTTATGGCCTATTTGGACTCATCAAAGGCAAATTATAGGTATCCTCTAGCAGTTGAAGCAAAAATAAATAATTTCTCATCCAAGGCAGATTCTGAGCCTGGCCAATCTTTTGTATCAAGTGATGGTAAAAAATGGTCTGATTTATCAAGTGAATTAAAGGGAGCCAATGTCTGCTTAAAGGCAATCACAACAACAGGTGAAGTTTTATCTGATGATGAAATGCCAGTAGATCCAAATCTCCCAGAACCAGTTAAAGAAGTAAAAAATATTTCTGTAGCTGAAGGGGCTGGTGGACACTTAAGAATAAATAAAAAAGGAAAACTAACTCCAGTAATAGAGCCAGCAGATATAAAAGATGTAGCTATTAAAATCTACACCCTAGATACTGATGTAGTTGATGTTTCATCTGATGGAATAATCACCCCTAAAAAAACTGGAACAGCTAATATCTTAGTAGAAACAAGAGTTTCACGAGGCATTTTAAGGGCAAGATTTAACCTTGATATAATCCCAGCAGATTTACGTTATGAAAAATCAAAAGAAATACCAGTAGTAGGGGATAACGAATTATATGAAAATGGAGAAACTGATGAAGGAGAAAAATTCCCAGACCCTCCAAAACCTTATGAAGATCCATTTGTAATTAGAAATATAGCCATAAAAATCCCTCAAGCAAGTCTAAAAGAGGGAGAGACTTTAAACTTAGATGAAAAAATAAGTGTTTATCCAGATACAGCCAAAAGAGAATTTACCTTTGAGTCAAAAAATCCTGAAATAGCAAATATAGACGAAAAAGGAATCGTAACAGCCAATGCTGTAGGAAAAACAACTTTAATAGTAAAAACATCTAACGATATAAAAAAATCTATCGACATAAGAGTCTTACCAAATTTTGAAAATTATCCAGTAGAGCTAGATGGCTTTGATGTATCTCAAAGAGAAAGTGGATATTTCACTATAAATCTAAAAGCCAGCCAAAACGGAGTAGGCTACAATGGGCCAGCAACCCTTACAACTAAAGCGGGCAATGAAGAAAATGGAGTAGTTGAAAAAAAATCAACCATTTACTTTAAAAATGGGGAGGCAAGTATCACCTATCATGGTGGACAATTTGCTGTTTGGAGAACAAACTTTGAAACTAACCTTAAACTCCGTGACATAGAAGATAGCATATCCTACGAATTTTCTAAAGATAGTAAGTCAGAAGCCTTTATAAAAAAATATCCAAGCCATGTAAAAGACCTAAAACCAAAACAATATGACCTAGGTGACATAAGAGTAGGCAAAAGAGAAGGTGGATATTTTACCCTTTCCTTTGAAGCCTTTGAAGATGGCAATCCTTACACTGGCATGGGTATTGTAGAAACTACTTCTGAAGGAACAACAAGAATAAATACAGTTAATTTCACAGATGGTCAAGCAAGCATCAGATACTCTGGAGCAAATTTCGGAGTCTGGAAAAAAGATTTTGTGACTACCCTAAAGGTCGTAAACACTGAGGCAAGTGTGGCCTATGGTATGAGCAAATAATAAGTGTGGTATTTGGTAAAACTAAATATAAATAAATTTCAAGGGGGAAATATGAAAAAAAGCAAAAGTGTTGCCCTAAGTCTTGCAATTTTGATGGCAAGTTTGGCTGTAGCTCCAGGCGTAAATTCTATTGCACATGCTAGTGGTCTTGAGATCAATGAAGATACATTGATAAAAGAAAGAAAACCAGATATCGAAATAGATAAAAACGTCAGCTCTGACCAACAAAAACTAGAAATTGCAGAAGTTAGAGGAGAACTAACCAAGGCACAAAAGTCAGTTGAAGATGTAGAAGCTGCCGATGAAAAGTATGAAGAATGCTTAAAACAATTTGATGAGGCAGTAAGAACAGTAAGTCTAGAAATAGATGATTACGAGCAAAGTGTACAAAATGGATCCTTATCTCAACAAAAGGGAGTAGCTGGAGGTAGCATTTATGATTTAACAACAATTCCAGTTAGAGTCCAACTTTTAGTAAGGATAGGTAGAGCCATAAGATTTGGTAGTACTGAGTTATCAAATAAGGTTGTAGCAGCTCATACAAAATTAACCGAATATATTTTAACAGGTATCTTATACGCTGCAAACCCATTTGCAAATGAAGGCCAAATTATGGACTACATCGATAGATTTGAAGCCCTAGAACAAGAACTTTTAGCTTATCCAGACCTATCACCAGAAGATATAGCAACCATTTACAAAAAGGCTGCTTATCACAGGACAATAAGAGAGGCTCGTAAAGTAAGAAATGAAGCAAACAGAACTGGTAGAAAATTCCAAGCAAAAGTATTAGATAAGGAAATCTCAAAAGCAGCAAGCCTATGGTGGAGAATCACAGTTACTTGTGGAGAGCTAGATGCTGAGGAGGAAAAACTAATAGCTGCTATAGAAAAAGTAGCAGGTCCAAAAATAAGAGCAGAAAAAATCGAATTTATGGAAGGTGAAGCAGGGGCTATCAACATTGACAATAAAACAAAAATTAGACCTGTAATCATGCCAGCAGAAGTAAAAAACAAAGACTATTTAATTTACTCATCAAACCCATATGTTGCCCGCGTTATAGGAAATGAAATAATTCCTCTAAAAACTGGTAATGTAATCATTACTGTTATGGCCTTAGATAATGGGATTACAAAAGATTTTGAATTACAAATCCTAAATCCAGGTGAATCATCTAGCCTACCAATGCTTGAACCAACTGGAGCAAATGACCAGTATCTAACTAGCAAAGAAAGTCCAACAAAACCAGAAAAACCAGTAAATAATGATTCTGATCAAGTCAAAGATATAGCTTTTACAGTTAAATCAGTAGAAATGAAATTAGATGAAAGTTACCAACTAGGACAAAAAGTTTTAGTATTCCCAGAAAGAGCTGTGGATAAAAGTCTTACTTACCAAGTAGCTAATCCAGAAATCGCAAATATTGATGAAAACGGAAATATTACAGCCCTAAATCCTGGAACAACTGAAGTAAGTGTAACAAGTGCCAATGGCATCAAAAAAACTATAAAAGTAAATGTAGCTGATAAGCCAGTAGAAAAAACTTACGAAATTACCAACATAGAAATTTCACCAAGAAAAGCAGGAGTATTTACTATTGGAGTAGAGGCTACAGAAGATGGCAAGACCTACAATGGTCCATGTGATATCAAACTTGTCTATGGAGATAAAGCTATCAACCACAGAATTTACCTTAAAAATGGTAAGGCAAGCAAAAAATATACAGGTTTTGATATCCCAACCTGGCAAGATGAAGTATTAGCAACAGTAAACATAAAAGATATTAGCCAAGAAATCGAAATAGCATTTAATTAAAGGAGAAATAAATGAAACTTAATAAAATTTTCGCATCAGCCCTAGCTGTAACATTAACATTTGGCCACGTAGCTCCAACTTTTGCTACAAGCATTGAAATTGATACACCAGAAGAAACAACCAGCCTAAGCATGGATGAGGCAGAAGTTTACAAACAACAAATCAGATCTATGAGAGATGATGTTAACTCATTAAACATCACAGATGACCAAGACCAAGAAATGGTAGATGAATTTAACAAATCTTCCCTAGAAATAGAAGAAAATATTGACAAATCTTCCCAAGGCTTTGGAGTAGCAGATGTATACGATTTATCATCTATTCCACAAAGACTTTTAGTTTTAGGTAGAGTTGGTAGAACAATTAGATTTGCAACAACACAACTAAGATACAAGGTAGATGACGCTCACGCAGAAATCGCAGAATACGTATTTGAAGGTCTAGTAATAGCAGCTTCACCATTCCACACAGTAGATGATATGAAAGCATACATGGCAAAATTTGAAGTATTAAAAGCAAAACTTTTATCATACCCAGAAATGGGACTAAATGATACAGCAAACATGTATGTAAGAGCTGATTTAGATGTTAAATTAAACAAAGCAAGATTCATGAAATACAATGAATTAAAAAATAAACCAACCTACGTAATTAAAGCATTAGACAAAGAAGTAGCTGAAATTACAAACGGCAGACTACGTCCACAAGCTACAGTTTTAGAAATCTATCAACTATCAGATAGATTAGACCAAGCAGTAGCAATAGCCCTAAGCAATGAAGATGAAAAAGCTATGCCATATGAAATTGACCAATTAAAAGCACTTTTAGCTGACCTTAAAAAAGCAAAAAGACGTGGCGATAGCAGAAGAGAAGTTGCAGAAGCAATCGACAGAGCAAAAGAAGAGCTAGGCTACATTCGTCCATCAAAAATGAATGTAAACGGTCTAATCCAAACAATGGAAGCCCTAAGATATTAATTAAAATATCCTTCTAAGATAATTTTAAAATCCATAGCCTAGCTGTGGATTTTTTTTATACTCATTTTCTTATCAAATATTTAACTATCATTTATTAAATATATATAAAGGGTAAAATTGATAATGAATATCAAACTAGTAGACTATATTTTATACTTTAGGAGGAAAGATGAATACTTTAGATAGATACGAATTATTTATTGGAGGAGAATGGGTAAAACCAGAAAGTAGCCAATATATAGATATTATAAGTCCATCAACAGGTGAAAAACTTGGGGAATTTGCAGCGGCAAATGATAAAGACGTAGACAAAGCTGTAGCAGCAGCAAGAGAAGCTTTTGAAGGTGAATACGGTTCTTGGAGCAAAGAAAAAAGAGTACAACTACTTTTAGATATAGCAGCAAAAATTGATGCAAACGCAGAACACTTAGCAAAACTAGAGTCAATGGATAACGGTAAACCAATCCGTGAAACATTAAATGGAGATATCCCTCTAGTGGCTGACCACTTTAAATACTTTGCAGCAGTTCTAAGAGCTGATGAAGACGAAATAACAAAACTAGATGGTAGATTTGTTTCAGTTAGAAAACGTGAACCAATAGGTGTAGTTGGACAAATGATTCCATGGAACTTCCCACTACTAATGGCAGCATGGAAACTAGCACCAGCTTTAGCAGGTGGAAATACTATAGTTATTTCTCCATCAAGCCATACTTCACTTTCTATTTTAGAACTAATGAGACTTATTGAAGATATCCTACCTAAAGGAGTAATAAACCTAGTAACAGGTAAAGGTTCTGTAACAGGTGAATACCTACAACATCACCCAGGATTTGACAAACTTGCCTTTACAGGATCAACATCAGTTGGTCGTCACATAGCAGTATCTGCAGCAGAATCTCTAATCCCAGCTACTCTAGAACTAGGTGGTAAATCAGCTCACGTAATCTTTGATGATTGCGATATGGAAAAAGCAATTGAAGGAGCTCAATTAGGTATCCTATTTAACCAAGGGGAAGTATGCTCAGCAGGTTCTAGATTATTTGTTCAAGAAACAATCTATGATGAATATGTAGAAAAATTAGTAAAAGCCTTTGAAAATGTAAAAGTAGGTGATCCATTAGACCCAGAAACACAAATGGGAGCTTTAAGAGATAAACAAAGATTTGAAGTACTTGAAGAATTTATCGAAAAAGCAAAAGCAGGCGGTGGAGAAGTCCTAACAGGTGGCCATCCATTAACAGAAAATGGCCTAGACAAAGGAGCATTCTTCGCACCAACAATCCTTGCAAATCTTCCAGCAGACAATGACGCAGTCCAAGAAGAAATCTTTGGACCAGTAGTAGTTGTAGAAAAATTCAAAGACGAAGAAGACGTAATCAAAAAAGCAAACGACAGTAAATACGGTCTAGCAGGCGGTATCTACTCAAATGATATCTACAGAATCATGAAAGTAGCAAACGGTGTAAGAACAGGAAGAGTTTGGGTAAACACCTACAACCAATTCCCAGCAGGATCATCATTTGGTGGCTACAAAGAATCGGGAATCGGTCGTGAAACAGACAAACTTGCTTACGAAGCATACACACAAGTTAAAAATATTATAATAGACGCATCACAAGATAAACTTGGTATGTTTTGATAAAAATAGGTAATAAAAAATCAGACTTCATTTGAGGTCTGATTTTTTAAAACTATTAACCATTTATAAATTTTGATCTAATTTTACATAATTATTTTTATAATTGTATAGGAAAACTAGATATTTTATGATTGACGTAAAGATCAATATATCTATATATTAATAATTATAATTTAAAAAGGAAAAATATGACTAATAAAGAATTGTATAAAATTGCATATAATTGCATATAATCATATAAATCATATTGATTTAAAGCAGTTTGGAACTGCAGGCCATGTTGCATGTGCCCTAGAAAGTAAAGAAGGAAATATATTTACTGGTATTTGCATTGATTTACCATGTTCAATTGGTCTTTGTGCAGAATAATCAGCTATTGCTGAAATGATAAAAAATAATGAAACTGTAATTAATAAAATAATTGCCGTGTATGAAGATGGAAGTATTTTACCTCCTTGTGGAAGATGCAGAGAATTTATTTCGCAAATAGATAATAAAAATATAGAAACTATAATAGTGCTTCCAGAACTAGAAGAGCTACTACTTAAAGACTTATTGCCAGAAAGTTGGGATTACAAATGGGATTAGTGAAATTTAATGATAGAATATTTTATCTACCTCATGAAACTCAGACAGACAGACCCCTATTAGCTTATGTAAAAGGTGAGAAGTTTTCTCTTGCCATAGACGCAGGAAATTCTGCTGACCATGTTGATAAATTCTACAAATCTTTAGAAGCAGAAAATTTAAAAAAACCAGAAGTGACAATTATTACCCATTGGCATTGGGATCATACTTTTGGTATGCACAATATAAATGGATTATCCATTGCTCATAAAAAAACTAATGAATTTTTAAAAGCAGAGCAGGATAAATTTAAGGACACTTCTTATTTAGATATCTTAAAAAAGAGATAATAAATATATTGCTAGAGAATATTCAAATAATGAGGATATTATTGTCACTTTATCAGATATTGAATTTGATAAAGAACTAGTAATTAATCTTGGAGATATTAGTGCAGAAATATTTCATACACAAGCACCTCATAGTGAAGATACAGTTTTAATCTACATACCTGAAGAAAAAGTTTTATTTTTGGGAGATTCTACAAGTGAAGATTTCTTTAATAACAATTATATGGATATAAATAAATTGAAATCACTAATAGAAACTATAGGAAAGATAGAATGTAAAACATGTATTTTAGGTCACGCTGAACCCTTAAATAAAAATGATTTACTTGATTATTTAGAATCACTTTTATAATCTATTTAAAAAATTATTTAATTTTTGATAAAATTAAAATAAAACCATAAAATCCTATGGGTCCATTTTTTATTGATTATTTAACTTCTGTTTTTTCAAACTCTCATCAAAAGCATTCATTATCATCTGATAAACTTCACCACAATCTTCTTTCTTATTTACATCGTATTATTCATATCTATAGCTATTTTTGGACTGTAGTTATAATCTTCATATCATTTTTGATATTTTTTGTGGAGAAGTTTGAAGTAGGCTAGGTCTTTTTGCCTTTTTTAGTATTTTCATCTATTTGCTCAAAGGCTCTTCCGCGTTTACCTAAGTTTTCTAAAAACTTATCGAATGTTATATCAAGATATACTAAAAGGTCTGGTGCTTTTTTTGGCATATTTTCTATTTCTTCTAGTATATTGTCTAATAGGTCCTTGTAAACGTCGTATTCTACTTGGGTGATGTTACTTTCCATGAGATTTATTCTGGTAAAAAGTTCATCCTCGTAGATGCTGCGATCTAGGACGTTTTTGTTGTTTTTAAGAGCTTGTTTAATTAATTTGAATTTCTCGTTTAAAAAATATATTTGAAGCAAAAATGCGTATTTTCTTTATTATTATAATACATAGGTAGGATTGGATTATCATCTACTGGTTCTATCATAAAATCTGTATTAAGCTTATCTGCAAGCCTTGCTGATACTGTGGACTTGCCTGCTGCAATCATTCCAGCTAAAACTATCACTGGCATGGTCTTTTTGCTTTAAATATTTGCTAAATATTTTAGATTAAAATTTTGTTATAATTGATTTTTTCATGGTAGCTTAATTAACTATGATTATTTAATGTGCTACTTCGAATTTTGGAGGGCTTCTTTAAGGGGGGGCGTCCTCACTCAGTCGGACAGGCTATCCCCCCTCCAAAGTATCTTGCTTTGCAAGACCATTCCATGGAGGGTCCTCCATTAGCCGGACGGACTAGTTTCAAGCCATCCCGCAAACTTCACCCCTAAACGGCCCCTGCCGGGGTGCGTTTTTGCTAGGAATCGCTTTGCTTTTTACTATATCTTTATATTTTAACTATTTAGCAGAATTTTGATTCTTTAGATTTTCATTTTAGCTGGAAAAGGCTATAGGATTTGGAAATGGGCAATATTTTTTATTACCTCCATTACAACTACTCATTAACACCCACAAAAAAATCTCCTCTATTATATAATAGAGGAGATTGGAGATTTTTCCTAATTTTCATCTGCTTGTTCGCCAGGATACATTGTAGATGCTCCAGGGTACATATTTCCTAGTTCTTCTATTATTAGTCCTAGGTCACCTTCTCCTGTTTCTTCAAGTTTAGACATGGCTCTGGTATAAGCTATATCTATATCTTCATTTTTCATTTGATTTACTGTTGCTGGACTAAATTCGTAGTATTGGACTAGGGCAGATTTTATCGCATCGTAGTCTGTTTGGCTTGATCCAAATTTTTTAAATTTATTTGTATTATCTGAAGTTTCTGAACTTTGTTCATCATTTTTTGTTTCTTCATCATCCTGCTCTTGGCTTTGTTCTTCTTGTTTATTATCGCCAAATAATATTTCACCGGCATTTTTAATGTAGTCATCGTAATATAGGTCTATATTGTCTTCGTAAGCTTTGTGAAAGGCATCTTGTACTGTTTTATCATCTACTGCCCAAACTTTATCTGCTGGATAACCTAAATCTATCATTAATTGTCTTTCATGATCAAACATTCCCTTATAATCGCCTTTTTCGGCTGCAGTTTGATTGTATCTGTTTTCTATGGAGTCTAGTGGAAATTTATTGGATAATTCTGGGTACATTTTTGCTAGTTCTTGGAAAACAAAGTCTTTGGCATCCCAATATCCTGTTTCTTCACTTAAGTCGTTTGCTTTTTGGATTAATTCTTCTAGGTCTTTATCGGTTAGATTTTTTACTAAAGTTGGTGAAAAATCTCCTATATTTAATATCATATCACGCCATTTATTTAAATCATTGGCATCATCATCTTTTTCTTCTTTTTCTTTTGAATCTTTCTTTTCGTTTTTATCTGCTACCACATCTTTTTCTACTGGACCATCTAGGGCTTGAGAAATAGTTTCTTCTGTAACAGCATTATCTTTATTTGCATCTTGAGCGCATGCACTTAGTGTAAGGACAAGTCCAAGTGTAAGTATAATTTTTTTGTTTTTCATAAGGGCCTCCTTGATAGCTTCTATTTTACTATACTTCCCTTATTTTGAATAGATAAATGGACAATTGTAACTAATTCTTAACTATTAATAGGGTAAAATCTAAAAGAATTTACAAAAATTGTAACCTTTTTGTTGCAATTACTGGAAAAATAGATTATAATAAGGTCAGTGATAAAAAACAGGCAGAAAATTTGTAATAATATTGTAATATAGAGTGAGGAAGAATGATGAAAAAAATTAGCAATAAAATAAATAAAACATTGTTACTTGCCTCAACATTATTTGTATCCACTGCTGTTAGTACAGCTGATAAATCATATGCTGATGAAGGGTATGACCTAAATGTTGAACCAAGCAAGTCGACTGATTTAGATAACTACGAAACTGAAGCAAACGTAGAAAATTCTGAAGCTACTTCTGATGATACTATCAACTATGACAATCAAGCTTTAACTAATGACGAATCTATCGATAAATCCCAAAGTCTTACACCACAAGAAAATACTACAGACCAACAAAGCACAGATTCTACACAAAAAGTAGAAGCTGATTTTGAAGTTGAATTAAATCCAAAAAAAGAAGAAAAAGTAGAAGAAGTTCAAACTCCATCCAGTGATAATCTTGATGAAGTAATCTATTATGATAACTCAAATCTAGATGATGCTTTAAAAGAAGACTACAAACCAGCTTATAATCAACAAGAAGAAACTTTTAAGCAAGAAAACGAAGAAGAAAATAAAACTAATCAAGCAAATGATACACAAACAGTAGAAGAAAATACAAATAATAAATCACAAGAAGAAGAAAAAGACCACGATCAAAATGATCAAGAAGAAGCAGATATTGAACAAACAAATTACTATGCACCAAAAGGCACAGGATATTTTGTAAATGAAGGTAATTCTACAAGATATTACGAGGATAACAAGCTTGTAAAAAGTGCTAATGTTATAGTAAAAGATAAATTTTACGAAATTGACCAAGATGGTAATGCAACTAACCCAAAAACTCTTTGGGGACGTATTGGAGATAATATTTATTATATGAATGAAGAAGGCAATCTTACAAAAGGTATTGCCCAAATTAAAGATAACAAATATTATTTTAACGAAAATGGTCAATTACAAAGAAATAAAAGAATTGTAACTAATGAATCTCATTATGAATTAGGTAATGATGGGGCAATGACAGCTCCAACAAATAGCTGGGTTAAGATCAATAACAAAAAATACTATAACGACAATGAAGGCAAGCTACTAAAAGGTATTGCTAAAATTGGTGACAAATCATATTACTTCGATAATAATGGTGCGCTTACAGCAAATAAAAAACTATTAGCAGCAAGTAAATACTATGTAGTAGATAAAAATGGTCAAGCTTACAACCTTGCTAACAAATGGTTTAGCCTTGGTGGTTATACATATAGATCAGGCAATGATGGTAAAGTAGTAAAAGGTGCCCATAATATCAACAATAACCTATATGTATTTGATGGAAATGGAAAGTTAGCTCAAAATAAATCATCAATTTCTGCTGGTAAATTTTACAAATCAGATGCAAAAGGTCTTGCGACAGTTATTAAAAACTCTTGGGTAGAACTAGATGGCAGAAAATATCATACAAATCCAGCAGGTTATGTAAAAGAAGGCGTTTGGAAAATAGATAACAATTACTATTATTTCACACAAAATGGACTAACACCAAATCAAACTGTTACACAAAAAGGTGTAGTTTATAAAGTTGATGCAAATGGTATTGCTACAAGAGAAGATAACAACATTCCAGGAGAAAAAAATATAGATAAAGTAATGGAATGGATGTTTAATGCAAGAGATAAAAGAATGACATATAATATGGGAGCTGGTAGAAACTCTGCAACACAAGCAGACTGTTCATCAGCAGTTTATAGAGCACTAATTCACGGTGGGTTCCTAAATAAAGATGCTTGGATTGGAAATACAGAAACATTATTCCAAATGGGTGCAAAAGGCACTGTAATGTATGAAGTAAAAGAAAATGAGCTTCAATATGGAGATATTTTTGTAGCGGGAAGACCAGGAGGATCTATAGGAGCAGCAGGCCATACAGGATTTATCCTAAACCCACACGAAGATACAATCATTCATATGACTTATGGAAAAAATGGCGTCGCAGTAACACAAAGAAAAGGCTACATGGGAGATAGCAGAGGACTACCTGTAAGATATTATAGATTAGTTGGTGCTAACTCTAATGGTGCATATTTGAATAGAAAATAGTATATTAATTTAACACCCTATTTTTAGGGTGTTTTTTTGTGCCTATAACTAAAATTTTTTTAGCTATCTTATTTTTTTAAAAATTGTATAATGAGTAAAATACATTTTGTAAACGTAGTCAAAATTTGGGGTATAAGAATTATATATTATCTAACAAAGACTGGAATTTCAAAATCTTATTTCACTCTACCATAGTGAAGAACAGTGGAAATATTTACATGCTCTATATAAAAATATTGATATTTAAATCACTGATATTTATAAAAATTCGTAATTATTTATAAAAATAATTATAGCTATTGATTAAGTATATTTTTTGACATAAAATGATTTTTAATAAAACAACGGAGGATATGCAAAGTGAAAATGAAAAAAGTTTTCTCTTCCCTAATGGCTTTAGGTATTGTAACAACCCTAACAGCTTGTGGAGGAAGCACTGATTCAGCAACTTCTACAGATTCTAATGAAGATAAAAAAGCAGAAGAAAATACTGATGACAAAGAAGATAAAAAAGAAGACGATAAAACAGCTGAAAACACTGATGGTGATGAACATGCTAAAAATACAGAAGAATTAGAAAACTTCGAAGCACAAACAAGTGATGATACCCTTGTAATCGGTAGTTCAGAATTTTCTGGTGACTTCCTAGCTGGATGGCAAAACTCAGCCAATGATGTAGTAATTAGAAAATTACTAGGTATTGAAGGATCTAATGGTTTTAATACTATGATCGTTGATGAAAATGGTGAATGGCTTGCCAACTCTGCTGTACTTGAAGGTGAACCAGAAACAACAGATAACAAAGATGGTTCAAGAACCTTTACTTTTAAAATCAAACCAGGTTTAAAATGGTCTGATGGAGAAGAATTAACAGCAGATGATTATATTTTTGATTCTTTACTATTTACTCACCCAGAATTTATGCCTCTAACAGGATCAATAAATCCAGGGGACCTATTTGGTAAAGGCTATGAAGTCTACCACTCAGGTGAATCTGATACTTTTGAAGCGGTGGAAAAAATTGACGATCACACATTCACATATACAATCGATAGTGAACAACTTCCTTACTACTACGAAAAAGCTCTAGCTGCAATCTCAGCTTTCCCAATGCATGTAGTAACTAAAAACTTAGCATTAAGTGAAGATGGTAAAAAACTTATAGCAAAAGATGGATATAAACCTAGTGAAGAAGAAGTAAAAGCATATAAGGATTCTATCCAAGAACAAATTGATAAAGCAAATGAAGAGTTTAAAGAAATAGAAGAACCAGCAGATGATGCATCAGATAATGAAAAGAAAGCTTATGAAGAAGAAAAGAAAGCTAATGATGAAAAAATCGCTGATCTTCAAGAAAAACTTGACGGTGATGTTGATCCAACAGAACAACTTATCGAACAGGCTATGCTAAATGTATATAACGACTATAGATCAAATCCAAGTGTAGTTGGTGGACCATATAAATTTGACGAATACAACAATAATATGGTCAAACTTTCTTTAAACCCAGAATATCAAGGAAACTTTAAAGGTCAAAAAGCTACAATTCCAAATATTATTGTCCAATATGTAAATCATAATATAGCGGTAGACCTACTAGAAAATGGCGATATCGATGTATGGCAAGGAGAAAGTGAAGGTGGCAAAATCGATAAGATGAAAGCTGCTGAAGATGCTGGTAAAATCGGTATCAATACTTTCGAAAGAAACGGTTACGGATCACTTAACTTCTTAACAGATAGAGGAACAACACAATATAAAGAAGTTCGTCAAGCAATTGCTCACTTGATGGATAGAAACACATTTGTTCAATCCTATGCAGGTGGTTACGGTGTAGTTACAAATGGGGAATATGGTCTTAGCCAATGGATGTATAAAGAACGTGGAGCTGACCTAGAAGGTAAACTAACAAACTACCAACTAAATATAGACACAGCTAACGAATTACTTGATAAATCACCATACAAATTTGAAAAAAATGGGAAAACTGCTTGGGATCGATCTAAGGCAGAAGAAGCATTTGACAAGGATGCAGATGGTTTTGACTATTATAGATACAATGATAAGGGTGAAAAACTTGTAGTAAACCAATATGGTTCAGAAGAATCACCAATCACAAGTTTAATGAACAGCCAATTACCAGTAAATGCAAAACAAGCTGGTATGGAATATAACGTAACAGCTGGATCATTCCCAACCATTCAAGAATACTATGTTTACCCAGAAGAAGATGCAGAATACACAGCATTCTCAATGGCTCAAAGCTTCTCTGAGACATATGATCCTTGGGCTCAATTTAACTCAAACGGTAACGACAACAAAACTAGAGTAAATGATCCAAAAGCTGATGAGTTGACAGTTAAACTTCGTCAAACACCACCAGATGATAAAGAACAATACCTAGATAATTGGGAAGAATTCCAACAATGGTATAATGACTACTTACCACAAATCCCACTTTACTCTAACCTATATCACACAGGATATACAAAAAGAGTTGAAGGATTTGATGTAAATACACCATCATGGGGTATAGAAGACCAAATCAATGCTATTAAACTAAAATAGTCAAATAAAAATTAAAACTAAATGAGCTCACATCTAGTGAGCTTTTTTAGTATTTAATTATATATCTATTTTGCAACAAAATTATTATTAATTTAATTGTATAAATATATAGTGAAATGATTTATTTTTACCAGAGGAGGTTTTCTAAAAATGGCGATTTTTAGGGGCGGTTTGGGTCTTTTTTATTGACAAACAAAGTTTGGTATATTAATATATTATTTATAAAAAATGTTATTTTTGGAAGTTTTTAGCCCTTTTTACTAACCACTTAGGATTTTATATTTTTAAGGCATGGTTAATAAATTTATTTTTAATTATTTGAGAAATTTCTTTATATAACAATGTAGAAAGGAAAGTTATGTTTCGTTATATATTAAAAAGAATATTAAGCATGATTCCTACTGCTTTAATAATTTCTATAATTCTCTTTGCTTTTTCTAAAGCCATGCCAGGAGATCCTATCCAAGCAATGATGCCTCAAGGAACAGCTATGACCAAGACCCAAGAAGAACAATTATACAAAAACTTATCAGAAAGATATGGACTTGATAAATCATATACAGAACAATATGTAAGATGGCTTGGTAGAATGCTAAAGGGAGATTTTGGTGAATCTCTTAGAGTAAGAAAACCAGTAAAAGATTATCTAAAAGAGCCTTTAAAAAATACTATCTACCTAAATATAGGTTCTACTATTTTATCATTTGTCTTATCCATACTAATAGGTATAAGGTCGGCTACCCACAGGGGTGGAGCTTTTGATAAGATCTTCCAGACACTAACCCTAATTGGTATATCAATTCCTATATTTTTTATTGCCCTACTTTTAATATATTTCTTTTCATTTAGGTTAAAATGGCTGCCAGCAAATGGTATGCCACGTCAAAATACTTTTGGTCAATGGGTAAGATATTTAACTTTACCAACCATTGCTCTAACTATAGGTTCTCTAGCTTCATTATCTAGATATGTAAGAAACTCTATGCTAGATGCTCTAAATCAAGATTATATTAGAACTGCAAGAAGTAAGGGTCTAAAAGAAAAGACAGTTATTTATTCACATGCTTTTAGAAATGCCCTTATACCAGTAGTTACAGCTCTAACTTGGGCTATTTTAGGAATGTTTTCAGGATCTGCAATTACAGAACGTATTTTCTCATACAGAGGCATAGGAAATGAACTTATAATTGCAGTTATTGCCCAAGATTACAATATAATTTTAGCTTTATCAATGTTTTACGCCGTACTGACACTTTTAGGCAACTTGATAATGGATATAGCCTATGCATTGGTTGATCCAAGAGTAAGACTGGAAGCTTAAGAGGTGTAGTATGAATAAAACTTTTAATAAATCGATCAAATCATATGGTAAATTTTTAAAATCATACTTGCGTTTAGGCTTTACTTTTTCAAATGATCTGCCAAATATGGACAATGGTAGAAGGTTACCAGAAGATGAGAAACTTGATAAAGATGTTAGAAAAAATTTAAATAATCCAAACTCAAATGTTGGAGCAGGACCTGATCCTACTAGCGAAAATAAAGATTTAAAAGAAGAAGCAATTCTTTCTCCAGGAAAGGTTGCAGTTAAAAACTTCTTTAGAAATCCACTTGGAGTTATTGGACTTATAATGTTTGTTGCAATTATTTTGCTTGTTTTTATAGGATCTGCCGTTCTCCCATTTAACCAATATTATTCCCAAGGTAACCTTACAAATGTTGCCCCTGGTGGAGCTTACATGAATTTTCCAAAAGAAATGGAAAAAGAAGGCAGCAAAAAAATTTCAATTGGTAATACTTTTGCTGTAGGTCTTACAAATGAAGATAATGTTTATATTTGGGGATCAGATAATGAAGATAAGGTACTAACAGTCCCTAGTGAAGTTAAAAAAGCCCTTCAAGGAAAAAAAGTAATTGATGTTGCAGCGGGTGATAGGCATATCTTAGTTGCGACTGAGGATAATGAGATCTTTGGCTGGGGAAATAATTCCTTTGAACAAACAAAGATGCCTCCAATGCAAGAAAACCAAATCAAAACTGAAGGTATAGAAAAACTTGGAGCAGGTGTTCAGTATTCAGTTGTCCTTACCAAGGCAAAAAATCTTGTAGTATGGGGATCAACCATGGCTAGCCGCCTAAACTTGATACCATCTGAAGTACAAGGAAAAGTAGAAGACTTTGATACATCACCAATCAATATGATAGTTGCCAAAACTGACGGTACAGTTCAACTTTTAGGAGTACTTGGAGCAGAAAATCAGACAACTATGCCAAAAAAACTTACAGATGGGACTGTTTTTGTAAAAAAAGTTGCCCTTACAAGTTCTTCTGCAGCAGCCATTGATGATAAAGGAAAACTTTATGTTTGGGGACCAAGCAGGGATCAAATTTCTGGAGCTAATGTTCCAGAATTTGAAGCACCAATTGTAGATATCCAGGGAGCAGATACAACTTTTACTGCCCTTGATGAAAACGGCAAACTTTACTCTTGGGGTAAGGATAACTACGGAGAATTAAAAACCCCAGATGGAGAATTTGAACAAATATATGCATCTTATTTTAACCAATATGCAGTAGATAAGGAAGGAAATATCAAAACTTGGGGACTAAATGGTTTTAGATTTGGTTCAGATGATCAAGGACGTGATATATTTACAAGATTAATTCACGGTGGTCGTATGACAATGATTATTTCTTTAATTTCTACAATTATCCAAGTAGTGCTTGGTGTAGCAATTGGTATGATTTCAGGATTTGCAGGTGGACGTGTGGATAATATTTTAATGAGAGTATCAGAAATTATTTCATCATTCCCATTTTATCCAATGCTAATTTCACTTTCTGCCCTACTTCCACCAGGAGCTAGCCAAACTCAAAGAATTACCATGGTAATGGTACTTTTAGGTTTACTAGGTTGGACAGGACTTGCACGACTTGTACGTGGGCAAATCCTTGCAGAACGAGAACGAGATTATATCACAGCAGCTCGTGCCCTTGGTGTAAAAAATTCTCAAATAATGATAAAACACATATTGCCAAATATATTATCTATAGTAATTGTAAATGCAACCTTAGCTTATGCAGGCAACTTGCTAACAGAATCAGGTTTATCATTTTTAGGTTTTGGTGTTCAAGAACCAACACCATCATGGGGTAATATGCTATCAGCTGCCCAAAGTTCAGAAGTGTTAAATATCTACTGGTGGAGATGGGTATTCCCAGCCCTTGCAGTATTTTTAGTATCATTTTCTGTAAACTTAATTGGGGATGCTATAAGAGATGCTATAGACCCTAGAGCAAATGAGAGATAGAGGAAAATAATGAGCTTATTAGAAATAAATAATCTCCACACATATTTCTCCACAAGAAAAGGCCTCATCAAAGCTGTAAATGGAGTTTCCTTTACAGTTGATGAGGGAAAAACCCTAGGTCTTGTAGGAGAGTCTGGTTCAGGTAAAAGCCAAACTGCCATGAGTATTTTGCAATTATTTGAGCCAAACCAAAAAATATATAACGGAGAAATCATATATAAGGGTGAGGACCTAGTAAAATATAAAAGAAGTCAAATGGAAAAAATTAGAGGCAATGAAATATCTATGATTTTCCAAGAGCCAATGAGCTCCCTAAACCCGGTATTTACAGTAGAAAGACAAATCTCAGAAGTTTTAATGCTTCATAGAAATATGAATAAGCAAGAAGCGGCAAAAAGAACTGAAGAATTACTAGCTTCTGTAAAAATCCCAAACCCTCATGTAGTTGTCAAGCAGTATCCCTTTGAACTATCAGGTGGGATGAACCAAAGGGTAATGATTGCAATGGCGCTTACCTGCGAGCCAAAATTATTAATTGCAGATGAGCCAACAACAGCCCTTGATGTAACTATCCAAGCGCAAATTTTAAGGTTGATGAATGATTTAAAACATAGGCTAAACACTTCTATTTTATTTATCACCCACGACCTTGGAGTTATCAACCAAATGGCAGATGAAGTTGCGGTTATGTATTCTGGGCAAATTGTAGAACAATCACCAGTAGAGTTTATCTTTAAACACGATATTACTGACTACAACCACCCATATACAGTAGCACTTTTAAACTCCATTCCATCAATAACTAGTGATAAAAACCAAAGACTAGATATAATTCCAGGATCTGTACCACACCCACTAAACCTTCCAAAGGGATGTAAATTTGCAGATAGGTGTAAATTTGCTACAGAAAAATGTGTAAACGAGATGCCTGAGCTAGTTGCGGTAAATGAGCACCAAAGAATTAGATGTCACTATCCAAATAGAAAGGAAAGGGAAGATGGAAAATACGAATGATAAAAAGGTCTTATTTAAGATAAGAGACCTTAAAAAATATTTCCCTCTTAAGAAAAAAGGACTTTTTAATAAGGGACCAAGTTCCTATGTTCATGCCAACGAATCAATTTCTATTGACATCTATGAAGGTGAAACACTAGGTCTAGTAGGAGAATCTGGATGTGGTAAATCTACATTTGGTAGAACACTTTTACAAATCTATGACCAAACAGAGGGAACAACCCTATACTACGGCAAAACTTTAGAAGATGTTGCTCCAGCATATATGGGAACCATGATAAAAAATATCCCAAGCCAATTTCCAAGCTATGCAACTGCAAACGATGAGCTAAATGCTATCTATAATGAGCTAGAAAATGCTACAGATGATGAAGCGCATGCAGCAGCCAATGAAAAAGCTATGTTTAAACGCCGTGAGATAGAAGAAAAATATCTAAATATGATAAGAATTGCTGGAGGACTTTTAGTAAGTGATGATCTAGCGAAAGTACAAAGTCTTTTAAATGAGTATTATTTAAGCTTAAAAGAGCATTCCAAAGTTATAAACGATATAGAGTTTTTTGAGCAAAAACTACAAATGAGATCTAGACAATGGGATGAATATTATCAAAAATGTGATAATGACCCAAGATACAAAGAATTAATTGCAAAAAGAGATGAACTTTCAAAAGTAGTAGGCGAAAAATATAACAGTATCGAAACTTATAGAGATACTCTAAAAGATAAAGAAGGTTTTGAAGAATTAGAAAGCCAAAGAGATAATGGTATTGATTTATCAGAATTAAATGATGAAGAAATGCGTGAAATGAGAAAAGACCTACAAATGATATTCCAAGACCCATATGGATCACTAGATAGCAAAATGACAGTTGGAAATATCATCGGTGAAGGTGTGCTTGGCCATGATTTATTCAAATCAAGAAAAGATAAGGGCTACAATGAGTACATCCAAGAAACTATGGAGAAATGTGGCCTTGCTCCATATTTCTTGCACAGGTATCCTCACCAATTCTCAGGTGGACAAAGGCAAAGAATCGGTATTGCAAGAGCTCTTGCCCTAAAACCAAGTTTTATAGTTTGTGATGAGGCAGTATCTGCCCTTGACGTATCAATCCAGTCTCAAATTATAAACTTATTGCAAGACCTAAAAGATCAACAAAATAACCTAACCTACTTATTTATTACCCATGACCTTTCAGTTGTAAAATACATTTCTGATCGTATCGGGGTAATGTATTTAGGAGTTTTGGTAGAACTTGCAAGTACAGAGCAAATTTTTGACAACCCTTCCCACCCATATACAAAAGCCTTATTGCAAGCAATTCCTAGAACAGATGTGGACCAAGGCCAAGAACTGCAAACAATCGAGGGAGATATTCCTTCAGCAGTAAATCCACCAATAGGATGCCGTTTCCACACCAGATGCCAATATGCAATGGATATTTGTAAAACTTACCAACCACAGCTAAAAGACTACGGCAATTGTCACTATGTAGCCTGTCACTTGATGGAAGTAAGTGAAGAAGAAAAACAAAAAGCCTTTGAAGAAAATAAAGCTATAAAAGAAAAAGTAGAACATAATTTAGAAGAAATGAGTTATCTATGAGAAAACCTATAGATAAATTTAGCGGAAAAAGTGCTGGAGAAATCTATGAAAAAGAAGACTTGCTAGAAAATGATAATTTAGAAAAAGATGATAGACTAGCCATGTTTCTAGCAGCAATAAAAGTTTTTTTGCCAGGATTACTAATTGTGATAGCTCCATTATTGCTTTTTGCAATATTATTATAAATTTAGATGAGATTTTAATCTCATCTTTTTTTTGCGTAAAATTAAAATAATAATATATTATATATAGCTAAACTAATGGAGGAAAAATGTTTAAGATTAATAATTTTTTAGATAATGATGATATACTTATTACCGATCAGATGGGTTCTTTGAAGGTTGCTGAGTACAAAAGAGATCTATCAGTTACAAAAGAAACTGCACAAAAAGAATACTTTGCAGCTCAGATGGGCGTTAGACTCAAACAATTAATTTGCGACCTATCTCAAAGTCCAGTTACCCTTCAACAAGGAGCCATGCAATGGATGGTTGGTGATGTAAATGCTGGAACAGGAATTAAAGGTGTAGGAGATTTTTTTAGCAAAAGTTTAAGATCATCTGTAACCAATGAATCTGCCATAAAACCAGAATATCATGGAACTGGTATGGTTGTTTTAGAACCTACATATAAATATATTATTTTATTAGATGTGGAAAAATGGAATGGGGGCTTGGTTTTAGAAGATGGATATTTTTTAGCGTGTGAATCAAGTCTAGACCATAAAACAGTAGCAAGATCTTCTGTTTCATCAGCAGTTGCAGGAGGAGAAGGATTATTTAATCTAGGCTTATTTGGACAAGGCATAGTAGCTTTAGAATCTCCAGTAGCCAGAAATGAGCTCATAGAAGTAGAATTAGAAGATGATGAACTTAGGATAGATGGTTCATTTGCTGTAGCTTGGTCATCTTCATTAAAATTTACTGTAGAAAGAACTACAAAATCCTTAATAGGATCTGCAGCCAGCGGTGAAGGACTAGTAAATGTCTATAGGGGAAGTGGAAAAGTATTGATGGCACCAGTAGATATTTAAAAAAACTGGATATCTATATTTTATAAGTAAAGGAGAATGATATGGATTTAAAACTAAAGGATATCTGGGATAGAAATGGTCAATTTGCAATCAAACATTGGGGAAAACTAAAAAGTGAGCCCTTAGATGCTGATTTATCAAATCTTGAAAATTTTAAAGAGTTTTTAATTTACCAATATGGTTGGGATGACAAGCAAGTAGAAGAAGAATTAAAATGGTTTTCAGACTTCTCTAGAACTTTTGAAAGTAAATAATAAAAACATGTAAATATGTAAATTTTAAGTTTTTTTTATATAATTTAGAAAAAAAGTAAAAAAAATAATAAAAAAAAGGAAAACGATGTTTATAATAAAGATTGATGGGTATTATATTAATAAGAAAATATATTTTCAACCAAGAAAGATAGGAGGATAGTCCAATGGAAAGAGAACACGATTTTGAACTTTATTTCAAGCCAGATTGTCCATATTCTTTGAAGGTGTTAGACTTCTTTAGAGATAATAACATCATCAAATTCCCATCTTATAACATAGAAGATGAAACCTGCGGCGAGGAAAATGCTCGTAAATTAAAAGAAGTCGGAGGCAAGGTACAAGTACCATGTATGGTTATAGATGGAAAAGCTATGTATGAATCTGACGATATAATTGAATATGCGAAGGAAAATCTTCTTTAATAAAAATATTAGATATTGAAATAAATATAAAGGCAAGTCGTTTTGAAACTTTGAAAGAAAAAGAGAGCGACCGCTCCAGTTTCAAAAATTGCTGATAATAAGAGTAATTAAAGAAATTTACTTTTAAGTTAACCACTAAACCTAAGTTTTTAAGACTATTTTAAAATAAATTTTTTAAAATCGCAAAGAAGAGTAACAGACCAGACGATTTTTAAATTATTTGTTTAAAGATAGTTTTATCACAAACTTAGGTTTTTTATTATTAAAAAATATTTATAAATAATCCTATTTGTATTAAAAAATTACAGGCATTTATTAAAATAAGGAGAAAAGTTATGAAAAAAGTAAATGCAAATAGAAATTATATGACTTTTTTAAACGGCTTGACTTATGTGTACATACCTATTTTTATTTTTTTAATTGCAGGAACTCTAATAAGAAATTATAATATGGTATTTATATTTTCATTTTTTATTATAATTACAATATCATATTTTTCTGCATATTATATAGTAAATAAAAACTATTCTAAGATACATACAAATAAGTTTATAGAATCAGTAATTCCATTAATATTTATAATTTCTGCTATACTGTCTATATTAGTAAGCTTATTTATAGAAATTTAAAATAAAAAATCCCAAGCATTAATTTGCTTGGGATTTTATTTTAGTCAATTACTTGGTAATTTATATCATCAATTACTTCTTTTGTTTCGTTTTCCATTACATAGTCAGGGATCATTTTATTTGCAATTGTAAATAAAACTGTCATTACAAGTGCATCATCGAACCATCCTAAAAAAGGAATAGCATCTGTAATTAGATCTGCTGGCATAACTGCATAAGCAATAGCCACTAAAACTGCAATTTTTGCAGGTATTGGTGTATTTTTATTTTTTAAAGCTTTAAAAAAAGCTGGAACTTGTCTTCTGATTCTGTTAAATTTTGTCATTGAAACCCCTTTCTTAAAATGAGTTTAAATAAAATTTATTTACACTTATATTATACTTGATTATATTAAAAGTCAAATTAACTATTGTAAGATTTAATAAAACTATGCTTATTTGGTATAATATTTTTAAGGAGAATATTATGGGATTTAGATATAGAAAAAGTATAAACCTTAGCAATGGATTTAGGGTGAATATGAGCAAATCTGGACCAGGATTTTCCTGGGGCGGCAAAGGATATCGCATTACAAAAACTGCCAATGGTAATATCCGAGGAACAGCTTACATTCCAGGTACGGGCATAAGCTATCAAAAGGATTTTGGAAATCCTCATAAAAAAATAAAAGGGAAAAGTAATACGACAAATGCCAGTAAAAATACATCCAGAAATACTACAAAATACCAAAACGATTTGGCAAATATCCATTCAAGTGAAATGGCAGAAATTGTGGCTGCATCTGATAAGAATCGCACCAATAAATATTTTGCTATAGGATTAATTATAATTGGCATGATTCTTGCTATTATTAATCCACTTTTTGTTATAATTTCGGTAGTAGGTGTGATTTTTGAAATTTATAATAAAAATAATCAAACTATAAAACTAGACTATGAAATGAGTGATGATGCTAAAAAAGAACTAGAAGTAACAAATAATTTATTAGCTGGAATTATGGAATCAGATAAGGTGTGGCTAGTAAATGAAAGTGAAGAATCTCTTGTAAATGGTGAAAGTAGATTTAAAATAATTGACCGTAGCCCTATCAATTTTTATAAAGGAACTGATGAAGCTATTGAAACAAACGTGCAAACTTATACCCTAGTTAGTGACAATTTAAAATTAATATTTTTACCAGATTCTATTTTTATCAAGCAAAATGGAAAAATGTCTGCAGTAAGCTTTAAAGAAGTGGACATAAACTTAAGTAAAAATTTATTTTTAGAAGATGAAAAAACTCCTAATGATGCGACAGTTTTGGGCAAAACTTACCTTCACACCAATAAAGACGGTGGACCAGATAGAAGATACAAGGAAAATCCAGAACTTGATTTAGTAGAATATGGAGTGCTTTCAATCGTAAAAGCAGGCTCACTTGATATTTTAATAGTATTTTCAGATACGGTTTTAGATGGAAAATAAAGTTAAATTTATATTTAAAAGTAAAAGCAGTAGATAATTACTGCTTTTTTAATTGCAATCAGCAGAAAATACTTTCAGTATAATCGGAAAAATTGAAAAGGAAAACGGGAAAGCTTTTCCTTAACTGAATGTAATTTCTGATTAATGATACATTATTGAAATTAAATTCAATTATGGATATACTTTTTCTAAAGATGGAGGTTAGGATAATGGAAAACAAAAAGATAGATACTATACAAGGAAATTTGATAGTTTCTTGTCAGGCTTTGCCAGATGAACCCCTACATTCCTCATTTATTATGGGCAGAATGGCAAGAGCTGCCAAAGAAGGTGGTGCTAGTGGTATTAGAGCAAATACAGCAGAAGATATAAGGGAAATCCAAAAAGAGGTAGATTTGCCAATCATAGGCATTGTAAAAAAAGATTATAATGATTCAAAAGTCTACATAAGCCCAACCATGGATGAAATCGATGAGCTAGTAGCAACTGGGGTAGAAATCATAGCTTTAGATGCTACAAAAGATTTAAGACCAAATGGCAAAAGTATCGATGATTTTTATAAACAAATCAAAGAAAAATATCCAAATCAGCTGCTAATGGCAGATTGCTCGACAGTAGAAGAGGCACTCCATGCAGATCAACTAGGTTTTGATTTTATAGGCACAACCTTAGTTGGTTACACTGACCAATCAAAGGGAAATAGAATCGAGGCAAATGATTTTGAAATCTTAAGAGAAATTATAAAAAATGTAGAGGGAAAAGTTATTGCTGAAGGTAATATCAATACCCCAGAAAAAGCAAAAAGAGTTATAGAGCTTGGTGCTTATAGTGTTGTTGTAGGATCAATAATAACTAGACCACAAGTGATTACTAAAAACTTTGTTGACAAACTTGCAGAAAACTAAAAAAATAAAAATTTTAATAAGGAGGAAAACGTAATTATGAGAAATTTGGAAAAATACAAAGGTGTAATCCCAGCATTTTATGCTTGCTATGATGAAGAAGGAAATATAAGTCCAGGAAGAGTAAGAGAACTTACAAAATACTTTATAGAAAAGGGAGTAAAAGGGGTTTATGTAAACGGATCTTCTGGAGAATGTATCTATCAAAGCGTTGAGGATAAAAAAATCGTTTTAGAAAATGTAATGAAAGAAGCAAAAGGCAAATTAACGGTAATTGCCCACGTTGCTTGTAATAATACTAAAGATTCTATGGTACTTGCAGCTCATGCAGAAAGCCTAGGAGTAGATGCCATTGCAGCAATTCCACCAATTTATTTTAGACTACCAGAATATGCTATTGCAGAATATTGGAATGATATTTCATCAGCTGCACCAAATACTGATTTTGTAATCTATAATATCCCACAACTGGCTGGAGTTGCCCTAACACCAAGCTTATTTAAAGAAATGAGAAAAAATCCTCGCGTAATTGGTGTTAAAAACTCATCCATGCCAGTCCAAGATATCCAAATCTTTAAACAAGATGCAGGAGAAGATTATATAATCTTTAATGGTCCAGACGAACAATTTATTTCAGGTCGTCTAATTGGTGCTGAAGCAGGAATCGGTGGAACCTATGGAGTTATGCCAGAATTATTCTTAAAAATGGATGAACATTTTAGAAATAAAAATCTAGATTTAGCCCAACAAATCCAATACGACATCAATGCTATTATTTATAAAATGGTATCAGGTCATGGCAATATGTATGCGGTTATAAAAGCTATTTTAAAAGAAAATGAAAACTTAGACCTAGGATCTGTTAGAAAACCTCTACCAGCCTTAGCCAAAGAAGATGAAAAAATAGTAAAAGAAGCAGCATCTATGATAAGAGATGCAAAAGAAAAATATCTTGGCTAAGTAGGAGGAAAGTATGCAGGGTTTTACGACAATTGACTTAATAATACTTATAGTTTACCTAGGGGCAGTGCTTTTTGCAGGGCTTAGATTTTCTAAAAAGAAAATGGAAGGTAAGGAATACTTTAGAGGGGATGGGTCTATCCCTTGGTGGGTAACATCTGTTTCTATCTTTGCAACCCTACTTAGTCCTATTTCCTTCCTATCACTAGCAGGAAACTCCTATGCAGGAACATGGATAATGTGGTTTGCCCAATTAGGTATGCTAATAGCTATACCATTTACCATAAAATATTTTTTACCAATCTATGCCAAACTTGATATAGATACAGCCTATGAATACCTAGAAATAAGATACAAATCTAAGGGCCTAAGAGTTCTTGGGGCAATAATGTTTATCATTTACCAAATTGGTAGAATGTCCATTATTATGTATTTGCCTTGTATGGTTTTATCTAGGCTTATGGGGATAAATGTAGATATCCTTATAGCTATCATGGGGATAATAGCAATTATTTATTCCTACTCTGGCGGATTAAAATCTGTTTTGTGGACTGACTTTATCCAAGGATCAGTTTTACTAATAGGTGTTACTTTTGGATTAATTTACCTTGTAAGCCATATAAATGGCGGCATGGGAGCTATTAACCACGAATTATTTACAAATAACAAATTTTTAGCGGTAGATCAACCAATATTTGATGCAAACATTCTAAGAGATAGTGTATTTTTACTAATATTTGGTGCAGGAATAAATACAATTGGTTCTTATGTATCAAGCCAAGACATAGTACAAAGATTTACTACTACAAATGATTCTAAACAATTAAGAAAAATGATGATAGGCAATGGATGTTTATCAATATTTATAGCTACTGTGTTTTACCTAATAGGTACAGGACTATATGTTTTCTACCAAGTCCAAGGTAATCCACTACCACCAAATGCCCAACAAGACCAAATTTTTGCTTCATGGATAGCCTATGAACTGCCAGTAGGAGTTACAGGTATATTATTAGCTGCAATTTATGCTGCAGCTCAATCAACCTTGTCAACTGGGCTTAACTCAGTTGCATCAAGCTGGGCTTTAGATATTCAATCAACTGTAAACAAAAAAGAAATAACTTTTGAAAAACAAACTAAAATCGGCCAAAGAGTTTCTCTAGTTGTAGGTGTTTTTGCTATTCTTGTTTCTATGGCACTTGCCCATGGAGGAGTAAAATCAGCCTACGAATGGTTTAACGGATTTATGGGACTAGTTCTAGGAATATTAGTTGGAATATTTATACTCGGAGCCTTTACAAAAGTAGCAAATAAATTTGGAGCTACATTAGCATTTATAGTTGCATCATGTGTAATGATTTATATAAAATATTTCGTAGATGCAGCAAAAGTTTCTTTCTGGTCATACTCAATTATTTCAATACTAGTTTCTCTAGTAGTTGGAGTCATAGCATCAAAAGCTTATAATAAAGCTAAGGGTATAAAAGAAGAACCAGTTGTTAACTCAACTATTTACAATCAAATATAGGAGAACATTATGATATTTGGAAGTACAACAAATTTAGAAGAGTATGCTTTCTTAGAAGATAAAATCAAAGCTTGCTTTGATTTCTACAAAGAAAATGATATGGAAAATATGGAAATAGGTATCCACAAAATTGATGGAGATGATTTATTTGTAAATATAGTGGAATATGATACAACAACTCCTGAAAATAGATTTTGGGAAGCTCATAAAGAATACTTAGATCTACACCTAATGCTTTTAGGAGAGGAAAAAATAAACTTAAACTTTCTAAAAGAAATGAAAGTTTTAGATTACGATCCAGAAGCTGATTTTCAAGCAGCAAATGGAGAAAAAAATTCATCAGTAGATTTAAAAGTAGGAGATTTTTTAATATGCTATCCAAATGATGTCCATATGACAGCCTTACAAATTGATGATCCGGTATATACAAAAAAAGCTATATTTAAAATCAAAATTTAATTTAATCTAAAAAGGCATAAGTCAAAAAACTTATGCCTTTTTGTAAACATAAAATTAGGAGAAAAAATGAAAAAATACATCAGCATAGATATAGGTGGTACCTTTATAAAATATGGATTAATAAATGAAAATGGTCACATTTTAGAAAAAAATCAAGTAGAAACACAGGCAAGCCTAGGTGGTGAGCAAATATTAGAAAAAGTTTTAAAAATAGTAGGAATTTATAAGCAAAAAGAAAAGGTAGAGGGAGTAGCCATATCTACAGCAGGAATGGTAGATGCAAAAAAAGGATCTATACGCTATGCTTCAGAACTTATACCAAAGTACACAGGAATACAATTTAAAGAACCAATCAAAGAAAAATTTGATTTACCTTGCCAGGTAGAAAACGACGTAAACTGTGCAGGACTGGCAGAATATAAAGCAGGAGCAGGAAAAGATAGCAAAATTGCACTAATCCTTACCATAGGAACAGGTATAGGAGGTTGTGTAGTAATTAATGATGAAGTTTACCATGGAGTTTCTGGATCTGCTATGGAAGTAGGCTATATGAAAGTAAAAGATAGTACATTTGAAACTTTGGGATCAGCAAAAGCACTTGTAGAAAAAGTTGCTAATTTAAAAAATGATAATGTGGATAATTGGGATGGCAAAAAAGTATTTGCCCTTGCTAAAAGTGGTGATGAAATTTGTATAAAAGCAATAGATGAAATGTGTGATATTTTAGCTATGGGCATTGCAAATATTTCTTACGTCCTAAATCCAGACACAGTTATCCTCGGTGGAGGAATTATGGCACAAGAAGAATATCTATACGAAAGAATTGATAGAAAACTTAAAATATATTTAGAAAAACCTCTTTATGATGAAATTTCCCTAAAATTTGCCAGCAATCAAAATGCAGCTGGTATGTTGGGAGCCTTTTATAATTTCCAAAATAAAGAAGAGAATATCTAAGGAAGTGTTATGGGTTATTATGTAAAGTCAGTTATCGAAACTATAGAATCTAACTATGATAATTTTACACCAACAGAAAAAAGTATAGCGGATTTTTTTATCCATAATGATAAAAAAGGAGATTTTTCTGCCAAAAAATTATCCGATAAACTTTTCGTATCAGAAGCTTCCCTATCTAGATTTGCACAAAAATGTGGCTTTAGAGGTTATAGAGAATTTATCTACGAATATAGCCAAAGTTTTATAGAAAAACAAGATGAAATAACCGATAATGTCAGTAAAGTTCTGGAAACCTACCAAGAACTTTTAAATAAAACATATTCCCTAATAGATGAAAATCAGATAAAAAGAGTCATAGAATACTTAAATGTTGCTCAAAAAGTTTTTGTATGTGGCAAGGGTTCATCAGGACTTGCTGCAAATGAAATGGAAACTAGGTTTATGAGAATAGGAGTAAACATAGACTCAATAACAGATACAGATCAGATGAAAATGCGTGCAGTATTCCATAGTGAAAATAGCTTGGTAGTAGGACTTAGCATAAGTGGGGAAACCACAGAAGTTTTATATTTTTTAAAAGAAGCGCATAATAAGAATGCAAGAACTGTTTTAGTTACTTCACAGAATAAGGAGGACTTAAAGGAATATTGCGATGAAATTGTCCTAGTACCTTCCCTAAAACATTTAAACCATGGCAATGTAATCAGCCCACAATTCCCCTTATCCATAATGGTCGATTTATTGTATTCGTTTTTTGTGGATGAAGATAAAAATAAAAAAGAAAAAATGCATGATGATACTTTAAAAGCTTTGGGAAAAGGAGAAATAAAACATTAAAAAACCACCATTGAGGTGGTTTATTTTTAAAAAATATATTTTTGATAGGTGATTTTTTTTCTAAAATCATTGGGATTTATTTCATAAATTTTCTTAAAATTCCTATAAAAAGTTTTGGTTGTATTAAAACCTACTTTGTAGGCTATTACAGAAACCAAGTCATCAGTTTGCAACAAAAGTTTAGCTGAATTTATAACTCTAATATAGTTAATATAATCTTCAAAACTCTTATCCATATAAAATTTTAAAGATTTATTTAGTTGGATGGGACTGATTTCAAACTTTTTACAAATATCATCTATTTTAAAATCTATATAGTAATTATTAACTAAATAATCAACAATATCTTCCATTTTATCATAAGATATTACTTGGTCTGCTAAGTCTATAGTGTGGTAGGAGTTTTTGTAATCCTTAGAATTAAGTCCTGTTTTTGCTTTGAAAAACTTGGCAAGGTGGGAAGCATCCTTAAATCCAAGTATAACCGATAATTCTTCCAAATTTTTTTCGGAAAAGTTTAAATAACCCATTAGCTTTGTTAGCTTCATCAAAGAAGTGAGATTTGTAAAAGAAAGACCTGTTTCTTCTTTAATGTACTTGGAAATATTTGATTCGGAAATATAAAATATATTTGCTAGACTTTTTAAAGTAAGTTTTTCATCTAAATGTTCCCATATATAGTGAAATATTTCTATTTTGTGCTTATTTTTAATTTTTTTTTATCTTTACCACTAGATTTTTCAAAAATTACGGCAAGTTCCATTAGTTTTATATAGATCATTTGTTTGGCGTAGTCATTGCCATTTTTAAAGGAAACTAATTCGTGTTTTAAATTATCTATTATAGACTCTACAGACTTTCTCTCAGCATCATCTAAGCTAACATAGGCTGTATTTTCTATAGCATTTGTTATTTGGGTAGCAGAACCAAATACTTCGTTGGTGCGCTTTAGTAAGATATTTATAAGTTCTAAATTAAATACGACAACCTCAAGTTCGCAAGGCTCTTTTACTTCGATTATTTGTGTATAATACCAAGGAAGTATACCAACTAGCATACCTTCTTTTAGGGTATAGTTTGCTCCTTGAATATTAAATAAAGCTTCTCCTTTTTTAAAATACCAAAATCTAGAATTGGTATGCAGTAGTGGATCTGTGGATTTTGAGCAAATTTCATTGCCTATATCTATTAAAACTGATTGGTTAAAGTCAGATTGGAAATATGTTGATTCATCTTGAATATTGGTGGTTTCTTTAATATAAATCCCCCCTTTTAAATAAGGTCTATTATTATTATAACATAATTTTTTATTTTAAGGCAGAAAATCAAGCAAAAAAGCTCTAAATTTACAAGTTTTATATACAAATTCTGATTTATTATCTTACTAAAAAAAATAACTATATGAAAACATTTGCCATAACTTTACAATTTTTGCTAGTCTATATGTCCTTTATTCAAATATCTATATGATATAATTTTATCAAAACGATGGTTTGTAAGTATTTATTAGTAATATTACTAATAAAAAGGAGAAAATTATGATAGAAACATTATCACATTTCACAGAGTGGTTATGGGGATGGCCTTTATTAGTTTTACTAATTGGTGGTGGTCTATTAATTAGTATTAGAACAGGATTTTTCCAATTAAGACATTTCCATTATATTTTAAGTCAAACTGCTGGAAAGATATTTTCCAAAGACAACCAAGGAGATGGAACTGTTTCAGCTTTCCAAGCTATGACAACAGCCCTTGCTTCATCAATTGGTGCTGCAAATATAGTAGTTGCACCTACAATAATTTTTGTGGCAGGTCCTGGTTCTATATTTTGGATGTGGATTGCTGCAATAATTGGACAGGCTACAAAATTCTCAGAAGTTGCTCTTTCTATTAAATATAGAGAACTAAATGCTGATGGAGAATACGTAGGTGGATGTTCATACATGCTTAAAAATGGTTTGAAAGGTAATATAGGTAAGGTATTAGGTTCCCTTGCAGCATTTTTCTTTATGATGGAAATTTTACCATCAATCACTCTTCAAACATTATCAGCTGTAAATCCAATTCAAAGTGTATTTAGACCACTTAATGTAAACGAAGATATTGCTAAAAAAATCGCTATTATCGCTATATTTATTCTTGTATCTGTGGTTGTCTTTGGTGGTGTAAAACAAATTGGTAAAGTAACTGAAAAACTTGTTCCTATAATGGCAGCAATATACATTATATTCGGAATTATCATAGTAATTATACATATTGGTGATATTCCAACAGCTTTTGGTTATATATTCAAAGGTGCATTTAACCCTAAAGCTATCATGGGTGGTGTTGGAGGAGTTACAATTAGTAAAGTAATTTCTCAAGGTGTTGCCCGTGGTGTTTATTCTAATGAATCTGGTATGGGTTCTGCAGGTTATGGACACGCTGCAGCAACAACAGACCACCCAGCTAGACAAGGTCTATGGGGAGTATTTGAAGTATTTGCTGATACTATAGTAGTTTGTACAATTTCTGCCTTAATAGTAATCTTAACAGGAACATGGAAGCCAGGTATGAGTGAATCTGAAATGTCAGCAGTAAGATCAATTGCTGTAGAAAGATCATTCAATACATTATTTGGTCAATTAGGATCAGTAATTATCTCTATTTGCCTATTCTTATTTGTACTTTCAACAATCATAGTAATCGTATTTTACTGTGAAAAACAAGCTGAGTATTTATTTGGTACAAAAGTGGGTAAGATAATGAGGGTCGTTGCTTCTCTTATGATTCTTTTAGCTTTATTTGTTTCATTTGATAAAGCAGGAGTATTCCTTGACTTAACATTAGGTCTTGTAGTAATACCTAATATGATAGGACTGATAAAGATGAGCGGAGAAATAAAAGAAATTACTGATGAATTCTTTAAAGGTCCAGATTATTATCTATTAGATACTGGAAAAACTGATAAAGCGAAGACAGTTTCAAAAGTAAACATGAATACAAATACAACAAATGTAGATAAAAACAAAGAAAAGAATGTAGAAAGTGAAACAATGACTTTTGAATCTGATAAAGATTTAAAAGAAAAGAATGATTAATAAATAAAAATATTTACAAATCATCGAAAACTGTAGGAGGCAATATGAAATCAATAGTAGTAGCACTAGGTGGAAATGCCCTAGGAAATAGCCCAAAAGAACAACTTGAAGCTGTAAAAGGTTCATCAAAATCTATTGCAGATATTATAGAAACATATGATAAAGTTGCTGTAGTTCATGGAAATGGACCACAAGTAGGAGTAATTAATCTTGCTCTATCACTTGCAGCAAAAGAAGACTCAACTATACCAGAATTTCCACTAGTGGAATGTGTAGCAATGAGCCAAGGCTATATAGGATATCATTTACAACAAGCTATCGAAAATGAATTAGCATCTCGTAATATAGATAAAAAAGTAGCAACAGTAGTAACACAAGTTGAAGTAGACTCACAAGATCCAGCATTTGAAAATCCAACAAAACCAATCGGTAACTTCTATACACAAGAAGAAGCAGACAAAATTGCTAAAAAAGATGGATATACCTTTAAAGAAGATGCAGGACGTGGATTTAGAAGAGTAGTTGCAAGTCCAAAACCACAAAGAATTGTAGAACTAGACACAGTTACAAATCATTTAGACAATGACGGTGTAGTAGTTACTGGTGGTGGTGGCGGAATCCCAGTTCTAAATGAAAATGGAGAACTAAAAGGGGTAGATGCAGTAATCGATAAAGACTTTGTAGCAAGCAGAATCTCATCAGACATCGGTGCAGATACATTATTAATACTAACAGCCGTAGATTCAGTATATATCAACTTTGGTAAAGAAAACCAAGAAGAACTACGTGAAATTACAGTAAGCGAAGCTAAAAAACACATCGAAGACAAGCAATTTCACGCTGGATCAATGCTACCAAAAGTAGAAGCATGCATCAAATTTATCGAAGAAAATCCAGAAGGAACAGCTATAATTACATCTCTAGAAAAAGCAGCATATGCTTTAAGCGGAGAAGTAGGAACAAAGATCATAAACGGCTAAGCCACCCTTGATTAAAAGACAAATACATGGGTAACAAAATAAAGGCAACACGATAACATGCTTATAAAATGCTATAAAATGCATTTTGTAATATATATTAGAAGTATTTAGAAAAAATAAAGGAGATTACAATGGGAGTTAACTTAAGAGGACGTAATTTAATGGCAATCAAAGACTTCACAGAAGATGAAGTACTTTATTTAATCAATCTTTCAGAACAATTCAAAAGATTAAAATTAGCAGGAACACCACACAAATACCTAGAAGGTAAAAATATCGCACTATTATTCGAAAAAACATCAACAAGAACAAGATGTTCATTCGAAGTAGCTGGATATGACCTAGGAATGGGAGTAACATACTTAGATCCAGGTTCAAGCCAAATGGGTAAAAAAGAATCAATCGCAGATACAGCAAAAGTATTAGGTAGATTCTACGATGGTATTGAATACAGAGGATTTGACCAAGACTTAGTAGAAGAACTTGGAGCAAACGCTGGAGTACCAGTATGGAATGGTCTTACAGATAAATGGCACCCAACACAAATGATCGCTGATATGCTTACAATCAAAGAAAACTTTGGTAAATTAAGAGGAATCAACTTTGTATACATGGGCGACTGCAGAAACAACATGGGTAACTCATTAGCAGTAACATGTGCCAAACTAGGTGTAAACTTCGTAGGATGCGGTCCAAAAGAATTATGGCCAGAAGAAGACGTACAAGAACTAGCAAAAGAATTTGCACAAGTACACGGATCAAAAGTAGAATTTACAGAAGATGTAAAAGAAGCTACAACAGATGCTGATGTAATCTACACAGATATCTGGGTATCAATGGGAGAACCAGAAGACGTTTGGGAGAAAAGAATTGAACAACTTCACCCATACCAAGTAAACAAAGAAGTAATGGCAAACGCAAAAGATACAGCAATCTTCATGCACTGCTTACCATCATTCCACGACTTAAATACAACAATGGGTAAAGAAGTATACGACAAATTCGGCGACAAATATGACCTAAACGGCCAAGAAGTAAGCGAAGAAGTATTCTTATCACATCAATCAAAAGTATTTGATGAAGCAGAAAACAGAATGCATACAATCAAAGCAATCATGTATGCTACACTTAAATAATTAATTAAGATAAAATATTTAAAAGATTCTCCAAGTATTATAAGCTTGGAGGTCTTTTTTTGTGTAAAAGTAAATGTTTATAAAAATTTACATGTGTTTTACATATAATTTACTTCATTGTAATAAAATTATTAAAAAAGTGTAAAGGGGATTTTATGAACAAACTATTAGCAGCGATTTTAGCTACAAGTTTAATATTTGGAGCAAATGAAAGCTTTGCCAGTGAAGAAATAGAAAAAGAAAATACAAATGAGATTCAACAAATAGCAGAAAATTTAGAAGAATCAGCTACCGATTTAGAAAATGCAAGGCTGCTTGCAGGTAATGAATCAAATACAAATCAATACGATACTAATATTGTTATTAATGAAATAATGACAAAGGATCCTAATAAAGGTCCTGATTATGTAGAACTTTTTAATAAAGGAAACGAAGTAGTAGATTTAACAGGCTGGTATATATTTGATGATGAGGATAGGTCAGATAAAGTAATAAAACTAGATGAAGTCGTACTAAATCCAGGAGAAGTATTTGTATTAGAAGAAAATAATCATTTTGCTTTTGGACTTGGAAAAGATGATCAAGTTAGGTTATTTAATGCAAATGGGGACTTAATAGATAGTTATGTATGGAGTGGCAGTCATCCAAAAGAAGTTTTCGCTAGAAATCCTTTAACAAGGCAAATGGAAGAGGCGAAAGCTTCTAAAGGAAAGATAAATCCAGTATCTAAAAAAGAAGAATCTCCAAAGGAAGAAAATAGTGAATCTAGCCAGTCACCATACAAAGATAATGTAGTAATAAACGAAGTAGAATCAAAAGATCCTAGTGGTGGAAATGATTATGCAGAAATTTATAACAATACTGATAAAGCTATAGATATTTCTGGATGGTATATCCTAGATAATGACCCAAAACACAAAAAAGATCCAGCATATCTTGTAAAAGAAGGAACAAGCGTTCCAGCCAAAGGATTTTTTGTTTTCGAAGAAAATGTAGACTTTAACTTTGGCTTAGGTGGTGACGATGAAGTTAATCTTTACGATAAAGATGACAAATTAGTAGACAAATTTGCTTGGAAAAGCCATGCAAATGGTACTTACGCTAGGATACCAGATGGCAGAGGAGATTTTGTAGATGGCAAAGCAACAAAAGGCAAATCTAATGCTATACAAGAACAAGCTGAAAAAGAAATAAATGTAGAAACAATAAATTGGCCAGGCATTGATGAGGTAAAAGTATTAGATGAAACATCAATCTTTGATTTAAAAGATCTATCAGGGCTAGATAGTCATGATGGTTGGACATATGGAGTAAATAACAAAGAGGGCAGATTTGTAATCTTTAAAGTAGTAAATGATCAAGTAATATTTGCCCCAGGATTTGATAATAAAGGAAAAGCTGTCAAATTTATAAAAGATGCCAACAATCCAAAAGCGATAGGACCAGACTCAGAAGGTATAACAGTAGATAGTAAAGGAAGAGTATATCTAGCGATAGAACGTGATAATGGAGAAAAAAATATAAACAAAAACATGATTCTCCAAGTAGCGGATCCATTTAAAGATAAAAAAGAAATGTTAGCGGATAAAGAATGGAACATTACAAATTTACTTCCAGATGTAGGTGCAAATCTAGGAATAGAAACCATAGAATGGGTAAGTTTTGATAATATAAACGGTTTACTATACGATCAAAAAAATAACAAAGCTTTAGACAAAAATGATTATCCAAATGCATACGCAAACGGAATATTTTTTGTAGGACTAGAAGCAAATGGTCATGTATACGCCCTAGTACTTGAAGAAGATGGCAAAGCAGAAGTCATTTCAGAAATAGAAACAGGACTAGGTGGAGTAATGAGCATGGACTTTGATCTAGCAAACAACGTACTTTGGGCAAATGCAGACAATGATTACAACAATATTCATAATATAATTCAATTTAATGGAAGCAAAATACCAAAAATTGTACATGTAACTGCACCAAAAGATATGAATATAGACCTAAACAACGAAGGATTTATGATAGATCCAGAAGTATCAGAAGATGGTCTAAGAGCAACATATTGGTTTATGGACGGAAAAAATAGCAAAGCTTTTAGAAAAAGTGCAATTAAAGCTGATTACTTGAAAGAGTTAGGACTTACAAAATTGTCCGGAAAAGAAAGTCCAATAAATAAAGAAAGTAAAAAACCGGCTACAGAAGATGAACAAATACTAATACCACCATTTACAACGATTACAGATAAAGAAGAAATAGAAAATCATCATAGCAAAGAATTTCCGAAAATAAGTTCATCAAGAAAAGAACCATATGCAGAGAAAATCACAGAAGAAATAATCTACGTATCAAAAGGCTACAACACAATAAAAGAAGGTTACTATTATAAAAAAGACCTGGTAGCAAAATCTAATAAGCTAAAAAAATCAGTAGAAAAAAATCGCATAACAGCGAAAGCAATAGAAATTCTAAAAGGCTTAACACCAAATATAGCAGCAAAAAACAAAGAGAAAATAGCAAAACTTCTAGAAATATCTCTAAAATTACAAGAAAAAGGACAAAAAACCTTACAAGAAATAGATCTAATCCTAGCAGGAAAATAAGCTAAACTCATAAAGTTTGGATTGACATCAGATATAGATTTATATCTATATCTGGTGTTTTGTTTATAATTTTTCTATAATAAATTTCTTGTTTTAATCTTCTAAAAAATTTTCCAATAAAGATGTAATATAAATATTTAATAAAGAGTTTTATCCATCAAATGGCTACATTAAAATAATTATTAAATCTTATTGAGACTTTTAGAATATATATCCTATGACTTTTTAACTCGTTAAAGTATATTATTACTTATAAATAAGTAGGTAAGAAAAACTTTAAGGAAGAATTATGAATAAAAAAGTTAGAATGTCAAAAGTCTTAATCTATGCTGGAGCTTTTATGGCTATTTTGATAGGTTCAGGATTTGCAACCGGCCAAGAACTCATGCAATTTTTTGCTTCATATGGCTTAAAAGGGCTAATAGGTGTATTAATATGTTTTGTTTTATTCACCTTTGTTGGGGTGGAGTTTGTAACATATGGTCATAGTAGGAGTCTTAAGAATCCAAATGACGTGTATAAAGCTATAGCAGGTAGCAAGATTGGTAGCTTCTATGATTATTTTTCTGTATTTTTTCTATTTTTATCATATACAGTAATGATAGCAGGAGCTCAAGCCACTGTTGTACAACAGTATAACGCACCAAAATATATTGGCGGGATCTTGCTTGGTGTATTGGCTATAATCACAGTAGCCTTTGGTTTAAATAATATAGTTGATGTTATCGGTAGAATAGGACCAGTCATTGTAGTTTTATCTATTCTTATAGGAGGCATATCAATTTTTAAAAATGCCTCAAATTTAAGTCAGTCTTTAGAAATTTTAAATACTTTAAATACAAATCATCAAATCACCCATGCTTCAGACCTAGGATTTCTTATGGCATCACTCACATACGTTGGTTTCAATATGATATGGTTAGGTGCATTTTCTGCCACAGTAGGTAAGGAAGCAGAGAATTTCAAAGAAGCTAAAAAAGGGCAAATAGCAGGAGCAATTGGTTTTTCTGTTGCAGTTTTAATTATGGCATTTGCTATAATCTTATCAATAGGAAAACTATATGATTCCCAAATCCCGGCATTAATTCTAGCAGTGGATATTAGTCCAAAACTCGGAATAATATTTTCCATTACAATTATTTTAGGAATTTATACATCAGCAGTTCCATTATTATGGACTCCAGTTGCTAGATTCTTTAAAGAAGGAACAAAAGATTTTAAAATAGTCACAGTTCTAATAGGTGCAGCAGGTATAGTAGTAGGACTACTATTTGACTTTAATGTTTTGGTTAAATACGTCTATGTGATTAATGGATACTTGGGAATAGTGCTTTTGGGAATTATGCTTTATAAGTTTTTTAAGAGAAAGTATAAAATAGTTAGAAATATATGACTACTTTTTTTAGTCAAATTGTGAAACAATGATAGGAAAGATTTAACAACAATAATAATTTATTTGAAAACCATACACCTATCTCGATTGTGTGAAATGAGTGGATAGATCTCATAAATTAACTAAATATGAAGAAAAAGCTAAAAAACATATGAAAAAGTGCCTAAGTTGCCCTATAGTTGCTAGCTTTTTTGAAAAATTTCCTTACAATAGAAAAAAGGAGATTTTATGATTGGAGAAAAAATTAAAAACAAAAGAAAAGAATTGAACTTTACCCAGGAATATTTAGCAAAAGAATTAAATATTTCAAGACAAGCTGTATCAAAGTGGGAAAAAGGACTTAGCGAGCCATCTATGGATAATTTGGTTAAACTATCTGAAATATTTGGAGTTGATATAGACTACTTTAAAAAAGACAATGAGATAGAAGAGGATAAGTCCCTTGGTTCAAGAATATTTTGGGATATTTTGTACGCTGCTATAGGAATAGTTTTCTATTTAATATATTACTTTGGTATAGTAGAGGGAGCCTTAAACAAAGATCCAAAACAAATGCCTTTTTTAACACTTACAGTTTTTCTAGCTATATCAGTAATAGCTTTTCCACAAGCAGTGAAAAATATGGGGAATAAATTAGAAGATACAGATTATTTCACATTTTCAAAATTAATATTGCCTATAGTTTTTATAATCTCACCTTTTATAGTTTTTTATTATATTTTTAAGAAAGAAAGATAAAAAATCGACTAGGAAAGTATACTATTTAAAAGTAAATTTACCTAGTCGATTTTATGTTATATAAGTATAGATTATCAAATTTATCCATTAAACCTTTAAATAGGCTAAATTTTATAGAAAAATTGTACGGGGTTTAATAATCAAAGTTCTATATGTAGAACCTATGAATTATATTTACATAGTATTAATTAATATGTCATAAGAAAATCTTTTGTTTTAAAAGTTTTTTGATATATAATTAAGTTGTATGCTCAGAATTAATTATAAGCATTACTAAAGGATATAAAATGTTAAAAGATATATATAATGAAAATGAAAATAAAAAAGTTAATTCACGAGAAATAGATAAACTTAAAGAAAATTTTCCTCAATATTTTAATAAGGATGGGGATTTTAAAATAGATGAATTTAAAAAAATGTTAGAAGATGATGAAGTTAATTTTGATAAAGAAGGATATAGACTAGACTTTCTTGGCAAGTCTTATGCAAGATTTGAGAGTGCCTTAGAAACGGAAACGGTTATTACACCTGATACCAAACATAATAACGAAGAAATAAATAAAGATAGTGAAAATATGTATATTGTGGGTGATAATATTGATGCATTAAAACACTTGCTAAAATCCTATTCTGGAAAAGTCAAGTGTATATACATAGATCCTCCTTATAATACAGGATCAGATGGATTTGTTTATCCGGATAATTTCAAATTTGATAAAGATACTTTGTCAAACAAAATGGGTGTAAGTGAGGAGGAGGCAGATAGAATTCTTTCGCTGCAAGGAAAATCTACTCATTCTGCTTGGCTTACATTTATGTATCCTAGACTTCTTTTAGCCAGAGATTTACTTTCTGATGATGGAGTTATTTTTATATCCATTGACGATAATGAACAGGCTAATTTAAGATTGATTTGTGATGAAATATTTGGAGAAGAAAATATAGTAGAGAATTTAGTTTGGAAAAGGAGAGCAACACCACCAAACGATAGGATAATAGGAAAAAATCATGAATATATTGCATTATACAGCAAAAATAATGCATCTATACAATTAAACTTACAAAGAAGAACTAAAAAAATGAATTCTCAATATAGTAATCCAGACAATGATCCCAGAGGTCCGCGGAGTTATTCTGATTTGTCTGGTAATGGTAAAGGTGGAAGGTTAGTACCTAGCTGTATTTATCCTATAGTAAATCCAAATACTGGAGAGAAACATTTTCCTCCTAAAAATAAGTGCTGGTTATATAATGAGCAAACAATGAAAACTTTACAAAGAGATAATCGAATAGTATTCCGAGGTCATAATGGAAAACCTTATAAAAAGAAATTTTTGAGTGAAGTAAGAAATGGAGCTACCCTGCCTACTCTTATTGAAGATAGTTATTTTAATTATGATTTAGATTTATCAGGTGCTCCTACTTCTCAAGACTCATCAAAAGAAATAAAAGATTTATTTGAGATTGATATTTTTGAATTTCCAAAACCTACAAAACTTATAAAGAAATTTATGTTATCTGGTCTTAACAAAGATGATTATGCACTTGATTTTTTCTCGGGTTCCGCTACAACGGCAGATTCAATAATGCAATTAAATGCAGAAGATGGTGGGAATAGAAAGTATATTCTTGTTCAAATTTCAGAAAAAATTGAAAAAAATAAATCGCCTTATAAAGCTGGATATAGAACGATTGACGAGATAGGTCGAGAAAGAATCAAGCGTGCTGCTTCTAAAATAAAAGAAGAAACAGGTGCAGATATTGATTATGGATTTAAATTATATAGATTAAATGAACCCACAGTTCAGACCGTTGATAAACTTATTGACTTTGATCCAAATGATATAAACTTTAATGAAAATGATTATGTTTCAAATTTTGATTTTAACGGTGAAAAGGGAAAGGATACTATTCTAACTACTTGGTTAAATGAAGATGGATATGGGTTATTGGCGAAAGTTGAATCTTTAAAAATTGGGAATTATGAAGCAGATAAATATAAAAATAGTCTATACCTCATAGAACCAGGGATAAAGAGCGATGATATTATGGAACTTATAAAATTACTTGAAAAAAATCAACTTGATATAAATAGGGTAGTAGCCTATGGATACTCATTAAATTTTAATACAGCAAATGAGTTAAGAAATAATTTGAAAAATCTAAAGAATAATCAATCTGTAAGCTTAATAGAGAGATACTAAATGAGTATAAGGTTAGAAATATTGCCGCATCAAGGAGATGCACTAGATACAATAAAATCTGTATTATACGATACAAAAATATCTTATAACACAAATTTATATGAAAACCCTACTATAAATACAAAAGATCCTCAGATAGAAAAAAATATAAAAAATATATGGAATCAATCATATGAGCTTACAGGACTTCCTAAAATCCCTCAAATTATGAGAAAAACATACAAAGATGATAATCCACTAGGAATAGACATAAAGATGGAAACAGGTACTGGTAAAACTTACGTTTATACCAGATTAATGTACGAGTTGCATAATCTCGGATTTTTTAAATTTATTATTTTGGTACCATCTACCCCTATTAAAGAAGGAACTCGTAATTTTATAGAGTCTGATTATTCTAAATCACATTTCAAGGATTTATTTCCAGACTTAAATTTGGATTTAAATGTTCTAGATCCTCAAAAAAATAAAAAAGGTCGAAAAATGGTCCCTACAGCAATTTCTAATTTTGCTAGAGGAAGTAGACTTGAAAATAATAAAATTAATACTCTTCTTACAACAAGTTCTATGCTAATGAGTAAGGCAACTATGGCTAAGGATGACTACGACCAGACACTTTTAGGTGAATTTACTCAGCCTTACGAAGCTCTAAGAAATACAAAGCCTATTGTAATAATAGATGAACCACACAGATTTAAGAGAGAAAATGTAGCTTATAAAACAATTATAGAAGAACTAGACCCACAGATAATTTTTAGATTTGGAGCAACTTTTCCAGATTTACCTAAAAATCAAGGCAAAGATTATAATAACTTAGTTTATAACTTAGGGGCTGCTAGAGCATTTAATGAAGGCCTTGTAAAAGGCGTAGCACATCAAACAATTGAGAATATAAATGAAGATGATGGTAAGATTAAGTTTACATCTTGGGAAGGTAGAGGTAGTAAAAAAATTCTTACCTTTAGGGATGAAAAGACAAGTAAAGCTCAAAAATTAAAAATCAATGATGATTTAGGAATTATAAGTCCTAGTTTTTCAGGTATAACTATAGATAAAATTGGTAAAACTGATGATGAAAATATCTCCTCAGGAGTTACTTTATCCAACGGTATGATATTAACTCCTAAAGATATTATATACTCATCCGTTTACTCAGAAACATACCAAGATATGATGATACAACAGGCCATAAAAAATCATTTTATAATTGAGTGGCAGAATTTTAATAGAAACGAAAAAATTAAAACTTTATCTTTATTTTTTATAGATAGTATTTATTCTTTTAGAGCTGAAGATAGCAAACCAGGTTCATTAAGATTAAAATTTGAAAAATACCTTTTAATTGATCTTGATAAAATAATAGATAAATTAGTAAATAAGAAAACTAAAACAAAAAGAGAAGAAGAATATTTATCATATTTATATGCTACAAAAAATAATATTGAGTATGCATCTGGTGGTTATTTTGCAGAAGATAATTCTACAAAAGATGAAGATATAAAAGAAGAAGTAGAAGAAATTCTTAGAGATAAGCAGAAATTACTATCTTTTAAAAATGATGATGGAAGTTGGAATATAAGAAGATTTATTTTCTCAAAATGGACTTTAAAAGAAGGATGGGATAATCCAAATGTATTTCAAATTGTGAAATTACGCTCTTCAGGAAGTGAGACAAGTAAGCTACAAGAAGTTGGTAGAGGGTTAAGATTGCCAGTCGACGAATATGGTAACAGAATAAGTGATGAGCAGTTTTACCTGACTTATTTGATAGATTTCTCCGAAGTTGATTTTGCAAAGAATTTAGTCAATGAAATCAACGACGCTGAAGGTAGTAATTTAAATGTTAGAGAGTTAATATTAGACGTGGCTGAAAAGAGAAATATTAATCCTGACGAATTAGCGATGAAGTTGATGAAAGACGGCTATATTGATACTGATAAAAATATTTATTTAGAAAATATAGATAAATTTTACTCGGAATATCCAGAGTTTAACCAAGGTATTAAACCAGGCATTATTATAGATAGTACCTCTAAAAAAGAAGTAGTAAACATCAGAAAAGATAGATTCCAAATGATTAAATTATTATGGGAAACTATAAATCATAAATATTATTTAAAGTTAGAAGATACACCAGACGAGGAGCTTATAAAAGTTATAGAAGATATATTTTCTAATGATGAAGATAGTATTTTTGAAACTAATAGGGTGAATGTTTGGGAATCAAGGACTAGGAATAATCCAGTAGGAGAAGTGGTTTTAGATAAAGGAATCACTGATTCCTATGAGATCTATGAGAGCATACCATACAATGAGTTTTTAAAAAGAATTAATAAAAACACAGGTTTACCACTGCCTATTATCCATCAAGGCATAGTAAATTTTTCTAGAAAAGATACACTACCAAAAAATTTTTTGAATAACAAAGTTGCTGATAATTTTATAAATAAATTTAAGGATTGGTATATCCACGCATATAACAGTCATTATTCATATGAGAGATTAAATATAGATAGGAAAGAAACAGCCCTTACAGATGTAAATGGTCAGGTAAAAGACTATATAATTCAAGGAAATCTAGGTATATACAAAGATGAGAGTTTAAAAACACCAGAATCTTTTTTATATGATACAGTAATATTTGATAGTCCAAAAGAAAAACAAACTATTGTAAGTTCTGGAGATAGCAATTTATCTGATGCAGTTATAGCTTTTGGAAAAATACCTCGCCAGAGTATACAAGTCCCTCTATACTTTGGAGGAACAACTAGCCCAGATTTCATGTATTTGTTAAAAGATGGTGACGATTATAGACTAGGTCTCATAATTGAGACAAAAGATGTAGATAAGGATGAGGATTTAAGGGGCGTTGAAAAACATAAAATTTCGGCAGCCAAAAAGTTCTTTGAAACTATGAAAGCTGATGGTATAAATGTAGATTTTAAAAAACAGTTTAAGCGCGATCAAGTATATACTATGATAGAGGGACTATTTAAGGACAATATATAAATTGTTGAGACCTAGATTAGGTTATGAATTTAATAAATAATTATAATATACTTTAAAGAAAGGATTTTCTTTGGCAAGAGGAATAATTTATGTAATGACAACAGTAGTTCCAGGTCTAATAAAGATTGGTAAGACTGATGTTAATAACTTTAACAATAGAATGTATGGACTAGAACGCCATGGTTATGCTAATGTAACAGGTCTTAGTCGTGAGTTTGCTATTGAGCTTGATGATTATGATGAAAAAGAGAAGCTCTTGCATGAGATATTTTATAAGAGTCGTGTTCCAAATACTGAGCTCTTTGCTTTGGATGTAGATTTAGTAACTCATTTATTATCATCCTTTGAAGGTAGACAAGTTTATCCTGAGCTAGAGACAAAGGAAGAAGTATACAATAAATCTAAAAACGAATTTAAATCAAAGCAAGATGTAAATCTAATACCTGATGGTACTTATACTCTTAATAGAAGTATTAGGGGTTATGGTAAAGTATATGCTGAAATGGTAGTTGAGAATGGGATTCTTACTTTAAAGTCAGGTGCGAAATGTGCACCTTTAGTAAGAGAAAATCCTCCTAAAGATGTACTAAGGGCCAATGTTATTAATAATGTTTTACAAGAAGACTATGTATTTACATCTCCATCTACAGCAGCATACCTAGTTGTGGGAAAGAATACTAACGGATGGACTGATTGGAAGAATAAAACTGGAGAAGTTATAGATATTTATAGAAATAAAAGGTGAGAATTAAGTTTCTCACTTTTTTCTATTTATTACTCACTTCATTTGACACCACCAAATCCACCGGTATCATAACATATAGAAATATTTCTATATGAGGTGGATTATGAGTGTTGATTATGAAAATATAGCTAAGAAGCTTAAGGTAATATCTGATCCTAAGAGGCTTAAGATTATAGATATGTTATCTTGTGATGAGCTTTGTGCTTGTGAGATACTTGAAAAATTTGATATAAGCCAACCTACATTATCTCATGATATGAGAAAGCTAGAAGAGGTTGGACTTGTTTCTAGCAGAAGAGAGGGTAAGAATACTTACTACTCTTTAAATAAGGATCGTTTAGATGAGATTGAGGATGGTTTAAAGCTCATATTTCATATCCAAGATGACTGTATTTGCAAGGTGTAAAATCCTAGGCAAATATTTTTTCTAAAACATATAGAAATATTTGAATGTGTCTATATGTATTTTGTTACATAGATTATAATTTTAAATTAAGGAGGATTTTATGAAAAAGATGTATATATATGAAGATGCTATGTGCTGCTCAACAGGTGTATGTGGACCAAGTCCAGATGAAGAGTTGATGAGAGTATCTACTTTGATAGATAAGCTTACAAAAAGTGGAGCTAGCATTGATAGATATAATCTAACTAACAATACTAAAAATTTTGTAGAAAACAAAACTATTAACAATCTTTTAGGGGAAAAAGGTAGAGATATCCTACCAGTTGTAATGATTGATGATGAAATTGTTATGACAGGTAAGTATCCTAGCAATGAAGAATTTTATGAAATGTTATTTATAGCTGATGAAGCCAAGGAAGAAACAAATAGTGATGGTGGATCTTGCTGTTCTCGCGGTGGATGCTGCTAATAGCAATAAAAGAAAAGGGAGTGATTCTAAATGAAACAATTTGATATTAAGGAAATTGACTTAACCAAATACTTATTTTTCACAGGAAAGGGAGGAGTTGGTAAGACTTCTACTGCCTGTGCTAGTGCAATTAGCCTAGCTGATGAGGGCAATGAAGTTCTATTAATCAGTACTGACCCTGCCTCAAACCTTCAAGATGTCTTTGAGACTGAGCTTGATAATAAGGGTGTAAGGATAGAAGGTGTGGATGGGCTTACTGTTGTAAACCTAGACCCTATAGAAGCTGCTAATGAGTACAAGGAAAGTGTAGTTGGTCCTTACAGAGGACAGCTACCTGATAGTGTAATAGAAAATATGGAGGAGCAATTATCCGGATCTTGTACTGTTGAGATAGCTGCCTTTAATGAATTTTCTAAGTTTATAACTGCTTCAGACCTTAAAGATAAATATGATTATATAATATTTGATACTGCGCCAACTGGCCATACCTTAAGGATGCTCCAACTTCCTTCTGCTTGGACGAGCTTTATCAGCGAAAGTACTCACGGAGCTTCATGCCTAGGTCAATTATCAGGTCTAGAAGATGAGAAAGAAACATACAAGTTTGCTGTAGATACCTTAGCTGATGGTAAGCTTACAAGCTTAATATTAGTTGCAAGACCTGAGGAAACTCCTCTTCTTGAAGCAAATAGAGCCTCTGCTGAACTATCAGAACTAGGTATTAACAATCAAATTCTTATCATAAACGGTCTTTTAAGTGGCCATGATGATGAAGTTTCTGAAGCTTTCTATAAAAAACAAGAAGAGTCCCTAGACAAGATGCCAGAAGGTATTAAGGATCTTGAAACATACTTTATCCCACTTAGGGGATACAACTTAAATAGTATCGAAAATCTAAGATCACTTCTGATTGAAGATAAGGAATATACTAGTGATGTGGATATTAATATAAATGAAAGCACAAGCCTAAAAGATGTAGTAGATGACTTATATAAGAATGAGAAAAAAGTTATCTTTACCATGGGAAAAGGTGGTGTAGGTAAGACCACATTAGCATCTGCTATTGCTAAGGGACTTCGAGATAAGGGAGAGAAGGTCCATCTAACTACAACCGATCCTGCCAACCATTTGACTGGTATGATTGAAGAAGATGACTTATTAACTATAAGCCATATAGATGAAGAAGAAGAGCTTAAAAAATACCAAGAAGAAGTTTTAGAAAATGCTAAAAAAACTATGTCTGATGATGACTTGGAATATGTAAAAGAAGATTTAAGATCACCATGTACTCAAGAGATTGCTGTATTTAGAGCCTTTGCAGATGTGGTGGATAAGGCTGATAGTGAAGTTGTTGTTATAGATACAGCCCCAACAGGCCACACACTTCTGCTCCTAGACTCTACAGAAAGCTACAACCAAGAGATAGAAAAAAACCAAGGTAATGTTCCAGAATCAGCAAAGAAACTTCTACCTAGATTAAAAAATAGTGATGAAACAGAAGTGCTAATTGTAACACTTGCAGAGCCTACTCCTTTCTATGAGTCTGTAAGACTTGAAGAAGACCTAAAAAGAGCGGGAATTTATAGTAAGTGGTGGATTATAAACTCATCCATATACAAAACTGGTTCTACTAACAAGACCCTAGAAGCTAAGGCTAATAGTGAGCTAGAATGGATAAATAAGGTTGACGAGCGCACAGATGGTAACTTCACAATAATCCCATGGTCTAGTGACCAAATCAAAGGATCTAATTTAGATAAATTAATTAAGTAGGTATATATGACAGAAAAAACAAAAGTTGCATTTATATGCGTACACAATTCTTGCAGGTCTCAGATAGCTGAGGCCCTTGGCAAGAAGTTTGCAGGAGAAAAAATAGATTTTTACTCTGCAGGAACTGAGCTTGTAGATCAGATAAACCAAGATGCAGTAAGACTTATGAAAGAAATGCACGGGATTGATATGGAAGAAAGCCAGTATTCCAAACTTATAGATGACCTGCCAGAGGTAGACTATGTCATCTCTATGGGTTGCAATGTGGTATGCCCAATACTTCCTTTCAAGCACAAAAAGTATGACTGGGGGATAGAAGACCCTACTGGTAAGTCTGATGAAGAGTTTATCAAAGTAATAGATGAAATCGAAGGAAAATTAAAGGACTTAATCAGTGAAATAGATGAGGAGTTTGCTAGATGAAAAAACAACAAGATATAAGCTTTTTTGAGCGAAACCTTACGTTCTGGGTCTTGATATGCATGGCTATAGGTGTTTTAATCGGACGCTTCATACCTGCTATTCCAGAGGCTTTGGGAGAGTTTGAGTTTTACAATGTATCTATCCCAACAACCATACTTCTTTGGATTATGATTTATCCAATGATGCTAAAGATTGACTTTAACAGTATAAAAAATATTAAGAATAATCCTAAGGGTTTATTTATAACATGGATTGCCAACTGGATTATCAAACCCTTTACTATGTACCTTATAGCTAAGCTATTTTTCTTTGGAATTTATAAAAATATTATTAACGAAAATCTAGCATCAGAATATCTAGCAGGTGCAGTATTATTAGGTGCTGCCCCATGTACAGCCATGGTTTTTGTTTGGAGTAAGCTAACAAGAGGGGATAGTGCCTATACCCTAGTTCAAGTGGCTAGTAATGATTTGATCTTGCTATTGGCCTATATACCAATAGTAAGCTTTTTATTAAAGAGGGGCAATATCAATATACCTTGGGGAACCCTACTTTTATCCATACTATTGTTTATAGTAGTTCCTCTTATCCTAAGTATCATTACTAGAAGGTATGTGATAAAAAATAAGGGTGAAGATTACTTAAATAATGTATTTATCCCATCATTTGATAAGTATACTATGGTTGGATTATTACTAACTTTAATAATTATATTTTCATTCCAAGGGATGAAAATTATCGACCAACCTCTAGATATTGCTCTTATAGCAGTACCACTTATACTTCAAACCTTTCTTATATTTGCTATAACCTTTGGCATGGCATATCTTGCAAAGCTACCTTATTCTATAGCTGCTCCATGCGGCATGATAGGAGCATCTAACTTCTTTGAATTAGCTGTAGCTGTTGCTATCTCACTATTTGGACTATCATCTGGTGCAACACTTGCAACAGTGGTAGGAGTTTTGGTAGAGGTACCAGTCATGCTACTCTTAGTAAGAATTGCAAACTCAATGGAATATAAGTTTAACAGATAATTGTATAAGTATTTTTTAAAAATTATAATAAAAAATCAGCCTATATATTAAGATGACCCCATAAAGTTTAATCTAATAGCAGAGTTAGTGTTAAAGCTTACTCTGCTATTTTTTTGTTCTTTTCCACCCCTAGGGCTGGGATTTTTTAAGAAGTAATCCTGCTTTATCTTTGACTTATTAGCATATAGTAGAAAGGTTTTTTATAATTTATGTGGCATATGTACTAGCAATTTTTTATATATAATAGCAAGCAAATGCTAAGAGTAATTATTAGTTGATTGAAGTTTTTCTTAAAGTACATGATTGTTTTATAAATACTTGCCAGATTCTACTATCTTATTCTCCCCAAAATTCTTTAGCTATTTCTTGGCCTTGGTCAATTTTTGCCCATTGCTCATCTACTGTAAGTTCATTTCCTTCATCACATGATGCAAAGCCGCATTGGTGGGATAAGTAGAGTCTATCTTTGTCTATTACCTCGCTTGCTTTTTCTAGGAGATCTAGGACTCTTTTTTCATCATCTAGGGTGTTTGTCTTACTTGATAAAAGTCCTAGGACTATTTCGTTGTCTTTGTCTTTGAATACTTCTAAAGCCTCGATAGATCCTGCTCTTTCGTCATCCCATTCTAGGTAGAACCTGTCGTAATGTTGCTTATCTAGGAATAGGTGGGCTATGGATTCGTAGCTTCCATCACTCATTGACCTTGATTCGTAGTTACCACGGCAGTTGTGGGCGTAAACTTTTAGTCCCAGATCGTGGCCGTAGTCTATAACTTCGTTGTTTAAGTCTATGAATTTGTGGGCTAGTTCTTCGTGGTGTTCTTGCTTTTGTTTGTCTGAAGTAAATGAGAAGTCGTTGTTATCATCAGAGAATAGCTCCCATAGGCAGTCATCAAGTTGAATGATTTCTCCGCCTGCTTCCTTGTATTCTTTGATAAAGTCCTTGTATGAAGCTACTAGGTCTTTGGCAAATTCTTCTTCTTTACCAGTATAATATCCATCATCTATGCCTATAAACAGTGTTAGCTCTCCATAGATATGGGATGGAGATGGGATAGTTAGCTTAGTTTGTGTATCCCCTGCAAGTTCTTTTAGTCTTTTGAAGTGGTCTATGAATGGGTGGTTTTTACCGTTTAGCTTATCTACTATTTTGATACCGATATCTTTTCTAGTTTCGTATTTTTCTTCTTTGCCATCCTTATCTCTAAAGAAATATCCATTATCTGCAATATATCTTTCTGCACCATTTAGTCCCCACACAAAGTCTAGGTGCCATAGGGATTTTGAAAATTCTCCATCAGTGATTTCTACAAGATCATGGTCTTTTTGTGCTTCTACTACTTCTTTTACTGCTTCATCTTCTGTTTCTTTGTATCCATCGAGATCTTCATAAAATGGATAGGTGATGTCTTCTCTTTTTCTTATTTCGTCTTTAAATTCTAATAGTTCCTTTGGTCTTAGTAACGATCCTACTGTTAAAAATCTTTTGCTCATGGTTTGCTCCTTTATTTTTGTATTTTTAGAAATAAAACGCCTATGGCAAAATTAAAAAAGACCCCGTCCTTATAAAGGACGAGGTCTCTCGTGTTACCACCTTAATTTTATATCAATCTCACAATTAATAACTCATCAGGTACAAATTTATACCCTATCGCTGTAACGTGCGCACACGGATTGTCTTAAATATTCGGACAACCAACTTAGAGGCCATTTTCAGTTTTTCTTTACACGACTATTCTCACCAACCATAGTCTCTCTGGGCTGCTCCAAAAAACTTACTTTTCTCATCAACATTTTTATTTCTTATTTTCATTATAGGGGGTAGTTTTGGATTTGTCAAATATAATTTTTTGTTCTTCTTTAGCTTTGGAAAAGAATTTTACAACATGCTCTAGCAAAGCAAAAGCCAATTTCCTAAGCTAGAATAGTTATGGGTATTGGGGTCAATAGTTGATTTTTTATGATATAATCTAATCAATCAGATTATCAGGGGGTTTTTGTGTTTTTTACTATTTTGATGTATATATTGCCTGTGACTATGTTGTTCATTGGCTTGATGGAGCTTGTGCTGGCTAAGAAGTCTATTAGATTTATGGGTTTTAGGACTGATTTGTCTATGGCAAGTCCTGAAAATTGGGAGTTTGCCAATTCTTATTCTGGCAAGCTTTCTATTATATTTGGGGCTATCCTTTTGCTTATTACTATCATTGCTGACTTAAAACTTGATTTTGAGGCTTTGAGTGATGCTACTGTGCTATTGGTTGTCCTCATTGAACTGATGGCTCTTGCCTTGGTGACTTTCCTTACTAATCGTAAGCTACAAAAGTTTGTAGCGGAAAATGCTCACAGGGATAAATTTATTAAAAATAATTACAAATAAAAACCGGAAATCTTGCTTCCGGTTTTTGTGAGGGTATTTTTAGTTTCTCATTAGATAGTTAAAGGCACCAAGGGCTGCTGTTGCACCGCTTCCTGCTGCTATTACTATTTGTTTAAAGAGGCTTGTTGTTGCATCTCCTGCAGCATATACACCTTCTAGACTTGTAGATCCGTCTGGGTTTACTTTTATTTCTCCCCTATCTGTTAGTTCTACATCACTTTCTTCTAGCCATTCTGTATTTGGCACTAGACCTACTTGGATGAAGCAACCAGCAACATCTATGCTGTGTTCTTCGTTTGTTTCTCTATCTGTGTATTCTAGTCTTTCTAGTTTACTATCTCCATAGAGTCCTGTTGTTTGTGCGTTTTTGATAACTGTTACATTATCTAAGCTGTTTAGCTTATCTTGAAGGACTTGGTCTGCCTTAAGTTCTGGTAAGAATTCTAGAACTGTAACATGGTCTACCATTCCAGCAAGGTCAATTGCAGCTTCGATTCCTGAGTTTCCTCCACCGATTACTGCTACTGGTTTGCCCTTAAATAATGGTCCATCACAGTGGGTACAGTATGCTACACCCTTGTTTCTAAATTCTGTCTCACCAGGGATACCAATTAGTCTCCATCTAGCACCTGTTGCTATTACAACTGTACGAGCTTTAAGAACTGCACCATTGTCAAGTTCTACTTCTACTAGTCTTAGGTCATTTGAAGAGTTTTCTGCTTCACGAACATCACTTGCTAGTGCTCCTGTCATCACATCTACTCCAAGTGCTGTAACTTGTTCATTCATGTTTGCCATGAAGTCTGGACCTTCTGTGTATTTGAATCCTGGGATATTTTCTATACCAAGAGTTTCTACTACTTGTCCACCAAATTCGCTTGCAACAAGTCCTGTGCTTATACCCTTACGAGCTGCATAGATAGATGCTGTAGCTGCTGCTGGACCACCACCTATGATTAGGACATCGTAAGCTGCCTTATCAGAAAAGTCATCAGATGTTTTCTTTGATCCTATTAGTTCAAGAAGGGAATCCATAGTTTGTTTGCCACCTTCAAGGAATTCTCCTTCCTTAAAGATAGCTGGAACTGCTAGTACATCACGGCTTTCAGCTACATCTTGGAACATAGATCCTTCTATCATAGTGTGGTTGATATTTGGATTTAATACTGCCATAATGTTGAATGATTGAACTACTTCTGGGCAGTTGTGGCAAGAAAGTGAAACGATTGTTTCAAAATCTCCGCCATCGATTGACTCTATTCTTTTTTTAGTAGCCTCATCTACCTTTGGTTCTATACCACCTGCTTGAAGCATAGCTAGGGCAAATGATGCAAATTCGTGGCCTAGTGGCACTCCTGCAAAGACAATCCTACCGTGGTCAAAGTCACCTTTTATTTCAAATGAAGGTGTGTAGGTCAATTCTTTTTCTTCTACTTTTATCTTATCTGATAATTCTGCTACTTCTTCTACAAATTCTCTTACTTTATTAGAATTTTCATCTTGGCTAACAGAAAGCCCAATAGTGACTTCTGTTTTTAACATGTCAAGATATTGGGCTAACTGTTGCTTTAAATTATTTTCTAGCATCTATTTAGTTTTCCTTTTTATCTTATAGTTTACCTACAAGGTCAAGACCTGGAGTTAGTACTTCATCGCCTTCTTCTTGCCATTTTGCAGGACAAGCTTCACCTGGGTGTTCTGCAACATATTTAGCAGCTTTGATTTTATCAATATTTACAGCTGCTTTACGACCTATACCATCAGCGTTGATTTCTACTGTTTGGATAATATTATCTGGATCTACCACAAATGTTGCTCTTAATGCTTTTCCTGAATCATCAAGGATATCTAATTCTCTTGCCAATTCTTTATTTGAGTCAGAAATCATTGTGTATTGTAATTTGCTAATTCTTTCTGAATTATCATGCCAAGCTTTGTGGACAAAGTGTGTATCAACTGATACTGAGTAAACTTCTGCACCTAGGTCTTTTAAAGCTTCGTAGTTATCTTGCATATCTTCTAGTTCTGTTGGGCAAACAAAGGTAAAGTCTGCTGGGTAGAAGATAAGTACTTTCCAGTTTCCTTTTAGATTTTCGCTAGAAACTGTTGTAAATTCGTCTTTTGCTGGGTTGTATGCTTCAAGTTCAAATTCTGGTAGTGTTTTACCTATAAATGCCATAAATGATTCTCCTTTTTAAATGCTATTTACTATAAAGTTACTAACCTTTATATGAATATTATAATCATTCTAATATAAAAGTCAACATAAATTTATTGGTAATTGTAATTTGCTTTCAGTAGATATATTACCCAAATACTAGAAAACTATTGATAAATATAAATCCTTGTTTTTAGCGAAAGATCTGTACAAAAGATTTTAAAAAATATATACTTAATATAAGTATATATCTTAATTATAGTTGAATAAGAGTATTAAATATTTCGAATAATTATGATAAAATATTACCTAGTAAAAGCCTATAGTTTATTTTGATAAATTGCTAAATTGATTAAAAAACATTGATTAAACAAATGAGGAATTATGAAAAAAGTTAAAAAGACCAATGTATGTGTAAAAGCCATTGAGCTAGGAAAATGCAGTGATCTTGAAAAAGATCTTATTAAAATAGGATTAATTGTAAAGCACGATGGCTATTATGAAGTCTACTCGGCAGAAACGTCGACTTTTGGAGAGATCGCAAAGGATGGAGATTTTGTAAAAATTGATAAGGCAAATAATCCTTATCCAAACTCTCGTCAAAGATTTTTAAACTATCACAGGCACCGGGATGGTTATAATTATGAGCAGTTTCCACTTATTTTATGGAGCTGGCAGTATGGAGATGATGAGGATGATGTTATAAAATATTTGCTAGATAATGGCAAGCTTACAATAAATCCAGATTCTGATGTTGCCTTTTATAAGGCAGAATTATGGGAAACAACCCTGAGGGCCAAGAAAAATGACATTATACTAATATATAATGTCAAAAGAGCAGGAAAAGAAATTATAGATGTCGATTTTAACTTTATCGATAAAATCGAGTTTGACCAAACTTACGAATACATTAATTAAGGGGCATATATGGAAAATACAATAGTTTCTGGAGAAACCATCATTATTGAAACTAATGAGTTTGAATGGCAAAAAAATATCAGTTCAGGTGAATATCTTGATATTGAATCTATAGAAATTGGTGTAAATAACACTATTGCTCTAAGAAAAAAAATTCCTTTTTATAAGTATATATTAAACTATTTGCTCATTAGCTACTACAAAGAACTTGACTTTAGCCAAGATAAAATAGGTGATAAGGCAGCAGAAATATTTACAGCTATAGAAAATGAAGACAAAAATCAAGATTTTGAAAAAATAGTAGATCTTGTAGTAGAACTTTTTAGGCAGAAAAATTTATATCCTCATGGAAGTAAAAGTGAGGTATATGGTTCTTTAGAATATGATAAAGATGATAGGAAAATTTGGAAAAAAACTCAAATTAGAAAAGATCTCAAAGCATCTATAATTAGTAGAGATAAGATGTTTATATATGGTTTTGGTCTAGGTATGAATTTATCAGAGCTAGAGGTTTTTCTGATGAAGGCTTTAGAAGAAACAGGGCTTAATATTTGGGATAAAAAAGAAGCCTTAATTTATATTGCCTTAAAACACTTTCCAGATAATCCTATCAATTTTTTTATAAAAGCTCATCATATTTACCAAACAGGTGAGATACCTTTAGCAAAAATAGAAAAAAAAGATACAAATCTAAATACAACTATCTTGCAGAATTCTTTGGATGACTATCTAAATGAATATCGCAATATGCAAGAAGTAGATGATGAAGTTATTCAGAATATAATTTCCTACCACAAGGACTTGGTTAGCGAAAATACCAATAGAACTATAAAAAGCGAGTTTATTTCTACTTTTTATGATGTAGAAGAAAAGCTAGACTATGAGATAGCTGGATTTTCTAATGTAAAATATGGCAATACTGATGATATGACACAAAATGCAGATTATTTTTCTAGGGGACCGGTAAAAATATTTTATAAGTCTGATGAGGATATAGTTATAGACAGAGACAAGGCTTTTGTATTTAAGTCCGAAAAATCGGGAGAAAGTAAAATCTATTATCCAGAAAAAACCTATACATTAGAAAAAAATCCTCAAGGTGACCAAAAAGAAATTGTCCTAAGAAGTGATGATTACACCTACAAAGATGAAGTGCCAATCCTAGGATCTGGAGAAGAATATAGTGACTTTGTCTACCAAAATGATATAGCTGGCATTGAAAAAATAGAGCAAGATTCTATTTATATTTCAGAAAAGAAAATATCTTCAGTATTATCATATCTTTACAATGAAGATGCTATAATTTCAAACGAAGATGTGACCTTGCCAGAAGAACAAATTAAGGCCTTGGACGACTTATTAAAAGAAACAAAAATTAAGCATGAAAATTTAAATGCTATTATAGAAAAGAATAAAATATCACAAATTACTAGATCTAGATTAATTACCTTATATTTTTTAGACTTCGTTTTAGAAAATGAGGACATATGGTTTGATAAATTGTCTACTCCAGTCAAAAGAAAGAGAAATTATTTGATTTTTATGGACTATAAATTGAGAAATTCTAGGCTCTATGAATACAACATTTCAAATCCTTATGAAGAAACCTTATTAAAACTAGTAGTTTACGATGAACCAATAGATGCTTTTCGTGACCTGTGGGCCAAGTATCTACTAAATATAGGAGATTAAAAAGAAATGAAAAATTTCAAGACTCAAGAAGAATATATCAGTTATATAAAAGAAAATGATCACAAAAGATCCTCCCTATCAGAAGAAAAATACAAATAAAAAATGATAGAGGAGAGCTAAAATACCAGATAGAAGTTGGAAAACTTGTTGGGGCTGGTGCATCCTGCTTAGCCTATGAAGTTATAGTAGATGACTTTTATCCTCCAAAGAAAAATATGATTTTAAAAGAATTTTTCCCAAATTATAAACAAGAGGAAATAACAGGAACAAGAGACAATAATAATCCTATAAACTTACATTTGATAATATAGGCAATTTATATGCAGATTGGAAAATAGACCAGGTCTATGAATTTTATAATAAAGCTATGGTGAAAACTTAGCTACTTGTTATACAAATTTAGCTAATCTCTATTTTATGCTATAAATATGCATAAGGAATTGATAAAAAAATATAACGATGATGATAATATTGAGAAATTATTAATTATTTTTAATAACTTAGCCTGCCAGCAAGTAGACTTAAACTATAGCTTAGAAAAACAGAAGACTTATATTTGGAAGTTATAGAATTAATCAAAATTTTAAAAGATCCTTATAAAAAGCACAAGAAAACTGCTATAATCTACAATAATTTAGCCAATCTATATTTGATTAAAAATAAAAATTATGCCTTATGCGAAGATTGATATTTAAAATCTATAGATCTAACTAGATGGGTTATAAATTACCACAATTCAGTATAAAATAAAGAAAGACTTATGATAACATACAATAATCTAGCAGAGCTCTATAGGTTATGGGGTAAGGAAGAAAAAGCAAAAGAGTACCTATACCTAACTGTAAAAACAGCTCAAGCCATAGATTATAAAAACAACAAAGAAAATATTAATAAATTCATATATAAGCATGAAAATTTCTAAAACAATGTCAGATAGATTTTTCTAGCATTTTTTGCAATAAATGATAACCTATCCTAAGTCAATAAAACTTAACAAAATAATTTAACCAGATTAAGAAAAATCTTACTTCTTAGTCTGGTGTTTTTTTGTCTAAAACAAAGTATTTAAGGTATTTATTAGTAAAAAATAATAAGTGAATTTCAAAAAAAACTAAGCTCTTAGTCCCCTTTTATAATGTAATTAAGATAAAGGTGATAGGAATTATAGCATAAGCTAAGAAATAAAAAAGTGAATTTCAAAAAAAATTGAGCTACAAATTGCCACCTATAATATAGACATAATAAAGAACAAAAAAACAAAACAAAAACATAAACAAAAATTTTATTGAAAGGGGATTACGATGAAAAAACAATTTAAAGCCTTAGCATTAGTACTAGCAATATTAGCAACAACAGGATGCGGATCAGACCAAGCAAAAGTATCAAAAGAAACAAAAGCTGGACAAGCTGAAGTTGTTCAAACAAAAGAAACAAAAGAAACAAAAGAAACAAAAGTAGCAAATGTATCTACACCAAAATCAGGTGCAATAAAAGTTGAAGAAAAAGATAATAGAAATTACCTTATACCACAAACACTTGAACTAAAAGAACAAGATAAAAAAGAAGATAACAAAAAAGAAGAAGTGGCTGAAGAAATAGAAGATGAAGCAAATAAAGAAGTTGTACTAGCAAAAGAAACAGCTATTCAACAAGTTCCACAAGAAGAAGTTGAACAGGCAATCGAACAAGAAGTTCAACAAGCTCCACAAGAAGAAATAGAACAAGCAATTGAACAAGAAGTCCAACAAGCCCCACAAGAAGAAATAGAGCAAACAATTGAACAAGAAGTTCAAGAAGAGATAGAACAACCGATAGAAGAAGTTGAAGAACAAATTGAACTAGCAGAAGCAGCAACTTATGAAAATGCTGTAGTATCAGCTCCTGCAGCAAAAAAAGAAGTGGCAGTAGCTTCTCCAAAAGAAGAAGATGTAGAAGAAAATATAGTAGAAGCTGACAATGTATCAAACGGACTAACAATTACTAGTCCATCAGCAGAAGAAGTAAAAGCTTACTGGTCAAACTATGAATCAAAAGCAACAGACACTATAGATTACTACGGACTTAATCTTATCAATCCAGAAAGTAAAGAAGCTTTTGCAAGCATGCCAAATGCTGACTTAAACAAATTTAATCTTGGAGCAGTTTCAAATACAGCTCAAGAAGATGCTCTTCATATTGTAAATACAGCAAGATTTGCATCAGGCATCAAAAACGAACTAACAGTAGGCAAAAAACAAGCACAATTTGCTCAAGCAGCCTCAATGGTAAACAGATTAAATCTACAAGTTGACCACTTCCCAGGACTACCAGCAGGAGCTAATTCTGACCTAGTAAAATATGATAATGCTACAATTGGAGCAGCTAATTCAAACTTATCATCAGGTTTTAACCTACTTGATTCAGTATTAGAATACTTAAAAGATGATCTAGGAGATGAAAATCAAGCAGAAGTTGGACACAGAAGATGGGTACTAAATCCACAAGTAAGCCAAGTTGGATTAGGTCAAGCAGATGAATTTAATGCAATGTTTGTAAACAATGACAACTACGCTGGAGAAAACGCAAATACAGTTTACGCTTATCCAGGCGAAACAGCAATCAGCGAATTTTACTCAGAAGGATCAAGCTTATCACTAATGTTTGGTGAAAACTTTGACCTAACAAACGCTCAAGTTGAAGTAAAAGATCTTGAGACAGGAGAAGTAAATAAAGAATCACACGTAGATGAAAGCTTTAAAGGAAATGTTAAAGCAATTACATTTGGATATGGCATGAACTACCAAGCTGGTACAAAATTACAAGTAAAAGTAACAGGCGTTACAAAAAACGGACAAGATTATCCAGTAGAATACACAATCAACTACATGTCAATAAGATAATAATTAATAAATAAATCAAACCCCTTTAATATTGAATATATGTTTTTGTTTGCCCCATCTTGGGGCTTTTTGTTTGCTTAAAATCCAGAAAATAGATTAATATATCTAAATAAACTCATTATTAAAAAGTATAAGATAGCTGATTTATATAAGTAAAAGCTAGTTAGTTAGTATAATAATTATACAAAGCAACCTTTATTCTATACTTTTACTTATCTAAGTTTTTTTTAGAAAAATAAAAAACAATAACCATAACAATCAGTTGTACAAGCACTGATTTTAGATAATCATAATTTATTTGCTTATCTCTAATAAAGAAATAAATTAGAATTAATAAAGTTACTATTATATAAGCTAAAAAAAACTTTTTTACTTTATCCATACTATCTCCTTTATTTAATTTAATTATATTAAAATTTATGGATGGTTAAAACCCGCATTTTTGTGGATATATATTGATTATATGTAATATAAAAAAGATAAAATAGGTTATTTAGGTTTTCAAAGGAGTATAAAAAAGCAGAGGACTTAGCTTAGCCTCTGCATTAATGAATTAAATTTTAATATACAAAGATAATGTTTATTGTAAATCTAATACATCTACAATTTTTTCTTTTAATTTCTTACTATCTTCAAAAGGATTTTCACTATCCATAATAGCTCTTACCACTGATACACCAGATGCGCCGGAATTTTTTAGGATATCTATATTATCATAATTAAGGCCACCTATAGCTACTGTTGGGATTTTTATATTGTCATTTATTTCTTTTAGGGTTTCTACACTTGTCCTAGTTGTCTTGACATGGGTTTTGGTTTCAAAGATAGCTCCTACTCCTAGATAATCAGCTCCTTTTTTTTCTTCAGCGATTGCCCAGTCTAGATTTTTGGCAGTTGATCCTACTATTTTATCAGTTCCTAATATCCTTCTTGCATCGGCTACATCCATATCCTCATTACCCAGATGAACGCCATCTAGGTCAGCTGCAAGGGCTATGTCTACCCTATCATCTACTAAAAGAGGCACATTATAAGAGTGGCATAGTTCTTTTAGTTTTTTTGCTATTTCTATGACTTCACGGGCTGGGGCGGTTTTTTCTCTAAGTTGGACTAGGCTTACTCCACCATTTAAGGACTCTTCTACTGTCTTAAAAAATTCTTCATCGGTTAATTTATCTCTATTTGTAACTAGGTATAAGCTTAGGTCAAAGTTTTTCATATATGATTCTCTCCTCAATTGTTTTGCTATCTATAAGGGAAATTTGATCTAATAGTGATAGTTTAAAAGAAGCCATTCCCTTATCTTTTATGGCAAGTTCTGCTGCTATATTTAATATACTTATGGCAAGGACTATGGCACTTAAATTCTCTTCAAAAGAATAGCTTGCTGCTATGATGCCACCTAGGATACACCCTGTTCCAGTGACTTTTGGTAAAAGTGGGCTGCCATTTTTTAAAAGTAAAGTTTCTTTTTCATCGCAAATTATATCTTCTTTGCCAGTAGCCACAACTATTATGTTATACATTGTAGAAAGTTTTTGACAAACTTTTATAATTTCTTCTTTATTTATATTTTTAGAATCGACTCCAGTAGTGGATAAATTATTGTGATAGATAGAATATATTTCACTATAATTACCTTTTAAAACACTGATAGGATAGTTTTTCAGGTAATAATTTACAGTTTCTAGTCTAACTTTACTCGCAGATGCCCCTACTGGATCTAGAATAATAGGTACATTATTCTCTTTCGCAGATTTTAAAGCTTCCCTTATACTTATTAATTTATTTTCGTTTATAGTTCCAAGATTTACTAAAAGGGTGTGGGAGTTTTTTGTTATTTCATAAACTTCTTTGTAATATTCTGCTAAAAAGGGAGCTTGATTAAGGCTTAAAAGCACATTTGCCATATCATTTGAAGCTAAAGGACTTACAATGGCATGGATGGTATGAGTATTTTCTTTCATTTGATCAAAAATATAATCAAGGTTAATCATTTAATGACTCCTTCATTTTAGCGAGGCTTCCATTTTTTTCTAAAGCTTTTAATAAAATGTAAGCAATAGATGAACCAATTATTGTTGCTATAACAAAGCTTGGTGTAAATGTAAATAAGGCAACTTTGCTATCTCCTGCTACAAACTTCATAACTGGAAAGGAAATCATAGAACCAATTATCCCTGTGCCTATAACTTCACCTAGACAAGCCGCAATAAAAGTATTGTATTTTTTGTATAAAATACCAGATAAAAATGCACCAAAAACAGCTCCAGTTAGGGCAAGTGGAGAAATACCCATTAGACTCATACGAATCAAACCAATCATAGTTGCACAGGCGAGCGAATAATATGGACCTAATAAAACTGAGCAAACTACATTTATAAAATGCTGCATAGGAGCAAAACCATGAACCCTAAGTATCGGGGAAATAACTACACCGATTGCCACAAGCATAGCAAGTAAGACAAATTTACGTAATTTTTTTGAATTTTGCATTAGAAACTCCTTTAAAACGAAGCTAAAAAGTGAGAAAAAATCCCTACGCTAGCATTATCCAGATCAGGTTTGTGGGTATGATCTCAGCTAATTTAGCACCCCAGTAACGATATTATTAAATATACTATAACACATTAGCAAAAAAATAGTAAATAAAAAACCACCACAACTTAGTGATGGTCTTTGATGGGTGAAATCCTTTAAGATTCCATGAGTTAAACAGCGAAAGTATAAACTTTCTAACTTATTATAACATATGCTAAGCTTTTGTAAAGCTTTAATTTCTGCTATTTTAAACGATTTTCGGGTAATATTTTATAAGGAGAAATAAAAAAAGAAGGAATAAGATGAAAATATTAGTAGCAATAGACTCAATAAAAAATTATGAGAATTCAATAGAAATTGGAAATATATTTAAAGAAGAGTTGGGGAAAAATGCAGATATTATTCCATTTTTAGATGGGGGAGAAGGTACAGTTGAGGCCATGCAAGGACTTTTAGATGGAGAGTATCATTATGTAAATGTCCACAATCCAAAAAATGAGGTGATTACAGCAAGATATATTATAAAAGAAAAATATGCTGTAATGGAAATGGCACAATCATCAGGACTTCGCTTATTATACCGAGATGACCTTGATGTGATGAATTCATCATCACTTGGCTTTGGAGAAATGCTAGTAAATGGACTGGATGCTGGAGCAAATTCATTTTTTATAGGCATTGGAGATACTGCCACAAACGACCTAGGTATGGGCATGCTTTATGCTCTAGGTGTAAGGTTTTTTGATAAAGATGGCAATGAACTAAACCCAGTTGCCAAAAATATGGCAGAGGTAGAAGATATTGATATTTCAAATCTAGACCATAGGATTTTAAAAAAGTACATAGTAATTGCAACCAGCTCTGATACAACGCTTTTTGGGGATAATTCCTTCTTGGAAAGCAGGATTTATAGAAAAGGAGCTTCTGATGAAGATATTGCCTTTTTGTATAAGGGTTCTAAAAATTTCAAGGCAAAAATAGAACAAACTCTCGGCATAGATCCAGTTGATTTGCCATCTTTAGGATCTGGTGGAGGTGTTGCATGGGCCTTATATACTTTCTTTAAAACAAAAATTACCAAATCAATGGACTTGGTTTTAGAAAAATTTAACTTTGATCAGATGATAAAAAATTATGATGTTCTTATCCTAGGAGAAAATGTAGATCAATTTGATGCTATGAGTTCTATAAATGTAGCAAATGTAGCTAAGTCTTATAATGAAAATCTCAATATAATTTTTTTGGAAGATAGAGATGGTAAAAAAATAGGACAAAGAGAATGTTTTGATAAGATTTATAGCTACCATATATCAGATGATTTTGACCGTGACCAGATGAAAGATGCTATAAGAGCTCTAGCTAAAGATATTGGTCAAAACTACTTCAGCAGATAAAAATGTAAAAGAAAGTATAATAAGCTTATGAATAATTTAAGAAATTTAGGATCAAGCAGAGTAACAAGTATCTTACTTGTTGTAAACATCTTAGTTTTTGCAATTATGACCTTGGCTGGAGGCAGCCAAAATATTTCAAATCTTGTTAGATTTGGAGCTGTGGTTAAGGATCGTATTGCATATGGAGAATGGTGGAGACTTTTTACTGCTAGCTTTATCCATATAGGATTTATGCATATTTTACTTAATATGTACTTTTTATATCAAATAGGGCCTGTTTTTGAAAAGCTATATGGCAGTCGCAATTTCCTAATTATATATCTTTTAGCAGGAATAATGGGAAATCTGCTTACTTTTGCTTTTGGTAGTCCATCTACAGTTAGTGCAGGAGCTTCTACTTCCCTTTATGGACTTTTTGGCTTGGCCATTGGCATAATGCTGAATTATAAGGGAGATAGTATGCTCTCAAGTTTTGGTGCAAGCTTTTTATCTGTGATTGCAATAAACATTGTATATTCATTGATTAACCCAAGTATTGGTTTGCTTGGCCACTTGGGAGGTTTGCTAGCTGGAGTGATCTTAGCTGGTATTTTCCCAGTAATAAATCGTAGCCTGCCTACTAGTACTCAAGTAATAAGCGCTTCAGCCTACATTATATTAGCTATTCTTTTTGTAAGAATAGGCTTAAAAACTGTGGTATAGCTTATGAAAAAAAAGTTTTTTTTAATACTAAGTTTGGGTCTGTTATTAACATCCTGTGATTTTCAAGCTAGGGATGAATTTGAAAAGCAATTAGCAGCAGATGAAAAAAAAGTTGATAAAGACTTCAAAATGCCAGATATAAGCTACGAAAAAGCAGGAGAAGAGTCAAGCACAAATAATGATAATAAAACAGATGAAAAATTAGATTTAACTAATTTGTATGGATCTGGTAAAGCTGGAACAAATTTAAATCCAGCTGATGCCGTAGGAAATATAATTGATACAAGTATTGGTGAAAGCCAAATAGGTATCTCACTCCGCCCATCTAGTCAAGTAGCTGGTGCATATTCTACAATTTTGTCATATAAAAGAAATAATGAACTAACAGAAAGGGAATTTGGACCGATTGCAGGTATAAATGGCTTAAATACTGTAGTGACTTTTGATAAAGTCAGTTCTGATTCTGGTCCTATGCTTTTGGTTAGCCAAGTTACAATAAATAACGGAGAAACTTATAGTGCTTATTATATTTTTAATAAATTTATGAGCCTTATGGATTATCTGGTATTTAGAACATCTACAAATGACACAACACCAACTGTAGAAAGACTTGATGATATTGTAGAATATACTGACCAAGCTATACCAGGTGATCTAAATAAAGCTATCAAAAATAGAATGGAAGCTGAGGATAGATACCTACCATCTTTACTAGATGTATATGGCATAAATTATAAATCGGTAAAAAGTCTTTATGAAAATAAAGAAATGGATATAGGCTATTTGCCAGATATAACAGGTAAAGATAGGATATTGCTAACTAAAACCACAACTAGCACTGATAATATGGGCATGAATATAGATATGGAAAAGTAAGGAGCAATAATGAAAAGAAGTGAAATAGATGAAAACTTAAAGTGGGATACCTCTTTAATATATAAAGAAGATGATGAGTACTATAAAGAAATAGAAGAAATAAAAAAACTTGCTGACGATCTTACAAAATATAAGGGCAAAATAACAGAAAATACTGATAATCTTTTAAATTTCCTAAAAGATTATGAAAAACTTATGAGAAAATTTTCTAAGGCTGCAGTATATGGACACTTAAAATCAGATGAAGATACATCTGATAGCACCTACCAACAAATGAATCAAACCTCAACCATAGCTGGAGCAGAAGTTTCTGAAAAATTATCTTTCATTACACCAGAAATATTATCTGCTGACTATGAGGATATCAAAAAAATGCTAGCTGAAAAAGAAGAATTAAAGATTTATGAGCATTATTTTGAGGATCTATTTAGAAGCAAGACCCATGTTTTAAGTGAAGATCAAGAAAAAATATTAGCAAGTTATTCAAAATTAGCACAAAATTCAGTTTCTACTTATATGATTTTCTCAAATGCTGATATTAATTTCCCCTCTGTAGAAAAAGATGGCAAAGAAGTAGAACTCACAGATGCTAATTTTACAAGTCTAGAAGAAGATAAAGACCGTGATTTTAGAAAAAGAGTTTATGAAACTTATTATGGAATTTATAAACAATTTGAAAATACAGCGGCATCTTTGCTTGATGGAGAATTCACCAGCCATAATATAGAAGCGAAACTTAGAAAATATGACTCAGCTAGGCAAATGAGCCTTGCTTCCAATAATTTAGATGAAGAAATATATGACAATCTCCTAGAAGTAGTCCATGATAATATGGATATACACAGGGATTACACCACCCTTAGAAAAGAATTTTTAGGTGTAGATGATCTAGGTTTCCATGATATTTATGTTCCACTTGTAAAAGATTATGAAAGAAAAATCGGATTTGAAGAAGCTCGTGATATAGTTTTAGAAGCAATTAAGCCTCTTGGTGAAGAATATGTAGAGGTAGCTCGTAAAGGATTTGAGCAAAGATGGTTTGATGTAATGCCAAATGAAGGTAAGAGATCAGGTGCTTATTCATCAGGATCATATGATACTCAACCATATATTTTATTAAATCACACAAATAATATTGATGATGTATTTACAATCGCCCATGAGCTTGGTCACTCTATGCATTCCTACTATACAAGAAAAACTCAACCATTTATTTACGGTGCATATTCAATATTCCTTGCAGAAATTGCATCAACAACCAATGAGCTACTACTTTTAGATTACATGCTAAAAAATAGTGAGAGTGATGCAGAAACTGCATATTTATTAAACTATTTTGTAAATCAATTTAAATCAACTGTATTTAGACAAACAATGTTTGCAGAATTTGAACACGAAGTAAATAAATTAGTTGCAGAAGGAGAGCCTATCCCTGCAGCTAGGCTTGATCAAATTTATGGAGATTTAAACCGTGATTACTTTGGAGAGGATATAGAAGTTGACGAATATATTTCTGTAGAATGGTCAAGGATCCCACACTTTTATATGTTCTACTATGTATTCCAATATGCAACAGGATTTATGTCAGCTGTAGCACTTAGCCAAAAAATCTTAAATGGTAGTGATGAAGATAGAAAAGCTTATATAAATTATCTAAAAGCAGGAGAAAGTGAATATCCAATCGATGTTCTTAAAAAAGCTGGTGTTGATATGACAAATAAAGATGCTATGCAAAAGGCAATGGATGTAGCACGCGAAGCTCTAGAGGATTTAAGAAAAACTATAATGTAGCAAAATAAAAAAGAGTAGATTAATTTCTACTCTTTTTTTATTTGAAATTTATTTTTTTAACCAATGCCACCATAAACTATGCCAAGTATTAGAGCAAGTAAGCTTAGGGAACAATAAATATATTTTCCAATAGGGTAAAACCAGGATCCTAAAGCTTTTTTGCGCCCCTTATTTACTTCGTTAATAGCCAAATTTTTATCTAGAACCCAAAAGAACATAATACCAGCTAAGAATGCACCTAATGGAGCTATAACTATAGAAACAATATCCATCCATGGACCAACTATGGCTTGGATAAAAATAGCAACTATAATGCCAATACCATTTATAATAAAAGCTGAGAATTTACGGCTAATATTAAATTTTTCTTTGACATAAGCAACTGGAGCTTCATATAAATTTATTATTGATGAAAAGCCAGCAAAAAGAACTGCAATATAAAAGAATATCATTAGTATTTGTCCAGATTTTATCTGGTTAAAAACATTTACTAGATACATAAACATCAGTCCAGGTCCACCCTCTGTAAGATCTGCATTGCCAATAGCCATAGCAGGAATTATTACAAAACTTGCTAAAAGAGCAGATAAGGTATCAAAAAAAGCTATATTTTTTGCTGAAGATGGGATATCTTCATTTTTTGGCAAGTATGAACCATATATTACAGAACCATTGCCTGCTATAGATAGGGAAAAGAATGCTTGACCAAAAGCGAAAATCCATAATTTTATATCAGATAAATATGAAGAATCTAGGCTAAAAATATATTTGTAGCCAGAATATGCTTTTGGATCCATAGCTATGTATATGGCAAGACCTAGTAGCAAAATAAATAAAATTGGCATGAGGATTTTATTTGCTCTTTCTATTCCTTTTGCAATGCCAAAAGACATAATTACCATAGAGCAAAGTCCAGCAACTATAATCCAAAAGTTATTAGCAAATTTACCGGCAGTTTGGTTAAAAGTAGCACCTATTAGATAAAAGTCATCGGCAAGATCTGTCAATGTACCATTTATGGCAAGGAAATTGTACCTAAAAATCCAACCCATAACTACTGTGTAGCCTATAGCTAGGGCAAGCGAACCTAAAACAGGAATCAATCCCAGTTTTTTTCCTATATTTTCATTTCCTTTTCTAGCAGTAGCAAAGCCAAAAGCATGGACTGGCCCAGAACCAGTTAGCCTGCCTAGGGAAAATTCTTCTATTACTCCTGTAGAAGCAATTAAAATTACAAATAGAAAATAAGGCAATAAAAAACTCATTCCTCCAAAAAGAGATACCATAACTGGAAAACGCCATATATTGCCCATACCTACTGCTGAGCCAATGGAGGCTAAAGTAAATCCTAATTTACTGGTAAAACCGTCATTTTTATTGATTTTTTCATTAATTTTATTATTTGAGTCCATAACACTTCCTTAATGCTTTTTATGGTATTATATCAGATAAAAAGCAAAAGCTTAATTAGATTTGTAAAATTTCCTTAATATAAGCCTTGTTTTTGTTTATAATGAAAATCACCGGGTAATAAAACTAATGGCTAGCCAAGGCAAACAATGAAACTAATAATGAAGATACAATAAGGAAAGGAAGCATTGTGAAAAATTTTAAAAAAGTTGTCGGAAAAGCTAACATAGCCTTAGCATCTTTAGCATTAGGAATAGGAATGGTACTTCCAAGTCATTCGTCTTATGCAGATGGAGGTCATAGTACAGGTGAATGTGTAGCAGGTGTTGTAGGAGAAGGCGCAGCTGGTGGACTTGCTGGTACATATACAGGTTTTAAAATAGGCACAGCAACTGGACACCCTGGAATTGGTTCAGCTATTGGTGGAGCTATTGGAGTAATCGGTGGAGGAAGCAAAGGAGCTGCAGATCACTGTTTCTAATTAGCTTTTATGAAAATAAGGAGATCTTATGAAACAAGAGACCTTATATTCACCAAAAATATTAATAATAGGGATAATTTTTTTAATAGCAAAATATCTGTTAGATTTTAAATTATCTGGTAGTTTATCGGTTAGAACATATTTTGACCGCAACTACTTTTTTATTATTGCCGTTTTATTTTATGTGATAGACTACATAAGCTACAAAAAAATATTAAACATAATGAAATAAGAATTAATAAGGAGCTATGCAGATAGCTCCTTTTTTATTTGAGAAATTATATATAGAAAATTTACAAAATAAAAATATAATTGAAACATTTATTTAGTATTGTAAACAACAATAGGAGGAAAATATGATAAATTTTGCCCACAGAGGGTTTAAAGGAAAATATCCAGAAAATACTATGTTAGCTTTTAAAAAGGCAATAGAAGCTGGTGCTGATGGTATAGAATTTGATGTTCATTTATCAAAAGATGGTGAACTTGTAATAATTCACGATGAATTTTTAGATAGAACAAGCGATGGTGAAGGCTTAGTTAGTGAAAAAACTTTAAAAGAACTAAAAAAACTAAATGCATCAAAACTATATCCAGCCTGTGATATTCAAAAAATACCCACTTTAAAAGAATACTTTGACTTTGCAAAGGATAAAGAGATTATTACAAATATAGAATTAAAAACTTCTATAATAGACTATCCATGTATAGAGCAAAAAGTTTATGAACTTATAAAGGAATATGATTTAGCAGAAAATATTGTAATATCATCTTTTAACCATAACTCTTTAGTAAGATTTAAAAATATTGATGCAAAAATCAAATGTGGTGTTTTAGAATCATCTAGACTTTATAAACCATGGGATTATGTAAAAAAATTAGGCATGGAATATTTTCATCCAATGAATTTTGTAGTGAATGAAGAAATAGCAGAAAAATTTGCAGAAAATAATATAGGACTCAACATATGGTTTGGTAAGGCAGATTATGATTATAGTAAATATCTATCCTTAAAACCAACAGGCTTTATAACTGATTATCCTGATAAAATCTGTGGAATTTTAAAATAGCACATATTAGCTATGATTTTTTATTTGTTAAATATATGTAAAATTTATATAAATTTTAAAAATAGCTTGATTATAGATTTGTTTTAGAAAATTGGCATACTTTGTAAAAAAATCCAAAAAAAATATTTTCTGAAATTTACCAAAGTATTACAAATTTTATAAATTTATTTTATATATTCTTCATAAAATATACTTACATTAGATTTTAGGAGGAAGTATGTTCAATACTAAAAAAATATTTGGCTTAGCTTTGTCAATGTCAATGTTACTAACTTTTACAGCTTGTGGTGCTAATAACAATCAAAGTACAACAGATAATCAACCAGCTCAAACAGAATCTTCAAACTCAGACAATAAAACAGAAGAAAACAGTGATGCTCCAGCAAACAATCAAGCAAAAGATGAAAAAACATCAGAAAATACAAAGGATGGTAAAATTCACCTTACTTATTGGTATGCATGGAAAGATAAAATCGGTGAATCTAAAGAAGAATTGGTAAAACAATTTAACGAATCTCAAGATAAAATTGTAGTGGATGCAGAATACCAAGGTTCATACGATGACCTTGCAAGCAAAACTCAAGCTGCAAAAGCTGCTAACAATGCTCCAGAAATATTTGAAGTAGAAATTGCAAATATGTACACAATGGCAAAGGGTGGTATGATTGAAAATTTATCACCATTTGTAGATGATGAAGTAGACATAGATGACTTTAATGAAGGTCTTATGCACGAAGCATACATAGATGATAATCTTTATGGATTACCTTTCTACAGATCAACTCCAATTATGTATAAGAATGTAAGCATGCTTAAAGAAGCAGGTCTTGACCCAGAAGGACCAAAAGATTGGAAAGAATTTAAAGAATATTCTGAAAAATTAAGAGATAAAGATAAGAGCAAATACGCTCTTACTTACCAATTAGACCCATGGTTTTTAGAAGCTTGGGTATACTCATCTGATGGATTTTATGCTAAAGATGGAAAAATCGGCTTTGACCAAGAAGGCACAAAAGCTCCAGCAAGGTTTTTACAAGAATTAGCAGATGAAGATTTAATCAAAATTGCTCTAGGAGAACAAGCTGGTGAAACATGTAGGCAAGACTTTGTAAACCAAAACTCAGCTTTCTACTTTACATCAACAGCTAACTTAACAGAACTTATGCCACTTGCAAAAGAAAATGGCTTTGACTTAGATGTTTCATTTGTACCAGGAAATAAACACTACGCAGTACCAACTGGTGGATGTAATATAGTAATGACAAGTGGTCTTGATAAAGAAAAACAAGAAGCTACTTGGGAATTCCTTAAATTTATGACAGCAACTGAACAAAACGTATTTGCTTCAGAATATACAGGCTACCTACCAACAAGATATTCTTCAATAGAAAGTGACAAAATCAAAAAACTTCATGAAGAAACTCCACAATATAAGGTTGCCTTTGACCAACTTGAATATGCTGAGGCTAGACCAATTGCAAAAGGTTGGCCAGAAATGGAAAAAATGCTTTATGAAGGTGTAACAAATACTACAACTCAAGGTGCAGATGTAGACCAAGTTTATGATAACCTTCAAAATCAAGCACAATCAATCTTATCATTTTAGTTAGGATAAAAAATGGCAAGTGTAAAACTAGAACACATATATAAAAAATACGACGGCAATGAAAAGTATTCTGTCGAGGATGTATCTATATACATTCCTGACGGAGCTTTTGCTGTTTTTGTAGGACCATCCGGATGTGGAAAGTCCACTACTTTAAGAATGATAGCAGGACTTGAAGATATTTCAGATGGAAATATTTACATAGGAGATAGACTGGTAAATAATGTAGCTCCTGGAGATAGAAGAGTAGCTATGGTTTTTCAAAACTATGCTCTTTATCCTACAATGACAGTTAGAGAAAATATAGAATTTGGACTTATAAATAACAAAGTACCAAAAGAAGAAAGAAACAGACTTATTAGCGAAATAAGTCAAATAGTTTCTTTAGATGAATATATGGATAGACGTCCATCAAATCTTTCTGGTGGGCAAAGGCAAAGAGTGGCTTTAGCACGTGCTATGGTCAAAAAACCAGATATATTTATCTTAGATGAGCCTTTAAGCAACCTTGATGCAAAACTTAGGGTGCAAATGAGAACAGAGCTTAAGAAAATTCACGAAAAGCTTGGCACAACTTTCATTTATGTAACCCATGACCAAGTAGAAGCTATGAGTATGGGAACACAAATTATTGTTATGAGCAATGGTCATGTCATGCAGGATTCAAAACCTAGCGATATTTACAATAATCCCGCAAACGTATTTACTGCTAAGTTCATAGGCTCTCCACCTATGAACATTATAGAATTAAACGAGGATACCAAAAAATATTATGAGCCTACTAACTCTGCTATAAAATATTTAGGATTTAGACCAGAGGATGCAAATATTGTAGAAAAGCCGCAATATCAAGATTCTCTATGTTTTCTTACAAAAGTAATAAATATAGAAGCTTTGGGATCAGAAACTATATATAGTTTAGAAAATAATTTGGGAACTTTTCAAGTAAAGTCCTATAAAAAAGAGATTATCAATAAAGATGAATTAATCATAGAAGTAAAAAAAGAATATATAAAATGTTTTGATCAAAATCAAGATTTATTAATTAATGATAATAAATCAAAAGATTTAGATAAAATAAAAGAAGATAAAGAAGGGGGAAGTAAGTTTGAACGTAGCAATCAAGAAAAAGCAGTCAACGCAAGAACCTATAGCTCAAACTAGGAAAAAGGCTAATCCTTATTTGATGATTGCTCCTGCTATGGTAGTATTTATTTTATTTTCCTTTATTCCTATACTTTATATGATTTATCTCTCATTTCATGATTGGAATTTCATATCACCAGATATGAATTTTGTAGGTTTAAATAATTTTAAACATCTTTTGGCAGATCCTAGATTTGCTCAAACCATGAGAAATACCTTTCTCTATACTGTTCTTACAGTAGTAGGTTTTATAATTTTAGGATTACTAATTGCTCTAGCTTTAAATAAAAATACCAAGGTACACTCTTTTATGCAAAGTGTAGTATTTGCTCCTCATATCATATCTTTAGTATCTATATCTATGCTTTGGTTATGGTTAATGGATTATGATTATGGTCTTTTTAATTATTTATTAGGAAAAATCGGTGCGGGTCCTGTAAGTTTTCTTACAAATCCTGATATAGTTATGTATTCACTAGCAGCCGTTAGTATTTGGAAGGGAGTAGGTTATTATTCACTCATATTCTTATCAGGCTTACAAGCAATCCCTGATGATATCTATGAAGCAGCTGCCTTAGATAATACACCTTGGCATAGAAAACTTTTTAAGATCACTTTACCTATGCTTTCTCCTACTGTATTTTTTATAGGCATTACAAGTATTATAGCTAGTTTTAAAGTTTTTGAAACAATAAGTATAATGACCCAAGGTGGGCCAATGAATGCTTCAAATACTATAGTTTACTATATTTATGAAACAGGATTTAAGTTCTTTAATATGGGGCTTTCGTCAGCTGCAGGAGTGATATTATTTGTTGTAATAGCTATTCTTACTTTTATTTACTTTAAGCTTATGGCTAAAAAAGTGTACTACAACTAAGGAGAATTTATGCAACAAGAAAGTATTTTAAGAAAAATATTAAGAATTATAGCTTTAGTATTAGTTTCAGTTATTTTTCTAGGTCCGTTTTTGTGGATGGTTTTTACATCTTTTAAGCCTTTAGCTGAAGCTTTAAGATTGCCTCCAACTTTTTTTCCAGAAACTTGGCTGCCACAAAATTATGTAGATGCCTGGAATTCTGGACCATTTTTACATTATACAAAAAACTCTATCATAGTTACTTTATCAGTGGTAGCCTTACAATTACTAACCATAATCCCTGCAAGCTATGCCTTTGCAAAAATGGATTTTAGGGGCAAGAATATATTATTCTCATTGATACTTGTAACAATGATGATCCCAGCTCAACTAATATTTTTACCAGTATATCTTATGTTTTCTAAGGTAAATTTAATTAATACTTACTGGTCACTTATATTGCCATGGGCTAGTTCTGCTTTTGGGATATTTTTACTTCGTCAAAGATTTATGCAAATACCAGATGAAATTATAGAAGCAGCAGTTTTGGACAATACTCCAACTTGGAAAATAATATTTAAAATTATGCTTCCCCAAGCAAAAGGAACTGTAGTAACAATTGCGCTTTTAAATTTTATTTCTACATGGAATGATTATTTTTGGCCCTTAGTTATGACAAGCAATGACAATGTAAGGACACTTCCTCTAGGAGTTTCTATGTTAAAATCAACCCTAGATGGTGTACATTGGAATACTGTTATGGCAGGAAATGTTATTTTGATATTACCAATAGTAATTATCTATATATTTGCTCAAAGAGAAATTATTAAAGCCTTTACCTATAGTGGAATCAAATAGGAGATATTATGAATAAAACACCCCTTATAGTTATATCTTTAGATGCTCTTGGATATTGTGATGAAGACATTTATTCAAATTTACCATTTTTAAAAGAGATGATAGAAAAAGGTACATGGATAAGAAAAATAGAATCTATATATCCAACCCTTACTTATCCCATTCACTCAACGGTGGTTACTGGTAGGTATCCAATAGATCATGGAGTTGATAATAATCTTTTACTTCAACCTCAAAGAGAAGTAATGGATTGGTACTGGGACCACAACTATATATCTGGAGATACTATATTTAAAAATGCTCACAAAAAAGGATATACAATTGCATCCTTTTCTTGGCCTGTTTCTGGAGAAATGGAAATAGAATACAATGTACCAGAAGTATGGACTTATGAAGAAAAAGACTTTTATGAACATTTAAAAGAAAAAGGAAGTGCGGAATTTGTAGAAGAACTTTTTAATAAGCTTGGTAAATTTAATAGAGATGCTAGTCAAAAGGTAAAAGATGAGTGGATGGCAAATGCTACTGCCTATACATTTGAAAAATATGAGCCAGATATTAGCTTTCTTCACCTGATAGACGTAGACCATCAAAAACATGTCTATGGTTCAAATCATTTCGCAACAAAAGATGCAATAAAAGAATTAGATGATAGGCTTAAACAAATGTTTGAGAAAATTTCTAAAGTAAAAAACTTAGATGAAATAAATATTATGCTGTTAAGTGACCATTCTCAACTAGATACAGCTTATCCAATTAGATTAAACAAGCTTTTGGCAGATATGGGCCTAGTAAATGTAAATGATGACGGAACGGTAAGGGAAGATTGGCAAGCATATTTTTTAACATGCGGAGGATCAACCGCTCTTTATATCAAAGAAGATAATCCAGAAATGGTAGATGAAATCAAAGAAAAAATAGTCAGCCTAGATATAGAAGGTATAGATAAAATCTTTGATAAAGAAGATATAGAAAAATTAGGTGCTAGCAATAGGGCGAAGTTATGGATAGAAGCAAAAGAAGGCTATGTATTTGATGCAGATGCTAGAGATTTTATAGTAAGTCGTGACCAAGTAGCAGGGCCAAGAGGAAACCATGGATTTTTGCCGACAAAAGAAAAAAATATGGCTATAGGTATATTTAGAGGACCAGCCTTTAAAGAAAACTATATAATAGAAAAAGAAAAAATTATAGATATAGCACCTACAATAAATAAAATATACAATTTAAATATGAAAAATATGACCGGAAAAATTATAGAAGATTGTTTGAAGTAGAATATAGTTTCCATATAATATAAGCTGACTTAAATAAAATGTATTAAGTCAGTTTTTTTGTGCAAATCTTTTTGTATTATAAATAGATAGGAAATAAAAGTAAACATAAATTATAAAAAAATTTAAATAAGCCTTGACAGATATAAAAATTCCTAGTATCATTAATATCACCACGTCGAAAGCGAATGAAAATTAAGTTTGACATAAACTTTTGATGGTGCTATAATATAAAAATACCACATCTGCTATAAAGTCGATTTATAGCAAAAAAAATAAAAAAATGCAAAAAACATTTGACAAGCATTTTTGGATATGGTATTATATATATTGTCGTTGAGAAATGACGCGATGAACCAGATAAGTTAAACCTTATCTACAAGTAAATAGTAATTAAACTTAAAGCAATTAATTTGAGTAACCAAAACCAACTTTTATTAATATAATGAAAGTTAAAATGATTCCAATCTATTTATATATAGATAGGATACTTTAAATCACGCATTGATTATTAAGATCAGTGTAAATGAAAAGAGCTTGAATCAAAAAGCTTTTATGAACAAAAGATAAACTACATTAGTAAAATGTAGAAAAATATTTTTCATGAGAGTTTGATCCTGGCTCAGGATTAACGCTGGCGGCGTGCATAACACATGCAAGTCGAACGATGAAACTTAAATGATTTCTTCGGAATGAACTTAAGTGGATTAGTGGCGGACGGGTGAGTAACGCGTGAGTAACCTGCCTTACACAAGGGGATAGCCGTTGGAAACGACGAATAATACCCTATGAAACTATCACTTCGCATGAAGCGATAGTCAAAGTGTTAGCGGTGTAAGATGGACTTGCGTCTGATTAGCTAGTTGGTGAGAAAAAAGCCCACCAAGGCAACGATCAGTAGCCGGCTTGAGAGAGTGTACGGCCACATTGGGACTGAGACACGGCCCAGACTCCTACGGGAGGCAGCAGTGGGGAATTTTGCACAATGGGGGAAACCCTGATGCAGCGACGCCGCGTGATTTAGAAGGCCTTCGGGTTGTAAAAATCTTTTGTATAGGAAGAAAATGACAGTACTATACGAATAAGGTCCGGCTAATTACGTGCCAGCAGCCGCGGTAATACGTAAGGACCGAGCGTTGTCCGGAATCATTGGGCGTAAAGGGTACGTAGGCGGGTCATTAAGTTAGAAGTCAAAGGCTATAGCTCAACTATAGTAAGCTTCTAAAACTGGAGACCTTGAGTAATGGAAGGGAAAGTGGAATTCCTAGTGTAGCGGTGGAATGCGCAGATATTAGGAGGAATACCGGTGGCGAAGGCGACTTTCTGGCCATTAACTGACGCTGAGGTACGAAAGCGTGGGTAGCAAACAGGATTAGATACCCTGGTAGTCCACGCCGTAAACGATGAGTGTTAGGTGTCTGGAGTAAATCTGGGTGCCGCAGCTAACGCATTAAACACTCCGCCTGGGGAGTACGCACGCAAGTGTGAAACTCAAAGGAATTGACGGGGACCCGCACAAGCAGCGGAGCATGTGGTTTAATTCGAAGCAACGCGAAGAACCTTACCAAGTCTTGACATATTTTGGAAGCACTTAGAGATAAGTGCCTATATCTTCGGATAACTGAAATACAGGTGGTGCATGGTTGTCGTCAGCTCGTGTCGTGAGATGTTGGGTTAAGTCCCATAACGAGCGCAACCCCTATGGCTAGTTACCATCATTAAGTTGGGGACTCTAGCAATACTGCCGGTGACAAACCGGAGGAAGGTGGGGATGACGTCAAATCATCATGCCCTTTATGACTTGGGCTACACACGTGCTACAATGGCAGGTACAGAGGGCAGCAAGACAGCGATGTTAAGCAAAACTCAAAAAGCCTGTCCCAGTTCGGATTGCACTCTGCAACTCGAGTGCATGAAGTTGGAGTTGCTAGTAATCGTGGATCAGAATGCCACGGTGAATGCGTTCCCGGGTCTTGTACACACCGCCCGTCACACCATGGAAGTTGGCAATACCCGAAGCCTGTGAGCTAACCTTTTGGGAGCAGCAGTCGAAGGTAGGGTCAGTAACTGGGGTGAAGTCGTAACAAGGTAGCCGTATCGGAAGGTGCGGCTGGATCACCTCCTTTCTAAGGAAGCCCGGCCTGGTGGGTGGAAAATACGAAAGTATTTTTCATCCGAGACAGAAGTTTTGCAAAAGCAAAACAATGGCTCGGACGTCTCAAACATTACATTATTAAAGTAAAAAAGACACCAATCAGGCACGGAAAGAGAATGATACGTTATTCTCTTTCATTTAGAAACACTTGTTACTCAAATTAATAGTTTAATTATGTTTATTGTAAATGAACCACTCACAAAAGTGAGTAAAAAATTAAATAGCAAACAATATTTCCAGTCAAGAAGAAAAGGGCACAAGGTGGATGCCTTGGCACATGAAGACTAAGAAGGACGTAAGTGAACGAAAACTAGGGTAAGCTCACAAAAAGCAAAGACCCCTAGGTCTCCGAATGGGGAAACCCGGCTGTGGAAGACACAGTCATCATAAAGTAAATACATAGCTTTATGAAGTAAGACCCTGCGAACTGAAACATCTAAGTAGCAGGAGGAAAAGAAAGAAAACTCGATTTTCCAAGTAGCGGCGAGCGAACAGAAAACAGCCCAACCCAGTAAGAAATATATTTTTTAGTTAAATCATTTGGGAAGATGAACCAAAGAAAGTGACAGTCTTGTAAACAAAAGAAAATATATTGTGGGGGCAAGTAGCAGTGAACACGAGAAATTTGCTGTGAAGATAGGGGGACCATCCCCTAAGGCTAAATACTAACATGTGACCGATAGCGAACAAGTACCGTGAGGGAAAGGTGAAAAGAACCCCGAAAGGGGAGTGAAAAAGAACCTGAAACCTTGAGCCTACAAGCAGACAGAGGGCAAGAGCCTGATGTCGTACCTTTTGTAGAATGGGCCAGCGAGTTATCATATATAGCAAGGTTAAATCTTTAAGAGATGAAGCCTTAGCGAAAGCGAGTCTTAATAGGGCGAAAGTTAGATATGATAGACCCGAAACCGGGTGATCTATCCATGGTCAGAGTGAAGGTGAAGTAAAATTCACTGGAGGCTCGAACCGGGTGCGGTTTAAAACGCATCGGATGAACTGTGGATAGGGGCGAAAAACCAAACGAACCCGGAGATAGCTGGTTCTCCTCGAAATAGCTTTAGGGCTAGCCTATGACCAAAGATTTAAGGAGGTAGAGCACTGACTGGCCTAGGGCGGCTAACCGTACCAAAGCCTATCAAACTCCGAATGCCAAAAAATCAAGTCATGGAGTCAGACTTAGAGGGATAAGCTCCTAAGTCGAAAGGGAAACAGCCCAGACCGACAGCTAAGGTCCCAAAATCTGAATTAAGTGGAAAAGGATGTGAACCTACTAAGACAACCAGGACGTTGGCTTAGAAGCAGCCATACATTTAAAGAATGCGTAATAGCTCACTGGTCAAGTGGGTTTGCGCCGAAAATAAACGGGGCTAAAATTCAGTACCGAAGCTTCGGATTGATAGAGAATTTAAAATTGCTCAATCAACTCTAGAACAAACATAAAAAGAGAAGAAAAGGTAAAACTTAGACGGAAATATTACAATACAATCAAGATAAAACGAGTTATTCAAAATTTACGCAAATATCAAACACTAAGATAAAGGTAAGTTGTAAATAACTACGATTATCACCGAAAACAATCGCATATATTAATATATGTAACTGGTTTAAAATATAGTCGGCACTTTGACAAATCTAAGATTTGAAACAGTGCGACATTTGACCTACTAACAAATCAAAGATTTGAGTTAGGTCAAGAAAACGTCAAAGTATTTACCAGCAATTTTAAATACTCTATCAGTGGTAGAGGAGCATTGTATTAGGGAAGAAGCCCAAGCGAAAGCAGGCGTGGACTTAATACAAGAGAGAATGCTGGCATGAGTAGCGAGAAGGAGTGTGGGAATCACTCCCGTCGAAACCCTAAGGACTCCTGAGCAAGGCTCGTCCCCTCAGGGAAAGTCGGGACCTAAGGCGAGGCCAAAAGGCGTAGCCGATGGATAACAGGTCTATATTCCTGTACCGCTTAAAGTCGCTATAGAGAAGTGATGACGCAAGAGGATAAGCTAAGCTGCCCGATGGAAGGCAGTCTAAGCACAAAGGCCGATTAGTAGGCAAATCCGCTAATCATAAAGCTGATGTGTGATAGGTATCGAAAACATGAGTAGAGAAGTAGCCGATTTCAAATTGCCAAGAAAAGTCACTATCAATGACCAAAGCGCCCGTACCAAAACCGACACAGGTAGGGAGGTAGAGAATACCAAGACGCGCGGAAGAACCTTTGTTAAGGAACTCGGCAAAATGTCCCCGTAACTTCGGGAGAAGGGGAGCCAGAGCGATCTGGCCACAGAAACCAGGCCCAAGCGACTGTTTACCAAAAACACAAGTTTCTGCAAAATCGTAAGATGAAGTATAGGAGCTGACACCTGCCCGGTGCTGGAAGGTTAAGGGGAAGGCTTAGCAAACGCGAAGGCTAGAACTTAAGCCCCAGTAAACGGCGGCCGTAACTATAACGGTCCTAAGGTAGCGAAATTCCTTGTCGGGTAAGTTCCGACCCGCACGAAAGGTGTAACGATTTGGGCACTGTCTCAACAAAGGATCCGGTGAAATTGTAGTAGTCGTGAAGATGCGACTTACCCACGCTAGGACGGAAAGACCCCGTGGAGCTTTACTGTAGGCTGATATTGGATTTTGAGATTAGATGTACAGGATAGTTGGGAGGCATTGATCCGTGCACGCCAGTGTGCGAGGAGCCAAGCTTGGGATACCAACCCTCTAATATCAAAATTCTAACATTGACCCTTAATCAGGGCAAAGGACATTGTCAGTTGGGCAGTTTGACTGGGGCGGTCGCCTCCCAAAAAGTAACGGAGGCGTTCAAAGGTTCGCTCAGAATGGACGGAAACCATTCGCAGAGTACAAAGGCATAAGCGAGCTTAACTGCGAGAGAAACAGCTCAAGCAGAGTAGAAATACGGACTTAGTGATCCGGTGGCACCGCATGGAAGGGCCATCGCTCAACGGATAAAAGCTACCCCGGGGATAACAGGCTTATCTCCCCCAAGAGTCCACATCGACGGGGAGGTTTGGCACCTCGATGTCGGCTCGTCTCATCCTGGGGCTGAAGTAGGTCCCAAGGGTTGGGCTGTTCGCCCATTAAAGAGGCACGCGAGCTGGGTTCAGAACGTCGTGAGACAGTTCGGTCCCTATCCAGCGTGGGCGTAAGAAATTTGCGAGGACCTGTCCTTAGTACGAGAGGACCGGGATGGACATACCACTGGTGTACCAGTTGTTCCGCCAGGAGCATAGCTGGGTAGCTAAGTATGGAATTGATAAGTACTGAAAGCATCTAAGTACGAAACAACCCTCAAGATAAGATTTCTAAAAGTACGTAAAGAAAATACGTTAGATAGGTCCAAGGTGTAAGTGCAGTAATGCATTAAGCTAATGGATACTAAACTTTAAATCTTGACTGGAAATATTGTCTGCTATTTATAGGTTCATAAATACCAACCTAAACTTTAAAATTGGCAGGTCGGCTTCAGAACGAAATCAGTCCTATAGCGTGCGGACATCATGTTTTCTATTTCGCGAGATTTGACCTACCAACGAAAACAAGTTTTCGGGTTAGGTCAAGAATATAGTAACGATAGCGTTGGGGATACACCTATATCCATACCGAACATAGAAGTTAAGCCCAACTACGCCGATGGTACTCGGAGGGTGACCTCCCGGTAGAGTAGGAAGTTGCTAAATAACTAAGACTTAGTCATTGGCTAAGTCTTTTTTAGTATAAATATACACTTGGCAGGAAAATCCGTTTGCTTAAGCAAACTCTTAAGCCCTACCGATCTGTGTTTTCGGCATAAACAATTGTGTCCGTGCTTCTTACCCGAAATCAATGGTTGTTTATGTATACCCAACACAGAAGTTAATCCTCATTACGCCAATGGCACTCGGAGGATGATCCGCTAAAACCCGTTTGCCATTGCAAACTCATTCGTGCTATCACACTAAGTTTTAGCCCTAAATATGCCAAATCAAGGCATATTTAAGCCCGGTAGAGTAGGAAGTTGCTAAATAAAAGAAAACCACAGTCCAGCCAGTGGAAGACATAGCTTGTCCCTGCATAATGGGACCCATGAAATGGTGGAGCGAAGCGAGACTTAGTCATTTAACTGAGTCTTTTTTAGTGTAAAATTCATTTTTTTCAAACTTTTATTTTCTGTCTAATTTAAGTTATCAATAAAATGATGTTAAAGTAATACATGCTTAAGTATTGTGGACAGGAAAATTAAGTCGAATTTTCGGGATGGTTTAGATTTTGTATTCCATTTAATTAGCACCGTTTATTCTGGGGTCGAATTATTAAATAAAAATTGGATAATGAAAAACTACTTAGAATTTTCAGCAAAGTTATAACTAATTTATTATTACTTTTTTTTATTTTACTTTTATTTTAAAATACCTTACTTACTTAGAGGTTTTGTTTTCTAGAGTATAATAATTTAACATCAACGTGTATTTTCTAATATGATCCTAAGTAAAATATTTATTATTGTAGATGACATACATTCTTAATGTAACTATATAACTTAATACTTTTATCAATAACTTTTTGATAGAGAAAGTAGTTTATAATAATATATACAATTTTATAAAAAAATATGCATATTTACTTATGATTACTAAAATAAATTGACAAATACTTAAATATTTGATATATTTGTTTTAAATGCTCATGTAGGTAATCCATTTTGGAAAGTACACTTATTTATATGAGTTTATAAAAATTTGTAATTAATGATTATTGTAGTTCAAAAAGTTAGGTTTTGCCTAAAAGTACACCTTTTTGGATTGTTTTTGGCATGCCTTTAACATTTACACTATGATAAGCATTAATTTTTTTGTGCCTAAATTTAAGAATTATTTAGGAAAGGAGGATTTTTATGATTCGCACTTATGAATGTATAGATAATCCGGAAAGACCTATTAAAAACAATGAAATTTTGACTAATCCAAAACTTATGGCAGATTATGCTAAAGATGGAAGGTATGTTTCTCTACCAGTTGTTCCTATGATTCCGATTTGTTTGGGAGTCAAATTTGAAAATGGTCGCACAGCTTATCCTATTTATGATGATATTTGTGATATAAAACTTGATATGGATTATAGCAAAGATGAGTATATGGCTATGCTAAAAGCCATAGAAATTTTAGGAGAAGAAAAGACTGTTATTGAGATTAGAGGGCCTATTTCCGTCTTAGATAATCTTCTTGGTGCAACTAAAGTAATGAAGGCTATGAGAAAAAGACGAGATGTACTTAAAGATCTTTATGCGGAGCTTACATATATATATACTGACTATATAAGAAATTTTCTTGATAAGGGTGTTAAAGTTTTCAGCTTTACAGAAAGTATTTTGGACCCTAAGGTTTTGGGACCTCGTGAAGTTGGTAATTATGTAGATGACTTCTTGCTTAATTTTTTAAAAGAAGTTGAAAAATTAGCTGGTGAGTATAAATTCACCTTGCATCTATGCCCAAAGTCTACCCTTGCCATAGTTGATTTAGATAAGGCAGATTTTAAAGCTATTGATTTTGACAATCCAAGAAAATATATAGATATATTATTTGACAATCCAAGTACATTGATGGGTGATAGGTGCATAAATCTAGCAGATGAGGAGTTTAACAAGGTAAACAAAATTGTATTGAAGGAGGATAAATAGTGGCAAGCAAAGAAGAATATTTTGAAAAAATGGCCAATATGGTTATAGAGGAAGAAGATGAAGAAATAGCTGATCTTTGTAGGGATTATTTAGCAGAAGGATATGATCCACAAGAGGCGATTTTTAATGGACTTATAAAAGGAATGAATGAAGTAGGAAGACTTTTTGAAGAAGAAGAATACTATATTTCAGACTTATTAATTTGTTCAGATGCTATGTACAACGGTATAGATGTTTTAAAAGAAAATATAGAAACTCACGAAGAAAAAAATGTTGCTACTGCAGTAATAGGCGTAATCGAAGGTGATACTCACGATATTGGTAAAAATCTTGTAAAACTTATGTTTGAAATTGCAGGATATAAAATGATCGACCTTGGTAAAGATGTTCCAGTAGAAAAATTTGTGGACGAAGCAGTTGCCAATGATGCAGATTTCATAATGATGTCTACATTAATGACTACAACTATGGATAATATGAAAAAAGTCATTGATATATTAAATGAAAGAGGAATTCGCGATCAATTTATAGTAATGATAGGTGGAGGTCCTGTTTCAGAAAGCTATGCAAATGATATTGGTGCAGATGCTTATAGTGAAAATGCAAATGAAGCTGTAAAGGTAGCCCAACACTTATTAGATAATAAATGCAAATAGAAATAGTAAATTTAGGAAAAAAAATCACTGCTAATGAAAAAAATATTTTATCTAGTTTATTAGAAAATAATATAGAAATAAATAATTTTTGTAATGGCAAGGGAACTTGTGGCAAATGCAAGATAAAAGTTTTAGAAGGTGAGCTAAATCCTCTAACAAAGCCAGAAAAAAATTTACTAAGTGATGAGCAATTAAAAGAAAATATAAGGCTTGCTTGCCTGTCACAGGCAAAAACTGATGTAAAGATAGAAATATACAAAAATAAGTCCAATATAAAAGTTTTAGACCAAGGCATAAAATCCGATTTTGAAATGATTTATAAAAATGGATATGGTTTAGCAGTCGATATTGGTACCACAACATTAGTAACATATTTAGTAGATTTATCTAATGGAGAAATAATAGATAAGATTTCTGCTATTAATTCTCAAAGTAAATATGGCCTTGATGTTATGACTAGAATTAGCTTTGAATACGAGAATGAAAACGGAAAAGATCTTTTGCAAGAAGAAATCATAAAAAGCCTAAATCAAATGATATATGATTTAAGTAATAAAAATAATATGCCAAAAGATTTGATAAAAGAAATTGTAGTAGCAGCCAACACTACTATGTTACACATGTTAGTAGGTAAAGATGCTAGATCACTTGGAAAATATCCTTACAAGGCAGAATTTTTACAAGGATTAAAAATAAATAGCAAAGATATAGGATTAAATCTTGATGCTATTTTATACACTTTGCCAAACGTTTCAGCCTTTGTAGGAAGTGACATAGTTGCTGGGGTTTATCTTACAGAACTAAAGGATAAAAAAGATACTCTCTTTATAGATATAGGAACAAATGGCGAAATAGTTTTAAAAGCTAAAGATAAACTCTATTGCTGTTCAACAGCCGCAGGACCAGCCCTAGAGGGGATGAATATCGAATGTGGAATGAGAGCAGAAAGCGGAGCAATAGAAGCGATTAATTTAGGAAAAGATGAAATAAGTTTAATAACAATAGAAAATGATGCTCCACTTGGCATATGCGGTAGTGGATTATTAAGTGCAGTTTCACAAATTGTGGATAATGATTTGGTAAATAAAAGAGGAAGAATTATAGATCCTAAAAAGCTAGAGGATACGGATTATAGGAAAAAATATATAAAAGAAAATAAAGAGGACAAAAGATACATAGTTTTAGACGAACAGAATAATGTGTTTTTAAGTCAAAAAGATATAAGGCAAGTTCAGCTAGCAAAAGGAGCTATTTTATCAGGATTTATAACTCTTTTAAAAAGAGAAAATATGGAACTTACAGATTTAAATTCTGTAATAATAGCAGGAGGATTTGGTTCCCATCTAAAAAAAGAAGATATAACAGGAGTGGGGATATTACCAAAAGAAGTAGAAAATTTGATAAGCTACGTAGGAAATTCATCATTAATAGGAGCCTATATAGCCTTAATGAATGATGAAATTAAAAATCAAATGCAAGACTTGTCCAGTCAAATAGAATATATTGACCTATCAACAAGTGAGAATTATGACAAAACATTTGCAAGATCAATGCAATTTAATTAAAGGAGAATATTATGAAAAAAATTAACAAATACTTTTTATCTTTATTAACAGTAACAACTTTAACATTTACAGGATGTGGTAATCAATCAACAACAGAACAAAAGGATACTACAACAACAGAACAAACTGAAGCTAATAATCCAGAAACTACTGATGTTGAAATAAGTATAAAAGATATTGTAAATGATAAAGAGATCTTAACAGAAGATGCAAAAATAGATGAAAATGGTCTAAAAGATTATTTAGAGAAAAATCACAAGGCGGTATTTGAAGATGGAATGATGACTGAACTAGAAGGCATCAAGCAAGATGAAAAAGAAGGTCAGTATTGGATGTATTATGTAAATGATGAAATGGCTGATGTTGGAATTGGCGATTATGTTCCAAAAGCTGGAGATGAGATAGAATTTAGATTTGAAAAAATGTAGATGAACACAAAAAAATTAACAAGACTAGCTAGTCTTTGTGCTATTTGCGTTGTAACTAGAATAAATTTTTCTATAATCCCAAATGTTCAAATCTTATCTGATATAATTTTAATCCTTGCTATAGATGCTAGACTTGATGAATCTTTAATAGTAAATGCTATAACTATGACTGTAACCAGCTTTTTTCTAGGTTTTGGCTATTGGGTTTTATTTCAAGTCCTAGATTTTGGACTTTTGGGGATAATAAATTATTTTTTATTTAATAAGTTAGGATTGGTAAAAAATGATATTTCTAAGTCTCTTGCTGTAGGGATTTCAGGATTTTTATATGGACTAATTATAACTCTTATGGAAGTTTTTTTAGTAAGTGGCAATAAATTTTCTTTTCTAGGTCTTTATGCAGGATCTATTCCTTTTGATATTAACCATATGATAGGAAATATTGCCATATATTTACTTCTAATTAGAAAGTTAGAAAAATATATTACTGGAGAAAAGAGTTTTAAAAACATAGATTAAGGAGGGGCTGTGGATAAAAAAGAATTGAAAAAAGAGCTTGAAAATTATGAAATTCAGATGACATCTGCTGAAAGATCCAAGGCTTATTTTAATGGAGAAAGAGTAGATCACTTGCCATTTAATATTATGAGCCTAGATGTTGTATATGGAATGAATATGGGCTATAGCTTAAAAGAAACAGATAATGTAGACAATCTTATAAAAATTATCGAAAGAAGAAGCAAAGAATACAAAATTTATGGCATATCTGAAGGATTAAATCTTCGTGCTATGGGTTATTGCTTAGGATCAACAGGAATATTTCCAGAAAATGATATAGACCATGTAGACCATTATTTAATGGAAGATGAACTTAATATGGATTTACTAGAACTTCCAGATCCTTATACAAACGAACTTTTAAAAAAGAAATTGGAAAAAGCTAGAAAATTAAGGGAACATTTCCCAGACCATCCTATATCAACTTTTGTAGCCGGGCCTATTTCTACTGCAGTAGCTATTAGACCTATTAGTAAGTTACTAAGAGATCTTAGGAAAAATCCAGATGGAGTAAAAGAGCTTATAGATTTTTGTGTAAAAGCGAATATGGCTTGGGCAAAGGCTTTTAAGAAAGAATTTGGACCAGTCAAAATAATGATTGCAGATCCAGTAAGCTGCGATGATATTCTAAGCCCAAAGCAAATAAAAGAATTTTCATATCCATATTTAAAAAATTTAATAACTAGCTTGTATGAACTAAATGGTATAAAACCAGATCTTCACATTTGTGGGCATACAAAAAGACAATGGGAAGATTTAAAAGAATTTGATATAGAATCTTTTAGTGTAGATAATTGCCATGATCTAGCTGAGTGCAAGGATAAAATTGAAGATAAATTAAGTCTTATGGGCAATGTACCACCAGTTGATGTTATGAGGAATGGAAGCATAGATGATGTAATAGAATCTGTAAAAATTTGCATAAAAAAAGGGGCGGATTGTAAGCATGGCTACATTTGTGCAACTGGTTGCGGAACTGGTCCAGGAACACCAAAAGAAAATATAGATGCCTTTGTCTATGCAGTTAGAAAATATAGTAAAGATGCCAAACTAGGAGAAATGCCAGAAGCAATTTACCAATAAAGCTAAGGAGGAATTATGGATAAAGAAGAACTTTATGAAAAAATGAAAGACTACAAACCAGAAATGACTTCATCAGAAAGAACAGGAGCTTATTTAAGTGGCGAGAGAGTAGATCATATACCATTTGCTATTATGAGTACTAATAGAATAATTGCCAATGAGCTTGGTTATACCATAAGAGATATGGATGATGTAGACAAATTGTCAGATATAGTCCAATACAAATACGATCATTATAAAATGGTAGGTTTAACAGAAGAATTGAGCCTAAGAACCATGGGTCATGCTCTAGGATCAAAATTATTTTTTCCAGAAAATGATATAGACTATATAGATGAATTTTTAATGGAAGATGAGCTTAATATGGATTTAGTAGAAATACCAAACCCATATACTAACGAAGTTTTAGCTCCAAAATTAGAAAGAGCTCATATTCAAAAAGAAAGATTTCCGGATATGAGCATAGAAACAGAAATACCAGGACCGATTACTACAGCAGCAGCAATTAGACCAATAGAAAAACTTCTAAGAGATTTAAGAAAACAACCGGATAAGGTAAAGGAACTTTTAGAATTTTGCGTTCAAGCAAATATGGCTTGGGCAAAAGTTTTTAAAGATGAATTTGGTCCAACTAGTGTGATGGTTGTAGATCCAGTTGGCTGCGATGATATTTTAAGCCCAAAGCAAGTAAAAGAATTTGCCCTACCATATCTAAAAAAACAATTAAACCTATATTATGAATTAAATGGTGTAAAACCAAATCTACATATTTGCGGGCATACGAACAAGCAATGGAAATATTACAAAGATTTAGACATAGATTTTTATAGTGTAGACAATTGTGAAGATCTAGAAGCTTGTAAAAAAGAAATAGAAGATAAATTGATAGTTGTAGGAAATATACCACCAGTTGAAGTAATGCGTTACGGAACTATTGATGATGTAATAGCATCTGTAAAAGACTGCATAAAAAAAGCAGGAGATGCAAAAAGCGGATATATTGCAGCAACAGGTTGTGGTTCGCCAGTAGGAACACCAATAGAAAATTTAGATGCTTTTATATATGCAATCAATAAATATGGTAAGAATGCAAAATTAGGAGAAATGCCAGAAGCAATAAATGAATAGGATATAATATGGAAAATAAAAAGAAAAGATCTGGAGGATATGCCTTAATACCGTTTTTGGTATTTATAGTAATTTACTTTGTAACAGGCATAATTTTACAAAATCAAGGTGTGGATATGGCTTTTTACCAAATGCCAGCACCAGTTGCAGCTTTTGTAGCGGTTATTTCAGCATTTATTATTTTTAAAGAAGATTTAAATACGAAATTTGCAACTTTTATTGAAGGATGTGGAAACGAAGATATTATTTCTATGTGCTTGATTTACTTACTGGCTGGTGCATTTTCAGCAGTAGCAGAAGCAAGCGGGGGACGTGATGCAGTAGTAAATTTAGGACTTAGATTTATACCACCAAGCTTAATAATAGCAGGTATTTTTGTAATAGCAGGATTTATGGCAACAGCAACAGGTACTTCAGTTGGAACAGTATCCTCGCTTACTACAGTAACAATTGGTTTAGCCCAAGGAGCAGGTTTGAATGTTGCAATGAGCCTTGCAGCCCTTGTTAGCGGATCTATGTTTGGTGATAACTTATCAATTATATCTGATACTACAATAGCAGCTACAAAAACACAAAATGTAAGCATGAAAGATAAGTTTAGAATGAACTTAAAGATTGCCCTACCTGCAGCAATTGTAGCTATTATTTTATTTATAGTTTTAGGTAGACCTGATTCAACAGTTCCAATAGAAACAGGTCCAGTTGAAATTATAAAAGTATTGCCTTACTTATTAGTTTTAATAACTGCCATTGTAGGAGTAAATGTATTTGTCGTATTAACTAGTGGAATAATCTTTTCAAGCTTAATTATGCTTTTCCAAAATGGATTTGATTTTATAGCATTATCAAAATTGATCTATGATGGTTTTGCATCTATGAATGAAATATTCTTACTATCAATGATGATAGGTGGACTTTCTTATATGGTAAATAAAGAAGGTGGCTTAGATTTTATCAACGACAAAATATTATCATTTGTAAAAAGTAAAAAGTCAGCAGAGGTTGGCATTTGCCTAATAGTATTTTTAATGGATATTGCTATTGCTAATAATACAGTTTCTATTGTAATAGCAGGACCAATTGCAAAAAGACTTTCAAATGATTATAAAGTAGACCCTAGAAGATCAGCTTCATTACTAGATATATTTGCATGTATTGGCCAAGGAATCATTCCTTATGGAATCCAATTACTTGTCGCAGCGAAGTTTACTGAAGGATTGCTAGCTCCAGTAGATATTATGCCATACTTATTCTACCAATACTTACTAGCAGCTTTTGCAATTATTTCTATATTTGCTAGATATGCAGAATCTAAAGATCCTTGGGATTTTGAGTACGATATGCCAGAAAGCCAAGTTGCAGAACTTGCAAAATAATATATAAATAAAACCCGCTAAGATAATGAGCTGTACCCCAAAATCCGGAATACGGATGGAGGGGTTTTTTTATGCCAAAATACAAAAAAGAATTTAAAATAAAACTAATGTTGGAATACTTATCTGGTGAATCTGGTGGATGAGAAATGATTGATAAAAATATAAGATTCCTGATTCAGCATTAAAAAATTGGATAATTAAATACAAATTTGCAGGCTTTGATAACTTAACTAAAAAGAGCAAAATAACAATAAATACACTAGTGAATTTAAACTATCTGTAATACCGATATAGGCATACCAATAATACTTTAGAGAGACTGCTAAGTACTTCAATCTTGTTAATGGATTAAAGTATCTAGATGGGAGAAAGCATATAGATAACGTGCTTTATCTAGGCTAGAAGATAATAGATGAAGACCTAAGATAGATATGTATAAATCAGATAAGAAATCTAAGAACGAAAAACCAATAGAAGAATTTGAAAGAGAAGAACCAATTAGACTTAGAGAAGAAAACAAATATCTTAAGATGCAAATACTATTTTAAAAAAGTTTCAAGACTTGCTACTGAAAGAGGCAGAAGCAAGTAAAAGACAAAGATAACACTTCAGATTCTAGAAGAACATCTTTAAACAAAGGCTTAGTAGTAAACTATTAAGAATAATGAAACAAGAAGGACTCTTATTTACTAAATTTAAAACTAGGTCAAGAAAATACTCATCATACAAGGGTAGGATAGGAAAAGTTGCTCCTAGCCTAGTGAACCGTAACTTTAAAGTTAAAAGACCTAAGCAGATATGGTTAACAGATGTAACAGAATTTAAAATCAAAGAATATGAACAAAGATTGTATTTATCACCGATCCTTGATGTGTACAACAGTGAGATAATCAGCTATACAATAAGTCACCATCCTACAATTAAACTAACTAATACAATGCTAAAAAAAGACAATTGTCTAGACAATTCACCAATGGAGAACTTCTTTGGTATACTCAAACAAGAAATGTACTATGGTGTAAAATTTAAGAATTATGAGTATTTAAGAAAAGAAATAGAAATATATATAAAGGTACAACGAAGACAGGATAAAGACAAAATTAAACGGAATGTCACCTGTTGATTACAGAGATTACATTCCTCTTAAAATATTATTAAGTTATCCCGTGTTTACGGGTTCAGCTCATAAGCAACTTAGCTGGTTTTACAAATAAGCTAATAGATGAAATAAATTGTTATATAAAAATACCATAGAGATTTAATTTTTAATTGCAATATAAAAGTAGAACTTACATGAGTTCTACTTTTTAAATTAAAATTATGAAGCTATTGAAACTGTTGTAGCTACACCGTCTTTTACTTCTATTTTTAAAGCTAGTCCAGAGTCTTTTACTTCATTATAGTACTTTACAAACTCTTCTGGACTAAATATTTTTGGCTCTGCTAAACCACCTACAGCTTGGAATTTTGTATCACTATTTATTTTGAAGTTATAAGTTGCTTTATCATAATCTTCTGAGTTGTCATAGCTGTCTGGATTTTGTAAATAATCTATGCTACCTTCTAGAATTAAGGAATTATTTTCTATGTTTAGATCAGATAAACTAGATAATCCCATTTGTGGATCACGATCACCATTTTTTGATGATACAAGATTTGAGATATAAGATCCATCTTTTTCTTGGTAGTTTATATTATCTTGGCTATTATTTTCTTCTTTATCTTCTGCTGTAGTATCTTTTTTATCATTATTTTCTTCTTTGTTTTCAGTAGAAGAATCTTCTTTTTTCTCAACATCTATAGTTGATTTTTTATCGCTGGAAATTTCTTTATTATCTGAGTTTTTTGTGCTTTCTTTATCTTCAACTACTTCACTATCAGCAGGTTTATTATTTTCGCTATCTTCTTTTATAGATTCATCTATAATATCAGAGTTTTCAGCGACAACTTCTGTATCTGCAGATTCATTTGCAGCTGCATCTGATTGAGGAGCACTAGAATTTGAGCATGATGCAAGAGTTACTGCCATAAATGCTGCAAGCAGAGTTTTATTTAGATTGTTAATTTTCATGATTATCCTCCTTGATTTATTTTACCTTCTTTAATAGATAAGTAAATAAAAAAGCCCTAAATTAACCAGTTTTACCATGAACTATGATCCAAATCTAATATTTGTTACAAGTCCATATTTAACTGTAATAGTATTTGCTGGTACAACAGCATCTAGCATATCTTCTTTTGTGGTAGATCAAAATCGCCTTTAGCTCCCACACCAGTATATGTAGTTTGATCCGTTAGTTTAAAAGTGTGAATCTTATTTTTTGTATATTCCTCATATCCATCAAAACTTTTACAAAATTATTACAAATAATTAAGAATATTTTCATAATAAATTTTTATTATATATTTATATTAATGTGTGTATAAAGGAGTATATTTTGATTAATTTTAAAAAAATTTCAAATATTGTATTAAGTTTAGTAATAATGTCTAGTCTTAGTGCATGTGGAAATAATCAGTCCGTAAATGATAATACCACTGATTCTACAAAAGCTGAAAGTGTAGAAAATAAAGATCCTAGTAGCAATAAGCAAGCAACGAATGTAGCAAAAACAGATACGAAAGATGATATGAAAGGAACTAAGGATAATGGTGGTGATGTTACTACCATTGAGTATTGGCATGTAAATGCTGAAACTCAGGGTGGGACTACTGTTGAAGAATTAGTTAACAAATTTAATGAAGAACATGACGATATAAAAGTAGTTGCAAGATTTAATCCTGATATGTATAAGGGTCTAATGCAAAATTTACAAGCGGAAGAAGCCACAGGCAATACACCTGATATTGTACAAGTGGGTTGGGCTTTCCTTGAATATTTCTCAAATAACTTTGATTATGTATCTCCACAAGATGCAATAGACCAATATGATCCAGAGGATAAGACGTTCTTAAAAGACAATTTCTTACCAAATGTACTTGATCTTGCTAAAAATAATAATGGTGATCAAGTGGGCATTCCATATTCACTTTCAAACCCAATTTTATACATAAACAGAGACTTGATGGAAGAAGCAGGACTTGGTGATAAAACTCCAAAAACTTGGCAAGAAGTTAGAGAATATGCAAAAGTAGTTTCAGAAAAAACTGGCAAGTATGGTTTCTATGAACAGGAACCGGCAGATTTTTGGGCCCAACAAGCAATGATTGAATCTAACGGTGGGAAAATGATTGAATTAGAAGATCAAAAACCAAAAGCTAGCTTTGCAACAAAAGAAGGTTTTGAAGCTATGCAACTTATGGCAGATATGCTTAATGAAGATAAATCAGCTGTAAACTTAGGATTTGATGAAGGGCTTCAAGCATTTACAAATGGTGAAGTTGCAATGTATTATACAACAATTGCAAAAAGAGCAGCTGTTGAAAAAGGCGCACAATTTAAAGTAGAAACAACACTTTCCCCAACATTTGGTAATAAAGAAAGAAAATTACCAGCAGGTGGTTCGATGCTTGCAATAACAGCTAAAGATCCAAAACAAATAGCAGCTGCTTGGGAATTTGAAAAATATCTTTATAGTGTAGAATCAATGGCTGAATGGACAAAAGGAACAGGTTATGTGCCTCCAAGAAAGGGTGTTGATGAAGATCCTAAGGGATTAAAAGACTTTTTAGCAGAAAATGAATTAATGAAACCAGCTATTGAACAAATGCCATATGTAGTTCCATGGGCATCATTCCCAGGAGATGCAGGACTTCAAGCTGAACAAATGCTTCTTGATATGAGAGATAAAATATTTGGCGGTCAACAATCAGCAGAAGATGCTATGACTCAAACTCAAGAGGAAATTAACCAAATAATGGAGTAAAAAATGAAGAAACTTAAGCCATATATATTAATGTTTCCAGCACTACTTGCTTTTGCAATATTCGTGTTTGTCCCATTTATATATACCTTGTATTTAAGTTTTTTCGATTGGAACATGATCAAACCTACAAAGAAATTTGTAGGTTTATCTAATTATGCCCTATTAGTAAATGATCCAATTTTACGAAAAATTTTTATAAATACATTTTTTTATATTTTAATAATGCTAATTTTAAATTTTATAATTCCTTATATCTTAGCCTTTGTTTCAAGGTTCATGATAAGTAAGTTTCAAAAATTTTACAAAAAAACATTTTTCTTACCCTCAATCCTTTCACTTGTAATAGGGTCTATACTTTTTGTTTGGATTCTAAATCCAGTGGCTGGACCTGTTGCAATTATTCTTAGAAAAATCGGATTAGCTATGCCGAATTGGTCAAAAACTGAAGGCTGGGTAATTGCGGGTTTATCGCTTATAGCTTCTTGGAAAAGTTTTGGTTATAACTATATCGTGCTTTTAGGTGGGATACTAGGAATAGATGAATCAGTAATAGAAGCTGCAAAACTTGAAGGGATTGGAAATTTCAAATTATTTAAAGATATTGTGATACCAATGTCATCAGCAACTGGTATTTATGTTTTAATAACATCAATAGTACAGGGCTTACAATTTATATTTACTCCTATAAAGGTAGTAACCCAAGGTGGACCAAACTATGCTTCATCAAATTTAATTTACCAATCATATCACGAAGCTTTTGTATATTATAGGACAGGAGTTAGTGCAGCCTTATCAATGATTACTATGTTAATTTTTGCTATTCTTTTATTTTTAGAATATAAATATATTGAAAAAGGAGTATACTATGAAAACTAAACATGAATGGGTAACCCATCTTATCCTACTAATTTTCGTTGTACTCATGATTTTTCCGATAATCTTTGCAATTTCAAATTCATTTAAAACTATGCAAGAAAGTGCAAATAATATTATGGGACTTATACCAGAAAATCCAACTTTAGAATCGTTTAGATATGTAGCTCAAAGATTACCTATTAAAAAAATCATAGCTAATTCATTTTTTATAGCAACAACAGTAACAATTTTTAAGATAATTACAAGTGTACTTGCAGCCTATGGTCTAGTTTATTTTGATTTTAAGGGTAAAAATGTTATTTATTTTCTAATGCTAGTGACTATGTTCATACCTTTTACAGTAACTATGGTGCCAAATTATCTATTGATTTCGAAACTGGGTCTTGCTGATAAGTTAATAGGAGTGGCTTTGCCTCAGTTTGCAGATGTAGCAGGAATATTTTTAATTAGACAATCTATGAGAACTATTCCAAAATCACTAACTGAAGCTGCAAAAATGGATAATGTATCTGATTTTCATATTATGAAAGATATTATTTTTCCAATTGTTTTACCAGCAGTAGTTTCTTCTGGGATTATGTTTTTTATTAACTCTTGGAATGAATTTGTATGGCCTACATTGATTTTAAAATCACGTGATCATTTTACCTTGCCATTAGCCTTACAAATGTTTATGTCAGCAGAAGGGGGAACAGATTTTCCAATTGCTATGGCAGTTTCAGTTATTACAATGAGTTTACCAATTATTTTATATCTATTCTTCCAAAGATATATTATAAGCACCTATGCTGGATCAGGAGTGAAATAGAATGAAAGAAATTATTTTTGATAATGTCGAAAAAAGATATGGGGAAAATGTTGTAATTCCTCAACTAAATTTAAAAGTAGAACCTGGCGAAAGGTTAATATTACTTGGACCATCAGGTTGTGGCAAGTCTACCACTCTTAGAATGATTGCAGGACTTGAAGAAATATCTTCAGGGAATCTTATTATGAATGAAAGATTGGTAAATGATGTAGCTCCGGGCGATCGTGATGTTTCAATGGTTTTTCAAAACTACGCTCTTTATCCTCATATGACAGTAGAAGAAAATATAACATATGGACTAAAGGCAAATAAAGTTGAAAGAAGAGAAATAGATTATAGATTAAAAAATGTTTTGGATATGCTAGCTTTAAATGAATATAAAGATAGAAAACCAAACCAACTATCAGGTGGACAAAGACAAAGGGTAGCTTTAGCTCGTTCTCTTGCAAAAAAATCTTCATATTTGCTACTTGATGAGCCACTTTCAAATCTAGATGCACAATTAAGATTACAAGCCCGCCGTGAGCTTGTTCGTTTGCATAATAATTTTAATATGACTTTTGTCTATGTTACTCACGACCAAGTAGAAGCTATGACAGTTGCTCAGAAAATTGTTTTAATGAGTGAAGGAAAAATTCAAATGGTTGGAAGTCCTGATGAAATTTACAACAATCCTGCAAATATATTTACAGCAAAATTTATTGGATCTCCTCCTATGAATATATTTTTAGTTTCCTATAAGGAAAATCATTTGATATTTGACCATGAAAGAAGATTTGCTCCAGAAAGTTCAATTCTACATGCTATTAGCAAGAATCTGAGTGATAAATATTATCTAGGCATCAGGCCAGAAAATATAAGATTGGTTGATGAAAATACTGCAAATTCAATTAAAGTTAAGGTTAGATACCTAGAAAATTTAGGATCTGTAACTTCATATCACTTTGATTTGGCAAACACAACTGCTTGCCTAACTTCAGAAAACCACTCGATAAAAGTGGGAGATGATATAAATATTGTATTGGTAGATAAATTTATTAATTTATTTGACTATGTTAGCGAAGAAAATATTACAAGGAGATAAGATGATTTATATTAGTACAAATATGTACAAGCCAGAAAGTGTAATGAGTGTAACAAAAATCCTAGATCATTTTAGCAAAGATGAAGTAGGTATTGAATTATTTATTTTCAACAATTCTGAAGATTTTATCAGAGAAGTAAATGAAAATATAGATAGATTAAAAGAATATTCAATAACTTTCCATGGACCATACCTACAAACAGACCACAGTGCTCCAAAAGGTAGTGATTTATACAATAGAACAATCGAATTATATAAGCAATCTCTAGAATTTGACAAAGCTTTAAAACCAAAATACATAGTTTTTCATACAAATAATAAAATTATTGAAGAAAAGCAAGAAATGATAAAAAATGCTTTTAAAAATCTTGACGAGATTAAAGGATGGTCAAAAACCCCTCTTGTAATTGAAAATGCTGGTGTTGGAAAAAATTCACTTTTTGATGAAGAAGAATTTATTAAAGCTATTCAAAACAGAGAAGAGAATACATTAATCGATATTGGACATGTAAAAGCAAATGGTTGGGATCTAGAAAATGTAATCGAAAATTTAAAAGACAAAATTGTTTCCTACCATATCCATACCAATGACGGTAAGCACGATCAACATCTAAGTGTATCAGAAGATTACGATGAATTAAAAAGCTTTGTAAAATTATATAAAAAATACACACCAAATGCAGATCTTGTCCTTGAGTACAACTCAACTTATGAAGGAAAAGAAAGTTTAGTAGTAGAAGATGTAAAAGAACTATTAGAAGACCTAAAATAAAAAAATGAAAGATTTTTTAAAAACAAGCTTATTCTTAGGCTTGTTTTTTATATATCTTTACCAATAATCATCAATACATAGACAGTAAGTGACTTAAAAGTATAATGTTTACTAGCATACAAGAGATTATATTAGTGAAATTTATTTTGAGGACTTACTATGGATATTAGAGAAAAACTAGAGATTCTAGCAGATGCGGCAAAGTATGATGTATCTTGTTCATCCAGTGGATCTAATCGAAAAAATAAAAATAAAGGCCTTGGTAATGGGTCAATGGGTGGGATATGTCATTCTTATTCTGAAGATGGTAGATGTATTTCACTTTTAAAAATTTTGATGACAAATTCTTGCATTTATAGTTGTGAATATTGTATAAATCGCAGGGAAAATGACACTATAAGAGCTACTTTTACTCCAGAGGAAATAGCAGATCTTACTATGAATTTTTACCGCAGAAACTATATCGAAGGATTGTTTTTGTCCTCTGGTATAGCAAAAAATCCAGATTATACTATGGAGAGATTGGTTAAAGTTGCAGAACTATTGCGATATAAATACAAATTTAATGGATATATACATATGAAAGCAATACCTGGAGCAAGTTCTGATTTGGTCAAAAAAATGGGACTTTTGGTCGATAGGATGTCGATAAATATAGAACTACCAACTCAAAAAGCCTTGTCACTTCTGGCACCAGAGAAAAAAATTGTAGATATTACAAAACCTATGGCTAATGTAAAAAATGAAATGATGGTATATGGAGCTGATAGGCAAAAATTTGCCCACACACCAAAATTTTTACCAGCAGGGCAAACTACGCAAATGATTATTGGAGCAAATAGAGAATCTGATTTGGAAATAATAAAAACAAGTGAAAAACTATACAATACTTATGCCTTAAAACGTGTATATTATTCAGGTTTTGTTCCTGTAGTAAAATCAAAATATACAGCAGGTATCGATAAAACACCACTTTTAAGGGAACACAGGTTATATCAAGCAGATTTTTTGTTGCGTGCTTACAGATTTAAGGCAGATGATTTGCTATCTTTAAGTGAAGCAAACTTTGATTTATCAATTGATCCAAAAAGTAATTGGGCAATAAATAATATAGAACGTTTCCCTATTGAAATAAATAAAGCTTCTTATTATGAATTGATGAAAGTACCAGGCTTTGGTAGAATCTATGCAAATCGCATCATTAGAGCGCGTGAGTTTAGAAAATTGACCTATGATAGCCTAAAAGCATTAAAAATCTCAACGAAAAGGGCTCAGCATTTTATAACGGTAAATGGAGTCTACAGGGGATTGAGCTTTAAAAATAAAAATGAACTAAAAAATCTATTGAGCGCTCCAGATGATAGTAATTACAAGCAACTATCAATGTTTGATGTGGTTTAGTATGATATATTATTATGACGGAAGCATTGATGGTCTTTTTACAGTTATTTTTGAAAAATACAAGGAAATTGGCAAATGTGAGATAAAAACTAAAACAGATCAGATGAATTTTTTAGAAAGTGAAATTATAAAAACTAACCTAGTAAAGTCTGAGCGAGTAATAACAAGCGTCAGAGACAATGTTGGCAAAGATTTTTTTGAAAATGTTTTTAAAGTTTTTAAATCAAAGCACCCTAAAAAAGAGGAAATAATTGCTATTACTATAAAAAGCTCTTTGATTTATGGAAATGCCTACCTAACTTCAGCTAAAAAATCAGCAGTAACATTTAATAGGATAGTGCATAATTTTAATCACGAAACTCACGCCTACAAGGGATTTACAAGATTTAGAGAAATCCAAGATGAATATTTATTAGCCGAAATCACACCGGAAAATGATATTTTGATTCACCTTACCCTGCACTTTTTAAGAAGAATGCCAGCGGAAAAATTTATAATTTATGATAAAAACCGACAAAAAGCAAGTGTATGTGAGTTTGGAAGCTATGAAGAATTAGAAATTCTAGAAATGGATGCAGTAGAAAGCCAAAAAGAAGTGATTTTTAAAGATGCCTGGCGAGGATTTTACGATGCAATTGGTATAGATGAGCGAAAAAACAAAAAACTAATGCAAGCAAATATGCCAAAGAAATATTGGAAATATTTGCCTGAAAAGAATTAAAATACCTGTAGTAAAATTTTTAATAATTGGGTAAATTTTCTTATCCAATATTTGCTTTATTAATAGTAGTTATTTATTTTTTATAATTACAAAACAGAGACTAGCCGAGGCTGGTCTTTTTTAATAAAATTTTTTGTTTATTTATTAATAAATCATCATCAAAATTTAGAAAGTTCTGACTCAAAAAAAGATTTCTTCACTCCAAATATTTACGAAAACTCAAAGTCAATAGATTTTTAGGTGACTGAAATTACAATGTATTAATTGACTAGAGATTGAGAAGATTGGCATTGTACATATCTTTAAAAGATGAAAGTGGAGATATATTTCTGTGGGATTACTTCTGATTTTATATAGGGGAAATAACAATTGAAAATTCACCCAATCTTAAAATTAAGTTATATTAATATAGATATTTTAACTCAGTATATAAGAAAGTTAAATTAATATGAAATATTCACACCCATTGTCATCTCGAGCATATCCGAGAGATCTATTTAAGAGTTAGATATTTGTAAAACGTAGTTCTAGATTTATTAGAAAATAAAATTCCATCAATTACAAGCCTATAAGAAAGATTTCACCACTCCAAATCCTCTGGCTTTTACGGTCGAAATAACAATGAGGTGGGAGTCTATAGATGTAGGAGATTAGTCATAGTATATAAACTTAAGAAATAGGAGAAGGGAAATATTTGTGTAAAATTTCATTTTGTTTTTATCTAGTAAAAGAGGCAATGTCGGAATCTCAGAAAATTTAAAATAAAAGTTACATATACAAAAAAAGAATTCGCGGAGTGAACTTATACAAATCATTGCCATTCGTAGGTGAAGATGTGGTGGAGGGGAAGGACCAAATGGGTCTTTGCTGCCACTACAGACCTGCTCCTTGGTATTTAAAGTGAGAAATAAAATAGAAAGCTAATGCATTATTTTAGTATAATAATTGTAATTTAAATAATCTCTTTACCCCAACTTAATCCGTCAATATGCTATAATCAAAATAAAATGGAGGTAAATATGCGTGTTTTAGTTGTAGAAGATGATTTAGATTTATTAAATTTATTAGAAGAAGGACTTAGTACTTATGGCTACGCAGTTGATAAGGCTGTAAACGGTGAAGAAGCTATAGAAATGGCTTATATAGAAAATTATGACATAATTATTTTAGATATAAATTTGCCAAAAAAAGATGGGTTTGAGGTTTTAGATGAAGTTAGGAAGTTTAACCAAGAAGTAAACATTATTATGCTTACAGCAAGGTCTGACATAGATGATAGGGTCAAAGGACTTGATTTTGGTGCTAATGATTATATGGTAAAACCTTTTGATTTAAAGGAACTTGATGCTCGTATGCGTGCACTTTTACGTCGTAAATCTATTACAGAATCAACTATTCTAGAAGCTGGTAATATGAAATTTGACACTATGACTCGTGAAGCATTTGTTAGTGATCAAAAATTAAATCTTACACAAAAAGAAACTGGTATTTTGGAATATTTATTCTTAAATAAAGAGCGTTTTGTATCTAGTGAGGAATTAATAGACCATGTTTGGGATTCTAATGCTGATAGTTTTTCAAACTCGGTACGCGTTCATATGTCATCTTTGAGAAAAAAAATAAAAGAACTTAGCGGAGAAAATAAAATTCAAAATGTAATAGGTAAAGGCTACAGGATTTATGAAAGCTGATAAATTATACAAATCTATTGTATTTAAATTGATTTCTGCTGTTGTAATTATTTTTATAGCTATGATTAGTATTACAAACTATATGGTTAATCAAAAGCAAATAGAAATGACTGAACAAATGCTAAAGCAAATTGAAAGATATATGCCATCCTATAGCAATTCTGTAGTGGTCACTGTAAATAATGCACATTTGCAATCTACAGCAGACTTTAGAATCTATACTTTTCTTGTAACAGGTATTGTTATTATAATAGGATCTTTGATATTTGCTTTGATTATTTCAAAAATCTTAGAACCACTTAAAAATTTACAAAAAAACATTGCCAGAATTGATATAAATAAGCCTGAAACTTTTTCTGAAAAACTTTTAGTAGAGGATGGTTCTAGTGAAATAGTTGATTTATCAAAAAGTTTTAATCAACTTATGGCAAGAATTTATAAGGATTATAAGAAACAAAAGGATTTTTCGGCAAATGTAGCCCATGAGCTGCGCACGCCAGTTGCTGTTATGAAAGCTCAAGTGGATGTTTATAAAAGAAAAAATATAAGTAAAGAAGAAGCAGTTTTTGTAGAAAAAATTGATGAAAATATTGAAAAACTTAAAAATTTAATAGAAGCTGTTTTAATGTTTTCTAAAAATCAAGAAGCAAACATTAGCAAGGTTTGTATAGGAAGTTTGATTGAAGAAATTTTGTTTGATTTAGAAGATAAGATTGCAAATAAAAATTTATCGGTAAACTTTATAAAAGATGAAGATTTATGCCTACAAACTGATGATACACTCCTTCAAAGACTATTATTTAATATTATCGAAAATGCAATCAAATATAATAATGAAAATGGATCTATAGAAATTATTACCAAAAAAGAAAAATGCAATACTATCATCGAAATATCAGATACTGGCATAGGTATGACAGATGAACAAAAAGAAAGGATTTTTGATCTTTTCTATCAAGCGGATTATTCTAGATCTGGCGAAGGTTTTGGTATTGGACTGGCACTTTCTAAGGAAATTGTAGATTCTCTAGGTGCTAAAATAACAGTTTTGGATAATAAATCTTCAGGATCTACATTTGTTATTTCATTCTTAACAGAAAATTAATTCTTTATTTGCTATCATTGATTATGAGGTAAAGATATGATAGAAAAGGACAAAAAAATAATTAGCAAAATATTATTAATAATTTCTATAAGCTTTGTGGTATATGGTGCTTATAGAGGTGAAGTAAATAGTGTATTTACCAAGGCAATCAACCTGTGCTTGGAGTGTATAGGCATTGGATAAGATAAAAAACATTGGCCGACATAAAATTCAAGCCCTAACAGCCTTGGCCTATAATTTTCATATACCAAACTTTTTTAAGGGCAAAATTTACAGTGGTCCTACAAAAAAATTATGCTTGCCAGGACTTAATTGTTATTCCTGCCCAGGAGCAGCAGGAGCGTGTCCAATTGGATCTATGCAAGCAGTTATGGGGTCAAAAAAGTACAAGTTTTCATATTACGTTTTTGGCATGATGGCATTTTTTGGAGTAATGTTTGGAAGACTCATTTGTGGTTTCTTCTGTCCCATGGGTTGGTTTCAAGACTTAGTTCACAAAATACCTAGCAAAAAACTCTCCACAAAAAAATTAAAACCCCTAAGATATATAAAATATATAATATTGTTCTCGCTTATTATAGCTTTAGCCTTTATAGCGGGTGATAGATATGAAGTGATTCCTCCATATTTTTGCAAATATATCTGTCCCCAAGGAATAATCGAGGGAGCTATACCTCTTGCGATTAAATCTCCTTCATTAAGGCTAGCTTTAGGAAATCTATTTAACCTAAAACTTGGCATACTTGTTGCAACAATAATATTATCTATTTTATTTTATAGACCGTTTTGTAAGTGGATTTGCCCGCTAGGTGCCTTTTATTCATTTTTTAATAAATATTCATTTTATCAAATGGATGTAGATAAAGATAAGTGCATCGAATGCGGAAAATGCGCAAGAGTTTGTAAAATGGATGTAGATATTAGAAAAAATACTGGCCACTTAGAGTGCATAAGGTGTCATGAATGTACAAAATCTTGTCCAACAAAAGCCATATCTTCCTCTTTTTTTTATACAAAGGAGCAAAAATGAGAAAAGTAAATAATATTTACACAATTATCATGCTAGGGCTTCTCCTGGCAGCTTGCCAAAATAATGATAAGCAGGCAAATGATGAAAAGATGAAAAATGAAACAAAAGCTGAAATACCAGCAGAAAAAGAAGATCAAAAAACTGATAATAAAGAAATGACTGTGGAAGAAAAAGATTCTTCCAAAATGGCAGATAAAAATACTCTTCCAAATTTTACAGCAAAAGACCAAGACGGTAATCCATTTACTAATGAAGATATAGCAAAAAATGATGCGACAGTAATAAACCTTTGGTTTACAGGTTGCTCAGCGTGTGTCGAAGAAATGGATGAATTAAATAATATAGCAGATGAACTTAAAAAAGATGATGGCGTAGACTTTGTATCAATGTGTACAGATGTAAATTACGATGACTCTACAAAAGAAGCTTATCAAAGAATAATAAAAGAAAAAAAACCAACCTACAAGGCACTAGCAGTAGACTATGAGGGAGATATGAAAGATTATTTAGAAAATATATTCGTATATCCAACAACAATAGTAGTAGACAAAAATGGTAATGTAATAGGCGATCCAGTAGAAGGAAGTCTAGTATCTGAAGACCAACAAGCAAAATTAAAAGAAAATATTAAAAAAGCAATAGAATCTTCGCAAGCATCCAAATAGGGTGCTTTTAGTTTGCATTAATATATTGTTATTTATTATCAAGATAGGGGTATAAAAAATGTTATAAGAAATGAGGTAAGTATGTATTTTGAAGATTATAAAGTAGGACAAGTTTTTGACGAAGAGATAGAATCTGTTTCCTTTACGGAAGAAGAGATTATCGAATATGCCAAAAAATTTGATCCAAGACCTATTCATATAGATAAAAAAGCGGCAGAAAAATCTAGATTTGGAAGAATAATTGCATCTGGTTCATTTGCTAATATGGCTTTTTGGGCTCAATGGGTAAAAACTGGTATTGATGCTGATTGTGTGGTGGCTGGAGTTTCTGTAGATGAAGCTAAGTGGATAAAGCCAGTTTATCCTGATACTATTTATAATATAAAAGTAGAAACCGTTGATAAAAAAGTAAGAAGAGAAGGTAAGGATGGTTTTATTAGCCAGAAACTTATGGCATATGATCCTTGTGGGGAGCTTGTCCTTAGCTATGCAGTAACAGCATTGGTAAATTTTAGCGGAGAAACACAAACAAATGAATGATATTGATATTTATTATCAATAACGGGTATAATAATATTACTAAGGCATAGAGCCTAGTTTTAATAAGAATAATCATAAGGAGTTTATAATATGCTAAAATTAATGCAATTACCATATGAATATGATGCTCTACAGCCAGTTATATCAAGAGAAACAATGACGTTTCACCATGATAAACACCATCAAACTTATGTAGATACAGCAAATAAACTTTTAGAAGGCAGTGAGTATGAAGAAAAAGAATGTCCAAAATGCCTACTAAAATCCATTGATGATATTACAGATGATGCTGATAAAAAACAAAAACTTATCAATAACCTAGGCGGAGTACTAAATCACAATCTATTCTGGAATACTATGCAACCAGGTGGGTCAAGTAAACCAGTTGGTGAATTAAAAGAAGCTATAGATAAAAAATTTGGATCATTTGAAGAATTTAAAAAAGAATTCGAAGAAGCTGGTAAAGGACAATTTGGCTCAGGATGGGCATGGCTAGTAATTAATGATGGAGAACTTGAAGTAATTTCTACTAAAAATCAAGATAACCCAATTCTAGAAGGTAAACAAGCTATTTTAGGAAATGACCTTTGGGAACACGCTTACTATTTAGACTATCAAAACGCCAGAGCAAAATACTTAGAAGAATGGTGGAAATTAGTAAACTGGGATGTTATTGAAGAAAGATACCAAAAAGCTGGTACTTGCAAATAATTAACAAGTAAATACAATAATTTAACCGTTGGTTTTTTCCAACGGTTTTAAATTCACTAATTTGATATAAAATTATCTATATACTATATTCTGTTTTAAACACTAGTTATTTTTTAATAAAATACTTAAATGTTTTAAAATTTTAAATTTTTTTTATGAAATCATTTTCTTTTATGAAAAAACGTGATATGATATAGCTTGATATAAAGCTTTATACAAAAATATATTATTAGGAGAATATTATGGGGCGTTTTAAAAAGATTGGACTTGTTCCAAAATTAATTATTGCAATTATCTTAGGTATTTTAGCAGGAGCTTATTTACCTGTAGGAATTACTAGAATTGCAGTTACATTTTCAAAAATATTTGGTTCATTTTTATCATTTATTATTCCACTTATGATACTTGCCTTTGTTACAAAAGGTATATCTGATTTGGGAGAAGGTGCTGGAAAGTTATTAGGAGTTACTGTCTTGATTTCTTACATATCAACTCTTGTAGGTGGAAGCTTATCATATGTGATGGCTAGTAACATTTTCCCAAAATTCATTTCATCTAGCCAAGTTGATGCAATTGTATCAGCTCAAGGAGATGGATTAAAACCATATTTTGAAGTACCAATTACACCATTTTTTGATGTAACAAGTGCATTAATTTTTGCATTTATGATGGGCATTTCTATTTCTTGGCTTAAAAAAAATAAAAGCGGTGAAGTATTATACAAAGCAGTTTCAGAATTTAATGCAGTTATAGTAAAAGTACTAGAAACAGCAATAGTACCGGTTTTACCATTTTTCATCTTTGGTAACTTTGCAGAAATGTCTTATACTGGTTCAGTATTTGCTGTACTTAGCATCTTCTGGAAGATATTTATCTGTATAATTATTTTACATTTGATCTATGTTACAGTTATGTTCTCAATTTCAGGATCATATACAGGTAAAAATCCTTTTGCTATGATAAAAAATGAAGTAAAAGGATATATGACAGCTGTAGGTACTCAATCATCAGCTGCAACTATTCCAGTTAACTTACAATGTGCGGCTAATAATGGTGTTAGTAAAGAAATTTCAGAATTTGTTGTGCCTTTAGGGGCGACAGTTCACATGCCAGGTAGTATGATAACTATTACAGGATGTGTTTTCACCATCCTTTATATGTATAACTTGCCACATTCATTTGGCTTGATGCTTTCATTAATTGCAACTTTAGGTGTAGCAATGGTTGCAGCACCCGGTGCTCCAGGTGGAGCTGTAATGAGTGCATTACCATTTTTACCAATGGTTGGTATAGCACCAGAATCAGCAATGGCAAGTTTACTAATTTCCCTTTATTTGACACAAGATTCTTTTGGAACAGCTGCAAACATTTCAGGTGATGTTGCTATTGCAAACGCAGTTGATAAAATTTACAATAAAGTAATCTTAAAAAATAAAGATTGGAAACCAATGCCAGTTATTAAAAATCCTAACAATGACTGAAAATTTTAAGCAAAGTAAATAAAGCTAGCATAGTTTTTATGCTAGCTTATTTTAAGAAAAGATAAGGAGAAATTATGGCAGTAAATGCTTCAATATTTGATATTCTAGGACCTGTTATGGTTGGTCCAAGCTCTTCCCATACTGCTGGTGCAGCAAAAATTGCAAATGTTGCAAGGAGAATGGTAGATCCAGGATTTAATGAAGTAGATTTTTATTTGCATGGATCATTTGCCAAAACTTATAAAGGACATGGGACAAATAGAGCCTTAGTGGGCGGAGTTTTGGGATATGGACCAGACGATGATAGAATAATAAATGCATTTGAATATGCAAAAGAAGCAGGTCTTAATTACAAATTTATAGAAACGGATTTAGGAGAAGTACATCCCAATACTGTAAGAATGGTATTTAAATATCCAGATGGTAGAAATCCTATAGATATACAAGGCTCATCCATAGGTGGTGGTGCTATTGTTATAAATAAAATATATGGTAATCCTATAGAATATTATGCCAAAAGACCAACTTTATTTATGGCTTATGGCGAACAAAAAGGTGTAATAGCCTTTGTTTCAAATATTTTATATAGTAATGGATACAATATCCACGAAATGAAAACCATAAAAGATGGCGATAATGTAATGCTAGTTTGCGAACTAGATGAACCACTTATACCAGAAGCCCTTGAAAAAATTAAAAATGGTAAAGACTTTACTTTTATAAAATATATAGATTAGGAAAGGGATTATGCTTACTAAATTTGAATTATTAAAAGAAAGATGTGAAAAAGAAAACGCTAACCTTTGGCAACTATCTGTAAAAGATGAGATAGAAAACACGGGTAGAAGCGAAGAAGAAATATTTGAAAGACTTCAAAGAACTCTAGATGTTATGAAAAACTCATCACATGCAGCCTTAGAAGTACCAGTTGTTTCAGTAACAGGAATGACAGGTGGCAATGCAAAAGTGATGAATGATTATTTTCTAGGTGGAGATACAGTTTTAGGAGATACAGCTGCAAAAGCTATGGCAATGGCACTTTCAACAAGCGAAGTAAACGCAGCCATGGGTCAAATCGTAGCAGCTCCAACAGCAGGAAGCTCAGGAATCCTTCCAGCAACACTTATGACCATGTATCATAAATATGATTATGATGATCAAAAGTTAAAAGAAGCTATGCTAGTAGCAACACAAGTTGGCCAAGTAATTTTTGATAATGCAACATTTGCTGGCGCAGAAGGCGGATGCCAAGCAGAAACAGGAGCAGCATCTGCAATGGCAGCAGCGGCTGTTTGCTATTTAAGAGGATACGACATTCAAACTCAAGAAAATGCAGCAACATGTGCCTTATTAAATATCATGGGTCTAATCTGTGATCCAATAGGAGGCATGGTAGAATTCCCATGCAATATTAGAAATGCAAACGGAGTTATGAATGCCCTAGCAAGTGCAGATATGGCAATGGCAGGAGTAAAAGTATTCGTAACATTTGATGAAGCCGTAGATGCTTTAAAAAGAGTTGGAGATAGCTTGCCTGCAGGACTTAGAGAAACAGGCGAAGGCGGCATAGCAGTTTGCCCATCAGCTCTAAGACTACGTGAAAAATATATTGATGGAAAAAATTAAAAAATAATAAACAAAAAATATTTTTTATTATGATTTTCCCAATACTTTTAGTATTGGGGATTTTTTATTATCCTTATTTGTAAGCAAAAGTGAAGTTAATAGTTCTATCTATGAGCTAGGTATTGTAAAACTTAGAATTTTATTAGATTAAAATATTGACTACCATCTAAAAAATATAAAAATATAAATCAAAGAAAGATTTCTCCATTATGAAAGCTAACGGTTTCTTTAGTCGAAATGACAATAAGTAGAACTAAGATTCACACTAGTAAATAATCTTATTACCCAAATAGTAACTAATAAATCTACATAGTACTTTTACTGACACATACTTGTCATCTCGAGCTAAGTCGAGGGATCTACCTATGAGTCAGATATTATAAAACCTAGTTATTAACAAGAATAAAATATTAATTACAATAAAAAATTAAATAAGGGTATAGCTAAAAAACTTTTCGTGTATTTTTGACATTTTTATTGATTTGCTTAAATTGTAAGCGTAATTACAAAAAAAGAGACTAATTATCTTTGTGAATTTCTAGCCTCTTAAATCTAAATTTTCATTTAATATTTTACATGATCGTTGGAAAGAAAGTTACTCTTCTTCCATTTCTTTTTGATACTCATTATACTTTTCTTGCCAGTATACTTTGTCGCTTTCATCTATTTTTCTAATAATTTTACAAGGATTGCCTGCTGCTATTACTCCTTTTGGAATATTTTTTACAATTACTGATCCTGCTCCTATTATAGATCCTTCACCTATACTTACTCCTCCAATAATTGTGACATTTCCTCCTATCCAAACGTCATTTTCTATTTTTATAGGCTCTGCGTATTCTATAAATGTTCTTCTTATTTCCGGATCCTTTGGATGATTTGGTGTCAGAAATGTGCAATCTGGACCTATTAGCACATTGTCTCCTATGTAAACTGGTGCACAATCTAGGATTGATACATTAAAATTTAGATATGAATGATCGCCTATATAAGTATTGTGACCGTAGTCAAATCTAAATGGAGGGGTTACCATTGAATCTTTGCCAAATTTACCAAAAATATTTTTAGCTTTTTCTCTAATTTCTTCTGCTGTTATCGAATTGTTAAAATCTTGCATTTTTCGGCGAGCTTCATACATATCTTCGCGAAGTTTTTTATCTCCCATATAAAGCTTGCCGTTTATCATTCTTTGTTTTTGTTCTTTCATATCAAAACCATACCCTCTAAGCTTTAAATGACAATTTTAATCTAAAGTTGTAAAATATTATCATCAAAGGAGCAAATTATGAATCAAAATGTAAACTTAACTAAGGGCGATATTACAAAATCTCTTTTAAAATTATCTTTACCTCTGGCTCTTACAGCCTTTATTCAAATTACATATGGTTTTGTTGATATGTTTTTTATAGGTCGTTTGGGATCAAATGCCCTTGCTGGTGTTGGCCTTGCCGGATTTTTAATCTGGATTGCAAATGCCATAACTATGGTTCCAAAGGTTGGTATGGGAGTTTTGGCTTCTCAAGCTTTTGGTAGGCAAAATACAAAAGAAACCATTAGGATTTTAAATAATGGATATATTCTAACATTTATTTTGGCTATTATTTACACTATCATTTTGCTGATTTTTGGCAAATTATATGTTGGTTTTTTTAAGTTATCTGACGTTGCCAGTTCTTATGCACGTGAATACATATTTATTTTGGCCATTGGAATTGTATTTTTCCTTATAAATCCTGTTTTGTCACAAAGCTTTCAGTCCTTGGGTAATTCTCTTACTCCTTTTATAATCAATTCTATAGGACTTATTGCAAATATTATTTTAGATCCACTTTTGATATTTGGTTTAGGTCCATTTCCTAGAATGGAAGTTCGTGGAGCTGCTATTGCTACTGTTTTAGCTCAAGTTGTTGTTACAATTATCTTTGTAATAGTTATTTTTAATAATAATGAATTACTTAAAAATTCTATAAATAGATTAGATTATCATAGAAATTGGATGGGTCAAATTTTTAGATTGGGAACTCCATCTGCCCTTATGAATGTTTATATGGCAGTTGTAAGTGTAATTTTAAATAAATTTATGGCAGGCTTTGGTGAGGCGGCAGTGGCAGCTTATTCTGTAGGTAGCCAATTGGAGTCCATAACTTGGAATACAAGCGAAGGTTTACAAATAGGTATTGCAGCTATGGTTGGTCAAAATTATGGAGCGGAACTTTTTGAAAGAGTAAAGAAGGTAATAAAAAAATCTTTTGAAATTGTCTTTATAATTGGTGCTATTTCAATGCTAGTATTATATTTTTTCAGATATCCGCTAATAAAAATATTTGTTCCAAATGACACAGAAACAATAAAACTTGGAGCCTTGTACTTAGCAATTTTATCAGTTTCCCAAATATTTATGGCAGTGGAAATTGGACTTACTGGTGCTTTTAACGGCATGGGGGATACAAAAACTCCTGCCCGTATTGCAATAATTTTTAATACTTTAAGAATACCATTTTCAATATTATTTATGCCTATGTTTGGTGTAGCAGGAGTATGGATTGCCATGACCTTTACTTCTATACTCAAAGGATTATTTAATAGCGGTCTAATCCTTAAAAAAATAAAAAGAGAGCTATAATAAAATAAAGAACCTAGTAAAACAACTATTTTACTAGGTTCTTTATTTTCAAAAAAATCTTACTTATAATATATCTGAAATTTACAAATAGTATAGTTTTGTAAAATTTTTATTAAAAACTTTTACAATTTATAAACTAAATTGACAATAAATACTAATTTCTAACATTTTTCTTTAATATCTAATTTTACATTTATCTTATATAGATTTAATAAAAGTAAATTATCCTTATACATGAATGCTGATCTAATTAAGCATATTTTTATATGCCTAAATTTCAAAATAAGAAAAAATCAAAAATTAAATTACTAAGAAACTAGAAGGAGCATGCATGAGCAATATACAACTTGCGCATATCTACAAAGATTATACAGAAGGCCAACACGTGGTGAGAGATTTTAATCTTGATATTAAAGATGGAGAATTTATCGTACTTGTTGGACCTAGTGGTTGTGGAAAATCTACAACACTCAGGATGATAGCAGGACTTGAAGATATTACTTCAGGAAAGCTATATTTTGAAGATAAACTTATGAATGATGTGCATCCCAAAGACCGCGATATAGCCATGGTTTTTCAAAACTATGCCCTATATCCACATATGACAGTTGCTGAAAATATGGGATTTGGATTAAAAATGCAAAATAAAAGTCAAGATGAAATAAGAAAAACAGTTGAAAAAACAGCAGGCGTTATAGGTCTTACTGAGTATTTGGACAGATTACCAAAAGAATTATCTGGTGGTCAACGCCAAAGGGTTGCTCTAGGACGTGCGATTTCAAGAAATCCTAAAGTATTTTTGATGGATGAACCTCTTTCTAATCTTGATGCCAAATTAAGAGTACAAACAAGATCAGAAATTTCTAACATCTCTAAAGAATTTGGAAACACAACAATATATGTAACTCACGATCAAGTAGAAGCTATGACTATGGCAGATAGGATTGTTTTAATGCGAGATGGCATTATCCAACAAGTATCTAGACCAAAGGATATTTATTTATATCCAAATAATATTTTTGTAGCAGGATTTATGGGTTCGCCTGCTATGAATTTTATTTCGGTAACACTAACTGAAGATGGACTAAAAACTGGTGATGGCATTATAAAACTAAATGAAAGTATCCTTACTCAATTAACCTTTAAAGGTTATATGAACAAGGAATTAATTTTTGGTATACGTCCAGAAAATATTGTATTAGCTCGCGAATTAAATGAATCGAATGATCGATATGTGCCATTTAGTACCAAGGTGCATTTGGCAGAAATGTTAGGGTCTGAAACATTAATTCACTTTTTAGTTGAAAATCAAAATATTATTGCAAAAATAAATACCCTTGATGAGTTTACTAGAAATCAAGATTTAACCCTTGCCTTTGACCTAGACTTTGCAAATTTCTTTGACAAAGATACTACAGATAGAATTGTACTTGATAATGAAAAAAATTATCAAAATCTAAAAAAGAAAGGAGGCAGAGCTAGTGGAAAATCAGACGAGCAATTTGACAAATCAAATCAGCCAAACAGCACATATAGCAAAGCACACAGTTTCTAGCCTAGCAAATAATAATGAGAACGATCCATACTTTAAGCCAGTGGAAAAAACTATATGGCAAAAAATTGCAAAATATAAAACTTTTTATCTAATGCTTACACCTGCTATTTTGTTTTTTATTGTATTTTCTTATTGGCCAATGACAGGAAATATTCTAGCTTTTAGAAAATTTTCTTTTAATTCTGGAATGTATGGTAAAGGCTGGGTAGGACTACAATATTTTAGAGAGTTTTTTACTGATAGGCAAACTCCTATTTATATTAGAAATACCCTCATTATTTCAGCTATAAAACTATTTGTTTATTTACCTTTCCCAATAATTTTAGCTTTAATTTTTAATGAAATAGTAAATACCAAGCACAGATCATTTTTTCAATCAGTTACATATTTACCTTATTTTATATCTTGGGTGGTAGTAATTGGTATGCTAAATAAACTTTTTGCTCCAAATACAGGACTTATCAATAATCTATTAAGAAATATGGGAATTAGTGATGGATCTAAATTTTATATGATGGAAAACAAATTCTTCTATCCAGCGGTATTTGGAGCCTATTTATGGAAGAATGTTGGTTGGGACTCAATAATTTATTATGCTGCAATCATGGGCATCTCACCATCCCTTTACGAAGCAGCAGCCATAGATGGAGCAAATAGATTAAAGCAAACTCGTCACGTAACCCTACCAGGGATTTCGAAAACAATTATGATCTTATTTATCATCTCTCTAGGTGGAATATTATCAGCTGGATTTGATCAAGTATACTTGATGCAAAATCCAGGTAACTATCAAGTATCGGAAATAATCGATACATATGTAGTAAAAACAGGGCTTGAAAAAGCCAGATATGGTCCAGCAACAGCTGTTGGTCTTATCCAAGGACTTGTAGGACTTGGTTTAACAGTTGGAGTAAACAAGTTAGCCGACAAATACGGTGAAAATTCTTTATGGTAAGAGGAGAAATTATGAATCTTAAAAAAACATTTAGCAAAGCACTGCTAATGGCAATGAGCTTAGTTGCCCTAACAGCTTGTGGTAATAATGAAAACAACACCACAAGTGATAACAAGACAGAAACAACACAATCAGCAGAAAATAAAACAGAAGATAAAGATAAAGCTGATAATAAAGATACTGCTGAAAATAAAAAGGACAAACCAGATACATGGATAGCTGATCGTGAAATTAAACTTTTAGTATTTGAATCAGCTGGAGATACTGGTGAAGGTACAATGAGTCCAGAAATTGCTCAATACATCAAAGATAGAACAGGTATTACACTAACAATCGAATCTGTATCCAACGAAGATTCTTATGAAGCGCTAGCTGCAGGACTTTCTTCAGGAGATCTTCCAGATGCAGTAGCATTTTACTTAGATAACTCTGGTAGACCAGAATTCCCATTATTATTAAAAGCAAGTAATGAAGGAATGTTTGCTGATATTTCTAAACCGCTTAAAGAAAGTAAAATATACGGAAAATATTTTGAAGATGGATACTTACCAGCAGATACCAAAGATAATATCATGATGAGAGATGATCAAGATGGTGCAACATATCTAGTTCATATGTCTATTAATAGAAATCCTGCAGAGGCAGGTCGTAAAACAATCGGTGGTATGTATATGAGAAAAGATATTGCTGAAGATCTTGGAGTAAAAACTGACGATATTAAAACTACAGAACAAATGCAAGAACTTCTTGAAAAAATTAAAAAAGGTAATTATAAAGATAAAAATGGTAACCCTGTGATACCACTTGGACCAACAAGCTGGGGTGGATCTGATAGACCTTGGCCATACAGAGATATGGTTTGGGAAGGTGAAGGAGCTCAAAAATTCCTAAAAGATGGTGATAAAGTAAAACACGAATGCATGACAGACTATGCAGAAAAGAGAGTTGCAAAAGTTCGTAAATGGCTTGCTGATGGACTTATGGACCCAGAATTCTATACAATGGAAGAAACTCGTGCTCAAGAAGGAATTCAAAACGGATCATTTGCAATAGTTGCTGATTCTCATAATTACAGACCAGAAATTGCAAATGGTGAATGGATACCACTAGGAGACTTAAATAGAGCTGATGGATCTGATAATATGATTATGCCATATAAATCCGGTTATACAGGTTGGGCTATTCCATCAACAACAAAAAATCCTGAAGAAATTGTAAAATTTGCTGATTGGATGGCTTCTAAGGAAGGTAAATTACTTTATTTCTACGGATTGGAAGGTAAACATTACGATATGGTAGATGGAAAACCAGTTCCTAAAAAAGAGTTAGTTAAAGAAGCAGAAGAAAATCCAGATGAAGCTATTAAAGAAGGATTTAGAGGAGTAAGAGCATTCTGGGGTGAGCATTTTGCTTATACAGATATGGATAATTATGAAGATTTTGGTGAAGAATCCTGGGGTGATAGTGTAAGAGATGAAGGTGGTAGTGAAGCTGAAAAGATTATTGAAGAATATAACTACGATGAAAAATACAAAAATAAGGAAGTTATAGATGGTCTCTACCCAAGAGCTTATCTCTACGAATTTGAAGGTGAAGATGGTAATCTATCACAAGCACTTGATGACTGGGACGACACAATAATAAAAGCTTATTATGCAAAAAGTGATGATGAAGCAAAAGCACTATTAGATCAAGCAAGTAAGGATCTTGAAAATGCTGGGATAAAAGATTTCTGCAAATTCTTAGAAGATAAAGAAAAAGATGGAGATGTAATATTCTATTAATATTAAAAAAAGAAAAGTTTCTCCGGAAATGAATTTTTCGGAGAATTCTTTTAATTAGGGAGGATTATGGAAAGCTCAAAAAAAGCCATCCAAACAAATAGATGGGCACAAGTTATATTTTATATTATTTTGATACTCATGGCTCTTGCAATTATTTTGCCATTTTTGCACATCCTAGCCCTTGCTTTTAACTCTGGACAAGATGCAGCTAGTGGAGGAATTGCTTTTTTTCCAAGGAAATTTACTTTAGAAAACTTTAAAGAAGTTTTTAAGCAAGATAATCTAATAAATGGATTTTTTATTTCTATTTTCAGAACCGTACTAGGTACTGTTCTAGGAGTGTTTTTAATGTCTATGGCTGCATGGGCACTTACCATTCCAGATTTACCAGGTAGGGGCAAGATTACATTTTTTATATTTTTCACCATGCTTTTTGGTGGAGGAACTATTCCTTATTATTTGGTTTTAAGCCAATTGGGACTTACAAATACTGTTTGGGTTTATATTATACCAAGCCTTTATAGTGTGACAAATATTTTGCTACTTAGATCTGCATTTTCTCAAGTGCCTATGAGCCTTGTTGAAGCAGCAAGAATAGATGGCATGAAAGAATTTAGGATATTTACAGATATGGTACTACCAATGAGCAAGCCAACCCTTGCAACAGTTACACTTTTTACAGCTGTTGGTCATTGGAATGACTGGTTTGCAGGAAGTTTTTATGTTAGAAATCAAAAATTAAAACCACTTGCTACAATATTGCAAGATATGCTAACCCGCCAACAAGGTCTTGCGGATATTTTGGCTAGAAACTCAGGTGCTGCCTACCAACAACTTGATAGAGTACAAGTAACTGGAGATTCATTGCAAATGGCAACTATAATAGTAGTAATACTTCCAATTGTAATAATGTATCCATTTATACAAAAATATTTTGTTCAAGGTATCACCATAGGATCAGTAAAGGAATAATATGGAATTTAAAAATAATACTTTTAAAATAGTACAATTCACAGATACACACTTTGGAAATCTACCTCATCACGAGGATGATATTAAAACTTTCAGCTTAATTGATAAAGTTTTAAGAGATGAAAAACCAGATTTAATAGTTCACACAGGCGATATTATGTGGTCAGATGGAGTCAAAGATTCTGATAAGGTCTTTCAAATTGTAATGGAATATTTTAATAAATACAATACTCCTCTTGCTATTACTTTTGGAAATCATGACAGCGAAGAAGGCATTACTCGCTCAGAACTAAGAGAAATTTATGATAAGATAATTACAAATAAACCAGAAAAAAAAGATAGCTTTATCATAGATGATAAGGAAAATTATGTAATCCCTCTAAGTGAGAATGGCAAAGAACTTGCATACTTATACTTTATCGATTCAGGTGCTGATGATAGATTAGGTTTTGGAACTTATGAGTGGGTTTTGCCAGAACAAGTGGAATGGTTCAGAAAAACATCTGATAAATATAAAAAAAATGATGGTGTAAAACGTGGTATAGTTTTCCAACATATTCCACTTCCAGAATACTGGCAAAGTAAGGAAAATATCCTATCAGGAGTACAGGAAGAAACCAACGAAGAAATTTCTGCACCGAAAATAAATACAGGTTTATTTGCAAATATGCTACTAAATGGTGAAACCTGGGGCATGATAGTAGGTCATGACCATGAGAATAATTTTGATAGTACTTTATATGGTATCCACCTTGCCTACGCAAACTCTTCAGGATTCCAAGCTTATGGAGATGTCCCAAAAGGCGCAACAGTAATTGAAATTACAAAAGAACCATTCGCAATAAAAACTAGAAATATACAGATTGATGCAGATAGATAAGAAACTTTTTACCAAAGAATACAAAGATCTATTTTGGCCCTTACTAGTGGAGCAAATTTTTCTTACCTTAATAGGAAATTTTAATGTATTTTTATTCTCCCTATTTAATGACCAAATGGTAGCAGCAATTGGTATATCTGATCAACTTTTAAATATTTTTGCAATGATTACCAATATTGTAGTCCTTGGCGCCAGCATACTTATAATTCAAAATGCAGAAAAATCACGACTAACTTATGTAAAATCAATCCTTAAGGAATCTGTAATCTTAAATGCAGTACTTGCAATTTTGATAGTGATAGCTGTATTTTTATTCAATAAAAATCTCCTTATGCTCATGCAAACGCCAATAGAACTTTTAGAAGAAACTTCTATATATATAAAGATAGTGTCTATTTCTATAATATTTTTGGCAATGACATCCCTTATACTTGGATGTCTTCGTGCCTTTGGTTTTGTAAAAATTGCTGTAAAAGTTTCGGTTACAAATACACTTTTGGTAATTTTAGGCAATTCTATAATAATTATATTTAATTTGGGTGGTATTTCTAATATAGCTCTTGCAACTCTTATTTCAAGACTTTTGGGGATGCTTTTGACACTTTTTACCCTTAAAAAATATATTCCGGAATTATTTGATTTAAAAAAAGAATTAAGAAAAATTCCTCTTAAAAAAGAAATTTTGTCATTAGGTATTCCATCAGCTATGGAGCAAATTTCCTATAACTTTAGCCAAACAATTATAACTGCCATTATAGCATCTCTAGGAACTATCGCTGTAAGTTCTAAAATCTATACACAAACTATAACTTCATTTATTTTTTCAATAGGTGTTGCAGCAGGAGTAGCTGGAAATCTTGTGATTGGAAATTTATATAGAAACAAAAAATATGATCAGATAAAATATTTTGCTGTAAGAAATGCAAATAGGATTAGCCTGATAGCTGCCGCAGTAAACTTGATTTTAGCATTATTTGGTCAGTTTTTGGTAAGGATTTTTACAGACAATCCTGAGATTATAAAAATTGTAAGAGAGCTATTATTTTTCCAAATACTTTTAGATCCAATGAGAGTTGCTAACGAAGTTTTGGTAAATTCTTTAAATGTTTTAAAAGATGTAAAATTCCCTGTAATAGTTGGAATAATAACAACTTACGCTTTAGTAATTCCCTTGTCATACTTATTTGTAAAAAAACTCGGCTTTGATATAAGCTACGTTTGGTTAGTTTTTATCTTAGATGAAAGTCTTAGAAGATTTATTTTGACAAAAAGATTCAAATCGAAGAGATGGATAAAGAAAGTAGATTACAATGACGAAAAATAAACTAAAAAATTTACTAAGGACAGCTTTTGAAAAGCTTTATTATTATCTAGCCATATCTGTAGTTTTTGACCTATCATTCTTATGTGGATTGGGAATATTTAGCTTTGCAACAAGCCACATAGTGGCTTTTAATATTTATAATAAATTAGCTAATGAAAGATACAAAGAAAAGGTAAAAATTTTCAAAATTCTTAAAGAAAATTTACTAAGTAATCTTAAAGAAAATTATAAAATGAGTTTGATATATATACTACTATTAATAATCATATCTCTGGATATATTTTACTTTAGTGCAGCAAATGGAACTTTGTACAAGACCTTGTTTTATATATTTATTATACTTATATTTGTGATTTTAAATGCAATGATTATGAGCTTTTTTATAAAAATAATGTATCCATCCTTAAATTTAAAAGAGAATATACAAAATTCTATTTCACTTATAGTTGTAAACATAGTAGACATTTTATTATTAGACATTTTAATTGGAATAACCACATACTTCTTAAATAAAATTTCCTTCATACTTCTAATCCTAGTCTTTCCAGGAATTTATATAGAATTGACATATTATGTTTACAAAAAAATACTAGAAAAAAAATCTATTTCTTATTTGCTTTTCAATATTAACTAGACTTATCTAACAAAAAGAGGCTCCAATACCTCTTTTGTTTTAGAAAACTTAAAATCACTTATCCCATCAACATAAAAAGATATAAAGAAAATATTAAGGTCTTTAAGTTTTAATAATAGTAAAGTATCTAGAAATGACTTTCAAAGAACTAGTATTAAACTAACTTTCTCTTATCGTTGTTAATATAGTAGATGTTCTATTATTGAATGTAATACTTGCTAAAAAATCTATAATATATATATTTAATATAATATAGTTTTAAATTTTAAGATCGACATAATTTTTACATTTTTTCAAAAATGTTATATAATATAATAGAAAAATATTTGTTAAAGGAGGAAAAACGAGTATCTGTAATATTCACTTTATTGTACACAAAGCTTACATATTTAAGCTTTCAAAAATTTTTGTTTAAAGAAACTGAGTGAAATTTCAAAATAAGAGGAGAAATTAAATGTCTAAAATTTTAAGAAAGTTTTCTTCTGTCTTACTATCTTTGCTAATGATTTTAAATGCTCTTGCACCTATAAGTATTGCAAGTGCTGAAAATTCTGGGGGGGGGGAAATTAGAACATACAATCTCTGAACCTACTGAAGCTTCAAATAAAACAACCGCAACATCATTAGACAAAAGTGTAAGTTCAGGAAATGATAATGTTGATAGCAATCCTATAGATAAGAAAAAAGAAAATGGAACTAATGAGAAAAGTGATAGCAATTTTGAAGATGCCACTATTAATAAGAAAGATGTAACAAGTGGTACTGATGATAATAGTGCAACGAATATTACTAATGCTACAGATGAAAAAAATTCTGGTGGAGATACTCCTGATAGTAAAGAAAATGATAAGGTAGATGAAAGTATTAAAGCTACACAAACAGCAAAACTTATAATAAACTGGAAGGGCGACGGAGCTGGAACAGCTGTAGAAGTAAAAAATAGACCTGAAACATTAGCTATAAAATTATATTCATCATCAGATGAAGGAAAAACTTGGCAAGAATATGAAGATGGTAGAGCAACTTTAGAAACTGGAAAAGATGTTACTACTGTTTATGAGTGGAAAAATCTTCCGTCAAAAAATGAAGATGGAAAAACTCTTATTTATAAAGCAGAGCTTGTAACAAAATCCAACTATCACAATTCAATGGCTTTAGAACCAAAGTACACAAAAGATGAAAATGGTAATGTAACACATAGTGAATTTGTAGTAAATAACGTATATAAAGACAACTGGAATTATAAAATCAACCTAGAATGGAATACAAGTGATCCTATAGAAAAATACGAAATAAATAAAGTTACTACATCTAAAGATTACCTTATACAACAATATGTCCTTACTATTTCTAATCAAAAAGTGTATAAGGCCGGTGAATTAGAAGTAAGAATTCCTCGTGAATTATTTGATGTTCGTAATAGAACCTATAGTGGCGTTGTTCCTAAAAGATTCAGCATAGGGGATGAGAAGAATCCTACCTCTGGAGTATCATATACTTATAGAATAGATACTAAGGGAACAGAGGATACTAAAGATGATGAAATCGTATTTTATAATTATAAAGATTTGGATGGTTCTCAGAATGTTGCTATAACTGTAGAATATAGTATTAACCCTCAAAGAGTTATTGACTGTTCAAAGGGAGTACTTCAAGCAAAAGGTAAAGCAACTCATGATGGTATACCGGAAGAACTTGAAAGTAATAAGATAAGCTATCGCTTGGACACTGGAATAGAATTAGAAGAAGCTTATAAAGCAGCATCAGGTAACAATGGTCGTGTATATTCTTGGCCATTTGGAAATAAACCTAAAGATTTTGATATTAATAAATATAATTACTGTCAATATGTTGTCGCGATTGTCAATACTGCAAATCAACCTTTTATTACGAAAATAATTGAAAAGCCACAAGATGGTGGAGAACTCGTTGGAGTTTACTCCAACGAATATCCTCATAATGAAGTGAAATTTATTAAAGAAAATGATGGCTCTTATGTGCGTGAAAGTTCTAAAACCAGGAGCAAATCAGATAAAGATTATACAGAATATAGAGTTATTGTTCGTTATCCTCGCCCGAAAGACAAAAGTTCTGATGGTATAAAATATAAAAATGAAGTTATTTTTGAACAAAGAGCTACAGATGTTCATGAGGGAGATAAGTTAGATAATGATAAAAACGATATAATAACGACTTCTGCTTCAAATGAATTGACATGGGAAGATTATCATCATGAGCTGAGAGATCATTATTTTAATAAAGGCATCTCAAGTAATGGGGATTTTAAGCCAGGAGATCTTGATTTATTATTAAATGGAGAGGATATAAAATCTTCTTTTTATATTTCAGAAAGAAGAGAAGGCTATTCCCCAGATACGTTTGGTTATGATATAGTTGATGAAGAATTAGAACTAAAAATTGATGATAATGAATCAATAAAACTTGGAAAAGATGACTATAGGCTGCTACCTAATGAAATTTCTTTTAATCAAATTGAAATAGACCAAAGGACTGGAGAACGTAAGAACAATAGAACAAATGAAGAATTTGTCTTATATGGGAAAACAGCTACCGATGATGATTGGAAAGAGTTGGGTCGTAAAAACTTTTCAGAAGATAAGAGTGATCTATCAGCAATTTGGGATGTATCTAGCCTAATTCCTAAGGACGGCTTGGTAGCCTTTAGAGTAGTTTCACCTAAAAACTTAGAAGGGTTAACATATTTAGATATTGATTCATCACTTATTATTAAAGGGAACTCTCCAACTGTAGTATCTCTTAGAGAAAAATTAGAAAAAGCAAATAAAATAAAGATATACAATATAGCTACAGAGAGTTTTGAAGATATTAATAAAAAGGCTTCTGTCGCATTTAATTTGGAAAGTTATAAATATGAAGCAGAATTAGATAAATGGGAAGTCTATAGTGAAAATGATGTTTCAAATCAGACCATTACAAAAAAATTTCAAATTAGAGAATACGAAAAAATTTTCGGCAATGAAATTCCAAAAAATATTTATGAGCCTGTGACCCAAGAAAGTGGAATTTTTTATGATTTACTTCCACTTGGCTATAAATATGATGAAGGATCTGCAATTGCATATGCTAACAAAGATTTATATACTGAAATTTATCAAAAAGCTACTGTAAAAGCGGAAGTGGTTTCAAATAATTATAAAGATAGTGGAAGACAGCTTGTAAAGTTTAAATTAAGAAGTACAGCTGGTAAGAACAACAATTGGATAAAAAGTTATGATTATGCTACTACTGGGTTCCAAGTTGCTTATTCTGCCACAGCAAAATATGCTGATGCCAATAAGGTAGATAATAATTATAATATTGTCGCTTTTCAGCGCTCTGATAAAAAGGCTATAGTTGGAGGAGAGGGATTCTCAGAAGAAGCAACATTTGAAGTAGGAAATGCTTATGATGAAAGCGGGAAATCTTATCTATATGACCCTGATGGGGATGGAAAAGTCGACCCAGAGTTAAAGAACACACTTTATGGAGCTGTTAAGGTTGAAGAAGATATACTCCTACCTGTGGAAACTGGTTTTAATAAATACGTAAGAGGAGAAGGCAAGGATTATAGCACAGAAGATAAGACAAAAGAAGGAGAAGATTATAGTTATAAACTTCGACTTGTAACAAATGCAGATTCTGAAACTTCAAATGTTGTGTTATATGATATTTTAGAAAATGCAACAGATAAGAATGGAGAACATGGATGGCATGGAGCATTTAAAGGTATAAACACTACTGAATTACAATACTTAGGTGTTAAGCCTGTTGTTTACTATTCTACTGCTGAAAACTTATCATATAACAACGAAGACAATCTATCTATAGATAAAAATCCTGGAATCTGGAGTAATGAAGCCCCAGATGATTTGAGTAAGGTTACAGCTGTAGCTTTTGATCTAAGAAAAACTCCAGATGGAAGCGACTATGTATTTAAAGGACAAAAGATAGCTGAAGTTGGAATAAAGATGCAAGCTCCTAAAGATAAGGGGAAAGAAGATTATGCATATAACCGTACTGCATATTTATCAACAATTAAATCAGCTGGTATTGAAGATTCTAAAACATCATTTAATATTTCTAATCCAGTAAAAATACAATTAGAAAAACCAACACCATCAAAACAAGATATAAAAGTAAAAAAAGTATGGAAAAATACTGATGGTACTGAAATAGATAGTGTTGAAGAAAAAGTGGAAGTAGAATTATACAAAGATGGTAAAGCTACTGGAAAGGTAGTTACACTTAACGATGCTAATGAGTGGACCGCTTCCTTTGGACAAATAGAAGATACAGAAAATTCAAGCGTAAGTAAGTATACAGTTAAAGAAATTGGGGAAAAAGACGGAAGAATTGAAATAACGAACGATGCTTTTCTGGTAACCTATTCAGGTAATGTTGAAGAAGGCTTTACCGTTGAAAATAAATATATTAATGAAAAAAATGCATATGTACCAATTGGTAAACATATAATTTTACCGAAAGGAACAACAGAGCAAAAAAGAGAAAATCTTTTATATCTAGTAAATGGTCCAGATGATGAGTGGAAATTCACTTATAAAATTGAAAAATTGAAAGATAAAGATACTGTTGAGCATGAATATGATCCAATCACAATAACAATTCCAAATATAATTAAGGAAGATAAGAGCGCCTTTTATCAAGACGTATCACAAAAAATTGGTAGAAACATTTCATCTATTGACCAATTGAGTGACGATGAAATAGACACTGTTTATTATATAGCTAGAGAAAAACTTTTAAGAGTACGTGGAACTGAAGATAATCAAATTAAAATAGAACAAAATGTTCATGGTGAAGGTGAAGCTATCTTTAGAGTAACAGAAAATCCGTCTAACTATGCTAATATTTCGGACGATAAAAATAACGAAAGATACCATTACTATAAAGTATATAAAGATGAAAACGGTGAACTTGATATATATTGGAATGTTGCAAATAGCTATGATAAGTTAGACAGAAATAACAAGAACTATTTTGAAGACGGTGATTATGAAGAATTATTCAAAGAAGCCGTAGGTGAGACTTGGTTTGAATATATTGGACAAAGCAACAACTATAGTTCACGTGACAATATTAGATTAAATTTATTGTCTAGCTATTACAATAAAATCAAATCACCAATTCCGCCAACACCAATAGAACCATCAAAGACAGACATAAAAGTAGAAAAGATCTGGCAAGACAAAGATGGCAAAGAAATAACTGCCCCAGAAGAAAAAATAGAAGTAGAACTTTACCAAGATGGCAAAGCTACAGGCAAAAAGCTAGAACTAAACAAAGACAACGACTGGAAAGCAGAATTCAAAGACTTAGACACATTAGAAAAAGTAGACTCAGAAAAAGCCTATGAATACACAGTCAAAGAAGTCGGAGAAGAAACTGGTAAAATAACAATCGGTAAAAATAAATACCAAGTAAGTTACGATGGAAGCATGGAAAAAGGCTTCAAAGTAACCAACAAAAAAGAAGTACCAGAAACACCAGATAAACCAGAAGATCCAGATAAACCATTGACACCACTAACACCATCAAAAGCAGATATCAAGGTTGAAAAGATCTGGCAAGACAAAGATGGCAAAGAAATAACTGCCCCAGAAGAAAAAATAGAAGTAGAACTTTACCAAGATGGCAAAGCTACAGGCAAAAAGCTAGAACTAAACAAAGACAACGACTGGAAAGCAGAATTCAAAGACTTAGACACATTAGAAAAAGTAGACTCAGAAAAAGCCTATGAATACACAGTCAAAGAAGTCGGAGAAGAAACTGGTAAAATAACAATCGGTAAAAATAAATACCAAGTAAGTTACGATGGAAGCATGGAAAAAGGCTTCAAAGTAACCAACAAAAAAGAAGTACCAGAAACACCAGATAAACCAGAAGATCCAGATAAACCATTGACACCACTAACACCATCAAAAGCAGATATCAAGGTTGAAAAGATCTGGCAAGACAAAGATGGCAAAGAAATAACTGCCCCAGAAGAAAAAATAGAAGTAGAACTTTACCAAGATGGCAAAGCTACAGGCAAAAAGCTAGAACTAAACAAAGACAACGACTGGAAAGCAGAATTCAAAGACTTAGACACATTAGAAAAAGTAGACTCAGAAAAAGCCTATGAATACACAGTCAAAGAAGTCGGAGAAGAAACTGGTAAAATAACAATCGGTAAAAATAAATACCAAGTAAGTTACGATGGAAGCATGGAAAAAGGCTTCAAAGTAACCAACAAAAAAGAAGTACCAGAAACACCAGATGAACCAGAAGATCCAGATAAACCATTGACACCACTAACACCATCAAAAGCAGATATCAAGGTTGAAAAGATCTGGCAAGACAAAGATGGCAAAGAAATAACTGCCCCAGAAGAAAAAATAGAAGTAGAACTTTACCAAGATGGCAAAGCTACAGGCAAAAAGCTAGAACTAAACAAAGACAACGACTGGAAAGCAGAATTCAAAGACTTAGACACATTAGAAAAAGTAGACTCAGAAAAAGCCTACGAATACACAGTCAAAGAAGTCGGAGAAGAAACTGGTAAAATAACAATCGGTAAAAATAAATACCAAGTAAGTTACGATGGAAGCATGGAAAAAGGCTTCAAAGTAACCAACAAAAAAGAAGTACCAGAAACACCAGATAAACCAGAAGATCCAGATAAACCATTGACACCACTAACACCATCAAAAGCAGATATCAAGGTTGAAAAGATCTGGCAAGACAAAGATGGCAAAGAAATAACTGCCCCAGAAGAAAAAATAGAAGTAGAACTTTACCAAGATGGCAAAGCTACAGGCAAAAAGCTAGAACTAAACAAAGACAACGACTGGAAAGCAGAATTCAAAGACTTAGACACATTAGAAAAAGTAGACTCAGAAAAAGCCTATGAATACACAGTCAAAGAAGTCGGAGAAGAAACTGGTAAAATAACAATCGGTAAAAATAAATACCAAGTAAGTTACGATGGAAGCATGGAAAAAGGCTTCAAAGTAACCAACAAAAAAGAAGTACCAGAAACACCAGATAAGCCAGGGGAACCAGGTAAACCAAGCAAGCCGAATATTCCTATTACACCAAGAGTTCCTAATAAACCAAACACTCCTATAAAATCTAAAGGGTTAGATAAGTTTGGTAAATCTAATAGCCCAAAAACTGGCATAAATGGATTAGGCAATGTGTTAGCAACAGCATTCACAGCAGCGATAGCTTTATTTGCAAGTAGAAACAAAAAAGAAGATTAATTGTAAATAAATTATTATAAGTGTAATTTTAATATCAGGCATAAGATTATTTCATGCCTGATATTTTAATGCTTTAATTTAATAAGTATAGTATATAATCTTTTGTTCTATTTATAATAGATATATTAATATAAAATTTCTTATTTGTTTAAAACTGGGTTTTTTATTTAGTTTGCAAAGGAGAACTTTCAAAATTTAAAAAAGATTTAATAGAGGTGAGTTTAAAAGTTTATATTTATATTTTTTGGATTCATTTCAATGATTTAGATGTTTATTTTAGTAAGAAGCTTTACATAAATTTATTTGAATTTATAATATAACTGTAAAGTTATAAAGGAGGACTTATGACTGATTTTAGAATTGAACATGATTCTCTTGGAGAGATTAAAGTTGATGAAAACGCTCTTTATGGAGCCAATAGCTGGAGAGCTAAAGATAATTTTAATATAACAGGCTATAGTATGGATGATAAATTTATCGATGCTATTTTGGAAGTTAAAAAGGCCTGTGCTATAGAAAATGGAAAAATAGGACTTTTATCTGATAAAAAAACTGAAGCGATTATAAAAGCTTGTGAAAATTTACTTGATGGCAAAAAAAGGGATAGTTTTATTGTCGATCCTATCCAAGGTGGAGCTGGGACTAGTTTTAATATGAATGCCAATGAAGTAATTGCAAATATGGCTGAGCAAAATCTTGGAGGTAATTTGGGAGAATATAAATTAATCCACCCAAATGACCATGTCAATAAAGGTCAATCTACCAATGATGTTATACCAACTAGTGGAAAAATTGCGCTTATAAGATATTTTGAACAATTAATTGATGAAGCAAATAAGCTAATTGATTCTTTAAATAAAAAGGCAGAAGAATTTGCTGATGTTTATAAAATGGGCAGAACTCAACTACAAGATGCTATTCCAATGAGTTTGGGTCAAGAATTTGCTGCTTATAGTAAGGTGCTTAGTCGTGATGTAAATAGATTTAAAAATGCAATAGAAGCTTTATCTTTTGTAAATCTTGGTGGGACTGCTATTGGAACTGGATTAAATGCTGACGAAAGATATGTTGAGGAAGTTGTGGAAGTTTTAGCAGAAGTTACAGGACTTGATTTAAAGCAAAATGATGATTTGATAGATGGAACTCAAAATCTTGATAGCATACTTTTTGCATCATCAGTTTTAAAAACTTTTGCAGCTAGCCTTTCAAAAATATCAAATGACTTAAGGCTAATGAGTTCTGGTCCACAAACTGGTATTTTTGATATAAAATTGCCAGCTAGACAAGCAGGATCATCAATAATGCCAGGCAAAGTAAATCCGGTTATTCCAGAAGTTGTAAATCAAGTAGCATTTTTAGTAATTGGTAATGATGTTTCTGTAACTATGGCAGTTGAGGCTGGACAATTAGAATTAAATGCCTTTGAACCAGTGATTTTTTATAAACTTTTTGAATCCCTAAGGACATTAAAAGGAGCAATCTATACTCTTAGGGTAAACTGTATAGATAATATAATTGCAAATAAAGAAGAATTAAGCAAGGAAGTAGAAAAAAGTGTTGGACTTATAACCGCTCTTGCTCCACATATAGGATATGAAAAATCTTCTAAAATTGCTAAAAAAGCATTAAAAACTGGAGACAGTATCCGAGATTTAGTTGTTGAGGAGAATTTACTTTCAAATGAAGAGTTGGATAAGATTTTAGATTTTAAAAAGATGATAAAACCAGGTATCCTTGATGAAGAAGATTTATTTTAAGAGGTAAAAATGAAAAAAAGAATTGAAAAAGATTCACTAGGAGAAATAGAAGTAGAAGAAAGTGCTTTGTGGGGAGCTCAAACTCAAAGATCTTTGGAAAATTTTCCACAAGATGTAGAAACTATGCCAAAATTTTTGCTAATGGCACTAGTAAATATAAAAAAAGCGGCAGCAAAGGTAAATAATGATGAAGGCAAACTTAGTGATAAGAAAAAAGATTTGATTAATTATGCTTGCAATCAAATTTTACTAGGCAATTATGATGATCAATTCCCTCTAACTATCTGGCAAACAGGTTCTGGTACTCAAACAAATATGAATGTCAACGAAGTTATTGCTCATTTAGCCAATAAAAAAGCAGGAGAAAATATTATACATCCAAATGACCATGTAAATATGAGTCAATCTTCAAATGATGTTTTTCCAACAGCTATGCATATCTCAAGTCTTTTAAGCCTTAGAGAAAACTTATTGCCACAAATAGAAGAAACAATTGCAATCTTATCTAAAAAAGAAAAAGAATTTGATATTATAAAAACTGGTCGAACCCACTTACAAGATGCTACCCCTATCAAATTTTCGGATGAAATTTCAGCATGGAAAGTGATGTTAGAACGTGATTATAAAGTATTAAAAGAAACTAGCCAATCCTTAAAAAAACTTGCCATTGGCGGTACTGCAGTAGGTACTGGGTTAAATGCTTCAAAAACTTTTGGAGCAAATGTCGCAGATGAATTGTCCATACTATTAGATACAGAATTTATTTCAGATGACAATAAATTCTACCAATTATCCAGCAAATCATCTATGGTATCAGTTCATGGAGCAATAAAAACATTGGCAAGTGATCTATATAAAATTGCAAATGATATTAGATTTTTATCCTGTGGACCAAGGTCTGGAATAAATGAGTTAAATATTCCAGCAAATGAACCAGGTTCATCTATTATGCCGGGCAAAGTGAATCCTACACAAGTTGAGTCAATAACAATGGTGGCTATCCAAGTAATGGCAAATGATTTTGCAATATCAATGGCAAATAGCCAAGGTCAATTACAATTAAATACCTATATGCCATTAATAATTTATAACATGAACCAATCCATAATTCTTTTATCCAAATCTCTTAAATGCTTTAGGGAAAATTTGATAGAAGGACTTAGCCCTAACAAAGAAAATATAGAAAAAAATCTGGAGAACTCACTAATGCTAGTAACAGCTTTATCTCCAAAAATAGGTTACGATAAGGCTAGTAAGCTTGCAAAACACGCCTTTGATAAAGGACTTACTTTAAGAGAAGCCAATAATGAATTAGGATTTTTAGATGAAGGCGAATTTGATAAGTTGATTGATCCTTCAAAGATGGTTTAAGGTGTCTTAAAATATTTATTTTTGTATAAATGGTTAGATTTGAATTTAGCTTTATATTTTAATAAAAAGTTTAGAGTAATGTATATTTAAATGCAGGTTGCGAATCAACAACAAATTAGCCTGCTTCATGCAATGGTCGTTTCGATGAGGTTACGAAAAGAGGGGTTAAAGGAAAAATTGATGGGGAGAAATTAGTCCGTCCGGTGACTAAAGGACAAACTCCCCGGGTTTTCCCTTAAACGAAGAAATACATTATATATTAAAAATCTTTATTTTATACCAACAAATTATCAACATCTATTTGCCAAATACCGTCTAAATACATTGTGGCATTTTCTCTTATATCTTCCCATTCATTTTCATTATATGGAAAGTCTTTTACTCCGCAGGTATTGATACCAACATCCTTTGCTACTTTTATTGCATAAAGGGCATCATCATATAAAATAATTTCACTCGCATCGACATCTAATTTTTCAATAGCATATTGCCAGTATTCTTTATCTGATTTCTTTAAGTTGGTTATATCTGGAGTGGTTAAAAAGCTAAAGTATTGATCTATATTTAATCTTTCAAAGGCTAGTTTTAAATAAATTGAATCCGTTGATGAAGCAATGGCCATTTCATAGCCTTTTTTATGAAGTTCTTCTAATTTTTCGATAACTCCAGCTTTTGGCATTAAAGAATTTTTATAACCGTCATAGATAATTTCATCAAAGTAATCACGCACTTCTGCCTTTGTCATGTCTTTGGCAAGCTCATCTGCAATAAATTTGCACATACCATCGAGTGGAAGAGCTTCGATTTTACCTTTTTCCTCTTTTGGAAGAGTGTCTAGTCTAAATCCGTATTTTTCAAATACTTCATTGATCGGATCTACCCAAATATGCATAGAGTCTAGTATTGTGCCGTCACAATCAAATAATAATTTCATCTGTTCTCCTTTATTTTACAAATATTGGGGAAGTTATAAGTAGTCTAATATTTTTTTTATCTTTTAAATCCCCAAGGACTTCAAATCTTAGATACCCCTTTTTAGGATTTATAATAAAGTTAAGGTCTTTTTCATAACTTATTTTTTCTTCGAAAATAAGTTCATTGTTATTATAGATTATTAATTTTTTAGGAACTATATTTATATATTTAGTATTTTTAAAATTTCCATTTCCAAGCTTAATTTCACCATAAAATTCACCGTCATCTATAACTTCACCTAATTCAGTATTTTTAAAATTATAAGTAAATATAGGACCATAAGTAAGATAGGTATTTGTATTTCTGATAGCTTTTAAAATATTTTTTTCATTTAAATCGCCATTTATTCCAAGCATATTTATAGGAACTGTGTCATCATCTTTTGATTTTACATGCCAATCACGACCTCCGAGAGCTGCAAGTTTATAGCCTTCATTTAAAAGTTTTTTCCAAAATTTGTAGGCAAGCTTAGTTGATTTGCTGTTTTCACTATTTTCTCCATTTATTAGTTCAAGATAGGCAAAATTTGAATAATCTTTTATATTAAATTCAAAATGACAACCAGTACAAATAGGATTGCCCATATCAAAAGGATGGTTTATTGAAAAAACTGCATCCTTACTTTCTTTTTGGATTTCATCTATGCATTCTTCCATATTGCTAAGAGTTGCTTTTGTATAATTTCCTGCATCATGAGAGCCTAGTATAAGCATATGGCCATAAAAAGTTGTCCACTCTATTCCGTGAAATACTGGTAAAATATCTTTATCAAAGTTTTTTTCATAAATTTCATCTAAACCTGCATCTGTATTATGGTCTGTTAAAAACATCGCCTTATATCCAAAGTCTTTGGCACTTCTGACTAATTCTTCTGGAGTCATATGACCATCTGAATGGAGGGTGTGTGAGTGGAGTAAAACTGGATAGTATTTTAAATTAGTCATTTATTGCCTCCACAGAAATTTTAGCATCAACATTACTATTGCAAGAGTGCATGGACAAGACAAATTCATAAGCTCCTGGCTTTATTGCAAATTTTTTATAACCACGAGAAGAAAATTCGTGGCTAATCATTATTTCCTGGTCATCTATTTTATTGTGGTAGGCACCTACAAATTCTCTTTCATAAAAAAGACTTGTTGTTATAAAATTTTCTATATTTGCATCTAGGGTGCTAGTTCGATCTTCGTTGCTATAAATATCATCTTGCAAATATTTTTCGACAGCTTCTGCCAGTATATTTTCCTTTTCATCACTTGGTACGAATCTTGGTGCATAAGATAGTTTTATAATCAATTTGTCAAAACTATGATCAAGAGTAAAAGGAAATCGTCTGTGGCTTAGGTTATCTTTTTTATTTAACTTTAAATCTTCATCAATAATTAGCATTTTTAATCCTTTTTATTTTTATATGTCAAAATTTATTATAAAAAAATTCTATTAGCCTTATGTAATTTTTTTGTAAAATATTATTTAATAAAGTATTTGTGCTATACTTAAAATGGAGAGAAAATAAGGAGTTTATTTTGAATATTTTACTTGATTTATATTTAACTTTTACCAAAATCGGCTTATTTACCTTTGGTGGGGGCTATGCCATGCTGCCACTTTTGGAAAGGGAAGTGGTAGAGAATAAAAAATGGGCAACTCACGATGAAATTTTGGATTATTATGCAATAGGCCAATCTACACCTGGTATTATTGCTGTAAATACTGCAACTTTTTGTGGATATTCCCAAGCTGGAAATCTTGGTGGGATAATAGCTTCCCTTGGTTTTATAACACCATCTATAATTATTATCTTAATTATTGCAAATTTTTTGGAAAATTTCAGCCATATTGTCTGGATTCAACATGCTTTTGCTGGTATTAGGATAGGTGTTTCTGCCTTAGTTTTTTATTCGGTTTTAAAGATGGTAAAGAAAAATGCAAGAACACCATTAAAATTTGCCATATTTTTGCTAACATTTGTAGCTATAGGGTTTTTGCAAATTTCTCCAGTTATAATTGTAGTTTCTGTTGGGATTTTTGGTATTTTACTAGGAAAGGCAGGAAAAAATGCTTAGATTTATTTGGGAATTTCTTAAAACAGGACTTTTTGCCATAGGTGGAGGTATGGCTACTATTCCATTTTTGCAAGAGATGTCCAAACACTTTGGCTGGTTTAGCCAAGAAGACTTATTAGATATGATAGCAGTTTCTGAATCTACTCCTGGAGCTATTGGTATAAATATTTCTACTTTTGCCGGATATAAATCCTATGGAGTTTTTGGAGCTATATTAGCTACTATAGCTCTAATTACTGGACCTATTATAATTACTCTTATAATTGCTAGGATGATGGCAAAATTCAAATCTTCAAAATTAGTTCACGATATGTTTGAAACCATACGCCCTGCTACAGCTGGTTTAATTTTAGGTGCTATGAGTTCGGTGATTATTCTAACACTTTTTAATGTTCCTTTATTTGAACAAACAGGAAATTTAGGAGATTTAATTAGAATGGTTCCCTTTGTTTTATTTGCAATCTATCTTTTTGTCTTAATTAAATTTAAAAAAGTACATCCACTTGCAATCATTGGCATTAGCGCAGTTATTGGAGTAGTATTTTCGTTATAAATGAAAATTTAAATAAATTAGTAATTTTAGCTATGATATAGTTTTAAGATTTTATAAATATCTTAATTTGAATAGGACAGATAAGATTTAGTAAAAAGATAAAGATGGAATAATTTCCGACTTTTCTTTTTAGAAATTAAAAATAGGGAGATTAATTATGAATAAAACACCTACAATATTTGATACAGATCCAGGTATAGATGATGCTTTTGCTTTAAGTTTTTTACACAAAAGTGATGTTTTTGATGTTAAAATGCTTTCTTCTGTTGCTGGAAATGTAAAACTAGCTTACACTACAAGAAATTTACAAGGCTTAGCTTATGCTATGGATTGGCAAGTCCCAATTTATAAAGGACTTGATAAAGCTATTTTGGGTAAGCAAATATTAGCAGAAGAATTTCACGGAGTAAATGGACTTTTAGGTTATACTTTTAATGATAAAGAGTTAGCTGATTTAAAAAATCAATCGGCAATAAAAGCTATGGAAAAAGTTTTAGAAGAAAATAAAAAAACTTTGATAATAGCAGTGGGTCCTCTTACAAATATTGCAAGTCTTATATTATCAAGGCCAGACTTAAAAGAAAAAATAAGTGAAATTACAATAATGGGTGGAGCTGTTGGCATGGGAAATGTGACATCAAATGCAGAGTTTAACATTTTTGCAGATCCAGAAGCAGCATCCATAGTATTTAAAAGTGGGATAAAAATAAATATGCTAGGTCTAAATGTAACGACTAAGACAAGTTATAATCTAGATATGCACGAAAAATTTAAAAAATCTGATAAAAAAATAAATAAAATATTATCAGAGATTATGGATATTAGAATAAAACAAGCAGGTAGTGAGGAAAATTACACAACTTACATGCACGATACCCTAGCGGTAATGTATCACACAAATCCAGAAATTTTTAAAAGCCAAATGCTTCATATGGATGTAGAAACAAAAGGAGAATTTACAAGAGGCATGACAGTAGCTGATTTGAGGATAAATTCTACTGCTAGTAAAAATATTAATTTTGTTAGCGATATTGATAAAGAAAAATTTAAAGAGATTTTTATAAAAACTCTGATTTAATAAAAGGGGATTATTATGAAAGGAAAGAACTGCCTAACTTATTATAAATTTAATACTTGGAGTGTTGTTCTTACATCACGGAATTTCTATCTTATATAAACAAACTTCAAATTCTGTCGCAGTTATGCTTATAATTGTTGGAGTAGTAGTAATAGTTTTTTTCCATAGTTGTTATATAAAGATTATCTTGCTGAAATAGAATAAAACGGTTACTAAGTTAAACGTTATATAATAAAGGAACTTTTGAAAAACTATGAGTAATTATCGTCCCATCATTAGAAGGTTCTCTTAGGAAATTTTGCCTCCCATGGTAGATAGGTCAATTTTAGTCTGCCAGTGTGGAGGCAAAATTTCTGTGGAGCTTCTTCTAATGATTTTGGGACAGTTTATTCATTAGGCAATAGCTTCATTTTTTTCTTAGTAAGATAATTTAAGCTCAGTCACTTTGTTTTTTCTAATAGAAGCAAATATAGACCCTGCAATATTATGCCAAATAGAGAATATAGCTCCTGGTAACGTTGCTAGTGGATTTAAAGCAAAATTTACACTTGCAAGTTGTATGGCAAGCCCACTATTTTGCATGCCAACTTCTATTGCAAGGGCAGTTACCTTATCATAATCCATTTTGGCTAGTTTTGCTACTAGTAGACCACCTAAAAGACCTAGGGCGTTGTGAATTGCTACTATTACTAATACTATAAGTCCTGATTTAGCAATCTTATCTGCATTTGCTCCTATAATTCCTGATATTATTAGGATTATAGCTAAAGAGGAGATAAGAGGAAATACATCTTTTGACTTTGAAACTGCTGTAGGATTTATTTTCTTTATTGAAATTCCTAAAAGTACAGGTAGAAGGATTACTTTAACTACTGATTTAAACATAGCAATTATTGAAACATCAACCCATCTTCCAGCTAATAAGTATACCAAGGCAGGTGTTACTATAGGTGCAAGAAGTGTGGAAAGTATAGTCATAGATACTGACATAGATACGTCCCCTCCTGCTATGTGGGTGATGACATTGGAAGCTGTACCGCCAGGGCAAGATCCAACTAGAATTATCCCTAAAGCTATATCCTTATTTACATGAAAAGTTATAGCTAATAACCATGCTAATAAAGGCATTATTGTAAATTGAGTTAAAGATCCTATTAACACTTCTTTGGGATTTTTTATTATTTTTTTTAAATCTCTAGTATCAATACTTGTTCCCATACCAAACATAGCTATGGCCAAAAATATAGTAGTGTATGAGGTCATCCACGAAAAATATTGAGGTGAGAAATAGGCTATTAATGAAAATACTATTATTATAATCCCGATATTTTTGGTTATCTTTTGTGAAATGTTAGCTAGTCTATTCATACTATCTCCTATAGATGAAGTTATCTATTAGTCTAGTTTTTCCAATAAATACCGCTATTGCAACAAGTCTATCTCCATCAAAGTCTTTTGCATCTTCCATAGTAGTAAGGTCTACTGCACTTATATAATCGATTTTAGCCAGTTTTTCAGAAGATATAATTTTTTTCATTTTTTCTAAAACTTCACTAACACTAGACCCACTTTTAGCTAAATCTTCTCCTTTAAAGATAGCTTTTGATAGGCAAAGGGCAGCCTTTCTTTCTTTACCTGATAGATAAGTGTTTCTAGAAGATAAAGCCAATCCGTCATCCTCTCTTACTATAGGGCAAGGGATAATCTCTATCGGAATATTTAAATCAAAAACAACCTTTTTGATAATAGCTACTTGTTGGGCATCCTTTTGACCAAAGTAAGCCCTATCGGCTCCAGTGATGTTAAATAACTTGGTACAAACTGTACAAACGCCTCTAAAGTGACCAGGTCGTTTTGCTCCGCATAAGTTATTAGACATATCTTCTATATCTACAAAAGTTTTTCTATCATGATACATTTCGCTAGCTTCTGGTGCGAAAATAAAATCTACACCTATATTCTCACATAGCTTACTATCAGATTCTAAATCTCTAGGGTAAGTTTTAAGATCTTCCTTTGGACCAAATTGTATAGGGTTTACGAAGTCGGATACAACTACAATATCATTTTCTGCACGAGCTTTTCTTATAAGGCTAGCATGCCCCTCATGTAAATATCCCATAGTAGGAACGAGTCCTATACTTTTGCCTTCTAATTTGTATCCTTTTAGGTCTCTCCTTAGTTCATCAATGTCTTTAACAATTTTCATAAAAATCTCCTCTAAATATATTAGAGATAGCCTCATACACCACTAAATTTATATTTTACTTAAGATAAAGTTCCATGTTTTTCGTAATTTGATACTTTCTTAACTTTATTTTCATCATCCACAAAGACTACTTTGGGACTATAATTTTCTAATTCTTCCTTATTATAGCTTGCATAAGCCATAATTATTACCTTATCTCCAGGACAGGCGAGTCTTGCAGCAGCACCATTTAGGCAAATTACACCGCTATTTCTTTTACCAGCTATTGTATAAGTTACAAGTCTTGCTCCACTATCAATATCTACAACCTGTACTTTTTGATATTCTCTTATACCTGACTTTTCAAGTAAATCTTCATCTACAGTGATAGAGCCAACATAATTAAGATTAGCCTCTGTAACTGTCGCTCTATGTATTTTTCCCTCTAACATTTCAATATTCATAAAATCTCCTTAAAAAAACAAGGCTATTAATAATCTATTTTTTAACGATAAAAAATCAATGGCCTTGTCTAAGTAACTAATTAATATTTTGAGTCTCATTACTTATATAAGCTCATTTTTTAAAATAAAATATAATGGTGTAAAAGAGTATAGTTTTCACTAGAAATACCATCTCCACTGCTACTATATTATTTAACAAAATATTAACAAGAGTAATTTTATACTAGTGCTAACTTATGTTATGTAAATTAATTGTATTAAGTAAAGTTTTAGTTAAGTATATATTTGTAGTATAGTATGAACTAGTCAAAGATAGAAACGCAATGAATATCAGATGATATTCTAGAACTGGTAGGTAGCCCAGTCGTCTAAATATTATTTATTTAGGTAAGTAACCTTCCCCTCCGGGTTGTCCATTCTTTGAAAAATTAATAAGGAGGGTCTGTTATGAAAAAAGTAGCAGTAAAATTGACAATTTATTTTGAATATCCATTTTGGGTAGGAGTTTTTGAAAAAGTAGAAGGCAATACTTTAGCAATATGTAGAGTTGTATTTGGATCTGAACCTACAAATCCAGAAGTGTATAATTTTATATTAAAGAACTACAGTAAGTTAGAATTTACTGAGAAAGAAGAAATTGAAATAAAAAATAAAAGCATTAACCCCAAAAGAATGCAAAGAGAGATAGGCAAGCAAAATAAGAAAAAAGGTATTGAAACTAAGTCACAATTACTCATACAAAAACAGCTGAAAAAAAATAAATTAGAAAGAAAAGTTACAAAAAAGCAGAAAAAAATTTTGAAAGAACAAAGAAAATTTGATATTAAACAGAAAAAACGCAAACAAAAGCATAAAGGGAGATAGTCGTTAATAAAAACCCTAAGCCATTTGGCTTAGGGTTTATTTTTTTATTTTCTTCTAGTTCTTTTTCTAATTTCTCCAATTAATAATGGTAGGAATGATAATAGTATTATTATCCACCATTGCCAGCTTATAAATTGAAGTTCGAAAAGAATTCTAAGTGGTGGTACATACATTACTAATAGTAATAGGGCAAATGATAATAGATTTGCTTTTACTAAATTTTTGTTGCTGAACCATCCTAGTTCTTTTAAGGTATATTTTTCGCTTCTTACTGAGAAGGCTCTTAAAAGCTCACTTGTAATAAGTGTTGCAAATACCATAGTGTGGGCACCTTCTATATTATTAGGGAAGATGTATTTTAATCCTATGATATAGGCTGCAAGTACTGAAATTGTAATTGCGATTGATTGAAAAATGATTCCCTTTCCTGTTTCTCCAGCTAAAATTGAATCATGTGGATCACGTGGATCGCGCTCCATTATGTCAGCTTCTGCTGGTTCTACACCAAGTGCTAGGGCTGGGAAAGCATCTGTTACTAGGTTTAGCCAAAGTAATTGGATTGGTGTAAGTGGGCTTGGCAAGCCAAAGAGTATTGATAAAAATACTATGGCAACTTCTGCAATGTTACATGAAAGTAGGAAGGATACAAATTTTTTGATGTTTGAGAAAATTACTCTTCCTTCTTCTACTGCATTTACAATTGTTGCAAAGTTATCTTCAACTAAAATCATATCTGCAGTATCTTTTGCAACATCAGTTCCCGTAATACCCATTGATATACCAATATCAGCATTTTTAATTGCTGGAGCATCATTTACTCCATCTCCAGTCATGGCAACTATATTGCCATTTGCTTGGAGGGCATTTACAAGTTGTACCTTATTTTGTGGGGAAACTCTGGCAAATATTCTTTTTGTTTTTACAATTTCTCTTATTTCTTCTTCTGATTTATTATTTAAATCACTTCCTTGCATAGCTTGGTCTTCGCGTTCTGCAATGCCAAGTTCTTTGGCAATAGCAAGGGCAGTTTCGAAATAATCACCAGTTATCATAAATACATCAATACCTGAGTTGTGGCATTCTTCAACTGCAGCTTTTGCTTCTGGTCTTGGTGGGTCTATCATTCCTGTTAGCCCTACAAATACCATCTCACGTTCGATATTTTCTGTTGTTAGTTCTTCATTTTCTAAGCTTTGATATGGTTTAAAGGCATAAGCCATTACACGTAGAGCTTGTTTGGCAAGTTTTGTATTTTCCTCTAAAACCTTTTGTTTTAAATCATCTGTAAAGTCCTCGAGCTTGCCATCGATCATGATTTTGCTTGAATTATTAATCATAATATCTGGCGCTCCTTTGGTCATTGCATAGTAACTACCTTCTAATTCGTGGAAGGTTGTCATCATTTTACGTTCAGAATCAAATGGTATTTCATCAATTCTTGGGTGAGCTTCATTTAAATCTTCTTGGACAATATTCCATTTTTCAGAAAGTGTAAGCATAGCTGCTTCTGTTGGATCGCCTGTAATTTCAAAATTGCCATTTTTTTCGATTAGATTTGCATCGTTTGAAAGTGAAGCCACAGTCATTAAAAGTTTGATTTGATCGTGATCTTCAATAGTTTCACCATCAAGTTTTATATCACCTTTAGGAGTATAACCAGAGCCTTCTACATCAAATTCTTTAAAATCTGTGAAAACTTTTGTAATGGTCATCTCATTTTGTGTAAGTGTACCAGTTTTATCTGAACAAATAGCTGTTGTAGAACCTAGAGTTTCTACAGATACTAGATTTTTTACAATTGCTTTTCTTTCAACCATACGGTTCATACCAATTGATAAAACAATAGTTACTACCGCTGTTAAACCTTCTGGAATAGCAGCAACTGCAAGAGAAACTGCAACCATAAAGTTTTCAAGTATTGACATATTACTTCTAAAGTAGCCTACAATAAAAACTAAGGCACAAACTACAATTACAAGAATTGCAAGTTTTTTGGATAAATCTTTTAACTGTCTTTGAAGTGGTGTTTCCTTATCTTCTACAGAATCAAGACTTGTTGCAATATGACCGATTTCTGTATCATGACCTGTTGTAGTGATCACACCTTCGCCATGACCATAAGTTACAATTGATGAAGAAAATGCTGAGTTACTACGATCGCCAATACCAACTTCTTTATCATATTGGGCTTCGGCATCTTTTTCGACAGCAACTGATTCACCGGTTAATGATGATTCGTCAATTTGTAAGTTTCTTGAATCTAAAAGTCTCATATCTGCTGGGATAATATCTCCTGTTTCAAGAATAACTATATCTCCTGGTACAAGCTCTTCAGCTTTTACCTTTGTCCTTTTTCCATCACGCAAGACAGTTGCTTCTGGGCTAGACATTTTTTGTAAGGCTGCCACACTGTCTTCTGCCTGACCTTCTTGGTAGATACTCATAATAGCATTTATAATTACAATTGCAATAATAATGATAGCTTCTATCTTATCACCTGTAAAAGCTGAAACAATAGATGCTGCTATAAGTAAAATAACCATTGGATCTAAAATTTGGTCTTTAAGTTTATCTAACAAGGATCTTTTATTTGAAGATTCGATTTTGTTAGGACCGTATTTTTCCAAGCGATTATTAGCTTCGCTAGAAGATAGACCAGTTTTAGGGTCAGAATTTAATTTTTTTAATAATTCTTTTTTAGAACCTTGGTAGTCCATATTTCCTCCTATAAAAATTTTGCAAAAATGGTAATAAAAAAGACTTTTGGCAAAAACTGCCAAAAGTCTTGCCACCGTGTGAGGGTTTATTTAACCGGAATATAAATTCGTTCTGACGATTAAATAATTGGGCTACTCCCTTTTGCTAGTATAATTATATGCTAGTTTTATCGAAAATACAATAATGAAATTAAAAATAATAAGATGTTTTATAGATATTAAATATAAAACTAAATATATTGTTAAAAAAATATTAAAAATAATAACTGGAACAATTTTTAAAAACTTTTTTTTGCAAAAATACCCCTAATTTTTAATAAAGCAAACGTATTCAAAGTCTTGACTTTTTGATTGAAAAAACATACTATTAGTATAGACAAGGAGACGTCCTTGTCTATTAACTGACGCAATCATGAATGTGTTATAACTTATTGTTATAAAAATAAAAGGAGTATATATGTTAAAATTTAACCTAAGAATGGGTATTGGTGCTCCTGCTTCACCTATCGTAAAAGATGGTGATGAGGTTAAAAGAGGCCAAAAAATTGCTGACTTTGACCCAGAACAATTATCAGTACCAATCTATTCATCTGTAAATGGTAAAGTCAAAGAAGTAACTGATGAAGCCATCTACATAGAAAAAACAGATGATAATAAAGAATATCTAAAAATAGATAAAAAAGATAATCTTGCAGATGTAGCAAGAGAAGCTGGTATTATTGGTCTTGGTGGGGCAGGTTTCCCAACTTATGTAAAATTAAATACGGATTTAAAAGGTGAAGGTTATCTTTTAATCAATGCATCAGAATGTGAACCAATTCTTGAACACAACATTACACAAATTAGAGAAAATCCACAAAAATTCATTGATGCTGTAAAACTTGTTAAAGAAAATATTAATGCAAAAATGGCATTTATTGCTATGAAAATAATTCACACAGAAGAAATCAAAGCATTAACAAAACTTCTTAAAGAAAACAACATTACAGATATAAGAGTATTCCCACTTAAAAATATGTATCCAGTTGGTGAAGAACGTGCTATCATAAGAGATGTTTTAAACCAATTACTAAGTGTAACTGATCTACCAAATGCAGCTGATGCAGTTGTAATGAACTCAGAAACAACAATTGCTATTTATGACGCTTATACAGATGGCAAGCCGCTTATCGATAAAATGATGACAGTTGCAGGCAACCTAAATGATTTAGGTAAAAATGAATATGCAGTAAGAACTTATCCAATAGGTACAATTCTTTCTGATATTATCGAAGAATTTGGTGGAGTTCGTGAAAACTCTGGAGAAATCATCATCGGTGGACCATACACAGGTCATACAATGCTTGAAGAAGAAATTTTATCAAAAACAGTTGGTGGTATCATCGTAGCTGATCCATGTGAACAAGTTACAAATCTTGGAATTATCCGTTGTGCTTGTGGACCAAACAAAGATAGATTACTTCATATTGCAGAAATGATGGGCGTAAAAGAAGAAGACTTAGTTGGCTATGAAACATGTAAAAACGCTAAAGAAGTAAAACCAGGCGTATTTAAATGCCAAAACCCAGGTATTTGTCCAGGACAAGCAGAAAAAGTATTAAATCTTTACAAAAATGGTGCAACTGATATCCTAATCGGTCACTGCACAGATTGTTCAAACACAGTAGCAGCAAACGTTGCAAAAATTCCAGTGGAAATGCATCATGCTACAGACCATGCAAAAGACTCAATGGGTCTTGAAAGAACAAGAGCAATGAAATAAAGGAGCGAATGATGGCATTAACACATGAACAAGCGCAAGCAAATCTTGATAAAAAAGCTGTTTTAGCTCTAAGATCAGTAAAGGGAACTGAAATTACAGAAAATCTTTTGGAAGATCCAGCAATGTTTGACCAATTAGAAGACTTAGGACTAATCGAAATTCCTAAAGATACATTAACAATTGGACAAGTGCTTGGTGCACAAACAAAAGATCTTGTAGAAGGACTTACAGCTATAACAGCAGACTTAGTTGATACTTCAAATGTTGTTAGCGCTAAAGAATCTAGCGATCAAATAACAAATGAACAAGCTATTGAAGCTGCAACAACAAGCGAAGATGTTGATATTAGCTTTGATTTTAGCGAAACAGAAAATAACGGATTTGTAATTTATATTGAAGAAGGAAAAGATATAAAATTAGAATTTGAATTCTAATTCACTAATTTCAATAATTACAAAATATAGTTAAAATATTGTTAATATACTCAATAAATAGTATAATTATAATAAATATAAGTAGATACTAGCAATGGTATTTATTTATAAATATCTTTTTAAGGAGGACATATGTCACTATCAAAAGAAATGGCTGAAAAGCATAAAGATGACGTTGCTGTTCTTTGCTGTAGAGCAGAAGCAGGAACAGTGCTTTCAGAACATAACTTAGAAGATCCATCATTATTTGATGAAATGGTTGATATGGGTATTCTTGAAATCCCAGAAGACACATTAAAAATTGGTCAAGTAATAGGAGCTACACTTAACACAACTGCAGATTCATTAACAGCTTTAACACCAGCAAACACTGATGATTATAGCGAAGTTGTTGAAGAAGAAAGCGAAGAAGCAGAAAGTGCAGAAACTGAAACAGCATCTGCAAACCAAGCAAACGCTGCTTTAAATACACAAGCAGGAAATGCTGTAGCACCAAAATTAGGTAATGGTGTAGTTAAAATCCACATTGGAGAAGGTAAAAACATCAACCTTGAAATTCCATTATCAGCAGCTCAAAATGGAGCAAGCCAAGTTTCTTCAAACGATAACGATCTTTTAGTAGCAAATCCATCAGAAGTTGACGGAAATGCAGCTGATGCTGTTAGCGAAGCAGACATCAAAAAAAATGTATTAAAAAGAGAAATAGTTAAAATTAAAGAAGTTAAACTAGGTGATGAAACTAAAGTTGAAGATGGTGTAATCACAATCGATGAAAGCTTAATAAAAAAAGCTATTGGTTCTGAAAAACTAGTAATGGATATGAAACTTGATATCATTACACCAGATAAATACGATGAATACTCAAATACAATCATGGATGTTCAACCAATTGCAACAAAATTAGAAGGTGCAGAAATTGGTGAAGGAACAACAAGACTTGTTGAAGGTGCTGTAATTGTAGTAACAGGTACAGATGAAAACGGAGTACAAATCGGAGAATTCGGTTCATCAGAAGGTGAAATGGATAGAAACATCCTATTTAACAGACCAGGTTCACCAGATGATGGAGACATCCTAATCAAAACTGATGTTACAATCAAAGCTGGAACAAACATGGAAAGACCAGGTCCAATGGCAGCTCATAGAGCAACAGATGTAATTACTCAAGAAATCAGAAATGCATTAAAAGATCTTGATGAATCAGCTGTTGAAAGAGTAGATGAATTTGAACACGTTCGTCACCCAGGTAAACACAAAATCTTAATTGTAAAAGAAATCATGGGTCAAGGTGCTATGCACGATAACTATATCTGGCCAACAGAACCAGTAGGTACTGAAGGAGCAAAAGCTAACGTAGACTTAGGAAACGTACCAGTAATTGTAAACCCACTTCAAGTACTAGATGGTGTTATCCACGCATTAACATGTATAGGACCGGCATCAAAAGAAACATCTAGACACTACTTTAGAGAACCACTTGTATTAAAAGCTTTAGCAGATCCTGACTATGACGTATGTGGTGTAATGTTTGTAGGTTCACCTCAAGCAAACACAGATAAATCATATGTATCAAGATTTTTAGGAAACGCAATTGATACAATGGACTTAGAAGGTGCAATTGTTACAACAGAAGGATTTGGTAACAATCACATCGACTTTGCAAGCCACATTGACCAAATTGGTAAACGTGGAGTACCAGTAGTAGGTATGACATATTCAGCTGTTCAAGGACAATTAGTAGTTGGTAATGAACACATGAATGCAATGGTTGATAACAACAAATCTCGTCAAGGTATCGAAAACGAAATCTTAGAAAACAACTGTCTTGCAGAAGAAGATGCTATCAGAGCATTAGAAATGTTAAGAGCTAAGATTGAAGGAGAAGAAATCGAAGAGCCAAACAGAAAATGGACACCAGATGTAAAAGAAGCTAACGTAAAAGCTATCGAAGAACAAACTGGTCAAAAAATCGAATTAGTTCCAAACGAAACTTCTCTAAAAATGAGTAAAAAACGTAAAGAAATCTACGAAGCAGACGATTTCGATCCAAAGAAAGATGCATAATAACAACAACTATGATGACCCAATGGGTAATTTAAATTATCTACAAGGCACTATAAAAGGCATCTCCGATGGGGGAGTTCATATATCATTTTTTGGTAGACTTGGGGAACTACACATACCAAAAAGAATGATAATTAGTGAAAAGCCTGCAAAAGTAGGCGACATTGTAGGAATAATGTTAACTTATCCAGAAGTTATAGAAGAATACGAAGAAAAGGAGAATATCTAATGGCTGTAAAAGGTTTAAAATCAGAAATCTTTGTACCTATTACTCCAGATCCAGTTTGGGCTGAAGTTAACAAAGATCTTAAAGATATGACAGTAGCACTTGTAACTTGTGCTGGTGTACACTTAAAAAGTGATAAAAGATTTAACTTAGCTGGTGATACATCTTACAGAATAATTCCTGGAGATGCAAAATCAGAAGATTTGATGGTATCACACGGTGGATACGATAACTCAGACGTTAACCGTGATATCAACTGTATGTTCCCTATTGATAGAATTAGAGAATTAGTAGATGAAGGATTTATCGGAGCTATCGCACCAGAAAACTTTGGTACAATGGGTGGCGGTGGAAACGTACAAGTCTTCACAGAAGAAGTAGGCCCAGAAATCGCTAAAAGACTTTTAGATGAAAAAGTTGATGCTGCTATATTAACTGCTGGCTGAGGTACTTGCCACCGCTCTGCCGTGATTTTGCAGAGAGCAATTGAAGAGGCTGGTATACCAACAGTATTAATCGCAGCTTTACCACCAGTAGCAAGACAAAATGGTGCACCAAGAGTATCTGCACCAAGAGTTCCAATGGGAGCAAACGCTGGAGAACCACACAATGTAGAAATGCAAACACATATCGTAAAAGATAGTTTAGAGCTTCTAGAAACACTAGAAAGTCCAGGACATATAGTTCCACTACCTTACGAATATGAGGCATCAATCTAGGTTTATTTTATAAATCTAATAAGAAGTGAACATAAGGGAGATTATCTTATCTCCCTTTGCTTTCACATGTATAACCTAAAAACTAAAAAATTTTACTATAGATTGACAAAAAATACGCTAAGTGTTAATTTCAATGTAGAGTAAATCGTTTACCTATGTACAAAGCTTGTTGATAAATTAATGAGCTTTTCCTACAATCAACAAGCTTTTGCATTACATATTTTATTTTATATATTTATAAGGAGTTATTTATGAAGTTTCAAAAAAATATCAATGCTGTAGATGGACACACAGCAGGTGAAGCAGTAAGAACAGTAGTTAGTGGATTCCCAAAAGTTCCTGGTGCTACACTACCAGAAAAAAAACAATGGCTAGAAGATAACATGGATTGGGTAAGAACTGGTATTATGCTTGAACCGAGAGGACATAATGAAATGTTTGGTTCTATGCTAGTAGATCCAGTTGACCCGGAAGCTGACTATGGAATTATTTTCATGGACGGTGGTGGATACTTAAATATGTGTGGCCACGGAACAATTGGTGCTATGACTATTGCTGTTGAAACAGGAATTGTTGAAGCAGTTGAGCCAGTAACTCACGTAGTTCAAGAAGCTCCAGCTGGTATTATCCGCGGAGATGTTAGCGTAGAAGATGGAATGGCTAAAAAAGTTTCATTTAAAAACGTACCATCTTTCCTATACAAAGAAGACCAAGAAGTAGAATTACCAGGATATGGCAAAATCAAATTTGATATCTCATTTGGTGGATCATTCTTTGCTATAGCTAAAGTTGATCAAATAGGAATTGAAATCGTTCCAGAAAACGCAGCAAAATTAAGAGATCTTGGTATCCAATTAAGAGATATTATAAACGAAGAAATTGAAATCAAACACCCAACTCTAGAACATATTAAAACAGTGGATCTTGTTGAATGGTGGTCAGAAACAGATAACCCAAATGCAACACTTAAAAACTGTGTAGTATTTGGTCAAGGACAAGTAGATAGATCTCCATGCGGTACAGGTACATCTGCAAAACTAGCTACTTTACACGCAAAAGGTGAACTAGAAATAGGTGAAAAATTCTACTATGAATCAATTCTTGGAACAATTTTCGAAGGTGAAATTGTAGAAGAAACAAAAATTGGAGAATATGACGCTATAATTCCACAAATCACAGGTTCTGCTTATATTACAGGATTTAATAACTTTATTTTCAATGAAGAAGACCCATTAAATCACGGCTTTGTCCTTTCATAAGGAGTCATAAATGATTTTAACAGTATTAAAGAGCTTATTTTACATCGCCTTTGTGGGCTTTGCTGGTCTTTTAGGATTTGATGTATCAAAGCATAATGAAGATTTAAAAGCTTCCACAGGAAAAGATAAAGCAAAATATTCTGCTATTGGATTTATTACAAACTTTGGTGATACATTAGGAATTGGTTCTTTTGGACCTATAGTAGCTTTATTTAATGCACTTAAAGTAAATATTTCAGATAGGCTTATACCAGGAACACTAAATGTTTCTTGTACATTACCAGTATTATTTGAAGCTATTCTTTTTACATCTGCAGTAGATATGGATCCGCTAACATTAGCATTAATGATTGCAGCAGCAGTAATAGGATCATATATTGGTGCTGGAAAAATTGCCCAAATGGATGAAAGAAAAATCCAAAAAGTTATGGGTATAGCTCTTATATTAGCAGCTACTACAATGCTTATCACTCACCCATATCTAGGATTATTTGAAATGGAAAATAATGCTACAGGCCTTACAGGATGGAAACTAATTGTAGGTATTATTGGAAACTTTATCTTTGGTGCTTTAATGAGTGCAGGTGTTGGACTTTACGCACCATGCATGGCTATGGTTTCACTTTTAGGAATGAACTTAAAATTAGCCTTCCCAATTATGATGGGTTCTTGTGCTTTATTAATGCCAGCTGGTTCAATTAAATTTATTAAAGAGCAAGCTTATGATAGAACTGCTGCAATATTTATTAACTTATTTGGATTACTTGGTGTAGTTGCAGCTTACTGGGGAGTAAAAAATGCAAATATCGATATACTTAAGTTCGTTATTATAGCAGTTATTTACTACACAGGATATTCAATGCTTAAGAAAAGCAAAGTTTCAAAAGTAGAAAAAACTTCAGAAACTACTACAACAAAAGTAGATGAAGATAGTAAAGAAGTTTTTGAATCTAAATAAAATAAGCATATTTTAGGCAAGGTTTAGACCTTGTCTTTTTTATTTAGAAATTTAATAATTGTTGTTTATTGTGTTATCTTGAAATATTTCTTTATAGAAAAATTAACCAAATTTTAGCAAAAAATATAGTATTGAGAAAAGTCTTTAAAAATTATTGACAAAGTAAATTTAAAATGTTAATGTTGTTGTAGAATATATCGTTTACATAACACCAATATATGGTGTATTTTTTATGTAAACAATTTTTAGTTCCAGTACATTATAATGGCTGCAAATTTATTTTTTTATTAGGAGTTATTATTATGAGATTCCATGAATACAACAATGCTGACTACAGTTTTACTGCTAATAAAAGTGTAAGACGTGTGGGAAATGGCATAGCAAAGGTACCGGTAGTATTTTCCTTAAAATAATATTTATAAGCTATTATTAAGCTTTTTATAAATCTAAAATAAAAAATAAAAATAAATTTTAAGGAGATAGCAATGATAATAAATATATTAAAAGGATTATATTATGCATATTTTATAGGATATGCAGGATATTTGGGTATGGATGTAGCAAAAAACAAAAAAGATTTAAAAAGGGTTTCCACAATAGATAAAGTTAAGGAATCATTTATAGGTTTTTTAGTAAATTTTGGAGATTCTTTAGGTATAGGTGCTTTTGGTAACATTGTAGCCTTATTTTCTGCTCTAAAAGTAAAGGTAAATGATAAACTAATACCTGGTACCCTCAATGCTTCTTGCTCACTACCAACACTGCTTGAGGCTATTTTATTTACAGCAGCTATACAGATAGATCCTCTTACCCTGGTTTTGATGATAGTATCAGCTACTATAGGTTCTTATATAGGAGCTGGGATAATAGCAAAAATGGATGAGAAAAAAGTTCAGCTTATAATGGGAGTTGCCCTTTTTATTGCTGCAACAGTTATGCTTATTACTCATCCATACCTAGGCTTGTTTGAAATGAACAATACAGCCATAGGGCTATCTGGAATAAAACTTGTAGTGGCAGTTATAGGAAACTTTATCCTAGGAGTTTTAATGTGTGCAGGAGTTGGCCTATACGCACCATGCATGGCTATGGTTTCACTTTTAGGCATGAATATCAAATCGGCTTTTCCAATTATGATGGGATCTTGTGCTATACTAATGCCAACAGCTGGCATTAGATTTATAAAAGAGGAAGCTTATGATAGGACATCAGCCGTATTTATCAATTTATTTGGACTTTTGGGTGTTGTTTGTGCATACCTCGGAGTAAAAAATGCAAATATTGATGCACTTAAAATAGTCATTATCCTTGTAATCTATTACACAGCCATATCAATGATTAAAAAAAGTAAATCTAACCACGAAGATGATTCATATATTATAGATCCAGAAGTAAGTCAAGAAGTATTTGGATCAAGTGAAGAAAATTAATTGAAATTTATAGAAAAGGCAGGTTAAATCCTGTCTTTTTTTATGCTAAAAGATCTAAGCAATAAATTGACAATAATGCAATAAAAAGTTTAGTGAATATAAGGCTAAATTGAGTTTTTTCAATAAGTACACTTAGCTAATAATAAGTTAAATAATGAAAAATTTAAAGAAAAATAAGCGATATGCTAGTACACTATTTTTCTTTTTTAAAATATATTTTTATTGGAGGAAGAATGGATTATGTAGGAATAGACATAGGGTCTACTGCTGCAAAAATAACTCTTATAAAAAATGAGGATATAACAAATTTTGTAATGCCAACTGGCTGGTCTAGCAAGGAAACTGCTAGACTCATTAAACAAAAACTTATAGAAGACTATGATGTAAATCCCGAAAGTGAAAATTGTCGAACCGTGGCCACAGGATATGGACGTATATCTGTAGAATATGCAGATTTTGAAATAACAGAAATTACCTGCCATGCTAGAGGAGGTCGTGAACTTTCCAGAGCAAAAACAACTACCATTATAGATGTGGGTGGTCAAGACACTAAAGTAATCAGCTTAGAAAATGGATTTGTAGCTGATTTTTTGATGAATGATAAATGCTCAGCCGGCACAGGTAGATTTATAGAAATCATGGCAAATAAACTGAATCTCACCTTAGAAGAGCTTTTTGATCTAGCAGCCCAGGGAGATCCTATAGAAATAAGTGCCATGTGTACAGTTTTTGCAGAATCAGAAGTAATAAATTATATAGGTGAAGGCAGAAATAAGGAAGATATAGCAGCAGGAGTCATAGATTCTGTTGCTAAAAAAGTAAGCCAGCTAGCAGGTCGTGCAAAGATAAAAGATGAGGTGATCCTTACAGGTGGCCTATCAAATGTAGCATATTTTGCAAAAGTTTTAAGCGAAAAATTAAATACACCAGTTCATACTACAGAAAATGGTAAATTTGCCGGATCCTACGGTGCAGCCTTACTTGCAAAGGAGAAGAAGAAAAGATGACAGATATAGTAAAAGATTTACCGGAAGTTTTTGAAAAATTTGCAGATCAAAGAAAAAATGCGTTTTTGGAAGTAAAAGAGTTAAAAGATAAGGGAATTCCATTGGTCGGTGCATACTGCACATATTTTCCCGAGGAAGTAGCTTGGGCAGCCGGAGCAAGTACAGTTGGACTTTGCTCAACTAGTGATGAAACTATTCCAGAAGCAGAAAAAGATTTGCCATCAAACCTATGCCCACTTATAAAATCATCCTATGGTTTTGCAAAGACTGACAAATGCCCATTTTTTTATTTTTCAGATATAGTAGTTGGAGAAACAACTTGTGATGGCAAAAAGAAAATGTACGAGCTGATGAATGATATAAAACCTGTATATATCATGCACCTACCTCAAACACAAAATGAAAAAGCCCTACGCTACTGGAAAGACGAAGTTATAGATTTTAGATCATATCTAGAAAATAAATTAGATACAAGTATCACTGATGATGAGCTTATAAAATGGGCAAAGGTTGGCAATGATATAAGAGATGCTCAAAAAAACTTGGCAGATACTATGCAGCTTGATCCAGCACCAATGAGTGGTCTTGACTTTTTCCATGTAACTTATGGATCACAATTTAAAATGGATAAGACGGTAGTAGCAGATGAAATAAATGCTATAGCAGAAAAAATTCGCCAAGAATATGATCCGGAAAAATTAGAAAAAAAACCAAGGATAATTATTACAGGTTGCCCAATGGGTGGAGCTACAGAAAAAGTTATAAAAGCTATTGAGGATAATGGTGCAGTTGTAGTAAGCTTTGAAAACTGCTCAGGTGAGAAAAATTTTGATAATAATATCGATTTGGAAACTGATGATATTAATGAAGCTATTGCTCGTAGATATTTAGATATAGGCTGTTCAGTTATGACACCAGATACTAATCGCCTAGACTTACTTAGCAGATTGATCGATAAATACGATGCAGATGGGGTTATAGAAATGGATTTAGTTGCCTGTCACCCATATATAGTTGAGCGAGAAAAAATAAAAAGATTTGTTACTAAAGAAAAAGGCATCCCATATATGTTTGTAGAAACTGACTTTTCTAAAGCAGATATAGGTCAGCTAAATACAAGAATGGCTGCCTTTATAGAAATGTTATAGGAAAAGGGAATTAATGAGTAAATTAGATGTTTGTGGCGGATGCAATGCCAAAATAGCCGCAGGGAACTTAGATTCTTTACTAAAAGATATAAAACCATATAGACGTGAAGATGTCCTTGTAGGTTTTGATGGCAAAGATGATGCTGCAGTTATAAATATAGATGATAAAACAGCTATAATTCAAACGCTAGACTTTTTCCCAGCTATGGTAGAAGACCCATATCTCTTTGGGCAGATTGCTGCTGCAAACTCCCTCAGTGATATATATGCCATGGGTGGGGAAGTAGTAAGTGCCCTAAATATTGCAATGTTCCCATTAGAAGAAGATTTTGATATTTTAAGAGAAATCCTTCGTGGGGGCAATGATAAAGTAAGTGAAGCGGAGGCTTCCCTAGTTGGAGGTCACTCTATTCATGATAATCTAACTAAATATGGCTTATCAGTAACAGGAAAAGTGGATATAGATAAAATTTGGCAAAATAACACACCTTGTGATAAAGATGTAATCTTGCTTACAAAGAAACTTGGAACAGGACTTATAACAGGATCATACAACCAAGGATTGGTAAGTGATGAGGATTTTAAGACCTGCACAGACCAAATGAAGTTATTAAATAAATATGCAAGAGATATTTTTGTAAACTATGATATTCATGCGGCAACTGATGTAACAGGATTTGGACTTTTAGGCCACTTATCAGAGATGGCTGGGGAAGATTACTCTGTAATAGTTGATAGCAAAAAAGTACCAATACTTAATCCGGCTTTGGATTTGGCTAATGAATTTTTATTCACATCAGGTGGGCAAAATAACAGAAACTACCTAAAAAATGTAGTAGAGTTTCACAAAGATGACTTTGCTCTAAGTGAAGTACTTTTTGATCCACAAACTAGTGGTGGACTTCTAGTTGCAGTTGATAGAGATACTGCTGATCAGATAATTGAAGAGTTTAAAAAACAAAATATGGATATATATGAAATAGGGGAAGTAATGAAAAAAAGATCTTACCCTATCATTGTAAAATAAAAAAGGAGAGAAAAATGAGAGAAATAGACGTACTAGGCAAAGCTTGTCCAATTCCAGTTATTGAAACAAAAAAAGCTCTAAGAGAAAATCCAGATGAAAAAGAATTTGAAATTCTAGTAGACAATGAAGTTGCTACAGAAAATTTAAGAAAAATGGCAAATGAATTAAGAATTGATTCAAAAGTAGAAAAATTAGAAGAAAGAAAATACAAAGTTACTTTAGAAAAAACTGACCAATCAAGAGATCACAAAGAAATTGAAGATTATTCTGTAAATCAAGCTACAAGCGAAAACTATGTAGTAATAGTAAATTCAGATAAAATTGGTGATGGAGATCCTGAATTCTCCAAACAATTACTAGAAGGATTTATCTACTCAGTCACAGAACAAGATCACTTGCCAGTAGAAATGATTTTCTATAATAGAGGAGTATTCCTTACATCAGAAAATGAAAAAACAATAGAAGATTTAAAAAATCTAGAAAAGCGTGGAGTAAGAATCTATTCTTGCGGCCTTTGCCTAGACCACTATGGCAAAAAAGACGATCTAGCAGTTGGTGAAATTACCAATATGTACAAAATTGTAGAAGCCATGAGATCTAACCATGCCATCTATCCTTGCTAAGGAAATAGAGCATATACTATTTTCATTTGATACTACATCAGCTGCCATGGCAGCTCTTGATAAAACGGAGTACTTAAAAGGTGCAAGACTTATCCCACTTCCCACCGAAATAGGTGCTGGATGTGGGTTTTGCTTACGTGTAGATAAAAGTGAATTAGAAAATGCCTTAAATATATTAGATGAAACTGACTACCATAAGGTATATACCCTCTACCATGAGGGCAAAAAGAGAGTGATAGAAGAATATGTACTTTGATAACTCTGCCACAACACTTCATAAACCGGCAGCACTTAAAGAAAAATATGTAGAGCTTTTGGATAGTGAAAAATACGGCAATCCATCTAGGTCAGGCCATGCCCTTTCTCAAAATTCAATGATGGGCATTTTTAGAACAAAGATGGATTTAGCAAAAATATTTCATATAGCAGATCCAAATGACATAGCTCTAACAGAAAATGCTAGTTTCGGTCTAAATATGATCATCAAATCATTAGTAAAAGAAAATGACCATGTAATAACCACTACAACGGAGCATAATTCTGTCCTAAGACCCCTTTATCAATCTGGAGCAGATCTTGATTTTCTAGACTTTGATGAAGATTATAAAGTGGAATTTGATAAATTACCAGAATTAATTAAAGAGAATACAAAATTTATAGTAACTAATCATGCTTCCAATTTGCTTGGTAATGTCAATGATTTAGATAAAATCCATCAATTAGCACAAAAATATAAATTGATTATGATTATTGATATGGCTCAAACCGCAGGTTGTGTGGATGTAGACTTATCCAGATATTCAAATAGTATATTTGTATTTACTGGTCATAAGTCCCTTTATGGGCCATCAGGAACAGGTGGGATTATAAAAGTAGGAGATTTTGATTTTTCAAATGTATTTGCTGGAGGATCAGGTATAAATTCCTTTGACAAATGTCACCCTAAAGATTTCCCAGCTATTTTTGAAGTAGGAACTAGCAATTTTTTATCTCAAATAGCTATGGATGCTAGTTTGAAATTTTTGTTAGATACAGGAATTGATAATATAAATGAGAAAATAAAAAATCTTACAAAAAGATTTTATAATGGAATAAAAGATATAAAAGCTGTCAAATTTTATTCCAAAAAACCTGAAGGAGATTTTACAGGCATTGTTTCCTTTAATATATATGATATGGATAGTGCAGAACTTTCACTAATTTTAGATGAGAACTACAATATCCAAACTAGACCAGGTGCCCATTGTGCTCCACTTATTCATAAGCATTTTGCTACAGAAGATCAAGGTATAGTTAGATTTTCTTTTTCATATTTTAATAGTGAAGAAGAAATAGATGCTGCTACAGATGCAGTAAAAGAAATAGCTGAAAACTATATGAATAAATAGCTATAATAACCCATACTTAAATATGGGTTATTTTTTTAAAAATTTTTAAGAAGGATATAAAATATGAGCGCACCAAGTATAAAGATGACCTCACTTTACCACTACAATGATCCCTTAGTAAATATTGCAAATTCAATAAATGCTTTTGAGTTATCTGCGGTTATTGTAAAAGGAGTGAGCGATAAAATAGAAAGAAAATTATATACTAGCGAAAAAACAGCACAAATGTGCCAGCAACTTGGGATAGATTGTGCAATAGTAGCTATGGACTCTTGGGGAAATCATCATATAGATTTTACAACAGTTATGCATGAACTGGAAAATAGAAATATTCCGTGTTCCGGAATAACATTTATGGGCAATATGGCTCCCCTAGTTATTAAATATGATAACGTAGATTCCATAGTAGATTTTGTAAAAAATAAATCAGGACTAGAATCAACAATTGTCGGAGAAAACGACCTATCTACTGCAGATGTCAAAAAAGCATTTGCTCTTTTAAGTAAAAAATTAAAAAGTAGAAACTATAAGCTTAACAATAATCTTACAAAAATAAAATCTTTAGAAAAATTAATAAGATACTCTAAAGATATATCAGAAATAAAGCTAGGAAATAAAAATCAAATTATTGCTGATAATTTAATATTAAATATCGAGGAGCTTTTAGATATAAGTTATAATGAAGATATAGTAAGCAAAGTTAATATTAAAATTATAAATCCAGATCAAAAAAATATCTTTACCCACACAAAGCTAGACTTTTTTCCTATAGCAACGAAAAAATCTGGCATATTAGGTACAGGTGAAACTATAGAATTAAATGGAATTTGCACAATGTTTACAGCATTTGAAGAAAATACTGGCTACGAACCTTGTAATATGGGATCATCCGAAGGCATTTTAAAGCAAAAAGTAGTTTTTGATAAAATAGGAACACCCCAAAATACAGATTACATAATAAATATAGAAGTGATTATCAAAGAAGGCCGGGCTATGAAAGCAGATGGCATCATAGAAGCTTATAAAATTTCAGATAAAATAAGCCAGAAAATTCAAAATTTACTAAAAAATATAGATACATCAAGGCTAAATGCAAAAACATTTTATAATTTTAAAAAAGATTCAGCCTTAAAATTAGCGATTATAAAAGTAGTGTCAGGCTATGGATGTATGTATGATACATTTTTAAAAGCTACAGAACCTTGTGGAATCATAGGGGCAACAAATATTAGACAAATGGATAATATGCCTTTTTTACTAACAGCAAATGAAGTTATGGATGGAGCTATTAAACCCTTGCAATAATATTTACTAGTTAATTGTAGAAATCTTGTCAATAATATTGTAGATGATATAATATTAGTAGGTAAAACGTTTGTATAAAGATTAACACTTATTTATATATAGGAGGCAAAAATGGGATTTGGCCCTAGTACAAAAATGACAACCATGCATCATTATAGGTGTCCAATAGTAAATGTAGTTTCATCTTATGATGGATTAGAATTTGTAGGAGTAATTGCCAAGGGAGTAGCTGATAAGCAAGTTGATAAGGAAAGAACATCAGTAGAAACAGCCAAAATGGCCAAAGAATTAGGACTTGACGCCGCCATAGTAGCCCTAGACGGCTGGGGCAACCACCACATAGATTTTACAACTGTAATAGGTGAGCTAGAAAAAAATGGTATAGCAACAGCGGGTTTATCTTTCATAGGCCAACAAGCAACCTTTGTTTCTACAAATGAATATGTAGATTTAGTAATAGACTACAACAAAACGGAAGCAGGTGTTGAAACCCAAGTTTTGGGAGAAAACTCTCTAGCAGAAATAGATGCTATGAAAGCTATGGTTGAACTTAGAAAGAAAATGGCTAAACGTGGCAAAAAATGGGATAAGAAAAAAGATCCAAATGAGAAGAAAGAAGTCAAGCTTACAAAAGACTACATAAATATAAAAGAAGTAAAATTTGGTGAAGAAAACAAAATAGACGGCCATACACTAATCATAGATGAAAATATAGCAATAGATGCCCTAGAAGGACAAGAGAGAATCATCGACATGAGTGTAGACATTATAAAACCAGGTGATTACAAAAAAGAAGCCAACACCAACCTAGATATTATGCCAATAGCAGGCAAAAAATCAGGCAAACTTGGTGAAGGTGAAACAGTCGAACTAAGGGGCGTAGTAGCCATGATAACAGGAGTAGAAGAAGCCTACGACCTCCAACCTGCTAATATGGGATCATGTGATGGCACTCTAGAAGAAAAAATAAGCTTTGACAAACCAGGTACCCCATCTGTAGATGATTATATATTCCATATAGATTTTACCTTCAAAGAAGGCGAAGGCAGGACAGCAGATGGTATAATCACTGCCCATAAAATAGCCGACCAAATAATAGGGAAAATAAGAGAAGTTTTAAAATCCTATGATGGAAAATATGACCAAGTAAAAGACTTTTACAATATAAAAAGACCAGGAAAATACAAGATAGGCATAGTAAAAGTAGTCTCAGGTGTAGGATGTATGTACGATACATTTACAAAAGCAGATGAACCAGCAGGAATAATCGGTGGAGATAATATAAGACTTGGAAAAAATAGCCCAGTATTTTTAACACCAAATGAGGCGCGCGATGGGGGTATACATTCACTCTATTAAAATAAATGAAAATTTTAAGCATTTGCGTAAAGCAAGTGCTTTTTTTATGGATTAAGCTAGTCAATATAATATAAAACTATAATAGTGCTGTATTTTTAAGATAGATTAACAATCAAAGTTTATTAAACACATGCCTCCAAAAAAGATTTCTCCATTCCGCTAGCGCTCCAGTCGAAATGACAATAGGGAAGGCATAGTTTTATGATGATACTAATCTTATAAACCTAATGAATTTACAATAAGTATATAAGACCAGTGTCTTAAAACAAAGCAGTTATACTATTGTCATCTCGAGCGTAGCCGAGAGATCTACCTATGAGTCAGGCATTCTAAACCGTAGTTATTATAATTTATAAATCATTAATAAACTAATAAATTTTAAAACTAGTGTTCAAAAGCCGCATAAAGCAAAGAAAGATTTCTCCATTCCGTTATCACTCCAGTCGAAATGACAATAGGGAAGGCATAGTTTTATGATGATACTAATCTTATAAACCTAATGAATTGACAATAAGTAAATAAGACCAATATCTTCAAACAAAGCTCACCACCTCTTTGTCATCTCGAGCGTAGCCGAGAGATCTACCTAAAAATCATACATCCCATACCGCAGACAATATCTAAATATATTTATAAACTTTTACCAAAAACTCCCCGTTACTTTGTTACAAATTTAGTAAAATATTGTATAATAACCATATATGGAGGCAGTATGGAAAATTTATATAAAAAATTACCTCAAATGAATGAGATTTTAAATAGATATGATGAAAATCCTGTAATTGTAAAAGATATTGCAAATAGCGTTTTGGATGATTATCGAGCTAAAATTGCTAATAAAGTAGATTTTGAAACTGAGGATATATACTCTGATATAGATAGTATGATAAATTCTTACACTCCTTATTCACTTTATAATGTGATAAATGCAACTGGTGTTATTTTGCATACTAATTTAGGTCGTGCGGTTTTATCCCGAAAATCCCTTGAACGTATAGAAAAAATCGGGTCTAGCTATTCAAATTTGGAATACGATGTAAAAAAAGGTGCCCGTGGATCTCGCTACACTCACTTGGTCGATATTGTTAAAAAACTTACTGGAGCAGAGGATGCCCTTATTGTAAATAACAATGCTGCGGCAGTTTTTTTGGTTTTAAATACCTTTTGCCAAGGTAAAAATGCCCTTATTTCTCGTGGAGAACTTGTTGAAATAGGTGGTTCATTCCGTATTTCAGAAATTATGAAAAAATCAGGTGCCAATATTATTGAAGTGGGTGCTACAAATAGAACTCATCTTTATGATTATGAAAATGAAATCGATGATGAAAACTTATCTGCAATCGTAAAAGTCCACAAATCAAACTTCCAGATGGTGGGTTATAACGAATCTGTAGATACTAAAGACCTTAAAGAATTAATTGCAGATCGTGATATCCTTCTTTACGAAGACCTAGGAAGTGGATCTTTAATCGACCTTACTCCTTATGGCTATTCCTACGAAAAAACAGTGGGTGATTGTCTAAATGATGGGATAGATTTAGTAAGCTTTTCTTGTGATAAATTAATCGGTGGCTCCCAAGCAGGGATTATAGTGGGTAAAAAAGAATACATAGCAGAAATGAAAAAAAATCAACTTCTAAGAGCCTTTAGAGTAGATAAACTTACCCTTGCTTCAGTTGAAGCGACTCTTATAGAATATTTAGATTTTGAAACTATGAAAGAAGAAAATCCAACTATTAGAATGATTACAGAAGATGAGGATACTACTAAAAAAAGATGTCAAAAACTTCTAAGAAAAATTCAAAAAATAAAGGACGTAGATGCAGAGATAATTGAAAGTGAAGGAAAAATCGGAGGTGGTTCATATCCGCTAGATATAAAGAAAACTTATTCCATAAAAATAAGTGATCCTAATATTACAAAACTAGAAAGACAGCTAAGATTATCAGACTATCATATAATTTCAACAGTTCATGATGGTAATCTTTATTTAAATGCTCTAACTATTTTTGATAAGCAAATAGATGATATTTACGAAACTTTAAAGGAATACTATGAAAAATAATTATATAATAGGTACAGCAGGTCATATAGATCATGGTAAAACAACCTTGATCAAGGCTCTTACTGGCAATGAAACTGACAAGTTAAAAGAGGAAAAAGAACGTGGTATATCCATAAATTTGGGTTTTACCGCACTAGACCTATCAAATGGCGAAAGAGCTGGTATTATTGATGTACCAGGGCACGAAAATTTTATAAAAAATATGATGGCAGGAGTAGTTGGTATAGATATTATTTTGCTAGTAATAGCTGCAGATGATGGAGTAATGCCACAAACTATAGAGCATGCTCAAATTCTCCATTATATGGGAGTAGATAATGCAATAATTGTAATTAGCAAAAAAAATATGGTGACAGAAGATATGCTAGACCTTGTAAAAGCTGATATAGAAATGTCTTTTAAAGATACCATATTAGAAGATGCTCCAATTATAGCCGTTGACTCAGTTTCTGGAGAAAATATAGATCAACTAAAAACTCTTATAGAAGAAAAAATTTTAACAACAGAGAAAAAAGAAGATAGCAAATCCATGAGGATGAATATAGATAGGTCCTTTACCCTTAAAGGTATAGGAACAATTATAACAGGAACTCTTACCGAGGGAGAAATCTATAAAGATCATGAATATATGCTCTACCCATCTGGTAAAAAAGTAAAAATAAGGTCAATAGAAAATCATGATGTGCCAATAGAAGTTGCCCACAAAGGTCAAAGAATTGCCCTAAATCTATCAAACATTTCTTCAAATGAAATCGAACGTGGAGATATTATTGCCCAAAATGATTCCCTTATAAGAGTCAAAAATGTACAAACTAAACTTTCCCTATCCAAATTTGATGATATAGAAATTGAACATTGGACTAGAGTAAGGTTTTTCCATGGAACAAAAGAAGTCCTAGCAAGAGCGGTGCCACTTGACCAAAAAGAGATAAAAGCAAATCAAACTGCCCTTTGCGAATTTCGTTTAGAAGAAAATATTTTTGTAAAAAGAGGCGATAAATTTGTCATCAGATCATATTCACCGGTAAAAACTATTGGTGGTGGAGAAATAATCGATACAAATAGCCAAAATCACACAGTAAACTCCACAGACTATGTGTCTTACCTAAAAAATAAGGAAGAATTTACAGAAATCGATGAGATAATAGACTTTTTAGATACATTTAAAACTGAAGAAGAAATCTACACCCACATGGGCATCGAAAAGTCAGCCTTAGAAGAAGATTTAAAGCAAATGGTAGCCAATAATGATATTCAAATACTGGGAGAATCATATATAGCTAGTCAAAGCCTAGAAAAAATAGCGACAGATATTAGCCAAATAGTCAAAGACTACCATAAAGAAAATCCTTTAGATGAGGGAATCTCAAAAGAAGAGCTAAGGCAAAAACTAGATTTAAAACTAGATAGCAAAGATTTTGAAGCTATGCTAAAAAATAAAATATTAACCAAGCATATCATGCTCCAAAAAGGTTATGTAAAGGATAAAAACTTTGCCATAAGCCTTGCCAAAGACCAAAATAGAATCAATGAACTAATAGAACAAATTAAGGCAAATGAGCCAAAACTATCCAAAGAATCAGATGTATTTTATGAAAAAGATAAAGATCTATTAGCCTTTTTACTAAAAAATGATTTGGTAAAAATCGATGAATTTGTAATAAGAAATGAATATTATACAAAATTAGTAGATACGGTAAAAGAATATTTTAAGGATAATGATAAGCTAGAAGCCAAGGAATTTAGAGATATATCAGGACTAAGTCGTAATCAAGCTATAGTGATATTAGAATACTTAGATAGGAAAAATATTACAAAAAGAGTAGATGATTATAGAATATTACTTTAGTGGCGAGAGCGTGTAGGAATCGAACCTACCCGAGAAGTACACTTCTCACAACGGTTTTGAAGACCGCAGAGCACACCAGACACTCATCCGCTCCCATACGTGCACCTTATATTATAACACAAGTTGCTAAGAAATCAACAAAATTTATCACTTGCAGTAAAATAATAAGATGATATAGACAGAAAATTTAATAAAATCAAAAGCTCACAAAAGCTAATAAACCAATACTTAGCCAAAAGTGAGCTTTTTTTATGTAAAAAATTCGGGAAAAATCATAGCGGATTTCTATATATAAGTAGGAGGTGATGAAATGACAAAAATCTTAATCTATAAAGAAGAAAAAACAGATGAAAAAGATAAAAAAGATGATAAAGATTGTAAGTAAAGAAAGGAGGAGGCAAAGAAATTTTGCTGGTAAGGATATTTAATGGATTTTAAAGGATGTGAGTTTTATCAAGTTAATAGCTAAGGGCTAGTAAAATCATAAACCAAAGAAAGATTTCTCCATTCCGTTACCACTCCAGTCGAAATGACAATAGGTAGGGCTTTAAACAATCAAGTTTAAAATCATACACACACAACACTTGGAAATCAATAACTAAGATCATAATCTAAATATGAAGAATGCCCCTTTATTGTCATCTCGAGCTCAGCCGAGAGATCTACCCCAGAGTCAGACATTCCTAACCGTAGCTATTCAAATAATATTAATAAAATAAAAACTACGTTTATCAAATCATAAACTACAAAAAGATTTCTCCACTCCAAAGCCCAAAGTCTATTCTAGTCGAAATGACAATGGGGGATTGTAGCCTTATTAAAAAAACAATTTTACCAACCCAACACTTGGAAATCAATAACTAAGACCATAATCTAAATACGAAGAATATCCTCTATTGTCATTTCGACCGTAGCAAAGCGGAGTGGAGAAATCTACCTAAGAGCCAGATATTCCTAACCGCAGCTATTAGCAACAATAAAAACAATATCCAAAATCAACTTCCTTACCACAACAACTCCAAACTTTATGGATTAAAAAAATAAGCATGCAAGCTTATCTAATCTTTCCATATCTTATAAACCGCCACAAAAAATTATGGATATTACCAAACTAATCGGCGACCTTGGCTTTCCTATAGTGGTTAGCCTTATACTAATATACAGATTAGATTATAAACTTGATCAAATTCTAAAAGAAATTAGAGAAATAAAAAATGAAAAATAAAGGAGATTTATGCAATCAATTGAAAATATGTTAGCTTATGCAAAAAGTCAACATAGAAAAGTTGGATATTCTATGGCTTATCCAGCAAGGTTGGGTCCAAGTTATCTTGACTGCTCATCATTTGTATATTTTGCACTGATAGCTGGGGGCTTTTTGCCCCAGGCTACTGTGATTGGAAATACTGAAAGTCTTTTTAAATTAAAAGGAACAGTTTTAGAAGAGATATACTCTTATGAGCAAATAATTCCTGGAGATATTTTTATAAGAGGCATAGAAGGCAGGACCTATGGAGCAAATGGCCATACAGGTATTTTCCTAAAAAAAGGTGAAATTATCCATTGCAACGCAGTAAATGCAACAGTAAGTATAAATGGAGAATCAAACTTTTTAAGGTATTTTTTAGATTGCAAAAGAAGTCCACATGAAAGATACTTTAGACCAGTTATAAAAAATAAAACATATAATAAACACAAATCAGGAACGGCAATAGTTTATGCCACTACTTATGTAAGAGCATATCCCAGTACAAAGGCTCAAATAGTTGCAAGCTATCATAGAGGCCAAAAAATAAAATACGATCAAATAATAATTGCAAATGGCTACCACTGGCTTTCCTATATTGGAAATAATAGTGGTAGGCGTAGGTATGTAGCCTATAAAGATAGCAAAGGCAATCAATGGATGGATATATAATCCGTCCATTTTTTTATTGACAAATATAAATTACATTATATATATAAATAAATATAGTATAATCCCAATTTTCCTAATACAACAAAATTTCTTGGCTAGTTTTAAATTATTAAATACAATACAATAAAGTTATAAATAATAAATAACAGAGAGGAAAACTATGAAAAAGAAAAGTATCTTAATCGCCAGCTTATCACTTGGTTTAATATTTGGAATAGCAAATACCCCTACATATGCATCAGCTAACGAAATTACCCAAGAGCAAAAAGATGAATTTCATAGAAGAAAAACGGACGAAGTATTGGCTCAGCTAAAAGCAAAAGATAAAGATGCAGCTGCTAATCTGTTAGCAGCTCAAAAAGAGCTTGAATCAGAAAAAGATAATTTAAGCAAAAAAGAAGAAGAGCTAGGTAATTTAGAAAAAGCAAAAATAGAAAAGGAAAATCAACTTGATCAATCAAAAGAAAATAATGACTCGGAAGAGGTGATTAATAAACTTCAAAATGAGCTTGATCAAATAAACAATGATATTAATCAAAAAAATGAAGAAATTACCTTGTTAAATCAATCTATAAAAGAAAAAGATGATAAAGTTAATTTACTTGATAAAGAAAAATTTAGAATACATAGACTATCAGATGACTACAGCCACGCTACAAATGGAGATCCATTTCTATTAGATAAAGCAGAAGCAAGATATGACATCAGAGGATATGAAATACAAGGCTTGATTAATGAATATGAAAGAAATACTTACATTAATGAAGTAAATGTCACACAAAATAAGGAAGAACTAGAAGCCAAATTAGCAGAAATTAAAGGTAAAATAGGCATAGCTGGAGAAAGCACTCCAGAAAAAGAAAAAGAAGTGTTAAATAAAACAAAAGAAGATGCTCTCTCAAAACTCAATGAAAAAGAAAATCTAAGCCAAGAACAAAAAGAAGATTTCAAAGTAAAAATCGAATCAGTAGAAAACATTGAAGACTTAAAAACTATAAATAAAGAAGTAGAAAAAGCAGAAGCGGATGCAAAAGCTAAGAAAGATGCTGAAAAGCTCAAAGCATTTAAAGAATCTTCTAAAAGAAATATAGAAAAAAAAGAATATTTAAGCCAAGAAAATAAAAAAGAATTGTTAGATCAAATTGAATCGGCAGAAACATTAGAAAAAATTGAAGCAATCTTAAAAGAAGCTGATTTAGCAGATAAAAAAACAAAAGAAGAAAAAGATAATTCAGAAGTAGCTAAAAAGTTAGAGTCATCTAAAGAATCTGCCAAGCAAAATATAGAAAGCAAAGACCATCTTACTCCAGAACAAATAAAAGAATTTAAAAATCAAGTGGATTCTGCAGAAAGTGTTGAAAAAATAAATGAAATATTAGATAAAGTTGGAGCAGCAGATAAGAAATCTCAAAAAGAAAAAGAAGAAAAAACTTTAGAAAAATCTAAAAAAGAGATAAAAGATAAATTAAACAATAATAATTTAGACCAAGATGATAAAGAATCATTTGCTAAAAAAATTGACCAAGCTTCAAATCTTGAAATCTTAAAAAATATAGAAGAACAAATCAACGCAGCTAGTAAAAAACAAGGTAAAACTGATAAGAATAATAAAGATAGTTCTAAATTAGATAATAAAGAAGAAAAGACAAGTAAGCCAGCAATAAAATCCTTAGACCCTATAAAAGAAAATACTACAAGTAAAGAAGATACTATAATAGTTGCACAATCTTTTAGATATATTAAAAAAGGTAGTTACAAAGTATCTGACCTAAAAGCTAAACGTGATAGATTAGAAAAATCAATAGATGCTAACAAGGCAACGGTTAGAGCCATACAATTATTAGAAGAATTAGCACCAAGAACAGTTGCCAAAAATCGCAGTAAAGTTGATAAATTGCTAAAAGAGTCTCAAAGATTACTCAAAGAAGCAAGCTATGCTTTAGACGAGTATAACTACCTATTAAGTAAATAAAGATTTATAAATTGCAAAAATGGGTAATTATCAATAAAATAGATATAAAGATAATCTTAAAATACAAAAAGGAGAAAACCGATGAATAAAAAATTATTAACTGCAGCTTTATCAGCTACATTAGTACTTGGTGCAGGTGTACAAAATGTACATGCTGATGAAGTAACTATCCCAACAGCACCAGAAGATAAGCAAACAGTAAATACAACAACAGGTGGAGTGGCAAACACAGAATCAGTAGAAAATGAAAAAATAAAAACATCAAGCACCCTTGATCCAAATGCAACACCAGAAGATGGCGATACAAAAGAAAATCCATCAAAAGGTGAAAAAGAAGAAACCAACAAAAAAGACAACAAAGATCAAGCTCCACAAGATAAAGAAAATAATAAAGATAATAAAGACAACAAAGAAAAAAAACCAGCAGATACTGGCAAAAAAGAGTATCCAGCAAAAGAAAACACAGATAATAACAAAGATAACAAAGACAATAAAGATAACAAAAAAAATGAACCAGCAAACGGCGGCAAGAAAGTCTTCCCAGCGGAAAAAGAAAATACCAAAGAAAAAAAACCAGCAAATGGTGGCAAAAAGATCTTCCCAGGACAAAAAGAAGACAAGAAAAACGACGATAAAAATAACAAACCAAACGATAAAGTAAAAGTCTTCCCAGCAAAAGGCAAAAAAGAAGACAAGAAAGACGATAAAAAAGAAGACAAAAACGCTGGAGAAAATCCAAAAACAGGTATAGCAACAGCAGGAGTACTAGCAGCGACAGCTTCATTAGCATCAGCAGGATATGCTGTTACAAAAAAAAGAAATAAATAATATTGTAATAAAAGAGGGGGTTACTTTAAAACCTCTCTTTTTTTGTGTAGGTATATAATTAAGGAGATGGATAAACAATAAGGACTGCACAAGAAAAAGAAAGTTTTTTCATTTGTAATCTTGACCGTAGTCGAGAGGTATACCTAAGAGTCAGATATTCCCAACCGTAGCAATAAAAAAATCGCATCATCCTACATTCTGCTAATAAGAAAACCAACTAAAAACAAAGCAAACACCACGCTTGTCATCTCGAGCATATCCGAGAGATCTACATAAGAATGAGATATCCATAAACGTAGCCATAAAAAAAATAAAACCATTAATAAAAAAATAAATCCTAACAATCCCATAGCTTTAAAAAAGATTTCTCCACTACGCAAGCAAAAGCTTCCTCCAGTCGAAATGACAATAGGGGGATCATTATAAAAGTAGGAGAATAATATTGTAGGTAAAACTTATATAAATAAAAAATAGAAAAATAAGAAAAAAGAAACTACAAAATATTTTAATTCTACATTCTGCTAATAAGAAAACCAACTAAAAACAAAGCAAACACCACGCTTGCCATCTCGAGCGTAGCCGAGAGATCTACCTAAGAGTCAGATATCTATAAACATAGCCATAAAAAATAAGACCATTAATAAAAAAAGAAACCTAACAATCACATATCTATAAGAAAGATTTCTCCACTACGCAAGCAAAAACTTCCTCCAGTCGAAATGACAATAGGGGGAGTCATTATAAAAGTAGGAGAATAATATTGTAGGTAAAACGTATATAAATAAAAATAGAAATATAAGAAAAAAAGAAACTACAAAATATTTTAATTCTAAATTCTGCTAATAAGAAAACCAACTAAAAACAAAGCAACACCACGCTTGTCATCTCGAGCGTAGCCGAGAGATCTACATAAGAGTCAGATATTCATAAACGTAGCCATAAAAAAAATAAAACCATTAATAAAAAAATAAATCCTAACAATCACATATCTATAAGAAAGATTTCTCCACTACGCAAGCAAAAGCTTCCTCCAGTCGAAATGACAATGGGGGAGTCATTATAAAAGTAGAAAACAACCTTATAAAAAAATCACAAAAAAACTAGGTTACTAACCTAGTTTTAAATCTATTATCCAAACTCAATATTACCAAAATCCCTTTTCATCATCTCTTATCAACCACACTGCACCAGCGATAGCGGCTATACCCAAGGCTATTTTTTTGATAGGCAAAGCATTTTTTCTGTCTCTCGCTTGATTTTTATAATGTCTTTTTATACTATAAATATCTGTTTGATAAGGTCTTGTTAGATAAAGTTTATTATCTCTAAAATCATTTCCATAATATACACCATCCAATTGATAATCAGTAGTTATATCTCCGCTACTTTCTTTGTTTAGATCTCTTTCTAATATAGAATGATCAGTATCAACTAACTTTTGCCTTTCTTCAACAATTGACTCTGGGTTTTCAATAGTTCTTTCAATGCTAGATTCTTTATAAACCACATCTCCATTGTCAGCTTTGATAACCACCTTTGTATCCTCAGGTACAACACGGCGACTTTCTATAACAGCTTTTTTACTTGGTACAGTTTTTTTAGGATGCTCTTCAACCACAGCACTTTTTTCACTTTCGCTTACCTTAGCTGTAGGCACACTGGTTCTAATTTCTTTGACATCTACGTCATCATCTACACCACCAAAACCAAAACCAGTATAAAGCTCTTGACCACGTTCAAGATCTTTATCCTTTGCATCATTTAAAGGTCTATCATTTGCCTTAGGAGTCTCGTCAAGTTCATCAATATCTTTGCTTTGGTCAACAGAACTAGCTCCCTTTTGCTTATTATCTAAATCAGCCATCACACTTCCTCCTCAAATAGTTTAGAAAATATTAGTAAAATCTTGCTCTACTTTAATATATATATGAAACTTATACCCAATAAATGTCTAGATATGCCACTATGATAAATTTTTGTAAACATAGACATTTAATCACAATTGCAGTACACTTAATGTCGTATAAGACTATTAAAGACTTGCTGAAAATAATTAATAGCGGCAGAAAATGAATTGCTATAGTGGAAATGACAATTAGGTGAAACATTACTCCAATAAGACTAAATCTTATAAACTAAAAACTTCGTATAAAGTAAAAAAGAAAGTAATTCTAAAAACAAAGCAATTCTCCAATTGTCATCTCGAGCGTAGCCGAGAGATCTACATAAGAGTGAGATATCCATAAATGTAGCCATTAAAAAAATAAAACCACTAATAAAAAAAATCCTAAGAATCACATAGCTTTAAAAAAGATTTCTCCACTACGCAAGCAAAAGCTTCCTCCAGTCGAAATGACAATAGGGGAGTCATTATAAAAGTAGGAGAATAATCTTACAAACAAGAAACCTACATTCCATAAATAAGAAACCAACCCCAAAAACAAAGTAACACCACGCTTGTCATCTCGAGCGTAGCCGAGAGATCTACATAAGAGTCAGATATCCCAAACCGTAGCAATAAAACACATAAAAATAATAAATCAGACCCAGATCCACACCTCACAGAAAGGAGCAATATATGCCAACAACTGATATCCAAATCATAGCCATCCTTCCAGAAGAAATCAAATCATTTGGCATAGGATCGCGTGTATATACACCAACCACCACCCATCTTATAGAAGAAACGCCCACCCTTTTCCTCAACAAAATGTATAAAAAACGAGGAAAAAACAAAAAAGAGATGGATCAAATCATCAAATATACCCTACAAATTAGCAAAAATATGCCCTACATCATCGATACCAGCCACGTATTTTTCGGATTCAAATACAGAAACGCTGTATATGACAGGGAAAGGAGAGGCTTTGCTAATGTTAGCTTTGTCGAAAAAATAGAAAATAGTGAGATTATCCTAACTACTGGCGAGAGCATTGCCACCCTCAATACCTTTGACACCCTAAATACTAATAAGAATAACGCCAAAACCATGCTCTACCGCCAGCAGCTTATAGCTTCCTACGACTGGGCCGAGACACTAGATCAGATTAGAAATACAGTTATGAGAGAAACTGGTCCAAGGCTGACAGAAGTAAGACAAAGTTTACTTGACTAACTAGCAAAATCTGCTAAAATAAATATAACTATCAATATCTTTATGGGTGATAACCACAAACATGAGTGCAAAATATCGATAGTTATAAACCAAAATAAGCAAATATGTAGGTTGATATTTTCTAGAATTGCAAATAATTTAGAAATATTGACTACATAAATAAAGCTTATCAAAACACTCATCAATATTACAATCAGTAAAAATCACATATTCACTGTAAACTTGTGGTAAATATGGAGATATTTGTAAGTATATTTTTTAGAAATATTGATATTTTTACCAAATGTGTTGCAAAAGTGTAGGAGCTGGTGTAATATAGATAGTGTAAAGTGAGTACTATTTATTACGCAAATAAAATAGTAGTTAAAAACTAACAAGGAGAATTTTACAATGAAATTAAACAAAAGAATTGCATCAGGTGCATTAGCACTAGCATTAGTTACTCCAGTAGTAGCAAACGCTGCAGAAGATACAACATATGTTACAACAACACTTCCAAAAGCAGTTACAGACAAAGTAGTTGTTGATGGAAAAACTTATACAAAAGCTCAATTCCAAGAAGCTTTAAAACAAGCTAACAAAGACTACAATGAATACCTAGCAGCTAAAGCAGAAGCTGATAACTTAGAAGAATCATTAAAAGTTGCTAAAGATAGATATAACAAAGCTTATGAAGCTTATAAAGCTGAAGATCTTAAAACAGAAGATGGCAAAAAAGTTGTAAAAGAAAAACAAACAAACTTTGATATTGCTTTAGAAAATCTTAACAACAAGGCTAAAGAAGAATTAAAAAAGGAAAACTTCTACTATGATGGAAAAAGTGTATCTATAGTTGAAGATAATACAGCTAAATCTGAAGATTTAAAAGAAAAAGAAGTTAATGGAAAAGATGGTCTTGCAACAGGCGAATTTGACGAAGCTGTTGATAGAGCTAGAGAAGCTTACAAAGAATTAAAAGAAGCTGAAAAAAATGCTGATAAACCAGCAACAGATTCTGAAAAATACAGAGAATATACAGCAGCATCATATGAAAAAGATAGACTTCAACAACAATACGATGCAGCTAAAGCTAAAGCAGATAAAGCTAAAGCTAAAAGCGATGCAAGCTTCAAAGCTTTAAATGCAATTGCTCAAGCTTACAATGTTATTGTAGAAGCAACAAACAACGGAATCGCAGTTGTTGATAAAGATCAAAAACCATCTGATAAAGAAATTTCTGCTGAACAATTAGCTAAACTTCAAAAATCAATTGACAAAGCTAACGAAACATTAAAAGCAGTTGATTTATTAAAACAATTCGCTCCAAACACAGCTAAATTAAACACAGCTAAATTAGATGCATTAGTAGCTGAACAAAAAGCAACAATCGCTAAAGCAGAAGCTATCATCAAAGGAGCTGACAAAAAAGTTGCTCTAATCTCTACAGCTTTCGCAGCTGAAGAATCTAAAGAAGATTCTAAAGAAGAAGTAACTTCTGAAGACGTTGACGCACTAATCAAAGAATTAGACGACAACACAGATGCTATCAACAAAGAAATGGAAAATCTTGATAAACAAGTAAAAGACGAAGACGAAGAAAAACCAGCTGATAAAGACAAAGATAAAAAAGACGAAGAAAAACCAGCTGATAAAGAAGATAAAAAAGACGAAGATAAAAAAGAAGATAAAAAAGTTGAAAAAACAACAGTTGTAGAAAAATCAGCTAACAAAGCAGCTGGCTCAAACGCTAAAACAGGTATCGCTGGTGTAGCTGGCGTTGCAGGTGTATTAGCAGCAGCTTCAGTTGCTTACGCAGCAAGCAAAAAAAATAACTAATTTTAAATATTAGTAATTTTTACAACAAATAATTAGAGTCCTATAAAAGAGTGCACTCGATAAGACTCGAAACTAAATAATAGTAACCGCGGTACTCACTTGAAAATGCTCCCACCACTTAGGTGGGAGTGTTTTTTTGTGGATTAATAGATTCGTAGTAATAATATAAATTAATAAAAAAAGATTTCTCCACTCCGGGTCTAAAGCCCCTCCGGTCGAAATGACAATGTAGGGAAACATAACTCCGATAAAACATATCCTATAAAGCAAAAACTTCGTATAAAGTAAAAAAAAGCAATCCTAAAACAAAGTAAATTCACAAATTGTCATCACGACCGTAGCGAAGCGGAGCGGAGAGATCTGCATAAGAGTCAGACATCCCTAACCGCAGCCATAAAAAAAATAAAACCATTAAAAAAACAAATCCTAAGAATCACATAGCTTTAAGAAAGATTTCTCCACTGCGGAAGCAAAATCTTCCTCCGGTCGAAATGACAATGAGGGGAACATAACTCCGATAAAACATATCCTATAAAGCAAAAATTTCGTATAAAGTAAAAAAGAAAGCAATCCTAAAACAAAGTAAATTCACAAATTGTCATCTCGACCGTAGCGAAGCGGAGTGGAGAGATCTACATAAGAGTCAGACATCCCCTACCGTAGCCATAAAAAAAATAAAACCATTAAAAAAACAAATTCTAAGAATCACATAGCTTTAAGAAAGATTTCTCCACTGCGGAAGCAAAATCTTCCTCCGGTCGAAATGACAATATGGGGAAACATAACTCCGACAAACCATAATCCTATAAAGCAAAAACTTCGTATAAAGTAAATGAGAAATCATTACTAAACCAGAAAAACAATCTTATTAGCCGCCAATTCCTAGGTAAATGGGTATAATTACATAAAAAGAACCATTATTTTTAAATTTATGATTAGAAAAAATAAGAGAAAGGAAAATATATGAAATTTTTAGTCTTTTTAGCTAACGGATGTGAAGATGTGGAAGCACTTACGGTTGTTGATTATCTTCGCCGTGCTGATATTGATGTGACGACTGTTTCTATCCACAATACTAAGGATATTACTAGTAAATCAAATGTAGTTATAAGTGCTGATGCAAATCTTACTGACATCGATGCTGATGATTTTGACGGTCTTTATATACCAGGTGGCACTAAGGGTGCTGAGGCTTTACGCGATGATGATCGCGTTATTGATATTGTCAAGAAATTTAATGATGAGAATAAATTGATAGCTGCTATTTGTGCAGGTCCTATTGTTTTAAATCGTGCTGGTGTACTTGCTAATAAACGTGCAACTTCTTTTCCAGATTTAAAAGATCAAATTGATAATGTAAAAGAATATATAGATGATCAAATGCTTGTAACTGATGGTAATATTACTACTAGTCGTGGTGCTGCTGTAACTGTATATCTTGCTATGCGTTTGGTAGAAATTATAAAAGGACCTGAAGCTATCGAGAAATTAGAACATGGCACACAATTAGAGTGTGTAGAGGATTACTATGGCATATCCTATGATTATTTATCTAAAGAGGAAAATTAGAATATGAGCGAAATAAATAAGATTTTCATCCTGGGTGGAGCAGGATTTTTTGGTTACCATACTATTAAAGAAGCGATAAAGCGTGATTATGCGGTCAAAACAGTAGATATAGTAGCTTTGTCCGATGATTTAAAATTTAATGATGAAGGAAAAGTAGAGTTTATTGTCCAAAACTTTTTTGCTCTTGCTGATAAGGAAATAGTTGATTTAATCCGTGGTTGTGATGGTTTTGTATATGCGGGTGGAGTAGACGATAGGATAGTTCCTAAAAAACCTGCTAGGAAATTTTTCTACGATACAAATGTATTAGCAACTGCAAGGATAGCAAGATTAGCTAAGGAAGCAGGAGTGCGTAATTTTGTATTATTTGGATCTTATACATCAGAATTTGCAGAAGAAAATGACTATCTAAGAGAAAATAATTACCAACAAGAAGCTTATGTAGAAACAAGACTTCTACAAGAAAAAGCAGCAATGTATGCTGGAGAAGGGTCAATGAATGTTTCTGTTCTAAGACTTCCTTATATTTTTGGTACCATGCAAGGCAAAGTACCAACAACTAGTATGTATGTAGATATGCTAAGAGGTCAAGAATTTATGCCGGTAACCACAGGAGGATTTGCAACTATAACAGCAAATCAAGTGGGAGAATCTGCAATCAGTGCCTTAGAAAATGGGGAACACAGAAAAACATATGCTCCGGCAACTGGGTATATCAGCTATGAAGACTTCTACAAAAAAATTTTAAAAGAACTAGGACAAACAGAAACAACAAAATTGCAAGTGATGACATTTGATGAACTAGAAGAGGCATACAAAGAAGATGAGAAACTAACAGATACCCAAGGCATAGAGCATGGTATAAGGCAAGTAAATATGCTAAGAGCAAACAGCATGGAATTAAAATTGCCAACAGATGATGCATATGAAAGATTAAGAGTAAATAAAGAAGATACAGAAAAAATAATAGACGAAACAATAAAGGCATCTAATACTAGGAATTAGAAACTTTGTTATAAGGAAATGAAAAAGGAGGCAAAAGCCTCTTTTTTGTTTGGGAAAACACAAAGTAGGAAAAGATTTCTTCGCTACGGTCGAAATAACAATGACGGGAATCAAGAATAAATTAAAAATAATTCTTACAAACAAACAGTTCTGGAACTAAAAATAATTATATAAAAGTTTTTGATATTATATTCTGCAAATAAAAAAGCAACGTTTAATAAAGGAAAAACACCCCATATTGTCCTCTCGAGCGCAGTCGAGAGATCTACCTAAGAGTCAGGCATTTCTAACCGTAGTTTATAAAAAATAAAAGAAATAACAAAATTAAATCCTGAAGTTCAACAAACACATAACTCTAAAAAAGATTTCTCCACTCCAGAAGCAAAAGCTTCTTCCGGTCGAAATGACAATGAGGGGGAATCATCGCAAAAGTAGAAAAATAGTCTTCCAAACCAAGAAATCTATATTCCGTATATAAGAAAGCTCACCAAAAAACAAAGTAACCACCCACATAGTCATCTCGAGTGAAGTCGGGAGATCTTTATACAGTCCAGATATCCCACAACCGCAGCTATTAAGAAAAGAAGTTTTATTAATATAAAAGCAAAGAATCATATATTATATATGTGTAAAATATGTTATTTAAGGCTATAAGTATATAAAAGAAAACTAGGAGCAATAATGGAAAAACTATACTATGTTTATATGATTACAAATTACACTAACTCAACCTTATACATCGGTGTAACAAATAATTTATACCGTCGCTTAGATGAACACAAGAAAAAGAAAACCAATGGATTTACTGCCCATTATAACGTTTATAAACTAGTATATGTAGAAAGTACTCCAGATATTTATGCTGCAATAGCAAGAGAAAAACAATTGAAGCGTTGGAGCAGGACTAAAAAAGACAAATTGGTAAACTCACAAAACCCGGAATGGAAAGATTTGATGATTGAATGGAATAAGAATTAGATAATAAATGTAAAAAAACCGACAAACACATATCTATAAGAAAGATTTCTCCACTGCGGAAGCAAAGGCTTCCTCCGGTCGAAATGACAATGTGGGGGAACATAATTCCTATAAAACACAATCCTACAAACTAAAAATTCTAGATAAAATAAATAAGAAAGCAATCCTAAAACAAAGTAAATTCACAAATTGTCATCTCGACCGTAGCGAAGCGGAGTGGAGAGATCTACATAAGAGTCAAACATCCCAAACCACAGTTATTAAGAAAATAAAATCATTAACAAAAAGTTTAAAACCACAAAAAAATCAGGTATATATCCTGATTTTCTTTTTATCTTTTTATAAAGTTTAATAGTAGTTTATAAAGTCCCTTTAGGCCGTTTATATGTGTTCTTTCGTAACCATGGCTGGCTGCTACTCCACTTCCTACTAGGGCGTGTCTAAAGTCATTTGCACTTGCTACTGCTGCTGATGCATCTGATCCGTATTGTGGGTAGATGTCTATGGCGTAGTCTATTTCGTTTTCTTTTGCTATTTCTATTAGCTCATTTGTTAGGTCATAGTTATATGGTCCGGATGAGTCTTTTGCACAGATGGATACTTTTGTTTCATCTGTTTTTAGATCATCATAAACTACTCCCATATCTACTGCTATCATATCTTTTATAGCTTGTGGATGACCGCTTGCTGCTCCATGTCCTACTTCCTCATAGATTGTGAAGGCGAAGTATAGTGGGCGATTTATTTTTATATCTTTTTCTTTGATTTCTTTTGCTAGTGCCATCAGAACTCCAGCTGAGGCTTTATCGTCTAGGTGGCGAGATTTTACAAAGCCATTGTCTACTCTGTATCTAGGATCAAGTGCTATAAAATCACCTGCTGCTATTTCTAGTTTTTCTGTTTCTTCCGCTGAGTTTGTGATTTCGTCTATAACTACTTCCATATTAATATCATCACGTTTTACTTCTCTTGGGTCATTTGATCCGTGGACTGCTGGATTATTTATTCTCATAACTCCAGTATATTCCTTACCACTTCTTGTAATTATGGTTACATTTTCTTGTTCGACATATGATAAAGGGAATCCTCCAAGGGTTGTCACTCTTAGTCTGCCGTTTGCTTTTATGGAACGCACCATAAGTCCTAGGGTATCAACGTGGGCTGACATCAAAAGTCCGTTTTCAGTTCCTGGGTTGATTGGTACTATTACATTACCTTTTACTGTTTGGTAAGGTTCATATCCCATTTTTCTAAATTCCTCTATCAAATATTTTTCGGCTCTTTTTGTATACCCTGTTGGGGATGGAGTGTTGCAAAGCTCTTTTATATATTTTAAAATTTGTTCTGTCATATTTTCTCCGTTTTATTTTTTAACCGTTAGATGCAGATGCGTTAGCACGTTCTCTATCTATCATATTATTTAGGCAGATTACTAGAGCTATTAGTTCTTCTGTATATTTTTCATCAAAGATTACTAGCTCGTAGGTATCTGTTAGGGTCAATATTTTTCTATTTACTGTTCCTATATTTTTGCCCTCTCCATTTTTAATACCAAAATCGTAATGGAAAACATCTCCTTTTAGCTCTAATGTTTCATCATTCATATAAACATGGACTTTGTGTCTAAAAAATTCGAATTTTTGTTGGACGACCATGCTATTAGCATCTTCAAATGATACATTGTACCTTGGAAAAAAGGCTATTAATTCTCGATCGATTTTAAAAATTTGCCTGCCATCTTTATCTGTTACCTTTGACCTGTAACCTATAAAGGTAAAGTCTTGGTCTAGATAATAGGCTTCTCTCCCATTTTCATCTAAGATAGGATAGTGATCTGTTATTTTGAAGAATTTTTCTTTAAAATATAATTTTTTCATAATTTATTCTTTACTTCCTTTAAGCTTTTTTCTATTATATAATATTTGTATAAATTAACAAATATGGGGGACTTATGATTTATTTAATTACTGCTATTTTTCTAATACTTGCTGGTATTACTTTTTATAAGGGCAAGGATATTGTGATTAGACCTGCTATTAATAAGATGGATATTCTATCTCTTTTATTTGTATGGATTATTTTTATTGCCTTTGGTTATTTTGTAAAATTTAATACTGGTGAAACTTTTCTTATGTGCATGGTTATGACAGTATATTTCTTAGCGGCTAGATTTAATAGAGGATTTTTGCCTGATGGTTTTATTTTTCAAGGCAATATTTCCTTTATTAATCAAAAACACAAATTTTCTGATCTAAAACAGGTCAACTTTACTAGTGAGAATAATCAAGCTGTATTTACCCTTGTAGTTAATTCAAATTCTATTGACACTTGGCGTTTTCCTATCGAAAAAAAGGATGAAATTCTTAAAACTTTTAAGGATAATAAGGTGCAAGTTATATATAAATAGATAAAAGTCTAAGAGCGTTTTTGCTATTAGACTTTTTTTTATTTTATTTTTAACGGCCGCCACCTCCGCCACCGCCAAATCCTCCAGCTCCTCCACCAAAGGATGCTGAACCACCTGCTCCTGTAAAGGACGAACTATTTCCTGCAGTGCTTGTAGTGTTAGAGTAATTACTTATATGGTGGAGCATATAGTAGTTATAAAAACCATAATATTCATAATCTGGATACACATTTACAAATCTATCATAGGCTTCTTCACTAATGCCAAATAGTGCTGCATATATCATATACTTATCTAAGATACTTACGTCATTTATTTTTCTTGTATCTATACTTTCGTAATCATCTAGGTAATTTTTGAATCCTACAAATTTTTTGTATAAGTCCATGCCTTTTGTTGTAAGGTAGATTTCTTCTTTTGTTCTTCCTCTCATTTTTGGCTTACTTATTTTTTCTACATAGCCTTTTGATAGTAGATTTTTTAGGCTAACTTTATCTATTCTTTGAGCGAGATTTTCTAAAGATTTATGATTTTTTCTCATATATTTTTCAAAGGCTGATTCTGTTATATATCCATTGCTTCTTTCATTTGCAGCGCCCAGTAGGTATGCGAATAAGTCTTCTTCGATTTCTCCCATATTTGCTGGTTTATGATTGATTTTTATTTGGTCTAAGGATTTTTTAAACAATCCATGGTCTTTTTTATCTTCTATAAAATCAATGGCACCTTCATTTATCCATTTTAAGAAAAATGCATTTATAAGATTATCAAAATTAGTTTTATTTGGATAAGCATTTGTAGCTATTAGATATAAATCCTCTAAGTTACCGTCATATGGGATTTGATCATAAGTATGCTGTTTTATATTTTTTACGTCTGGTATTTCTTTTATATTGGCAAGTTTATAAGTATTTGCTGCATCTACAGCTTTTTTTATACCAAATGCTCCAAGACCCACACCAAATATAGTGACAATGGCTACTAACAAAGCAGGAAAATCCGAATCATCATCTGTAAGCTGGGCTGTACCTTCGCTATCTTCAAAACTTGCTCCTTCAAAGGCTAGATCTTTGTAGTCATCAAAAGATTTATCTTCTGTGTAGCTAGTTTTAAAAGTACCTTTTGGAAATTTAAGTAATACTCTTCCTTTGTTAATGTCTCCGGTAGATTTTGCAACAATAGATCCATTTTTGTTATTAATATCTCCCTCATAACCAAAAGCCCACATTTTTGTAGCTTCATCTATAGGCTTATAGGAATTTATTTTTATGGTAAAATTATCTGGCTCTGGATCTAGATATGCTCCTACAAATTCGAAAAATAGCATATCACTATCATTTAGTCCGATTATTATTGGATTAATTTTATATTTTAGTTCATAGGTGTTATTTTCATTACGTTCGGATATGCCCCAGCAAAGATCTACATCATCATCACTATAGTCTATGCGACCATATTTGTAAGCTTTTTGGTCAAAATTTTCATCTATATCCCATTGATCTTTTGGACTAAAATTTTTGCCGTCCATGGATACGGAAAAATCTTCGACTTTAAGTCCCTTTAGATTCTGGATATTTTTGTATCTTTCGGTAAAATCATTATCTCTTTCATCAATTTGCCACTCTTCTCTAATATTTCCTATACCATTTTTATCGATATCTACATCGATATTTATATGGTCAAAGCCATCTGCAAAAGCAGTTTTTGGTAGAAATATTAATAAACTTAGAAAAAATATTTTGCCTAATTTATGTAAGTTTTTCATTAAACCTCCTTACAAAGTCACGTCTTTTTACCATCTTTATACCCGTTTAATATTATTAAAAAAATTATTATTTATATGTTGACAGCTTTATATTTAGAATGTAAAATTGCATTAGATTAAGCCCTCAAAAAACTTATTTTGACGGGCTTTTAATGATTAAGAAAGGCAATTATATGCAAACAAATATTGTGAAAAAAACTTTTGACAGTATTACAGAAAGTCCAGCCCGTGTGTTTACCATTGGATTTTTAATTATAATTACTTTGGGAGGTCTACTTTTGACGACTCCTTTCGTAACCCAAAGTGGTAAAAGCACTGGCGTAGTGAATGCATTTTTTGTAGCATCAAGTGCTACTTGTGTAACTGGGCTTACTCCTGTAAATACCGGACTTTATTGGAATACTTTAGGTCATGTAATAATTATTATTTTGATACAAATAGGTGGGCTTGGTGTTATGTCTATAGCATCACTCATACCTTTGATTTTAAGAAGAAAAATCGGTCTAAAGTCTAGGCAAATTTTAAGGGAACAATTTAATATCGAAAGCATGGCTGGCATGATCAATCTTTTTAAATATGTATTGATTTTTACAGTTACAGTTGAAGCAATTGGAGCATTTTTCCTAAGCCTTAGATTTGTACCAATGTATGGTCTGGGCAAGGGAATTTGGTATGGAGTTTTCCATTCTATTTCTGCTTTTTGTAATGCTGGGTTTGATATTTTGGGAGATTCTATTTATCCTTTGCGAGATGATTATTTGGTAAATATTACTATTATGCTACTTATAATCATAGGCGGATTGGGCTTTATGGTTACCAGTGAGATTTTTTATAAAAGAGATTTTAAAAAGATTTCTACAAATTCCAAACTAGTTTTACTTATTACTGGTATTTTGATCCTAGTAGGAGCGTTTGGTTTTTATTTACTAGAAACCGCTGGCGGTGGAGTTTTAAATACTGAAAGCTTTGGAGCTAGTATGTTAGAATCATTTTTTCAATCGGTTGTAGCAAGGACGGCAGGGTTTTATTCTGTGGACCTTTCTAAAATAAAGGTTTCAACGTCTATTTTGCTTATTGGATTAATGTTTATTGGTGGTTGTCCAGGATCGACTGCTGGTGGTGTAAAAACAACTACATTTGGAGTTTTGCTAATATCAACTATTTCTGTAATAAAAAATGAGAAAGAACCAGTGATTTTTGGTAGAAGTATATCTGACGAAAGTATAAAAAAAGCCTTATCTATATTTATGATATCTCTAACAATAGTACTTTTGGTTAGTTTTACAATCTCTATTACAGATGATTTTAACTTTATAGATATACTATATGAAACGGTTTCAGCACTAGCTACTGTTGGAGCAAGCAGAGGAATTACAGCAGATCTGTCAAGAATTGCAAAAATTTTACTAGGATTTTGTATGTATTTAGGTAGAATAGGCCCTATGACTATGGCTTATGCTTTTGGTCTAAAGGCAGAAGATAAGATGATAAAATATCCAGAAACATTTATAAGTTTGGGTTAGGAGAAATTATGAAAAGAAATATTATTGTTTTAGGAATTGGTAGATTTGGTCAAGCTGTGGCTACTAAATTATTTGAAAAAGGTGCTTATGTTACGGCGGTAGATGCTGATTATAGCAAAATAGAAAAAATAGCTAACTATGTCTCTACTGCTATCCAAGCGGATATTACAGAAGAAGATGCTATGAAATCTCTTGGCATAAGCAATTATGATGTGGCAATTATTGCTACGGGTGCAGATTTAGAAGCATCTATAGAAGCGACTTTGATTTGTAAAGATAGTGGAGTTGGTGAAGTAATTGCAAAAGCAACCAGTAGTTCCCATGCTAGAATTTTGGAAAAAATTGGTGCAGACTTCACAGTTTTTCCTGAGCAAGATATGGGTGCGAGATTAGCAAGGTCTATTGCAGATCCAAACAGCATAGAACTATTGGACTTTTCAAATAATATTTCTGTTATAGAAATTCCTGTAAAAGATAAGTGGGTAAACCATAGTCTAAGTGAGCTTAATTTTAGAAATAAATTCCAAATGAATGTCGTGGGATTTTTAAGAAATGGGCAAATATTAATGGACATTAACTCCGATACTCCCATAGAAAAAGACGATATTTTAATATTGATTGGGTCAAAAGAAAACGCTAGGCATATAGAAAAATCAATATAAATGGCTAAATACAGAGAAAGAGCGCAAGTTTAAAAATTAACTAAAGAAAATGTTTGCATAAATAAAAAGTTATGTTATAATATATATAGCTATTACATAGCTAGGTTTTTCATTATTAATTCCTTAAAAGTTTTCCCTATAGAAAACTAGGACTAACTTATTCTTTTCTAAAAGGAAAAAGGGCTAGATTACTAGCCTTTTTTCTATTGCTTATTTTTTTATATCTATACTATCTGAAATGATCCTAGATATTTCCTTTAATAAGTCTAAAATTAACCAAATCATAATTATTTAAGATTATTATAAGATGAATGATTTCATAAGTTAAAGTCAAATTTTAAATGATTAAATAGGGAGGGTATAATAATTAAAAAGATGAGGAGGATTTTTTATGCCTTACTATTATGGATTTGATAGCACATATATTTTAGTAATAATTGGGATAATTATTACAATGATAGCTCAAGCAAATGTACAAAAGGCCTTTGCAAAGTATAGCAAGATTCCAACCAAAAAACATATTACAGGTAAGCAAACTGCCGATTATATCCTAGATACTAGGAATTATGATGATATAAAAATAAAGAAAATAAATAATGCTATGGGAGATTATTTTAATCCAGCTACTAAGGAAGTGGCACTATCTCCTGAATCTATAAGTGATACCTCAATTGCATCTGTAGCAGTAGCTGCTCACGAATTGGGACACGTTATCCAATACAAAGAAGGCTATAAACCCTTACAAATAAAATCTTGGTTAGTACCAGCTGTAAATTTCGGGTCAAAACTTAGCTTTCCTATATTGCTATTAGGTATGTTCTTAACCAGTCAAAATCTTATAGATGTGGGATTGGTTTTATTTTCATTGACCCTTATTTTTCAAATAGTTACTCTACCAGTAGAATTTAATGCTAGTAGACGAGCATTAGATATTTTAGAAGAATCAGGAATGCTAGTTGGAGAAGAAAATACCTACGCAGCAAATATGCTAAAGGCTGCAGCTTATACTTATGTAGCAGCAACACTAGCTACAGCTTTGCAATTTTTAAGAATATTATTATTATTTGGCAATAGAAACAGGGACTAAATAATAATTGACCTATGATTTAAATCAAATCCTAGGTCTTTTTTGCTTTATGCGCTTTACAAACTTTAGATTTTGCTCTTGTTTTTATGTTAGTAGTTGTATTAGGAGAGTATCTAAGTTTAGGAATATCTGACTCTTAGGTAGATTTCTCGGCTACGCTCGAGATGACAATGGATACATTGACAAGGTTTTTGTTTTACTTTCCTTTTTACAAAATATTAGTAAAAGTTTATAAGACCATTTTTTAAAACAAAAGAACTTTCCAATATTGTCATTTCGACCGGAAGGACTTTAGTCCTGGAGTGGAGAAATCTTTTTTAAGTCATGCCTTTACCAAACTTTAGTTTTACATTATTTAGTAATGATTATATTCTTCTAATGTCTATCGGTTTTTGGAAGTCTGAATCTTAGGTAGCTCTCTCGACTACGCTCGAGATGATAATAAATGTATTGACAAATTTTTTGTTTTACTTTCTTACTTATTTAAAAGTATTATGTGAAACTCAATATTTTGCTGATATATATGTGAACATTATAATATTAAAGATCTTACTATTTTATTGCTAGCCTATATGATTCTTGAAATGTATTAGTAAAATAGTATGATTTATTTAGAATCAAATATCAAGATTCTTATTTTTTAACAATATAGGTCAGAGATGGTCAGAAGGTCAGAATTTTTTCTTGACCTTTGCTAATATAGTTGTAAAATAAAAAGACACTTAAGAAAGTGGGTGAGTATATGGCAGGTCTTACATCAGATATAGAAAGATTTTTAAAGGCTATGCTTGAGGAATCAACTGATGGGATGCTTGAAATCGGACGCAATGATTTGGCTATGCAATTTGATTGTGCTCCCAGTCAAATAAATTATGTGCTTTCGACAAGATTTACTCCACATAATGGGTACCTTATAGAAAGCAAACGAGGTGGTAATGGTTTTATAAAGATTATCACTATAGTAGAAGAGGATAATTATTTATCATATTTAATAAAAAACCTGAATAAGCAAATGACAGAAGCAAATGCTGATAGCTTGTTTAAGGATTTATATAGTAAAAAATACTTTAATAAGAATGAATTTTTAATGGCTAAATACGCTACAAGTGACAAAGCTTTATGTGCAGTAGATAGCAAAAATCGTAATAGCGTACGCTCGGACATTATAAAAAATATTCTTTTAAGTGTTTTAGCAAGGAGTTAATTATGAAATGTGAAAGATGCGGCAAGGACGCCTCAGTAAGTGTCAAAGCTATAGTAAATGGATATGAACATGACTTTTATTTGTGCAATGATTGCTTAAAAAAATACACAGATATGAGTGAAGAAAATGGCATTCCAAATGAAGAAGGATTTCATAAAATTAATTTAAATAACAAAAAATTAGAAAGTTTAATCCAAAAATTTGTACCATCTCTTGATGATATGATTGATGGATATTATGAATATAAATATAATCAAAATAATCATCCATATTCATATATGGAAGGTCTTAACCAAAAGGCTTGCCCAAATTGTGGCAATTTAGAGTCAAATATCAGAAATGGAATATTTGGCTGTAAAGAATGTTACAAGCTCAGTGATAATCTAAGTCGTAAAGTTTTAAAAACATATAACAACTACGATAAATATACAGGTAAGTTTCCTAAAAAAGATCGTGAATTTAAACAAGTGGCTTTAGAAATAAAAAACCTCCAAGAAAAACTAGATCTATCAATAGCAACGGAGGATTATGAGCAAGCTGCTGATTTAAAAGAACAAATAGATGACTTAAATATGAAGGTGAAAAATTGATAGACTATGCAAAAGATATAATTCTAAATTCAAATCTTTCTTTAAGGAGAAATATAAATGGCTTTGATTTTCCAACAACTATGACCTATGAAGATAGCGAAAAGATTGTGGAAATTATTAGAGATATTTATCCAGACGATTTTATTTTGCTAGGTGATCTTGACGAAAATATTTTAAATAAGCTAATAAATGATATGGTTTTATCAGAAGACTGTACTAGCAAACTTGCAGAAATAGCAGTGATTTTTGCTGATGATTATATAATCACAGTAAATGATAGAGATCATATTGCTATAAACTACAGAAATTTTGAAATGGATGTCAAAAAAGCTTATAAAAGAGTCAATGAAATTGAAAAAGAACTAGATCAAAAAATAGATTTTGCATTTAGTCCAGAATTTGGGTATCTGACTAGTGATGCAAGAAATAGTGGAGCAGGGCTAGAAATTAGACTAAAAATGTTTTTATTTGCCCTAGTAGATGCTGAAGAATCTTATTATGGATTTAAGCAAGGCTTACTTAGCCATGGTATGTATGGAACAAGATATATACCAGCATACTATGATAAGTATGTAAATGATATTTACCTTGTAAAAAATTTCGGTAACTATCGCGAAAATATGGATGAATATATTTTGGAAATGAGTGCAAATATTGATTCCTTAGTAAGAAATGAAAGAAGATTTAGAAGAGATTATCAGATACTAAATAATATAACAGATGATGATATTATTGAAGAGATAGCTATAAGTTTAAATAATCTTAATTCTGGCAAATTAACTAGCTTAAATACAATAGCAAGTGAGCTTTTTAAGCTTAAAAAATATAGTAAACTTGGATTTAATACTGATTTGACCAGCAATGAACTAGATTATTTAATCTTTAATATGACAAAAAATAAGTACAAGGGCAAAAAAGACCCACAAAGATCAGAGTTTTTAAACTCTTATATGAAGGAGAGGCAATGGAAGCTAACAGATTAAATAAATTAACCCAACAAGCAAGGCGTGAAAGCTACTCTCTAAACCATGATTACATTGGATCAGAGCATTTGCTCCTTGCTTTAATGAAAACAGATTCTGTTGCAACAAAAGCACTTGAAGCAGCAGGTGCTAACTATGATTTGCTTCGCCAAGTTGTAATAAATAATATTGGCAAGGGTCAAGCTATGCGTCCTGCAACAGAATATAGTAAAAAAGTAAGACAAATTTTAGAATTAGCAAGACTAAATGCAAATAAATTTGGCAATTCCTCAGCTGGGGAAGAAGATGTACTATTTGCAATTCTTGCTGATGATGACTCCCTAACAAACATTATGTTTTTACTATCAGGAGTCGAAAAAGAAGTTGTAAAGAGAAATCTAAAGGAACTTTTACAAGACCAAAATCCAGAAGTTGCTTCTATCAAAGATCTTTCAGAAAATGTATCAAACTATGCAAGAGATTTAAATGAAGAAGCCGAATCTGGCAAAATTGATCCTGTAATCGGTCGTGATGATGAAATAGAACGTGTTATACAAATATTAATGCGTAGGACAAAAAATAATCCTATCCTAATCGGTGAACCTGGTGTAGGTAAAACTGCTATTTCAGAAGGTCTTGCCCAAAGAATAGTTGAAGGCGAAGTGCCAAAAATAATTGAAGATAAAACTATCCTAAGCCTTGATCTAGCAAGTATGATTGCAGGAACCAAATATCGCGGAGACTTTGAAGAGAGGCTAAAAAAACTTTTTGACGAACTTGCAACTCATGATGAAATAATACTATTTATAGATGAATTTCATATGGTACTTGGTGCTGGAGCAGCAGAAGGATCAATGGATGCTGCAAATATCCTAAAACCCATCCTTGCCAAAGGTGATATACAAATAATAGGTGCAACAACTATAGAAGAGTACAGAAAATATATAGAAAAAGATAGTGCCTTAACTCGCCGTATGCAACCTATCCAAGTAGAAGAACCATCTTTATCAGATAGTAGAAAAATAATTTACGGCATAAAAGATAAATATGAAGCTCACCATGGAGTAGAAATTACCGATGATGCCATAAATGCTGCAGTTGAGCTTACAGATAGATACATTAACGATAGATATTTACCAGATAAAGCCATAGATGTCATAGATGAAGCTATGAGTAAGGTGCGTATAAAAGCCTACCAAGAAGAAGAGACTAGCACTAACCCACAAGAAAAAATCCAAGAATTAGTAGTTGAAAAAGAACAGGCGGTTAAAGATCAGGACTTTGAAAAAGCTGCAGAACTTCGTGATCGCATTAACCAAGCTAGATTTGACATGGAAGCTGAAATTGAAAAGAAAAATAAAGAAAAATCAAATTTATTTATTGGATTTGATGATATAGCAAGTATTGTAGCTTCTTGGTCAAAAGTACCAGTTACAAAATTAACAGAAGATGAAAAAGAAAAATATGCAAATTTGGATCACGACCTAGAAGGAACAGTAATTGGTCAACAAGAAGCTATAAAATCAGTAGCTCATGCTATAAAACGAGCTAGAGTAGGGCTAAAAGATCCATCAAAACCAATAGGATCATTTATATTTGTCGGTCCAACAGGAGTTGGTAAAACTTATCTTGCAAAATCACTAGCAGAAAATATATTTGGATCAGAAGAACACCTTATCCGCATGGATATGAGTGAATATATGGAAAAATTTGCAGTCTCACGTTTAGTTGGTTCCCCTCCAGGATATGTAGGATACGAAGAAGGGGGGCAACTTACAGAACAAGTTAGAAATCATCCATATTCTGTAATCTTATTTGATGAAATAGAAAAAGCTCATCCGGATATATTCAATTTGTTATTACAAATTCTAGATGATGGACGTCTAACAGATGGTCAAGGACGTACAGTAGACTTTAAAAATACAATCATAATAATGACAAGTAACGTTGGTGTATCAAGCTTAAATGAAAAACAATCCATAGGTTTTGAAACAGGCAATGTGGAAGAAAAAAATGCCGAGCGCACTCGTGAAATCATAGAACGTGAAGTAAAAAATGCCTTTGCTCCAGAGTTTTTAAATAGACTTGATGAAGTGATTATGTTTAATCCACTAAGTGAAGCAAACATAGAAGAAATCACAAAATTGATGCTAGAAAAAACAAGAGAAAGACTAAATAATATTGATATTGATATCACTTATGATGCTGAAGTTGTAAAAGTTCTAGCAAAAGAAGGATTTAATGAAGAGTATGGAGCAAGACCACTCGAAAGACATATTACAAAAATGATAGATGATAGACTTGCCGAAGATATTTTAGATAATAAACTAAATAGAGATGCAATTATTCACCTATCAGTAAAAGATGATGAACTAAAATTTGAAAATGTAAAAGGGAAAAGGAAGGAAACCTTAGTTACAGATACAGCAGAATAATCATGAGGAAATAGCTACTTAAAAATCACTCTTTTGGAGTGATTTTTTTCGTTAAAAAGGGTAAGTTTTAATAGTAAAAATAATAGAAAGTATAATATTATATGGAGAAATTTAAAAATCTTGATAAAGAAAAGAAATTGAACTTTTACATATTATTAATTTCTGTTCTAATTATAATATTTGCAATCGCTCATGCAAGTGCTATTTCAAATAAAGAAGCTTTTGAAGATTACTTAAAAAATTATTATAGAGTAGATTACTCTAGCTATTTAGCAAATATCGACTCCTATAGAAACTCTATAATGGTTTATCCTGTAATGCTAATTATATATACGATTTATAGCTTTAATCAAAAAGAATTCGGTTTAATATATAAAATTATAAATTGTTATGTATGCTTTTCTTTACAATCAATGACTTGGATGTCATTTGTTCCCCACACAATATATAGCAATTTGATGCTTTTACTATTTGTAATCTTATTTGCTCTTATTATAATGAGGACACGAAAAGAGTCTGATAAAAGAGCTTAGATTTTTTTGAAAAAATTTAGCAATATAAAAAGTCAACCTGTTAAAAGATGATAGCAGGCTGATCTTTTTGGTTATTGTTTTATAAAAAATTAGTATTCATTAGTGTATGAAGTTAATAGATCGATATAGTAATCTATAAACTGTAAGTAAATTTCTTTGTTTACTCGTTCGTCTACTTGGTGAGGACCTTCACCTGGACCGAACATCAAAAATGGAAAACTTTCGTCTTTATCACGTAATAAGTTTGAAGCATCTGTAACTGCAACTGTGGGTGAAGTAATAAAAGTTTTTTCATATTTAAAATGTTCTTTAGCTTTTTTTACACCTAGATTAACTAAGTTATTTTGACCTGTAGTTACAACTGGATCTAAGTCCAAGTAAATTTCTTGGCTTAAATCTGCACCATTCTTATTGGCATCTTTTAAATATTTTTCAAACAATTTTTTAACTTTTTCATTGTTATATTCTGGTATAGTGCGTACATTAAATTCTGCAATAGCATATTCAGGAACTGAATTAACTTGATTGCCACCGCTAATAACACTATTTGTAATAACTAGACTTTCGATAGCATCTTTAAAATCTTCTTTATTAATATTATCGGGCAATTGATCTTCTAATCCTTCGATCATGTTACTGTAGTCTAATGAATTACTTTTTGTAGTTTCTTTTAATTGTTCATATTCTTTATTAATATTATCAATAAAAGTAATTAAAGGAGTAATAGCGTTTTTTCCTAAAAATGGTATGGAACTGTGTGCTGATTTACCTCTAGAAGTGATTCTAAAATCCATAGAGCCTTTGTGAGCATAAACTAAACTTGGATAAGATGGCTCTGCAATAAGTAAGGCATCCAGATCTTTCGTATATGCCTTATCATAAAGTTGTTTTGACCCAGCTTGTTCTATTTCTTCTCCAACAGTAGCCATAAATTTAATTGTTCCCTTTTTTAGACTATTACTTTTTTTAATCTCTATTAAAGCAATAGCTAAAGCAGCTAGTCCAGATTTCATATCTGCTGCACCTCGTCCATATAGGTAGCCATTATCTTCAGTTAATGTAAAAGGATCATGTGTCCAGTCATTGTGATTGCCTTCATCAACAACATCCATATGTCCTGATACACCGATTACAGGTTTTCCAGAACCTATACTTGCAATTAAATTGGCGCGAGTTTTTGAAAGCTCATCTAAGTGTGAATCAATATCGTATTTGTCAAAAAGTTCTTGGAAATATTTAGCGACTTCTATTTCATTGTCATTTACAGTTTTAATTGCTACAATATCAGATAAAATTTTGATTTTTTCTTCATTTGTTAATTCACTCATAATTACCACCTTTCATAGGTAAGTTTACCCTCTTTATTAGATTTTAGACTCTAAATCTAGCAAATATTTTTTTAAATTAATCCCATAAGCATAACCATGCATCTTTCCATCGCTGCCAATTACTCTATGGCAAGGGATTATTATCATCAAGGGATTTTTGCCTATGGCACTTGCGACAGCTCTAACTGCGTTTTCATTTCCTATATTTTTTGCTATTTCTTTATAAGATTTAGTTTCACCATAGGGAATATTTTGTAATTCATGCCAAACTTCTTTTTGAAATCTTGTGCCTTCTAATCTTACAAGATCATAAATGCTAAACTCTTTTCTATATTTTGATAAGTATTGATTTATTTCTTTTATAACTTTATCTGTTTGACTTGTTTTTTCATTAATAGAATTTACTTCTTCTACTAATTCGATTTTGTATATTTTCTCTTGGTAAGTTAACTTTATTATTCCGATTTTTGTTTTATAGTATGCTGTTTTCATATTTATATTTTAATATATATTTATTAATTAAAAAACTTTGGATTTAATGTATAATGATTATGAATGAAAATATGAATCGAGGATGTTATGAACTACGATAAAAAAATTGATGCAATAGTAAATTATATAAAATCTGGAGAAAAAAGTGTGGATAATTTCAAAGTAGGCTTTGAAGTTGAGCATTTTATAATAAATTTTGAAAGTATGGAAACAGTTCATTATGATGATGAAAATGGAGTTCGCCAATCTCTAATGGAAATAGAAGAAATGGGATATGAAGCTTCATATGAAGGGGAAAATATTATGGGGCTTTCAGCAGATGAATTTGCCATATCTATAGAGCCTGCTGCCCAATTTGAAGTAGCTTTTGCAGCTAAAAAAACTATGGATGAACTTTTTGATAATTATAAAGAAGTTATGGGTAAAATTGTACCAGTTTTTGATAAAAAAAATCAATTATTAGCAGAAGTTGGCTACCAACCAAAATCAAAAATAGATGATTTGCCATTCATTCCTAAAAAACGTTACAAATATATGGCAAAATACTTTAAAGAATATGCAGGTACTCATCCTATTAATATGATGAAAGGCTCTGGGTCTTTGCAAGTTGCAATAGATTTTAAAGATGAAGGAGATTTTAAGAAAAAATTCTTTGTCTCCAATGCTATCTCTGCATTTTTATATAGCATTTTTGACAATGCTTATATTTTTGAAGGTGAAGTTTATCCAAAACATAATCTCCGCCAAACTATTTGGGAAAACTGTGATAAAGGACGTACTGGAGTATATCCTTTTGCCTTTGATAAAGATTTATCTTACAAAAAATATGCAGAAAAAATCTTAGCGACTGATAGTATATTTATTCATAAAAACGGTGAAGATATTTATACAGGTCCTACTCCATTTGAAGAAATTTTTGATGAGGATAGTAGTGATGATATGATTTATCATGCTCTTTCTATTGTATTTCCTGATGTTAGACTTAAAAAATATATAGAAGTAAGAATGCCTGATAATGTACCATATCCATACAATTTTGCTGCAGTTGCTCTTATTAAAAATATGTTCTATGATGAAGATATTTTAGACTTTTTATATGAATTATTTGCTGATATGACCTATGAAAAATTACAAATTTTAAAAGAAAAAACTGTTATGCAAGGCATAGATACAATCTACAAAGATAAGAAAATATCTGAATGGATGTTAGAAATTATCGAAATGATTAAAGAGGATTACAAATATGTAAGACCTTTAGAAGAGCTTCTTAAAAAAGATCAAACTCCAAAAGATATTTACGAAAGCTTATATAAGCAAGATTCAAAGAATGCAATTTATCAGTATTCTGCAAATAAATTTATAAAGGAAAACTAGTGGCAAAAATAAAAAAAGCCTATGAATGCACAAATTGTGGTCATACTCAGCCACTTTGGGCTGGCAAATGCCCAGAGTGTGGCAAGTGGGGTTCTTTGGTTGAAGTAACAGTTAAAGAAAATAAAAGTAAAGCAAAAGTTATAGTAGATGAAAAGGTCGCAAAAAAACTAAACAGTATAAAAATAAACGAATCTGAGAGGATAAAGTCAAATTTTGAAGAATTTGATAGAGCTGTTGGTGGAGGACTAGTTAGAGATAGTGTAAGTATTTTAACTGCCCGTCCAGGTGCAGGCAAATCTACACTTTTGCTCCAACTATCCAAAGCCTATGCTGATGAAGGACTGAAAATACTTTATGTGTCTGGAGAGGAATCAGAAAGTCAAATCAAGTCTCGTGCTGATCGTATTATGGAATCCTTACCTGAAAATGTCTGGATACTTTCTACAAACTCTATGGATACAGCTGTTAATGAAATTAAAAATATTGATCCGGATGTGATATTTTTAGATTCTATTCAAACTTTTTCCTTAGCTGAATTTGATAATAAGGCAGGAAGTCCAACTCAAACTATAGAAGTAGCAAATAAAGCTGTAGAGATTGCCAAAGAGGAGCGCAAAAAGCGTGCCATAATCATGATTGGCCATATGACAAAGGCAAATGAAATGGCAGGACTGCGCACTTTAGAGCATTTAGTAGATACAGTTTTACTTTTGGATGGAAAAAGTGATGAAGACCTTAGAGTTTTAACTTCTACAAAAAATAGATTTGGTCGTACTGGAGAAATAGGTTTATTTTCTATGAGCGAAGATGGCTTAATCGAAATTTCTAATCCAAGCGAATATTTTATTACAGCTCGTGAAAATGAAATTGAAGGATCAGCCATATCTGTAACCAAGGAAGGATCAAGACTACTTGAAGTAGAAATCGAATCTTTGGTAAGCAAATCATTTTTGCCATATCCGCAAAGAATAGGTGACTCTCTAAGAAAAGATGATTTAAATACACTAATTTCAATTTTACAAGAGCGAGCAGGATTAAATCTTTTTGAATACAACGTTATTATAAAAACAACTGGTGGGCTAAGATTATCTGAACCATCAGTGAACCTTGCCATAATGATGTCGATTGCATCTTCTTTTTTTAAAAAACCAATAGATGATAAGACGGTTTTTATTGCAGAAGTAGGCCTTACTGGAGAACTAAAAAAAGTTCCGCAAATAAAACAACGCATCAAGGAACTCGAAAGGCTTGGCTATAAAAAATGTTTTGTAGCTAGAAATTCTGTTGATGAAAGCGAATTTGCTGGTATAAAGGTCATACAAAGAGCAAATATTAGACAAGTAATTGACGATTGTTTTAGATAAAAAATTTAGGAGGGCACATGTGGAAGGATATTAAAAAAAGATTCACAGGAGATCATCTTTTTTTCTGGCTTGCCATTTTTTTAATAATTTACGTAAATCAGATCTATTTTGATAAGCATATAAATATTATTTTATTTATACTGCCAATTTTAATAATGGATTTAATTGAATATACTTTTAAAAGTCCTCCTAAATATCCTAAATATTTGCTAACCATCCTAATCACTGTCTTATACATGTTTTCCATGCCTAAATATAGCACTAGCTATGCTGAAAAGTTTATGGAAAATAATTATGGCAAAGATATATACTTACTAACTTATACGGTTGATCAGACAAAATCTTTTAATCCTTTTAGTAAGGAAATATATTATACATTTTTAAATGCTGATGATAAAGAATATTTATTTAATGCTAGGACAGGACAGGTTAAGGAAACAAAAGTAGATATAGAATGATTTTAAAAAAAAATAGCTACGGTCTGAAGTGTTTGAATCTGAATTATTGTTATTTTTATGTTTTTATTACTATGGTTTGGGATGCCTGACTTTTATGTAGATCTCTCGGCTACGCTCGAGATGGCAATGTGGGTTGCTTTGTTTTTAGTTGGCTTTCTTATTTATCATGTAGCTTTTTTGCTTTGTAGGACTTAGCTTAATCGGAATAATGTTTCACACTATTGTCATTTCGACCGGAGAAAGCAGTGGAGAAATTTTTTTAATAGATATGGAGTTGCTGAACTTTAGTTTTATTTTTTTTTATAGCTGCGGTTGAGGATGCCTGACTTTTGTGTAGATCTCTCCACTCCACTTCGCTACGTTCGATATCACAATAGGATATTCACTTTATACTAAGCTTTTAGTTTGTAGGATATAGAAAAGGAAATATCAATATTATTAATTCTGACTAAAAAACATCGTTAATCTTGAATTTATCAAAATATATGCTATAATTTATATTATAAATAACATATGCGATCTAAATTGCAAAAAAATACTGCCAGATCTTGGCGTACATATTATAAGGAGAAGTTTTATGAAAAACTTAAATAAATTTGCTCTAGTAGCAGTAATGGCATTTGCATTTTCAGCTTGTGGGAACGATGCCGACAAAACAGCAGATACAGAAACAGTTCCAGCAGACGAAGCTACACCAAAAGTTGGTGAGGCAACAGTTGCAGGTTACAACGGAGATATCAAAGTAACAGTTCATTTTGGTAAAGATGGAGTAATCGAAAAAATCGATACAGAAAACACAGAAACAGAAGACGTTGGAGCACCAGCTATAGAAGAACTTAAAGAAGCTATAGTAGAAAAAAATGGTACAGAAGGTGTAGATAACGTATCTGGAGCAACAGTTTCATCAGAAGCATTTAAATCAGCTGTTGATGAAGCAATAGTAAATGCAAAATAATTAATACAGAATTTTGACCATCCTTATTGGATGGTTTTTTTTGTTAAAAAAATTTAGCGATGTATAGTAACTATGAATAAACATTATAGGGGTTTTTATGAAAAAGAAAGCATGTGGCTTATTGGCTATTCCTGTTTTAATAATTGCTTTAATTATAATTCAAAGAAATCGAAGTAAAGAAGTATATGAGTATAATTCAAAAGCTATTTATGTATACAATTTGACTGATGATAGAAAAGTAACTAGTAAAAACGAAGATGAAAAACTACCCATGGCCTCTCTTACAAAAATGATGACTGTTTTAGTTGGACTTGAAAAAGTAAATAATTTATCAGATATAGCTCCTGTTGATACAGAAAGTTACCAAAAATTAGTAGGAGAAAATGCATCAATGGCTGGTTTTTTTGGTGGGGAGCTGACTACATACCGTGATTTATTTTATGGAGCAATGCTTCCATCTGGAGGAGAGGCTGCAGATTCTATAGCTATAAACATTTCTGGATCACAATTAAGATTTGTAGAATTAATGAATGATAAGGCAGAAGAATTAGGTCTAAAAAATACTCATTTTCAAAATGTAGATGGCATGGATGATGTAGGGCATTATTCATCAGCCAAAGATTTGGCTATGCTTTTAAAATATGCCCTAGATGATGGTAACTTTAGAGCTATATTTACAAAAAAAGATTTTGTAAGTCATTCTACCGACAATCACCCACAAGGCTTATATATGACTAGCACAGTTTATGACAAGCTTAAAGATTATGAACAAAATGGTTTTGAAATAATTGGAGGAAAAAGCGGTACCACTGATAATGCAGGTTTGTGTTGGGCAACACTTTCAGTAAAAAATGGTAAAGAATATATTATAATAACCCTAGGTGCCCCATACGATGATATAGATAATCCAGGTGATGGGCAAGTAAGAGATACATTAGAGATTTTAAAAAAACTTTAAGGAGTGAGTATGCAAAAAGTATTGATTTTACAAGGAAAATTTGTAGACAAACTTTGGGGTGGTTCCAGATTAAAAGATGAATTTAACTATGATATAGATTCTAATAGTGTTGGAGAATATTGGGCTATATCTGGCATGGATAAGTTAAGTTCTGTTGTAATAAATGGAGAGCTAGCTGGTCAATCTTTAAAAGATATTTATAAAAATAACAAAGAATTATTTGGAGGAAATAATCAAGGAACATTTCCACTTTTAGTAAAAATAATAGATGCGACAGATGACTTATCTATCCAAGTTCACCCGGATGATGAAATGGGCAAAAAACTTGAAAACTCCAGAGGTAAAACTGAGTGCTGGTATATACTAAATGACAATCCTTCTTCAATTATTTATGGACTCAATGCTAATTCAAAAGAAGAAGCTGTAGAAAAAATCAAAAATAAAAAATGGAATGAAGTTTTAAAAGAAGTACCAGCAAAAAAAGGAGATTTTTTCTTTGTACCTGCAGGAACAGTCCATGCAATCAAAAAGGGCTGCCTAATTTTAGAAATCCAACAAGCGAGTGATGTGACATATAGACTATACGATTACGATAGACCAGATAAAGAAGGTAACTTACGTAAGCTACACATAGAAAAATCTATGCAAGCTATAAAGCTAAATGATATAAAAAACGAACAAGAATCTGAAAAAAATGGCAATCTGACAACAACAACTCTTACCAGCAATGATTTTTTTCAAGTAAGAAAATTAGAGATAAATAATCACACAGAGATAAATAAAAATGCTGATTACTTGTTAGAATCAGTTGTAGACGGAGTTGGCGTTTTAAGAGTAGATGGAGAAGAATACAATATCAAAAAAGGAGACTTCTTTATACTAACTAATGAAGTTTCCACTTACGAGCTTGATGGAGAACTTACAATAATAGAATCAAATATAGCATAAGAAAAGAGCCTTAAGGTTCTTTTTTTTATGAAAATCATTTCATAAAACTTTTAAACTTTAAAAATTTATGAAAATTTAATCTATATTTAATAAATCGTTGATAAAAATATGGTGATAATTTAGAATTATATAAGAAAGAGTAAAAAATTGACAAAAATATTAACTTACTCTTATAAAAATGACAATAAGCAAGTTTCTTTATAATGAGGAGGGTAAGTTGGCAACATTAAGTTTAAGAAATATTGATAAAATATATCCAAACGGTGTACAAGCTGTATATGATTTCAATTTAGATATAGCTGATAAGGAATTTATAGTTTTTGTTGGTCCATCTGGATGTGGCAAATCGACTACTTTAAGAATGATAGCAGGTCTTGAAGAGATAAGCAGTGGAGAGCTTTACATAAATGATAAGTTGATGAATGATGTAAATCCAAAAGATAGAAATATAGCTATGGTTTTTCAAAACTATGCCCTATATCCACATATGAGTGTATATGACAATATGGCCTTTGGATTACAAATTCAAAAAAAAGATAAAAAAGAGATTGAAGAAAAAGTAAAAAGAGCAGCAGAAATGCTAGAATTATTGCCTTATTTAGATAGAAAGCCAGCTGCTTTATCAGGAGGTCAAAGGCAAAGGGTAGCCTTAGGTAGGGCTATTGTTCGCCAAGCAGATATATTTTTAATGGATGAGCCATTGAGTAACTTAGATGCCAAACTTCGTAGCCAAATGAGAACAGAAATTTCTAGAATCCATGATAGCTTAAATACTACCACTATATACGTAACCCATGATCAAACTGAAGCTATGTCAATGGCTAGCAGAATTGTAGTTATGAAAGATGGATATATTCAGCAAATAGGCAGCCCAGAAGAAATATATGATTATCCTGAAAACGTATTCGTAGCAAACTTTATAGGCTCACCTCCTATGAATTTTTTTAAAGGAGAAATAGATCAAGGAAAACTTATAGTTGGCAATGATAGTATTGATCTTTCTGAAAAAAATAAAAATGCACTAAAAACCTTTAAAGACCTAGATAAAGATTTAATTGTAGGTATACGACCAGAAGCGTTTTCTCTAAATGATTTAGATGGGAGAGAAAATTATATAAAAGCTCAGATTGTAAATATAGAAATGCTAGGAGATGAAACTATTATTTATGCAGAAGATAAAAAATCTTCAGTTACTATTGAAGAAGATGGCAGTAATAAGATTGCGGTAAAAGTTTCTGGTAAGTTTAAGGATAGAAATGTTGGTGATAGTATAAAATTATTTGTAAACTTTAATGATATCCACTTATTTGATAGCAAAACACAAAAGAGAATAAATTAATGGAATCATTTGCTAAGGGCATGTATAAATTGGGTGAAGTAATTTTATATGCTATTGTAAGTATGTTTTATAGTATGATCATACTTTTGCCCATATTTTTACTAAATTTATTTTTAACGGAAAATATTAGCAAGTATTTAGTTTTTTTTATTCCTCTAAGTGGACTTTTAGGATTTGCTTTAGAAAGACAGGCAAATTCTTTTACGGCTACTTTTGTAAATGACAAAAAAGCTTTCTCAACTTACTTTAAAGAAACTTTTGATGATGATATGCTTTCTAAATACTTGCTTTATGTGTTACTTTTTTCCTTATATTTTTATGCGGATTCTTCTTTAAGAATAATTTCATTCACAAATGGTTTTGTTGGAATACTAACGATAATACTTTTGTATTTTTATAGGGGGATTATATTTTATACAATACTTCAAATCTCTCATAGAAAATATATAGGTATTATTCAAACTATTAAAAATTCTCTCATACTTACATACAGATATTTTTTCTATTCTATAATAGTTTATCTTGTATGGGAGCTTTTTGAAAGACTTATAATAAATAATAATTTTTGGCTGCTTATCTTTATCTTAATATTTGCAGCTATGGTAAATACTATCAATGAATATGCTATTAGGAAATTATAGAGGAGGCTGTGATGGAAGATAGACAACCAAAAGAACAGATGAAAGAAGCAGCTATTTCTAACCAACCTGGAATAGAAAATAAAAGAGAAGCAAAAAAGAAACCTTTTAAGCAAAGATTTAAAACAAATTTGCCACTTTTAGTATTTTCCTTGCCGGCTTTTATATGGTTCATAATATTTGCCTATTTGCCAATGTTTGGCTTGATTATACCATTTAAAAGATATAAGATTTTTTCTAAAAATTTCTTTTATAATCTCTACAAAAGTGATTGGGTAGGTCTAGATAACTTTAAGTTTTTCTTTAGAAGTAAGGATGCATGGATAATTATTAGAAATACTATTGGATATAATTTTATTTTTATAATTTTAAATATAGTTTTAGCTATGTTTACTGCCATTGCCTTATATGAGATTTTAAACAAAAAGGCTGCCAAATTTTATCAAACGTCTATGTTTTTACCTCACTTTTTATCATGGGTTGTAATAAGCTATGCAGTTTTTGCATTTTTATCTCCTGATAAGGGATTATTAAATAGACTTTTAGTTAGTCTTGGTGGGGATAAGATTAACTGGTATACCAATACAAAGTTTTGGCCATTTTTTTTAGTACTTATTAATTCGTGGAAGGGTCTAGGATATAATACAGTAGTTTACTTATCAGCTCTTTCGGGTATAGATAGGACTTATTATGAAGCAGCAGCAATGGATGGTGCAACTAAGTGGCAGCAAACAAAAAAAATCACCATACCACTTTTAAAACCTGTCATTATAATAATTTTTGTAACATCACTGGCGAATATATTTAGGGCAGACTTTGGATTGTTTTTCCAAGTGCCTAGAAACTCTGGTCCTTTATATAACGTCACAAATGTAATTGATACATATGTATTTAGAGCGCTTTTACAAACAGGAGATATAGGATTATCTTCAGCAGTTTCGCTACTACAATCAGTTGTTGGTACTATTTTAATTCTATTTTCTAATAAAATTGTAAAACGTTATGATCCTCAAAGATCATTATTTTAGGAGCTTATATGCAAAAAGAAAAGACACAAAAAAAAGTATATGATCCTTTAAAAATAAGTAAAACTTCTAATGTAGTATTAAATATTGTATTAATACTTCTTACTATATCTGCTATACTACCATTTTTATTTGTGGTAATGATATCTATAACAGATGAAGCCACCATAAAATCAAATGGTTATTCCTTAATACCTGAAAAATTTTCCTTAGAAGCTTATAAGTTCATATTTAAAAGTGGTGGGCAAATAGCAAGATCATACAAAAATTCAATTATTATTACAGTAGTAGGTGTAATACTTGCCCTAATTCTTACCACCATGTATGCATATTCCTTATCCAGAGAAGATTATGAATATAAAGGGTTTTTTACCAAAGTATCTACAATTCCTATGTTATTTAGTGGAGGACTTGTAGCAAATTATTTAATTATGACCCAGTTTTTGGGGCTTAAAGATTCTATGTGGGCTTTGATTTTACCAGGACTTGTTGGTTCATATAATATTATTTTAATGAGAACATATTTTCAAACAAGCATACCTCATGCGCTCGTAGAAGCTGCAACAATTGATGGGGCAAATGAGATGCAAATATTCTTTAAGATTATTTTGCCGCTTTCATTACCGATAATTGCCACAGTTGGACTATTTTTAACTTTAGCTTATTGGAATGACTGGTATCAAGCTATGTTATATATTGATAGTGAAGATAAGATACCTGTTCAATATATGCTTATGAGAATTCAAAACTCAACAAACTTTTTGACACTTAGAAAAGATGCCTTGGGAGGACTAGCAGGTGAGATTAGAAAAACCCTGCCTCAAGAATCTTTAAAGATGGCGATAGTAGTAATTACTACAGCACCAATCCTTATTGCATATCCATTTTTCCAAAGATATTTTATAAGTGGATTAACTTTAGGGGCTGTTAAAGAATAAATTTTATATATAGGAGGGGTATATGAGAGTTTTTTCAAAAAGTGGGAAAGTTGCTATCTTGCTAGCCTTGTTAGTATCATTAGGAGCTTGTAGTAATCATGCAGAAAATGATGAAAGTAACTCTAAAAATCAAGTAAAGCAGCAAGAAAATAATTCAAATGAAGTGCCTACATTAGTTTATTACAATGTTGGACCACCACAAGCAGACACAGATGAGGTAGCAGAAAGTATAAATCAATACTTAGATAACAAGGATGCAGGATATCATATAAGTTTCCAATATTTTGACTGGGGAGATTATCAGCAAAAATTGCAATTAGCATCCAATGCTGGAGACGATTGGGATATAGCATTTACTGCTAGTTGGGCAGGACCTTATAAGAATATGGCAGAAAATGGTGCGTTTTTAGACATAACAGATCTTATAAAGGAAGATGGGAAGGCTATTTTAGATTCTGCTTCTGATGAAGTTATAAAAGGAGCTAGTATAAATGGCAGACTTTATGGAGTGCCAGCTACAGCAGAAAATATAGTACCGGCTGATTATTTTATTTGGAATAAAGAGTATGTGGATAAATACAATATTCCTATTGATGATATAAAAACAGAAGCTGACTTAGAACCATATTTAAAGGAAGTTAAAGAAAAAGAAGCTAATGTAGAATATCCATTTGTTGTACTTAGCGACTATATATTCCAAACAGAGAATCCACAGTCTGAGGCAACTCCAGGTGTAGCAGTAAAAAATGAAAATGGAAAGCTTATTGCATATAACAAATGGGCAAACCAAGAAGTAAAAGACTTAGCCTTTACTATGAAAGATTATATGGACAAAGGTTATATAGATCCGTCAGCTCCACAGCTAGAAGCTGCCAATGCCCAATCAGGGGATACTTTTCTTGTAGCAAAAGGTGAAGGTGGAGTAAATCCTGATAATATATGGTCCAGAAGCTATGATACTGAAGTAGTTTCTTCATTTGCAGAAGATAAAGCCTTAGTTACAAATGAAAAAGCAACTGGATCGCTTGCAGCAATAAATTCTCAAAGTGAACATGCCAAAGAATCTATGGACTTTTTAAATAGAATGTATAGTGATCCAGAACTAATGAGATATTTAGTTTATGGTATAGAAGGCAGACACTATAATTTAGTTGATGATAAAGTTGATATTATAGAAGATAGCGGCTACGAAGTACCTGGATTTACATTTTTAGCATCTGAAATGATGACACCAACTGTAGATGCTAACACAGATGAAAAAGATAAAAAACAAATGCTTGATACATACTTAGACAGAGTAGAAGCTTCACCAATTTTAGGATTTAACTTTGATAAGACTGGCAATGAAAAAGAAGCAGAAAATGTAGAAGAAGTCATTGAGCAATACGAAAGAGATATAAAAACTGGAGCCTTTAGCGAAGAATACTACCAAGAGTTTTTAGAAAAACTTGACATTGCAGGCATAGATAAATTAGTAAAAGATGTTCAAGAACAATTAGATAAGTGGGAAGATAAATAAATTTAATTAGATTTTAATTAAGGTATATATTTATATCTTATTAAAATAATATATTTTCATAAGGAGAAGAGTATGAAAACATTTGATTTGAAAAGAAAATTTGCTTTGATTTTAGCATTAGCACTTGGAGTTACAGGTTGTGGAAATAACGCTGAGAATAAAAATGCTGATAGCGGTGAAAAAGAAACTACAAGCTCAGAAAAAGCTGATGATCTAACAACAAGTGATAGTGGTGATATACCTACATTAACATATTTTAATATAGGAGAAGAACCAGTTAATCACCAAGAGGTAGTAGATGCAACAAATGAATACCTAGATAGCTTAGATGCAGGATATCATATAAATACGGTATTTTATGACTGGGGCGATTACCAACAAAAATTACAACTAGCTGTAAACTCTGGAGAAGATTGGGATTTAGCTTTTACATCTAGTTGGGCAGGACCTTATAAAACTCTAGCAGACCAAAACGCTTTTTTAGACTTGACTGACTATTTAGATAATGAACTTAAAGGCGCTAAAGAATTAATAGATGATAGGATGATTGAAGGTACAAAGATAAATGGACCTTTATATGCATTACCAGCAGCATATCCTGGAGTAGTTGCAGCTAATCAATTTGTATGGAACAAAGAATATGTAGAAAAGTATGATATACCATACCAAGATATACAAAATACTACACAACTAGAAGAATATTTAAAAGAAGTAAAAGATAATGAAGATCAAGTTGAATACCCATTCAATGTTGCAAGTGACTTTTTACTAGCAAGAGAAAATCCTGCTTTTGAAGTTGAAAAAGGTATAGGAGTAAAAGAAGAAAATGGCAAATTAATAGCCTACAACCTTTATAAAGATCCTGACTTTAAGGCAGAGATTGATCAAATGAAAAAACTTTATGACGATGGATTAATAAATCCAGATGCACCACAAATCCAAGCCGATGAAGCAAAAGGGGCCTATGAAGCATCCCTTGTAGGAGAATACGAAGGAGAACCTGGATCAGAGGCTATTTGGTCAACTGAAGAAGAACCAAAAGTAGCTTCTATAATAGGAGAATCTATCATTGTAGATAATGAGAAAGCTACAGGAAAATTAGTTGGAATCAATAGCCAATCTGAGTATAAAGATCAAGCTTTAGACTTTGTTGAAAGAATGTTTACAGATAAAAAACTTCAAGACCTATTATCATACGGTATTGAAGGTGTAGATTATGAATTAAAAGATGGAAAAGTTAAAAAGCTTGGAACAAAAGATGAAGTATACGATGTAGCAAGCTTCCAATACTTATCAATGTTTAATAGAACTCCTATGGCAGATGGTGTAGGAATTGGAGATCCTGAATTTGATGAAGAAGTAAAAGAATTTGAAGATAAGTTAGTAGCTTCACCAACTCTAGGATTTAGAGTCGATAAAACAAATATCCAAGGTGAATTAGAAAATGTTCAAGCTACAATTGAAAGATATTACAACAATCTTAAAACTGGAGCATTTGATGATGCTTACTATCAAGAGTTTTTAGACCAACTGGACACAGCAGGCATTGATAAAGCAATAGAAGAAATCCAAAATCAACTTGACACTTTCAGCAGTGAAAATAACTAATATTAAAGACTTACACTTTTGTGTAAGTCTTTAATTATAAATAGCAAAATGAACTTATTTTCATTTTTAAATTAGGATTAAAGATAATTAAAAAATATTTTCAATATTAAAAGGAGTTTCTATGACAGAAATTAAAAAAGGTGTCATTGAAGGTTTTTATGGAATACCATGGACTTTTGAACAAAGATATTCTATGATCAATTTCTTATCGGATATAAACATGAACCAATATATATATGCACCTAAAGATGACCCTTACCACAATGTAAAATGGAGAGATTTATATCCAGATAATAAGCTTAATGAACTAGAAAAATTAGCAAAACTTGCTCAAAGAAAAAATATAAACTTTGTCTGGGCCATACATCCAGGTCAAAACTTAATTGATTTTTCTGATTATAAAAACGAAATAGAGCGTATATATAAAAAATATGAACAATTACATAATATAGGAATAAAATCTTTTGCCCTTTGTATGGATGATGTTGATCAAAATAAGGCTTATGAGCAAAGAGAATATCATCTGCAATTAGTAAAAAATATATTAAATTTTATCTCTGATTTTGAAAATAGAGAATTACTCTTTGTCCATCCATGGTACAACCAAAGCTGGATTGATGATAAGGCATGCTCATATTTTGACTTATTTAAAAATATTAAAAACTTAAAAATAATGTGGACAGGTTATGATGTAGTAGCTCCTTTAAGATATGATGCAAATGAAGAATTTATAAAACTTGCTAACCAAAAACCAAATATATGGTTTAATTGGCCGGTAAATGATTATAAAAGAGATCAAATATTTATGGAAGTATTTGAATTTTTTGATAGCAGATCATTAAATTTTGATTCATTTTTAATAAATCCTATGAATCAAGCAGAACTTTCCAAACTATCCATTTTTCAGATAAATGAATATTTAATAAATCCGAGTAATTATAAGGCAATAGAAGTCTTTAAAAAAGGACTTAGCTATTTAGATAAAGATGTAGCAGATGATTTATATTTAATAGCAGATTCTTTCTTTGGATCAGATATCTATAATAGAGAAGAAAATAAAAAGTACTTAGAAGATAGTAGGATAGCAGCTGCTTTCAAAGCAAGAGATTATGAAAAAATAATTTACTTGATAGACCAAAAATTAGAAGCAATTGATAATTATGAAAGTAATTATAGCAACAAAAATCTTTATAATGAAGTAATTTCATTTTTCACAAGTTTAAAATACTTATTAAAAGCTGCTAAATGTGCTATAAATAAAGATTATTATAAAGCTGCTGACTTTTATAATAAATCTAAAGAATGTAAGGTAAGAATTTACAAAGAGTTTAGCTTAGATGAAATAGAAGATAGAGTAGTTAAAACATCTAGCGTTTTAGAAGAAATTTATAAAAAACTAATGGAAAGCAAAGAGGACTTATGAAAAAAACAGTTCATATAATATCCCATACTCATTGGGATCGAGAATGGTATATGCCTTTAGAAAATCATACTATGAGATTAGTAGATCTTGTTGATGATGTAATAGAGGCTTGTGAAGATGAAAGCTTTAAGTACTTTCAATTTGATGGTCAATACTTACCCATAGAAGATTATTTAAAAGTAAAACCAGAAAATAAAGAAATCCTCTATAAACTAATAAAAGATGGAAAAATAATTATAGGTCCTTGGTATATTTTGCAAGATGCATTTTTGACTTCTGCTGAGTCTAATATAAAAGATTTACAACTAGGTCTTAAAAAGTCTAAAAAATTAGGAAAGCCTGCGCAAATTGGATATTTCCCAGATACTTTTGGAAATATTGGCCAAGCTGCTCAGATACTTAATAAAGCAAATATAGATGTTGCATATTTTGGCAGGGGAGTAAAAGCTACTGGGTTAAACAATGTAGTTGTAGAAGATTTTACATCCAAAAATTCGGAATTATTTTGGCAAGCTCCAGATGGCTCGCAAGTTTTAGGCATTCTTTTTGCTAATTGGTATTGCAATGGAGTAGATATACCAATGGCAACTGCTAGGCTCAAAAAATATATGGATCAAAAAATAGCAGATATGGAAAAATATGCATCCACTAACCAACTTCTTTTAATGAATGGCTGTGACCATTCGCCAGTTCAAAAAAATATAGGAAAAATAATTGAAAAAGCAAATAGCCTATATGATGACTATGAATTTATACACTCGAATTTAGATAAGTATTATGAAGCCGTAAAAAAAGAAATTGATCCAAATAAACTTGCTACAATCAAAGGAGAATTGCGTTCTCAAGCTACCGATGGCTGGTATACCTTACAAGGCACTTCATCATCTAGGTACTATTTGAAAAAAGCTAATAAAACTTTAGAGATGAGACTTGAAGAAATTAGCCAACCTTTATATACAATTTTTGTAAATAAGGAACTATATCCTAATGATAGTTTTGATTATATCTATGAAAGATTAATTTCAAACCATCCTCACGATAGCATATGTGGCTGCTCAATAGATTCAGTACATGATGGAAACGAAAGAAGATTTAAAGATGCTGGTGAGGCCTTAGACTATTTGGATGATAAGGCAAGGGAATTCATTGCAGATAATACTTATAATGATTCTGACGATATAAGTTTTGCTATAATAAATACCCTTCCTTATAAAAGAAGCAGACTAGTTAGTGTTAATTTGGATTTTAAAAAAGAATATTTTGGAGAAAACTTTAGAAAAGTTGTCAATGAATTAAAGGCTATAAGCTTACCAGAGCTAAAATTGATAGATGAAAAGGGATGTGAAATAGCAGCCGAGATAAGAGATATGGGAACTAATTTTTCCTATGAACTGCCGGAGGATTCATTTAGAAAACCATATTTTACAAGGCAGGTAAATGTAACATTTTTAGCAGATATAGATTCTTATGAGAAAAAAATCTTTAGGCTAGTAAAAGGAGATGGCAAATTTAAAGATTTAAAAGTAAAAAAAGATGTAGTTGCAAATGATTATTTTGAGATTAAGATAAATGATAATGCTTCTTTAGATATTACTGATAAAAATACAGGTAATGTATACAAAAATATTTTTATGATAGAAGATAGTGGAGATATAGGCAACGAATATATTTATAGGCAGTCTTATGATAAAAAAAGAATCTTAGGTGGCAAACTGATAAGTAAAGATATTCACAAAAGTTCAGATAAATTTACTATAAAATTAAAAGAGAAGATATCCATTCCAAAATCAGCGGCAGCTAGCTTAAAAGAAGAACAAATAACCCTTGTAGATATCACTAACAGAAAGTCTAACAGATCAGAAGAATATGTTGATATGATAGTTGAAAAAACTATAAGTATTTATGATAAAAAAAGAACTATTGCTTGCCATATAAAGCTAAAGAATGTTGCTAAAGACCATAGGGTGAGGATACTTTTTGGTCATAGTTTAGATACTTCAGTTATTCATGCAGAATCTATTTTTGAAACTGTAAAAAGAGATATGTATCCACCAAAAACATGGGTAAATCCTGATTATTCTCAAAATCTAAATAGATATGTTCAAGTAAAAGACGAAAAAGACAAAGGATTTACTATTTCTAGCTTAGGTATAGCTGAATATGAGCAGGTAAAAAATGAAGGCTTGTATCTAACCTTATTTAGATCTATTGGGGAATTAGGAGATTGGGGATATTTTCCAACACCAGAAGCTCAACTTTTAGGAGATAAGGGAGAAATGGAATTTGATTTATATGTAGATATATTTTCTGAAAAAGCTAATACATCTATTCAAAGAGCCTTGGCTGAGAGAGTGCCATTTTTTGATGTTAAGCTAGGTAAAAATATTGCAAATCAAAAAGAAAATATAATCCCAAATGTAGATCTTGGAGAAAACCTATATTCAGTCCTTTACAGAAATGATAAGAAAGAAGCAATTTTTAGAGCTTATAATCCAGACGATAAAGAAAAAAATATAAATGCAGATGGTGTAATATATAATATTTTGGGCGATAAAAAAGAAGAAAAAACAGTAGATAAAAATACCCTAGATGCCTTTGAAATTAGAACCATTAAGTTAGATATATAATTAGGAGGCTAATATATGGAAAATATAGTAAATCCCCTTATAGAATATGTAAATAATTCTGATAAGTTAAGTGATGAAATAAAAAAAATATTTGCTAAAGCTATAAAAAATACCTTTACAACAACTATAAAGCTTACAGATAGAAATGATGCTTTTGTAATCACAGGCGATATTGATGCCATGTGGTTAAGAGATTCAAGCGGACAAATCAGACCACTTTTTTATATAGATAGTAAAGAGGCTGATGATTTAATAAAAAAAGTATTAAAAAGGCAAATTTTTTCTGTGGATAAGGACTATTATGCCAATGCTTTTAATATAAAGGCTGATGGACGTTCTTGGAGCAAGGAAGATATAACAGATTTTGAGTCTGATTGGGTTTGGGAGAGAAAATACGAACTTGATTCCTTATGCTATGTAATGCAAACTGCTTATCTTTACTATGAAAAAACTAAGGATGATTCTATTTTTGATGGTGAATTTATTAGGATATTAAAAAATATAGTAAATTTAATTGCCTTAGAACAAGACCATAGCAGATCTAACTACGAGTTTGAAAGACCAAATCCATGGAAAGAGACAGATTCTTTAAGAACTGGAAAAAGAGGAACGGAAGTCTCTTATACTGGTATGAGCTGGACAGCTTTTAGACCAAGTGATGATTCCTGTCTTTACCAATATTTGATCCCTGCAAATGCCTTTGCAGTAGTTACTTTAAACAAATTAGCTAATTGTCTTATTGATGCAAAAAAAGATAAGCAATTAGCGGAAAAAATGCGAAATCTTGCAACAGAAATCAATCAAGGAATAAAAGACTATGGGATAATAAATGATCCAGATTTTGGAGAAATATTTGCTTATGAAGTAGATGGATTAGGAAACTATTTATTTATGGATGATGCAAATGTACCATCTTTATTATCTTTACCATATTTGCAATATATAGATAGGGATAATTCTCTTTATAAAAATACTAGAAGAGCCATTTTATCAAATAAAAATAAAAATTATTTTATGGGAAAAGCAACAGATGGGATAGGATCAGACCATACGCCAGAAGATTATATCTGGCATATAGCTTTAAGTATACAAATGATGACAAGTACAAATGAAGGGGAGAAAAATAAAATACTAAAATATTTTGAAAATACACATGCAAATACCTATCTTATGCATGAAGGATTTGACAAAGATGATCCTAATAAATACACAAGAGATTGGTTTTCTTGGTCAAATTCTATGTTTTGTGAGGCTATTTTAAATTATCTAGGTCTAGAATTGATTAAGAACTAATTGTTTTGATAAATCTCACAAATTATATCCATAGTAATGAGAATAGGTGCCATTTTTGATATTTCATAACTATGATTAGGGTAGGCAGGAGTGCGTATTATGTAATCGGATTTTTTTCCTAAACTGGAATCGTAGTTTCTAGTTATGGAAAAAACTGGGGCTCCTCTATCAATAGCGTTATTTACGCCTTCTAATATTGTGTGATTTTCCCCACTTAGGGAGATAGCAATCAAAAGATCATTATAGCTTAAATTTTTGGTTAAAAGATTTATCGAATATGGTTCTTTGGCATAATCTGAAGTAAATAAATCAAGCTCTCTTAGCTTATAGACAAATTCATTTGAGCAAAGCCCAGATGAACCTATGCCAATTATAGCTATTTTTGGAAAATTATTTAAATTTTTTATAAGCTTAATAGTTCTTTCTGGCAATTCTTCAAAAGAACTAACCATATCTAGATATATATCTTGGCTTTTGTATATAGAAACTTCTTTTGATTCACTAATGGCATATCTTAGTTCTTGATATCCAGAAAAACCAAGCTTTTGAGAAAAGCGAGTTACAGTAGCGTTTGAAACAAAAAAAGTTTTAGCAAAATCTGCTATATCAAAATTTGTAATATCGTAGTTATTTATTTTTAGGGTATTTAAAATGCTTTCTTCAGATTTTGAAAGGTTAATATCATTGGAACTTATGATATCCATGATAAATTCATAAGAACTAACAGTCATTGTAGCTCCTTTCTACAAGTAAATTATAACACAGGAGATAAAAATTGTATTTAGTATTTGATATAGGCGGTTCAAGCAATAAATATGCTTTGATAGAAAATGATAAAATAGTTGAAAAATTTTCTTCAAAACAAGAGAAAAATATGGAGGATCTTTTAAAGTTTTTTGAAGATAAAATTAATTTTTTTGCTAAAAGTCACAAGATTGATGGCATAGGATTTTCTTCTCCAGGAACTGTTGATTCTTCTACAGGCAATATTTATGGAAAGTCCGCAGTTGAGTTTATTACAGAATATAATTTTGCCCTGGAAATAAAAAATAAATTTAATCTCCCAGTAGCCATTGAGAATGATGCAAATTGTGCTGCATTAGCAGAGATTTTTTATGGGAAAGTTGATAAAAATTATCTAGCTTTTTTAATTATAGGCTCTGGTATAGGAGGATCTATAACAAAAAATGGCAAAATTATAAAAGGTAAAAGCTTAGAAGCTGGAGAATTTGGCTATATGCTTTTAAAAAATGAAGATGGTAATTTTGATAATTTTTCTAAACTAGCAACGCTACCAAATATCAGGCGAAAAATGATAAAAAAATATGGCATAGATGAAAGTACGTATTTAATTTTTGATAAATACATGCAAAAAAAAGAACCCTATTTTACAGAAGTAGACCAGATGTTTACTTACTTAGCCATGGGAATATACAATATTTTTTATACTGTAAATCCAGAAAAAATTTATTTAGGAGGGGCTATTTCTAGTGATGAGAGATTTGTAAGAGAGATTAAAAACAAATTAAATACAGGGGTTTTCAGATCTATAGATATAGATATCAGCTCTGTATCATTTTTTAATGATAATAACTTATACGGAGCCTACGCAAATTTAAAACAATCTATAGAAGAAAAAAGATTATTAAAGTAAAGGAGGAGTTATGATTAAATTTCCTAAAGGTTTTTTATATGGAACGGCTACATCAGCCACTCAGTCAGAAGGTGCAGGGAATATAGACAATAAATCTGAGAATATATGGGATTATTGGTATAAAATAGATCCGTATAAATTTTATAAGCAAGTAGGACCAGGTAAAACGACAGATATTTATAATAATTATAAAACTGATGTAGACTTGTTAGAAGAAACTGGGCAAAATGTTTATAGGACATCTATAAACTGGGCTAGGCTTATACCAGATATAGATGGAAAGATAAATCAAAAAGCTGTTAGTTTTTATAGAGATTATTTTTCTAGGATTCGCAAAAAAAATATTACTCTTTATATAAACTTATTTCACTTTGACTTGCCAATGTACCTTATGGATATAGGTGGCTGGACTAACAAAAAAACTGTAGAAGCTTATAAGGATTATGCTAGAAAATGCTTTGAACTTTTTGATGATTTAGTAGATGGTTGGTTTACCTTTAATGAGCCAATAGTCCAAGTAGAATGTCAATATCTGTATGGTTATCATTACCCAGCAGAAATAGATCCTAAAAAAGCAGTACAAGCAGCATTTAACACCCAGCTTGCCTCGGCCTTAGCTATTAAAAGTTATAAAGAAATGGAATTTAATAAAAAAATCGGAATAATTTTAAATTTAACACCAGCTTATCCAAGAAGCAACAATGATGGTGATTTAAAAGCAGCGGAAATGGTAGAATTAATCAATAAATCCTCATTTTTAGATCCTTCAGTCTTTGGAAAATATCCAGAAAAACTTATTAAATTAATAAAAAATGAAAAACTCACTCCGGAATATAGCCAAGAAGAGCTTGAAATTATAAAAGAAAATACTATTGATTTTCTAGGAGTAAACTATTATCAGCCCCTAAGAGTGAGGGAAAATCCTTATCAATATAAAGAGGATGCACTTTTTATGCCTAGCAAATATTATTTAACTTATGATATGCCAGGTAAACGTATGAATCCATATAGAGGTTGGGAAATATATCCAAAAGCCCTTTATGATATTGCAATAAATATTCGTGACAATTATAAAAATATAGAGTGGATAGTTTCGGAAAATGGTATGGGTGTTGAAAATGAAGAAAGATTTAGAGAAAATGGGCAGATAAAAGATGATTATAGGATTGATTTTATAAAAGAACACCTATACTGGCTAAGTAAGGCTATCAATGAGGGAGCAAACTGTAAGGGTTATCAACTTTGGACTTTTATAGATTGCTGGAGCTGGCTAAATGCCTATAAAAATAGATATGGTCTTGTAGAATTAGATTTAAATACTGGCCAAAGAAAAATAAAGAAGTCAGGTCAATGGTTTAAAAAATTAAGTGAAAATAATGGTTTTGAACTTTAAATAGGAAAAAATAATATGTCTATAAAAGAAATTTTAAATGATTTTAGATTTACTGATACTAGAATTGGAACAGACTCTAAAAGAGAATTTTCTAATGGAAATACCTTACCATTAGTAGGTGTGCCTCATGGAACAAATTATTTTGCAGTGCAAAGTAATGTTGATAAAAATGAATGGTGGTTTAACCCAAATGAAGATGATTTTAAAGGTTTTAGATTAACCCATCAACCTAGCCCTTGGATGGGGGATTATTCATATCTTACAATACTTCCTTTTGATTTAGAAAAAAATATTAAATATGATACCATTAGCTCTATTTTTAGACCTAATTATAATAAAATAATTTACGGAGATGGATCAATAGCAGAAGTTACTAATGATATTTATTCTGGAATTATTAGCTATAAGGCAAATACAAAAGCAAATTTTTTAATATATGCAGATGGTCTTTTTCTTGAAAAAAAAGATAAGCTAATTTTAGGGACCGTAAAAAATTGCTATGATAGCGAAGATGAAGATTTTACAATGTATATTGTAATTGACTTAGATAATGATTTTGACTTAAAAAATACAGAATCTGATTATAAAATAATAACTGATAGTAAAAATACAAATTTATATATAAGCACTTCATTTATTTCAATCGACCAAGCTATTATAAATCATCAACGATTAGAAAAAGATTTTGAAAAATTAGTTGCTTCTACAAGTAAAGAATGGGAAAAAGTTTTTGATAGATTTGAAATAAATATAAGAAAAGAAGATGCTTTATACCAAAAATACAATCCATACAGCAAGGAAAAACAAAGGAAATTTTTCTACCACTGCTTATATAGAGCATACTTATTTCCTATGAGATTTTTTGAAATTGATAAAGATGGTAAAGAAATCCACTATGATACTTTTAATAAAACAATAAAAAATGGAATGTTGTTTACAAATATAGGTTTTTGGGATGGGCAAAAAACTTTATTTCCCCTTCTTAGTTTAATTGACACCGAATTTTTAGAAGATCTTTTAGAAGGAATTATAAATACTTATATAGATACCGGATTTTTACCAAAGTGGCTATCGCCAGATGAGAGATCAATGATGCCAGGAACTTTAGTTGATAATACTATAGCTGATCTTTTATCAAAAAAAATAGGAAATGATAAGTCAGAAATACTGCTAGAATCAATGATAAAGTCCGCAAATCCAGAAAATAATAAGAGTAAGTATGGCAGATTTGGTGCCAATCTGATGGATGAATTAGGATATGTACCAGCTGATTTACACGAATCAGTAAACCAAACTTTAGATAATAGTCTGTCAGACTTTTCTATAGGAAAAGTAGCTGAAATCTTAACTAAAGATGAATTAGCAAATACTTACTATAAAAAATCTAAAGCTTATCAAAATCTTTTTGACAAAGATATAGGATGGTTTAGGTCCAAGGATAGAAATGGTAACTTTACTAAAGACTTTGATAAATTTAGTTGGGGCTCGCCTTATACAGAAGGATCTGCTTTTCAAAATAGTTTTAATGCCTACCATGACATTGAAGGTATTGTTAGTTTATTTGGATCAAAAAAGGCCTTTGAAAATAAACTTGATGAAATAACAAACGAGACATCTGATTTCAAAGTTGGATCGTATGGAGAAGTAATCCATGAAATGAAAGAATTAGAAACTGCACACTTTGGTCAGATAGCAATATCAAACCAGCCTTCATTTCACTTGCCTTATTTATATTATTATGTAGATAAGCCTTATAAAACACAACTTTTAGTAAAGGAACTTTTATTAAATTATTTTTCCTATGATTTTAAGGGATATCCAGGTGATGAAGATAACGGCTCACTTAGTTCTTGGTTTATCCTATCTAGCCTTGGTATATATCCCGTTGCACCAGGAAAAGAAGAATATATAATAGGTATGCCATTTTTTGATGAAATAAATGTAAAACTTGCAAATAAAAATATTTTAAAAATAACTACAGAAGAGAATTACCATCAAAAGAAATTTATCAAGACAATGAAGGTTAATGGCAAAGTTTACAAGCAAAGAAAAATGTCTCATAGAGAATTTATAAATGCAAGTGAAATTAAATTTACTTTAGGCCTAGTGCCAGAAACAGGAGAATAATATGTATGGTTCAATAGAATTAGGTGGTACAAAAATTAGGTGCGCCATATTTGATGAGAATGGAAAAATAATAAAAGAAATAAGGATAAAAACAGAAGATCCAAATAAAAATTTAGAAAAAATAAGTGATTTTTTCAAAACAGAAAAGATAAAATCTATAGGAGTAGGAGCTTTTGGACCTATTGATTTGGATAAAGATTCTAAAAGTTATGGTTACATTTTATCAACACCCAAAAAACTTTGGAGAAACTTTGACTTAGTAGGAACTTTAAAGAATAATTTGGATATCCCAATCAAACTTACTACAGATGTTGGAGCATCTGGTATAGGAGAATTTTTCTTAGGAGCTGCTAAAAATAAGAAGAGTTCTTTGTATTTAACAATTGGAACAGGCATAGGTGGATCGTTTATAGTTGATGGAAAGATAGTCGAAGGCTTTTCTCATCCAGAAATGGGACATATTGAAATATCAAGAGAAATTGATGATAATTTTAAAAGTGTTTGTGACTATCACAATTCCTGCTTTGAAGGACTCTGCTCAGGACCTGCTATTGAAAAACGAGCAGGTAGCAAAGGTGAGGAATTAGATATTGATGATCCTGCATTTTTAATTACTGCAAGATATATTGTCAAAGCTTTATATACCTATACTGCAATTTTAAGACCTCATATAATAATCATAGGTGGGGGAGTTGCAAACAAAGAAGGCATGATAGAAAAAATTAGAGAGGAATTTGATAAAATCAAGGGGGAATATTTGATTTTACCGAGTAGTGAAGAATATATAGTATTTCCAGATTTGGGTAATGAAGCAGGACTTATAGGGGGCTATATACTCGCTAAAGAAGAATATGAAAAAGGAGACTTTTAGCTAGTCTCCTTTTTTCTATAAAAAATATTTATCTACAATCCTCTTTTAGCTTCCAAAATTAGATTTTGTTTTAAATTCCATAGGTCTTGGGATAGGTCTACATAGTAATTATGTGGTTGGTCGAATCTTTTTACTTCTTCCCAAACGCTATCAAGTTCTTTTTTACAATAATCATGGATTTCGTGTATATCTGGTTGTTCGTATACAAGTTTTCCATTTTCAAAAATTGGTACTTGCATGAGGCGGGCTTCGTAGTTATCCATTTTTTTCATCTTCCATGTAAATAATGGATCAAAGATTACAAGTGGTTTACTTTCATCAACTTCTTCTTCGCGAAGGGTAATGTAATCTGCTTCTGCTTTTCCTGTTTCTTTATCATATAACCTATAAACTTTTTTAAAACCTGGAGTTGTAATTTTTTCTACGTTTTCAGAAACTTTTATTCTTGCTTTTAGCTCTTCATCTTCGTATATTCCTACAAGTTTATAAACTCCTCCAAATACTGGATCGGATTTGCTTGTTATAAGTCTTTCTCCTATACCGAAAGAATCTATTTTTGCTCCTTGGGCAGTTAGTGAATTTATTTTAAATTCATCAAGTGAGTTAGATGCAACTATTTTTGCTTCTTTATATCCATTTTCATCTAATATTTTTCTTACTTCTTTAGATAAATAAGCAAGGTCTCCAGAATCTATTCTAACTCCACCTGTAAGTCCCTTTGGCTCTAAAACTTCTTTAAACACACGCATAGCGTTTGGCAAACCACTATTTATTGTATCGTAAGTATCTATTAAAAGTATGCAATTTTCTGGATAAGTTTCAGCGTAAATTTTAAAGGCTTCATATTCGCTATCAAAAGCTTGGATCCATGCATGAGCCATAGTTCCAGATGGATTAAAACCATAAGTTTTTGCAGAAAGTGTATTGCTTGATACAGGAGCTCCGGCAATAAAGGCTGCTCTTGCACCAGTTAATGATGCATCTGCACCTTGAGCACGGCGAGCTCCAAATTCCATTACAAGTCTATCACCAGCTGCTTTTACAATTCTGCTAGTTTTTGTAGCAATTAATGAATTAAAGTTCATTGATAAAAGCAAGTAAGTTTCTACAATTGAGCATTCAATAATTGGAGCTCTTACAGTTATAATAGGTTCATTTGGAAACATAACTGATCCTTCAGGAAAGGCCCATACATCTCCTGTAAATTTGAAATCACGTAGATAATCTAAAAATTCCTCTGAAAAATCACCTGCTTCTTTTAAGTAAGCTATGTCTTCATCTGTAAAATGTAGATTTTCTATAAAATCTATAACATCATTTAGACCAGCAAAAATAGAATAACCCCCCTCATCTGGATTTGTCCTATAAAATGCGTCAAAGACTGCTATTGTATCTTTCATTCCATGGTTAAAGTAACCATTTGCCATAGTAAACTCATAAAAATCACTGAGCATAGATAAATTTCTAATATTACTCATAAAACCCTCTTTTCAAAATATTTTCTTAGTCTATTGTATATACAAAGGGACAAAATTGCAAACATTTGTAATACCTTCTTACAAATAATTATGCCCTTTTATTCCATTTTTATGCAAATTTACATTAATTATTTATTTTAGGGTAAAGATTAATTAAGGAGATAATTAAGAAAAGGAGGTAAAATGTATATATTTGACATAGATGGGACGCTTTTAAATACTATTGAATCTATAAGTTTTCACTTAAATGAAACATTGAGAAAATATGAATTAAAAGCTATACCCAAGCAAAAAGTAAGGGAATTTGTTGGCAATGGGCCTAGAGTTTTACTAACAAAAACCTTAGACTATGTAGGATTTACAGGAGATGATCAATTAAAAGAAGAAATTTATAATAGGTATAATGAAGCTTACGATAATGATCCTTTATATTTAACAAAACCTTTTGAGGGCATAAAAGAATCTTTAGATAAACTAAAAGAAAATGGGGAGATAATTGCAGCTTTTTCCAACAAACCTGATGAGACTAGCAATAGAGTTTTAAAGGCTATATTTGGAGAAAAATATTTTGATTATATCCTAGGCTACAGAGAAGACTATAAGAGAAAGCCATCTCCAGAGGGGATTATGATAATTGCAAATCATTTTGATGTGCCATTTTCAGATATTTTATATTTTGGCGATAGCGAAGTAGATATGAAGTGTGGGAGAAATGCAAGTATCTTTACCGTAGGATGCTCTTGGGGCTTTAGAAAAAGAGAAGTACTGGAGAAAGAAAATCCTGATGTAATCATTGATAGTCCTAGGGAGATAACAAGCATAAAAAGAATATAGATTATAAGAATTTATTAAACATATTTTATATAATATTAAAAAATATTAATCAAGCTAGTTAAAATTTTAATCCTTTGATATCCTTATTGTAAATTACTTAAGGATTGGAAGGAAAAATGCAACTAGTTATAGAAAGTTTATCAAAAAAATTTGAAGAAAAGAGTGTCTTAAATGAACTAGATGCCAGATTTGACCAAGGGATTATCTACGCCCTTTTGGGAAGAAATGGTGCAGGAAAGACTACTCTTTTTTCTTTAATTGCAAAAGAACTTAAAAAAGATAGTGGGGAAGTTTATTTACTAGAAAATGGCGAAAAAATAAATCTTGAAAGTAAGTATGTATTTTTTATGCTAGCTGAGCCAGAACTACCAAGGTTTCTAACAGCCAGAGAATTTATAAAATTTTTTATAGATGTAAATAAGGAGAGAATAGCAGACCTCCATGACACTGACTATTACTTTGACCTAGTGAAATTTGATGAAGAAGATAAGGATAGGTTAATCCAAGGCTACTCTACAGGTATGAGAAATAAAATTCAGATGATGATGTTTCTTATTTTAAAACCAAGGGTTATTTTAATGGATGAACCGCTAAATTCTCTTGATGTAGTAGTGCAAAAAGAAATGAAAGACTTAATAAAATCTATAAAAAACGACCACATTATAATTTTTTCAACCCACATTTTGGACTTAGCAAAAGATATATCAGATGAGATAGTTTTATTACATAAGGGTCAGATAGAAGAAGTGGATAGGGAAATCAAAAATAATCCAGACTTTGAAGATAGAATTATAAGTCTATTACAAGCGGAGGCCTAGGATGGATTATTATAAGAAATATAGGATTATAGAGAATACTAAGCTTGCCAGTAATGTTAACCACATCATCCACTTTTTTCATAAATTGCCTTTAGTGGGCAAATATGCGGGAGATAAGTATAAGGCCTATGGTTTTAAAAAATTTGTTTTTGCCCTAGGACCTTTATTTAGTATTATTGGGCAAATTTTAAAGTGTATAGTTTCATTTTTTTTAGCTTTATTTTGGGCAGGTGCCTTTTTATGGCTAGTGCAAATGACCTGGCAGTTTCCAGAAAATATGTATACAGAGTTTGTAGAATTGGGCAGATCAAATTTAGCATTTTTAAGTTTTTATTTGAGTATTTCAATGCTTGCAAAGGATGTTAGTGGTAGTAAGGCGGAAATCCACGAGTTAAATAGGCAATATAGGATGCTAGCTAAGGAAAGTGGCCTTATTCAAGCGGTGTTTAATCCCCTTAGGATAGGGATTGGAAGAGCTGTTGCCTTTGCCATATTTTTTGGCCTAAAAAATAGTTTCTTAATAAGCCTTGGCTTTGCTTTTGTAAGGATTATCTCAAATGCCATAACACTCACGCTTTCACAAAAAAAAGAAAAAATATATGCAGATAAGTGGTGGGTAAACCTAGGTCTATCTATAGTACTATTTGCTATACTTATGAGAATTAAGAGTTTTGATACAAATATTTTATTGATATTTTTTGTACTTAGTCTTAGCATATCTATTTTTGCAATCAAATACCTCTTAAGATTTGATGACTATGGCAAGTTATTAGAAGTGGCTAGAACAGAAGATTTAGATAGAAATATGGATTTTGAGCAAATAGCCAATGATAGTTTAGCTCTAAAGGATAGTGATGTGGATACTAGGGCGACTAAAAATGCTCATGGCTATGATCTTTTAAATAAACTATTTTTTGCAAGACACAAAAGACTACTTATAAAACCTCTTTACAAAAAAGCGGGGATTTTATTTGCCCTTGTCTTAGTAGCTTTAATAGGGATTAGATTTGCCTATAAAGACTTTGATAGTAACTTTGGCATGAATAACATTATCATATATACCTTGCCAATATTTGCTAGCATCTTATTTAATAGCACAAATACTAATAGGGCCTTGTTTTTAAATTGTGATAGGCCATTACTCCAATATGGCTTTTATAAGGAAAAAGAAGCAGTATATGACCTTTACAAGTTAAGGTATAAGTCCTTGCTTAAGATAAATATTTTAGGACTTTTAGTAGGTCTTATTTACCTATTCTTAGCATTTTTCTTATTTGAAAGTGTCGGCATTAAAAGCCTAGTTGTATGTGGGATGTTTATTTTAGTGACCTACTTATTTTATGTAGCCTACAACCTATCTATATATTATTTATTCCAACCCTTTAACCAAGAAGCAGCCCTAGTTGGTTACATGTACCAGTTTTGGACTTCATTATTAGGATATTTAAATATACTTTTACTTCCCCTAATTATGGTAAAGATAGATAAAGATTCGCTCTTTATCCTTGAAATATTAAGTATTATCTTACTTTTTTTAGTAATAATATTTCACATCCTAGTAAAAGTACTTGGTAAAAACACTTTTAAAATAAAAAAATAAGACAGCAAATTGCTGCCTTATTTATTATCTTCTGTGATTTTTGTAATCATTCGTCCTTAATATTAAATTTTTTACGCATTCTTATCTTTACTATAAGAAATAAAAGTAAAAGAAAAAGAATAGTTAAAAGAATTATTAAACCTGTCATATAGGATCTTTTTAGTTCTAGGTATAGGCAAATTGGATAAATAATTGCAAATAAAATAATACCTAGAATAATTGAAAGGTTGCCAGCAAATTTATTGCCATATTCCCAAGTATCTTTATTGTAGCAAACTTCCCATAAGTGAAAACCCACTTGCATTTCTGGGTAGCTACTATGAAAATGTTTAAAAAATATACCTATATAAATGCTAAATACAAAAAGCATAATATCAGTTGCTATTAAAGGACCCATTTTTCACCTCGTTTTTCTTTAACTATACTAAAATATATAGAATATTAAAGATAAATTGTAAAAATGATTTTTAGCCACTATAGTATTACTAGAGGAATTATATGAAAATACTTATAACAAGCGATTGGTACTACCCTGTTGTAAATGGGGTGGTACGATCAGTATTAAATTTAAAAGAATATTTAGAAAGTCAAGGACATGAGGTAAGGGTTCTAACACTATCAAATACTATTTCTAGTTATAAAACAAAGCAAGTGTACTACATAGGATCTTTATCTGCAAAAAGAATCTATCCCCAAGCTCGTATTACAAATATTTTGGCAAAAACTCATTTGAGAAATATTAGAAAGTGGGAGCCAGATATTATCCATAGCCAATGTGAGTTTTCCACTTTTGTAATGGCAAAAACTTTAGCAAAAGTTTTAAATATCCCTCTAGTTCATACCTACCACACAGTTTATGAGGACTACACTCATTATTTTATAAGAAATAAAAGTGCTGGGGTAAAAATTGTAGCAAGCTTTAGTAAAAATTTTTCTGATATGTGTGATTATATAATTGCACCTACAGAAAAAACTGCTAATATTTTAGAATCTTACAAAATAGCTAGAGATAAAATTGCTATTATTCCAACGGGAGTGCATATTCCAGATTTATATAATGAAGATTTAAGATCTGAGATAAATCTTCCCTGTGATAAAAAAATATTATTGTACCTAGGCAGATTAGCTGAAGAAAAAAATATTGAAGAGATAATAGACTTTCACAAAAGACTAGATGATTCTAATATTGAATTTTTTATAGTGGGTGGCGGTCCTCATTATGACAAATTAGTAGCTTATAATAAAAAACAAAATGCTAATGCACATTTTGTAGGCATGGTTGATCCTAGTCAGGTTAATAAATATTATCAAGCAGCAGATATATTTACCACATCTTCTACATCTGAAACGCAGGGGCTTACTTATTATGAGGCTCTTTCAAATGGTCTAGTAGCTATATGCCGTGATGATGATTCCCTAGATGGAGTTTTAGAAGATGGATTTAATGGTTTTAGATTTAATGATTTTGATGAATTTAAGACCTATATTTATAAAGTATTAGACAAGCCAGATTACCAAAAAAAATTAGAAAAAAATGCAAGAAGCTATGCCTTAGAAAACTTTTCTGTAGAAAGTTTTGGTAGCAAATGTGAACAATTATATAAAAAAGCAGTAAACGAGTATACATATGAAAGTCCTTTTATATACAAAAGATTATGATACAGTAAAAGAAAGTGGGGTGGGCAAGGCTATTGACCATCAAATCAAAGCCTTGTCTTTAGTTGGTTGTGATTTTACTTTAGATGAGAAAGATGATTTTGATATTGTACATATAAATACAGTTTTTCCAAAATCAGCATCTTTTGCTGATAAAGCAAGGAGAAATGGAAAAAAAGTTATCTACCATGGTCATTCCACCAAAGAAGATTTTAAAAATTCCTTTATATTTTCCAATCAAATGGCTCCAGCCTTTAAAAAATGGCTAGAGCATTGTTATAACAAAGGAGATTTAATCTTAACACCGACAGATTATTCTAAAAAAATCCTTGAAAGCTACAAGCTAAAACCCGAAATAGAAGTAGTTTCAAATGGAATTGACCTGGATTTTTGGCAAGAAAAACCAAATGATAGGACAAATTTTTATGAAAAATATGGTCTAGATAAAAATAAAAAATCAGTTATATCTGTAGGTCTACCTATAAAAAGAAAAGGCATAGATGATTTTATTAATCTTTCAAAAAAAATGCCTGAATACGAATTTGCATGGTTTGGCAAACTAAGTCCAGCTGTAATGCCAGCTGAAATAAAAAAATTAATTGATAATGCTCCAACAAACTTACATTTTCCAGGATATATTTCAAGTGATGATTTAAGAGAAGCTTATAGTGGATCAGATTTATATGTGTTTTTAACTCACGAAGAAACAGAAGGCATAGTACTTTTAGAAGCCTTGGCTACAAAAACAGACATTTTAATCCGTGATATAGAGATTTTTGCAAATGATTATATAGATGGGCAAAATATTTATAAGGGTCTTACAAATGATGATTTTGAAAGAAAAATAAAGGCGATTTTAAATGAACAATTGCCTTCACTAAAAGAAGAAGGCTATAAAAAAGCCTTACAAAAATCTATAAAAAATACTGGAAAACGTCTAGTAGAATGTTACGAAAAGGTAATGAACTTATGAGATCTATTATAAAATTTTTAGCAATAACAATAATTACAATACTAATTCCAGCCCTTTTTATGGGACTAGCAACCATACTAAATTTTTCTGATATGGGAGTATTGATCTCACAAATGCTTGTTATCTTAGTATTTGTATTTATTTTTACTAGCTTGCTAAAATACCAAAGAAAATATGAAAAAGAAACTGAAAATATGCTAGCTGGTATAAATGATATAGAAAAATTAAAAACTCTACGAAAAGATCGCAAAACCTATAAGTCAAAAGCTGCTATTACTAGTAAAATACTAAGCCAAGCTTATAGCAAAGAGGAAGCTAGCAATTTATTAAAATATACAACTACAAATGAAGATATTGAACATTACTACTCATCCCTTATAAATAATGCTGATAAAAATTATAGGAATGAGCTAAGGGAAAAAAGAGACTATTTTGAAAAACGCTATGGTAAAAAGCAATTTATATTTCCGGATTTTAATGAAAACTTAAAAGTAAGTGGAAAATGGATCATATTTTTCTTTGCTTCAGCATTTTTATATAATTTTATACCAGCTAGAATAATTAAAAATGATGCTACAATGGCAGCGATTATGCTTTTGGGTATGTTATTTTTAGCTGTAGTGATGGTAAATACAATATTGTGGATAGTTCGTACATTAAAATCCTACTGGGCAAAAGACTACTTATAAGGGGCTGTTGCAAAAGTCCTAAGATAGAAAAAAGACGAGGAAACTGAAATCCTCGTCTTTTTCTGATAGAATGTATTTATGATAAACGTTAAAAACAATACATCATCATTAACTAATTTTACACTAGTTGATGATACAGTTCAATTAAAACTGAATTTTAACACAGAAATATACGTTTACGATGATGTTAAGTTAAGGCTTGTAAAAAATATAATCGAAAGGATAGACCTAACAGAACTAAAAAAAGTCTACTCATCATTAGGAAGAAAACCAACAGTAAACCCAGTAACAATGCTTCAGATAATAATATTCTGCTACTCAGAAGGAATATTCTCATCAAGAGCAATAGAAAAATCATGCTCATATGATTTAAGAATAAGATATCTTTTAGATGAACAGACCCCTCCAGACCATAGTACAATCAATAGGTTTAGACAAAAAATAGTAGAATTAGCTCCAGATTTACTAAATCAAATGTTGCAAATACTAATAGAAGAAAAACAAATAGACCTATCCAGTATATACATAGACGGAACAAAAATAGAAGCATATGCAAATAGATACAGCTTTGTGTGGCGAGGAAGCATTGAAAAATGGCAAGAGAAACTAAGAATAAAAATAATAAAACACTTCAATTTAAACAAAGACCTAACTCCGATCCAAGTATTAGAAGTAGTAAAAATAGTATTTGATCAAGTTAGTCAAGAATGCATAGACAAGAAAATCAACTTTTTGTTTGGCCAAGGCAAAAGAAAACACCAACTCCAACGAGACTATGAAAAACTCAAAGAGTGGAAAAGCAAACTAGAAAGCTACCAAAAACACCTAGAAACAATGGGATATCATAGAAACTCCTACTCAAAAACAGACCATGATGCAACCTTCATGAGAATGAAAGAAGACCACATGAGAAATGGTCAATTAAAACCAGCATACAACATTCAGCTAGCAAGTGCATCAGGCTTCATCATAGGAGAAAATGTATCCCACCATCCATCCGACATGTACACCCTAAAACCATTTCTAAATAAACTACTAAAAAACTATCCAAACAAACTAAACAAAATAGTAGCAGATGCAGGATATGAAAGTGAAGAAAACTATGTATACCTTGCAGAAAACAAGCTAACATCATATATAAAACCATCAAACTACGAACAATTAAAAACTAGAAAGTATAAAAAAGAAGACGAATTCAGAAAGAGCCTTAGATATGATAAAACATCAGACAAATACATATCAGAAGAAGGTAAGGAATTCATAAGGTGCACAGATAGGTACAGAGAAAGAAAAAGTGGATACACAACTACTACAAAAGTCTATAGATGTTTTGATTGGAACAAAGATGGACAAAAGACCAAAGGAATCTACATATCAGAAATATTCCAAAAATATAGGAAAGAATCCTTAGAAAACATAAGATCAGAGCAAGGAATAGAAGAAAGAATAAATAGGTCAATCCAAGCTGAAGGAGCTTTTTCAAAAATAAAGTCAGGACTAAACTACAATAGATTCCACCATAGAGGAAAAGAAAATATAATAAGTGAGATTTGCCTTTTATCAATGGCTTTAAACTTAAATAAATTAGCAACAAAAATAGAAAATAAGCAATTAGAAATCATAAAATACAAAGCTGCTTAAGAAAAAAAGATCGAAATAGCTAGCTCTATTAATTGAGCCCACTTTTAAGCAAACTATTTATAAAACAAAAACAGTTTAAGAAATAATCGTATTCTCAACTAGCTAAATATAGATAGTTAATAAAAAAGATGATGCGCAGGATAGATTTAACTATTCTGCAACATCACCTTTTTTTATTTGCTAAAAGTTATTAATAGCGTAGAATGAAATAGATAAGTTAATAAAAAACTATAAAAAAATTAAATTTATTAAAATTAACTTTACAAAAATTAAAATCATGGTATACTACAATCAAAGGGAGGCTAGCAATGATTAATAAATGTCCAAACTGTGGTGATGAAATGATAATTACATCATACAGATGCAACAATTGTTATACAGAAGTAAGCGGTGAGTTTGAAATAGATAACTTTGCCAGATTAGATAAAGAAGATAAAGAATTTATAGAATTATTTTTACAAAAAAGAGGATCTATCAAAGATGTTGGAGAAGAAATAGGCATTTCCTATCCAACAGTTAGAAATAGAATAGATAAGTTAGTAGCAAAATTAGGTGGTAAAGTTGATAAAAAAGAAAGCCGTCTAGATATCCTTAATATGCTTGATAATGGCGAAATTACAGCTGAGCAAGCCCGTGAATTATTGGAGGAATTAAAAGATGAATGATGAAAAACAACTTATTTTACAAATGCTAAAAGAAGGTAAAATTACTGTTGAAGAAGCAAATGAATTATTAAATGCTATTGGAAATAAAAAAAGCCGCAATGACAATGACTTTATGGCTAAAATCAACCAATCTATAGAAAGTGTTATTAAAAAAACAACAGATGCCTTTGAATCAATCTCAAATATAGACTTAGACAATATTGATATTAATCAATACACTATCAAAGGACAAGTAAATACAAGTAAAGAAATGAGAATTGATGATGAAATTAATTCAATAAATATAGATATACCAAGTGGTAAAATTTTAATTGAAAGAGCAAGCGATTCAGCTATTACAATTAACCAAGATACTTGGGCAAAAAAAGGTGAACTTTTAGATTATTTAGATATAGAAATTATTGAAGATGATTTAAACATCAGCATCAACGAAAAATATCATAATCTTGAAGCGACATCAATTATTAAACTTGGTTTAGGTAAAAATTTATATGAAAGTCTAAATATTAACTTAGTAAATGGCAACATTGGTATAGAAGATGTAGACTTTACAGAAACAACAATTAATTCTATAAATGCAAAAGTAAATGTAATTAACTCACAAGGCAATATCAAAGTTCAAAATACAAATGGGAAAATAGATATAAAAAATACCAACGGTGATTTGACAGTTGATAATGTAAATGGATCTATTTATCTTGCAAATATTAGTGGAGATAAAGCGGAAATAGATGCTGTTAGTGGAAATATCAGAGTAGATGGCTTAAATACTAAAACATTATTAGCAGACACAGATTCTGGAAATATTAGAGTGTATAATATTAAAGATAGCGAAAAAATGGATCTAAATTCAGGTTTTGGAAATATCGTTATCGATAGCGAATCCTATGCAGGAGATATAAAAGCAGATGTTTATAGTCAAGGATTAAATTTATCTGACAAATTTAAAAATAAAATGCAAAAAGAAAAAGGATATGAAGTTTCTACAAATGTAGAAAAAGAAGATGTTCAAATATTTGCATCAGCAGTATATGGTAAAATAAATCTTAGATAATAAAAAAAGCACCTTTTGGTGCTTTTTTTGTGTTTAGGGTTTAACTATTTTTAACCTCTACTGGCATCCGTTTATATAATAAAGGCACTAAAACAAGACTCATTATTATACCAGGCAGACCCTTAACAAATGAACTTGAAATATAGGCTAATATATTAATTTCATCCATATTAAAAATATTAAATACTGACCAAGCTGCGATTCCTGCAACAATTCTTCCTATGATCATAGCTGTAATTAATGGAATAAAAACATTTTTTGGATATTTTTCGTATAAAAAACCTGCGAAAAATCCATAAGCAGCAAGTTCAAATACCATTATTGGTACCATTGGGATCATAGGTGGCATACCAGTTAATAAACTTGATAAGATTGGAGTTAATATTCCAACGATAAATCCGGATATGGGACCTAAAGTTAAAGCTCCTAGAAAAATAGGTATATGCATTGGTAAAAGTACTTGGCCAGGCAATCCTAGCAGATGAAATAGCATGGGAAATAATATGCCTAAAGCTAAGAATACAGCTGTATATACTAATTTTTTTGTGGTCATTAATTAAATTTCTCCTTAATTTTTTCTATAAGTTCATCAGCGTTATTACTTTCTAAGGCTAGCTCTTCCATAGGGCATATGGCAGTATTATCCCTATTTCTTATTTCTCTTACCTTTTTATTGTATTTATACTTGATATTTGTCTTATCAAGAAGTTCTATAGCATTTTCTGAAATAAGTTCAGCATAAAGTTCTTTTATATTTGCCTCTTTTAAAATAAGGGCAGCTGCCTTTCCTATAACTTTATCTGCAACTATAGCACTTTCTAAAATACTTTTATCATTATTATATAGATCTAAAATAGGCAAGAGACCATTTTTTCTAGATGTATTAACTATTTCATTTTCTTTTACTAGGACAATAGAGTAATCATTCTCTAAAAGTGTAGTTTTTGCGATTTCTAAATTTTCCATATACTTATATTAACACATAAATTGTTTATTATAAAATTATGCAAATAAAAAGCACCCTAAGGTGCGTTTTAAAATTTTAATAACATGAATAAACAGTCAACTGGGTGGGTTGACTGTTGAAGGCTCTCACTTAAGTTTGCAAAGTTTATGCTAAGAAGAGTTTTAGTTTTGTGAGAGAAGCACAAAAGTTTGAGGGTTAAAGACCTTTGTACAGTGAAGGTAAACAGTTGACTCAAATTTATTATTAAGGAAGAGTACGCATTTTGCGATGAAAATTAATCAGTCATTTTTAAACTGTTTCCTTGATTCTTATGTTAAGGGATATATGTTTGGTGTATATAAAAAAATTGTAAAGTTAATGTTAAATTTTTTAGCTATTTATAAGTAATATAGTGAATAAATTATTTAATTTTTATAAATGTTAATTGAAAAAATATTTCAATTAGTATAAAATAATTATGAAAAGCTTTTCGTAAAAAGGGGGTAGTTATGAAAAAGAGTGCTTTTTTATTATCGATAGCATTAGTGTTTCCTAGTATTTCTTTTGCTTCTGATGATATGGCGGTGAATGAAAACACCATAAATGAAAACGTTATTTATTATGATTATACGTTTCCATACGATATTAATGATTATGATGATTCGGTTTTACAAAATACTTCTTTCGCTTTTAATGCAAAAAAGGGAGAAAGCCAAGTGGAAATTGATAATCTTGATGCTAGCGAAGTTTATTTAAATGGAAAGAAAGTAGCAGATAAAAAAGAAATTGATGGGAATATAGCTGATGGTAAAAATTACTTAGATGTTCTAGATTCTAAAGATGATACTAATGTAAGTATTAAAGCAAGCAAGGAAGAAAAAGCATTAGAAACAAAAAGGGAAACGTTGGATAAAGGAACTACTGATTTGCTTGAAAAAATTTTGGATGAAGAAGTAAAAAAAGATTTTGCTGGTGGTCAAATCTCTGTAATGAAAGATAACAAAGAAATTTATAATCATAATTTTGGATATAAAAATAATTATTATAAAGATGGAAAACCAATCAAAATAGAAAAAAGAGATAGAGTTGATGATTCAACCATGTTTGATTTGGCTAGTAACACAAAGATGTATGTTACTAATTATTCTCTACAAAAATTAGCTTATGAAGGCAAAATTAATCTAGATGATAAGGTAAATAAATATTTTGACAAATTCAAAGATTCTGATGCTGATGTAATTAAGGGAAAGAATAACATAACTATAAGAGATATATTAATGCACCAAGCAGGTTTTCCAGCAGATCCTCAGTACCACAATGAAAAATATGATAAAGATGATGGTATAGAAAACGGGAAAAATGACTTGTATTCTCAAGATAGAAATAATACTTTGAATATGATTTTTAAAACACCTCTTAAATATGAACCTGGAAAAGATACAATATATTCTGATGTAGATTATATGCTTTTAGGTTTTATTATTGAAAAAGTTACAGGGATGCAATTAGATGAATATTTCAATGAAAGTTTTGTAAAACCTCTTGGGCTTACTAGAACTACATTTAATCCTTTGGAAAACGGATTTGAAAAGTACGACACTGCAGCTACTGAACTAAATGGAAATACGAGAGATGGCGAAGTTGATTTTAACAATATTAGAAGAGATACGATTTGGGGTCAAGTTCACGACGAAAAAGCATATTACTCTATGAATGGGATAAGTGGTCATGCGGGTTTGTTTTCAAATGCCAGTGATTTGTCAAAACTTGCTAATATTATGTTAAATAATGGTAGATACGAGGATACTATTTTCTGGGATAAAAAAACTCAAGATTTATTTACTTCTCCAAAACAAACAGATCCATCTTATGGTTTAGGTTGGAGGCTTATGGGAAATGGCAAGTATGCATGGGCATTTTCAAATCTTGCCAGCTCAAAAACATATGGGCATACTGGTTGGACTGGTACACTAACGGTCATAGATCCAGTAGAAAATATGGTTATAACTTTACTTACAAATAAGAAAAACTCTCCAGTTTTAAACAAGGAAAACAATCCAAATGTATTTTATTCAGACCAATCCTTATCGGCAGGATATGGAGCAATTACAACTTTGCTTTATAAATCATTACAAGAGTCTTCCCCAGAACAAATTATTGCCTTATCAGATGAATTAGTTAGAGGCAAGGAAAGATTAATAAGAGAAAGTGATGACTACTTTAATATTGGTCAAATTAATGACTATATTGCTTTAAAAAATGTAAATGACTATTATAAAGAAAAATATAAGACTTTAATAGAAGTAAATAATATTTTAGAAGAATTTAAAAATGCTGATAAAATTTTAAAAGAAGAAAAACCAAGTCAAAGAGTAACTAGCACGCTTTATTCTTCAAATTTAAAACTTGATTGGAATTACAATGTATACCTACCAAAGAATTATGATCCTAAGAAAGCTGGTGGATATCCAGTTTTATACATGTTACACGGCTTGGGAGGTAATCATACAAATTTATTGGAGAGATTTGACTCTAAAACTATCTTGGATAAAGTTATTAAAAAAACTGGCAAAGATATGATAGTAGTATTTCCAGATGGATTTAATAGTTTTTATATTGATCAAAACGATGGTATGCAAATGGAGAAAGCCATCATGGAAGATCTAATTCCATATATTGATAAAACTTATAATACTAGAAAATCTAGAAACTCTCGTGCTATTGCTGGTATATCTATGGGTGGATATGGTGCAGCAAGATTTGCCCTTAAATATCCTGATAAATTTTCAAAAGCGACTTTGATATCTCCAGCTGTTTGGTATAATCTTGATGAAGAAAATAATATAAGAAAAAATAATCACGCCTTTAAAGAAACAGACAAGGAATGGTCTGATGATTTTTATAAAAAGATGCATCCAGAAACTTATATAAAAAATAATTTAAATGTTGACTTTTATGTAAGAACTTCCTTAGGAGACTCAACCGTACCATTTAATGATGTAAATAAATTTGTAGAAGCTTTAAAATCTCATAATATCAATACGATTTTTATAAAAGATTCTAAAGACAATGAACACAACTGGAATTACTGGAAAAATATTGCATATGATTTTTACAAGTGGGTAAATGAATCCCTAGAATAAAATAATTTAAAGACAGGTCTGATAAATTTATTATTATTTGACCTGTTTTTTATTGCATTTTTTATCATTAAGTTCTTTTTAAAAGTGCATGTAAATGATATAATAATCGGTATCAAGGGGAAAGTATGGGATTTACTTTATTTACGCTTAGCCAGCTAAGCTTATTTTTAATTAACAATTTCATAAAATTCAAGGATAAAAACAAGAAAAATCTAGCTGCAGGGCTAATGTTTTTTATAATGTTTTTATTTGCGGCTTTGCGTGGGTCTGGTGATGCTGATTATTATAATTATTTGTGGTTTGCAAAAGATATTGGACGAGATTTTTCTAAAGTTTTAAATTTTTCCTATCCAGTAGAGTTTGCCTTTAGACTATTTTCTTATCTAATAAATATTATCGGCATATCTAGGCAGTGGATTATTGTGATTATGAATACCTTATCTATTATCCCTGTAGCCTACATAAGCATCAAAAAAAGTAAGAATCCTTTTTTATCAGCTATTATATTTTTGCCGATATTTATTCAGTTTGATATGCAAACGGCAAGAACTGCAACTGCAGTTGGTTTGGGGCTAATAAGTATAAATTATTTTAGTGAAAAAAAGTTTTTGAAAAGCCTATTGTTTTTTATATTTGCAATGACTTTTCATAGGGCAAGTGTGATACTTTTACCATTTTTGTTTTTTATGTTATTTGATATGGGCAGGGTTTTTAAAATTTTAACTGCAGGCATTGCTTTAGTAGCATCGGTTTTTTCTAGACTGATGTTTAGAATCTTGTCCAAAATTTTATCGGCAATAGGCCTTGGACGTATGGCTACAAAAGTTTTAAATTATACATTTACCGGTAAATTTGCAGGTGCAATGAAATTTTATGATCCAAGGATTATTTTTGCGGCTGCATTGTTTATTACAAGTCTTATGTATTTTAAGAAAAAAGACTATAATAAATTTTCTATGGAAGAATCTAGTATAAAGGCTATTTGGTTTAGCCTAGTAGTGCTTTTGGTATTTAGATCATCGATAGCCATAGCCTTTAGGTTTTCAACATTTTTTACTATTCTAGAAATTATCTATATACCTTTAGTTTTAGAAAAAATAAAAAATATTGATAAGCTTGGTGGTTTTTTAATAGGAGCATCTGTTTTGATATATTTGATACCCTATGCTATATTCCTAATGGTCAAGGCACCAAGCTATGACTTTTTCTTTACAAATTTAAATGCAATCCATTCATTAAAATAGGAGAAATTATGTTAACAACACAACAAATTAGAAATTCAATAAAAAATAATAAGTGGTTAATTATTTTGCCAGCACTATTAATAGGATTTTTAGCTTATTTTACCCAAAATATCTTGCCAGGAGACTATGAAGCTGAGGCTGTATTGATAGTGACAAGCAATGATGATGAACCTATTACCTACAATAAATTAGTTTTAAACGAAAAGCTTGCTAGTGTTTATTCACAATTTTTGGAATCAGAAGACTTATTTGAGACAGTAAGTGAAAAGATAGATCCTGACTGGAAGTCTAGTATGGTTTCTAAAAATTTTGACTATGATGTCAATCCTCAGGGTGGAGTAATTAGTCTAACCTACAAAGATTCTAATGAAAAACGTGCTGAGGATACTCTAAAACTCATTTCTGAGGAATTTAGATCTTATGCAAGAGATTATTTGCATATGGAAAACATAGAATACTTGCAAAATGTAACTGTAAGCGAGGCTTCTAAGGTTCGTGGCATAATTTTTGCTGTTATAGGTCTAATTGTGGGTGCTTTGCTAGGAATTTTGATTATTATTATTAAAGATATTATTTCAGATAAGATTGAATGTGCAGATGATATTCGAGAATTAGACTATGAAGTTTTAGCAGACCTTACAAAAGAAAAAGAGACTGAACTTTCAAAAATAAAAAGAAAAATAAATACTACTAGCCCAAGTGCGGTTGTAGGACTTTCACACTTAAATAAGCATGCTCAAAATATAGATGTAGCTACAGATCTTTCCTATTTATTAAATGGCATAGAGATTAAAGAAAAAAATGAAAAAGATATTTTAAATAAGATTAACAAACTAAAAGCGGACAATCCTTACATTTTAATAGAGGAGGATAATTTTAATAGTCCCATATCCATAAACTTAGCTGATTATGAGGATTATAAAATACTTTTAGTTGGTGAAAATACTTCAAAAAACACTTTGCTAAATGCAATTAAAGAGCTAGATAGACTTGGTATCAGACTATTAGGGGTGATTTATTATAGATAAAATTTTAATAATAATCTGCCTTATGATTCTAAGCTCCTGCCAAAAGGAAGATGACTATCAGCCACAAGAGATAACTATCTATGAAAATCAAAAAGAAGAAAAGAGTGATGATAGTCTACAAATAGATGGCCTATATGAAGTTACTGACGATGCTGATATTTATGCTGACATGGATGAAGAAACTGCCTTTGATAAGCTGGAAAAAGGAAGTTTTGTAAAAATTGAAAGTGAAAGTGAAAATGGTTTTGTAAGAGTAGAGTTAGATGGAGATAGTTTTTATATAAAAACTAAATATTTAAAAGAAATATAGGGCTTATAGCCCTTTTATTTTACATTTTTTTATTTGTATAATATAATAAATATGCACTTAGGGGTGCCAATCGGCTGAGATTATACCCTTAACCTGGTCAAGGTAATGCTTGCGGAGGAAAGTGTATAAACCTCTTTAAGTATGTGCAAAAGGAGGTATTTTTTTATGCAAAATAATAAAACAAAATCAAGTTGGACGACAAAAATGTTAGTTGAAGGCGCACTTGCTATTGCCTTATCCTTTGTACTTGCCCGTATTACATTTTTTAAAATGCCACAAGGTGGAGAGATTACACCTGGACAAATGATTCCTTTAATTATTTTTTCTATAAGATATGGAGCTGGCAAGGGATTTTTAATAGGTGCTTTGTATGGAATTGTAGATATGATGTTTGGTGGATATATCATTCATCCAATCCAAGCTATCCTTGATTATCCACTTCCTTATGGATTAATAGGACTATCAGGTTTATTTTCGGAAGAATTTAAAAGAACACATCAATTTGCTCCAATTTTAAAAGGAACGCTTATTGCGATTTTGGCAAGATTTGTAACTCACGTAGTATCAGGAGTAGTATTCTTCTCATCATATGCTCCAGAAGGACAAGGAGCATTGGCGTACTCACTAGTTTATAATGGTTCGTATTTAGCTGTCGAATATGCAATTGCTCTTGTAATACTATTCTTACTAAAAAATTTCCTAACTAATGATTTGCCAAATATGTAAATAGGATGGATAATTTAGCAGCTCTTATAGGCTGCTTTTTTCATAGCTAAAATTAATTTAAAAAAATCCTTGAATTTATTTTATTAGATGATATAATATTATTGTACTAAGATAGTAATACAATAATACAAATTAATAATACAGATTGAGGAGGGGTGGATGGACTTTGATAATTCTAGACCTATCTATCTGCAACTTCTAGAGGAATTTAAGCTAAAGATATCTACCGGAGAATGGGGACCTGGAGCAAAAATAGACTCTGTTAGAAACTTAGCTAGCAAATATGAAGTAAATCCAAATACAGTTCAAAAAGCCTTAGCAGAGTTAGAAAGAGAAGGGCTTACAGAAACTAGGAGAACAGCAGGAAGATTTGTTACTGATAATGAGAATTTGATTTCAAAATTAGAAGACAATTCATTTTATAAGATTGCAGATGATTTTATAAGTGGAGTAGAAAGTTTGAATTTAAAAAAAGATGATGCGATTAACCAATTAAAAATATATTGGGAGGAGAAAAATGATTGAGATAAAAAATTTAACCAAGGTTTATGGCGGTAAGGCAGCCCTTGATAATGTAAATTTAACTTTAGAAGATGGGCAAATAATTGGTCTTGTCGGAGAAAATGGATCTGGTAAAACAACTTTACTTAGAATACTTGCAGGACTTGAAAGAGACTATATGGGTTCTGTCAAAATAAATGGCTCTAAACCAGGAGGTCGTACAAATACTATAGTTTCTTATCAACCAGACCACTTGCCTTTGGATAAAAAAACAAAAATAGATGAAGTGGTTAGCATATATGAGAAATTTTATGATGATTTTGATAGCAACAAATTTTATGAATTGATAAAGGGTTTTGATATCTCAAGTGAATTAAAACTTGGGGAATGTTCAAAGGGTATGCGAGAAAAAATCCAAATTGCCCTAACACTTAGCCGACAAGCAAAAATTTATTTATTAGATGAGCCAATAAGCGGTGTTGATCCAAAATCAAGGAAGATGGTAATAAATACTATTATTGAAAATTTTGATTATAATGGAATTTTGCTAATATCTACTCATTTGATTGCTGAAATTGAAAAAATTTTGGATAGGGCTGTTTTTGTAAAAAATGGACAAATAATTATAAATGAAACTGTAGACGATATAAGATTAAAACATCAAATGGGTGTAGAAGATTACTTTACGGAGGTTATGTAATGGGAAAATTACTCGGACAAATTTTTAAGGAAGATATTAAATCTATAATTTTGTGGTTATTTTTACCCTTAGCTGCAGTTATGATTTTTTCTCAGTTAATCAATATTTTTAATAACTCGGCATTAGTTGGTATTGGATTGGTACTTTCTGGGATACTTTTAGTAATGGGACCACTTATTGCTCTGGTAATTATGACTAAAAATGATGACAAGAGATTTTATTCTGATAATGCATCATTTTACTCAGCATTGCCATTTGATGCTAGTCAAGTAACGGGAGCAAGATATATAAATTATATACTTTTAGGCTTGGTAATTATTGTTTCTATGTTTATAAATTTTATATTGCTGATGAGAACTCAATCAACTGAAGCAATTAGCATTTGGCAAATATTTAGAGATATATTAACTACTATTAGCCAGATGGATAGCAAAATATTTTTTGGAGTCGTTCTAAATTTATTTATGATTGGGCTTGCGTTTACAGCTATGATTACTTTTGCAAACACAGCAGGACATCTTAGAATATTTGGAGCTTCAAAGTCTGCTTCAGCAATTGTATTTTCAATTATATTTATAATTGTGGGTTATACTTTTTCTAAATTCCAAGGATGGATTGTATCTGACTATATGACAAGTGACACTTCAGGAAGGCTGACGGTTGAAGTAGCAGAAAATGCACCATATTTGAAAACAGTGATTCTGCCAAGTTTATTTAACCTAATTATCACAGCAATATTTTATATATCAACTTTTAAAATCCATAAAGACAAGCTATCCGTAGCGTAAATTAGATGCCAAATTGGCATCTTTTTTATTTACAAAAATCCGATAAAGTGTATATTTTTCTTAAATAAAGAAATAAAGGAGATACCATGAAAGATGCCCTTTTTGTATACAATCCTAATAGCGGGCAGAAAATAATAAACGAACACCTGCCTCGGATAGTAGATTATCTTAGTGAAAGAGAGTATTTAACAAGTATTTATGCCACCCAAAGCCCTAGAGATGCATCAGAAATAGTGAGCAATCTAGGCTATCGTTTTGATGAAATTATAGTTGGTGGTGGAGATGGAACTTTAGATGAAGTTATATCTGCAGTATGTAAAGTAAAAATAAACCCCTTAGTTGGTTATATACCAACAGGATCTACCAATGATTTTTCTAAATCATTAAATATACCAGCTGATGTAGAAAAGGCTACAAAAGTTGCAACTCGTGGTTATAAAAAAGACATTGATATAGGAAATATCGATGGAAAATACTTTGTATATGTAGCTGCCTTTGGAACTATTGCAGAAGTTTCCTATAACACAGGTCAAGATGTGAAAAATATTTTTGGTAGATCTGCCTATATTTTTGAAGGTTTAAAGCAAACTTTACCTCTAGTTAACATCCCAACATATAAAATGGAGGTAGCTATAGATGGTGAAACTATAGCTGGAGAATTTATTCACTTTATGGTGACAAATTCTGTTTCGGTTGGAGGCTTTGTAGGCATAACCGGACAAAATGTTGGTTTATCTGACGGTATTTTTGAATTAACTATGGTTAAGCGCCCCCAATCACTTGCCGATGTCAATAAAATAATATTTGGACTTACCAATAGAAAAGAAAATGATATGCTTATTCTTCGCCAAGGAAGTGAATTTATAGTAAAAACAGACCAAAAAGTTGCTTGGTCATTAGATGGAGAATATGGAGGAACTACTACTCTTGCTGATATTAAAGTTTTAAAAGAAAAAATTAAAATCAGAACTGGCTTGAGGGATAAAATATAGAAATTAAAATGAGATTTTAATTATATTTACTAAAAGGTTCAAATTTGATATAATAACTATGAGAACCTAGGAGGTATAAATGTTTAAAATCGGCGATAAAATCGTATATCCAAACCATGGGGCGGGTACTATTGATTCTATTGAAAAAAAGGAATTTTTGGGTGAAGAAAAAGATTATTATATCCTAAAAATGCCAATTGGTTCTATGGATATTTCTATTCCACTATCAAATATTGACAAGATGAATATTAGAGATGTCATAAGCAAAGATGAAGGAGATCAAGTACTTACAATACTTGATGAGGATCCTACAGAAATGCCTAGCAATTGGAATGTGAGATATAGAGAAAATCAAGAAATTATAAAAACAGGAGACATATTCGAAATTGCAAAGATGGTTCGCAATCTTTCAATTTTGGATAAAGAAAAAGGTTTATCAACCACAGAAAAGAAATTGTTAAACAGAGCAAGAAGAATCATGGCTAGTGAACTAGTTATGGCAGGTTCTCTAGATAAAGAAAAGGCTGAACAAATGATAGATGAGTCTATCGGACTATGAAATAAGGAGTGTAAATGAAAAGAATTTTTCAAATTCTTATCACACTTATTGGTCTAGCACTTGGAATAGTAATTTTAAATGCAGTAAATGCCGCAACTTTGTTAATAGACAAAAGCGGCATTATATTTATTATTGCAAATATACTAGCTGGATTAATTGGTGGGATAGTGTTTTATTTGATATCTTCCCTCGTTTCGGATAAGCTTATATCAAATTTTTCAAATATAGAATTAAAAATAAGTGCAATACCGGCAAGTAAACTTATTGTTGGAACAATTGGAGCGATACTTGGTATTTTAATTGCAACTTTGATCTCAAGACCTTTAACTAGTCTACAATTACCAACTGTAGGCAATTTTATTTTTGTGCTATTATCTATTTTATTATATATTGGTTTAGGTTTTTTAGGTTGGAGAGTAGCAACTAAAAATAGCGATGACTTTGTAAACTTGTTTAAATCCAACAACAAAGATAATAAAGAAAATAAAGACTTAAAGGCTACTTTTAAATTTGATAGGAGTAAAAACCCAGCAAGTCCTAAAATACTTGATACATCAGTGATAATTGATGGTAGGATAGTAGATATTATACAAACAGATTTTATTGAAGGCGAGTTAATTATATCTGAATTTGTTTTAGAAGAACTCCAACATATAGCAGATAGTCCAGATGATTTAAAACGCGAAAGAGGTCGTCGTGGTCTAGATATAGTAAGTGAAATAAAAAAATCAGATAAAATAAACCTAAAAATTACAGATCAAGACTACCCAAATATTAAGGAAGTAGATAGTAAATTACTCAAGCTTGCTCTAGATTTGGGCGGAAAAGTTTTTACTAACGATTATAATTTAAATAAGGTTGCAGATGTACAAGGCATCCCGGTTTTAAATATCAATGACCTTGCCAATGCCCTAAAGCCAGTCGTGATTCCTGGTGAACATATGAGAATTGATGTTATAAAAGAAGGAAAGGGCAAAAATCAGGGTGTAGGTTATCTTGACGATGGTACAATGGTAGTAGTAGAAGATGGAGATAAATATATCGATCAAACTATAAATGCTATTGTAACTAGCGTCTTGCAAACTTCTGCAGGACGTATGATATTTGTAAGAAGTGAAGAGGAATAAATGCTTGATGGCAAATTTTTATCAGCTATAATTACCTCTGCAGGATCGGGCAGACGTATGAATAGCAATATAAATAAACCGTTTTTAAATATCGATAATAAAAAAATAATCGAGCGTACACTAGATACAGTAACTAGTATAGAAGAATTTGATGAAATCATTCTAGTGATTAGAAGAGATGATGAGGACATAATCAAAGCTATTTTAGAAAATCCTAAATTTTCTAAAAAAGTTACTTATGTTTTCGGTAGTAGTACTCGAGAATTATCGACATTTGAAGGTCTAAAAGCCTTAAATAAAGATTGTGAATTGGTCTTAACCCATGATGGGGTAAGACCTTTTGCAAGTAAAAAACTTTTTTATAAAACTCTAGAGGAGTTAAAAAAATATAAGGCAGTTATTGCTGCAACAAAAACCAAAGATACAGTAAAAATATTAAATGAAAATATGACTGTGGATTTTACACCAAATCGTGCTTTTGTTTATAATGTCCAGACTCCCCAGGCTTTTGATAAAGAAACAATTTTTTCTATGTACGAAAAATATGTAAAAAGTGAGTTTAAAATAACTGATGATAGTCAATTATTTGAATTTTTCAATAGGACTACTCCAGTAAAAGTTGTTGAAGGAGAATATTCTAATATAAAAATAACTACAAATGAGGATATTCTTTTCGCAAGAGCTTATATAAAAAGTCAAAGAGAAAATGAGGCGAAAAAATGAAAATAGGTATAGGCTATGATGTCCATAGGCTAGTAAAAGGTAGAGATTTAATCCTGGGTGGAATTAAGTTTGATTATGAAAAAGGACTTTTAGGGCATTCTGATGCAGATGTTTTAATCCATGCTATAATGGATGCGATTTTGGGAGCCTTAGCCTTAGATGACATTGGGAAATTATTTCCTGATACAGATCCAAAATATAAAGACATTTCTTCATTAAAATTACTTGATCACGTGGTAAATATTATGGAAGAAAAAGGCTATAGAATAGGAAATCTTGATACAGTAACTATTTGTGAGATGCCAAAAATAAGTCCTAGGAGAGATGAAATTAAAAGCTTATTGGCAGAGCATTTAAAAACTGATCCAACAAATGTTTCTATCAAGGCTTCTACTAGTGAAGGACTTGCTTTTACAGGAGAGGGTCTAGGTATAGAAGCTCGTGCTGTTGTAATATTAGAGGAGAAATAATGAAAAAATTTATAACAAGCGAATCGGTAACGGAAGGACATCCAGATAAAGTCTGCGATAGGATTTCTGATGCGATTTTAGATGAATGTTTAAAACAAGATAAAAATAGTAGAGTAGCTTGTGAAACTGTAACATCAACTGGTCTAGTCCTAGTAGTGGGAGAGATATCTACTACAGCTTATGCACCAGTAGAGCAAATTGCTCGTCAAACTATAAAAGAAATTGGCTATGATGACCCAAATCTTGGCTTTGATTATTCAAATGTAGCTGTTTTAACATCACTTATAGAACAATCACCAGACATTGCTCAAGGAGTAAATAGCTCCCAAGAATATAAATCAACCAACGATAAATACGATCAAATCGGAGCAGGGGATCAGGGGATAGTTTTTGGCTATGCTGATAATGAAACAGAAGAATATTTACCAGTTTCCATTAATTATGCACACAAACTCGCGTATAGGCTTACAGAAGTTCGTAAAAACAAAGTTCTAGACTATCTTAGACCAGATGGCAAAACTCAAGTAACTGTAGAATATGACGATGACAAATTAGTGCGTATTGATAATATAGTAATATCAACCCAACACACTGAAGATGTTTCTCTAGATAAAATTAGGGAAGACATTATAAATGAAGTCATAAAAAAAGTAATAGATCCAGCTTTAATCGATGAGGAAACTAAAATCTATGTAAATCCTACGGGAAAATTTGTAGTAGGAGGACCAAAAGGAGATAGTGGTCTAACTGGTAGAAAAATAATTGTAGATACCTATGGTGGATATTCAAAATCAGGTGGTGGAGCATTTTCTGGAAAAGACCCTACAAAAGTGGATAGATCAGCAGCATATATGGCAAGATATGCTGCAAAAAATATGGTTGCAGCAGGCCTTTGTGATAAACTTGAAATAGGTATTTCCTATGCAATAGGTGTTGCCCACCCACTTTCAATATATGTCGATAGTTTTGGAACAGGCAAGTATGAGGATGAAAGATTACTTGAAATTGTTAAAGAAAACTTTGACTTTAGACCACAAGCTATTATAGATAATTTGGATTTATTAAGACCGATTTATAAAAATACCGCAAGCTATGGACATTTTGGAAGAAATAATCCGGAATTTACTTGGGAAGCCCTTGATAAGCTTGATAAGCTTAAAAAATATTAGGAGAAAAAATGGCAAGAGTTAGAAGAAGTGTAGCTATAGACCTTGGTACAGCCAAAGTTTTAGTTTTTGTAAATAACAAAGGAGTTGTCCTAAGCGAACCATCAGTAATTGCCGTTGATGTCTTAAAAGATGAAATACTTGCTGTTGGAGATGAGGCAAAAAAACTAGTTGGTAGAACTCCAGGAAATGTAAAAGCTATTATGCCTTTAAAAGATGGAGTCATTGCTGATTTTCCCTCAACTGAGCGTATGCTAAAATATTTTTTAGATAAGTCAGTAAACAAGGCCCTTTTAAAACCAGATTTATTAATTTGCGTGCCAAGTAGGGCGACACAAGTAGAAAAAAGGGCAGTTTTACAAGCAAGTGAAAATGCTGGAGCCCACAGGACATATCTAATAGAAGAACCACTAGCAGCTGCCATTGGGGCAGGAATAGATATAACAGATGCTGGTGGAGAACTTATAATTGATATTGGTGGAGGAACTACCGACATAGCTGTAATCTCTATGGGACAAATTATAGCAAGTCAATCTGTACCAGTTGCTGGTCTTACTTTTGATACAGCAATTAAAGACTATATTAGAAAAAGATATGGTTTACTTTTAGGAGATAACAAGGCGGAAGAGATTAAAATTGCAGCAGGAAATGCTGAAGTAAACGAATCTATAGAAGTAACAGGACGTGAAATATCAACAGGAATGCCACAAAAAGTTTACGTTCCAATTGGAGAAATAGAACTTGCAATAAAACCATATGTTGATTTGATTGTAGATGGGGTAAAAAAAGTATTAGAGGTAACACCTCCAGAGCTAGCTGCAGATATTTATGATAAACAAATGATACTAACAGGTGGTGGTGCCTATACAATAGGTCTACGCCAAAGACTATCTGAAAAATTTCAAATAGATGTAAATATAGCAGATAATGCAGATCAATGTGTAATAATAGGTACTGGACGTGCTTTAACTTGGCTTGATGAAATAGATCAAAGTACAGAAGAATCTGTAAAAGCAAAGCAAAAAGAGTTAGAAAGTAATGAAAAACTAAGGAGAAGATAATGACAAAAACTTTAGTAATGGTTAGACATGGACAAAGTGAATGGAATCTAGCAAATAAATTTACTGGATGGGTAGATGTAGATTTATCAGAAAAAGGTGAAAAAGAAGCGATAGAAGCTGGTAAGAAAATAAAAGAAGCAGGCATAGTTTTTGACCATGCTCATACATCTATTTTAAAAAGAGCAATCAAAACTTGTAACTATGTCCTAGAATATTCTGAACAATTATTTGTACCAGTAGAAAAAACATGGAGACTAAACGAGCGTCACTACGGTGCTTTACAAGGTCTAAATAAAGCAGAAACAGCAGAAAAATATGGTGATGAACAAGTTCATATATGGAGAAGATCTTATGATACACTTCCTCCAACACTTTCAGAAGAAGCTCAAGAAGAACAATTAAATATGAGACAGTTTAAAAATCTTCCAAAAGATGTAATCCCAACAGCAGAAAACTTAAAAATTACCTTAGAGAGAGCTTTACCATATTTCTTTGATAATATCGCACCACAATTATTAAAAGATGAAACAGTACTTGTAGCAGCTCACGGTAACAGTCTAAGAGCTCTTGCAAAACACATCGAAGGTATATCTGATGAAGATATAATGGACTTAGAAATCCCAACAGGACAGCCTCTAGTATATGAACTAGATGATGATTTAAAAATGGTTAAAAAATACTATTTGTAAAAAATATTTGCTGAGCTTGCTAGCTGCAAGCTCTTTTTTCTTGACAAATTTCAGTTAAATTTGTAATTTATATACCGATATAGAAAATTTATATAAAAATATATTTACATTTTTTTTGTAAAGAGCTATAATTAAGAAAAGAAAAGGAGGGGCAATGAAAATAGCATCAGTTGAATACGAAAATGGTGTCTCATCTCTCTTGAACTCCCAATTTGATAAAAACGAAGTAGTTATACATAAATTTGAGCAAATGGAAGATCTTATAGGACTAGATCTTAGCGAGTATGATCTGATTTTGGTAGATATGACCTATAATAAATGTCTGCAGGTAATACAATACATAAAACAAACAACAACTACACCAGTTATTTATCTAACAGAGAGAAATGCGGATAACCCATATGAGCAGGAACTGGATGATAAGGACTTTGTAATTCATTCTAACACTCGCGAAGAGTTTATAAACTCTGTTTTTGAAAAAGTAGAAGAAATTAATGATACCAATATTGTACGTCTAGGCTTTTGTACTATGGAAGAAGATAATGGTATTTTTAGGATAGGAAACGATATTTTAGATCTTACTAAATTTGAAATAAGCATATGCTCAGTTTTAATTTCAAATATGGGTAAGGTACTAAGTAAAGATGACATAGTAGAAGCTATGAATAAAAAAGGCTTAAAAACTACAGAAAGATCAGTCAGAGAGCATATTAGAAAAATAAGATTAGAATTTAAAAAAGCTGATCTAAACCCTATAGAAACTATTAATAGAAAGGGTTATAAGTGGGTTTTAGATAGTTGTAAGCCAAAAGAGTAGTATTTGTGAAATTGTTTTCAATATTAGTTGATAATGGATTTTTATTGTGATATAATCTTATCAAGAAGTAAATAATATATTACGTCTATCCGAAGTTTTAGGGAACAAATTTTGTCCTCGACGCCTTTGGCGTCTGCGGTAATTCCGTGCCTATTGGGCACGGGTCCTCTATACGCCGGACAGGATTCCTCGGGCGTGCCGCCCTGCGGCCATTCCATGGAGGGTCCTCCCTTAGCCGGACGGGCTTGTTTTTCGGGGTAAGGTGAAATTCCTAAACCGGCAGTCATAGTCTGCGAGCCATTTTTTGGCTGATTTGGTGAGATTCCAAAACCGACAGTTATAGTCTGGATGGGAGAAATTAAAAAAATAAAATCCTTGATGCTTTGGCATCACTGGTATTTGGCTTTTAAAAGCTAATCCTCCCCTAGCCTTAGTAGCTAGATGTTTTGCCCCAATGTAGGGCATTTTTTATTGCCCAAATTAGGAGGTAATTATATGAATCGTAGTAGAAGCAAATCTTTTAGTTTAGACAGATTGGTAAAAGTTGGGATACTTGCTAGTATTTCTTATTTACTGATGTTTGTGCAAATGCCTATTCCAATAGCTCCACCTTTTATGAAAGTGGACTTAGCTGATGTGCCAGCTTTAATTGGTGGTTTTGCCATGGGACCTTGGTATGGAGTTTTAATTCAGCTTATTAAAAACGTATTGAACTTATCAAAAACTATGACAGGCGGAGTTGGAGAATTATCAAATTTTGTAGTTGGTTCTACCTTTGTTTTGGTATCTTCTCTAATTTATCAAAATAAAAAAACTCGTAAAAACTCTATTTTAGCCCTTGTTTTAGGAATCTTTGCAATGAGTGCTATAGCTACTTTATCCAATGCTTTTGTAGTTTTTCCAATTTATGGAAAAGTAATGAATATGGATCTTCAAGCCTTTGCTGAGATGATTCCAGGTAATGGATTAGTTTCAAATTATTTTACACTAATGCTTTTTTCAATAGCTCCATTTAACCTTATAAAAGGTGCTATAGAGGCTATAATAACTCAGCTAATTTATAAGCGTATATCACCTATATTAAAATTTTAAATATAGCTTGTCCCTAGAAATTCTAGGGATTTTTTTGTTATAATTCTTTATAAGATAAGAAAATAATAGTAACAATGAGTAATGTAAAGGTAAAGGATTCAAGCTTATCCTTATACGGTATCAATATTCTCTACAATATAAATTTTAATGACCATATTGTAAAATTACTGATTTAATAGACAATAGTGTATAGGGAAAGATTAGTTAGATAAAATGTTTAACTGGCTTCTAGAGAAGTTATTATGATAGTATAAAAAATAAAGTCATATCTTGATAGATGAAGATTATATATAGTTATTCTAGTCGTATATTTGACTAGAACTTTAATTTGTAAGTCTTATTAACTTTTATTATTATAGCTTGGAGGATTTAATGATTAATGATTTGAGGATACTTTCTATATTAATTTTAGCTTTTATTACACCATACTTACTTATAAAATCTATATTGGAGAAAGAAAAAAAGTATATAATTTTAACATGCTTATGTAATATGACTCTCTTCAATTTAATTCTAGATTTTTTATAAATACCACTTTGTAGAGTATATTTACTGATTAAGTAAGATATTAAGACAATTGGTTAAAGCATAAGATAATTTCTAATTTTATTACTATTTTAAAAATATTGTATGAACTAGTACATAAAGTAGTTAGCTGTATTAGTTCATTTTTTTTTATTACAAAAATAGTATAATACTTAAGATAAAGAGGAATTATGATTATTAATGAATTAAATGAAATGAGGGATTTTGCATATAAATTTGCATCCCTTTTAAAAGAAAATGATGTTATAAATTTAATAGGAGATATGGGTGCTGGTAAAACCACCCTTACAAAATTTATTTGTGAGTACTTTGGCATAAATGATAGTTCATCTCCAACTTTTGCTATTGTAAATATCTATGATGGAGATAATACTATTTACCATCTTGATTTATATAGGCTGGAAGATCCAGATGAACTTTTGGAACTTGATTATGAAAGTTATTTTTATCCAGAAGATGCTATTACTTTTATAGAATGGGCAGAAAATGGAGGATGCTTTTTGCCAGATGATATGATAAATGTTAAAATATCAAAGCTAGGTACAAATACTCGTGAAATAAAAATCCTAGATGATACAAAAAGGGGGCGAGAGATAGATGAATATTTTAGCAATTGATACCTCAACAATGATTTCCACAGTAACAATTGCCAACGATAGTGAAATTTTGGGAGATTTTAATGTAAATCAACAAAAAACTCACAGCGAATCTTTGGTACCTATGATAGAAACATTGCTAGAACTTTTAGGAATGGAATTTAAAGATATTGATGAGTTTGTAATTGCAGAAGGTCCTGGTTCTTTTACTGGTCTTAGAATAGGTATGACTATTGCAAAAACTTTAGCCCAAGTTAATGATAAAAAATTAATACCAATTAGTACTCTTTTAGCCCTTGCAAATAATTCTTCAAGCGATAATCTAAAAGTCCCTATGCTAGATGCTAGAGGAAATAGGGTCTACGGTGCAGTTTATGATAAAGATTTCAATGAAATTATAAAAGAAGATTTATACACCATAGAAGACTTTTCAGAAATGGTAAATGATTTGGATGAAGAAAATGAACTTATAGGAGATATTTCTTTAAAATATGAAGATTTATTTGAAAAAGCAAAAGTTTTGCCAATTAATTTTAGAAATACTATAGGTAAGTCTTTGATAAAACTAGCTTTAGAAAATAAAAATGACTATGACCTATACCAACTAGTACCAAATTATTTAAGAAAATCTCAAGCTGAAAGAGAGCTTTTAAGAAATGATCAGAAAAATGGAAATTAGTGATGCAAATGAGGTTTATGATATAGAAAATCAAGCTTTTTTCGAACCTTGGTCAAAGAAAAATCTTATCAAAGACTTAAAATCTAATACATTTTTAAATCACTATGTAGCAGAAATAGATGGCAAGATAGTAGGCTTTTATATATCAAGCCATGTTCTAGATCAAGTAGAGATATTTACTATAGCGGTTGATCATGGTTTTAAAAAAATGGGTATAGCTACTAGCTTACTTAATCATTTAGTAGAAACTAGCCTAAGTAATAATATGAAAGAAATCTGGTTAGAAGTATCTACAAAAAATACTCCTGCTATAAATTTATACAAAAAATTTGGTTTTGAAGTAATGGGCATTAGAAAAAATTACTACCAAAAACTTGGTGAAGATGCCTACAATATGAAAAAGGAATTGTAATGACAGATTTTTATACTATGGGAATTGAAACCAGCTGCGATGATAGCTGTGTAGCAATTATAAAAAATGATAGAGAACTTTTAGTAAATTTAATATCTTCACAAATTGATATTCATACACTTTTTGGTGGAGTAGTTCCAGAGATTGCCAGTAGAAAACATCTAGAAGCTATAAATCCTTTGATAAAAAAAGCCCTAGATGATGCAAACTTGACCTACGATGATATAGATTTAATTTCAGTTACCAAGGGTCCAGGTCTTATGGGATCACTTTTAGTAGGGATTTCTGCTGCTAAGGCCTTATCACTTGCTACAAATACTCCCATGATTGGTGCAAACCATATGCAAGGACATATTTGTGCAAATTATATAGCTCACAAAGATTTACAACCGCCGTTTGTCACCCTAGTTGTAAGTGGAGGACATACTTATCTTGTAAAAGTAAATTCATATACAAATTATGAAGTTGTAGGCAAAACTCGCGATGATGCAGCAGGAGAATCTTTTGACAAAGTAGCTCGCAAAATGGGACTTGGCTATCCAGGAGGTCCCAAAATTGATAAACTTGCCAAAGAAGGCAATAAAGAAGCTATAGATTTTCCAAGGGTAAGGCTGGAAAAAAATTCTTACGATTTTTCATTTTCGGGCTTAAAAACAGCGGTTTTAAATTATATAAACCAAGAAGAACAAAAGTGTCATGAGATTAATAAGGCAGATCTTGCTGCAAGTTTCCAGGAAGCAGTAGTTGATGTTTTAGTAGAAAAGTCTATGAGACTTTTAAAGGAAACAGGTTATGATAAATTCGCCCTAAGTGGGGGAGTTGCTGCAAATAGTAGATTGCAAGATAGAATGCGTGAAGAATGTAAAAAAGAAAATATAAAATTCTACTATCCATCAATAGAACTTTGTACAGATAATGCAGCAATGATAGCTATGGCAGGTTACTTAAACTACCAAGATGGCGAAATTAGTGATAAATTTATGAAAGTTTACCCAAACTTAGAAATATAAGATATAATATAAAATATGAGAAAACGCAGAAGTGAAGATTTAGACTTATTAAGAAAATTTAATAAAATGCAAACTACAAGCTCAGTTATTTGGATACTAGCAGGAGTTGGTATTTTAGCATTTGGAGTGTATTATAAAGAAATTTTTGAAATTATTTTTGGAGCACTTACAACTATATATGGCATAGCGGTTCTAAAAAATAGAAATGTAAGTCTAAATGCAATTGCAAGAAGGGAAAAGAAAAGGCTCAATTTTTTAGTTCTTGCTATTGTGGTATTTTCACTAGTAAATCCAATAGGAAATATACCGGTGATTTATGACTTATACAAAAGAGATTATGTCATAAGAGGAGGATTTGATGAAAAATAAAGTCAAGATTTTTTGTCTAATCCTTGTTTTTATGCTTATAAATACTTCTTGTGCAAAAAGAAGATTGGACCAATTAGAAACTAGGCGTACACAAACAATAGCTAGCGATGGTGGATACAATGGAACAGATGATGTGTTTTATCCAGATAATATAGATAAATACAATGTAGAAACTTATTTAAAGTGGTATAAAGACTTACAAAACCCACCCAAATTACAACTACCAAATCCAGAAAGTCCAAAACCCTTAACTAATAAAGAAATGGTAGAGGACTTTAACTATGTATTTAATGAATTAAAGTCAAATTATCCTTTCTTTAAAGTTTTAAAAAGAGACTATAATATAGACTTTTTAGGCTCTTATGATAAATATCTAAAAAGAATAGAAAGTGCAAAAACTGACCAAGAATTTATAGACGAAATGACTGGTATAATGGGTGAGCTTAACAATTATCACGCTCGTATAGCAGATACTGCCTATGTAGAAAATACATTGAAATATTATTCTAAGAACTGGAACACTCCATCAATTTATTATGAATTTTTAAAAATGAATAAGCAAGTTGTTAGAAATCGCTATAATTTACAAGGTGAGCAAACATCTTCTGATGGAGAAAAAGTTCAAAAAAGATCTATGCCATTTATAAATAAAAACAAAGCATCAAATTTAAGCTTAGAAATGCCGGCAGAAGGCATAGCTTTATTAAAGGTAAATGCTATGGTAGATCCGGAAAAATTTAGTGAAGATGAGGATGTTTTAAATGAGTTTTTAAGAAATAAACACCTCTATAAGGTCCTTATTATAGATATTCGCCAAAATTATGGAGGTAATATGGATTACTGGCAAAAATTTCTCTTGCCAAAAATATTAAAAAGTCCAAAATCCGTAACCAATCATTTATTTTTTAAAAACTCAGATAGGGCCAAACTAATCCTAGCTGATGATACTTTAAATGTTCAAAAATTAAAAGACGTAGATATTTCAGGAGTAAAACTAAATCATTCTAGCGATTTAAAAGACTTTGATTATTATATAAAAGATACCATAACAATAAATCCAGATGAAAGTGAAAAAGAATATGGTTTTGATGGCAATATTTATCTAATGGTAGATAAGGCAGTATTTTCTGCAGCAGAAGGGATGGCAAGTTTTATGAAACACTCAGATGCTGCCCAGCTAGTTGGAGAAACAACTGGAGGAGATGGGATAACTCTTGGAGTAATAAATGATGTAATGCCAAATTCTGGCTTAGTATTTACCTATACAAATACCTTAGGCTACGCTCCAGATGGATCGATAAACGCAGAAAAGCGCACAGTTCCAGATATAGAATCAGAATCGTTTAAGAACTCTATTGAAACAATTGAAGAAATTGAAGATGGCAATTTTTAAAAATAAATTTAATATTATAATTAGAAAAATAAAAAAATATGAGAATTTATCAAATTCTCATATTTTTTATTAGAAATTTTATATTTAAAATTTACTTACCAGATTTCTTAGCTAAATTTGGACTATAAATTATTAGCTTTTTAAAGCCAGTATATATTCTATGAATAGAGTATATAAGTAAAGGTGGCTTAATTAAGAAATACGTATAATAGTTTACATCCTTCGTAAAGACATTCCCTCCGGTCCTACTTAAAATGAGGTCTGAAATATTATTTGAAGTTATATTACGAGCTATAATAATCCCTATTAGCCCAAATATAAAGTCTAAGCACATTAACTTTAATAGCATTGACTTGCTTTTTTTGTCATCATCCATTTGTTTGTTCCTCCTCAAAAAATAATTAACATATAAATGGGTTTTAATAACATTAGTCTCTTTTCTTTTAACTTATTCGAATATTTAATATAATCTTACTTCCCGTTATATACTATTCAATTTTGAAAATTATACAATTTAAAAAGCTAGCTCAATTGATTCGGGTTTCAATTGTATTTTTTCATTATAAATAAGCTAATTCCTGCAATTAAAAGCACTTTAGAAATAGTTTTCAAACCTGATATTCCAGTTTTAGCGTTATTTGCAGCTTTCACACTTTTTTCACTTTGATTTGAAGAAGATTTTGGCTGCTTAATTACAGTGGCTGTAGTATCTCCAACAATTGGTGTAGTTGTTGTAACTGTTTTATTTTGTGTTGGAGTGTTTATTTCTTCGTAGCTTGTATTTTGATAATTGCTAGCTACTGGCTCATTCTCCTTATAATATTCATAGGATTCTCCAATCTCACCGTCGCCATTTTTATCAATCATAAAAGGATATATCCAATCTCTATCTTTTTTTATAGGGATATCAAATTTATCTGTGGAAATAACTTCTTCGACTGTTAAGGGATATTTCCCGTCAGTATTCATATTATCAAGTTCATTTCTTTGTTCATCAGTTAAATCTAAATAAGCTTGGCGAGTTTTGGTGTTTTTATAAAAGGGAGATTGGTACAAATCATCGTTTAAATTTGATTTGCTATTTTCGTCTAAAATATATTCTTTTTCTGGATAATCATAGTGATTTCTATCATCTTCGTCTATCTTACCATCACTATTTTTATCATGCATAAATGGATATAACCAATTATCGCTATTGATTGGAAGATTATATTTATCACTAGCTTCTAATTCTTCAATAGATAAATATTCATCGCCGTTTAGATTTAAGACATCAAGTTCTAGTCTTTGCTCCTCGCTTAGATTTTCATAATAAGATCTAGTTCGATTTTTAATATAAAATATTGAATCATATTTGTAGTTACTAAATTTTTCATCATCACTAAATTCTTTATCGTTAGAAATATCTGGTGTATCTGTTATTAACTTTGTAGCTGGATAGTTAATTTCTGGTTGATATTCTTCTTGATTGGTATGCTCATTTTTATTTTTAAAGCTATCCTTATCTTTATCAGGTATAAAATCTACTATCCATGCCGAATCATCATTATATGAGAGCTTTTCTTCTTCAATCTCAACTAAATCTATAAAGCCATTTTTGTTAGTATCCAAAGTTCTAATATAATTTCTTTGATCCTGGCTAGATTCTCTATAAGCTTCTTTCAGTGATTTTGTTTTAAAAAGTTTATTAACATCACTATTCCATTCACCAACCATACCGTCTATATCTCTATCTTGCATAAACTGGTAGGGGAATTCATAATAAAAGATTGGTAATGAATATTTTAAAGAATCCTCTAGCTCAGATAGAGTTAAAAATTTATTTTTACTATCTATTTTCATATTATCAAGCTCATCTTGTAAGCTTTTGTCTAGGTTAAGATAGGCTATAGTATATTTTGGATTATTATAAAAAATAGACTCGGTATTTATATCCTTTAGGATATCAGGGTCCTGATTTTTAAGTTGTTCAATTTTTTCTATTTCCTTTAGAAAGTTATTGTAAGCGAAGCTTGTAGCATGATTATCTTCTTCATTAAAACTTATATGCTTATTAGCATTTTCTATTGAAATATCATATAAACCTCTAAAGTAACTGTCACTATTTTGATAATTAGAAGAATCGATAGTTTGTTGAATAATTGCCTTTAAGTCATCGGAGTTATATATTTCTTTTTTGTTTAGAGACGAATTTAGTTCGTGATTGCTATATATAGTTGAGTTCATCTCATTGGTTGCAAAAGAAATATTTCCAGTAAATATAATTGAAATAAGTAATGCGCTTGCAAAAGTATTTATTTTTTTCATAGTTTACCTCTCTGCTTCAATGTTAACTTAAAGATATATTTTTTGCAATTAAAAAAGCTAGGTTTTAAACCTAGCTTATCAAAATTATTTTTTATTTTTTTGATTTTTACTTAAGAAATAGTAAGCGCCTAGTGCTATAATTAATATACCTACTACATATCCAAGACTTTTTATACCTGTTTTTACAACGCTTGCTGCATTGGTATTTTCTCTTGGAGCTACTGTTTGGTTGGCTTCTGTTTCGTTAAAATTTTCTTCTTTGTTTTCTTCGCTATTTTTTTTTGCCTTATCTTCATCAGCAAGTTCTGGAGATTTAGTTTCTTTATCTATGGTTACGGTTTTTGGTACTTCTTTTTCTTGTCTTGGATTTTCTGAATCTTTACTTACTTCATCATTAGTATTTTCTGCCCCGTTATCTGTTTGACTACCATCAGTATTTGACTCACTTAATGCTTTTTCAGTGAATGGATATAGCCATGAGTCAGATCCTAGGTTGGATGTATAGTTTGCAGATGCATCTAGCTCTTCGTTTGATAATTTACCATCTTTGTTTGTATCTATGGCATCAAGTTCTCTTTTTTGAGCATCAGATAATTCTTTGTATTTACTACTTGTTTTATCATTTTTTATAAAAGCTGATTCGCTTTGGTTAGCTGTATTTCCAGTTGCTTGGCTAGGATTTTCTATGGTTTGACTTTCTTCTTCTAATTTATCTTCTGATGAACCAGTATTGCCTGCTGTGAAGTTTTGGTTTGCTATTTCGCTTTCTTCTTCACTGTCTAAGGAGTCTGGGATTTTAAAATTTTCCTTATCTGGGCTAGCTAAAAACTCTTTTAAAAGCTCATTAGCTTTTGGATTTTCCTTATTTTCGCTGGCTACTTTTAAAAGCTTATCGTATTTTGCTTGTTGCTTTTCATCAGCTAGATAATAGTTTTTTGAATTTTGAATAGCCTTTATAGCTTGGTCGATGTCTTCGTTATTGTTATTATCTTCATCTAAGAAAAGTCTTCCTTCTTCTATAAAAGCAGTCGTAGCTTCTCCTATACTTTGTATTTCTTGATCGGTTAAGGCTACTTGATTATCAGCTTGTTTGTGGCTAATTAATAATTGTAGATAATCGCTTTGTGCTTTGACTTTTTCTAGGTCATCACTGTTTAAAATTTTTTCGCTATCTTTGATAACTTCTGCAAAGTTTTGCTTATCAAGTTTTTTAATCAGTTCGATATTTACCTTTAGGTCATAGCGAAGCTTATACTCTTCACCAAAGTTTTTTGCAATATTTCCTAAACCCTGGTCTAGGTTAGGATCTTCATTTATATTATTATTTTTTTCTTCTAATAAATTTTGGTAGGCTTCTATTTCGCTTTTAGATGCTTTATCAAAATTTTCTAGAGTATTTATTTCTTCTATTTTTTTAGCACTTTCACTTGCAAAGGATTTTGTAGTTGGTGCAATTAGTCCAATAGCAAGGGAGAGAGCTAGTATTTTACTGTATTTTTTAATTTTCATAATAAACTCTTTCTTTATGCATTTCTTTCCTATTATTATATTAAAAAATAAGTATTTTTCAATCAAAAAAGCTAGAAGTAAGTCTTCTAGCTTTTAAAAAATTTATCCCTTTAATCCTTCTGCTTGTCTTAGCATATTTTCTACAACTATGTCATGGATTTCCCCAAGACTTGCTGCATATTCTAAAATTTCCCAAGGCTTGTTTGTATGAAAGTGGATTTTGATTAATTCTTCATCACCTACTGCAAGTAGGCTATCGCCTTCAAAGTTTTCTGTAATATGATCAAAAATTTCATCTTCATCTAGGTCCTCTCCTGCTATTAGCAGTTGAGTATCAAATTTAAAATCTCCTATATCTACCATAATTTCCTCCTAATTATTATTTCCTTTTGTTAAATTTCTTTTAAGTTCATCTTCTAGCCTAGCAATTTCTGCTTGGGCCAAGGTTCTATTTTTCTTACCCTCGATTTGGATATTTCTAACTTCTTCTATTGTAGAAATAAGTTGCTCGTTGGTATGTTTTATTGTATCAAGATCTATAATTCCACGTTCTGTAGCCTTTGCTGTTTCTATAGTATTTTGTTTTAGAGTATCTGCATTTTTTCTTAAAAGCTCATTGGTTAAATCAGTTACTCTTTGTTGAGTGGCAATAGCTTGGTTGGTATGGTTCATTCCTAGAGCTAAAACCATTTGGTTTTTCCATAGGGGAATGGTATTTACAATTGTGGTTTGAATTTTTTCTGCCATTATAGAGTTAGATGATTGGACCATCCTAATTTGTGGAGCCATTTGAATACTGACCATGCGGGTTAAGTCTAAGTCGTGAAGTTTTTTTTCAAATCTATTTGCTTGAGCTTTCATATCATTTACTTTTTGAGCATCAAGGGGTAGATTAGATTCTTTTGCTTGAGCTTCTAGGGCAGGTATTTCTTTAGCGTAAGTTTCTTGAAGTTTTCTATTGCCAGCTTCTATATACATAGTGATTTCTTTGTAGTATTCTTCATTTAGATCATACATTTGATCAAGCATAGATATATCTTTCATCAAAGTTATTTGATGATTTTCTAAAGTTTTTGCTACTTCATCTATATTTTTTTCTGCTGATTGGTAGCGTACTTTTAAATCATCTATCTTGTTTGCTTGTTTTTTGAAAAATCCAAGTGGACCGGAAGCTTCTTCACGCTCCATATCACGAATATCCATAACCACAGAATCTAGTAATCCACCGATTTCCCCAAGATCCTTATTACGAACTGTGTCTAGAGTTTTTTCGCTAAAATTGGAAATTTTTTTTTGAGCTCCAGACCCGTATTGTAAGATAATATTTGTATCATCAAGTTTTATTTTTTTAGAGAAATCATCTATCATTTTTTCTTCTTCTGGAGAAAATTTTACATTATTCTCTACCAAATCAGGAGTTTCATTAGTTATATTATCTAATTTGCTGTCATTTTCATCAGCCCCATCTAGGGTTAATTTTATATCACTCATTCCTTGCTCCAATCATCTTCTGTGTAACCTTCTTGGTTTAAAAGTAAGTTTATTGTATCAATATCTGTTTTTATATCCATGGCTCTATCTGATAATAGTTCGACTTTTATTTTGTCAAAGGCTTCACCTATGGTAATAATTGATTTGTTGATTTGTTTCATTGAATTTAATATTTTACTATCGTCTGTACGCATCATCTCAAAGTCACCATAAGTTTCAACAAGTTTTGCAGTTGTAGGTAAATAATAGTCAGAAAACTTATTTAGGGCATAGGATTTGTCAGGATATTTTTCTACAATATTTAAAATATCGTTTGAATTTTTTAAAATCTTATCTACATTATTTCTAAAATCAAGATTAGTAATTCTTACTTGATTTTTCTTTATTTCTTCTATAGAGTTTTTACCCAAAGCTAGGATTTCTTTTGCTCTTTCACTGCTTAAGTCTTCAACTAAAACTTCGTCTTCATCACTTGTTTTTACTTTTGCCTCTGGAATTTCTTTTTTCTTATCTTTATATAATCTAAAGGTAGGTATATCAAGGATAAATAATGAATCATCCTCTACAATTCTTGCTTGGTGAAAATATCCTCGTTTCATCATTTTTGTAAGGTCTGATACGGTTTTTTCTTCGCTTTGAGCAACTGCACTTGCTAGATCTTTAATAGAAATTACTGTATTATTACCTAGCTCTCTTAAAAATCTTACATAATTATTTGTAAGTCTAAAATATTCTTTGGATGCCTTCCAAGTAATATATGGGATAGCAATACTTAAAATCGCAAACAAAAGTGTTATTACAAATTCGCCAAATCCTCCAAAATTAATAAATTCAGAGAAAAGACTGATCGTTACAATAATTAAAATAACTCCTGATGTTATAGAAGTTGCCTTATAACTTTTTGCTTTATTAAGTTCTGGTGGTTTTTGCTCACAAACTTCCTTATTTCTAGTTTGAGGTAGATTTTCGTTTTTATCACTTGCTTCTGTAAGCTTTCTTAGGGTATTGTTAACTGAATTTTTAATTGTTTCGCCAATCTCATAAAAATCTATATCAAAAGGGTTAAAATTGTTTTTATCATTACTCATAGCTGCTCCTTATCTTTATAACATCATACCCTAAGCATAAATAAAATTAAAACTGATTTTAATATATATTAACTTACTTATCTAAATCGATTATCTTATCAAAATGATCTTTAACTTCTATTAGCATATCTCTATTTCCAAAAGCAGTTAGATTATTTTTTTTCATAGACTTTTCAAATAAATCTGCATAGGCTTTTATATCAGCAAGTTTGGCATTTTTTATTTGCCATAAAAACTCTTCTGGGTCGCTTGGACTTTCTTTTTTATATCTGCCAAAGTCTTCGTCTGCCAAAGCTTGAGGAGATTTTGGTCTTAAAATAGATCCCATTGATGAGATTTGTTGGTTTTCAAAATCTCTGTCTGTAAGGTCAATATTTTTTGTAAGCTCGCCAATACTATCAAAACTGTCTATAGTTTTTAAAATATTTGGGTCTCTATAAGAGTATGTTGATAAAAGTCCTGTCCTATTTGCAGTGATGCCAGCTCCATAAGCTCCACCTTTGGCACGAATTAATTCATAAAGGTAAGGATTTGATAGTATTGATGTAGCAAGCATTAGTTTGCCGTCAAAAGCTTTATCAAACTCTTTTATATTAGCTGTTTTGGAAATATAATTTACATTTGCATTTGAAAGGATAGCTTCTTTATAATACTCTGGAGTAAATTCTATGGTTGCTTTTGGAGCTTGGCTAGCTAAATTAGCGAACTTTTTATTTATAAAATCTTTCATTTGATTAAAATCATAAGGACTAGCTGTTATATTTATTTCTAGACTACTTGTAAATATTTTTTTATAAGTGTCATTTAATTTTTTTACAAAACTATCAAAATCATTTTTTACTTCTTTAATTACAGTTTTTAAAAATAGATATGATCCAATGCCACTAGTTTCTTCTTTAATCATCATGCCTTTATTTATATGACTATTTGCTCTATTCATAGCAAGTATATGTCCTTGGTCATACATCGTAGATTCAAAATATGATTTTTTCATATGAAGTAATTCTAAAATTCTTTTTTTATCATCAAATATAGAGTTAAACATAAAATCAGCCATCAAGTTTAAGCCATCCTGAGCGGTATCTATGGTTGATGTAAATGATGCTTTTTCTAGTATCGCAAGTTTGTCATCATTTATATTTATAAAGCTATTAGAAAAGTTTGGGCTTGTTAAATATTGGAAAAGTACATCATCTATTTGTGTATATGGGATATTTTTTGTATCAACAGATCCCATAAAATCATTTATTAAGCTTAGATATCTTATTTCTTCTAAATTCAAATGACTTATATCAAAATATAAGGAAGTATAAATCAATCCTGCAGTATCTATATCATGGTAGATATAGGTAAACTTATCATTGAGAATTTGACGAGGAGTTTTTTCTAAACTTACCGGTACATCTTCTATATTTAAAACAGGAATAGTGGCTTTTTCTTCTGAGCTATCAACCTTGTTTTGATGATTTTCTAATTTTTTTAAATTATCCTTAATATTAACCAAGTCATAGTCATTAACTTTATTATTAATTTTTTCTATATAGTCATCTAATTCTTTTTGTTTTTCTACCATGTAGGTGCTACTTGGCTTAGCAATGTAGATTAATTTTGTTGGATTATCTATAAAATTTTCTTTTATAAAATTTTCATAATAATCTGTATCTATCAATTCTCTTAGCTCATCTAGATAGTCAATTATTTTAAAGGTTTCAAAGATTGGTTTATCAAATTGCCACATTAGAAAGTAAGTTAAACCACGCATTACAGAGATTAGCTGTTCCCTTTGTGCATATTCAAAAATAGAAAAAGCAGCTTTTAAACTTTCCTTATTTATTCCTTTGCTAGCTTCTTTAAAACCATTTTCGATAATTTCTACATATCTATCTAATTTTTTATCATCAGCTTTTTGAGCTTGTAAAATTATAGAGCTTCGTACTCCATAACCCAATCTAGCAGTAAAATCTTCTGGATTAATTTCTTTATATATTTGATTTTTGATTTGTGATGAGTCCATGTGAAATAAGGCGCTTATTAAAATTAGAAGAGTCAAATAATATTTTGTATCTTGATTTTTCTTAGTTAAAAAACCATATAATAAATAATCCTTATTCACTTCTTTTAAAAGGGCAGGATAACTTGATTTAATAACTTGCTTATAATAGTTATCTGGCACATCTATTGAAAAATCTAAGTCCATGTATTCATACTTTGATAAGTATTCCTTATCTAGGTGATCAAGGTAAAAATCAATATCCAAATCACCATAAAAATAAATATAGGCATTGGATGGGTGGTAGTGGTTATCATAAAAGTCTACAAATTCATCATAGGAAAGTTTATAAATTTCATAAGGATCTCCGCCGGATTCGTATTCATAAGGACTATTTTTATATAAATAGGAAACAAAATCATTATAAACAAGTTCATCAGGATCTGTAAGAGCGCCTTTCATCTCATTGTAAACTACACCTGAAACACCTGTAATTTTGTCATTTTCTATTTCATAATGCCAGCCTTCTTGGTCTAATATTTCTCTTTTGTGGCGGACAGCTGGATTAAAAACTGCATCCAAATACACATCGGTTAGATTATAAAAATCCTTGTCGTTTTCACTAGAAACTGGATATACAGTCTTGTCTGGATAGGTCATAGCATTTAAGAAAGTTTGTAGTGAACTAGATGCCATATCCATAAAAGGTTCACGAGTTTTATATTTTTTTGATCCATTTAAAACTGAGTGTTCCATAATATGGGACATGCCCTTAGAATTTGTAGGTGGAGTTTTAAATCCTATGCCAAAAGTTTTATTTTTATCATCGTTTTTTACATATACAACTTGGGCTTTAGTTTTATCATGTTCATACAAAAAAACTTCAATACCAATTTTTTCATAAATTTCTTTTTCTTTTAAAGTGTAAGTCATAATCCCTCCGTTTTTTTAACTATACTCCAAGTTTATTAGAGTGTTTTGGGTAAAAATTTTAAGTATACTGACTATAGGAGGATATATGAAATTAGGAATACTTGGTTCTGGTAAAATTGTAAAAGAAGTTTTGCCAGTATTAGAAGAGATAGAAAATATAGAAGTACATGCAATAGCAGCAAGAAATGAAGAAAAATTGCAAAAATTATCTAAAGACTTTGCTATAAAAAAATATTATACAAGCGTAGATGATTTGTTAGATGATAAACAAATCGATACTGTCTATGTAGCTTTGCCAAATAATTTGCATTTTGAAGCTATGAATAAGGCTATAGATAAAGGAAAAAATATAATTTGTGAAAAACCATTTACATCAAATGCCTATGAAACAGAAATGATTATAGAAAAAGCAAAGCAAAAAGATGTTATGATTATAGAAGCTATAAGCCACAGGTTTATTCCAAATGCTGTTGAAGCTAAAAAAATGATTAAAGACTTGGGAAAAATAAAGATAGTTTCCTTTAATTATTCTCAATATTCATCAAGATATGACAATTTTAAAGAAGATATTATTGAACCAGTGTTTTTACTAGAAAATTCAGGTGGGGCATTAATAGACTTAAATTTATATAATGTTGCCTTTGCTGTTGATACATTTGGTCTGCCAAAAAATGTAAAATATTTTGCAAATATAAGTAAAGATATAGATACATCTGGAATTGTTATTTTGGATTATGAGGACTTTATAGTTTCATGTATAGGTTCAAAAGATTCAGCTGCTCCAATTATAAATACCATTCAAGGAGAAAATGCAACTATAGAAATCCCTGGTGCTTTAAATAATTTTGGAGAATTTAGATTAACAAAAACTCATGAAGATAAAGTTTCTGAATTTAATTATAATCAAGAAAGTAAAAGTAGATTATATTATGAATTTGTTGAGATAGAAGAGATTTTAAGAACTCATGATAAAAATAAAGTTCATAGTTTGTTAGAAAAAACCAGAAATTATATGGATGTTATAACAAAAGCAAGATATGATGCAAATATATATTACCCAGCTGACAAAATTCGTTAAATTTATGATATAATAAGTATGTAAAATCATTCTTATATGAATTTATAGAAATATTTATTTTAAGGAAAGGAGAGAAGATGGTAGGAATAATACTTGCAAGTCATGGGCACTTTGCTGAAGGTATCAAAGAATCTGCCCAAATGATTTTTGGTGAACAAGAAAAATTTGAATCAGCAATTCTTTTACCAAGCATGGGACCAGATGACTTAAGAAGTGATCTTGAAGCTGCTATCAAAAAAATAGATTGCGATGAGATTTTATTTCTAGTTGATCTTTGGGGAGGTACTCCATTTAACCAAACTTCAAACCTACTTGAAGGTCATGAAGATAAATGGGCGATTGTTGCTGGCATGAATCTACCAATGGTTATAGAAGCCCTATCAGAAAGATTTACAAGCGAATCTTCACACGATATTGCAAAAGCAATTGTAGGCTCAGCTAAAGAAGGAGTAAAGATCAAACCAGAAAACTTAAACGAAGCTAGCGAAAAAGTTGAAACTAAAGCAAGCGATGACGATGATGCCCAAGCTTTAGTAGATGCAAAAAAAGCTTCTGATGGTTCCATACCAAAAGGAGCAGTAATTGGAGATGGAAAAATCGATATAGTCCTAGCTCGTATTGACACTAGACTTTTGCACGGTCAAGTGGCAACTAGTTGGACCAAAGCTACTAAACCTGACCGCATCATAGTAGTATCTGATGCAGTAAGTAAAGATGAGCTTCGTAAATCAATGGTAATGGAAGCAGAACCACCAGGAGTAAAAGCACACGTAGTACCAGTTTGGAAAATGAAAGAGATTTTAGAAGACTCAAGATTTGGTGCAACTCGTGCTATGCTTTTATTTGAAAAACCACAAGATGTTTTACAACTAATTGAACTTGGTGGCAAACTTGATAATGTAAATATTGGATCAATGTCTTATTCAGAAGGAAAAGTAAACCTTACAACAGCCATTTCTATGGGCAAAAGTGATGTAGAAACTATAGAAAAATTAAGAGAAAACGGCATTAATTTTGATGTAAGAAAAGTACCTGCTGATAAAAGAGAAAATCTTGATAATATGCTAAAAAAAGCAAAATCAGAATTAAATATGAATTAGGAGAAAAAATGACTGCTATTAATATTATTTTAATCTTTATAGTGGCCTTTCTAGCTGGTTGTGAGGGTATTTTGGACCAATTCCAATTTCATCAACCATTAGTTGCTTGTACTTTAATTGGACTTGTAACTGGACACTTAAAAGAAGGTGTCATGCTAGGAGGAGCACTACAAATGTTGGCCCTAGGTTGGTCAAATGTAGGAGCAGCTATTGCTCCGGATGCAGCCTTAGCATCTGTTGCATCAGCTATAATCATGGCTCTTGCTTTAAATGGTGGTACTACAAATGCTGCCGAAGCTAGAAGTACAGCTATTACTCTAGCAATCCCACTATCAGTAGCTGGATTATTTTTAACCATGCTTGCAAGAACTCTTGCAATACCTATGGTTCATGCTATGGACTCTGCTGCAGAAACTGCAGATTTCAAAAAAATAGAAAGAATTCACTGGGCTGGTGTTATTATGCAAGGACTTAGAATTGCTATTCCTGCACTTATTTTATGTTTTATCCCAGCAAAAGTAGTAACTGATGCCCTAAATTCTATGCCGGAATGGCTAAAAGGTGGTATGCAAGTAGGCGGTGGAATGGTTGCAGCAGTAGGTTATGCCATGGTATTAAATATGATGAGCACCAAAGAAACTTGGCCATTCTTTGCCTTAGGTTTTGTAATTGCAGCTATACCAGATATTACCCTAATAGGACTTGGTGTAATAGGTGTTGCATTTGCACTTATATATATGAAACTTAAAGGCATTGCCCAAAATAGTGGCGGAGCTAGAGGAAACTCTGGTGATCCACTTGGCGATATAATAAACGATTATTAAGGAGGGATCTTATGACTGATAACAATAAAGAAAAAGACTTAGAAGTTTTTGAAGCAGACTCTAATAAAGAAGTTATAAAAAATGAAGATCCTGCTAATAAAAAAGAAGAAACAGAAAAAACTGATGTAGTAGAAACAAAAGAAGAAGACCAAGCAAAAGTAGTAAATGGAAATGCTGGCAGACTAGAATTGCCAGAAGATGTAAGAAAAAAAATCTGTAATAGGCACCAATTCTTACAAGGAACATGGAACTTCGAAAGAATGCAAAATGGTGGTTGGGTTTATTCTATGATTCCAGCTATAAAATACCTATACCACGATGAAGCTAGCCAAACTGCAGCATTAAAACGTCACTTAGAGTTTTATAATACTCATCCATATGTATCTGCACCAGTTTTAGGTGTAACACTTGCTATGGAAGAAGAAAGAGCAAATGGAACTGCTATTGATGATGCAGCTATCAACGGTGTAAAAGTTGGTATGATGGGTCCTCTTGCAGGTGTTGGTGACCCAGTTTTCTGGTTTACAATTAGACCTATATTAGGAGCTCTAGGTGCATCATTAGCTTTAAGTGGAAACCCACTAGGACCAATTCTATTTTTTGTACTTTGGAATCTAATTAGATATGCTTTCTTATGGAAAACCCAAGAAGCAGGATATAAAGCAGGAAATGAAATAACCAAAGACTTATCAGGCGGACTTCTAGGCAGAATTACCCTTATGGCTTCTATCCTTGGTATGTTTGTAATAGGTGCACTAGTACAAAGGTGGGTAAATGTAGATTTCCCAGTTACAATTACAAAAGTAACACAAGATAGCAAGACATTTATAGATTGGGCAAATCTACCAACAGGATCAGAAGGTATAAAACATGCTCTAGAAATGTATGAAACATACGGAGCAGATGCCTTTAGTCCAGAAAAAGTTACAACCTTACAAGATAACTTAGATATGCTAATACCAGGACTAGTTCCATTGTTATTAACACTAGGTGTATCAAAGCTACTTAAAAAAGATGTTTCGCCAATAACAATAATCCTTGCGCTATTTGCTATAGGTATTATTGCTAGATACTTTAATATAATGTAATGCTTAGTTCACAAAATAAAAGTATAGACTTAACTATAAAAGCAAAACACCTCCAGGGCTTTACTAGCTCTGGAGATGTTATTATAGGTGATAAGGCTTTTGAATATTATAATGAGAAAAATCCTAGAGATTATATTCAAATCCCTTGGACAGAAGTAGATCTTATTACAGCAGAAGTTATCTTTAAAAATAAAATTCCAAGATTTGCTTTACATACTAAACAAAATGGAGATTTTATTTTTACTACACAAGACAATAAGAAAACCTTGCGAGCAATAAATAAATATATACCAGGCGAAAAACTTAGAAGATCCCTATCCTTTAAGGATTATCTAAAACGTGCTTTTAAAAAATAGAGTGCCAATAGGTGCTCTTTTTTTATTTTAAAAATGGGTATATAATTTAACAAAGAACAAACTGGAAAACATTTTCTAAAATATGGAAAAATAAATTGAATTACTATATAATATAACTTATAAGGATTTATAAAACATATTTTTTTAGAAGAATATAAATGTTTTCACAAAGGAGAAAAGTATGAAAAATTATAGTACATCTAAAATAAGAAATTTAGCTTTAGTCGGTCACTCAGCAAGTGGAAAAACTAGCCTTGCTGAAGCACTTTTATATAAAACTGGTGCAGTAGAAAAAAAAGGAAGAGTTGAAGAGAAAAATACGGTTTCGGATTATGAAGCTCAAGAGAAAAAAAGAGGTATTTCTATACAAACTTCAATAATTCCTATAGAATACGAAGACTACAAGATAAACTTTATAGATTCTCCTGGTTTTTTTGATTTTGAAGGCGAAGTTTTACAGGCTCTGAGGGCAAGTGAGGCTGCACTTTTTGTAATTGATGGAGAAAATGGCATAGAAGTTGGTACAGAAAAATATTGGAATTATACCCAAGAAATCAACCTACCATCAATTATTTTTGTAAATAAACTTGATAAGGAAAATGCTCATTTTAACAAGGTTGTGTCAGACCTTCACATTGAGTTTGGTAAAAAAGTAATTCCACTTACCCTTATGCTTGGAGAAGGCGATAAGTTTGAAGGGATAATCGATGTTCTAGATAAAAAAGCCTATACTTACGAAAATGGCGAGAAAAAAGAAGTTGAAATCCCAGAGATTCGTTTAGCAGAAGTGGATGCGGTTTATGAAGAGATTATAGAAGCTGTAGCAGAAACTGATGATTCACTTATGGAAAAATTCTTTGAGGGAGAAGAATTTTCTGAAAGTGAGTTTAGAAAAGGTCTTACACAAGCTATTTTAGAAGGAACTGTTGTACCACTTATTGCAGGTTCTAGCGAAAAAGAAATAGGTCTTACTCAACTTCTAGAAGTAATTACTAAGTATATGCCGTCTATAGATGATGAAGCGGCAAATATTGGTTTTAGAGTAAAAGAAGGTTATGAAGCTTTTGATCCAGACGAAGATGCACCATTTTCTGCAGTGGTTTTTAAGACTTTAGCAGATCCATTTGTTGGAAAAATTTCTATGTTTAAAGTTTTATCAGGATCGGTTTCTAAAGATGATAAAATTTTGGATGTTAGCAAAAATAAAGAATTAAAGGCATCTAACTTATTTTATTTAAGAGGAAAAGAACAAATAAAAACTGACAAGGTAGTAGCAGGGGACATCGGTGCCTTTACAAAACTTGACGAATTATCAACAGGCGATACTCTTGCAACAGCTGCTAATAAAATAGAATACAAGCAAATCAAATATCCAAAACCAGTTTTATTTTATGCGATAAATGCTATTAGCAAAAATGATGAAGATAAAATCTCTGAAGCATTACAAAAATTAATGGAAGAAGACCCAACCTTTAAAGACGAAAGAAATATAGAGACTCACCAACAAATATTATCTGGTCTTGGAAATGTTCAACTAGAAGTAATCATGGATAAACTTCGTGACAACTACGGAGTAAATACAGAAGTTGTAGATTACAAAATTCCTTATAGGGAAACTATAAAAGGCAATTCTGATGTCCAAGGTAAGCACAAAAAACAATCCGGTGGTGCAGGTCAATACGGGGATGTATTTATCAGATTTGAACCAACAGATGAAGACTTTATATTTGATGAAGAAGTATTTGGTGGAGCGGTTCCTAAAAATTATTTCCCTGCAGTTGAAAAAGGACTAGAAGAATCTTTATTAGAAGGACCATTAGCTGGTTTTAAAGTAACTGGTATCCACGCAACCCTTTATGATGGCTCTTACCATCCAGTTGATAGTAATGAGCAAGCATTTAAATCTGCTGCAAGACTTGCCTTCAAAAAGGGTATAGAAGAAGCAGACCCAATACTTTTAGAACCTGTTATGAAACTAGAAATTAGAGTTCCGGAATCAAGCATGGGAGATGTAATGGGTGATATGAATAAAAGACGTGGCAGAATATTAGGTATGGATCCACAAGCAGATGGCAACCAAATTATTATTGCTGAAGCACCTTTATCAGAAGTCTTAACCTACGCCATTGATTTAAGAAGTCAAACATCAGCTAGAGGCTCTTTTGCAATGGATTTTGAAAGATACGAAGAAGTGCCAAAAGAAATTACACAAAAAGTTATAGAAGCACACAAAGAATAAGTTATGAGGAGGCATGT